>CAZUXI010000001.1:0-140039 GCA_964624115.1 uncultured Candidatus Peribacteria bacterium
CGGGATTATTTGAGGAGGCATGGCTTTTATTATTATCGTCTCTATTCACAGCAAATTTCACGAGAGTTTGAAAAAGAGTATAAAAAAAGTCTCGATCCATTCAACAAAAGAAATCTCCATGTTCGAAAGCTTTGGCACCAATTCGATACCTTAGGGAAACCTCGAAGGATTGTTTCTCTGGATTTAGGTGGTACAAATTTGAATTTATTTGATATTCGGGTGCAGGAAAACAATGAGTATCAGATTGCTTCTTCTCATTCCGTGAACTTTTATGAGGATAAAGTTTATACTCCAGAGGTCCTTTATCACGATTTAAAGCATCATTTGGATTTATTTCTTTTGGATTCTGATGACCGGGAAACACTTGAGCATTTGGTCTTTGTTTTTGCCTTTCCCCAGGAACAGTTTTTCCGGAATGATGGAACTCTCGATTCCACCTGTACCTATTTTGGCAAACTCCATAAAAGCGAGGGAATTATTGGTATGCAGGTAGGGCTGGGCTTTGAGAATTATTTGAGAAAACACGGATACAAAAATGTTCGCATACTCACCACCAATGATGCGCCGATTTACTTAATGGCTGCGAAAGGATTTGAAATTCATCAGGGACTTCAATTTGATGCTGCGATTGATATTATTGTGGGGACAGGTGTTAATATTTCGGTCGGCTACGATGAAATACAAGATGAAAAAAATCGTGGACTCCGGATTATAACAACCGAATTTGGTGACTACTCAGGTATCAAACAATCAAAATTTGATGAACTTTATGATCGTAGTCTGGATTCCACCGGACGTTATACAACTGAAAAAATGATTTCTGGAGCATGGCAGCAGCATATTTTTCAAGTGATACTGAAGGATCTCCTTGAGAATGGGGTTATTGAGGATCAGATACTACAAGGTTTGAATTTTGATGAGCTTGATGCCGTGAGGATTGAAGAAAAACTTCGCACAAAGGACCTTGCTGATGATCAAAAAAAGGTCCTTGTTTTTTTGTGGAAAGAGATCAATAAACGCGGAGCTGCCATCTGTGGAAAAATGTTGGCAAATATTATGGCTGATTTGTACAAGAGATCAGGAAAAGAAAAACTTCGAGTCATTGTGGTTGAAACTGGAAGTGTTATCCACAAGAGTATGGGTTTTCGTGAAGCACTCTTGGATTCTGTTGATAATGAACTCGGGCTTTTGGATGTTGGTGAGAGGGTTGATTGCGCTTTTTATAATTTTCATAATCAATCAGCGATAGGTGCAATGGTTTTTGATACGATTTTTGGCTAATTTTTGATAAAACGATTGTGGCTTAATCAATAACTCACCATATGAAGTGCATCTACTCTTTTGCCGAAGGAAATAAAGACTTGAAAGATTTACTGGGAGGAAAAGGTGCAAATTTAGCTGAGATGAGCCTTTTAAACTTACCAGTGCCACCGGGTTTTGTGATTACCACCGAGGTTTGCAGGTACTATTTAAATCACAAAGGTTATCCTGAAACCTTCACACAGGAGCTGGAAGAAAAAATCGCTGCATTAGAAGATTCGATTGGAAAAAAATTGGGGAGTCGAGAAAATCCATTATTGGTCTCTGTCCGATCGGGGGCAAAGGTTTCCATGCCAGGAATGATGGATACGATTTTAAATCTTGGATTGAATGATGAAACCGTTCTTGGTCTTATTGAAAAAACCGGAAATGAGCGTTTTGCCTATGATGCGTATCGTCGGTTTATTACGATGTTTGGGAACGTGGTGATGGGGATTGATCACGAGGCGTTTGAGGAGATTCTTGAGGAGCATAAGCATTCAAAAGGTATCAAACTGGATATGGAGCTGAAAGCTGCTGATTTTAAGAGTTTGGTGGAGAAGTTTCGCGTCGTTTTTAAAGAAAAAACTGGCCGTGACTTCCCTACTGACCCGCGCGAACAGTTACATCTTTCGATTGATGCTGTTTTTCAGTCCTGGAATAATGAACGTGCCATTACGTATCGAAAAATTCATCAGATTAGTGATGCCCATGGCACTGCGGTCACCGTTCAGGCAATGGTATTTGGGAATATGGGTGAGACTTCAGGAACCGGGGTGGCGTTTACCCGAAATCCTTCCAATGGCGCCAAAGAGCCCTATGGTGAGTTTTTAATGAATGCCCAAGGTGAAGACGTTGTGGCAGGTATCCGTACACCACAAACGCTCCAGGAACTTCATCATGTTATGCCTGAGGTTTATGATCAGCTGATTGGAGTAAAAAAACGTCTTGAAGAGCATTATAAGGATATGCAGGATATTGAGTTTACTATCCAGGAAGGAAAACTTTATATGCTTCAGACACGCGGTGGAAAAAGAACGGCACGTGCAGGGGTAAAAATTGCGGTAGACATGGTTAATGAAGGCTTAATTACCCGTGAAGAGGCACTTTTAAGAATTGATGCCAATGGGCTTAAACAGCTCCTGCATCCAGATATTGATCCTCAATTTGATAAAAAGGTTATTACCAAGGGCTTACCAGCTTCACCTGGAGCTGCGTCTGGGAAAGTGGTGTTTAATGCCAACGATGCTTTTGAATGGAATACTGATCGAGATGAAAAGGTCATTTTGGTACGAAAAGATACGAGCCCTGAAGATATTCATGGCATGCATGCTGCAGAGGGCATATTAACCGCTACCGGGGGTATGACCTCTCATGCGGCTGTTGTTTGCCGCGGCATGGGGAAAAGCTGTGTAGCGGGCTGTAGTGACCTTATGATTGATTATAAGAACAAACTGGTAGTGATTGGTAACCAGGTGGTAAAAGAAGGTGATGTGATTACTATCGATGGAAGCACAGGAGAAGTGATTTTAGGTGAAGTGCCTATGATTGAACCGGAATTTAGTGATGAGTTTAAAGTGGTTTTGGGGTGGGCAGATGAAATTCGACATTTACGGATTCGAACCAATGCTGACACGGCACAGGATGCTCAGGTGGCACGTGATTTTGGAGCAGAAGGGATTGGGCTTTGTCGTACGGAACATATGTTTTTTGAAGAAAACCGGATTCGGATTGTTCGAGAAATGATTTTATCGAAGGATAAAGAAGGCCGAATGAAAGCTTTAGATAAGCTTTTACCGATTCAGCGGCAAGATTTTGTGGAGATTTTTCGGGTGATGAATAGCTTACCGGTGACGATTCGGCTTTTAGACCCTCCACTTCATGAGTTTTTACCACAAAATGAAAAACATCTGGTGGATTTGGCTCAAGATATGGGCGTTTCTTTAGATGAGATTAAAGCCATTGCGGCGAATTTACATGAAGTAAATCCAATGCTTGGACATCGGGGAACGCGGTTAGGACTCACTTATCCTGAAATTTATGAGATGCAGGTTCGAGCCATTATTGAGGCTTGCATTGAGGTTTCAAAGGATGGCGTTGTGGTTTTACCTGAGATTGAGTTGCCACTTATCAGTGATCTTCAGGAGTTTCGAGCAGGTAAGGATTTGATTGAAAAAGTTATTGATGAATACAAAGCAGATATTACTTTCGAATATAAAATTGGGACCATGATTGAGCTGCCTAGGGCATGTTTAATTGCCAATGAGTTGGCAGTTTATTCGGATTTCTTTTCATTTGGTACTAACGATTTAACCCAAACAACTTTTGGGTACTCACGTGATGATAGTGGGAAATTTTTGAACCATTATCTCGATAAAAAGATCTTGGAACGCGATCCGGCAGAAGGTATTGATCGGAAAGGAGTTGGAAAGCTCATGGAAATGGCTATCCAACTTGGGCGCAGTGAAAAACATGATTTGGAAATTGGAATCTGCGGTGAACAGGGTGGTGATCCTGCTTCCATCGACTTTTGCCATAAGTCAGGGCTGGATTATGTGAGTTGTTCACCGTTTCGGGTGCCGATTGCCAGGATTGCGGCGGCGCAGGCGGCACTACGCTGAAGACTTCAAGTTATTTCAACCCTTGTCCTTGAGATATGATTTGGAATCTTTTTGCTATTTTCGCATGAAGTTTCCAAAAATGGATGCCATTTTGGATTTAGTCGTATCTGGATCGAGCACCGCTTGGACAATACTATCCACCTTTTGGTTATTTAAGAATTGTCGATATCTGGTGTCACCGGATGAGTTAATAAAGAATTCCAAAAGAATTTTTGCGACTTTTCTGCGTAAAATTGGAAATAGTGATTCATTTTCTTCTTCATCACGTTCATTTGTACTCAGCTCTTTATGAAGGTCCATGAGTTTTTGGACGGTGATGGGTCCTTTTTCTTTGTAATCCATTGCAACCAATTCACGCATTTGGAATGACATCATAACTTCTTGCGCAATTTTTTCAACATAATCCGCGTGCATACGGCCACGGTTTTTGGCACTGAAAGATTTGGAGATTCTTTCATCATGTTCAATTGTTGTCCCAATCTTTCCACCGACGATTTTTGTGGTTTTTGCCGCTGGCTCTACACCTACAACTCTTTGTGTTACTGGATCTAGTTTTGATGGTTTTGTCGCTGGTTTTGCATTTGGATCGCGGGGCCGTCGTTTTCGTTTTCCGTTTTCATCGACTATATTTAATCGCGGTTTTTTGGGGCTTTTCACTTTGGCTCCGAGACTTGGTGGGAGGGCTTCAACCTTGACTTGTTCCTCCATTAAAGGTCGAACAACTGGTAAAACTGTTGGAGGAACGGGGGTTGTTTTTGGTTCCGGTTTTTCTTCGGTTGTTTCTTCGTCAGCTAACTCGTTGTCGTTTGCGGCTGGTAAATTTAAAAGATCGATAATATCGAGTTTAACCTCAGTCGTTACACCACGAATTCCTGATTGTGTATCACCAACTTCTACATTGCCACTTGGCAATCCGCCTGGGATTTGGATATTCTTTTCACTGTCGTCTGGTGATGGTGGTCTGCCGGTACCGTGCATAGATTGATTCATGGATAAATTCGTGAGGAATCTTAGAATGATAAACCCATATCTGTCAATAAGTCAAATATATATTATTTTGTAATACATGTTGGAGTCACTCAATGACAAACAGTTAGAAGCGGTACTTCATACCAATGGCCCCCTCTTGGTAATTGCCGGAGCGGGTTCAGGGAAAACGAAAGCACTTACCCATCGGATCACCTATTTAATGAACGAAAAATCAGTAAGTCCCTGGAATATTTTAGCAGTGACCTTTACGAATAAGGCGGCAAATGAGATGAAGGAAAGAATTGTGAAACTTGTTGCCAATGAACAAAATTCATTGTGGGGTGATCAAAATCTCCCAAGCATTGGAACATTTCATTCTACCTGCGTGCGCATTCTTCGAAAGTATATTCATCATATGGGCTATGAAAATACTTTCGTAATTTATGATACTGCCGATCAACAGGTTCTTATGAAACGGGTTATGCGAGATATGTCGATTGATGAAAAACAGTTTAATCCGCGCACACTCCTTGGTCAGATTTCTGCTGCCAAAAATGAACTGATTACGGCAGAGAAATATCGGCATATGATCAGCAATTCTTTTACTGAGAAGGTGGCAGAAGTTTATCGAGAGTATTCTAAGGCATTGGTAAAAAATAATGCGCTGGATTTTGATGATATCATTATGAAAACGGTTGAACTTCTCCAAACCCAACCAAAGGTTTTGGATGATCTCCAGGAAAAATTCCAATATATCTCAGTCGACGAGTATCAGGATACCAACCATGCGCAATATGTTCTGACGAATTTATTGGCCCAAAAGTACCGGAACCTTTGTGTAATTGGTGATTCTGACCAGAGTATTTACAGTTTTCGAGGAGCAAATATCAGTAATATTTTGAACTTTGAAAAGGATTATCCGGATGCGAAAATTGTTTTGTTGGAGCAGAATTATCGTTCAACTCAGTTTATTTTAGATGCTTCACATTCGATTATTTTGAAGAATAATCAGCGCAAGGATAAGAAGTTGTGGACGGAACGTGAAGGTGGAGAAAAAATTAAGATGATGGAACTCGATAATGAACGAATCGAAGGAGAGTTTATTGCACGAGAAATTAAAGATCGTTTACTTCAGTATGAATATCCACATTATAAGGATTTTGCTATTCTCTATCGAACGAATGCACAATCTCGTACCATTGAAGAGGTCTTTTTACGCCATGCCATTCCTTATAAAATCGTTGGAGGAATTAAGTTTTATGAACGAAAAGAGGTCAAGGATGTTATTGCCTATTTGCGCGTTATTCAAAATCCTTCGGATTCCGTGAGTTTACTACGAATCATCAACACACCACCACGTAAGATTGGCCCAAAAACTTTGGAACAGGTTCAAACCTATGCCTTCTTGAAGGATATTACTCTCTTTGAAGCCATGGAACGTGCTCATGAGATCGAAGAACTTGCCGGAACAAAAGCTTTGGCGCTCATGAATTTCATTCAACTCATTCGTGATCTCCAAAAAATCAACCTTGAGTTTAGCGCTTCTGGAGTTATTAAACATGTGGTTGACTACACGGGCTATAAGGACTTTTTAAATGATGGTTCGGTTGAGGGTGAATCTCGGCTGGAAAATATTTATGAATTAATTTCTGTGGCGAATAAGTACGATAAACTTGAGGCAAGTATTTCGCTCAATGTATTTTTGGAGGAGGTTGCCCTGATTGCTGATGTGGATAGTTATGACACCGATGATAATGCTGTTACGATGATGACGATACACTCAGCAAAAGGATTGGAGTTTCCAATTGTATTTCTGATTGGACTTGAAGAAGGTGTTTTGCCGCACTCAAGGAGTTTACTTCAGCGGAGCGAACTGGAGGAAGAACGGCGTTTAATGTATGTGGCCATTACCAGAGCAATGGACAAGCTTTACCTTTTACGCGCACGGACACGTATGCTCTATGGTGAAACTCAGTCGAATTCTCCTTCACAGTTCTTAATGGATATCCCTGTTGAAGTGATTGAAGCGGACGAAAAAACGCTTGCGAAGATTATTAAGTCAACCGACCTTAGCTATACACCGATTCCAGTCGAGGATTATGAAGAAAATTATGAGGAAGTGTATTTTGAACCAGGGGATCGAGTTTTTCA
Source organism: uncultured Candidatus Peribacteria bacterium (assembly GCA_964624115.1). Taxonomy (GTDB): domain Bacteria; phylum Patescibacteriota; class Gracilibacteria; order UBA1369; family UBA1369; genus CAZUXI01. The sequence goes on from CAZUXI010000001.1 coordinate 7,041, forward strand.
CCAGAGTTTTGGTGAAGGTGAAGTGACCGCTATTATGGGTGGTGTGGCGACGATCAAGTTTGATAATATTCGCTACGGTATTAAGAGATTGGCACTATCAATTGCACCGTTGAAAAAACTTTAAGAATTGGATCCCGCTACGCTCCTCAAAGGGAGCTACGAGGGACGCAGGGCTTGGTAATTTATTTTTGAATTGGAGGCTCCACCGGAAGGGGTGAAAAAATTGATCGCATTTGCCTTAAATATTTCCGACTTTTTGCGCAAAATTTGTGAGGAGGTGGTTGGTAAACTTCACCAGGTTGAGTTGATGCGGTGAAATTTCGACGGTGATTTGGTCGTTTTTTTCCAGTTTTACACGTTGATACCCATCAATGTTCATAATGGGGTATTCATCTTCTGTGGTATTTGATTTCAGTTCCAAGGTAATCTTATGATCATCAGGAACGATAGTCGGGCGAACATTTACGTTTAAATCGTGAAGTGGATTAATGAGGATGACAGGTGTGGTGGGGAGGATTACAGGACCACCGGTGGAATAGGAATGAGCTGTTGTTCCGGTTGGCGTAGCAATGATGATACCATCGCCACTTAGTCGGAAATACTCCTGATTATTTATGAGTGTTATTAAATTCACTATACGTGTTGAAAGACCAGGAAGAATAACCATCTCATTGAGTGCTTGATAGGTCTTTTGGATTTTATTCGAGCGATAATGGGTAACTTTGAGGAGTCGTCGACTCTCCACGAGATGATTTTCCTTGAGAAGATCCTGGAGGTGTAAAAGTGCCTCCTCAGGCTTAGTACTGGATAAAAACCCCTTATTCCCTAAGTTAATAGCGAGTACGGGTGGTGAGTGATGAAAAAGATATTGTGGAATTTTTAAGATCGTTCCGTCACCTCCGAGGGTAATGATCACATCGCTCGAGGAAAGAAGTTTATCGAGGGGAAGCTGTTTAGGCGTTGTTCTTTTATTCGTTGCAATCGTCGCTGCTCCTTCATTCAAAGTGACTTTTATTTTTTCTTTCGTAAAAAAATCGATGAGTTTTTCGAGAAGCGGTTTTGCTGCTAAAAATTCGTGCTTACTGATGATCCCTATCGACTTCAGATGTGACATGAGGTGTTGTTGAGAGGTTTTCAAAAATGCGAATTGCTTCTTGGGCACTTTGCTGCCAACTAAATTTTTCCGCCTGCTGGTAACCACGTTCGATTAAAAGTGCTCGAACTTGATCATTGGTAATAAGGCTTACGATAGCATCAGCGATTTTAACGGAGTTTTTTGGATCTACCAGGAGTCCTGCTTCGCCAATGACTTCAGGGAGGGAGGATACGTTTGAACTTACCACAGGACAACCGCTGGCCATGGCTTCAAGTGGAGGAATTCCAAAGCCTTCGTAGAGTGAAGGAAAAACGAATACCTTGGCGAGTTTATAAACTTTTTGAAGTTCTTGATCATCTACATAGCCTGGGAAAATGACCTCTTTTTCGAGTTTATAGTTCTTAAGCGCCTGTTCAATCAGGTGATATTTCCAGCCTTTTTTACCTACAATCACGAGTTTATAGTCTGGGTGTTTCCTTTTGACAATAACGAAACTTTTGATGAGCGTTTGGAAGTTTTTTCGAGGTTCAAGTGTCCCAACAGCGAGAATAAAGTTGTCCGGGAGTTTGAGTTTTTTCTTTACGGCATCGAGATCTTTTTGTTTCACTTCTACTTTGAAAAAATCTGCAGGAGCGCAAGGGGTTGAAAAAACTTTCTTTTCGACAAAAGGAAAACGTTTTTGGAGGTCTTTTTTGGTATTTTCTGAAACCACAAAGATGGCGCTTGTTTTTTTAAGAGCTCGTTTGAGGGTTAAACGCTCGATAAGGATTGCTTTGTAATTATGACTACTCGGAAAGAGGAACGCGACCAAATCGTGGACGGTGACAACTGATTTAATGTTCTTAGGAAGTAAGGAGGGAATAATGTAACTAACCGGTGAAAAAAAGAGATCAATGTTTTCTCCCTTTAGATCCTTAATGACCGCAAATTGCCATTTGGCATTTTTTTCCTCAATGGGTTTGTAAGTTACGTTTTTTCCCATCGGAAATGGTTTCTTTTTGTGATTTGAATAGAGGATGTAACTGTTCGTTTTATCGATTTTTAGAATTTGTTGAACAAGCTGGTAGGTGTACCAACCTTTTCCGGTTTTTCCTTCACAGGCTTCACGAATATCGATGGCTATTTTCATTTGATTGAAATTACCGTAACGCATCGTATGTTATATGAAAAATGACAAAATAACCAGTGGGGATTTTCGTTGATTTTTTGTTGTGGTTTTATTGCCTTCTTCGAAAGTATGTTCTATATTTTCATCATGAATTTCCGATGGTTACAAAAACAGTTGAGCGTGTTAACAGTGAGTGAAAAACTCATTAGTTCAGGCTCTTTACTCATGATTTTAGGGGCATTCCTCCCTTGGTATAATGATCTCGACCGATTTAACATTGGTGATGTTTTCCTTGGGGTTACCGGACCACTTACCCTCATTGGCGTGAGCTTAATTGGTTTTGCACTCTTTTCACTTTCTTTGGTGTTTTTGAAGGATCGAACGAAAATTTTTGACCTTATTCCTCATCAGAAAGTTAACTTTCATTTTTTTGAAGGCATTTTTTCTTTTTATTTACTGATACTTGCCAGCAGTATTTATTTTAATGCCAAATTTGGTATTAATTTAAGCCAAAAACAATCGGGTGTTGGAATGTTTCTTTGTTTTATTGCCGCTTCACTTCTGACGATTGGTGGCTATCTTGATAAAAAAACTGGATTTGCGCATGCCAAAAAATCACAGGAAATTTCACATCGCATTCCTCAACAAGGTGTTCGATTTCATGAACCGATTGAGCAAACAAAAACTGCCCCCATTATTTCCCATGTTGAACAAGAGATGAGAAAACCAGCTGATAATTTGAGAAAACGTGAGGTTCCTGCACAAGCACCTCACTCTGTTGCTGAGCACAAAACCCCCCAACCTTATCGAATGGATTTGTAGTTTATTCTCATTTTCCTCCACCCAATGGCAATGAAATTTTTTCCACCAAAAATCAGTAACGACTTAAAAGATAGTGTTGCTTATTATTGCAAGGATTGCCAAAAAATTGTTCAGGTTAAACCGATCGGGAATAAGTTTGCTTATACCTGTGCAGTTTGTAGCACCAAAAATGTCGCTTTTGGCACGGAGAAATCCCTGAGAAACTTTTACCATATCAAGGATGCTTCAGCGAAGAAAGAGCTTACGGAAGAAGAAAAGAAGCTTATCAACGCAGATAAGCTGTAGTTTTTAATATTGAACTTTTACCGTTGTACCGATTTCGGCAAATTCGTACATCCAGTCGGCATCGGCAGGGAGAAGGCGAATACAACCGTGGCTTCGGCGTGTTCCGATATGATTTAAGGCTTCACGCCAGTATACGCCTCGATCATTTGCGAGGCTTGGCAAAGCATGAATTCCATAACCGCCCGCACGGAAAGCCATCCATTTTGGCATGATGTAGTGGGGAGAGGAACCAGATACTCGGACTTGTTGTTTTTGGAAAATTTTTGTTTCTCCTACAGGTGTGGGATGTTTATAACTTCCTGAGCTTACGATAAATTCACGAATGGTGTAATCCCCCACTTTTACATGCATACGTTGATCGGAAAGATCTACTACGATGCTTTTTTCACCATTGAGATCAATGTTGAGGAGATTGGTACTGTCCTGAATAAATTTGTAGAGGTCGAGATTTACTGGTGCCCATTCAAAATCACCAACCTTGGTGTCGAGACTAAATTTAGCACTATCCATCCAGGTTACACCTTCCATCATTGGGGTATAGAATTCGCGATACATTCCATTTTCTTCTGGAGCTTGGCTTAGGAAGGTAAATGTTCCCATTTCACCCGGCTCAACACGGTCGTTGTCGAGTTTAATTCTATTCGGAGCGGTCCAGCCTGTTCCGAAAATAAAATCTTTATAATAGAAAGGGCTTGAACGGTCACGTGAGTTATCGGTTCCAAGATACACATAGTTTTTTCCACATCCAGAATTTTCTGAAAACCAAGGCGTGTTTCCTTCATTACTCACAAAAACAGTGGTTTGAAAAATCTCTTTATTTGCTACTACGGCGAGGCTTTTTGTGCCAATAATTCTGGCACCGGTAGTTACTTTTTCCGGTTCGGTGAACTCACAATCTACCGCTTCACCAAGAACTTCGCCTTGAGGTTTTGGGGCAATGGTTTGCTGCAGCATGCTTGTTGCGGGAACTACCGGCTTAAGTCGAGGAACTTTTGCAGAGGCAACGCTCGAAGTTCCCAGTAAGGTGATGGTTGTTATGACGAGGATGAGTTGTTTTGATTTCATGGAGTTTTGACATAATCTATTTTTATATTTTAATATAAAAATAGGGGTTGGTCAAATAGATGAGAGAATAAATCAACATGACCCTCGGAACGATCTTTTGCAAGGAACAATATTTTATTTCCTTCCTTCGAGTTTTTTGAGTTCTTCGAGGAGGAGTTTTTGGTTTTCCTTATCAGCATTTTTGATAATGGCTTGTGCTTTATTCTCTTGCCCCTCCAGGAGATAAGCGTAGGTGAGTTGGAAAATGATGTGGTATTCGTTCGGTAGGAATTTATAGGCAGATTCCAGATAAGGTATGGCCTCTTTGCTTTGGCCATGGATGAGAAGATAGTTTCCGATAAGTTGAGAAAAAATATCCAAACTGTTGGGTGCTGTTTGTATGGCTGTTTCAAAAAGAGTTGTCTGGTCGATCGAAGCGACAGGTTTGGTAAGGGCGAGATCCATGAAGTGTCTACCTAAAAGGTACTGATGAAAATAGTCGAGATTTTTTTGGTCTTTTCCGCGGAGATTCGTGATTGATTCGTTGGAGATGTTGAGTGGTGATGGTTGTTGATCTTCGGTTGAGGTGTCGACAATTTCGCCGACTGCACCTGAGTAGACGTAGGTTTTGTCGGGGTAATAGACAAAGGGAAAGTCGGCAAAAATGCGTTGTCCTGGGTGTTTTTGTTCCACTTCATTGAGGGTGGTGAAGTAGTTAAAAACATTGATGGGGCTATTGATGTAAATATTTATATCTGGACGGAAGTGTTCAACCTTTTGGAGGTAAAGGTAGGGGAAAACTGAGTTATCACTATTTTCACTATAGAGAACTGAGTTTGGTGGAAGGCTTTTGAGTGTACTCTTTGCTAAATCGTAAGCGAGGTAGTTTTGGGATTGGTTCTCGGTGATTATTTTGTAAGGAAGCAGGATGACGAATATCACAATAATTGTACCCGAGGCATATTTTTGCAGAGTAGTTTTTGAGATTTTGTTAAGGATTTCATTTGCCACAAAGGCCACAATGGTCCAGGAAATAATAAATATTGGAAGGTAAAATGGGAGTTCAGTAAATTTTTGAGAAGGGAGGTTTTTGTCGATACCGAGTTTGATAAAATGGGATAAAATTGGTCCGTAAAAAAGAAAAAGTAAAATAAAAAGTATACTGATATTTTTCTGTTTTTTCACCATTATGAAGAAACCTGCAAATAAAAAGATGCACAAGAAAAAGGTGTAGTTATTGCTGAGCGTGATTACAAAATTTTTCGTCAATTGAATGATATTTTCCTGAATAATTACAACTGGTATATTTTGGCTTCCTGATACAGTTTTTCCTCTCGTAATTACGGGCTGTAATAATAGGTTTACACTGTCGGCTTCGTAGACTTTCCGATCAACATGAAGCCAGAAATTTTCCCAGGTGGAAGGGTTTCCCCAGTTGAGATCTGGGTTTTGATTTGCACGGATGGGAAGGTAGAGGTAGACACTCAGGCCAAGGAGGAATAAACAGAAAATAATGGTGAGGTTTTTGCCGTTCAGAATTTTTTTTGATTGGGTTGAAAAAATATTGATGAGTAACCAAATGGCGATGGGCAAAGCTGCCATCACCATGAGGTGATGATTTCCTAAACTGAGAGAAAAAACTCCCGTCAGAAGAAAAAGTTGCTGGGTTGCTTTGGGTATATTTCGTGCGTGGAGATATTCGTAACATTGATAGGCAATGAGAATCACGAGGATGAGGAAAAAGCTGTTCAGTCCATAGACTTCCGCGCGGATTGATTGAGCCCAGAAGATTGGTCCACTCAGAAGAAAGAGCGGAAAAAGAAACGTGATGAGCTTATTTTTGAAAAGTTTTTGAAGAAGTAGGGCGAGAGTTGCAAGTGCTAGAGATGCGCAAAAAGCAGAAAAGAGATTTGCTTTCCATCCAGGATTCCCAAAAGGAATGAGGATACTAAAAAATTTCCCCAGGATTACATAGAGTGGATAGCCCGATGGATGGGCAATGCCGAGGCTTTCAATAGCGGTAATAAATTCGCCTGAATCTTCAGTAGTTACCGTGGGATAGAGCGTCAGTAAGAGTGGAATGAAGCTGAGGAAAAATACTCCGATAAATATTTTCCAGCTTTTCATAAGTTATTTTTCCTAAAATTTAACGAAGTTTTTCCAGTTCGCGACGGAAGTTTTCGATGTTTTGAAAATCTTTGTACACTGATGCAAAGCGAATGTAAGCAACTTCGTCTAAGTTTCTGAGTTTTTTGAGGACGGATTCACCAATTTCCTGGGTTGAAACCTCTTTTCCTTGCGTTGACCACTCCTCTTCCAGATCGTTAATGATTTTATCAACCTGATCTTTGGTTACCGGGCGTTTTTCACAGGCTCGCCAAATTCCGCGAATGATCTTTTCCTGGTCATAGTTTTCACGAGAGTTATCTTTTTTGATCACCATAAAGTTTGCAGTTTCAACCTGTTCAAAAGTGGTAAACCGATAATCGCATTTTTCACATTTTCTTCTCCGACGAATTTCACGCTGCTCGTTGGTGTCACGAGAATCAAGTACGCGGGTTTGTGGATTTTTACATTTTGGACAGATCATAGGTCAGTAAAGTTTGTCTGATATTTTTCGTGGGCGTAATGGTCAGTCATGCCTGCTATATAATCTTTTACTACGTTTTCAGGTTTTTCGCCAAGAGAAATCGCTTGAATGTAAGGCTCGGGGAGCTTATGAGTATGCTTTAAGTACAAATGAAAAAGTTTTTTAATGATGGTTTTCCCTTCGATAATTTCCTGATTTACTTCAGGATGAAAGTAAAATTTTTCTAAAAGAAATTGACGGAAAAGGGTAAGTTTTTCTTGAATTTGATGGCTAAACCCTACGAGTTGAACTGGGCATGCCCTGACATCTTCAAGGGAGTTGATCTGGTTTTCTTTGATCCGCCTTTTTGTTTCTTCGCAGAGATCGGAGATCATGATACTCATCAGGGTGCTTACAATTCGATGTTCGTAGAGAAATTCGGAAGTTTGATCTTGGAGTGTAGTTTGAGAGAGATATTTTTCTTCTGCCATGTTCCAGAGATCGTATTTGCGAAGGAGATCAAGGGTGAGAATTTTTGAACGGACGCCATCCTCAATGTCGTGATTGATGTAGGCAATTTCGTCCGAGAGATCGACGAGCTGACCTTCGAGGTGGCAGGAAATTTTAAAATGAGTATAGGTTTCGTAGTTATGGGGAGAATGTTTCAGAAGCCCATCAAGTACCTCTTTGGTGAGATTAAGACCAGGAAAATCTGGATAGGCAATTTCGAGTTTTTGGACAATGCGTCGGCTCTGTTCGTTGTGTTCAAAGCTTAAACCTTGCTCTTGCATTACTTCATTGAGGGCAGCCTCACCACCGTGGCCAAAGGGTGGGTGTCCAAGATCATGGGCAAGCGCGAGGGTTTCGGCGAGGTCTTCGTTGAGCCGTAGAGTGCGGGCGAGGTCACGAGCAATGTGGGCAACTTCGAGGGAATGTATAAGCCGATTTCGATAATGATCACGACTCATTGCGGCGAATACTTGGGTTTTCCCTTGGAGTCGGCGAAAAGCTTTCGAGTGAATTATCCGATCTCGATCATGTTGAAATGGCAGCCGAGTCGTATCTAACGGCTCAGGATAAACACGACCCAAGCTTTGGTCACTTCGCATGGCGTAGGAAGTCAACGCGGCGTTTTCACGAGCTTGCAGGTTTGACAGTGAATCTCTTTCCATCATTTTTTCTTTTTACCAAGGCCATTAGTATAAAGGATGGCTTTGGTGGATGGAAATTTTATTTTTGAGTTTTTACCCCCATGAGGATTTTGGCGAACTCCGCTCTGGTTACAGGTCTTGATGGTTCAAAAGTATTTGGGGCCGTACCTTGAATGATTTTTTTGTCCGCGAGCGGACGGAGATATTGACCGATGGTGATATCGTAGATATCTGCAAAAATGTTATCAGGTTGGCCTGCCCCACAGTTTGGAGTATAGCAATTTTTGAATGGTTCAATTTGGAAGGCTTTGGCAATAAGTACCGATGAATCACCTCGGTTGATGGTGCGATTGGGACTGAACTCATATGCCGATGTTCCAGTAATAATTTTTTGGTCGTAGGCGGCTTTAATCCAACCACTTTGCCAATCAAAAATATCTAAAAATGGAGTACCGCAATCATTATCAAAACAACCACTATTCGGCTTAATCCCTGCAACTGACAAAGCCATTTTAACGGCTTCTGCCCGTGTAACCGGTTGATTTGGATGGAAAGTTCCATCAGGGTAGCCACGGAAGAAACAGCCGTCGTAGCCGGCGCGAATGGCTTCATTTCCCCAATGATCTGCGATATCTGAAGGGTAGTTTACTCCAGGACATTTACTTGGTTCAGGTGGGAGTGGTGTTGGTTCTTGCGGTTGTTGCTCTTGGCTTTCCTGTGTATTTTCTTGAGTTGATTCGGTAGTTTGTGGCTCTGGCTGCAGATTTTCAACGGTGATTTTTTTGATTGAGTAGTCGGATTTTTCCTCGAGATCCGGTTGTCCTTGAATAACAAAAGAGTATTCGCCAGGTTCAACAAAATCGTCATAATTGTTAATTCCATCCCAAACATATGTGATGGAACTTGGCTGGTAGCGAACTTCATAATCAAAATCTTTGAGGATTTGGTCTGCGGTAAGTGTTTGGTTAGGAGCGTAGGTACCTTTCATGATGCGAGCGGTAACATAGGCACTGGTCTTGACGGTGCAGTTAAGGGTGATTTTTCCCTGGGTTGCCACATTGAATTTGGTGCCATCGGCGGTGCAGGAAATGACGTCTGGAGCAGGACGGAGTTCAGATGTGTTTGACGTTTCCTGAGTTGATGATTCGGTGTTTTTTTCCTGTGTGTTGGCGCCGTTATCCTCTTGATTGGTCTCGTTACTCATCGATTTTACACTGTCATCAAATGGTTCATCGGAATTCGTGGTTTCGGTTTGATTATCAAAAGGCTGATTTGCTGAATCTTCTGAATTGGTAGCTGCAAAAACCGTATTTGATAAAAATAAACCTAAGAGGAAACCTGTTGAGAGGAGGCGAAAAAATTTTGATAATGTGTGATGTTTTTTTGGCATCATATTTATTTTTGTCTCTATCAAAGTATATTATAACATTTTTTTTGCAATTATTCTATATTTCGTGAGGTAGCGTGCGAAGTGGTGATTTTTCGTGTAAAGTTTGATTTACAAGATTCAACCCATTTTCATGAAACTTCAGGATGCTCTTCTCCGTTTTTTGGAACATGCGGAGATTACTAAAAATCAGTCAAAAAAAACGCTCGAAAATTACCATCATTATCTTTCGAGGTTTTCAAAATGGTTTACAACTGCACCAGGCAAAAATGGTGCTGATCGTGATGTTTCAGAGATTACTCAGGATGACGTACAAAAATTTCGGCTCTATCTTAATCGGCTTACCAATGAACTTGGAGAACAGCTTTTAGGTATTAAAACTCAAAATTATCATGTAATTGCTCTTCGTGCTTTTTTGAAATATTGCGCTAAAAATGGAATCCCTTGTTTAGCGCCTGAGATGATTGATTTAAGTAAAATTCCTGAACGGAGTGTTGATTTTTTGAGTCGTGAAGAACTTGAGCGTTTATTTGAAGCGGTCGATACCTCTGAACTTCGCGGGATGCGAGATTTAGCGATTCTGGAAACGCTTTATTCTACCGGTCTTCGGGTAAGTGAATTGGTCAGTTTGAATCGGAGTCAGGTGGATTTGGACCGACGGGAGTTTATGGTTCGAGGGAAGGGAAAAAAGACACGTGTCGTTTTTCTTTCGGATCGATCGGTTGACGCTTTACGAAGGTATTTGGCTTTTCGTCAGGATAATTTTGAGCCGGTTTTTGCTAATACTCGGCGTACAAGGAAGATTCGAACAGCAAAAGAGGATGAAATGTATCGATTGAGTACGGTTATGGTGGAGTATTTGGTCCGTCAATATGCGCGGAAAGCCGGTCTCATTAAGAAGGTCACCCCGCATACTTTACGGCATAGTTTTGCCACAGGTTTACTCATCCAGGGAGCGGATTTACGTTCAGTTCAAGAGATGTTAGGGCATTCGTCCATTACCACTACCCAGATTTATACTCATCTTACTAATCAACAATTACAAGAGGTTCACAAGCGTTTTCATCAATAAATTGTAATAAAAATCACTTCCATGTATTGACCTGATTGAGCAAATGTTATTTAATGGTGCTCCTTGTTTTTAGAGTATATTTACAATTTTTATGAACCCACCAGATTCAGACATTCCGTCTTCTGGCCACACCGCTGGCTTGAAGCATCTCCCAACTACACTCCCAGCACCTGCAGGTTATTTTGAAGATGAAAACAATGATCAACTTCATGCCCATACAGGCGCCACAAGTTCCGGAACATCAGGAGCGAATACGCGCGATGTCCTTCGGATGGAGGTGCAGAACTCGCTAAGATTGCTTGCAGCATCATCGGGTGATATGGCGGCCGAAATGACCAGGTTTCTTGAACACAGAAGCAATACATCTCATGACCAACACATCGTTGATTCATATAGATATTTGGGAGAGCTCACCACTGCTTTTGCAACCAGAAAACTTACGGTTCGTCCAGAAAATGTAGCTGTTGTTCATGCAGCGGTTGGCAGTATAAATGAAAACTTTTTATTCGAGGTAAGAAGCTTTTTAAATACTTTCCTTGAACGTTTGAACCGATTGCTGTGCGACCTACAAAAGGAAGGTGTATCAAATATTCTCCTACCTTCCCCCGGTGGTTTTCAGGTGAGTAAGGCATTTGAAAAAGAGTTGGGGGGGATTCTGGATGATTTTTTACGGGCTTATAATGTTTTAAGTGTTGATGTTCTCAGCTCATTATCCGATGAGTATCGACAAGTAAGATTTGATCAAGGAAAAGATTTTGATGATGAGATTCTTGTCCGTTTTAAAGAACAGCTCGATCCTTCGAGTCCGGCTTATGATTTATTCTCTTCCGCACTACCAACGAAAGGCTCGGGACTTGAAGAGATTCATGATGCGATTGTTGACTATCAATCACTCAAAGATATCACTGAATCTCAAGACCATGTTGACGTCCAGAAGATGCGGCTCAAGATTTATCGCTTATTGAAGTTCTATTTTATGCATATCAAGAACTCACTTGCTGCTCAATGCATGTTCGCCATCACGATGGCTGACGACATTTTTGAATCTGAGGCTCAAAAAGCTGAAACATACCTTACTATTTTGAATAAAATTGTAAGAGTTGGAGCGTTTGCTCAACTTATTTTACAGTTACTCGATCAAAAATAACGTTAGGCTGCAATTTTTCTAAGCTCTGGAGTTTCTCGTTCAAAGCGTCCAGCGTCGATAATATCACGTATTTTTCTTCTTAATTCAGCCACTTCTTTTGTATCTGGAATTTGCACTTTTGCTGGCGCAGCTCCTAGTGTTGAATCAATTCGACTTTCAGTGAAGGTATCCATAGTTGGAAATAACGAATATTTGCCTATGTGGCAGGGTTATTTTTTAATCTACTCTTATTTTTATTCTTGGCAATTTTTTTGCAAAAAAGTCATTATTTTATCATTCTCGATTCGATTTGATCTTTTTCTCGACAAAGGGGCGGGATTTTTTTATAGTTGTTTTAGTACATTTCCTACTTCATGATTATTTTTAAAGAGGTTCAGAAGAGTTATGGAAGGGTCAAAGTCCTCGATCAGGTCAATTTGGTCATAGAGCCTGGGGAGTTTGTTTCAATTGTCGGACCTTCAGGTGCCGGGAAATCTACTCTTGTACATGCTCTTATTGGTGCTGAAAGAATTCAATCAGGAAAGATTAGTGTCGAAGGTTTTGTGGTCAACGAGATGAAAGAGAAGGCACTGCAGTATTATCGACGAAAAATTGGGGTGATTTTTCAGGATTATAAGTTATTGCCACAAAAAAATGTGTATGAAAATGTTGCTTTTGCGCTTGAAGTTTGTGGGTATGACTCAAAGGATATCAAGCGAAAAGTGGCTGAAGTTCTTGATACCGTGGGAATGAGACCAAAGGCAAAGCAATTTCCTCATCAGTTATCAGGTGGAGAAAAACAACGAACGGCAATTGCGAGAGCACTGGTTCATGATCCAAGCCTTATTGTTGCCGATGAACCTACGGGGAATTTGGATCCAGAAACTGCAAAGGATATTATTGGGCTTTTGTTAAAAATTCATGAGTCCGGGACGACGGTTATTTTGACTACCCACAATCGGGAAAATGTTGATTTGATCAAAAAAAGAGTGGTTCGGCTTGATGATGGAAGAGTGATCAGCGATAAAATGAAAGGAACTTATCATAGTTAGTATGTCTCTCTATAAAGATTCCGGTGTTGATATTGAAATGGGTGATGAATGCTCAGCTTTGGCATATAAAGCTGCAAAGGCGACTTTTTCTGGCCGTAAAGGTATGATTGGTGAACCCGTGGTTCTTGAAGGTGGCTTTACCGGAATGATGGATTTTGGTGACTTCTACTTGGTTCAGAATGAGGATGGGGTGGGATCAAAGATATTGGTGGCCCAAGCAATGGGTCAATTTGATACATTAGGACATGATTTGGTTGCTATGGTTGCTGATGATGCCATTTGTATAGGTGCCGAAACGATTTCGCTTACGAATACAATTGACACGAATAAAGTCGATAAAAAGGTCGTTGGAGAGCTTATGGCTGGATTACAAAAAGCTTGTCTGGAGCAAAAAATCGTAATACCTGGCGGTGAAATTGCTGAGATGCCGGACTTAGTCAAAAGTCAGATCTGGAATGCTTGCGCCGTGGGTATTGTTGGAAAAAAGAAAGTGATTCGTGGTGAAAATTTAAAGAAAGGTGACAAGGTTATTGGGCTCTATAGTCCTGGTTTTCGATCGAATGGGTTTAGCCTGGTGAGATATGTTTTACAGAAAAAATTTGGACCAAATTATGTGAATGAAAAAGTTAATTCTGAAAAAAGTATCGGCATGACCTGGGGAGAAGCAATTTTAGCTCCTTGTGTCATTTATTCCGGGGCATTATTAAAGTTGCTTGGACGTTATGGTGAAGAACCAAGTGTTGAGATCAAAGCGATTGCACATATTACCGGAGGTGGTCTACCAGGAAATATTCCGCGTGTCTTGAATGGTAAAGGGGTTTATTTGGATGAGTTGTTTGCCCCTTATGAACCCATGACTTTACTCCAAGAGTATGGTGGGGTTACCGATGAAGAGGCTTATGAGGTTTGGAATATGGGTATTGGTATGGTTTTGGTCAGTAATGATTTTGAAAAAATTCAGAAAAGTTTGATGGAAGATGGCATTCGCGCGCAGGTTATGGGTGAGATTACGGAGAGTGGTGAGGTGGTGTTTAAAAGCCAAGGAGCTTTTAAGAAAGGGGTAGAATTGAGAATTTAGATTAAGAATTGAGGGTTGTGCTTTGCCTGTTTTTTTTAGGAGTTTTTTAGATTCGTCTGAAATGATGAAGGTGATTTTTTCGTATTTATGAAAGATTATCTTCATGGGTTTCAGGTTATTACGGGGGCGAATGTACGTTGGGTTCGAAAGATCTGGGAGTTTTTTGATGATTTCCAATGGGCGTGGGAGAAAGCTGGGATAAGGGATTTTGTGGATGCTGGATTGTCGGTAAAAAGTGCTGAGAAACTGTTTTTTGAGCGAGGAAAAATTGTTTTGGAACGAGAGATAGAAAATTTGTATTCAAAAAAGATTTCTCTGGTGAGTTGTTTTGAAAAAAGTTACCCCGAGATGCTTCGGGACATTGAGGATCGGCCATTTTTACTTTATGTTTTGGGTGATTATGAAAAGGTTTTTCAGCGTCGAATGATTAGTATTGTTGGTTCACGAATGCCTTCGGAATATGGGCGAGAAATGACCTATGTATTGAGTGAAAAAATTCTTGATGGTGGTGCTGTACCGGTGAGTGGCCTTGCGTATGGTGTTGATGGGTTTGTTCATCAAGCATGTGTGGATCGTGAGGTTGCAACGGTTGCGGTTTTGGGTGGTGGGGTGGATTTTATTTCACCGGCTTCCCATGGATTTTTGGCTCAAAGTATTTTGGATAATGATGGCGTAATAATGAGTGAATATCCGCCGGGTTTTGTTTCCATGAAGCATCATTTTCTTCAGCGAAATCGGATTATAGCTGGTTTGAGCGAGGCAACCATTATTACAGAGGCTCGAATTCGCTCTGGCGCTTTATCGACGGCAAATCATGCCCTTCGGTATGGACGGAAAGTTTATGTTTTAGGTGGAGATATTACACGACCCCAGGGCAAGGGGGGGTTGGAACTTTTGGTTGAAAAAAGGGCTGTGCCGATTTTTTCAATTGAACAGTTTTTGGAAGATTTGAAACTGAAAAAAAGCGAAGTTTTTGAGTTAAGTTTTTTTGAAGAACAGGTGTATCAATGTTTTGGGAAAAGGTCTTTAAGTTTTGAGGAACTTGTTGTGCGGGTACCAATTCAAATTCATGAACTCCAAACAGGCCTTGCGCTTTTAGAGATCAAGGGTTTGATTCTTCGTGAAACGAATGGTTCTTTTAGAAAGAAATAGCGGTAACGCGGTGAACTTCCTGGAGGCTGGTGATGCCTTTGAGCACCTTTACAATTCCGTCTTCGTACATGGTGAGCATGCCTTTGCGACGGGCGGCTTCGATCATTTTGGTACTGGAAGCTTTATTGAGAATGAGGTCGCGGATTTCGTTATCGACGTCGAGAACTTCAATAATGCTGATTCGGCCTTTGTAACCGGTGTGACTACAAATATCACAGCCCTTGGCTTCAGGTAATTGATTTGGAAGCTCCAACGTAAGCGAAGGTTGAATACGTAAGATGGTGTCCAAAGTTCTCTTGAGCTCTTCGGTGTTCGATTCGCTGATAGGTTTTTCTTCACGGCAGTTCGGGCAGAATTTTCGGACGAGGCGTTGGGCTACGATGGTATCAAGGGAGGGTGCAACCATGAAGGCCGGGAGACCAATATTGATAAGGCGAGGGATGGTTTCGATGGCGCTGTTGGTGTGTAAGGTACTGAGAAGTACGTGACCGGTGAGGGAGGCTTGGGCTGCGGTTTCGGCGGTTTCGAGGTCACGGACCTCACCGAGCATTACCACATCAGGATCTTGACGGAGGATGGCGCGGAGGCCGTTGGCGAAATCGTAGCCGCGTTTTTCGTTGATTTGGCTTTGGGAAATTCCTTTGAGGTGGTACTCGATTGGATCTTCGAGGGTGATGATTTTGGATTCAGGTCGATTAAATTTCTCCAGCATCGTGTAGAGTGTAGTGGTTTTTCCTGAACCGGTTGGACCGGTAATGAGGATCATGCCGGTTTTATTGTTGACCAAATGCTCCATGTGCTTCAGATTTGCACCCCAAAAACCGAGTTCGGTAAAATCAACGAGATGCCGTTCACTATCGAGGAGACGACAAACAAACGTTTCACCATATTCGGTGGGAAGAGTGGAGACACGCAGGTCTACTTTTCGATTATTCACCATGAAGTTGTAACGTCCATCTTGAGGCTCATTGGTAATATTGAGCTTCATTTTGCATTGGTATTTGATCTGGTTTGAAATGTTGGTGAAGATGGATTTTTCGATTTCAAAAATATTGTGAAGGAGGCCGTCGATACGGAAACGGATGCGGACCGTGTTTTCTTCCGGCTCGATGTGGATATCTGAGGCTGCGGTTTTGAGCGCACCGATGTTGAGCAGGTAGACGGCTTCTTCTGAAGTGGCAGTTTTAATTTTTTCCTTGAGGTCTTGGAGTGCTTGGATTTCCTCCTCAAAGGCTTGAATTTTTTCTTCTGAGATAGTGGTATCGAGCTCTTTTTTTACTTTATACTGCTCAGTTTCATAAAGCCGCATGGCTTCAATAATTCCGTCATCTGAGGAAAGATTGAGGTTAATAGTGAAGCCTTGGGCTTTTAATTCTTCGAGTGCTTTTTGGGTTTCAGCATTTGCAGGGTCAGCCACGGTTACCCGAAGCTTGGTGCCGAGTTTAAAAAACGGCATGATGAGGGCGTTTCGAGCTGTTTCTGGAGATACTAATCGAAGGAGATCTGGATTGATGGGGGTGAGACCGATGTTGATGTAAGAAAGCCCCAGTTCACGCGCACGTTGAACGGTGGCGCGTTCTTTGAACGCACGGTTAATTTTGGTGAGGGTTTGATCAACATTTTGCGGCTGTTTATAATCGAGGGCTGATTTGGCGGTCGCTTCGCTCAAAGGGGAAGATTGAGATTCAGTGGAAGAATTAAGGTTTAGTGAAGCGGGATCACTTCCTGTACTTTGGCTTGTTGCTGGAGAGGTTGAATTTTGTACAGCGGGTTGGGTGTCAGTAGGAGTACTGGCTGGTGTTAGAGTTGATACGGAAGTGGTGTCGGTGTTATCGGCCATGGGGGTTTATTAACGTTGACGCGGTTTTTCCACTTGTGCAATTCGCTCTTCGCTCTTTTCTGCTGATGGGCTGGACAATGCTGTAATTTTTTCTCGTGCAGCAATGACATTATTATTTTTTTTATCTAGTTCATCGGATAAAGTTTTTTTCTGCTCTGGTGAAGTCTTAGGATCATTATCTGCGAGAAGGAATTTTTTTCTTGCCTCCCTTGCTTCTGCAATCGCTTGATCATGAGCATCAGATGCTTGTTTCAGTTTTTCATTACCCGAGGTAAATCTTTCGCGTGCCCCATGATAAACCGTCTTTACATGGTCTAATTTAGACTTGAGAATGGATTGAAATTTTGGGTCTTGAATCGTATTTGTCTCGTAAGTATCAGATATATTTGCCAAAGCCATGTAATATTTATTGAGCTTATTGAGCTGTTCACGAGTTGGAACGAAGTTTGCTGTTCTTAAATCGTTTTCAATACCGTGAACATCCGGATCAGAATCACGCATGAATTGAAATATGCTATCAATTTCTTGACCTTCATCTCTTAACTCTTTCGATTTCTGTGCCTGTAAATCTTCATTTTTTTCATCTTTTGCATTGAAATAATCCCTACTCAATGTACCTAATACGTCTGAGGTACTTATGAATTTTGTTTTCGCACCATTTACAATTGGTGTTAACTCATTGATCTTTTGATCAATTTTGGCCTTCAAAGGATTAAATCCTGGATCGTTTGGAAGTGAATCTTTAAATTGATTGAGTTCAAAAAGATGGCGGTTGAGCACAACAATGTCTTCACGTTGAGGAATACCTTCTGGTGGCACTGCAGTATCTGGATATGCAAGAACATTCTTTACGGCTGCGATGGTTTCATTTTTACTGTCTACATGTGACTGAATTGAGCTGATATATCTTGTTAACTCAAGTTGAATTTGAGGAAGTTGATCTTTTAAATCTGCGAGTGTTTTTGCCTGAATTTTGGTTAGATCAATGGTTACAGGCTTTAGCTGACTTATGGTTGTAATTTGTTTATTAATATCGCTTCTGTTTTGCATAAGGACATTAATGATATCGATTGACTCAATGCCTGATGCGTTTTGATTTTGGCGTGAATCCGCTACCGTTTTTTTTGCTATTCCGAGATCTACATTCGCTAAATTTTCTGCTTGGATGAATTTATAAATCAGTTGATATCTCTCACGCGAATTTGCATCAATTGCTGCTTCTGCTGCTTTTTGTTTGAGTGTCAGTTCTTTTACAAATTTATCGTTTTCATCATTTCCGAGATCAAATTTCTTTTGTGTTACCAGAGCTCTAATTTCTTCTTTTGCTCTTTCTGTTGCTGTCACAACGTCAAGTTTTTCTGAGGTAATTTTCCCTTCGATTCCTTTAATTTTTTCCTGAATTTCATTACCTGCCTGAATTACGATGGTCCCCTTTGCATTTTCAGGCAACTCAAAAATTAAACGACCAGATGAACTATCGAATTTTTGGAATATTTTTTTACAGTTGAGGAGCATTGTATTTTTCATATTGAATTGAGTTGGCTTAGTAAATTATTTTCTTTTTCCTGGTCTTCTTGAATTGCCTTTTCTTCGTCTTGAGTACGTTTTTCTTTCGCTATTTTTCTGACTTCTTGTTGGAAATTTTTGGTAATTTCTTCGTTGCGCTTCAAATATTCCTGTTTTGCAGTGGTGAGGAGTTTTTCGTTGCGGATAAATATTTCTGCAAAATATTCCATGCTTTCACCTGTGGCTGCTGATACCTGTGATTTTCTTTCTTCATCAAGGCTTTGGAAGAGTTCTGAGCTTTCGAGGAGTTTTTGGTATTCTTGTGGATTCATTTTTTGTAATAATGGCATCAGAAAATTATACACCTTTTCGGTGAAAAAGTTAATACCTGAGAGGTTATTACCGAATAATTACGTTTTTTAGAGATCTGGGTTTTCTTCGAAGTATTTTTGATATTCGTCGAAGATTCTTTGGAGTTTTTCACCAAGTATTTTTTTTTCGGTGTTCCCAAATTTTTGTCTTACTATATCTTTGAAAGTATAAGCGCTTCTTTGAGGAGCATATGTTTTTCCACTCAAGACATCAAAAATTCCTCTTTTTACTGCTCTTTCGTGTGGGAAATAGCTTTTGTAATCAACCAGATGTCTTTTCATTCGAGGAGATAAATTCATAAACTCATCCGGAAATCGTTCTGCAATAAGGGCTTGGATTTTTCCTAGTAGTCGTAAATAATAATGAAAATAAGGAATTTCCTTCGCTTCTTCGTGGAGCTCATTCATTAATCGCTGGATGGCTTTTATGTCTTCTGCCTCACAAGTACCAAGAGTATCCGGGGTAAATTTTTCTGACTCTTGGAGACTCGTATCAAGACGTTGAGTAGTTTCTGGATCATCAGAAAAATAGAGGGTCATAACTTCGTGCCAGTTGAGTTTTGGTTCTGGTGTTTCCATAGGATAAGATTATTTTTTTGCAAATTTTATATGTTGGCCAACGACATTTCGCATAGTTACAGGGATTTTCCCACTTTCGATACATGCTTTGGCAGCGGCTTGGAGATCACTATTTTCCATCATTACTCCTGTTGTCACGGTCAGTTTTCCTACCCGTCCGGATTTACCTCTGGGGCGAAGCGGTTCAACGGCACGGCGAGTCATGTCATCAAAGGTGAGGTTTGGATTTATGCTTTTTTCGTCACCTGAATATTGGTCTTTATTTAAAAGGATGTGATCCACTTCCGGCTGAATGTCACCTGCAAGTTGGAATATTTCTGCTGAAAGGGTATGTATATTCGAACCTGGTGGGAGGGCATCTTTATTGGTAAAAACGATTTTCATCAACCCGCCCCCCTGGCGGACGGTTACAAGTCCACCACCGATTCCACTCTCGTGTATTCTTTGATTTAAGACCCTCATGACGTTATCGAGTGTAGCATACGATACTCCATTGGCGGCACCGCCGTTGTAAACATCGATATAGAACTCGTAAAAAATTGCGTTTGATGGTATGAGGTCAGAACTCGGCTCGGAAAGTGATTGAGGTCCTTCTTCCTTTTGATTGTCTCTATACCATTCTTCAAAAGGTACTTCCATCCATTTATTTGATTTTGCTCCTGAATCTGGTTCTTCATAAAGAAGTTTATTTCTTTCCTTAAGTAATGCGTCATATTCTTGTTTTGCTTTCATTACCTCAGGACTTTGAGGGTCAAAATCTGGTGACGAACTCATTTTCTGAAGGCGACTTTTGAGATTTTGGAGTGATTTATCAAGGTTATCTAACATTTTCTGGACTCGTTCAGGTTTGCGATCTGCCTTGGCTTCTTCCCATTTTTCTCGACTTTTTTCTGCTTCTTTTTTCCCTTCTGGTGTTGATAAATCTTCTACAGGTTCGCCATTTTGGTCAAAGATTGGGGTTTTGACGGTTTCAACCTGACGTGTTTTTTTTGATTTTTTGAGCCCTTTTTCCAATGCAGTATCAATGGAGTATTTTAGCTGGGTCGGTGTCATTCCTCCTTTTGGAACCTGCATACCAGAGATGTCGATCCCCATGATGCGGGCCACTTTCATAGGTGGGGGGAGGAGTTCTTTCATTTTTGCTAATTCAGGTGGCAGTTGATCCGGAGGGATCGATTTGATGATGGAAATGATCAGAGTTTTTTCGTCTGCTGTAGGGTCTGTTTTTTTGAAAATGTTTCCAATTTCATCAAGTCTTTTCACCGGTTGGCCAGTTGGTCCTTTGGGCAAATTTTTGGCGATGATTGGGGAAAGGGCGTCATAATTTTGTTGAATAGTATTGATGATGGTAGGAGCGTTTGGGAGTTGTTGAAGAGCATAGTCTGCAAAAAAACCTTCCTGAAATTCTCGAGTAATTCTTTGTTTCCATTCGCTTTCTGTTTCATCTACAAAAGGTGCAGATTTGGGATGTTTTTTTGCATTTTTTAGACCCTTTTTATATCTTTCTAAAAGATCCGGGTCGTGATCTGGATGGTCTTTATCGAGTTGGTGTTCAAGTTTTTCACGAGTTTCACGGAATTCGGCTCGTACTTGAGCAACTTTTTCCATGCCGTCAACTGACTCTCGATAGCTTGGTTCACCGTTTGGACCTACTTGATCATACTCGACGGCGAGGTTGTATTTCTTTTTGATGGCGTCGTATTTTGCTTTTCCGTTGGGGTCTTTGGCTATTCCAAACAGATCGTTGGCGACTCCTTGAGCTACTTGAGCAAATTCAGCAGGGTTGGGTTGGGTACCCGGTTTGAGGTAAGATTTTACCCTTCGGCCAAGTTCTCCGAGGTAAATATCGACCATGTTCACGTTTGATCCTTTGATATTTACGGCAAAATCGTTCGTTGGTCCCATGTTACTGATGTCGGCAAAGTAGATGACTGGGCCTTCGGGTCCTTGATGAATAATCAAAATTTCGTCACCTCCGTGTTTTACGAGAATTGGTCCTTCTTTGCTGAGTTTTTCAGGATTATTGATCATTTCTGCCATTTCCGGGGAGTAAGCCCAGGCTTTGGTTTTGTAGTTTTCAAAAACGTCTTCTGTGCCAATTTGTTCACCGTTTTCGTTATAAATTGGGATTTTTTTACTTTCTTGAAACACTTGCTCGCGTGATTTTGTTGTGTCATCAAGATTTGCTTTAAGGTTTTCCAACTCTTCCTGCCGGCGCTTGAATTTTTCTTTTTGTTCTGGGGTTTTTGCCTTTTCCTGGCCTTCTTTTGCACTTTGAATTTGCTCATCGAGGAGTGATTTTAACTTTTCTGTTGAAGGCGGTTCAGTTTCCGGCTCAGATTTTTCTGGTGCTATTTTTTCTTGTTCTTTTAGTTTTGATTTTTCTTTTTCACGTTGCTGTTTTTCAAATTCATCAATTTTACTCCGATCTTCTTTCGTATCACTTTTTACTCTTTTCGCTAAACCGTGACCTAATTTGAGACCTAAGAGTAACGCGGCATCATCTTTGGTGAATTTACCTTCGTTTACTGCGGTCATAACACCAACATCTGCGGTAATGGCTCGTAAAGTGCCGAATTTATGCGCTTTGGCGGCGTATCCTGAAATGCCTAATGCACTTAGGGTGAGTAGCCCTTTTCCCCATTCTTTTTTGTAGCTTTTCCAGGTGATACCATCAAAACCACCTTCCTGAAGACCTCTGAAAGCCGTCATGCCTGTGGTAAATACGGTATTTTCAACCACTTTTCCGGCGGCGGCTCCTGCGAGTAAACGACCACCGGTGCGCCATCCACCTGTGCGTACAGTGGAGAGGATCCCTTGGCGTGCGACGGCTGTCGTTAGCGCTTTTCCAATAATTCTGCCGGCTACTGCTTCATAAGCCAAAGCAGCAACACCCCCGGTTGCGGCAATAAGAGCTATATCAATGGCACGATTTTGAATGAACTCTCGCATTTCTTCATCGCTCATGGCGAATCCTTCGTAGACTTTATCGGTCCAGTGGATACCTTTCATGTTGGCAAAATCCTGCCAGGCTTTTTGATCTTGCTCATCACCGAGCGATGAGGGATCAAGGTTAAATTTCCTTTGTTGTTCTTTTTGGATTTCAAGGTCATAAATACCGCTTATTGCGTCATCAATCAGACGTTTTTTGACCACCTCTTCGTGTTCGGGCGTCCAGGGGTTTTGTTGTTTGTATGATTCGGACTGTTTTTCGTAGAGAGCTTTGGCCTTGGCTAGCTGACTCTCAATACTATCATTAAAGTCGTCGACGTTTTTGTTCACGTAATGATCTCGAACTTGCTCAAAGGTTTTCACCTGAGCTGTTTCCTGCATCTGTTTACTGAAATAACGCATGTAGTACTCTTCTGCAAGAGCGTATTGGCCAGTTGCGCGATACTTTTGGGCAAGCTTGAGTAATCCCGGGCGGCCTTCGGACTCTGTGTATTGGTCTGCAAGGTAGTTGAACTGTGCATTTGGATCTAATTTTTTTTCAGCAGCAATCGCTTCGTATGCTTGCTGAAAAGTTGTGGTTGCCGGGATTTGTCCGTTGATGAAGGCTTGTTCAAGTTCAGTGAGAGCTTGAAAATAGGGATAATAGTCTTGATTTCTCCTGTATTCATCAAGTGAAATATTTGCTGATCCTTCTGCACCTTCATTTAAGTTTACCCGATAATTATTTTCCCGTTCATGCATTATCGGAAGGAGTTTCGACCAGATGGCTTTCAGTTCCAACCCAAATATTTGTTTGAGAAGAGCTTCAGCTGTCTCATGAAATTCACGGCCTTCTTGGTTTTTTCCTTCCACCACGATGTTCCCTTCTTGTACGTATTCGGTGAGAAGTTTTTTGGCGGTATGGATATCTCCACTTACGAACGCTTCACGACCTTGAAAAAACTTCTGATTATTTTTTTCCATGAGGTCAATTTTTTCCAATGCTTCTGTGGCTTTTGATTGGTACTCTGTTGCCTTTTTCTGCAAGTGGGGGTTATTGGTAAATTCGGGATTTTTGAGGTCAGATTCGAGAAAGGCTTTGAGGTGAAGTTTGGCCTCCGTCATATTGCCATCTGAAACCTCAGCTAAGCCATTCCAATAATTCTGGGTAATCGAAGGTGAAGCGAGGGCTTCAAGGCTTTCATTGGTAATATCAACCGTGATCGTATGGATTTCCTCAAGGGTCGAGAGTATTTCGTCTTGTTTTTCTTGTGGAAGTTTTTTTCCTTCATTGGTGAGTTGGTAGATGGGATTATTATTGGGACCACTGCTTACCGTTACAAGTTTTTTATATTCATCCGGGATAATGGCTTGGAGGTCAAAGGTGAGTTTTTTTTGCTTGAGGGCCTCAATGGTTTCATGAATTTGTTGGATTTTTTCACCACCACCTAAACTCAAAACCTCCTGGAGTAATGGAGATGAGTTCAGTTCTTTGAGGTTTCCGAGTTGTTTTTCCAGACCTGACTCTACATTTTCTTGGAGTTTTTTGAGATCCGCACTGCTGAGTTTTGTGAGATCTTGAGGTTTTATGAGTGCTTCGGTTTCTTTGTTCACACTGGCAAGTTTGATTTCAAATGCGTTGATTTGAGGTACACTTGCACGGTATTTTTCGGTTGTTGATTGAAGTGTTTTTGCTAATTTATCGATGCGATCAGGTGTACTCGCTAAGGGTTTTTCACCACGATTTTCTGTTTCTTGGAGGTACATTCCACGGTTAACAGCACGGCGAAGCAGAGCCAAAACTTCAGCTTCACCTTTTTCAAGATATTTTTGTGCTTCTGGAGTTTGAACTTCAATTTTTTGCAGTTCATTCACTTCGTTAAAAAACTGCTCTTCATATTGAGCAATTTTTACGGTCTGATCAGCGTCGAGGTGTTCTTTGGTATCTTGTAAACCTTGGATACTTTGCTGTTCAGCGTCGATGGCTGGATTGTAAGCTTCACCTGGCATTCCCTGATAAGTTCAATTATATCAGGGAATTATACCATTTTTGGAGTGTTTAGCCTACGTTTTTAACGGCTTTTACCAGTTTCTTTGCTTCTTCATCCGTTACTCCTTCGATGGACATCAAATCTTTTGCCGAGAGACCTTTGAGTTGTCCGACTTGAGTGAGCCCAGAAGTGGCGAGTTTTTCTGCAAGTTCAGGAGTTACGCCTTCGAGTTCGGCAAGGGTTTCAATTTTTTCTTTGGCATCTTTCAAAGCTTCCGGATTGAGGTCTGCGACATCAAGAATATCAAGTTCGAGATTGGTAAGTTTTGAAGCTAATCGTACATTTTGACCCTCTTTTCCAATAGCGAGAGGGCGTTGATCCGGATTTACGTACACTTTTGCACGACGACTTTCAGGGCTGAGGACGATATGAGCAACTTTAGCTGGGGCAAGAGCGGTTTTGATATAGTCTTCAACGTTATCACTCCATTGAATGATGTCGATACGTTCACCGTTAAGTTCGTCCATCACGTTGGTTACCCGAACACCTTTTTGTCCAACACAGGAACCAATCGGATCAATTTTAGGGTCATTTGAAGCAACTGCTACTTTTGAGCGAACTCCGGGTTCACGAGCGATTGATTTAATTTCCACTAAACCGCCTTTAATTTCAGGAATTTCGAGCTCCATGAGCTTACGAACCAGGTTTGGATGCGTACGGGAGATAAGAAGCTGAGGTCCTTTTGAAGTTTTAATTACTTTATCGAGGTAGAGTTTTAGTCGTTGACCACCGTAGTAACGTTCACGAGGGATTTGTTGATCAGGAGGAAGGAGAGTGGTAATTTTGTTATCGAGGTTTACGAATACATTTGGTGCTTCAACACGATGAACAAGAGCGTTGATCAATTCATTCTCACGGTCTTTAAAGGTTTCGTACATAATTTCACGTTCAGCTTCCTGGATTCTTTGAATAATCACTTGTTTTGCTGACTGTGCTGCGATTCGACCGTATTCAAGAGGTGTTACGTCAATACGAACTTCATCACCTACTTTGGCATCTTTTTTGTATTTTCGTGCTTCAGCAAGAGTCATTTCGGTATCAGCCATTTCTACTTTTTTTACTACAGTTTTGACAAGATAAACTGCTGCCTGTTCGGTTTTATCGCCAAGTTCAACGTCAATGATCTGGTCTTTGGTTCCAAAATCTTTTCGGTAAGCGGCGCGAATAGCAGCTTTAATCGTTTCCATCACCATGTCTTTGGGAATGCCTTTTTCGTCACAGAGTTGGTTGATGGCTGCAAGAAATTGTGATTGCATACCTAGGGGGTAAAAATTTACAACAAATACGCATGATGGTTATCATCATGCTGTTCTGTGTTTATGATACGTCGGAATTTTGGCTCTGTAAAGGTTGAGTGTGTTTTATGATAAGTTGAGGCGAAAAACCACGAGAATAAAGGAACCGTTTGAGACGATTCATGTGTTTTTCATCGAGTGTTGATGGAAGGGTTTTGAGCTTTTTTTTGAGCAGTACTTTGAGAAGTTTTTCATCGTCGATTTGTTGTTCAGGAAGCTGCTTACTGAGTAATTCAGGAGCGATACCTTTTTGAATTAACTTTTGTTTCAGAAGTTTCGCGCCCATGGGTTTTGTTCTTATTATTTCATCCGTGTAGGCACGAACGTAGTCTTCATCGTTGAGATATTTGATTTTTATTAAAGTTTCAATAACTTCCTGAATCTCATTTGAAGTAATGAGTTCAGGAAATTTTTTTTTCAGTTTCTTCTTGAGTTCGATCACCGTGTAACGCTTTGCTGCAAGATATTTTATGGCTTGGTTAAAAATTTTATTATTCATATTCATTTCTTATTTTTCGAGAAGAGCCCGCTGGCAAATGCTTGGCGGACTCTCAACGAAATTTCATATTTTTAGCAATTATTTTTTATTCTTCCGAATCATCTTCTTCGGGTTCTTTTTCTTTGGAAGCTGCTCCTTTTGATGATTTAGCCGCTACCGGAAGCGCTTCACCGGCTGGGGTGGAAAAGCTATCAAACTCTTCCTTTTTCATTTTAGCAATGAGTTCGAGGACATCTTTCTCAATAGCTTTTTTTACTTTTTCATTGGAAGCGATAAAGGATTTGGCATTTTCACGACCTTGGCCAAGTTTAATGTCATTGTAAGCGTAGAAAGCACCGCTTTTTCGGGTAATTTCGTATTTGGTTGCAAGATCGATGAGATCACCTACATAGGAAATACCTCGTTGATAAATGATGTCGAATTCGGCCGCTTTAAATGGAGGTGCAATTTTATTTTTAACGACTTTAACACGTACTCGAGAGCCAATGACTTCTTTGGTTTCACCACTTCCCTCTTCAATTTTACCGATACCCCGAATGTCCATACGAACAGATGAGTAGAATTTAAGAGCGTTTCCTCCCGGAGTGGTTTCTGGGTTTCCAAACATCACTCCAATTTTCATACGGAGCTGATTGATAAAAATGACGGTGGTTTTGGATTTACTGATGGTGCTGGTAAGTTTTCGTAAAGCTTGGCTCATAAGACGAGCTTGTAAGCCCATATGTGAATCCCCCATTTCGCCTTCAATTTCAGCCCGAGGTGTGAGTGCGGCGACGGAGTCAACCACGATAATATCGATCGCGTTGGAACGTACCAGACTGTCGGTGATTTCCAAAGCTTGTTCGCCACTATCGGGTTGGGCAATTAATAAGTTATCGATATCAACGCCAATACGTCGGGCATATTCAGGATCAAGGGCATGTTCAGCGTCAATAAAAGCGGCTTGCCCTCCCAATTTTTGGGCTTCAGCAATGATGTGGAGGGTAAGCGTAGTTTTTCCTGAACTTTCCGGTCCGAAAATTTCCACAACACGACCTTTTGGTATTCCACCGCCAAGTGCGATATCAAGAGATATTGATCCGGTTGGAATGGTTTCAATGGCAATTTTTTGAGCTTCACCCATTTTCATAATAGACCCTTTTCCAAAACTTCGTTCGATCTGCGCCAGTGCAAGTTCGACGGCTTTTTGTTTTTCAACATTGTTGCTTGAAGTACTCATACAATTTGGTTAAAAAAATTAATGTTTGTTTGACTTCATTTTTGTAAATTCACTATAGGTGAGCGTGTACTCACCGTCAAGATTATTTTTTGAAGTCGGAGCAAAATTAGCAGAGGGATCTAAAAAAATTGTAAAAAAGTTATCAAAAAAAGAAGCATCTCTGCTTCTTTGATTTTTAACCTTGGCGGAGAGAGAAGGATTCGAACCCTCGAGAGGCTTGCGCCCCTAACGGTTTTCAAGACCGCCGCTTTCGACCGCTCAGCCATCTCTCCAGATATTTGTGGTCTTAGCGCTGGTACTATACAAAATTTATTTTTTTCGTACAAGTTTTTTACCATTTTTTTACGCATTTTTGAGGTCGGATTGCTATGAATTGCGTGCTTTATTTTTTGATCGTACGTTTTTATGTCCTCGTTTTTTCAAGTGGGTGAACTGGTTTTGGATCCTGATCACCAGCAGGCTTTTATTAAGGGAAAACTCATCGATTTGAGGAGAAAAGAGTTTGATATTCTCTATTTTTTAGCACGACACCAGGGTGGGGTGGTTTATAAAAATGATCTCCTGGAATATCTTTGGGATTTTTTATTCCATAGAGAGACGAATACACTGGAATCACATATTGCTTCGTTGCGCAGCAAAATTGGCGAACAGGCCATAAAAACATTTTACGGCCTCGGGTATGCATTGTTTCCCCATTCGCTTGTTTAGTTTTTCTGAAGATACTTTATGGCCTCATCAAGTTGTGGATCTTCGTTTTCTTTGAGAATTTTATCCTCGGGAATTTCAACTTTAATGTCAGGAGTAATTCCCACTTTGTCGATATTTTTTCCGTTTGGGGTATACCAACGAGCGATGGTGAAGCGAATACTTGACCCGTCACTGAGCTTATCCACTTCTTGAACACTTCCTTTCCCGAATGATTGTTCACCCATCAGGACGGCACGTTTATAATCTTGAAGTGCTCCGGCAACAATCTCAGCAGCAGACGCTGACCCTTTGTTGATCAAAACGACCATGGGGATCTTGGCGAGTTTGGCACTGCCAGAGAGATAAAGGGTTTCGTCTTCATTCGTGTTTCTTCGTTTGACGGAAACCGCGGCGCCTTTACCTTCAATGAGTTCAGAAAGGACATCAGCTGAAGTATCGAGATATCCACCACCATTGTTCCTCAAATCGAGAATAAGTCCTTTTGGCTCTTTCAACAAAAGCTCTTTTACTTTTTCTTCAAATTCCGGTTTGGTGGTTTCATTAAACTGATTAATGCTGATATAAAAAATTCCGTTCTTTTTTTCTTCCATGGAAACCCTTTCAATGTTAACTGTGTCACGCTCGATAACGACATCAAATGGCTTTTCTGAGTTTTTCCTAATAATGGTAAGGGTCACTTTTGAACCCTTTGTTCCGCGAATTTTCATGATGGCATCAAAAAGTGTCAGTTCCGAGGTAAGATCACCGTCAATTTTATAAATAATATCTGCAGGTTGGAGTCCAGCTTTTTCTGCGGGTGAGTTTTTTAATGCAGATACCACGACAAGACTTTGATCGCGCACCGTTAATTCAGCACCAATGCCTTCGAGTTGACCGTTGAGGTTTTGATCAAACTCTTTGGTCTCATCTGGATTCATGTAAACGGTATAGGGATCATTGAGGGCAGCTACCATTCCTTTTGTTGCACCATAGACCATGGTTTGGGTATCGAGGCTGTTTTCATCAATATAGCGATCGGCAAGGGTTGACCAAACCTTCCAAAAAATCTCGAGATTTGCTGGTGAATCTTTCTTTTTTTCAGGTGCGGAAATGAGCGAAGTCAGCGCGTCAACAGGGGAATTTTGCTGATAACCTTCTCCGAGTGTATCGAGTTTATATTGATAGTAACTGGCACTTTGCCAACCAAAAACAAATACGAGAACAAAAATAATTCCGTTTTTGAGAATTTTTCGTGATTGTTTATTTCCTTTTTTTTGACGAGTATTTTTTTCGTTCTGTTGATGCAGATTGTTATAGGTCAGATCTTCGTTCATAAGTTTTTGATTAGTCGAACTCAGGAAGGTACTCCTGAACACGTTGGATTTTGGTCGCGAGTCGAGTGTTTTCATCGATCTCGACAATTGTAGCATTAAAGACCGTTGGGCCTCCAGCCACTTCGTGTTTAATTGGGATTTGGGTGAGGAAATTTTCGATAATTGATTCGGTTTCAAGCCCAATGACTGAATTTGCGGGACCGGTAAAACCTACATCGGTTTGGTAGGCGGTTCCGTTTTCTAATATCCGTTCGTCCGCAGTGGGAACATGGGTATGAGTGCCGACAACAAAAGACACTTTTCCATCCAAGAAATGGCCAAATGCAACTTTTTCGGATGTAGCTTCGGCATGAAGATCTACAATAATTGCACTGATGTTTTCATTGGCAGTTTCTTTGAGAATTTTTTCAACCGCTTTAAAAGGACAATCAAGCTGAACAGGCATAAAAACACGCCCCATGACATTTATTACCAGGACGCGCTGCATGAGACTCCCTTCAACAATTTTATATCCTTTTCCCGGTGCTGAGGTCGGATAATTGGCAGGACGAATAAGGGGAAAATTTGGTTTGTCTAAAAATGGAATGATACTTCGATCTTTCCAAACGTGGTTCCCTGAAGTGAAAAAATCTACTCCTGCCGCCGTGAGTTCTTTGGTGTTGTCTTCCGTCACCCCTTTTCCGTGGTGCAGATTTTCTGCGTTGGCAATGACAAGGTGTATACCGAACTCTTTGCGGTATTTTCTCAATACTTTTTGTATTGTTTTGCGACCTGGTCGGCCAAAAATGTCACCAATAAAAAGAATGTTCAAGGGGCTGGGATTAGAAAAAATTGATGGAGATTTTGATTGAGCAAAACATTGGAGGCGGCTACCGGATTCGAACCGGTGCATAACGGTTTTGCAAACCGCTGCCTTACCACTTGGCTAAGCCGCCGTTTATTTGTACTGGCGGAGAGAGAGGGATTCGAACCCTCGCGGGGACATACATCCCCCTACAGGTTTAGCAAACCCGCCCCTTCAGCCTCTTGGGTATCTCTCCGTAGAGTGTCGAGAAAAGAAAATGTTTTATTTCCTTTTCCAAGGCCTTCTTTCTGCTCAATCTTTTAAGGAACGAAAATGCTTTGTGATGATACTTGGTGAAGGTTGAAAAATCAATATTCGCTACATTTTCTCAAAAACCGTAAGCCCGAGGAGTTTTAACCCGTTACTTAAGACGACATTGACGGCATCTACAATTTTGAGACGGCTTTCACGGAGTTCAGGATTTGAGGTATTTAAAACGCTCACATCGTTGTAGAAGGCGTTGAAAGACTTGGAAAGTTCGAAGAGATAATTGGTGATTAAGTTTGGTTTGTAGTTTTCAATCGAGTTTTGAATCACTTCAGGGAATTTTCCGAGTTCACGCAGGAGGGTTTGTTCGGTTGGATGTGAGAATGGAGCACCTGACTCAACTTCAGTTTCAGCTTGTATTTCTGGTTCTTCTTCTTCATCCGTGAGGCTGAAGAGTGAGGTTTGGCGGTCATTTTGATTGAAGGATTTTTTAACAGTTTTTTCCTCTTTTTCAATTGGAGTTTCTTCACTTTTTCTGAGGATACTTTTGGCGCGAGCACAGGTGTATTGAATAAATGGGCAGCTGTTTCCTTCAAAGGTAAGGATTTTATCCCAGCTAAAGGTGATATTTGTCTCACGGTTTTGAGAAAGGATGCTGTATTTTATTGCTGAAATCGCGAGGTTTCCGGAGATCTGTTCCTGCTCCTCTGGGGTCAGATCTTTACTTTTTTCGTTGAGGAGTTCGGTGGCCCGTTTATGACCTTCGTTAATAAGTTCGTCGACAAGAATAATTTCACCTTTTCGAGTACTCATTTTTCCCTCTGGCATTTGCATGCGACCAAAAATGACGTGTTTCAGTTCAGTCCTTTCGTCACTCAAATGGAAAAGTTTGGCAGTTTCAAAAAGCTGATTAAAGTGTAGCGTTTGGGCAACATCTACGACATAAATGAGTTTCATCGGATGGTAACGCTTGATCCGATCTTGGATACTTGCAAGGTCACGGGTGCTGTAAAGCGTTGTTCCATCACTTTTTTGGAGAAGATAAGGCGGATATTTTTCTTCAGGAAAACTCACTATAAGCGCATTATTTTCGCCAGTTGTAATGATTTTTTTATCTTCGCCTTCAGCTATGAGTTGCTTCGCCTGGTTCAAATACATTTGTTCACCGAGAAATTCGTCGAAATGGACACCGAGTTTGGTGTAAAGCCTCTTGAGTTCTTTGATGCTTAATTCCCTCATCCACTCCCAAAGTTTTTGATTTTCGGAATCCCCCTCTTCGAGTTTTTTGAATTCTGCACGACCTTGTTCGTCTAAGCTTGGGTCTTTTTCTGCTTCATCATGAAATTTAACATAGAGTTTGAGAAGTTCGTTGAGCGGATCCACTTGGACCTGTTCTTGATCACCCCAATGACGATAAGCATAGATGAGTTTCCCGAACTGAGTTCCCCAATCGCCGAGGTAGTTTAATTTTGTGACTTTATAACCACCGAAGGACATCATGTCAGCTATGCTTTGCCCAATCAATGTACTTAAGAGGTGATGAACACCAAGTGGTTTGGCGATATTTGGGGATGAATATTCAACAAGGACCGTTTGATTTTGACCAATATTCAATCGGCCGTAATTAGCACGGTAAGAGAGAATTTGTTGGAGTTCTTGTTGTAGATATTTCAGTGAGAGAGTGCAGTTAATAAAGCCAGGACCGGCGATTTCTGTTTTCTCAATATCAGCGGTGAGTTCAAGTTTTTTGATAACCTCAGCAGCAAAGTCTTGTGGATTTTCGTTATATTTTTTGGCCAATTTCATGGCGATATTGGTCGTGTAGTCGCCGTGTGATTGATCTTTAGGAATATCAATGATGATTTCAGATTTATTTTCAAGAAGTGGGAGTCCTTTTTCACTTAATAATGTGTTGGTCGCGTTAAAAAACTTTTCTTGAAGAATTTCAGAGGTGAGTTTTGAGCTCATGACGGGTGTTTCTGTTGGATGTTCGAGAAAAGAAGGGAGTTCTTTTTCTTTTGGTACTGTTTTGACCTTTGGGGATTTTGTCGCGGCTTTTTTGTTTCCGGACTTGGTTTCGGAATTTATTTCAGGGGCGGTGATTGCTTCTGAAACTTGAGGTGCTGATTCGGGTGATTGAGTTGGGGTTGCAGGAATCGGTGGCTCAAATGATTCAAAGAGTTCGATCTCTTCTTCTTCAATATCTTCGGCTGATGGTTCGGTCATTTGTTCTTGATACTCAAGCTCACGAGTTGAGGTGTATTTGAGATCGCAGTTTTGGTGATCTGCATCGAGGAGATAGTAGTCAATTTGGCTTGATTCGAGGTATTTATCAATCACTTTCGCAACTTCATCGCTCAGTAAAATGAAGTCTTCACGTGAAAGTGAGTGGATGTTAAAGAACCAAAAGACAACGTTTTTGGTCTCTTTGGTGGCTTCAATATCCGGGGTCTTTCGGCCTTTTTTTGGCTCGAAGAGGTCAATGGTAAAGTCCTTTTCCGTGGTATCGAGATCAGCACCAAAAAGTGGAAGGATGTTTTTAAGAGAAATATAGTTGAGGAGTGAGTAGAAGTTGTTCTTTTCTTCTACATTTTTTCCTTTGGCAATTTTTTTGAGGGTTTGATCAAGAACGTAAACTTCAAGGAGTTTTTTGTTTTTGAAATCAAAACTGTCGAGCATGGCAAAAATTTTCTCTTTTTTCACCGGGTTGGCGAGGTCGCGTTTCCGTTCGGCTTCCGCCCCTCGCAGAAGTTGGCTAATCATGGATTTCCGGCGACTGTTTTGAATATTGTGGGCAACAATTACGCTCACATATAAGCCGGGTAACTGTTCAAATATCTCAGGACGAAGGTGAAATTTCATGGCAGTAAAAAATGATCGACTTGAAGTATATGGGATGGTTGCTAAATGAGCAAACGACACGAAACAATATGAGTAAAATTTGTCAAATGCATTTTAAGGGTTTTGGTGGCTTAGGGGTTAAAGAAAAGCCGTTTTTTTGCTATAATGACCAGATATGTTTATCAAATACATCAAAAATAAAACTTAAACACTTAAAACCACTGGCTTATGCTTCGTACAAAAAAACTTCAGATTGTCCTTACCGGTTCACTGGCTCTCCTGCTCACGACCGGGTATAGCGCTGGAATTGTTCTGGCCCAAACCACCATGATGAGTACCACCAATGAGGTGGCAGCGGCTGACACCACTTTCCCTTCAGATGTGGAAAAAGTGAAAGCGGTTGCAAAAAATGGGGCGGTTGAACTGAGCTGGGATGTGGCAACTGACGATACTGGTGTGACCGGCTATAAAATTTATTATGGAACCAAACCGGTCATGAATGCGGGTGATCAATACGAGTTTGGTCCTTTGGATGTCGGAAATAAGATTAAAAATGAGGTTACCGCTTTGCAGAATGGTACCAAATACTACTTTACGGTCACTGCTTACGATGCTGCAGGAAATGAAAGTGAAAACTATAGTACTGAAGTAAGTGCTACTCCGGGCTTTGGTGCTGCTGACAAAGAAGCTCCAAAAGTTTTGAGTGCCGAAGCGGTTTATCGCGATACTCTTCGAATCGTTTTTTCTGAACCTGTCGTTTTACCAAGTGCACCGGCGAGCAGTATTTCATTAAAAAATGATACCACTCAGGCGGTACTGGAAGTGAAAAAAGTTGAATTGGATGCAACCGATTCGACCGGAAAAACTCTTTTAGTAACTACAGCAGTTCAGCAAACAGGTACAAGTTATATCGTTACGGCGAGTAGTCAATTAAAAGATGCTGCCGGCAATCCTATTGTGAGTGGGACTTCAGATACTGCTGTATTTAAAGGGACTGATAAGGAACCTTTGCTTGCTGATGCAACCACCGATAAAACTCCGCCAGAACTTGCAGATGTTCAGGTGACTGATAAAAACACCGTGGTGGTTGAGTTCTCTGAGCCGGTTAAACTTACCGGTGATGGCTTGGGAAACTTTATTATTACTGAAGAGGAAAATATTGATAACACGTTGGATATCCAAAAAGTGGTTTTAGCTGCTGACGGTAAAAGTGTTACGCTCACCACTTCGGCTCAACAGAACATGAACTATAATTTAGTCGTTTATGAAATTGCTGATACTGCTGGAAATAAAATGAGTTTCTCTAATAACGCCACTACTTTTAAAGGAAAAACAACCGGGGGTGAAGTCACTACACAAGAGCCAGCAACTCAGGAAGATACCCAGGAGGCGACACAAGAAGAAACTCAGCAAACCCAAGAAGCTGATAAAACACCGCCTGAGGATGCAACGAAACTGATGACAACACTTATGGAAAAAATGATGGTGGAACTCCAATGGGTTGGAAGTTTGGATAGTGCCGGCGATTTAGCCAATTATGTCCTCTATAAATCCACAGATGATAAAAGTTTTGGTCAAGGAATGGTTTTAAGTGCGAGTGAGAATAAGTATGATTTTTCTGATCTTACTCCTGGTACCAAGTATTACTTTAAACTTACTGCCCAAGATAAAGTGGGAAATGAAAGTAAAGGTATTCTGACGAGTTTTATTCTTCCTGAAACTGGCCCTGAGCTTGGATTGTTGCTGTTTGGTTCATTGGGGCTTGGGAAGTTTATGAAACGAAAAAATAAAAAATAGAGTTTTTTAAGAAAAAATTAAGACCTTTTTAGACTGATCGACTTCAATGATTGGTATGAAAAGGTCTTTTTTGTATTTGTGGGGAGGACTTATAGTTCTTTTTCTGACTATGGGAAGTTGTGTTTTGAGTTTACCCGATATGAAATTTCACCTCTGGATGCTCAATATTGGTCAAGGGGATGCGATTCTCATAAGAACACCTTTGAACCAATGGATTTTAGTGGATGGTGGACCGGATGAGAAGGTGGTTCAAGAGCTCTCAGAGGTGATGCCGTGGTATGAGCAGGTGATTGATGTGGTGATTTTGTCGCATCCGCATGCTGACCATGCGAATGGCTTGGTGAGCGTCCTTTCTCGTTATGAGGTGAGGAATATCGTTTGGAGTGGGATACAGAGTTCAACGAGCGGGTATGGGGAGTTGAAAAAACTGGTGAAGGTGAAAGGTGTGAAGGAGTGGATTTTTGATGGGAAGGTGGATTATCAATTGGGAAATATTGTTTTGGATAACCTGTTTCCGTTTGATGTGGTGAAGGGGCAAAAATTTGAGAATCTCAATGATAGCTCGTTGGTTTTTGTTTTGAAATATGGAAAAGAACGGTATTTGTTTCCCGGGGATTTGGAGACGAAGGGGGAAATGGATTTGGTGGAGAGTTCTTTCGATCTTCGTGCTGATGTGCTGAAGGTTGGGCATCATGGGAGTAAAACGAGTAGTACTTTGGATTTTTTGATGAGGGTGAGGCCGAAGTTAGCGCTTATTTCTTGTGGGGTAAAAAATAAGTTTAAGCATCCGAATAGTGAGGCACTTGAGCATTTAAAACAGGCAGGAGTGAAACGGGTTCAGCGAACGGATTTGGAGGGGAGGGTGGAAGTAAATTCAAATGATCAAGCATCAACCGACCAAATAAATTTTAATATTTAATTTCAGAATCTCTATTTACTCTTCGATTCGCTTGAGGTTGGCACCGAGGGCGAGGAGTTTTTCGTCGAGGTTTTCGTAGCCGCGGTCGATGTAGCGGATGTTGGTGATTTCGGTGGTGCCATCCGCACTGAGGGCGGCGATGACCATGGCGGCGCCGGCGCGGATGTCGCAACTGGCGATGGAGGTGCCGATGAGTTCGGTTGGGCCGTGAATGGAAGCTTGGTGTGGATTGTGGATTTCAATTTTGGTGTCCATTTTTTCGAGTTCGAAGAGGTAGTTCAGACGGCCTTCAAAAAGGGTTTCAAAGATTTTGCTGGTGCCGTTGGCAAGAGCGAGGAGGACGGCAAAAGGGGCTTGGAGATCGGTGGGGAAACCCGGGTAGACACCGGTTTTGAGCATGGGGATGGGTTTGAGTTCTGAGGCTGGGTAGATGGTGACTTCTTCGGTTTTGAGATCGTATTTGACGCCAATTTCGGTGAATTTTTGCCAGAGGGCGTCGAGTTGGTTGGTTTGGATGCCTTGGATGGTGATTTGGCCTTTGGTGGCTACGGAAGCGATGGCGAGGGTTCCCGCTTCAAGGTAATCGCCGGTGACGGTGTATTCAGTGCCTTGGAGGTTTTCGGTGCCGGTGATGGTGAGGAAGTTGGTGCCGATGCCTTCAATTGTGGCGCCCATTTTGATCAGGAGGTGGCAGAGGTCTTGGACGTGGGGTTCGCAGGCGGCGAGGCGGAGGTCGGTTGAGGTGCGGTCTGAGTTGGGAGGGATAATTGCGGCGAGCATGAGGGCGTTTTCGGTGGCGGTGACACTGAGTTCAGGGAGGATAATGAGGTTGGGTTGGAGCTGTTTTTTGCGGAGGTGAAGCTGGGTTTCTTCGTCGAGGATTTCGATTCCGAGGGCACGGAAGGCTTGGGTGTGGGCGTCAACCGGGCGTTTCCCGAGAACACAGCCGCCTGGGAAAGGGATTTTGGTTTCCTGGAAATGAGTAAGAAGCGCAGGAAGAAGCAGGATTGAAGCGCGCATACTTAAAATGGCGTCCGCAGGAATGTTGGTGTTTTGGATAGTCGAAGGGTCGATTTTGGCGGTGTTGTTGGCAAATTCGACTTTCACCTTGAGGGCGCGGAAGATATCAAAGAGGAGGCGGATGTCGGCGATGTCGGGGACGTTGTGGATTATCGACGGGGTTTTTGCGAGAAGAGTAGCGCAAAGAATGGGGAGGGCAGCGTTTTTGGAACCGCTGACTTTGACGGTGCCGCGGAGAGGGGTTGGGCCGGTGATGAGGTATTTGGGGGTGTCCACTGCGTGGGAGAATTAAGAATTGAGAATTGAGGGTTAGAATTAAGGGTGGTCGCGGGGTGCTGTTTTTTTGTGTGAGTTTTTATTATAGGTGAAGGTTGGTAAAAGGGAAGAGGTGGATTTATGGGTTTCTTAGAAATACTTTAAATTGATGATGTATTTTTGGGTTAATTTACTTTGTGGAACAAATCGTGTATCATTTAATTGTATAATTAATTGTATGAATATGTATACACATAACGATACTGTATTTGTTGGAACGAGTGAGCTCCGATCAAATGGAGGTAAGATCCTGCAAGAATTAAAAAATAAAAAAATTGTTTTAATGAATAAGGGAAAAGCTATCGCCATTATTGAAAGTTTGGACGAGTATGAAAAAACTCAAAATAAAATTGAGGAGATTGAAGATCTTGTTTTAGGGCATATTGCCAAAGAACGAATGAAGAATGGTAAATTTATATCAAGTGATGAAATGCAGAAATTACTCTTTTCTTAAACGAGATGTTATGAATTATACGATTGTTTTTCATGAGAAGGTTTGGAGTGAAGATTTTGAGAAATTGGATATTCCGGTGCGTAAGAAGATCTTTAAAGCGATTGAGAAAAAACTTACCACCAATCCACTTGATTATGGGAAAGCACTGACAGGTAATCTGCAGGGGTTTTTCCGATTACGAGTTGATGATTATCGGGTGGTTTATTCGATTCGTGAAAAAGAGGTTGCTGTTTATGTCTTAAAAGTTGGTTTCAGGCGGGATATGGAGGTTTATTTTGAGGTGATGAAGAGGATTTAAGTATACCCGGAAGCGATTGGTTACTTGACGATTGTAGTAAAGAGTTCCGTCCCGGGACGGCGAGAATTGGCTTTTTTGCTTATGGGGAAGCGGTTGAGTGTAAAAAAACTTGGTGATTCTTGTAGAATAATGGAGGGTGGAGTATTGACAAAATGTCAATTTAATGATAAAAAGGTTCTCACGATTGATTTTGGGAGGCTTCTCGGATGAAAAGTTTTGGCTTTTCGGAGCTATAACACTTGATTCCGGCGGGGTTAACCAGCGGTTGTGAGATCTTTGACACAACGGATACTTCAAATTATTAGGCTTTTGACTCTTTGAGCTGAAAGTTTACAGGGCCAAAACCTGTTCACCGGTGAAAGTGAATAGGTTTTGGCTCTGTGGCATTTTGCACGGAGTCGAAAATTCGCACTGCTCATGCAGTGCACACTTACCTTTACTTCACTTTACTTCCTTTGGATTCAAAAGGCGTTTGCCTCAGAATCCACTTAACCTCTTAGCGAAATGGTTCGCTGAGAGTTGTCTTTTCTCTAACCCATGAAAGGTTGACTCCCATGTCGACCCTCCGACCGCCTCCTGGTGGTTCTGCAGTTCCTCCCGTCCCGCCCACCACCCCCCACCCTAGTTGCCGTCCCCACCCCACACCCCCCCCGGTTTACCCCTTCCCAACCCCACCGCCCCCAACCACCCCCCCCCCCCCCTCAGGTACCGCCATGAACCAGACCACCGATCCGCTCGACAACGCCATAACAGCTCCCCGCCAGCTCCCCTCGCTCCCCGTCATCGCCCCCGTCGAGATCCCCGGCGTCCCCCCGCCCAGCCCGTGGCCAAAGCGTCTCGGGAGGGCGGCGACGCTCGGACTTCTCTTCACCTCGGGGAGCTGCGCCTGGTATGGTTACCAGGCCTGGAACACCGGCAAAGAGTTCATCGAAATCCTCCCCGTCCTCCCCATGGTCGTGGTGGCACTCGCCATCATGGTCGTCACCTTGCTGTTTCCCATCATCGTGGGAATGCTCAAGGAACTCGTCGGGGACACGTCCAACGCCGCCAACAAGAAGCCGATTGTCGCCCAGATCGTGGTCTCCATGATCATCGCTGGCGTCATCGTGTACTTGTTTGATAGCTCGGCTGGGGTCGTGTTCCATGCCGTGGGCACCGACACCACCAAGAAGCTCGGATTCCTATCCTTCCTCGGCTGGCTTGGCTGGACGGGGCACAGCTTCGGGTGGTTCCGCTCCCTCCCGGCCCTCATCGAGGACGAGCAGAAGGACACCCCCCTCGCGCTGTGGAGCTCGAAGTCCGTCTGGGCCGCGAGCGCCATCGCGGGCACCGGCGTCGCCGCGCTCTTCAGCCACGCGTACACCTGGATGTTCAACTCAGCCCTCCACTTGCTCGGCGCGAGCCTCGCTTGTGGCCTCGGGTTGGTCTTGATCGCCGGGCTGGGCGGGTGGATGTGGAGCAAATCGATCCGTGGTGCTGGCAAGGCTAGCTCGCTGTACGAGCAGTCCAAGAACGAAGCGAAGAACGAGCAGAGCTGGTTCACGTTGGTGAAATTCGTCATCCTCGTGGTGGAATTGTCCGTCGGTCTCTTCATCGGGTTGGCCATGTGGCCGCACGACCCGGGCTTCGGGCCCTACCACCTCCTGGCGATCGTGACAGGGTTCGTCTCGTTCTTGATCACCTTCAGCTTCGTGGGGAGCGCCGTCAACATGGCCTACCACAAGGACCAGGGCAGCAAGAAGACCTGGTACGCCATCGGGCTGTCGCTCCTGATCGCCACCATCACCGGCATCTTCTCCAGCTCAGAGATGTACGCCCTCGTCAGCCGTAACGACCGCTTCGAGAACGAGAAGGCAGAGATCCTTCAGCAGAGCAACACCTTCATGAGCAATGCCACCACCCCGGCCCTCGTCGTCGCGAAAGCGCTCGGCGGGGACACCGGCAAGTCAATCAGCGACGGAGTGGACAAGGCCAAGAGCGGCGTCGAGCAGATCCGGCGGGCGACCGACCGCGAGCAACTCGAGACCGCCACCGCCGAGTTCATGAAAGGTGCCACCGCCATGAGCAACCGGGACGACGACCGGAAGCTCCTTACCAACATCAAAGTGAACCCCGAGCCGGTGAGCGTCCAGCTCTTCGTCGACGCCATGAC
Source organism: uncultured Candidatus Peribacteria bacterium (assembly GCA_964624115.1). GTDB lineage: Bacteria > Patescibacteriota > Gracilibacteria > UBA1369 > UBA1369 > CAZUXI01. The sequence goes on from CAZUXI010000001.1 coordinate 47,142, forward strand.
CAGCATCTTCGGCGGCAAGGGCTACCTCCACAAGGGTGCCTTGCTGGCGGCGTTCGGCCTCGTGTTCATCTTCGACTTCGCCGCGTTGTTCGCGGCGCTGATCACGATGGCGCGCAGCCCGAACCGCTTCGCCAAGGCGAAAAGCAAGCAGATGCTGGAGCTCGAGGATGCTGCAGAAGAGGCCAAGCAGCGCGCTGAGCTCGCCGAGCAGATCGCCCAGTCGAACAAGAAGATCACCGGCACCCACCAGCAGCCCGCGCCCCAGTCCCTCCTCGTGACCCCCACCCCGCAGGACGTCGCGGCGGTCAGCCAGGGCCGGTCCGTCATCAAGTAGTTGGCAACTCCAAGCCCCAGCAACCCGGCTGGCTAAATACAGGGGAGCTCCAACGTACGCGACGTTGTTGAGCTCAAGGTAAGGCCACAAACAAAAAGGGAGCGTTTGATTGATTTCACGCTCCCTCCCACAGAAGTATCTGTTGTGTCCTACCTCTTGTTTCTTCAGATGAAGAGATAGAAGGTAGGAAGAAAGATTGGATTGATGAGATTTACCTCATTTGCCAGGTGAATTTTTTGTTATTCTTGTTCTGGTTTTTCGTTATCCAGTGTTTTTTTACCGTAAACCATTGGCATGATGGCTTTCATGAACTCTTCTGGATTGTTTTTTGAAGGAGGGAGTTCTAAGCCAGAGCCACCACCTTTGGTTTTTCCACCGTACATTCCGGTAGCGTCATCGAGTTTCAAGTAGAAGGTACCGTTGAATTTTGGTGTCCAAGATTTGTCATCATTTTGGTAAGCATAATCTTTGACGACCACTTTTTGGGTGTAGCCTTTGTCGACGTACTCTTTGTCTGTGGTTGCATCCAAATCGGTCACGGTGAGGTTATGTTTTGGTAAATGACGGAGGTCCTCAAGCATTTGTTTGCCTTTATCACGATCTAAACCATCAAGTTTTGCTTTGAGATCAGCGGCTTTCATGTTTTTAAGATCTGATACTTCAGAAGTTTTTGGATCGTTCGCTTTGAGGGTGAGGAGTTTTGAGTTGTAGGTACCATCTGCGTTATAGGTGATTTCCATGCGTTGTTCACCGAGTTTGGCGTACGTAGTTTCACCTACTTTTGCTGGAGGGTTGTCGATCACAAAACCTTGATCGGTTAATTCTTTTGTTCGTTTTGCGACGTCCGCGTTTTCTTTGGTCTCAGGTTTTCTTGGTGCTGGCGGTGGGGTAACTGGAGGTGCTGGGGTTGGTTTTACAGGTACTGGCGGTGGGGTGACTGGAGGTGCTGGGGTTGGTTTTACAGGTGCTGGCGGTGGATTTGGTGCCGGTGTGTTTGCCCGAGCAGCATCGAGTTGGGCTTTGACCCATTCGGCAGTCATTACTTTGTTGGCTGTGTTGTTGAGAACTTTGTCTGGGTCTTTACTATCTACTTCCAGTTTTTGGAGATGGTCGGCATTGTCCCAACCTGGAAATTGACCTTTCATAGCGGCTAAACCCTGACGGCTCATTTCGCCGGTTTCTGATAATGCAGAAAGGCGAATGGCTTCTTTGAGCCATTGGCGGTTATTTTTCAGATCATCAGTATCACCGGGTTTTTCTGGATTGAGTTCGACCCATTTCATGGCTGCTTGACGGAGTTGGTTTCGGGCGAGCTCGGAATCGGTGGTTTCGATGTCGATGACTTTGAGGGGTGATGGTTTGAGTTTACCATCTTCGGTGTAGAGGGTTCGTACTTCGTCGAGTTTTGTTTTAAGTGCATCCGCCGCATCTTTTTTCTCCTGGTCGGTATATGGGATCATTTTTTCTGGATTTCCACCGTCTGATTTTAAACCGAATTCAGCTTTACGAGCGTCCATGATTTTGTCGTCAAGTTCGTGGAGTTGATCGCGGTTGGCTTTATCTGGTTCGAATTGGTATTTTTTGAGCATCATGACGGACTGACCAATGATTGCGTTGCGGCCTTCTGGATTTTCTTTATCCTCACGAGCATTTGGGGCATCAAAATCTTTGGCATTTGGTGATGCTTCTGCATTAAGCTCCTGGCCACGGAGGGCTTTGAAGTTTTCCGGTTGGCCACCTTCAAAAACCAAACGATTGGTGAGTTCGAGGGCTGCGGCTACTTTACAGCTGAGGAGGTTACGGGTGTTAAAAAAGAGTTTTTTCATATGGGTTTTTAAATGATTTTTTTATTAATTTATTGGTTTATTTATGAGCGAGCGGTGTCGAGGGCGGATTTGAGGTTCTTTGCAGCTTCGGTTTTATTTATTTTTCGTGTTAAGGGAGGAGTATCTTTTGGGTTATCATTAATGCCTATTTTGGTTGCATTTGAACCGAATTTTGCTTTTACTTGTTCTGCTGTTTGGTTGTAGAGCTCGCCAGTTTCAGCATAGATGGAAAGTGCGAGGGCTTTTTTTAGATTTGCGAGATTATCTTTATTTTTATCGGTTTCTTTGGTTTCTTTGAGGAATTTTTGTGCTACTGCACGGAGTTGGTTACGTGCAAGCTCGGTATCAGTGGCTTCGATATCAACTACTTTTAAAGGTGGTGGAACGAGTTTGTTCGTTTTAGCGTCGGTGTAGAGTCCACGAACTTTATCGAGTTGTGTTTTAAGTTCAGTGGCAGCAGTGGTCTTTTCTGCTTCGGTGTATTCTTTTCCATCATCTTTTAAGCCGGCTTCTGTTCTACGAGATTCAACGATGAGTGAATCGAGACTTCTTAATTGCTGACGTTTTCCTTCAGTTTCAGCGGTACCGGTATCTGGTTCGTATTGATAACGTTTTAACATCAAAATGGCTTGGCCACGGATAATGTTGCGGCCTTCAGCGGTTTCTGCTTTTTCACGAGCGAGGTCTTTGTCAAAATCTTTCGCGTTTGGTTCTTCACTTTGCAAATTCGGCTCCACATCACGAAGGGATTGGAAGTTTTCAGCAGTTGGACCTTCGAAGACTAACCGTTGGGTGAGTTCGATGGTGTTTTTTGCTTTACAGCTGAGGATTTTTCCAGTGAGGAAAAGTCTTGTTTTCATGTGAGGGTTTTATTTGTTTTTGATTTTTGCTTCGGCTTTCCATTGGGAAATCTTTAAATTATACCATATCTTTTTTAAATGTAAAATACATTTAAAGCTCCAACGGAAGAATGGCTGATTGCCTTCGCTTTTGCCAAAAAAACTTATCCCTAGGTATTTTTGAGGAATTTTTCTAATGTTTCGAAGTGTCCCTGGGCGAAGGTTTCTTCAAAGGGCATATACGCGGGGAGTCTCACTCGGGTGCGGGTGGCTACGGTTCCGTCAGTTTTTTGGACCTGTTCCTGGATGGTTACGGCTTTTTTTTGGAGTTCAGCGGCTTCTTTTTGGGATTTTTCTTGTTCGTACCTGGCGTATCTTTCCAGACGCTCCTTAATGCTGAGATATTTCAGAAGGTTTGGCTGGAGTACCTCAAGGTATTTTTTTCGTGCTTCCTGGATATTATGGCTGAGTTGATCTTCAATTTGGTGTCTGGTTTTCTGGGTGATGTGGGGAATGTTTTGCGGCTTTCTGATGGCTTCAAAAATCTCTCTGATCCAGGGGGATTCGTCTTTTTCTTCCAGATCGTAGTAAAGCACTCCCAGACGGGTTTTGGTTTCGAGATCTTGGCCTTCTTCAGCGTCTTGAAACAAAGCCCTTCGTAATGCACTTTCCGCATCACGTTCGTGTCGTTGGTGTACGGTATATAATGTTGTTCCTGCATCGGTTGTTGTTGCTCCCAGGTCATAGGAGAGTGGAAGTGTGTAGGCTCTTGAGCGACGGACATATACTTCGGTGGGCAGTGATTGTTTGGTGTTTAAGTCTTCATAGAGTTTTTTCAGGTCAAAAATACGTTCGTAATATTTTTTCCCTCCGATGGTAACGACACGGAAAAGGGTGACTTCTGCAAGTTCTGCTGGCGCAGGTTGTGGCAGTTGTTCACCGATGAGCAGGGGCTCAAAAATTTTTTTTATTTTGGCACGGTTGGTTTCGAGTTTTTTTCGTTCCGCTTCGGCACGTTTTTTTCGAATGAGCTTGTCACGGTCGGTGAGGTCGATGGCCATTTCTCCGACGTTTCTTTCAGAAGTGACCGTTGGGGGTAAATCTGGTTCTGGATGGGATGATGGTGGTGGGACTGACGGTGGGCTTTGATCAGGCGAAGGAATGATTGCATTCTTGTCCGGACTTGGTGGGGCTGGTGGTTCTGCAGGTATTAGAACTGGTTTTGCTTTGCGGACAAGGACTTTACATAAAACTTCCAAAGCAAGGAAATGTATTTCTGAAAATAATGGTCCCATGACCCCTTGCACGGTGCTTTCGTTTTCTCCGAGCAATTGAGTGGGTATGCCATTTTGATCAAGCAGGCGGATATGCATTTCTCCGTTCGGGTTTATTTGGAGATGTAATGGTTCGACGTTTGTTCCGGTAAGGGTAACGTAGCCGCTTAATCCGACCTCGGCGTTTTTGACTGATTTGGCTGGTTTTACCTTGGCTTGGGTGTAATATTTGGTGAGTGCGGAAGTACAGGAGGATAGGTCCAGGATGTTACCAGCTGAGGAAATATGGCTGGATTTCTCATCTTTTAAGGTTTGGATAAGCCCATTCAGGTCACGGAGTGGATAGGGGCCATTGAGATCTTTCAGCGTAAAATGCTGAATATTTTCCAATGCCTTTGTGTGAGTAATATCAAGGGCTTTGATGGCTTGAAGTTCCTCAATACTTAGGCTAAGAAAGCTCATTATATACTCGTCTGTGACGTCAAAATTTTTCCGTGATCGGAGTCCATAAGCAATGAGTTTAATTTTTTTGGCCGGTTTTAATTTGCTGTTATCCAGAATGTTTTTGAGTACCAGGAGACTGTTCTTTACACCTGCGTTTAATGCTTTTTGTGCGAACTTCTCAAGGAGTTCTTCTTCTGCCTGACCATCATGAAGGTTGAGGAGTCCGGCAAATACTTCGGCAGCGTTGTACGCGGTCTGATAGTTATTTCCAAAACATTCGGAAACAATTTCGTTCAAATGACTCGCCATTTTTTGCCAACGTTTGGCTGAAAAAAAGTTAAGAAAAAAGTCGATTCCCGGCTCAGTGAGATCCTCAATGTTGTCATTTATCTTTCCATCGGTTTGATACCAGGTCAGAAGTGCTCGAATGGTGTTTGGTTTTTGAGCTATGAGGTCGAGAATTTTTTCTGGACATTGTTCAGCAGCCGGGAGGCCTTGATTGTAGTTATATCTTTCAACGAGTTCGAGTGGATTTTCAGCTTTTTCAAGGACTCGTTGATAAGCTTCACGTTTTTTGTTGAAGACTCTTGTTATCTTCTGGAGTGTTTTTGGGTCGGTGGTCGTTTTTTGGTATGCAGCAAATTCTTCATTGATGGGGCGAAAGGTTGTATCAAGCCAATTCCTGTATATTTTGTAATCAGCAAAATTTGGATGTTCTACGGCACTTTGAGGGTTTGCCCCTGACTCTAACCAGATGTGTTTCCAGATTCTGGCGATCGACTGGATATGTCCGGCCGGTATAGCGAGTGACCGGTTTGGTTTGATATCGATCTTTATGCCTCTTTGTTCCAGCATCAAGGCAAAATTTGCCATTTCCTGATAAAGTTTTGTTAAAAAATCTCTTTGCTTTGAATACTCTTGTATTGCCCGTTCGGATAATTGGGAAGTGTTGAGTTCCAATGGTTTTGCCTCGCGTAAAAAGGTCAGAACGTAGATGAGACCTAAGGCTTCTTTTTGCCGCTCATTCTTTTGTTCTTCATCTGATTCATTGGCAAAGTGACTTGTGGCGTAGGTATCAACAATATGGAAAAGTGCGCTTTTAAATTCAGTTTCTACTACCGATTGAACGATTTTGATTATTTCTGCCTCGTCATGAGTATGCAAAATCTGCGTGGCGATTCTACTATACAAATACAGCAATGGTCTCGCGATGCGGTCTGAGAGGCAGGCAGTTTCTACATTATGTTTTTGATGTTTTGCCAGAACACGGTCACTATCGACGGAATTGGTTTTCATCATGAATTCATCATTTTTGCTTACGCTTTGGACTTTTTTTATTAAGCGACTGATTAATTTGGATATCCGTGGATCACCCAGTTGTCCGACTCGGCAGAGGAGGGTTTTATGATCAACAAACTCACGGAGGAATTCAGGTGATTTTTCTGTCGCTAAAAAATTTATTGCGTCCTGCTCACTTTCGCCCAGTGCCGCTTGAAGATATCTTGAAACGGGCCAGAGACCATTGTGTAAGGTAGCGAGCAATGCTGCCGGGGTCTGTGAATCAAAAAGATCTTCGTGTGCCATCACTTGAAGTAAATCTAAAAGCGTTTGGAGATCGTGATCTGATAATCCGATAGGATTATTGGAATGGAGTTTACTCTCGATTCTAGTTCCTTGACTTAACCAACGGGTTTTCAAAATATCGGGGACGTTTTTCCCTTTCGCTTGAAGTGCATTGAGAAATGGTAAGTATTTTTCTTCTGCAAAGGTCAACTGCTCTTGTCTTTCTCTTAACGCCTCTTCTTCAGGAAATAATGGCATAATTTTTGAAGGGTTCAATGATTATGGATGGATACTCTACTGCATTTTTATTTTTTTGCAACATTTCTTTTTTTTGTGGGGTATGAATTGAGAAGTTTTTTAGATGTGATCGGTACCTTGATGGGGATTTTATGAAAAAAAACTTATGGCTATTCGACTTTTTTCAGCTATGGCATTGGGTCTTCAGGGAAAATTGATTGAAGTTGAAGTGGATATCTTTCAGGGCATGCCGGCGTTTCAGATTGTAGGTCTTGGCGACACTGCGGTACAGGAGGCGAAGGAACGGATTCGATCGGCGATTAAAAATAGCGGGATGAAGTATCCGCAACAGAAGAAGGTTGTTAATTTGGGTCCGGCCTCTTTAAAAAAAACCGGACCGCAGTTTGATTTGGTCATGGCACTTGGGATTTTAGCAGTGAGTGGGGTTTTTAGGGCCGAATTACTCAAAGATTATTTGATTCTTGGAGAACTTAATTTGAATGGTGATGTGCGGGGAATGAGTGGGGTGCTTACTCTTGCATTATTTGCACGAGCATTAGGGAAAAAACTTTTGTTGCCAGAGGAAAATTTTGTTGAAGCTTCGTTGGTAAAAGGGGTCGAAGTGCTGCCCGTGAGTTCGCTTCAGCATCTGGTTGAGGTATTGCTTCAAGGTGAAGATTGGCAGAAAAAGCTTTTGATTGGTAGAAATGTGGATATGATTTTGGAGAAGAAAGTTCGGAGTGATGTGGAGAGTCGAATAAAAATACGATTCGAGGATATTGTTGGCCAACAGGCAGCGAAACGGGCCTTGATGGTTGCGGCAGCTGGTGGGCATCATGTGCTTATGCAGGGGGTTCCTGGAGTGGGGAAAACGTTGTTGGCCAAGGCGATGGCGGGCATTTTACCACCACTTTCTGAGCAGGAGATGCTGGAGGTGTGGCAAATTCATTCATGCGCTGGAGTGTTTCAAGGGGGACAAAAAGAGCAGCCTGCGTTGTTTTTACGAATGTTTCGCGAGGTACAGCCGAGTATTTCTCTTGTTGCCTTGCTTGGGGGTGGTGCTCAGTTGAAGCCTGGAGAGATTTCCTTGGCGCATCATGGAGTGCTATTTTTGGATGAGATTGCAGAGTTTCCGCGAGCGCATTTGGAGTCTTTGCGCCAGCCGTTGGAGAGTAAAAAGTTTCAGGTGCAGCGAGTTTCTGGAGTGGTGGTGTATCCGGCTCAGTTTACTTTGATTGGAAGTATGAACCCTTGTCCGTGCGGGTATTTTGGTGATGAGGTGAAGGAGTGTACTTGTTCACCGGCGCAGGTTTTGGGTTATCAAAAAAAGATTTCTGGGCCGATTTTGGATCGGTTTGATTTGATTTTGGATCTGAAACGACCAAGGAAAAATGTTGAGGTCAATGGTGTAGCGGCGCAGTTTCTTTCCACGCTGGAAGTCAAAGGGTTGGTGGAAAAAGCCCGAGCTGTTCAACACAAAAGATTTAACGGCGGGCCTACCTATTTGAATAGTCAAATGAATGTTCGTGAAATTCAGAAGTTTTGTACGTTAAGATCGGAAGGATGGAAAATTTTGGACACAGCTGAAAGCACCATGGGGTTTTCGTTTCGTCGTAGAGATATGGTGTTAAAAACAGCACGGACGATTGCAGATATTGCGGGAAGCGTCCTGATTGAGAACGAACATTTGGCTGAGGCTTTGCTGTATTCGCGAGGGATTGGTGTTATGAGGTGAGCCTGAGTTGGTATACATCGTCATTGAATTTCAGGTAGAGGCCGTTTTTGGTTTCGTTGAGTTTGATGGCGTTGGGGAGGTTTGGAAAATCGAGGGTTTTTACGAAGGTGAAAGTGTTTTCGGTGGTGTTGTATTTGAGTATGTTGACTTGATTTTCGGTTATTTGATTGGTTAATGTTACGGGAATATCGGGCAGACTGGTTTGATTTTGTGGAAATTCGATGTCTTGGAGCGTGGCGGCGAAGAAAGTGTGTTGATCAATTGTGGCGAGGTTTTCGAGAGTTGTTTGGAGTTCAAATTTGCGTGGACTGTCTCCGTTCTTCACATAATAGAGCGTTTCGATGATGTCGTCTTTTGCTCTTCCTTGAAGGATGTAATCGTCTTTGGATAGCCAAAAGACATTTTTTATAAATTTGAAGGTGAGCAGATTTTCACGTTTTTTTTGCTTGAGATCAACGAGGTAGAGTTCAGACTTTTCGTCAGTGATATCGATGATGAGAATGAGGTTTTGGCTTGGAATTGGGATGATACGATGGTTTTTCATGCGTCGGAGAAAGGAGGTGATGTTTTCTCCTTTTGGTTCAGTGATATCTCCGGTTGCGGAGAGTTCATAGAGCATGAGGTTTTGGCGATTTTGGTTTTCATCGGTTTCGAGCCATGCGAGGTAGCCATCTTGTGCGAAATATTTTTGGGGATTGTTGGCAACGAAAGAAATTGGAGGTGGAAAGATCGTGAGATCGGTGTTTTTTCCCAGCTGGTCGAGGGTGGGAATGTATTTGAAATCTACCGGGATACTTAGCGGCTTACCAAAAATAAGATTAAGGGTAAATACCTGGCTTTCAAAACCATTCTTGGTCAGGGTGAAAAATTGTGTTCCAGGTGACCCGTACATGGTGCAAGGTGATTTTTCACAGTTCAATGGGGCTTCATTGTTCATTCGGATCGCAAAGGGTGGTTCAGCAATGAAGGATATTTCCGCTTTATTAAGGAAAAGTAACCAGGTGAGTGTAACGGTTATGAAAAGTGCGGTTATGATAATGAAGATGAGCGCAAGAAGCTTTTTCGCCTGATTGGTCATGATTGATGAATTTTGATTTGCTGTTTCTATAGTGCCTTATTCGGCAAAAATATCCAAATAATGTTTTAAGGTGTGAGGTGTAAGAGTAATGAGGTCACAACGCCAGGAGGGGTGAGGGATTTTGTGTGATGTATACTTGTGTTGTAGGTATTGATGAATTGCCCATGCCAGATGTTTTTTTTTACGAGGTGTCATTGACTCTTCAGGCGTCCCAAAATGTTCATTTTGACGCATTTTTACTTCCACAAAAATAAGGAAGTTTTTCTTTTGGAGAATAAGATCGATTTCGCCACCAGGAACTCGATAGTTCTTTTTGACCAGTTGATATCCAAGATTTTGAAAATATTCCATCGCCCTTTCCTCTGCTAAAATTCCGGTAGAGTAGGACATAAAAAAATAAAAAAAATTAAGTGTCCAGATAAAAATAAGAGGAAAAGCTTAAAGAAAAATAAAAAAGAAGTAAAATCCGGGCGACTGAGCAAATGACAGAAGAAAATATGCAAGAGACATTCAAAGTACCTCCCCATAGTCTGGAGGCCGAAAAGTCGACTCTGGGAGCCATGTTGATTGATAAAGATGCCGTGATGAAAGTTGCGGATATCATCCAAGCGGATGATTTTTATCATTTAGCTCATGGGACCATTTTTCAGGTAATTTTTGACCTTTATGATCGACGTTCACCGATTGATCTTTTGACCGTGAATAATTTATTGGAAGATCGTGGGCAACTGGAACAGGTGGGTGGGGCTTCCTATTTGGCTGCACTTGCCAATGAAGTTCCCACGGCAAGTCATATTTTTCAATATGCTTTGATAATTAAACATAAAGCTACGTTGAGAAAACTCATTAAGGCGGGCGATACCATCACCGGTTTAGGTTATAACTCAATGGACCCGCTCGAGGAGCTCTTAGAGAATGCTGAAAAAGCTCTCTTTGGTGTTTCGCAGACTTTTTTGAAGGATCGATTTATCCATATTAAGGAGGTGTTGAATGCAACGTATGAAAAAATAACTGAGCTTCATGATCCGGAAATGAAGGATAAGTATCGGGGCATACCGACCGGTTTTGTCGATTTGGATGGAATTCTTTCCGGCTTTCAACCGGCAGATTTGGTTATTTTGGCGGCACGGCCTTCCATGGGTAAAACGGCTTTGGCTTTGAATGTGGCCCAAAATATTGCCCAGAAAGGTTTTAGCTGTGGAATTATTTCTTTGGAAATGTCCAAAGAGCAGTTGGTGGAACGTATGTTCTGTTCATTGCTCGAAGTGGATTCCTGGAAATTACGAACTGGGAAATTAACCGAAGAGGATTTTATGCGTATTGGAGCGGTCATGGACGAGATGTATGCTATGAAGGTTTATATTGATGATTCCGTGGGGAATTCGATTGCCGAATTGCGGGCGAAGGCAAGAAGGCTTCAGATGGAACATGGCTTAAACTTTTTGATTATTGATTACCTTCAGTTGATGAGTAGTGGAGGAAAAGGTTTTAATCAGACAAACCGGGTGCAGGAAATTTCCGAGATTTCACGGGCATTGAAGGGGTTAGCGAGGGAGTTAAAGATTCCAATTTTGGCTTTATCTCAGCTTTCACGTGCGGTGGAGTTGCGTCCAAGTAAAGTGCCACAACTTTCGGATTTGCGTGAATCTGGGGCGATTGAGCAGGACGCGGATGTGGTGATGATGATGTATCGGGAGGATTATTATGAGGAAGATACGGACCGAAAAGGGATTACGGATATTTTTGTGCGGAAGCATCGTAATGGGCCGGTAGGCCGGGTGGAGCTGGGGTTTAAGAAGGAACAGTTGAAGTTTTATAGCTTAGAACGAAATCGGAAGAGTGAAGATTATGCGATGGATTAACGAGGAGGGGAAACGAGGTTTCCCCCTCGTAGGCTCCCCCTTCCTATAAAGTCAAAAAATAAAAGGTACTTCGCTTAACTTCGCATTTTACTTTTTAGGGAACCCACAAGACCCTTAAAAGTAAAATACTACGTGCCGCTTCGTACCTTTTATTTTTTGCAGGTTTCATTATTGTTGATTTATATTTGTCATTTTTTTGGTTGATTTTTCGGGAAAGTGGGCGTTATAGTGCGCGCGTTCTTTAAAAATGCCTTTTGTAGCTTTTGGTTAGCGGAAAGTTTCGGGATAAAGTCTTCTTTTTTTGGGGAAGTTTTATGCGAGGTTTTCCGCTGGCCTCAAGTTCTGGGCTATGCCTGTGGCTCTGACAGGTTCAGAGTGTGTTGTGTTCGTGGAGGTGGTTCCATGGCTGATTTGAAGGTGTTTGTGGGGCTCGTGGGGACTAAGACTGTTGTCCGTGTTGCCGAGACCGAAGTGCAGGCTCGGCAGGGGCTCGACGGGGAGCCTACGTTCTTGATCAATGTCGAGAATGAGGGTACGAAAAAGCCTCCACCTGAGTTGGAAGGGATTCTCGACGCGATTGGGCTCTTTGGGCAAGCCACGAAAGAGGAGCTTGAAGTTGCTCTTCTTTTCATGCTGGTCTCAGGTATAGAGATTGGCTCGCGGATCCGGCTGGAGAACTTGGAAAAACCTGAGGACTTTGTCCGGGTTACCCGGAGCGTCTTCGGACTGAATCCCGTTCTCGACCAAGAGCCGACGGACCGAGCTCCTCCGGTTACCACGACCTTGCCGCCGCCGGGTCACGACGACCCGACGGATCGCCCTCCCGTAGTCGGGGATGACCAGGACGACCCTGGCCATCCTGAGTACAAGCAGCCCAAGGGCTGCTGAAGGCCACAGGCGAGAACTTCTGGGTGGTCGGTTGAGCTTTGCTCCCGGCCGCCCAGTTCGCTGTGTTTGTTTTTTTAATTTTTGTGTTTTGCGATTTGGTTTTTTTGCTGGTTTTGAGTATGCTAGCGGAGGTATTTTAGCTGTTTCTATTTTTATGTCAGAACATTCAACTTCATCGTCTCTTTCGCCGTCTCAAGAGTTTGAGGAACGGAAACGAAAACTTCAGGATTTGCGGGATGCCAAAATTTCGCCTTATCCAGAGCGGTTTGAGCGGACTCATTTGACCCGGGAGGCTCGGGATTTTGCTGAAAAGAATCCGCCACGTCCTTTGGAAGATATTTTGAATGGGCCAAAAAATGAGGTTTCTTTGGCGGGTCGATTGATGTTGATGAGACCGCATGGGAAACTTACTTTTGGTCAAATTCAGGATGCGGGTGGTCGGCTTCAGATCTGTTTTATGCAGGACTTTTTGGGTGTTGATGCCTACAAAATGTTGAAAAAGATTGATATGGCGGACTTTTTGAGCGTGAAAGGAGAACTTTTTTTGACCAAACATGGAGAGATTACGGTTCTGGTCAAAGAGTATCAATTGCTTTCAAAAGCTCTTCGCCCTCTTCCGGAAAAATTTCATGGACTCAAAGATACTGAATCCCAGTACCGTTACCGGTATTTGGATATGCTGAGTAATCCGCAAACTTATGAGCGGTTTATTGTGCGAAGTAAGCTTATTTCTGCGCTGCGGAAGTTTTTGGATAGTCATAATTTTTTGGAGATTGAAACACCGATTTTGAATACGATTGCTTCGGGGGCTATGGCAAAACCGTTTGTGACTCATCATAACGCTCTCGATTTTGATGTCTTTTTGCGGATTGCACCTGAAACTTATTTGAAACGTGCGGTGGTTGGTGGATTGGAACGAGTGTATGAGTTTGCGAAATGTTTTCGGAATGAAGGGATTGATCCTTCACACCTTCAAGAGTTTACGATGCTGGAGTTTTATGGCTCCTACTGGAACTTTGAGGACAATATGAACTTTACGGAGAACATGATTGTGGAGGCGATTAAAGAGGTAAATGGAGGAAGTCTCCAGGTAAAATGTTTGGATCGTGATGGGAAAGAACAGCTGATTGATTTTGCTGCGCCTTGGCCACGGGTTCAATTTGGGGAGTTGATTCGTCAGGATTGCGGGATTGATATTTTGGAATATTACAATGATGCTCCAGGTCTTTTGAAAGCGATTAAAGATAAAGGTATCAAACTTGAAAAAGCTGAAGGTCTTGGGTATGGAAATTTATGTGATGCACTCTATAAGAAGGTTTCTCGTCCAAATTTAATTCAACCAATGTTTGTGATTAAGCATCCGGTGGATACCAAACCGCTTGCACGCCGCAATGATGATGACCCTCGATTGGCTGACACTTTTCAGCTCCTGGTGAATACGTGGGAAATTGTGAATGCTTATTCTGAGCTTGTTGATCCGCTTGATCAACGGGAACGTTTGGTCAATCAAGCGTCTGCCAAGGCGGGCGGGGATGATGAAGCGATGCCGATGGATGAAGATTACCTGCTTTCCATGGAGCATGGTATGCCGCCGATGTCCGGGTTTGGAATGGGTATTGACCGATTGATGGCGCTTTTGAGTCAGCAGGATAACCTTAAAGATGTGGTCCTCTTCCCACTCATGAAACCGCAGGAGTAATCTTGTCGCATTGGAGGATCCAACGAAGGCTTTTTTTATTGTCTCTTCGAATTATGCCCAAAAATATCAATATTCGCTCGTGGTACCAAAGGTATCTTTTGCTCGCACCGTTTGCGATTGTGGCGGCAGTTTTTCAGTGGCATTTTCAGCAATTTTTGCCTTTTCAATCACGATTTAAAGGACCAGAGTTTTTTGATTTTTTAAGTGTATTGGATCTGTATGTGATGGGGTTGGTTTTATTTTTTGCCGTGATTTTGGTTCAAAAAGCATTACCGCAAAAAGTAAGAAGGTTCCCTTGGGAGTTTGTTTTTGGGTTTGGACTGCTTTTGTTGGCAGGTGTTTTGGAACTCTTTTTTCAGACAGTGTATGGACCCGCCCTTACGACTCCAATACTCTACTTTCGCACGATGGTGGTTTTTCCGGTGATTTTCTTTCTTGTTTTTTGGAGGAGTTGTGAGACTGCTACTGTTGAAAAGTTGCGACTTAGCTTTTTTGCGGCTTTGAGTTTTATGGGTGGACTTTCATTACTTCAGTATTTTACTGGAATTTTTCCTGGGGTTATTACTGATTTTACGGCACGGCTGGTTTGGCCTTATGTGGATTTTTTGGATATGAAAGCTCAGAGTGCCAACTGGTTGGCGTTTATGATGTTACCGGGATTTATACTCAGTTTTGGGGTTTTATTTTTGGAGTATCGAAAGGGGTTACGTCGTCGTCGGACTGAGGGAGCTTGGTCAAGTTTTTCAAATTTGGGTGCGGTTATTACCTTCATTATTACTGGCTTGGTTTTGCTTTTGGTTCAATCATATGGAGCGTTTTTAGGTTTGGGGGTGGCAGTGGTGCTTTTGCTGTTTCGGAATTTGCCGTTCAAAAAGTTTTTGGTGGCGTTTGGGATTCTGATTGTTTTGGGTGGAGGATATTTTTGGTATCAAAAGGATTCAGCAAAGTACAAGATTATTACCAATGAAGTTACCCATAAGTATGTGAACTCGATTGATGCACGCGGGGATATTTGGAAAATGAACATGGCAATTGTTCAGAAGAATTGGGTCTTGGGTGTAGGCCTCAATCAGTATCAAAATTATTTTCGATTGTTTCATCAGGAGGTTCTGGGGAAAACTTTTTTGGAACAGCATATTCCGCCCCATCCGCATAATTTCTTTTTGGGTTTTTGGCTAAATTTGGGCATTTTTGGGTTGGTAGGGATTCTGGTTATTTTAGGCGGTATGTTCTATCGATTTGCCTTAGAAAAGCAGAATCTGGCGATGTTTGTGATGATTGGTATTTTGCTCCATGGCATGGTGGATATTTATTATTGGAAGCAAGAGATTGTCTATGTGTTTTGGTTGGTGATTTTGTTTGCCTATTTAAGGCCAAAACATTAAAATTCAGCCATCTTTTATTTATCAAAGATCTATGGATAAGATTGCTGTTTTGGATTTTGGTGGTCAGTATGCGCATTTAATTGGGAATCGGGTTCGGCGATTGGGTGTTTATAGTGAGATTTTTGATGGTGAGGTGAAGGCAGAGCAACTTAAGGGTTTTCAGGGAATTATTCTCTCGGGGGGCCCACAGAGTGTGTATGATGAAGGCGCAATCCAATGTGATCCGGCTTTGTTTGATTTGGGGATTCCTGTTCTGGCAATCTGTTATGGGCATCAACTTTTGGCACAAACTCTTGGGGCAAAAGTGGCCCCGGCTCAGGTAAGAGAATATGGAGCAACGGAAATGGTGGTAAAAGAGAAGAAGAGTATTTTTGAAGGCCTTGATGATATGGAAATGGTTTGGATGAGCCATGGTGATACCGTTACTGATTTACCTCAGGGTTTTGAGGTTTTTGGTTCGACCCAAGATGGTGAATGTGCGGCGATTGGAAATGTGGAAAAAAGTTTTTTTGGAATTCAGTTTCATCCGGAAGTGACCCATACGGTTCATGGAAGAATGATGCTGGATAATTTTTTGAAAATTTGTGGCGTAAAGCGTGAATGGAAAATTGATAATTTTATTGAGCAGGAAATGGGGGCTGCCCGAAAGTTTGCCGGTGACAAGAAGGTCTTCATGCTCATTAGTGGCGGTGTTGATTCCACTGTTGCTTATGCACTTTTGGCCAAGGCTTTAGGAAGTGAACGGGTCTATGGAATGTTTGTGAATACCGGTTTCTTACGAAAAGCTGAGGTTGAACAGGTGGAAAAAAGTTTGCGTGATTTGGGCTTTAGTAACCTCCATGTGGAAGATGCGAGTGCTCAATATTTTGAAGCTTTGAAAGGGGTTTATGAACCGGAAGCGAAACGAAAAATTATTGGTGAACTTTTTATTCAGGTCGCACGGGAAGCTTTGGCTCGACTGAATTTTAATACCGATGAATGGTTATTGGGTCAAGGAACCATTTATCCTGACACCATTGAAAGTGGTGGGACGAAACATGCGGCAAAAATTAAGACGCATCATAATCGGATTGAAGCGATTGAAAAAATGATTCAGGAAGGTAAAGTTATTGAGCCACTGGCACAGCTTTATAAAGATGAAGTTCGTGAGGTTGGTGAAAAATTAGGGATTCCGCGAGAACTGGTTTGGAGGCATCCGTTTCCGGGACCGGGTTTGGCGGTTCGCTGTTTATGTGCGGAAGGTGATGATTATCCAGATGGGTATGCAGAGCTTGAAAACACTCTTAATGCTGAGCTTCAGGAGCATAATCTTCAGGGACGACTTCTGCCCATCAAGAGTGTGGGGGTTCAGGGCGATTTTCGAACTTATCGACACCCGTTGGTGGTTATGGGAAAGAGCGATTTTAAGGTTTTAGGCGCATTGGCTACCCGGATGATTAATCAGCATCGAGAAATCAATCGGGTCATGTGGATGGTGGGTGGTGATAATATTGAGAAAGTTAATGTCAAAGCGGGATATTTAACTCCTGAACGTATTGCGCTCCTTCAAGAAGCTGATAAAGTAGTTCACGACTTTATGGTTGAAAAACAGCTGGATCGAAAGATTTGGCAATTTCCTACGGTTTTGATTCCGATTTCTGTGAATGGAGAAAATACTGAGTCGGTGGTTTTAAGACCTGTGGAATCAGAGGAAGCGATGACGGCGAATTTTTATCAAATGGACTTGGAACTTGTTCAGGAGCTTGGAAAACGGGTATTGGTCATTTCTGGCATTGGAGCGGTATTTTATGATGTTACTTCGAAGCCGCCGGGAACGATTGAGTGGGAGTAGAAAAAACGGGAAGGGGAAACGGGGTTTCCCGATTCGGCTGAAAGGCCTCCTGAACAACTGCCCTCTCGTAGGCCCTTCTTTCCTTTTAGGCCATGGTGTTCATGGTGAGGGCGGCGATGAGGGGGATGATGAGGTTGTCGTCGAATGTTTTGTCTAAGAAACGGATAGAGAAGATCTCCCAGGCCATGGCAAAGGTGGCACCGAGGAAGGCCATTTGGAAGGGGACAAAATTAAAAGCGCCTATGGTTGCAATAATGATGGCAAGCACAGTACCTTCCAAGTGCTTTATGGGATTGAGTGGATTTTTGAGTTTGCCAAAGTAGGTTCCAACCAGCGTTGAGACTGCGTCACCGAGGCCCATAATCATGATGGAGGCGAGGGCGATAGGTTTGGGGAAAAAGATGGTCACCATAAATGAACCTATCAGGAGGTAGATTGCTCCCTTTCCAGGAAATTGTGTCAGGTGGTCTTTCCGTTCAAAGGGTCGAAGTAAATGAAGAATGAAAGGGATTTTTTGGTATTTGACTGAAAGTGAACACCCAATTCCGATAATTATGAGAATAAAGAGCGAAATGGTGTGCAGAAGGTCAAATTTTATGAGGAGGGCAATAGACACCGCTGAGAAGGCGTGGGCAATTTGCCTTCGTAGCTCGAGCTTGCTTTTTACATGATGGAGAAACCAGTTGGTGAGCTGATATTTTTCTTCAGCGGACAGGATTACTTTGGCAATCACATATCCGATAACACTTCCGGCGAGGAGATCTGAAAGGTAATGAACGCCGAGGTAGATTCGACTCAAGATGATGAGGAATGTAAAAAGCATGAGGGGAAGGTGGATCCGTTTTTTGGGGAATATTTTTGGTAAAAAGGCGATGATTGCTGAACAGATGGTCGCGTGCATACTGGGAAAAGCGTAGCCGGATGCTTGGGTTAAGGCGATATCGCTGAGGTTTTCAGTGTGGTAGGGGCGGGGGATTTGAAAAAAACGTTTGAGAAGGTAACTGATTTCAAGTGTTATTCCAGCAGACAAAGTGAGGAGGATAAGGATGTTTCCTTTTCGTTTTTTCAGAAGAAAGAGTGTCAGGAGCACAAGAAAAATATAGAGGCCAATATCCGTTAAAAAAAGCATGCTTTGATCAAGCCATGGAGTTCGTAAGGTGGCGATGAATTTTACGATGGTTTGATCGATGTTCATGTCTTTTGGTTTGGACTAAAATCTAGTGGCAAAAATAAACCAGAGCGGCTGCAGAAGGAGGAGTATAAAAAGTACCAGAAGGTAGATGTTTTTATTTAAACGCTCTTCTTTTAAGCGGTTTTGGAATGTTTTCAGTTTCCCTTCAACGATTCCGAGCGCCTCCTGGGCTTTTTCAACCTTGGCTTCTTCGAGTTGTAGGATTTTTTTGTATTCGAGCAATGGAACGGTTTCATTTTTTTGAATTTCCAGCTGCGCTTCCAGTTGCCCGACTCGATAATTTGCACCCTCTAAGCGCTCCTGTTTTATTTTCAGTTCCTGTTTGAGTTCTTCGTAAAGTTTTTGATAGATTTTCCCAGAATTTTCTTCGGGTGGAATTATCGACTGGGGTGGGGGTGGCGTGTCGGTCGACATGACAACTGAGCTGTCTACCCCTGAGACATCAATCATTTCTTTTACATCAAAGTTATTACCAGTACCAATGTCTACATCAGCGACACTCCTTCGCTGGTAACTTTGTCTCCCCTGCTGACTCCTCTTTTGACCACTTTGGCCTCTCTTAAAGCTCCTTACCTCATCATCATTGAGCATTACACGCCCGTAGATCTCTTGAACACTGAGTTTTCCTGATGCAATATACCTGTCTACCGTACGGACAGATACTGAGAGTATTTGGCTTGCCTGCAATCTACTTACCGTATACATAGTGTGGACATTTAGATGTCTATACTGTCTATATCATGGATGGAAGCGGTGTACAAATTTGGAATGTGTGGGGCCAGTGGAAATGGATAATTTTATTCTTCATTTTTCCCCTCCTCTTCCTGTAGAATGCGGGAGTATGAAAATAAAAAGAAATATCACTTGTTTGATTTTAGCCTTGAGTCTATTGCTGCCAATGACGGCTTTTGGCGAAACTGTGCCGGCACCAACCGAGATAGACACTATTTCGCAAAGCCCCCAGACCAACGATCGACCGATTGGAAGAGGGGAAGCGGTGGCCAAGATGGTCAAAACATTGGGCTTAGAGGAAAGAAACAAGGATTTTCTCGACTTGTGTTTCAATGTTCCCGATGAGTGTTTTTTCGCTTTTGGAGCACAGTCAGATTTTGATGGGATCTCTTTTGACCCACTGGTTTTGTACCCGGACGTTCCGGCTGCAAACCGTTTTTCCCGTGAAATTAACGTCGCAACAGCACTGGGGCTCGTCAAGGGTTACCCTGAAAATAATACCCCGTTTAAACCCCAGGGAAACCTTTTGAGGATACATGCCCTTAAAATTGTTCTGGAAGCACAAGGATTAGTTCAATGGAAGGAATATTTTGAGCTCGAGGGTGATGAAAAAGAAAGATTTGCAAAATACAAAGACTTGGAGGACGCACCTGAAGCATTCAAGCAGGTGTGGTGGATGGTCCGATATATTTGTTTTGCTATAAATTATGGTATTCATCTTGATGAGATTGGCGTCAATTTCAATAACTTCGAAGGAATGTTAGACCCCATTTCCGTTCAAGAATTTGACCATATGCTTGACCAGAGTATTCAAATTTATGAAAAAAATAAGAAAGCTGACTCATCCCGAGATCCTCTTATCTAAACCGTCACCTGAGGAGGTGCATAAGAAAAAACGTACTCCTTTTTATGTCGTTTTGGACAATATTCGGAGTCTTCATAATGTCGGGTCGATTTTTCGCACTTCGGATGCGGTTTTGGCTCAAAAATTATACTTGTGCGGGATCACTGGGCGTCCGCCCCGAAAAGAGATTGATAAGGTGGCTTTAGGGGCATGTGACTTGGTCCCTTGGGAATATGTTGAGAACACCGAAGATGCCCTGATGCGCCTGAAGAATGATGGTGTTAAGATTTGTGCCCTGGAAATAACTGATCAAAGCAGAACCTTTTGGGAAATGAAATACGATTTTCCCGTGGCTTTATTGCTTGGAAATGAAGTTGATGGTATTTCTGAAGGGGTTATGGGATTGGTTGACTTTGCTGTTTCGTTACCTATGCTGGGACGGGCTAATTCGCTGAATG
This sequence comes from uncultured Candidatus Peribacteria bacterium, assembly GCA_964624115.1. Taxonomy (GTDB): domain Bacteria; phylum Patescibacteriota; class Gracilibacteria; order UBA1369; family UBA1369; genus CAZUXI01. Next base: position 67,363 of record CAZUXI010000001.1, read on the forward strand.
TGGCCAATGCTTATACGGTGATGGCTTATGAATTTTTGAAGCAGTATTCGGACTTTTCCTCATGATTTCAACAAGTTATGAACAATTATTACACAATTTTCAGTAATGAGACCGATCGGGTAGATGTTGATGTTCGTTCGCTTGAAAAACTGTTTGCAAAATGTACTGAAATTTTGGCTCAGGAAAAAGTATTTGAGCGATTTGGACAGGGTGGTAATATTTCGGTAATAATGGTCGATAATGAGCTTATTTCACAATACAATTCACAATATCGCAAGAAAGAGGGGCCGACGGATGTTATTTCATTGAGTTATTTGGAGGGAAGAGAAAAAGAGGGCGGTTTTCCAGGTGAAAATTTGGCTGGGGAGATTATTATTTCTTTGGAAATGGCCGAAAAACAGGCGAAAGAGTATGGTCTTACCTTTCAGCAGGAGTTGGAGTTTTTGTTTGTGCATGGAGTTTTGCACATTTTTGGGTTTGATCATGAAGATGAAGCGGATCGACGGGTAATGTTTGCATTGCATGATCGGATTTTGGAACGTTCGGATTGGCGAAAGGGCCATGGTGAATAGAATTTTGAAATCTGAATTTAAATGACTTTTTTTAATCTTTGAATGAATGTGGTATGAAAAATTTTAAGGTTCCTTCACTGGTGTGGATACTCCTCATGGTCTTGGGTCTCATTGTATTTATAGGCGGTATTACGTTGATCTTTTTTGGTATCGCAACGATAGAGGGGGTTGCGTCGATTCTTATGTTGATTGCGGGATATCTGGCGTTTCGTTTTACTGCCCCTTGGGATTCAACTGAAGTATTCAGCAATAAGAGTGGTATGAGCTCCTTTTTGGTGGCGATTGGTGTTGGGTTTTACGCTTTGATGGGCATGGCGATTGATCAACCGGGGAATTTCCTTTACAATAAGCCTTTGGAAATACTTTTTTGCCCGGCCGGCTCACAACTTGTGCGTGACACCATTACACTCAATCCGCTTCCTGGAAGAACCGATATTCTGCAGGATTTTCCTTGTGTTACGAAATTCGTGACTGCGGAAGAGGACGTGAGGGTGGTGAAAAGAATTGGAATGTTTGAGGTGATTGGAACCAGGTTTATTGAATATCTGGTTTTGGGTTATTTCCTCTTATGGTTGGGAAATTTTATGGCAAAACGAAAGAACAGAGGTCGCTTGATGGCGCAAAAATCCAGTGAAAATACTTTTCGATAGTTTTTTTACGTTCTTCCCTGACCGACAGCGATCCACTTACTGCTGTTTCCATCGTATATGAGCATAATTGAGCCTTGAGCTGTGGTAACGAAGTTGGCACCACCACCGGTGACGAGGGTGTCGATTTGATTTGCAGCTGTTGAGGAGCCGCTCAAGCTTGTGATGGTCATTGCCTGGTTCGTTGAATTAAAAAGGATGACTACTTTCCCATCGACTCCTCCTGCGATACCGGTAATTGAGAAGGCGCCTGTTGGGCCGGTTACTCGAACGAAGCTGGCGGTTCCAATGTTGATGTTATTGTTGGCACCGTTTACGAGGGTGATGTCGGCACGTCGCATGGCGAGATCACCATTGATATCAACAGTTGTATTGGGATTGCCATTTAAGCCTGCGAGGAGTTCACCCGCGAGTGATAGATCATCCGAGAGGTCAAAACGGAGATTAGTTGCGTCCCAAACTAAACTTTCATTGGTTGGAGTTCCATCACCGTACTGCAGTGTAATGTTTCCGGAAGCGTTATCGTTGTCTATGGTCCAGGAAGCGCTTGTGGTTCCTGTAAGCGAGCTGAGTTGGGCATTACTTGCCAGTTGGGTCCAAACGGCCGCGCCAGCAGTGGAGTTGGTCAGGACATATTGTGCGTCTGCAGCAGTATTGATCCAGAATGTTCCTACGGCGAAACCATCGTTAATGTCATCTGTGGCGGTTGGAGCGGTGGTGGCGGTTTTATTGTTCGTTTCAAGCCGGGTGTTGGTGCCTAGATCTTGGATTTTCGTTGTGGCGAATGCTATCTGATTATTATTTATGATATTGCGCTCCGAAGTATTGGTGGCGATATTGATTCCCGTTGTGAAGTTACTTGGGTTGGTTGGATTTCCCCGAATGGCATTTCCAAGGATCACTGAGTCGTCAACATTATCAAAAACACTTATACCTACTGCGTTGCTTAAAATTGAGGTGCCTGCTTCAATGGTATTATTAATAACCATAACATCTTGCACATCATTCAGGGCTAAACCTAAAGCTCCAGATGTGGCTCCAATATTTCGCGCACGGTTGGAGAAGATACCAGAAGCGTTTACGGCTGAAAATACAAAAGAACTCTCCTGGGCTTCGTTCACGATGTTTTCGGAAATAATACTATCGAGGATGGTATTATTGTAGCCAAAAACTTGTCCTGCGAGGGTGGATGGAGGTACTTCATTATTTCCGTCAAAATGTATTCCATCGACCCAAGAGTTAGTAGAGTTATTACTGGTAATAATGTTGCGGGTGGCGGTAAAACGGCTTCCTGCCGCTGAGGCACCATCGGTAAAAACAAGTCCGGTACGGGTAGTATTTTTTGTTCCAATTGATTCAATGATGAGGTCCATGGCTTTATTTTCTGATCCGCCGTTAAAGCAGATACCGTGGATATTAGGAGCGACCTGAAGTTTAAAATTACGGACGATAACATTACTTCTTGGTGTTGTTCCGGTTGCACCGCCAACCTGAATTGCACAGTTGTTTATAGTGCTAAGACCTCCCCAAGTTCCGGTTTGAACCAGTGTCCCAGGACCTTCACCAACTATTTCAATATTATTGTTTGAGATTGTAATTTCGTTCGTGATCGTATGCGTACCAATAAGGAGTTTAATTACTCCACCGCTTGCGCCAAGGCTGTTGATGGCGGTTTGAATGTTCATACCAGCGGATACTAGGATGGTACGGTCAGGTACGGTGGTAATTTGCCCAGAAGTGAGTACATTACTTCCCCCGATAATGGTTACAGGCCAATCGTTGATACGGAGGGGGTTTAGCCCGGTTTGGTCAAGAATGGTCACAGTAGTTGAAGCGCTGAGATTTGATGAGGCGGTGTCATCTAAAATATCACCTGCTGCAGGGAGTGATTGGGTACAGTTGGTAAGTTCAATGATGACATCGGGTTCGGAGGCGGCGTTGGAATCAATGGCGTTTTTGAGGTTGGCAACTTTAAAATCGACTTCATCAAATTCGATAGTACTTTTGGCTGCGTCATCATAAGCATTAATACCAAAGTTGCCCGTGGGATTTATATCAAAAGTAAGATTGGTAAAATCGGTGTCTTTTACGTCTAAACGGCCTGCTCCTGAAATTACAACCGTGGTTTGAGCGGTTTCAGTTCCCACCACACGGATATTCGCCAAATTTACCGTGGTGGTCACCGGGTAGTTGCCGGGATCGACCCACATTTCACCTCCTGAAAGGGTGTTGAGGTAGGTTGCTGCATCGGCGATGTTGGTGTAATCACGGCCGGTTGGGCCAACGGTGACGATTTTAGTTGCGTTGGATGTGGTAATGGATCCCTGGAGTGGCTTCCAAATGGTTCCGTTCCAAGAATAGGTACCACTGCTACAGGCGACCGGGGTACAACCTGGCGCCGAGTTATCCGTGCCGGTTAATTCAACGATACGACCAATCTGGTTAGGATAGGGGCCGGGAATTGTCGGCATGCTCCCAACGTTTTCTGCACGAAACTGATAAATCTGGTTGTTAAGAACGTCGATATCGTTACTGAACTGGAAGCGGTCAAGGGCAATGTTCCAGGTGATGGTTTGACTGAGCGTAGATGTGGCAAATTCGATGGAGATGTTTGGGGTTGTAGTTCCGTTGTCGCTATTGATGATGAGATTTGTTGACTCTACGGTCGCAAAATCGTCATTTTGGAAAATGATTGCCGCATTCGCTTGCGTTTGAGTCATCAATAAACTCAAAAAACAGCCAATAATAACCGATCTGAATTTCATTTCTTTTTTGTTTTATGACAAAATTATGTCACATTCATGATACATGATTGACAGGCTTTTGGACAATAAAAATTCCGGTTATCCTGCGGCGAATGGTTCAATACCAAGTTTTTTCACCCGCATGGGCCGCATTGGCGATTTAACGATAACAGCCCTCTTTGTCACTTCAATAATTTCCGTGCTCTTCAGTAGCCGTTTTTTGGTATGATACCCAAAAAAAATTTTTGCTATGGCAATTGCTTCTAATTCAAAAGTTTTGGTGTTAAAAAAACAGTTCACCACATGGCCAAGTTTTTCACCTTCTTCGGTGAGAACCTGATTTTTGAAGATTTTGATTCCGGAATTGAGGGCTTTTTGCACAGGAATAATATCTTCAATATCATCCATGACACCGGTGTCATGGATATAGATGTTTTCGTCCCAATACAGGATATCTTCAGGGGTAAGGACTTTTTCATGACGGAATGAAATGAGAAATCCTAAAATTTTCCCGTTTTCCGGTTTTAAAACCAAATCACGAACCCGTGCGACCGGTTTTCTCTGCTGATCAAATACAAAACTTCCGATGGTTTGAAGGAGTGATCGTTGCATTTTTTTCCTGATCAAGGATAGACTAGGGTGGACTTTACTTTACCTTATTTTTTGGGGATGGAACAGATTTTTATCTTGGTAAAAGACCAGTTACAGTATTTTTTTCGCAGTAAAAAGGCGGTTATTTTTTCGCTCCTCTATTTAGTTGTTTTCCTTTTGGTTATTGAAGGATTCATTACTCTTCAAAGTCACTTTTTCCAAGAAGTGGAAAGGCAGGGAGTCAGTGATTTTCAGCGTGATTTCATGATGACTTTTGCAAGAATCAGTTTTCTTAATGGTTCTGATTCGAATGTTCTCTTAGATTTTCTTTTTACTGTTCCGGTCTTTAATATTGTTTTCTTTTTGGTTTCATTGGTTGGGACGCCGATACTGATAATTTTGCTCAACTTTGATCGTTTTTCCCAAGAGATGAGGGATGGAACTTTCCGGTATTTGATTTTTCGGATACCAAAATTCCCGCGTTGGAAAATTTATGTTGCAAAGTTTCTCGGGAGTCTTCTTGAGGTTTTGTTTGCAACAGCGGTGGCTTTTATTTTGGCTTTGGTTTGGAGTGCAGTTCGTATTCAGGGGTTTGATTTTTGGTTAAGTTTCACATTGGGAGTTCGTTATCTTTTGATTGGATTGGTGTTTTTAAGCGCTGTGGTGAGTTATGTTCTCTTGTTTTCCGTGTGTTTTAAAAGGGTAAGCTTTGGCTTGTATGCAAGTATTGTTTTTTATTTTGTTTCATTGGTATTCCCCTGGTGGGTCCGTGGGTTTTCACTTTATGATCCAAGCTATATGGAAGGACTTTTTCATGCGGATTCGGTTCAACTTACGCTTTCTTTACTTGCCTATTTTCTTTTTTCTCTCCTGTTTAATGGGCTGGGTTTCTTTATTTTTCATAAGCGGGATTTATGAGTTTTGCACTTACGGTTCACGGACTTAAAAAAAGGTATGGAGAAAAAATTGCTCTCAATGGTTTAAATCTCCAGGTGGAGCAAGGTGCGGTTTATGGATTTTTGGGAGTGAATGGAGCGGGTAAAACCACCACGTTTAGTATTTTGGGTGGGTATATTCACAAAGACGAAGGTGAATTTTTGATTCAAGGAAAGTTGGCTTTACTTCCCCAGGATGCAAAATTTTATCAAGGGAGGGATGTGTTTGGTCAGTTACTCATGATGGCGGAGCTCATGGGTATGCGGGGTGATGGGGCAAAAAAAGAGGTCCAAAGAGTTCTTGAGATTGTTGAATTGCAGAATGTTGGACCAATGTCACCCGAAAATTTTTCCCATGGTATGTATAAACGATTGGGTATTGCTCAAGCACTTCTGGGCGATCCTGACGTACTGCTTTTAGACGAACCAACTTCAGGATTGGATCCTGAACACGCTTTTGCTGTACGCAAGCTCATTGGGGATTTGAAAGGTGAACGAACACTCATGATCAGTTCACATAATTTGGAGGAGATTGCCGCTATGTGTGAGGTGGTTGGGGTTATTGATCAGGGGATTATGATTTATGAAGGTGCACTTGAAGGAATAACCGGAAGAGGCTATACGGTGGATTTTTACCTTAATCAGGCTATTGACGACTTAAAACAGGCATTTTCTTGGCTTAAAAAGTGGGAATTTGATCGTGATTTATTGAAATTAAGGCTCCAGTATCATGGTGATCAAATAAGTATTGATAAGGTCAATGCACTCATATTTGAGTATCTTCGTGGGCAAGGGGTTGGTGTGCTTGAGATTAGCCAAGGGAAGAGTTTGGAAGAAGGTTTTTTAGATATTTTAGGGAAAAAATAGTGCTTTTGGGGGTGGATGGTATTGCTTCGGATCTTTATGATTTGAGACTGTGGAGAGCAAAAGGTCCATCCTTGTGTCTGTTGACTTTCGTTTCGTTTTTGCCTATAAATGTGATGCTTCAGTGAAGGTAGTTTGAAGAATTTTTTCGGGGTTTGGCGCAGTTGGCTAGCGCGCCTGGTTTGGGACCAGGGGCCACAGGTTCAAGTCCTGTAACCCCGACCATTTATATTATAAAAATAGTAATATGCCACAAGTTACTTTTAATCTTTGGGCTATTTTGGTCAGTGCTGTTGCAAGTATGATGATTGGTACAGTTTGGTATTCCAAGGTGATGTTTGGTCCAACTTGGGCGAAACTTATGGGCTTTGATATGAGTAAGAATCAGGATCAGGCGAAGTTGAAAAAAATGCAGAAAGAGATGACTTCGGCCTCGATTGTGATGATGCTTTCACTCATTGTTTTGGCCGTTGTGATGTCGATTTTTGTGGATTTTGCCTTGGCTCGCGATTGGATGTCCGGGGCTCTGGTGGGACTTTTAGCCTGGATCGGCTTTGTAGGGACCACTTCAGTGACAGGTGTTATGTTTGGTAAAAGATCTTGGACTCTTTGGGCAATTGATACGATGTATATGCTCGTTTATTTTGTGCTTATTGGTGCGGTTACTGCTGCTTGGGCATAAATCTGATGAAAAAAAAGACGCCCCGGCTCGGGGCGTCTTTTTTTGTGCTGTAAATTTTTATTTGAGGTCGATAAAAATTTGTTCAGAAGCAAAACGTGATTTAGCATATTGTGCCGTTTTATCATTTTCAGATCGAAAACCGAAAGCACATACAACTTTTGAAGTAAGATTTTTTTCTTTGAGGCCAAGAACTTCATCAAAGCCATCTGAACTGAATCCTTCCATTGGACAGGCGTCAATTTGACTCAGTGCTGCTGTTTCGAGAGCGAATCCAAGAGCAATGTAGACCTGTTTGGCTCCCCATTCGATAAGTTCAGTTGGGGTTTTTGTCTTGATAAAGCCTTTCATCATATCCGCATAACCCGTGAGGACTTCCGGTGTAATCCCACGAATCTGGGCAGTGGATGCAATGTATTGATCGACATAAGCCTCATTCATCTGAGTGTGCGTGGCGAAAACAAAAAGGTGTGAAGCATTGGTAATCTGTGATTGATCCCAGGCAAGCGGGCGAAGTTTTTGGAGAATTTCTTGGTTTGAGATCACCAAAACTTTCCACGGCTGCAGGCCAAATGATGATGGAGCTAAACGGATTGATTCTTTCAGAAGGTTCACCTGATCATCCGTCAGTTTCTTGGTGGAGTCGAACTCCTTTGTGGCGTAACGCCATTTAAGCGCATTTTGAAGAGCTTCTGAAGTCATTATGTTCATATTTTGTTAGGATAAATTGATTACTTTGAGCTTACCCTCAATGCTTTACTTTGTAAAGTTGATATTCTCGTGAAACCATTTTATACTCCCGCTATGAAAGAACGATGTTTTCCTTGCCCCATTGCCAAAGTTGCTGAGCTTTTGTCTGACCATTGGACATTGCTGATTTTGCGTGACACTTTGGATAGTCCCAAACGGTTTCGTGAGCTTGAACAGTCACTCCAGGGGATTTCGACCCGAACGCTTACTTCCAAATTAAAACGATTAGTTGAGCGGGGTGTTTTAGAAAAGACCGATGATGGACATTATACGATTACCCTCAAAGGAAAAGATCTGCGGAGCATTTTAAGCGAAATGGCTGAATACGGGAAAAAACATTTCTCCGAATAGATCCATATCAATAATATTTGCATCATGAATAAAGTTCTCGGCGATACCAAGATGTTAACACCAAAACAGGCTCAAGAACTTCTGAGTACTTTAAAGGCTCGTTTTGAAAAAAATATGTTCCGGCATAAGGGACTTGAATGGTCTCAAATACAGGCAAAGCTGGAAACGTGTAGTCAAAAACTTTGGTCACTGAATGCAATGGAAAGTACTGGCGGTGAGCCAGATGTGGTTGGATATGACAAGAAAACCGGCGACTATATTTTTTTTGACTGTTCAGCAGAAAGTCCTAAGGGCCGGAGAAGCTTTTGTTATGACCGCAAGGCGTTGGATTCACGAAAAGAACATAAACCCAAAAACAGCGCTTTGGATGCGGCTGCAGAGATGGGCGTTGTACTTTTAAATGAAGAACAGTATCGGGAATTGCAGGCACTTGGAGAGTTTGATACAAAAACTTCCAGTTGGGTAGAAACTCCTGCTGAGATTCGAAAACATGGTGGTGCGATCTTTTGTGATCGTCGCTATGATCATGTTTTTACCTACCATAATGGGGCTGAATCTTACTATGCTGCGCGAGGATTTCGTGGATCCTTAAGGGTTTAAAATCCGCCTAAATCGGTTGATTTGTAGATCGGTTTTATTCCTTCCGCTTGGAGAAATTCACTGAATGGTTTTAGATTTTCAGCTTCATAGCGTACCTTGAATTTTTGAATATCTTCTGGCTTGTGAATTGCTGGATCCAAAATGAGTTTTTCTACGGGAATTGGTCGGTCTTTGGATATTTTTGCATCGATAAGGACTGTGTACCCTGCTTTTCGGGCCTGTTCGGCCTGATCAAAAATTGTTGTTAAGTCTTCAATTTTTCTGGCGGTGTAGGACTTTGCTCCCATGGCTTCCGCCACTTTTGCGTAGTCGACATCCATAAACTCCACCCCTAAATATCCTGTATTGGTATCTTCCTGTTCATCTTTAATGAAACCGAATTGAGCGTTGGCAAAAACGATATTTACGATGGGAAGTTTGTATTGAACCTGGGTTGCGAGGTCTTGCATCACCATTTGAAAAGCGCCATCACCTGAAAGTGACCAGACTTGGCGATGAGGGAAATCGAGTTTCGCTGTAATTGCACCGGGTAGGCCAATCCCCATGGTCGCAAAGAGATTTGATGTACGCCACATTTGCTTTGGGTTCATGTGCAAATGACGAATTGACGTTTGAGTTACGTCACCCACATCGACTGAGAAAATTGCGTCTGTTTCAGCGTGTTGGTTAATGGCGTTATAAACCTGGTACAGATGCAAATCTCCTGAAGTTTTTGTTTCAAGATTTTTCACATACTCATTCCAGTTTTTTACATTGTTCACATTTGCTCGCCACCAGGGAGTTTCTGCTTTTTCCTCTACCATTTTGATGAGTTCTCTGACGGCATCACCTGCGTCGGCTAAGATGGTTACATCGTTTGAATGTCGTTTTCCCAGGTTCGCGAGATTAATATCGATTTGGATGAAGTTTTTGACGTTTTCAAAAAGATTGGTTACTTCGGCGAAAGGGTAATTGTTTCCAATAAAAACGACGGTCTCTGCGTTTGGAAATGCCTCATTGGCGGGCTTCGTGGCGACACGATTTGCTGAACCCAGCATTGCTTCGTAATCAGCGGGGAAATTGTCAAAATTTATTGCGGTAATGGCAATTGGGGCTTTGATTTTTTGGGAAAGTTTTATTACGTCTTCACCTGCACCACGAGTTCCGATACCGGCATAGAGAATTGTTTTTTCGGATTGGTTGAGGATTTTTGCTGCTGCTTCGAGATCGGCCAAATTTAGGGTTGGATTTGGGTATTTTCGATGCGCGTTCGCGCTGGAGTAAAATTTCCTTGCTGGAATATCTTTCCAGCCGAGATCTACTGGTAATTGGACTACGGCTACCCCCCTTTTGGCGTAAGCTTGGCGAATTGCTTCATCAATCACATGAGGCAACTGTTCGGCTGTCATGACAGTTCGGTTGTAGATCGAGACGTCAGCGTATATTGGGTTTTCGTTCATTTCCTGAAAAGCGTCCATGTTCATTCCGGTTGTTGAGAACTGCCCGATAATAGCGAGGACTGGCATATGGTCTTCACGGGCGTCGTATAAGCCGTTGAGGAGGTGGGTTCCTCCAGGGCCTGCGCTCCCAAAACAAACGCCGAGGTGGCCGGTAAACTTGGTATGCATGCTGGCGGCCATGGCTCCTACTTCTTCGTGGCGCACTTGGATGTAGTTGATTTTGTCTTTCTCAGCTAAAAGGGCATCCATGAGCGTGTTTATTGAGCCGCCGGGAATACCGTAAATGTGTTTTACTCCCCACTCCTCGAGTACTTTTACTGCGGCGATGCCGGATTTGATGGTTTCCATGATAATTGGGAAATTTGTTTATCATAGAATTATACGCTAATTTTGCTGAATTAGCATGTCAAAAGGATGAATTATATGCTCTTGAGCACTATTTCCGTTGCCACTTGATTTGAGTAGTTCCAGCTCCGCCAATCCTTAAAGATATTATTATTTGCCCTTCGCTTAAAAACACTCTTCACCTCATCTCTGAATTCATCAGTATATTTTTGATAGTCCGGGGAAGAAGGATCGAGTACACGGGCCATCTCTGGAATTGCATCGTCTGATAAATCACTTAAATAAAGAATATCCAACTTGCCCGTCTGGGGGAAAATATTAATGTTTTGTCGCGTAATAAATGCATCTGGATTAAAAATATTTAATCCGATGAAAGAAATTACGGTGACGACCATTGAGGCGAAGGCAAAATCTTTTTCGTGAGCATCTCGAATAATTTTCACTAATAAAATTAGAAAAATCATTGCTAAAAATACCACAAAGAGTTGGCTATATAACCTCAACTCTGTAAAACCATAAGCATTTTCGTAGAGCATTAAGCGTTTAAATGCTGAAACCATAATGACACCGATTTCAACTATAAAAATTCCGCTTAACCATTTAAAAACAGGAAAGTGTTTTTTCTCGTTTTTTGTTACCACTTTTTCCAGGGTCATCAAAATGAGAAATGAAATTACCGCCACTTGAATCAGTTCAAAAAAACCTCTCCTGGCATATTCGGAATAGGTAAATCCTTGAAAGGAGATGTTGCTCTCGGCACCGAAGAAATATGCAAATTGAATAATGATAAAAAGCAAAAAGAGTACATTGATTAATCCTAAAAAAATAGAACTTTCAACCTTTCCAAATTTTGTTTTTATAAAACCATTTTTAAACTCCTTTGAAACGGGATCTGCAATGTTCTGAGGTAGAAGTATAAATCCAAACAGGCCCAACAGCACAAAAATTGTTCCCAGAATTATGAATAATCTCATTACGGTCTCACCATGAATCTGGAATGAAAACATTTGTTTCAACATGCTGCTGAAAACCAAATCTGCTGAGGCAAATAAGGCGATAAACAAAAGTAAGACCGGCAATGCAACCAAAATACCACGCATTACTTGAGACGCCGTTTTGTGATTTTTTATCAATGTTCTCAGCTTTAAAAATTCTCCAATAAAATTTACCGCTTTTTGAAAAATTTCGAGCGGAACACCTATTATCGTCTTTATATAGTCCGTAATCATCAAGTCACGAATTTTTTTCTTTAACAATTTTTCTAACAATAAAATCGCTAAGAAGAACACCATCAAAGTATTTACATTGAGCAAAACTTCACTGCGTCGAATAGCTAAAAAACTTGCAAAAATCATCATTCCCAGTGCAAACCAATAGCTTTCTTTTGGCACCTTCATTTTAAAACCACGGAGAAGCCCAAAACCGCTCAGTAAAATAATCGCAATATAAATGGGAAAATTCAGCCCAGAAATTACCTGGCCGTAAAAAAAGTAATCGACCAAAGTACCAACTCCAGCGGCCACTCCTAAGGTCACTAAGATTTTTTTTACCCCAAGTTCTTTCACTTTATCCATATTTTTCAATTATAAAATAAAGTCTCTTTGTTTTTAAAACTGAATACATTTATTTGTATTACACTGCGTCACCATGGTTTACCTTTGATGTACTCATAACTTCTTGACGCCATATACCCCTAGGGGTATGATAATTTTGCTCTTTAATATTCTTTTTGTGCAACAGAATTGTAAAAAAATCATTGATCATATCAGTCGGCTTGAAGGACAATTGGCTTCGATAAAAAGAGAATTGCAGAGGAATGAAATCGATTGTTCGAAAGCCAGCAAAGTCTTACTGGCCGCTTCACGGTCGTTTGCGACATTGAGGCTCAATTTTGTAAAAACGTTCCTCGCAACCAAATATCAACTTGATACCGATAACGATAAATCCAAAACGCTGGAAGATCTTTTGGCTATTGTTAAAGGATAACTTTAGTAACTTCAATTTTATGAAAAGTGTCACGATCCAGGCATTTAAGGAAATTCTTGATTTGGAAAAAAATAATAAAGATGTGGCTTTTATTAATGTTTGTACTCCCACGGAATATAAAGAAAAGCATATTCCTGGCGTCAAAAACATTCCACTTGATGAGCTTGAATTGCGTATCAATGAGCTCAAAAATAAAACAAAAATTTATGTTCATTGCATTTCCGGTCGTCGAAGCAGCAGAGCGATTGAAAAACTTTCTGAACTTAACATTGATGCGGACCTGGTGAATGTAGAGGGAGGAATTTTGGCCTGGGAAGGTATTAATTTACCTACGAAATCGATAGGAAAACGTCTTCCGATCATTCGACAAGTTATGATATCCGCCGGATTTCTTGTTTTCCTTGGAATTGCTTTAAGTTTCACTGTTCACCCATACTTTCTTTTCCTCAGTGCCTTTATTGGTGGAGGTTTGATATTTGCCGGGATTACCGGTTGGTGCGGTATGGCGGTTTTATTATCGAAAATGCCCTGGAATAAATAATTCATAACCATATTTTATGTCTTCATTTGATCTTTCAAAAAAACCAAAAGTTCAAGCTTTTTTTGACCAAAGAACTTTTACGGTGAGTTATGTGGTATGGGATGAAAATACCCGACATGCTGCGGTGATTGATAGTGTCCTTGATTATGAACCGAATGGGGCACTTATTTACCACGAAAGTGCAAATAAACTCATTGATTTTATCAACGAAAACCATTTGCAACTTGTGTGGATTTTGGAGACTCATGCCCATGCTGACCATTTGTCCGCCGCCAGCTATTTAAAGCAAAAACTCGGAGGAAAAATTGCCATTGGTGAGAAAATTACTGAAGTTCAAAAATATTTTTTTGAAATCTTTGAACTTGAGGAGGGTTTTAAACCTGACGGTAGTCAATTCGACAAACTCCTCACCGATGGAGAGAAGTTTATGTTAGGAGAAGTTCCCGTGACTGTCCTCGCAACACCCGGTCACACCCCTGCGGATTATACCTTTGTGTTTGGTGATGCCGTCTTCCCCGGAGATACCCTCTTTATGCCAGACTTTGGTAGTGCTCGATGTGACTTTCCCGGTGGCAGCGCCGAAAACCTTTTCGATTCGGTCCAGAAAATCTTTGATTTGCCGGAATCGATGCGAATGTTTATGTGTCATGATTATTTACCTTCTGGCAGGACCGAATATGCCTGGGAAACTACCATTGGTGAAGAGAAAAACAGGAATATTCATCTTAAAATAGGTACCAGCAAGGCTGAATTCACCCATATGCGACATGAACGTGACGCTACACTGGATATGCCAAAACTTATCATTCCTTCACTCCAAGTGAATATTTTGGCAGGTGAATTGCCACTCAGCACTAAAACCGGGAGGCCGCTCCTTAAGGTTCCTGTTAATAGTGTGTTTGCAAAGAGTTCCATTTGATGGTTCGCAAAAATATACTTTGGTGTTAGATTTCAAACAGTTCTTTCTTGAATGTTTTATCATGCATCCATCAAAATTCCTTTACGCGATTTTAAGCTTTTTCCTTGGCGTCACTGGGGGTACTCAATGTATGGCGAATGATTTTTTTTATCCAAGCGATGTTAACGAATCTCAATACAAAGCGGCTTTAGAGTATTTATATGATCAGAAGATTATGCAAGGATATGACGATGGCACGCTCAAGCCCGATCAACTCGTCAATCGGGCAGAATTTTTAAAGATCCTCATGGCATCCAAAGGCGTCGAACCTGATGGCGAAAATTGTTTTCCCGATGTTGATACTCAGTGGTTTGCGGAATATGTGTGTAAGGGAAAGGAGCTTGGACTGATTCGAGGTTATCCCGACGGGTTGTTTCGTCCTGAACAGCCGGTTAATTTTGTAGAAGCTGCTCAAATGATCTTCCCTGATGTGACTCTTGAAGACGTTGAAGATAATTATCTCGAAGCTTCTTCTGATGCTCCTAATCCTGAATATTGGAATGATGTTACTACACCATGGTACCGGCCTGCCGTTCTGATGCTTGAAAATAAGCAAGCTATCCCTTTCGAAGTCAATTCATTTTCACAACTCCTTCGTCGAGGAGAAGTTGCAGATATTTTTTTTAAACTTGAGGTCAATCCTGATGTGACCACCAATAGCTATGATAGAATTTTGGCCATGGACCCTCATTTATCTACAGAAGAGAAAGATTCTTTTTCACCCAGAAGATATTTAACTTATGGGCCAGAATACTCTGAGTTTCCTTATTATAAGGACAGTAAGTATGTTTATTATAGCGATGCATCAGGAAAGCTGGTCATGCTTGAGGGTGCCGATGCAGAAACTTTTGAAGAATGGAACCCAATGGGAGGTTTTTTCAGTGATCAGCACTCGGTTTATTCGATTAATACGGTTGCTCCACTTGTTATCAGTAAAGTTGAAGGTGCCAGCCCGGATACTTTTCAACAAAATTACCAATTATTTTTCGATGAGCATTCTCTTTATACACTTTCTTCTGACGGTACACATAAACCTCTTCCCGATTTTGAAATTTCATCAATGGAAAATTATGATGGCACAAATTTTATCCCCATGTTTTCTGACATTCAGGGCATTGTTTACCCAATTTTTAAAGACGGAAAGTTCTTTTATGTTTATGACTTTCAGTCACAAAAATTATTAAAGTTTACAGAATTCAATCGTGATGAGTTCATCAAAAAAACCAACTCGTCGATTTGGAAACGTATTTATAATGAGGTTTAATTGGTGGGCAGGGAGGGATTCGAACCCCCGGAGGCATAAGCCAGCAGATTTACAGTCTGCCCTCGTTGGCCACTTGAGTACCTACCCATGGTAACTTAGCCAAAAGCTTCGCAAGTATAAAAGAAGGCTTTTAAAAAATCTAGAGGGTTTATTTGGGTTTTTGATTTGCTTCCAAAAGCGCGCGTAAGCTTGAAAGGCGATCTGATACTGTAGTTAGTTGCTGGCGCATTTGTGCCGTACTGAGTGCAGGTGTTGATTCTTGTTTGTTTTCGCCAAAAAGGTTCATTACCCGTTGTAAAAAACCGGTTGATTCGGCGATCTGAGGTTCTTTTTTCTGATTTTCTAAATTGTTTCTCATGCGGATAAGTTCACGGATGAGTCGCTTGATGGTTTCCGGGTCGAATTCTTTGGCAATGACACTCAGGTTACTACCGTATATTTCCAATACTCTTACGAGACATCTTGCCATCACCAGCTCCATTTCTTCTAAAAGCGCTTTCCAGTTTTCCAGGTCCTGTGAAGTTGGTTCCAAGCCATAGAGTTCACGTTCTTCGGCTTGACCGTGAATATTATTTGCTGCTTTTCTTAAATTTCCTACCTGGCTAGCTGTCTGCATCACAGTCGTTTGAATACCTAATTGTGTTGCCTGCAAAATTGAGACCAGGTAATCATCGATTATTTTAAACATTTGGAGAGCGTTTTTGGGATCTTCAAAAAAGCCATCAATGAAGTAAAGTCTGCCAACATCTTCGACCAGGGCGTCGGTTGGTGCTACCGCAGATGTAAGTTCACGATTCGCAGCTCTACCGCTCGATAATGATTTTGGCATCTGGTTAAACTGTTGTATGGCAAAATCTAATCTTTCCGCTACGCTTAGGCTATTTCCCTGATTAAGAACCGGCTCTAATGTCTGAGGATCGACAAGTAAAGGCTGGGCAAAACGGTTCAAGATTTGATCAAGATGTCGCATCACCTGCTGCAACCCTCTTACCAAAGCTGCGGCGGTTTCTATGTTTGCCTCTCTATCAAGCGCTTTTTTTGCACCGGCGCCGACGGCTTCATTTTTAAAACTTTCAAAGACTACACCCAATTGATAGTGTGCCAAGGCGAGCCTTTCCTGAATACCAGCAACTTCGCGGCGTGCTAATGTCAAAGCATTTTGGCGGTTTTCCAAAGCTGTTGTACCACCGTCCAGAAATGAAGTTTCATCGATCACGATGTCTGGTGCAGCTTGAATCGGTGGTTTTGAGCCTTTTGATGTCATTTGAGTGATTTAATTTTCAGGCGGGAATGTTAGGGCGGAAAGACGTTTTTTTCAAGTGTATTTAAGTATTTTTTGGCGCTTTTTCTTGCCAATGAATGTTTTTGGCCTTAGAGTAGAGATACTTAATGAAGTTAATATGGTAGCTTTTGAAGACGAAAGAGAGAGATGTGAAGGGGATGCTGATGTTTTGTCACCAACACCTTTTCAACGAGCACTCGAGGATGAAATGGAAAATGCACGGCATGAACCTGTAAGGAAAAGAGAAATTGAGGTTCGAAGTCTGGTTGCACAAACTCTTTCTCCTGAAAGACAACAACAGATTGACGGTTTTAAAGCTGAGCTTTTAGCTTTACCTAAAGAGCTTAGGGCTCAACGTGTTGCTGAAATGCGAAAACAGGACCCTGACCTTATTAACTCGGTTCAAGCAAGTTTACGTGCAAAATCTGAAGAGACCGCGCAACAGCTTCAGGCGGTTCGTGATAGCCATGCTCAAGGGCAACAGACGGATGCTATGATTATTCGAGCCATGCAAAAGGTTGGCAATGATACTTTGAATGCCATTGAAGATGTTCGGAAGAGAAGGAGAAGCGCTTAGTTGGGTTTTAATGAATGGTTAAAAAATCCAAAGGGTTTCATGTGGATGTTTTTTGCTTTTTAAGAATATATTGACAATTAAATATAGCATTTTATAATCAGTACTTCGTTAATTTTTCCATGAGGAAATTACCACTTTTTCCATCGCCACGTGAAGGGACGCAGGCCTCTGGAGAACAACATAAAGCTTCTGAAACTGAGGGCCTTCCTTTGACTGAATTTGTGGTCCAAAATACCAAGGGCGAGGTTGAAGGAACACTGGAAAATGAAAAAATCCTTACGGCTCGGAAACTTGCGAAAAGTTTTTGTCAGCAACCTTATCCGCTTACTCTTCAGGGTGAAAATTTAAAAGCCCTTCTTACTGCTCTCCTGCAGGCTCGAGATGATCAAAAACTTTTGGAGATGTTTGATCAAATTCCTACGGTTGAAAGTCCGCGGCTTGAACTTTTTCGGGATTTGAATTTCACACCGAATCAAGAGTTTGAGCTCTTTTTGCATCCTGGGATTACCAATATCCAGGTCACCAAAGGGTGTAGTCATAAGTGTACTTTTTGTGCGGCATCAGCTAAAGAAGGTGTTGATCATATGCCTTTTATGGCTATCCTTAAAATTGAACAGGCAAAAAAGACTTTTTATCAAAAATTGCGGAATTTGCGTGAAGAAATAAATGTTATGGCGGCAGAGAAAAAAGATGGCGGTGTTCTTGAGGTCCTGATGGAACAAAGAGAAGCGCTTATTGCACGAGGATTCAGTCCTCAACTTCTTGATGATCTTCTTCAAAAACTTCGGAGCTTTTTTGCTCTTGAGGATCAGTATATGGCGGGCCTGGATATCCCTCTTTCTTCTAAAGCTTATGAAGATTATCAAACGATCCTTTATTGTCTGCCGGATGACATTGATGAAGAGGTAGGTCACGAAGGTATTGAAGCTATTTATAAGGGCATTTTGGGACTTCTTGAACATTATAAGGACACTGAAAGGCCGCAGCGTGGCGATCAACAGTCTCGAAGTTTAGCGCAGGATGTTGCAGCCATTTTATGGAATCGAAAACAACTTTTCCCTACTTTTGAAACGTTGCTTTTTGTGTATGCCGGAAGGGATAAGTCCCCTACTACGAATTATTACGATAGTGACCCTTTGGATTACCGGGATAAAAATTTTCTCCATGCGGATGGAACTATGGCTGATTTTGGTGATGTGGTTGAGCTTTTGACTCAAACTCAACTGGTGCATGTGACCACAGCCGGCTGGAATCCAAAAGACAAGATTGCAGGGAAAGCGGCTCGTAAAATTGCTAGAATTGCTAAAAGTAAACTGCCGAATTTACGACTTAGTGTGAATCCATATGAAGTTCAAGCGCTTAAAAGCTATGAGCGATACTTAGAATCAATCACAGAAAATGTGGAAATTCTTACTCCTGTTTTACGTGAAGTGCTCTTTTTTTTGCGATCAACACTGACGGAAGTGGGTGGCAAAAAATATTATAAAACAGATCCGGAACATCAACGATTTCATCTTGAGGTGGTGGTGCCGATTGTTCGGATGATCGAGAAACACAATAAGTCTTTAGGGCTTCGTGCAGATAGTTCTTATATTAAAATTATTTATGCAACAGTTTCTGATTTTTCTGGGCCCAGTGCGGTAAAAGGTTCTGAAGATCATGATGTTATGGCCTGTATGCCGGGTCTTCATATTTGGCCGGATGGGACGGTGAGTTTACAGGCTGGAAGCAATCTAGACAAGGTACCTCTAGGAAGTCGACCTACACCAACTGGAGCCAAATTGCCTTTTGGGGTAGCGTAAATTTCCCAAAATAATTTGGGAGGGTTTTTCTGGAGCCACTTGTCGGACTCGAACCGACGACCCACTGTTTACAAAACAGTTGCTCTACCAGCTGAGCTAAAGTGGCGTATGGAAGTTTCTGGTGCGTTGATTTTTCAAGGTATTTGCTGTACGTTTGATTTACTGAAGAACAGCAAAGGGGATGATATTTGATGGAGGAGGATTAGTCAATAATCAGATTTGGGGGTACTTTAAAAGGAGGAAATTCTAAGCTTTCCAAGCATCAAACTTTCAAATAAATTCTAAAGTTAAATGTCAATTTCAAAAATAACTATTTCTCAATTTCTTGCGCAATTTCCTCATATTCAACAGAGTGTTTCTTTGAAGAAGTATACGACGTTTCAGATTGGTGGGGAGGCGGATTTGTTTTATGCGCTGAATGATTTAGAAGATTTACCTGGTTTGGTTCTGCTGGCGAAAGAAAATGATATACCGGTTTTTGTTCTTGGAGGCGGGAGTAATACGATTTTTGCGGATGAAGGGTACCGGGGGTTGGTGATTTTGATGAAGTCAAAGAATATGGTGATTGATGGAGAGCGGATTTTAGCGGATGCGGGGGTGACTCTGGCACAATTGATCCAGGCTTCGATGAAGGCTGGCTTAACTGGCCTGGAAAAGCTTACGGGACTGCCCGGGACGGTTGGAGGTGCTGTGAGGGGGAATGCTGGAGCTTTTGGGGTGGAAACAAAAGATTTGGTCGAAAAAGTGAAATTGTTTGATATGGCAAAAGGTATTGTGGAAGCTACGAACGCTGAGATGGAGTTTTCTTATCGGCATTCACGGGTGAAAGAGACACATGAAGTGGTGTTGCAGGCCACTTATCATTTTAAAAAAGCTGTTGATAATTCTGCAATGAAAGAGACTCTGGAGATTTTGAAAAGCCGAACGGGTAAGCAACCGGCGGGGAAAACTTCGGGGTCGTTTTTTAAGAATCCTTCGCCGGAACTGACGGCAGGGAAAGCGTTGGAGGAAGCTGGTTGTAAAGGCATTCAGGTTGGTGGGGTGATGGTTTCTGAGCTGCATGCTAACTGGATGATGAACGCTGGGGATGGAACGCAAAAAGATTTGATTGAACTGGAGCGAATTTTAAAAGAAAAAGTGCACCAAAAATTTGGGATTTGGTTGGAACGAGAGGTGCAGTTTGTAGATGAGGTGGGAAATTTTTTTTAGGGCAAAAGCTTGCGATGTTTGGAGGGCTGGCGTTGGAGTTGCACGGGTGCTGTGGCAGTTTGTTGCGGGGCCGGGCGTTTTTTGTTTTCTTTTGCCTGATTCCCAGACCAATGTGAGGGCTGTTTGCAGGTCGTAGCATTGCTACTAAAAACTTGACGAATTTGGATTTTGGCGTATCTTGATGCAAATTGTTATCTTTTTTTGATTTTATGAGTGAGAAACCTGGTTCAAATGAGGGTGAAAATCTTGATCTACCGCCTATTCCTGATGAGATTCGGCAGATTTTGAAAAATCCGCAGGCAGCAAAAAAATTGCTTGGAAGCCTTGAAGAGATTGTTTTGCCTTTTGGCCAATGGCAGCTGATTATCACTCCTGACAAATATACGATTGTGAATCCTGGTCCAAATGGGGAAAAAAGGTTTTACCAGGTTACTCCAGGTAAATATGGTGAACCGCTGATTACTGCTGAACCTGATAAGGCTTTTGCTCCACCAACGAATCTCCGATATGTTGATGGTAAAGGGCAAACCACTACACCAAATGAAAAAATTGCGGGGATAGTCTGTAAAGATGGGCCCAGATTTAGCCTGTCTTCTCCTCAGGCTCCTGAATTTGTAATTTCTCCTGAAGGGGATTTGATTATTGGTGAAACCCGTTACGCATTGAACGCTCTTTATAAAAAAGATGACCGACGGATTACAAATTATGATGCTTATTTTTCCAAAGTTAAACCGGCTGAAGTACGTGTGCTTGAGCTGGGTGACCTGGATCTTTATTCGAAAAGCGAGTCTTCTGCTGCACAAACTGCACCTGTTACAACTTTTATCCCTGCAGCACCACAGCCGGTAACACCCCCGGTTCAACAGCAGGAGAATCCGCAAGACCCTGGTTTATTTGAGCGTGTTGAAAACTGGTTTAAGGAGCTGGCTAAGAAGATTCGTAATTTATTTTAGCCTGATTATGTACTCTTCAACTGCCAACTGGAGTCACTGTTGGGGTGATGTGTATGGGCATGAGTATAAGCTTCAAGATGTTTTACCTGTACTTGATAGATTTGATGCTGAACGAGGGTTGGGAGAGGTTATTCTGGATGTTGGAAGTGGAAAACACCTCTACCTTGATATGCTCACAAGACCTCATTCGATAGTTGCTGTTGATATTGCGGGGGCAGCTGAAAAAAATGGTAGTGTTTTTGATGGTGTACCTTTGAGCAGAGCAAAGGTTTTGGGTGCTCAGTATGATATTCGAAAAATTACTGATTCAAGTGCTCGTGAAACCCGCTCGGTGCTGGCAAAAGTTGGAGGATTTTTGGGTGTTGATTGTCAACAGGGCGATTCTCAGCGCCAAATTGATACTGTATATTTTGGTGATATTTTTAATTATCTGGATTATCCGGTGGTCTTGAACGGCATCAGCAGATATATGAAAGTGGGAGGGAAAGTGGCTATTGCCAATCAACCTGGGCGGGGTTATGGACATCTTTTTGCGCCTGAACGACCACAAAATAATACTGAGTTGTTGATGACGTTAGAAAAGTTGGGGTTTGAACTGTTATATAGATGGGATGATGTGCTGATTGGGGAGAATGAAAATAACTGTTATACGGTGATGATTGCACGGTTTCCGGAGGAGATCAGTACAGAGTGGAAGTGATTCCCAATGAATTTAATTGACGAATTTTTCCTTTTATAGAGGCCAAATATTAATAATTAACAAGGTTTACCAATAGCTTTAATATAACCGCTTGGGGCTTTTTTGTTTGGAAGGCTTGTAAATGGGGCTGTTTTTTGCTATTATTATATGAAAACAAAATTTTTATTTCACAAAATATGCTGAAAAAAATCAAAAAAGCTCTGGTGATTGGCACCTACACCGTTATGGGCTTCAACCTTGTATCTGTTCTCCCTGTGAGTGCCCAGGGAATGATCTCTGAAAAAGATCAACCATCACGTATTTCTGATGCAACGGGTGGAGCTGATGATTTCAGAACCCTTGCTCAGACTTTTTTAAGCTTTTTCCTTGGATTTTTGGGATTCATCGCGGTGATGATGATCATTTATGCCGGTATTTTGTATATTACTGCTCAAGGTGAACAAGATAAGGTTGATAAAGCAAAGAAAATTATTACTTACTCTATCGTAGGTATTCTTATTATCCTCCTCTCTTACGCTATCGTTAGTACTGTTCTTGGTGGTGTTGGTGCAGGTAGTGATCAGTAAAAAGGAGTTTCGAGCGCTTTTGGATGAACGAGCGCTGGTAAAATCGCCCTAGAAAAGCTTTAAAAAAGACCTGTCGGAAACGATGGGTCTTTTTTTGTTTGTAATCGCTGGGAAACTCAAAGGTCCAAGCATCAAACGATCAAATATTGAAATGAAAGTTTTGGCTTAGCGCCACTTCTTGATGAATTTTACGACGTCGAAGTTTTTGGGGAGTTTGACGTCGGAGAAAGCTTTTTGGAGGTCGATCATGGCTTGTTTGAGCTCCATGGCGTCTTTCGTCATTTTTTGTTTTTTTCGTGAGTTGGTCATATGGTTTTTGGATTAAATTGTTCGTAAGCGGCAAGAAGTTTTTTATCACCAGTTAGAAAAATATCGACATTATATTCTTGAGTGTATGCCAAAATAATCAAATCATGTGTATGTAATTTAATCTTCTTGGTATAAAAATCAAATTTTTTGAACCAGAAAATTTCCTTGGAGCAGAATTTTTTTATATTTTTTCGCCTGAAAGTGTATTCGAGTTTTTGTTCTTTTATTGTATCGAATAACATTCGGTGAAGTACGTTTTTCACTTCCGCATAGATTATTTCTGGCAATAGAATAATTGAATCTTTTTCAATTAGTTTCATTATTTTATTTGTGGTTTCACGA
Organism: uncultured Candidatus Peribacteria bacterium; assembly: GCA_964624115.1. Taxonomy (GTDB): domain Bacteria; phylum Patescibacteriota; class Gracilibacteria; order UBA1369; family UBA1369; genus CAZUXI01. The sequence goes on from CAZUXI010000001.1 coordinate 90,369, forward strand.
TCTTTTTCAATACCCAGGGCATAGGAGATCCAGGTGGAGCTGTCGAAGAGGCAGGTTTTTTTGTGCATAGGGGTTGGTGATTTGCTTGAGGATAGTGGAGAGAGTTAAAGGAAAGTTAAAAAAGAGATGAAATTTCACGAAAGGAAAACGGGGTTTTCCTCTCGTGGGCTCTCCTTTCCTGTAGAGTCAAAAACCAACTTTTCCTGCGCTTAACTTCGCATTTTTCTTTTTTGGGACCCACAAGACCCTAAAAAGTAAAATACTACGTGCGCTCCGGAAAAGTTGATTTTTGCTGTGATTTTTTTTGGGGGCATTGGAAAAGAGCCCTCGACGTCGGATGACGGAGGGCTCTTGGGGATGGACCGCAGGGACGCGCCTCGAGCCGTTGCCTTGGGAGGCTTGGGCGAGAGCGTTGCGATACGCGGGTGAGGCGCGTTTACCTGAAGGTCCATGGTGTGCCCGGGCAGAGTTTCAAATGTCTCTGCTCGGGCGTGAATCACGGTGAGCTCCCCAGCTCAGCGTGAGTGGCTCGATCGAGTTCTAAACTTCTAGAACTCGATCCCGTTCGGGCCAACCTTTTTCGGGTTGGCGAACGGCCAGCTTGGGGGGTTGAACGCCGGCTGGGAGGAGGCGGAGCCCGAGGAGGCTCCGCCGGGCCACGTGGGCGCCACCACGATGGTGACGTTGGTGGGGGGCTGGCCAGGCGCCCCGGGGATTGTCGTGGTGGTCGGGGCGGTGGGGATCCAACCTGGGGGGGTGGGGGCGGAGGGGGTCCAGCCGGGGGGGAGCGGAGGAATGGGCGGGATAGCGCTGGGGAAGCCGGGGGGCGGGTTCGGGGGCTGGGGCACCGGAACCCAGCCAGGGGGGAGAGGGGGCGGCGGGACCTGAGTGGGAGGGGCGGTCGGAGGGGGCGGGGCGGTCTGGGTTGAGGTCGGAGCGGGAGGTGAGGCGGGGGTGGATGACGTTGCGGTTGGCGGGGCGGGGTTGCCGTTGGACGAGCAACCCTTGTACAAAAGGCCTGCGCCGATGATAGCCGCGAGAACTCCGCCAGTGATGGCCCACGTTTGCCACTTCTTGTACCAAGGGGTGGCGGCCGGAGCCGGTACGGGGACGATCGGAGGGACGAACCCGGGGGCGCCGGGGGCAGCCCACGCGGCCAACATGGCGCCGTTGTTGAAGGTGGCCAGAGGGCCAGCGAGCGCGGTTGCCATGGGGCTGCCAGCCGGAGCGGCGGCGACCATGGCGGCGTGGAGGTTGTTGAGTTGCGTCTGATCGGGGTTACCACCAACCCCGAAGAGGGTATCGAACTGTGTCCCGGCGGCGGTGGTATCCGCCGGGTTGAGCACGCCCACGCCATTCGGCGGGGCGGCTACGCTCCAGATGAACTGCTGTCGAGTTGCCATGGTGGCAACTCCTTTCTGGCGCACACAGGCGCCGGTGAAATCTCCCCCGCCTTGGCTCGGGAGAGCAAACGGGGGAGGGTTAAGGTTTCAGGTAAACGTGCCAAGGAGGAAAAATCTTTTTAAGCAAGATCTCTTTTCCTTGGCGCGTTTCGGTTGGATTGTCAAAGGGCGTCGATATCTTTTCTTTATGGTTGGGGAGGAATTTTCGTTATCTCTTCAAAACAGAAGAGTAGATTTATCATGAATTTGGTATTTTGTCAACTGTTCAGTGGGTAGTCAATTGGTTCGGGTGGCTTGTTTAGGCTGCTAAGGTGCTCATTTCATTTTGAATGGCTTGGAGGTTTCTTGTTACGATCTGTTGGTAATTCTGTGTAAAATTGGAAGGTCCCCATGGGGTGCTACCGCTACCACCGCTCGCTCCGGTTTGGTTCTGCCAAGCTCTTTGCCATAAATTGACGATTCCATTGAGGGCTTGGGCTACTGTTTTTTGTTCGGTCGGATCGGTGATTTTTTTTGGGTCGTGGTTCATGAAGAAACTGAGGTCGTCGAGGCGGAGTTCTGAATTTTCTTGAGGGTTTGCGAGGATTGCGGTGAGGGTGTTGTAGGTTTGGGTGAGTTGTGGGTATTTATCCTGAATTGTGATGCCGTCTTTGGCTTCCTGGATTTGGGCTGGATTGGCCTGTATTTGATTGAGAAGATGAACGGTGTAACGGGCATCGATGCCGATTTTGGCTCGATTGGTGGCTTCTTGGGCGAGTTCGGTTTGGAGTACTTTTGCTTCCGCTAAGAGTTGGCGGAAGGTTTTGTGGGAATTGTAGAAAGCGAGCTCTTCTGAACTTGGATCGAAGTTGTTTTTTGCCATGGTGAGGCCGAGTTTGGTGAGTTCGAGCGCTGGGCTGCTTGCTGGTGTTGCTTCAAGGATTGCCAGAGAGTTCCTGGCAAGGGTGAGGTGGTCAAGGCGGCGGCTTTTTTTTGCCTGCTCCATGGTTTGGTAAAGATTTGTTGCGGCGACGATTCGCTGGTTGCGGAGATCGAATGCAGTGAGGGCGGCGGCTTCAAAGGTGGTGTGTTTTCCGTTTTGTTCGTTGATTTCTGTGGTGATCAGGGATGGGAGTTTTATGAGACTCATGATGGTTTCGCAGGCTTGTTGATCTACGGCCATAAGATCGTTAAGGATTTGATTTGCTTCCTGCTCATATTTTTGGGTATCTTCCAACATTAGACCGGTATTTCTCCAATGGTCGGCGGTTTGGGCACTGAGGCAGAGCAACCAGGCACGGCGGATTTTTTGTTTTTCCGGGTGGGACGCAAAAGCTGGAATGAGGTCGTCGGGGAAAATGAACCCTGATGATTTGCTTAATGGCTCAATGATATCGGTGAAGGTATCGATGGGTTCGAGGTTCAAATCTTTGGTTGAGACCTCATTTACTTGTTTTACGATGTGTCCAACTGAACCTTTCCAATGTTTGAGAAGCTGAGCAACTCCCTTGCTGAGCGGTGCATTGGGCGACCAGAGACTGATGGTGCGGAGCTTGCCGGTGACACTCGCCGTGAGCCAGCGTTTGATACCTAAGTTTTCGTGTTTTTCAAGGGCATCACGGAGTCTTTTTTCTTCTATTTCCAACGGTGTGGGACCAGCGGGTTGTGGTGGGATGGATTGGTTTACCGGTGCTACTTGAGGTGATTGGGGAGCAGGGTTTGGGGCTGGTTGAAGTGTTGGAGTTGGTTGAGGGGCGGATGGAGCGGGAGAAGAGGGGACTCGGGCTGGTTGGGGTGCTGGAGCTGGGGTTGGAGTTTGTGCAGATGCGACTGGAGCAGGGGGAGTGACGGGAGGGAGTGATTGCAGGACAGGGGGAGTTGAAGGAGCTGGTGGGGTAGGCTGTGTTGAAATAGCTGGGGGATGGGCTGGAGTTGGCGGCACTGGAGGCAGTGGAGGTGTGGCAGAAGTGGCTGCAGGATGTGCAGAGGGAGCCAGTTGGAATGGTTGGTTTGGTGGGGCAAATTGAACTGTGGTTGTTGTGCCTGAGGACGCTCCGTCATTTGGCGGAGGTGGCATGGTAAGTGGACCTGGCATTGGACCGTTTGAGGGTACTGTTGGAGCTGGGGCGTTTATTTGGGCTGGTGCTGCTGATGTTGGTCCGGGGATGACTGAGGGTGATGGAAGAAAAGGTGCAGGATGATTTGTTTTTGGGAAACCGTGTTCGAGGTATTCGGTTAAACGGCCGAGGTTTTTTGCGATTTTATTGAACGCTTCAAGACGAAGGTAGTTCGCAGGCTCTGAAAAGCCACCGTTCGCTTTTATCTCACGTTCGAGGAGTTCGGATTTGGCTTTCAGTATGACAACGAGTGCTTCGGTGAGTTTTATTTGCTCAGCTACTGATGGCACACTTATTTGGAGTGGATCGTAGGTAGAGTTTTCCAGGATGCTGAGGTCGGTCAGATCGTCTTTTCCTTCTAAAATGGCAATGTAGGTTTGATCAATGAGTGGGTATTTTTGATAGAGTTTTGCTCCTTGATCTATTCCTCCCTGAAGCTGTTTTGAACTGGTTCCAAACTGGCTAAAGTTGAATGGTCGATCAAACGAGCCCTCAGAAAAGGGTTGATCTGCACATATTTCGTGGATAAGGTCGTTGGTTTGGACGGGGGCAAAACCTTGATGGGCAAGATTTGTAGCTTCTGCACCGTATTTCATTATGAAGAGGTAGAGCTGATTAAGCATTTCTTCACGTGACATAAATTTCCATTCTTCCAAACTCTTAAAAGGGAACGGTTCGGGATTTTCCTGGGCTTTCCCGGCACAACTGAGATGCTGTGCAATATTGAGCGCTGCTTCAAAAGCTTTTGGTGAGGTTTCAAGAAGTTCGAGATAGATGTTGACTACTCTTTGAAAAGTTGCGAGGGGGTTGGTTTGGAGGTGTTGCTTATTGGCTTCTGTCAATTGTTGATAGAGGTTGTTGGCATTGATGATATTTTCCAGAATGGTGTTATTTACTTTTGACTCAACATCCGGTCTTTTGTGAAATCTTTCACGTTCCTGGGTTGCATCTGGAAGGGTTCCTTGTGCTTGCTGCATTAAAGCATCAAGTTTTTCTTTTTTAGCCTGCGTTTTATCTTCGATTTCTGCCTCACAAAGATTATCTATTTCGAGCCGACTATTGTTTTTGTAGTCGCCGCGTGTTTCTCTGAGAACGTATTCACATCTTATGAGCTGTGTTTCCTGAAGTATTGCCGTCTGAAGCGCGGCAATTTCCGGATGTTGTTTTTTCATCTCTTCATCTGCAATCGTTTGGGCAATGGCATCGATGGTTTGTTCAAAATATCTTGGCAAACGGGCACTGAGGTCGATTTCGTTAAGGTAGGCCTGTGCTCTTTCTTGGTCGGTACTATTGGATAAAAGTGAGGAATGGAGTGCGTTGAGGGCAGCGGTAATTTGCTGAAGGGTTTGATCAAAGACCTGATTTCCAGCTTCTGATATTTCTGCACCGTAGAGACTGTAAAAATAAAAGAGTTCGTTTTCGGCGTGGGTAAGTTTTTGAAAGAGTCCTTGTCGTTCCTGAACTGACAAAGTGGGAGGATTTCCGCTTTCTACTTCAGCCACTACCAGGGCGGCTTTTTGGAGATGAGGTGCTAAAAATTCTACCCCAAAGCTGTTGAGGTATTTTTGTTCTGCTTCTGGTGTGCCATTTTTTTGATGGATTTTTTTCAGTTCTGCGTTCGTTTTTTTTGCTTTCTCCAACCATTTTCTCATTTTTTCGTGGTACTTGTTGGAAAGTTTTTTTGAGTATTTACGATGATGAACGTAATTCGCAAAAGCTTCCGCGCGATTATGAAACGCAAGTTCGAGCTGCTTTTTCAACTCAATTATTTCCGTTACTTCAGGTGATTTTGTTGAATCAGGACCGGTTGCTTTGTCTTGATCATCTGGTCCCGTTGGTCCAGGAGGGGGGGTTGATGGCATGACGATAAGATTTATTGGAAATATTCTTGCTTCCTAAGGGCGAAATCATAACATTTATTTATTTTTTGTCAATAAATTGAGTTGTGTGGTATAGTAGGGCCGGAAAATTTAAAATTTTAAAACAAAATCGAAATGAAAGGTATTTTTTTCCGGCGTCGGGACAAGAAAGATGAGAATCAATCAGCTCAAAACCAACCTGTTTCAGACCAACAAGTTTCGCCAACAAGTCGTCAAAATTCAGCTCCCAGTTCAGCTCCTCAAGGGGCAGCCACACCGCCAGGTGCCACTTTGGCGGCTAGCGGCACCGTTTTGGCCGGAGCAGCTCCTGGGACAGCATCGAGCGCTTTTCGCGGTGGTCCTTCCCGAGGTGGAAAAGCACCTTTTAAACCTCGGTTCAATAAACCAATTCACAAACCTCAAGGTCAAAAAGGTGGATTTTTTGGTTTCAAACCTGGTTTTTCTGGTAAATTACGGATTATTGCCTTGGGAGGTCTCGATGAAGTGGGGAAAAACTGTATGGTTTTGGAATATGGGCGCGATATTATCCTGATTGATTTAGGTTATGAGTTTCCTGACGATCATTTATTGGGGGTTGATTATGTAATTCCTGATATTTCTTACTTAGCTGACAAGCTGGATCGAATTCGAGGTATTGTTTTTACTCATGGTCATTTGGATCATATTGGTGCGGTTTCTCACTTAATGCAGAAACTCAATTTCCCTGTGCTTTATGGAACAAAACTCACGATGGCACTTGTGGAAAAGCAATTAACCGAATTTGGTCTTACAACTCGAACAACGATTAAGACGGTGACTGAAAACGATATTCTGCAGTTGGGGGCGTTCCAGGTGAGTTTCTTTTCCGTGAACCATAGTATTCCTGATGCGGTTGGTGTGGTGGTAAAAACTCCCGCCGGAAATATTGTTCACACGGGCGATTTTAAGTTTGATTTTACTCCTTCAGGTAGTCAAAAACCTGCAGATTTTGCACGTATTGCGAGCCTGAGCAAAGAGAACATTGCGGCATTGTTTATTGATTCAACCAACGCGTTAAAAGCCGGGTACACCATCACTGAAAAGAAAATTGGGGATTCGTTGGAATCTATTATTCGCAATAACGAAGGCCGCATTTTGATTGCTTCGTTTTCTTCTCAAATTGGTCGTATGCAGCAGATTTTTGATGCGGCAAAAAAATATGGAAGAACCGTGTATTTAAGTGGACGCAGTTTGGTTGATAATGTGGCTTTGTCGATTAAGCTTGGTTATATCAAGGTCCCTCAAGGTCTTGTTCATGATATTCGACGAACTAAAAAACTTCCGGAACAGAAAGTCATTATTCTCACGACTGGTAGTCAGGGAGAAGAGGTCTCAGCTTTGAGTCGAATCTCTTTAGAAGATCATCCGGTCGTGAAGATTAAAAAGGGTGATACGGTGGTGCTTTCTTCTTCACCAATTCCAGGAAATGAAAAAGCGGTTACCGCGGTTACGAATAATCTTTGCCGTCTGGGTGCACGCATTATCAATAACCAAATTATGGATGTGCATACTTCTGGTCATGCACAACAGGAAGATTTAAAACTGATGATGAGTCTGGTAAAAGCGAAATATGTGGTTCCGGTTCATGGTGAGTACTACATGCGTTTTGGGAATAAAGAGGTGGCGATGAATATTGGCTATGATGATAAACACACCGTTCTGATTGAAAATGGAGATGTTTTGGAAATTGAAAATGGTGAAGTTTCATACAAAGGTGAAAAGGTTTCGACCAATTATATTCTTGTGGATGGCTTGGGATATGGGGATGTTGGTGCGCAGGTTATTTTGGATCGACAAACACTGGCTGAGAATGGAATGCTCATTGTAACAATTCCGGTGGATACCCATAGTCGTAAACTTAAGGGTGATATTGATGTGATTTCTCGTGGATTTATTTATATGAATGAGACCGCAGAGATTACCCAACATGTGGTTGAAGTGGCTTCCAAGGCCTATAAAAATATTTTGGAAAAACGTCCGGATGCAAGTCGTGCGGATATTAAAAAGTATCTTCGGGATCAGATTGAACGATTTGTTATTCAGAAGATTGATCGGCAACCTTTGGTGTTACCGATTATTGTTGAGAAATAAATTCTAAGTACTCAACTTCAAATTCTCAATTAAATTTTAATTCTTTTTTGTGTCCACGGTAGCGCGTAAAATTTTGTTTAATACGGTTGCTCAGGTGATTGGTCGTGGGTTTACGGCGGTTTTTAGCGTAATCATCGTTAAGATTATTACGAACTATTTGGGTGTTGCGGGTTATGGCGATTACACGGCGATTTACGAATTTATTTCATTTTTTGCAATTGCTTCTGACTTGGGACTTTATACGATTGCAGTGCGGGAAATGGCGAAAAATCCTGTAAAAACCCAAATGATTGTTGGGAATGTACTGACGGTTCGAACCCTGGTTTCGGCGTTTACGATGTTTTTGGCGGTCGTCCTTTCTTTCTTTTATGCGAGTCCTGAAACCACTATCGTTTTTCCTTTAGCTGTCGCAATTACCGGCTTATCAACAATTTTTGCGCTTCAAACGGTGGCAGTTTCGACTGTTCTGCAAGTTAATTTGAAGATGCAATATAACTCGCTCGGATCGGTGTTTGGAAAAATATTGACCCTGGTCTCGATTGTTTCAGTTGTTTTTTTGATCCATCCAAGTACGCCAGAACAGGGATTTTACCTCCTCTTGGTTGCGGGGATTGTGGGAAACTTGGGTATGCTTTTAATGACCTATGGTTTTGCTCGAAAATATACCAATATTCGTTTTCGGATTGATTGGGATTTCTTGAAAAATGTGGTTTGGAAAGCACTTCCTTACGGCTTGGCACTGGTGCTCAATGTGCTTTATTTCCGGATTGGCTCGATGCTGCTTTATCGGATTGCTGGGCCGGAGCAGGCCGGTATTTATGGTGTACCAATGCGGATGCTTGAGGCCGTAGCAATTGTGCCGCAGTATTTTATGAATTCGGTTTTGCCCATTCTGACCAGAACTCTGGAAGAGAAAAATAAAAGGTATCAGCAGATTATTCAGTATTCGTTTGATTTTTTGGTCATGACGGGGGTTTCTATTGCGGTTGGTACTGCGGTACTCGCCTATCCAATTGTGGCGATTGTGAGTAGTCCAGAGTTTTTGAGCCGCGTGAATGAAGGTTTTTTTGGTTCTGATATGTCTTTGCAGATTTTGATTTTCGCACTCGCGTTTTCGTTTATTAACACTTTGTTTGGGTTCACTTTGGTGGCCATCAATAAGCAGTCGAAGTTGTTAATTATTAATGGAAGCGGCGCGCTGATTGCTATTGTTCTCAATTTACTTTTGATTCCGCAATTTGGTTCACGGGGATCAGCGATGAGTTCAATTGTTGTTGAGTTTTTTATTGCACTTGCCGCTTATTTGTATGCCAAAAAATATCTGGATTTTAAATTGAATTTTGTTCCGGCGTTGAAAATTTTGTTTTCTGGAGCAGTGATGGGAGCTGTCCTTTTAGCTCTACGCGATCCCCTCTTTCATTTTATGGGACTAGAGAATAAGAGTTTGATTTTATTGATTCCATTGGGGGCTTCAGTATTTATTGGATTACTGGTATTTACCAAAGTTATTACCAAAGATATGGTGCAGACGATTTTGAAGAGGAATAAGGTGGTTACTGAAGAGATTGAGCCACCGGTGGTATAAATTCTAAGCTTTCCAAGCATCAAACTTTCAAATAAATTCAAAATATTAAATCCTAATGTTTAAAGTTGGGGCAGTTTTTTATTTTTGTTTTTTCTAAAATCGAGGTGAAGATTTTTGTTAGCTCTAATGCTTCTTGGATGAGTTTTTTTTGTTTATCGATTAAAAATTCATCGTTTACATTTAATAGTTTTAACCATAAGTGACTTTCTTTTGCTTCTTTTCGACAAAGTTTAATTCTGTATTGAAAATCTTTTTTCCCGAATGATTCATTTGCTTCAATGTAGTTTGCAGCCACTGAACCGCTTGAGCGAATTAATTGTTTAAAATACTCATTATTTTCCATACTTTTGATTAGAATTTCTTTATTGAAAGAACCTATTTGCTTTGCGAAACTATAGGTTCTTTCTTCAAGATCGAATTTTTTCTCTTCAGGTTTTAATATTTTTATTTGATTCATTAAATATTACTTGAAGGTTTGATGCTTGATTATTTGATATTAATCAATGGGAATAAAAAAGTAATAATCTTTGTGCTATAATGTTTTTTGCTTACAGTTTTTTCTTTTCTTTGTGCACGAATATAAACAAATTCTGGAGAGTATCGAGAAAGAGTCGCGGAATGCGATGAAGAAGGTGGATGTGGATGAATTGAAACTTCGGATTGCAGAATTAACCAAGCTTACTCAAGCGGGGGATTTTTGGCAGGATCAGGAGAATGCCCAGAAGGTTTCCAAAGAGCTCAGCGCTGTTTCGAAAGAGGTGAAGGATTGGGAAGGGCTCGCGACGGAATGTGCTGAACTTCTTGCGCTTTTTCCTGACGTAAATGCTGTGGAAGATCCAACGTTCGCTGATGAATTTGTTTCCATGGTCAATGCCCTCGAAAAAAAATGGCATTCGCTTGAGGCGCGAACTTTTCTGAATGGGAAATATGACAAGTATAGTGTAATTATGAGTATTCATGCAGGCACAGGAGGGAAAGATGCGCAAGATTTTGCGGAGATGCTCATGAGAATGTATATGCGTTATTGTGAACGGAATGGGTTTGAGGTGGAGATTTTTGATAAGTCGATGGGGGAAGAGGTGGGGTTGAAGAGCGCAACGCTGTTGATTAAAGGATATATGGCTTATGGCTATTTAAAGGGAGAAAAGGGTGTTCACCGCTTGGTGAGGCTTTCACCGTTTAATGCCAAAAACAGTCGTGAAACTTCGTTTGCTTATGTGGATATTATTCCGGAAATTCCGGAAAGTGAGATTCCGGAAATTCGGAAAGAAGATTTACGGGTGGATACGTATCGAGCTTCGGGGGCGGGTGGACAGAACGTGAATAAAACCTCTTCAGCGGTCCGTATTACGCATATTCCGACGGGATTGGTGGTTGCATGCCAGGATGAACGGAGCCAGCTTCAAAACAAAGAGCGTGCACTCAAGATTTTGCATGCGAAATTGATGGATTTGAAAGAGAAACAACAGGTAGCTGAAATTTCGGAATTACGAGGGGATCGAGTGGATATTGCTTGGGGGAATCAGATTCGGTCGTATGTGATGCATCCGTATACGATGGTGAAGGATCATCGGAATGGGTATGAGGAAGGGAATGTGGAAGCGGTGCTGGATGGGAAGATTGATGGGTTTTTGGAAGCGTGGCTGAAAAGAATTGAGAATTAAGACTTGAGGGTGAGAATTAAGGATGGTTGCGTTGCGCTGATTTTTTATTTTTCTTCGTAGTCGAAGAGGAGTTTTCTTAGGCTTTTGCGGACGACGTGGAGCTTCTTTTCCAGGTAATCGTAATAGATTTCTTGAGCGTGGGGATCGAGAGGATCGATGGGCTTGGTGCTGTTTGGATAGTTTTTTGGGAGTTCGACGATGAATGAGCCGGCGTCGATGGCTTCTGGGGGGAGGACTTTTAAGAGGGGGAGATAAAATGGAGCACCTGAAGCGGAACAGAGGCCGGTTTTTTCCTCTGGACGCTGCGCAGGATTTTTTTCGTTGTGTTCTGCATCCTGCTTATTGCTGTACAAAAGGTTGAGGTAGGTGGCGATGGGACTTTGTTCATCGTCAAAATCTTCTGGCTTCAGCATTTGCGTCCCCATGAGACTACAGGGAAGAACACAGAGAGTAATCTTTGTTCCATCCAGTTGATAGAGGCGATTTTTATTCTTGGTAAAATCGTTCAGATCTTCGTTAAGACATTTGGAAGTCAGAATTTTTTCCGGGTCAGCTTCTTCAAGTGCTTCGATGAGTTTATCAAGGGGGATTCGCTCAATTTTTTTAAACGACTCAGGTTTACTGGCATCAATTTCACCACCCGCCGTTTGGTTGGCTAGCTTGATGAGTTGTTCAGAAATTTCTTTTACTGTCATGGATGGATTTTCTTTGGGCATATACTTTGAGTTTATGGAGTACGAGCAATTTGAGCAAATATTTTTGAGGCTTGGGCAAGTGAAATATAGAGAGGATCTTTTCCCTGATTTGAATCGTTGTTTTTGTATTCGTAGGGGTGATTGCGGGATTCGTAGAGGCGTATATAGAGATTATACAGCTGAATGATTTCCTTCGGGGCATAGGCGAGATTTGTGGTGAGTTTTCCAGGCGGAATGTTTCCTTTGTCCACGTAGTCTGCTGGATTAGGTTCCCCGGCTCCGGTTTTGGCTTCATTTATACCAGTTCTGTTGTTATATGGGTCACCAAATTTTTCTATATGCTTGGTTCCCATGTGTCCCTGTTCGGAAAGGTAACTCTCAATGGACATGGCGAGGCTCAATTTATTGGTTTGGTCTGGAGGAAGTTCTCCTTTTACCTCTTTCGTCATGATTGTACGGTCTGTGAATTTTGGAGTGGTAATCAGGTAGGTTGTTTTTCCGGTTTTTTGATTGACGGTTACTGGTGTTTCACCAAAGTCTTTCGAATCTATTATTTTAATGGTACTGGTGGGATCTCCAGGTTTGTAACGATTGATAAAGATAAATCCGCCCACATCAATAATTGTACCTCCTTCCGGTCCAACCATAGTATTTGCCGGCTTGTTGTCAACCGCCAAGATGCCTTTTTCACTGAGAAAGTCTAATCCTTCGGCAACACCTTCCCAATATTCCGCCATCTCTCTCGCATCTGCAGAAAATGAGAGTGTATTCAGGTCAACAGTTTTTCCGTCTTTATTTTTTAACTTGGGGAAAATGGAAAAGTTTTTCCCAATGACGGATGGACGTAAAATGTGTCGGGTTCTTGGGTCATGTTTATTGGCATCCAGAACTTTTTGGACCTCATGACAGGTGGAGGCATCTTCCTCAAAAAATTCTTCTCTCCCGATGACTGGACGTTTAATAACTCCATCTGAAAGTTTTTTTGATTCGCCTTCGACATACAACACATCGGCGATTGTTCCCATTCCTCCGCGCGCAAATGGATTACTGCTGTAGATTCGATATGTGGTTTCAGTTTTTCCGTCTTCAGAGGGCACGGTCTCAATTTTGCTTCCTACGAGAACAATGAGATTGAACTGTTCAGGAGTGAGGGTATCAAGGTTTGCTTGGAGAACTTCAAGGTCGGCTGGGTCACGCATTTTGCTTGCGAGGGCGTTGAGGGCTTCAGGGTCTGAGGGGTTGGCTTTGAGACGTTTATAAAGTTCTGGACTGGTTTCTGCGGAGACTTCACCGCCTTTGATGCGGCCTTCGAGGGTTGGCTCAAGGGCTTTGAATTCGGCTTTGGTCATTTCGACAATACGGCCGTCGGTGAAAGTTACGTTTATGGTGTCGGGATTATTGGTATTGTGTTGAAATGTTACACGTTCAATTTTCCCGTCTGAGGTTTGGATTTCACCAGGAAATTTTTCTTGGGGATGTGGTGCTTTTGGGGCTTGGACTAAGGCTTCAGGGAGTGGCTCGCCGGGTTGGGTTTTTCGGCCGGCTGGTGGTTCGCCTTGTTGTGGTTCGAAATCAGGGATAGGAAATTTGGTTTTGGGGCCGGAAGGATTTGATTCGATCAGTTGGAGTGTTGGTCTGGATTTCGGAGTTGTAATTTCAGGTTTTGGACCAAAGAAATGGCTGCCGTGGAGGCCTAAAACAAAAGCGATGTCGTGGGTGGAGAGACGGCCGGAGCCGGTGTGGAGTTTGTTGAGAGCCGAGGTGGTGACAAATTGTGATCCTACGGCGCCGGTTTCTAAACCTGAACGGATGCCGAATTGGGTAAGTGCCGAGGATGATTTGTAGACACTGCTTCCGATGGCTGCTCCTTTCCCTAACTGATTGAGGATGCCGACACCTTTAAAGGCACCGAGTCCGGTGACTCCATGACCCCATCCGGGGATGTTGTTGTAAATTTTAAGTGGGTCGAATTCACCTTTTTGGAGAGCGTCGAAATACATGGCGTTCATGAGGGTGTCCTGGGTGGAAAAGATTCTTTCTTCGGCAAGGAATCCGGGGATGGTAAAGGGAGCGCGGGCGACGGCACCTTCAATGGTGAGCCCCGCTGCATTGCGAAGGAAGGAGCCTGTGCTTGAAAGGGCGTAGCGTTGGCCTAAACGGGTGGTAGCGAGGCGGATTCCAAGTTGGGTTGAGGCGGCGAGGGTCGTTTCACCAAGTGCGGTTGCGGCAGCGACTCTTGAAAGTGCTGCTCCGGCGAGTCCGGCTGTTTTTGCAGATACCGCTACGATGGCAATTTTTACTGGAAGTTGGGTAATCAACTCCCAAACTTGCTCATCAGATGGATCTAAAAAGCTTTTCCAGGTTCCTGAGTGGGTCATACCTTTCATGTCCATGTATTCGGCCCAGGCTTCTTGATCACCAGGGTCAACGCTTATGCTTGCTGGATTTGTGCGGAATTTTTCTTGTTGTTTTTCTTGGATTTTTTGAGTGTAGATGGTTTCCATGGCTTGGTTACCAAGCATTTCTGTCAGACGTTTTGGATATTCGTCTTCATCAGATTTCCAGGGGTTTTCGGCTTTAAACTCTTCTGTTTGTTGCTTATATTCTGCTTTTGCTCGTTCCATAAGGGCTTTGAGACTTCCTTCAAACTCACTCTTATGTTCACCGGTTGTGCAGGAAGTTTTTACCGATTCGAAGGTTATTTCCTTTGTGGTTTGGGCGAGTTGTTTTGCAAAATAGAGGGTGTAGTATTTTTCCGCGAGGGCAGGATTTTTATAGCGATATTTTTTCGCGAGTTCGAGAAGGTTTTTTCTCGACTTTTCACCACCTTCTTCTAATTTAAGTTCATCACTGAGATAGGTGTATTCGGCGTCAAATGGAGGGTCTGTTCCTTTGACGGTTATGATGTCATATGCTTCTTCGTAAGTGAGAAAAAGTCCACTTTGAATCAATGTTTCCATTTGTTCCAAGGCTTCTAGGGAACGGGTAAATACTGGATCAACCATGGTTTGATCTTTTCCGGCCTGAGGGCCACCACCCAAGGCACTGTCAGTTGGTACAAGGGGTGGTTCATGCATAGTCATTTTCGCCAGAATCTCCTGGACTTTTAGGAGGGCGATTTTTTTGAGAATTTCTTTGGAAGCAGCGATATATTTGGGTGCATTGGGGTTGGTTTCAGGTATACTTTGGGAATCCATTTCTTGCACATAAGCCAAGAGGAGTTTTTTTCCTTCCTGAGCGTTTCCCGATTGGATGAGTTTAAAACCATCAAAATATTTTTGGTTTTTTTGTTCGGTTTCGGCAGCTTCTTGGAGTTTTTCTTTGGCAGTTTGTTCATACACTTCTTGATGAGCCACAATGGATGGATTTGTTAGATACTCATATGATTTTGAGTCGACCTCAAGAAATGTTTCCAGAAGTTTTTTTCCTCGCTCAAGATTCCCCTTTTCAATGAGGGCTAATCCTTGCCAGTAATGATCTAATTCTTTGGGTGACGAAAGTACTTCCACTTGTTTATCTATGGTTCCTTTTACTGCGTCTTCAACTTTAAGAGAAAAATCCAGGACACTTTTTTGATCTGCAGGGGAAAGTTTTTTTCCTTTGGCTGTTAGTACGTAATTTGGGCTTCCTTTTGGCTGAAGTTGTACGGTTACAAATTCTGAATACTCTGCTGGAATGAAGCGAATGAGTTCAAGAGCAGTTTGCTGGTTTTTTATTTCCATGATTGCTTGGTCGATTTTTGCCAACTCTTCTGGGCCGTAAAGTCTTTGGAGAAAAGGGTTTGAGGCGAGTTGTTGTTTCGTCACGAGGTACGCAGACATGCTGGCGTCGAGCTGTGTGGATACTCCGTTCAGTTGCTCTGGTTTAAGATTTGGAAGGTCCAACGAAACCGTTTGTTTCGATTGTTCGGCCTTTGCAAATGCTAAAGATTTCTCATATTCCTGCGCGGGGAGAAGATTTGTTGAATAGGCTTCTGTGGTGTTGTGGAGCGACCGAACAAAGTCTTCGATGGTTGCAAGAGGGCCTGGTCCCTGGGTATCTGCGGTGGATTCAGGAAGATCACTCGAGTTGCTTTTGAGATCGATGCCACGCTGAACAATCTTGAGCAACCATTGGTTTACTTCGTCTTTTCCGCGATCGAGTTCCTGGGTTGCTGGAGGACTGTTCACCTCAATGGCCTGAAGTTCATCAACTTCCGTGAAAATTTCTTTGTGAAATTGTTCAATCGTTTTGGCGCCTTTATCTTTTTCTTTTACCTCTTTAAGCTCGGTCAGACGACTTTGGGCGGCATCGAGTTGTGAATCGAGATTTTCGGGCATGGGTTTTATAGTTTCTCCATCGCTTTGGAAAGGTAGTCTTCAGCGGACTCTTTTTGGGAAGATTCTTCAAGGGCAGTGGCCTGTTTTTTGATGGCTTTGATTTTTGCTTTAAGTTCTTTGAGGTAGTTGCCGGCTTGGTCTTCTTTGAGCGCGATTTTTAGGTATTTGTCTGTGGTTTTGTTGGAGGCTTTTATTTTTTGGTAGAGGCTTTTCAGGAGGACGTCGGGCATGGTTTCAATATTCTCACGCCAGAATTTTTTTTCGGCTTCGGGGAGAAGGAGGTTTCTATTGAGTTCGGTGCGGAAATTTTTGAGCAGGGTTTTGGTGGCCATGGGAGCGATTAAATCTTTTTATTATAGCAGAGAAGTGCCTAATTTTCGAGTTTTAATAACTCTGTTCATTATTTTCATCTTTGTATTTTATTTTAGTTTTGTTATACTATACATATGAGTATAGTTTATAGTAACAGCCAGGGTGAACGTATTCGGAAGATTGCTGAATTGGACGAGAAGGTTTTTCATGCACGTGATCTTGCTAATTTATGGCAAATAAAGAATAGAAATACTTTGCATATGACCTTGGCACGGTATGTCAAAGCGAACTTACTTCATCGAATATATAAGGGATTCTACTCGCTTGTACCTGTCAGCAAAATTGATACGTTCTACCTTGGGGCTAAAGCTATTAGTAAGTACTGTTATCTGACGACAGAAACGGTTTTATTTCAGCATGGATATATCTCGGCTGAACCTCAAGTGGTTACTTTTGTGTCTCACAAAAATCTTGATTTTACTCTTGAAAATATTCATTACAAATGCCGATCAATCGCTGACAAGTATTTATTGAATCCAGCTGGAGTTGTATCCAAAAATAAGTATTTTGAAGCATGCCCAGAACGAGCAATTGCTGATATTCTTTATTTTCGACCAACATTTCATTTTGATCGCGAGCCTGACTGGAGAAGTATAAAAAAAATACAACAAAGTGTTGGGTATCCACTTACACCAAAACGTTATGATTTTACCTAATCCTCAAGATACGATTCATCTTGCCTGGTTGCTTCGTGTTCTTACTGCCGTCGCAGATGATATTTTTCTTGCTGCAAATTTACGATTTAAAGGCGGAACTTGTGCTGCAATTCGCGGTTTTATTGAAAGGTTTTCGGTTGATCTTGATTTTGACCTTCTTCATCCTGATCAAAACGATGCGGTGAAAAAAAGTTTGCGGAAAACTTTTCAGAATCTTGGTCTTACCATTGATCAAGAAAGTCAGTATGTTCCACAATTTTTTCTTAAATATGAGACAAAAAAGTTCACACGAAATACGATGAAATTTGATGTGACTTTCCCTCCTCCACAATCGAATATTTATGAGGCAGTCCATATTCAGGAGATTGATCGGATCCTTTACTGCCAAACTCTTGAAACGATGTTTTCGAATAAATTGGTAGCAGTTCTTGATCGGTATGAAAAACATGGATCAATTGCTGGTCGTGATATTTTTGATATCCATTCATTTTTTCTTTCAGGCACCAATTATTTACCAGGAATTATTCTGGAAAGAACCCATCTTGAACCTGAACAGTTTTTTAAAAAACTCAAGCAGTTTATTGAAACACGTATAACGCAGCAAATTCTTGATGAAGATCTTAATTATCTTCTTCCACCTCACCAGTTCAAAATAATAAGGAAAAATCTCAAAAATGAGGTACTTGCTCTTCTTTAAAAGATGATTTACATTTTTTGAGATTTCTAATTTGTATTATGGCTTATCTTCCAATTGAAAAAGGTAAAGAGAACGAGATTTTACGAACGGTTTCCAAGGAGGTTAAAAGGTTTGATGCAAACCTGAAGAAGTTTTTTTTGGATATGAGGGAAACGATGTTTAAGGCTGATGGGATTGGGATTGCGGCTCCACAAGTGAGTGAGAATATTCGTGCGGTGGTGTGCCGATTTAATCATGAGACCAAAAATGAGTTGATTGTGGACATGGTTAATCCTGAAATTATTGAGACTTCTGCTGAGACGGATATTCATGATGAGGGTTGTTTAAGTTTGCCGAAGCAGTTCGGTCCGGTTGAAAGGTATAAAACGTTAACAGTAAAGTTTTTTGATAAAAAGGGACAAGAAAATATTTTGAAACTTTCGGGGTTGAATGCTCGCATTGTTCAGCATGAAGTGGATCATATTAATGGATTTCTTTTTATTGATCGGGTTCACAGATCTCATAAAGTTTCCCATGGAAAGGATTAAAAAAATGGTGGTGAAGGTGGGGACGAATGTGCTTTCTCAGGATGATGGGATGCTGGATTTGGCTGTGATTGAAGAGTTGGTGCGACAAATTTCACTCCTGAAACAACGTGGCGTTGAGGTTATTTTGGTGACCTCTGGTGCCGTTGGCGCGGGGCTTTCACTTATTAATCCGGTGAAACAAGTTTTCTTTAAAGACAATGTGATGCGGCGACAGATTTTAGCTGCAGTTGGCCAAGTAAAGCTTATGGAAATTTATAACAAGATGTTTAGTTTGCATGGCTTTTTGTGCGCTCAAGTGTTGGTAACGAAAGAGGATTTTCGAGATGAACAGCATTTTTTAAATATGCAGAACTGTTTTTCGGGGCTGTTTACGGATCAGATTATTCCGATTGTGAATGAAAATGATGTGGTGGCGGTCAGTGAATTGATGTTTACCGATAACGATGAACTGGCCGGGTTGATTGCGAAAATGATGGGGGTGGATCTGTTGTTGATTCTTTCCAATGTGGAAGGGATTTTTGATCGGCATCCCAAAGAGGATGGAGCCAAACTTTTTGCAGAAATTGAACCGCATGAAGATTTGAGCTCATTTATTTCTGAGGAGAAATCTTCTTTGGGACGGGGAGGAATGTTGACGAAGGCGCGGATTGCTCAAGGATTGGCTCAGCAAGGGGTCATGACGCATATTGTGCATGGGAAAAAACCGGGGATTGTTTTGGAAGTATTGGAAGGGAAAAAAGTGGGGAGTCGTTTTTTGCTTGAGCGGGTAGAAAAATAGGCGCAATTTGTTTTTGTATTCTTTTTTTTGGCTTTATGACTGTTGGAATTCTTGGAGGAGGAAATATGGGTGGTGCATTTTTTGACGGTTTAAAAAAATATTTTGGACCCGAACAGGTTTGGGTTTGCGATAAAAGTGAAGCGAAGCTTGCTCAGCTTGGACATGATTTGGTGACGTTTGATGCGAATGAGCTGGTGCGAAAATGTGATGTCATTGTGTTGGCGGTAAAACCGCAATCGTTTGATGAGGTTTGCGAGGAAATTACTGAGGATATGAGTGAAAAACTGGTGATTTCGATTATGGCAGGTGTGAAAATTTTCAAGATTCAGGAAAAGTTGGAGGTCATGAAAGTGGTCCGCGCGATGCCAAATCTGGCGGTGCTTCATCAGGATGGTGTAACGGGATGGTTTGCGGATCCCGTGGTTTCTTTGGATGATCGAAAATTGGCTCAGGAGGTTTTTGTAAGTGTGGGAATGACGGTTGAAGTTGACGAGGAAGCGAAGATTGATGCGATTACGGCGGTTTCTGGAAGTGGGCCGGGGTATTTTTTCTTTATGTGTGAAGCGTTGCAAAAAGCAGCGATGGAGCTTGGTTTTGCTGAAGAGGTTGCGCTCAAACTTGCGAAAGAAACTTTTATTGGGACGAGTAAATTGCTGGAAGATTCGGATTTAACGCCGGCGGAGTGGCGGGCGATGGTGACTTCGAAGGGTGGGACAACTGAGGCGGCTTTGAAGGTGTTTGAAGAGAAGGGATTGGAGAGGATTTTTGTGGAGGGGGTAAAGGAGGCGGAGAGGAGGGCGAGGGAGCTGGGGAAATAAATTCAAATGATCAAGCATCAACCGACCAATTAAATTCTAAGTTTTAAGATCAAATTTAAATAATGTTTTTATTCGATGGAGCTTTTAGGAAAATTGCAAAAAGTGAAAGCGGCAAGTCGAGGTTTGGCATGGATGGATGAAGGAAAACGCGTTGCGGTTTTGCGGAGATTGGCGGAAAAGTTGCGGGGAGAAAAAGGAAGAATTGGAAGCTCCAACGCGACTGATTTGGCGCGGATGGAAGTTTCTGACCCAAAATATGATCGGTTGCTTTTGAATGATGATCGGATTGAGGGGATGGCGAAAGATGTTGAGGCGATTGCTGCTTTTCCTGACGTATTGGGGAAAGTTCTTGATGAGCGGGTGCGGCCGAATGGTTTGGTTTTGAAAAAAGTTTCGGTTCCATTGGGAGTTGTGGGGGTGATTTTTGAGTCGCGGCCGAATGTGGTGATTGATGTTTTTACGCTCTGTTTTAAGTCGGGGAATGGTTGTGTGCTCAAGGGAGGGAAAGAGGCGGAGGCGACGAATAAGGTGCTCTATGAGCTTATTCAGGAGGCTTTACGTGAGGAGGGAGTGAATACGGATGTGGTGTATTTGTTGCCGAATGAACGTGAAGCCGTGAGTGAAATGCTTGGCGCGCGGGATTTTATTGATGTGGTGATTCCCCGGGGAGGAAAAGGGCTGATTGATTTTGTGAGGGAGAATGCAAAAGTTCCTGTGATTGAAACGGGGGCGGGAATTGTGCATATGTATTTTGATGAGTTTGGGGATTTGGAAAAAGGTCGGGAAATTCTTTTGAATGCAAAGACGCGGAGGCCTGCGGTTTGTAATTCGTTGGATACTTTACTGGTACACGAAAAACGGTTGGGGGATTTGGGTGAATTGGTGAGTGGTGTGGGTGAAAAAGGGGTCATGATTTTTGCGGATGAACAGTGTTTTGATTTGCTTGCGGGGAACTATGATGCGGATTTATTGCAACGTGCAAAGCCGGAACATTTTGGTGAGGAGTTTTTGAGTTTGAAGATGTCGGTGAAGGTGGTGGCTGATTTGGATGAGGCTTTGGAGCATATTGCAAAATACAGTTCAAAGCATAGTGAGATGGTGGTGAGTGAAAATGGGGAGGTTTGTGAGAGATTTTTGCGGGAAGTGGATGCTGCTGCAGTGTATGCGAATGCTTCTTCGGCGTTTACGGATGGTGGACAGTTTGGGATGGGTGGGGAGATTGGAATTAGTACACAAAAATTGCATGCACGGGGGCCGATGGGAGTTGCGGAGTTGTGTAGTTATAAGTGGATTGGCTACGGGTCCGGACAGGTCCGGTAGAATTGAGCAATGAGAATTTAGATTAAGAATTAAGGGTTGTCGCTGTGCGCTGTTTTTTGGGTGTTTTTTGTGGTATAATTGGGGGATGTAATTTTTTGTATGCGTCGTTTATTAGTTCCTGTTTTAGGGGATTTTGGGAGGCACAATGAAGTGGTTTTCAAAAAAGTTTTGCTTTCGTTGATTACTTTTTTGTGTTCTTTTTTAGCGATTAATTTTGGTATTCAAAGCTTGAGTTTGTTTTTGCAAACTTTTGGGCCGGAAAGTTTGCCAATTATGATGATTATTACGAGCGTGCTTTCTGTGAGTATCTCTTTTCTTGATGCAGCATTAAGCCGAAAAATAAGTTCACGAAAGATTTATCTGGGAATGTTTTTGGGATTGCTCGTGATTTTTTTTGCTTTGTGGGTTCTTCCGTTTGATCGGGGAATTCGGGTGTTTTTACTTTATATTTCTGCAAATTTACTCTTTTTTGCATTGGATATTGGGAATATTAGTTTTTTGAATTCATTTTTCACTCCATTTCAAGCCAAGGTTGAACTTCCGGCTATTAATAGTTTTTTTAGTGTTGGAAGTTTGGTGGGGGCATTAACAGTAACGATGTTCAGTTTTTGGCATGAACAATTAGGACTGGGAAGTTTGCCATTTTTTCTTGCTCTTTTTATCTGTTTTCTTATCTTTGCCTCATCGCGATTTTTTCCTGAACATCTAAGGAAAACACCTCATGATCGTCATTTTTGGTCGGGGATTAAGCGAAGTTATCGGTATGTTTTTTTTGAATCAAAACTGTTTCGAGCGTTGGTGTTTTTTACTTTTTTTACGGTTTGTATTCATTATTTTATTGAGTTTAAGTATCGAACTGTTTTAGCGGGAAGTCTTTCTGCTAACGATCTTACGCAATTCCTTGGATATGTTTCTTTTCTCAAAAGTATCTTGAGTATTTTTATGGAAATGTTTTTAGTAAAAAGAATGTTGTTACGTTTTGGAGTGATGCGCATGCTTTTGAGTTATCCCATCGGGTTATTAATTGCATTAATTCTGGTGGTTATTTTTCAATTTCATTATTTAGCGGTTGCACTCCTTTACTTGGTCTTTTTACTGCTTTTTTATGGGTATGTTCTTCTCACTCTGACCCAGGTTTATTCTATTCTCCCAGCCAAAAATGAGCATGAAATATACTTTTTTGTTCGAGGAATTTTGGGGGGACTTTTCCTCTTTCTGGTTTCCTGTATTCTCCTGTTATTCTCATGGAATATTCATTTGGAGGCATCTGTGAACACTTTGATGATTTTCATTTGTTTGATTGGTGCAATCTTTTTTCTTCTACGTCTTCAAAAACTCTATCAGTTGGCTTTGGTTCAAAATCTTTTTGGTATGGATCGGGAACTTCAACTCAAGTCGATTGATCTTTTAGCCGAAAAAATCCAGAAAAATGGAGGTGAAAATGATTTGAGAAGACTGCTTGCGAATGCATCTTTGGATATTGAGGTTCAAAAGCGGCTTATTCATAGTATGGCGGTGATTGGTAACACCGAAAGCGTGGTTGATCTTTTAGATGTTTTTAAAAGAGGGAAGCCGAAAACTATGTTTGCGACTATTCAAGCGATTAATCAAATGAGTCGGGCGAACAAAAAACTGCAGGCAAATCCTTTAGCAAAACGGCTTCTGGTTGAAGCTTATGAAAGGGCTTTTATTCAAAATACGCCGCCAGAAATCAAGTTGGAAATTTTGAGCTCATTACGAAATTTTGAGCTGGATGAGGTGATTGTTTTTTTGGAAAAAGCTTTGGCTTCCAAAGATGTGGATATGAAAGTGAATGCGATTGAGACGATTGGAAGTTTTCGGGAACGGGCGGTTATTTCTTATTTAAAACCGTTTTTGGATTCATCTGAACTGTTTGTTCGTTGTGCGGCGATTGTTGGGCTTTGGCAGTTTGAGGATCAGCGAGTTTCACTTATTCCTTTGGTTGCTGAAGTTTTGAATCAGGATGATTTGGAAGGAAAAGAGGCGTCACTGTTTGTGATTTTTAATATTCGTGCCACCTGGGAGGATCGTTATGTTATGGATTTGCTGGATGAAGATATTTCCCATAAAAAGACGCATCAATCTTGGCATCATCTTAAAATTTATGGACTTCTCACTTTAATTCAGTTGGGGAAACGAGAATTTATTCCGATCTTGGTGCAGAAATGTTTGGTGAGTTTACGTGGGGGAAAAACTGATGAATTGAAATTTATTTTAAAGGTTTATCGGAAACTGGATTTTGATTCGAAACATGCGATTTTAGATGAGATCAAAAAACTTGGAAATCAAGAGGTTGAGATGTTTGCTGAATTATTCCGAGATTCTGATTATAGTTTTGTGGAAGAAATGAGAGAATTAGGAGAGTGATTTCTATCTTGGTCATGAGTTGAACTCGGATTTTGCACTCATGATGAATATATGGTATAATTTCATGATCTATTTTGAAATTATTTCCTCATTCTCCTTGTATGTCACAAGTCACCTCTTCATCACCTTTTACCGGACAGACCGTTATGAAGCCGTTTTCGTTGGCTAATTTTAAGATGTTGCTGGAGAAATCTGTGGCTCGAAAGTTTTTGGGGACGATGGATATGGCGCAGATTCAAGAGGCAATTGATGAACGGAATTTCCCTTTGCTCAAAAGTTTGTATGAAATTTTGAAAGAGGAACAGAAGTTTGATGAAAAACTGGTGGCGGATTTTATTATTACCAAAAACCGATTAATGGATGAGTTTTATGAAGAGGCTGAGCAGATTAAAAAAGAGATGATTGATGAACCTATGAAAGCTCAAAAAGCCCAGATGGCAGCAAAAGAGGAAGAGGCTGCAGAAAATATTTTATCAAATCTTTAAGGTTGGTTTTTGACCAATTTTTTTTCAACAAAAATAAAAATTATATATGAAAAAGTTTGAAATTTTCCAAAGTGGGGTGGTGCTTAACTGCTTGATGGCTGGGAAGAGTTTTGTGGTGAGTCGGGAGAAGAGGGTTTGTTTTGAGGGGGCGCCAAGTGAGGAGCAGAAGTTGGAGACTGTTGGTAATAGTAAGATTACTGGAGCACAGGATAATTCTCTTCTGATGCCTGAGTTTATTCAGGACCAGAGTGCAGATCAGTATCGAGCAACAATTAATAATGAGTGGGCACAAACACAAAGTTTTTATTTAGATACAAAAGTTTATTTGGAAAAAGAGGTGGGAAGATGGAAAAAGACTGATAAAGCTGATGATACTCAAGAAACAATAGATAAAAATAAGGCTTTAAATGACCGCTTGGATGCCTTGAAAGACAGAAAACTTGATGAATTAAAATCTAAGTTGGTGGCATTGGGTCAGGCACGTGCTGAAAATGCTTTGAAATTTCGGGATAGTTTGACGAAGAAGATGTTGGATTATCGAAAAGCAGAAGAAAAACAAGCCGAGCAAAAACAGAAGTATGAAGATAAATTAACCGTTAAAGGAACTGAAGAAGGTGCTCAAGAGAAACCTGATGTTAAACCCCTCGTGTTTGAGTTGGGGGCCCCACCAAATAAACGAGAAAGAACTGTTGATACGACCACAGTAGAAAATAAATCCGTGAATGTTTTGAGTGGGATAGGTCTTTCTATTTATATCAATCAAGGTGAACAGGCTGCTCAAGAGTTTTTGAGTAAGCTTGAAGCTGAAGCAAAAAAACAGAATCAAGGATATACCAATGAAGCTTTAGATGGTGCGCTTGGAAAACCGGCTATGAAATACCTTGAAAGCTTTAGAAATTACACTATTGATTTGCCTGCACCAATTCTGGGCAAGTTGATTGGAAATTTGCACGTGGCGGAAAAAATGTTTGAAAAAAATCCTAAACTTTTGGAGAGATATAAACAGTACTTGAAATCGTTAGTGGGCATGCCGGCTGATAATGCCCTAGGTACACCAGCTACACTTACACAAGGTATGCAAGGTCCTCGTGAATGGGCGCTTCATAATGCTGAAGCTGAATTGAAAGATTTGGAAATTAAAGATGAGGAGTTGGATTCTTTGTTTTTGGAACGAGTGAAGGAGAAATGTAGTGTGGTGAAAGATGCGGCTGCAAGAAAAGATGCTGAGCAGAAGATTTTTGCGCATTTGGTGGCGTGGAGAGATGGGTTGAAAGCGAAGAGTGAGACGATTGATATTGGGCAAGTGGATGGGACAATTGATAATTATATTGTTCAAATGTTGGGTTACGAAAAAGATCGTCAACAAGATGATGAATTAAATTTTGCGAATTACCGTTTGGATAAACGAAATAATGGTGAGAAGTATAAAGAAGGGAATCAAGAAAAAAATGAGGATGGATGGAAAGCAAAATGGGCAAAAGAATGTTTGGATCAATTTTTAGAAAGTAAACCAAACTTTACGGATGAAAATAGTAAAACCGCATTTTATAATGCGATGCTTGGCGCCTTGCAAAGTTATGAAGATATCGCATGGCAAAGAGATGCAACTAGTAAAACGTTAGAATATGTTGTTTGGGAAAACCAAAATAATGGTTGGTATAAGTTTTTGGATAATAAATGGGCGGAATGGAAAATGGTTGAGGATGGCACAGATCAAGCTGCAAAAATCTCGACTCAAACTGATGCACGAATGAAAAAACTTGGTTTAACTGAAGATAAGTTAAAAATAGACAAACCTTATGCTCGTGCCTTTACTCAAATGATTGCTGGTCTAGCAATGGGTGCAGATAAAAATTTTGAAGACAAAGGAGAAATTGGGAAAAAGGCTTTGGCTGATTATCAAAAATATCTTCTGCAAGAGACAAATAAGGGATTCTCAGAATTAAATGGAAAATCTGATGCTGACGCGGTCAAGCATGTTACTGATGTTCTTTTGGATCGCATTAAATCTGCAGAACAATGGTGGAATAGTGTGATGGTGCCGCAAATTGCTGCTGGAAAAATGAAGACTGGAGAGACAAAAGAAGAGAAGAAGGATGAAAAGAAAAAAGGCGAAGGTGAGGAGAAAAAGGAGGATAAAGATAAGAAAGACGATAAAGAGAAAGATAAAATGTCTCCTGAGGAAACAAAAGTTCGAGCTGAAGCGGCTAAACATCTCCAGAGTTATTTGGGAAATACAAAACCTGAAGATGGGAAACTCGTGAAGTTGAATGAGACACAATATGCAAAGGATGTCGCTCCTACAGCAGCTGGGGTAACTCTTCCTGAAGGGTTTACTCCAAAGAATAGTCTCCTTGCTGAAGCAATGAGTGTAGATGGAAAAGGGAAATATCAAATTTTATTTGTGAGTAAGGATGTACTTAAAGTTCTTTATCTTGGTGGTGAAAAACTTGATGAGAAAAAGGAGGATAAGGATAAGAGCAAAGATAAAGGGAAAGTTGAAGGTGGGAATGCAAATGCAAAAGGGTGGTTAGAAAAATATCGCTATAATCCTGCGGATTTTAAGGATAGAACTAATGGACAAGCGGGTAAGTATATGGCCTCAAATCAACCTACTCTTGATGTTTCAAACGAAAAAGTTGGTGCTATTTTGGCAACGACAGATACTCCAGATGGAACACTTCAGATGAAGGTTCAAAAAGGGAAAAAAGGGAATATTTTGACGCTGCTGTTGGTGCCGAGTGCTGCGAAGTCGGGGGAACCCAAAAAAGATGATCGGGCTCCTGCTGTACCTGGTGGGCGGGGAGTAGCTGGTGCAACGCCTGAGGGAGGTGAAGCGAAAGCACCAAAGAAAAAAGTAGGAACTGATGAAAAAGGCGATGTTGGGTCGGAGACAACTGGTAGTCGTGGAGCGAAAACTGATGTTAAGACTGAAAAAGGTAGTGAAGGATTGAGCGATAAACAGCAAACAGTTGCCCGGCTGACTCATGAATTTGTTGCTGGTGGCGCACAAGGTACCAAAAAACCTGAAGAGGTCGTAAAAGATCTTGCTGCATATTTAAATTCGAAAAATTTATTGAATGCCACGGATTCATTCACTTATTCTGGTGTTTCATACGGTGATCACCTTTTGATTGTACAGGCTAAAAATGGGAAATTTTCTGTACGCCTGGGTGCAGAGGTCAAACGTCCTCTATGGAAGGATGAAGTGGCACCAACCAGCGAACCTGATCCTCAAGAAAAAGAGAGGAAAATTTCTGAAGCACGAAACAAAATCACCTCTGCTTTACAGCCAAAATTCGATAGTTTGGCCAAAGAAATTAGCGCTTCTGTAAATAAAAAAGAGAGTACTTATTTTCAAAGTGGTAACTTTGTAAAAGAAGCAATCCAGTCGAAGATTCAGTCTGATTTGCAATCGTTGACAGGTGGGCTTTCACAAGAAATTGCTATGGTGAAAGATGAAGGAGGATTCAGACTGAATGGTATGACGTTGGAGTATAAAGTGGATGATAAAAATACAAAAACTGCAAGTCTTAATTATTTGTGTCTACCTGGCAGCACAACGCCGGGTGCCGCTGTGGTTCTTGGAACTCGTACCGTAGGGTAATGGCGCGAATTAAAAAGCCCCGCCGTCCTAGGACGGCGGGCTTTTTTTGTGGATAAATGAAGAAAAGGGATTTGTGATGAGGAACTATGTTTACAGTACTGAAATTGGCCTGATGTTGGGTGAAATTTTATGAGGTTTGTGTTTGATATAAAAGAACCGCTTGTATATGTGAACATTCACCAGCTTGACCGGCGTATTCATCGATGCCACGGAATAATTTACAATCACACTCTAGTGATTCTCCGCTTGATACCTGGTGTGTTGCATTATCACCACGAACTTCAAAATCATGTTCGCTTTTTTGGATAACTTTATTCTCTAAAATATATCTTATTGCTTTTCTCACCAGTTTCCCGGCTGAAATAAATGAGTTATTCAACAAATATTTTTTCAACAACTGGTATGTTTTTTCTTTTTGCTCCTCATCAAGGCTGTCTATAAGCGATGCATTCTGATAAAGCAATAATAATAATTCAGGTAATTGATCTCGATTCACTTCATTTACATTAACCAAAAGAGTTCCGGGATTTTCTTTAAAAGCTATTGACCATGGCTCTGGATCGTAGACTATTGTCGCCAATATATTATTATCACCTGCAAAAATTTTCCCAACAATCGCCAGAAATTCGGGCGATAATGACTGCATTCTTCCGATTTCATCAATTAAAATTAGGGCTTCAGTTTCTGCAAGCGCTCGTTCTATTTCACCAACGACAAAATTCTTAATTACGTCCAGACTGACGTGATATTTTCCACCGATAACATGTTCGGACTGAATGGCGTCTTTATGCGCAAAAACTTGCTCTTCACCTGCGAAATTCACGGCCGCAAAACCCACTCTATCATTAAGTGCATCTCTGATTTCTTTGGCAATAATCCCAAATTTCTTGCCTTGAAATTGGCGTTTAAAATTATCCAAAACGGTACTTTTTCCGATTCCAGGTTGTCCTGTTAATAATATTTTCATCTGAACCAAAATAAATATTTTTTCTCCTGTTTGTCAATTTTCGGTTATCATCGGGAAAATTTTGATTTTTGAGTATGCCCGGGCAGAGATTTTAGTCTGTAGGTGAAGGCTGATTTTCTAGGGTTTGGTATGCTTGGTTTTTGGGCGTTTTTTTGGTATAATGGAGGGATTTTATTTGTATTTATGGCTGGATTACCACAGGTTGCTGAGTATGTACAAGAAGTCCAAGCGAAACCTCGGGAATTTTCACATGAGCAGGTTATTGAAAAATTCAATGAGTTTCGCAGTGGGATTGATGAAGCTGATTTAAGTGAACAGGAGAAACAAAAATTTAAGGTGAGTCTTGATCGGATTCAGGATAGGCTTCTTAAAAACCTTCAAGGATTGAAGGAAAATTGGAAAATAAATCATGATCTTGTTTTGAAATCTTCACATAAATGGAGACGCCATTTAGATTTTTCTCTTGATAAGACTAAAACAACCCATGATTTTCAAAAATATTTTGAATGGGCAGATAAACGTACTGACCCTGATGGAACAAATCCTGATAATTTAAAGGAGAAAAATCCAATTGATGATTATCCCGAGGTTGGTCCTGAGAATAAGTATAATACGACAAGAATGAAGTTTATGGGCTATTTAACTGGGTTAAAAGAGGCGGACACACTCGAAGGAAAACCTACTGGAAAAGGAAAGGCTGATTTGGCTTATCAGGTTGCACTTTATCGGAGTAAGCAGCATGTGGATACTGGTGTTTCGGATGATGATATTGATGGAGAAAAAGGTTTAAATGTGGGGCAATATATCAAGTTTCTTAAGGATAATGGTGTTCAGGTTGAAAAGCTCAAAAGTTTACCACTTGGTTTAATTTCAAGTTATTTACGAATTGCCGATGATCTGCGAAAGGATTCAAAAATTTCGCAAGAGGAGCTTACTGCTTATCAGAAGAGTCTTTTAAAAATCATTAATGATTCTTTACAAGATGACTCTTTAACCTACGAAGCTCAATATGACCCTACCGCTCGATTGGGCACTTTTGAATTACTTCAAAAGGCTGGTGAATACCAGATGTATTTTCTCAAAAAAGCCGGGTTAAAAAATCCGATTTCTCTTGTGAAAGAAAAACAGGAACAAGAAAGAAAATCTGCTGAGGCTCAAGCGAAATTTACTGAGTTGAAAGGGGCGCATGAAGCGATGAAAGCGAAAGGGTATGTTTTAGATTATAAGCCGTGGGAGGGTGAGCCAACGGTGGATACATATTTTTCTTATCCTGCTGAAGATTTTGATTCAAGTGATTTGGAAACGCTTGGGGCTCTTGAACCTGCCATGAAAAAGGCTCTTTCTGCGGCTTTACTGGTGAAAAAAGGTGATGATGCAAAGGGTTTGAAGAAGAAACTTGTAGATGTTTCGGCGCGATGGGCTTTGCTTCAGACGAAAGATAATGAAAAAGGGGCCACAAAAAAAGCGAAGGTTGATGAGATGAGAGCTGCTGTTGATTCGGCAGAGAGTCGGTTGAATGTTGTTGATCCGAAAGTTACTTCTACTTGGAAAGAATTGTTGGATGGGGCGGATCATTTGAAAGGGGTTGATCAAACTCTTACGGAACAAGATGCGGCGATTACGGCGTTGAATGCTGAACTTGATTCGGTAGGGACTGGTGGGACGGTGATTGCTCCTGGAGGTACGACTCCTGAAGTTGTGCAGCCGGCTCCAGGGCAGGTGATTACTTTACCGCCGGTTCCAGGGACGGTTGATGCAACTGGTGGAGTTGTTACTCCGGCACCTGGTCAAACTCCTGGGGAAACCCCCGCACCGTTACCAGGAAGTGCAGGTGGTGTGACTCAATCAATTAATACGGTCAATGGAGGGACGCCTCCCGTTGCACCCGTTGCTGGGGCTCAAACTGAAGGAGGGACTCCGGCGAAAGGTGCTGAGGTTTCTTCCGGAGATGATCCTTATGCTCAAAATTGGAGTTCGGGGAAAGAGGGGGAACCGCTGTTTACACAACCTGAAGTAAAAACTACTTCGGAATTGGTGATGCGAAATGATGAAGGAAAACTTACGGAGGTAAAAGTTCCGGCGGATACTCAGGTGTTTTTATTGATGGGGGTAAAACCCAAAGAAGTGGAAGGAAGGAAATTTGTGAAAGTGCGCCATGGAGGACAGTCCGGTTGGATTGAGGGTGCGGGTTTAGTTGCTGTCAAAGCTGATGCTGTTGCTGATTATGTTCC
The DNA here is from genome assembly GCA_964624115.1 of uncultured Candidatus Peribacteria bacterium. GTDB lineage: Bacteria > Patescibacteriota > Gracilibacteria > UBA1369 > UBA1369 > CAZUXI01. Next base: position 120,966 of record CAZUXI010000001.1, read on the forward strand.
GCCAAAAGCTTCTGATGAAAGTAAAAAGACTGATCAGAAGGATGAGAAAAAAATTGATGAGAGTGATGGTAAAGAGAGTAAAAGACCAAAACTTTCTGCTGAAGAAAAAGCTGCGGTTGAACTCACTGCTGAACAAGTGGAGTTTCAACAATTTCTTCGATCTAAAAATTTAAAAGAGATTTTTGATCAACCAAGTGGGAAATATTTTTATCGCCTGGGGGAAGTGACGAAAGAAAAATTTTTCCAAGAGTCGCCAGTACGAAAATCAGGTAACCCAGATGTGGATCATTTGTATTTACGAGAAGTTGCTTACCGCCTTGCGGGGGAAGGTATTTCCGCTGATCGGTTAAAGGAAGCGGAGAGGGTTTATCTTCAAGCAGTAGAGGTTTCTGTGGTGACTTTTACGAGTAAGCCGAATTTGCGTGAGCTTAAAAATGCTTATGATCGGCAATTTATTGAGGTGTGGCGAAAGGTGGCACAAACGGGCCGCGTGGAAGGAACAAGTGTAACCTTTCCAGGAAGTGGTGGGACACAGACGCCTGATCAAACTCCTGATCGTTCGCGTGAGGCTGGACGTGAAAAAGACCCTTATGCTTCGTTCAAACCGTTTTATCCGGATTATGCCGAAGCCATGGAAAAGATTATTCGAGATGGCGACAGTGTTTTAGGCGCTGAATTTGATTTGCCAATCAATGGACAAACGATGAAATGTCGAGTGAGAAAATATGAAGGAAAATATGTTTTTTCTTATGGGGAACAGTTGAAAATGGAAGTAAAATTTGATTCGCTAAAGGACTGTTTGCGTAATTTAAATTCTGGCTTACTCAAGGCTCAAATTATGCATGAGTTTTATCAGAACAAGAAGAATTATGTAGCTTATGAAGCTGACGTGGGGAAACTGGATGTTGCCGGGTATGCGAACCGTAAAAATGATCAGCTCGTGGTGGAGTTTGCATGGAAAGGTGTTTTTGATCCGAAAATTTATGTGGATGTGGTCGCGCATGGTCGCGCACGATGGAGGATTGAGTACAACAACTCTGGTCTGCAGGGTGAAAAAGTTCGAACGGGATTTGCTGAAGATTATGATACTTTCATGCGGCAGATGGCGCATATGAAAAAATGGGCTGAAGGTACGGAGCATGGAAAAGAACAAACGACCGAGTGGAAACGGGAAGTGCTTTGGGAGGGTTTGAGTGATTCCATGAATTTTAGAACTCTGGATAAAGAGAAAAAAATGGGTATGGTGAAAGGTTTCCGTGTTTTACCTGATGAAACGGTAGAGGTTTGGTTGAAACGGGGAAGTGGTGCAAATTCTGAAAAAGTTGTTCGAATGCAGGTCACAGCTGATGCAAAATTGAAGGTTCTTAACGATGGAAGTGTTTACGAAACTTTTGAAGGAATGCAGGATGGAATTGCCAAGATGGATTTCAGTGTGCCTGATAAGGGAGATGTTACTCTCGTACCTGGCTCAGAAGATAAAAAAGATACTGATGAAAAAAAACCAGCAGCTTCTGAAGATCAAAAAACTGTGGTTGTTCCAGATGATGCTCCAAAACCTGCCAATGAAGCAGAAGCGGTGGCCATCAAACGGATTCAAGATATGGTTTCGAGTGATAAACCGGCAGAATGGAAGAAGAGTTCACGACAACCGACCGAAGGAAAAACTCGGTATTATCAGGATCTTACTTATGAATTTAATGGGATTTATACTTTGCCTGAAGGGCAGAAAGAGGTGGTACTTGGAACAAAAGAGATTGTTGGGGTGAAGAAAGTGCAAATTGTGGCGCAGCGGGCTGGTGATGGTGGGACAAAGATTTATGCGATTAAGGAGGAATAGCTCCAAGTATTCGCAAATTCCAAATCTCAAGCATCAAATTTCAAATAAATTCGAAATTCTCATTTTTAATTTCTAAGTTTTTTTGCAAGTTTTACCAAGACGTACCAGAGGGGCTTATAGACTAGTTCGATGGCTTTTGGGTAGTCGAAACGTTGGCCGCCGAATTTGAGTTTAAATTCGGTGACGGATGACCAGGGATGATTTGGTTCGTTTTCTGGAGCGATGCCAAAGAAATCGTAAGTTTTGTAGCCTTGTTTTTTGGCGTCCTGGATGATCTTCCAATGAAGAAGATAGGGAGCCATAGTATTTCGGTGTTGGTTTGATGAGGCACCGAAATAATAAATGGCGGTATCTTTGAAATACACCACGAGAGCCGCGGCCAGGCAGAGTGATGATGAACTATGTTTACTCTGCTGAGAAAGGGTGGTGCTGGGTGAAGAGTTTTCAGAAGATGGGAGTTCAGCGAAGTAGAGTTTTGCTTGGGTGGCGCCGAGGGTGTTGATGAGTTTTTGGTAGTAGCTGATGTTGTGGACACCGAAATGGTCGCGAGTGCTGGTTTGGGCGAGGAGGTCTTGGAATTTGGCGAAATCTTCTGGTGTATTTTCGGCGATGCAGATGCTGACACCGTGTTTTTGGGCTACTTTGATGTTGTAGCGGCCTTTGGGTTTCATTTGTTTGAGGAGGTCGGGTTCGGTAAGATTGAGATCTAAAAAGAGCGTATTTTCTGGTTGATGGTGAGCATGTGCGGGGCGGAATTTTGGGTTTGCGTTGAGGGGCAGGGTGAAGTTTTTTGGTGGTTCGAGACGGAGAAAAACGGATTGTTCGGTGTGGGCGATTTCTTGGATTTTTTGGAAAAGGAGTGTGGTTGCTTCAGGGTGATGTTCAGAAAGCAGTGGGCCACGAGGGCAGAAGAGCCAGGATTTTTTGAAAGGGAAAGTTTGGAGAATTACCAGTGCAGAGGCAATGATTTCGTTATTTTTATTTTCTACAACTACGACCCAGAATTTTCCGCGACCTGGAATTTGCGCCTGAAATTCGCCCCATTGCCAGGTTTGGTGAAGGTCGGCCTGTGGATGATTTTGGAGAAAACTGTTGTAGGTAGTTTGATCCAGGTTGGTGAGAATGCGTGTTTGCACGAGTTCGTTGTGAAATACTGGCTTAGTTTAGCATTGATCGTTGAAGAACGGTAATTTTGCTAAATCTTAATTTTGTGTTATAATTGTTGGATTTCTTTATATACAAATTATATGGCGTTATTGCGTTGTTTTCTTCACGGGAATGAGATCCAGTTTGTGGCAGAGCGACGATTGTTGTTTATGGCCGGAGGCGGTTCTGCAGGGGAAAGTATTGGAGATGCTCCTGGCACCTCAAAAGAAGATACACCTACTGAGAGTTTCAAAGAAACTTTAGGAAAGGCAAAAATTGAACTCGGAAATGCGGAAGCACAGGTGAAGGATATGGAGAAAAAGTTTGGGAAACCTGAGGTTGAGGAAGTAAAAGATGGGAAAAAAACGACCAAGGTGAATGATAAATTTCCACCTGAGGTGAAGGATGAGTACGACGATTTGAAAAATACCATTCAAGAACTGAAAAAACTTATTGATGATAATAAGATTTTGGATAAGGCTGAACAGGATACAATTGGAATTACTTTGACTGCTATTGATCAGGTGTTTGCAAGTTTAAAAACAGATTATGATGCACTCTATAAAAAAGCTACTCCTGAAGGAGATCCGCTGAGAACGTGGGAAGATGAAAGAAATTTACGCGCTAAGTTTTCTACTGTTGAACGGAAAGATCGGAATGTAGTGGGAGCAAAAACAGAAGGTCCTGCTGTTGCACCTCAACTGACTGCAAAAAAAACTCCTGACAAAGCGCCGGAAAAACCTGCGACTTTTGATTCTGCTTTGGAAAAAGCTTTACGCTTGACTGATAATGAAGTCGGTTTAAATGCGCGTGAGATGCAGTTATTACGCAGTGGCCTACGGGGAAAAATTAACTTTGTTCATGATAATGGGAATACCGTTCTTGATCTTTCACAAGATGGAAATTTTTTACGAGTGCAGACACGTGCTCTTAATGCCCATGGCGTCTTAACGGATCCAATGCAATCGCTTTGGAATACTCATGAAGTGAAGTTGAACCCAAATGTTCCGGCAGCGGGTGGAAGTTATCGGACACTTTCTTTTGGCGAGGCTCAACCAAAAGGACAAGAATCTGCACAAAGAAATATGCTGGATGCAAAGGGACCACTTCGAGATTTTATGAAATCTCCCATTGGTTCAAAAATGGAAATTTCATCTGCATTTATCAAAGAAAATGGGAAAGATGTGAAAGTAAGTACGATGCTTAAAAAGGGAGTTGATGGCTTTGTGACTTATCAAGAGAAACGTCTGTATACCCTGGTGAGTCCACCACAATATGACATGAATGGTATACCAGAATATCAAGAGGGCGAGGTTTTAGGTGTTTCTGCGGAACATAAAGTTGATTTGAATGATGAAGCCCAATTTAAAGTGGTGGCAGAATCAGCAAGTTTTCACCAATTATCGACCATACTTATTCCCGCGAGTCGAGCGGAAACCGTGCAAGAGGTTCAAGGGGCAATTGAGGGACTCGTGAAACGAATGGCATTGAGTCTTGATGATAAGACGAAACAACAAGCAAGAACTCAGCTTGAAGCACTCGTAAAAGAATATGGAATTACTTCCGGTGACTTTAATGAAGAAACTCCTACAGGTGGACGGCTTTGGGTTGATATTTCAAAAGATGGTGCTGATACGAAAATAAGTTATGAGGAGCATGATAAGGACAGTAAACAGATTGTTAAGTACGACAATCTCTCGTTCAGACGTGCTTTCGAAGTTGCAAAAAAAGCTCAAGGAAAATCAAAAGATAAAACTGCTTAATCAAAAATAAATATATGACCACACAAATTCTTCAAGAAGAGGTACAAAAATTACTCGAAAAATCGCGGAGTGTTCAATCGCTTTCTGCTGATCGAAAAGTTGCTTTGGTTCAACGGATTTTGGATTTGCCGGAAAAGGAACTGCTGAATGTTTTACGAATTTTACAGGAAGAGACGGCGACTTTTGATGAAATTGCTGAAAAGCGCAAAGCGAATGAGGGACAGATTGTTGAGGGAATGGCGAAGGTTAAACAGTCGGCAAAAAAACTTCAACATGGTGTTTTGGTTTTTGAAGAAGGTCAGGAACAGAAAAGATCTGATCAAGTGAGTGACGATCTTCTCAAAGGTCTTTCAAAAGCTGATGCAAAAAAAGACAAAAAACTCTTTGGTATTTTTTAAATTTTCCCCATGATTTTTGATGTCATTGAAAATGAAATGCTCCGTAGGCTCGTCATGGCTTCGGAAAGTATTGCTTCACTTCCTGCTGCCGATATGGAGGCTATGGTGAAGCGTATTGCTGCTTTGCCTGTGGATGGACAAATGGCATTGATGCAAACACTACAACAGGAACAGGAAGCGATTGCGGCAGCGAAAGCTGCGAAAGGCATTACTCCAGAAATGGAGGCCAAGCTGCTGGAAGAAAATGTAAAGCAACTCACTGGCGTAAAACGTGAGTTTGAAAAGGCTGTACGGACAGAACAGGAGCATGAAGATGCAATTAATTCTGATAAGGCGGCTGATGATTTACTTCAACAAATGAATAGTTAATAACTTTTTTATGCAATTTGATCTCCATTTTTTTCGTCGGTTTGAATCTGAAGGTTTTTTGGAAAAGAGGCTTATTTTTGAGGGTAACGGGCCAAGTGCCCAAACAGGGAGCGATGTAAGGCAGGGTGAAACGGTGAGTGAACCTTTGGAAACGGGAAAAGAAGCGATGCCCGGCGATTTGGATATAAAAAAATATCAATATGCTGATAAATTTCAGCAATTGGATGATAAAGTTCAGAGTTTTAAAAATTCACCCAATGCTACCATACAGCTTGCTGCCAAACAGGCGGAAACTAAAATGCAGAGTATGAAGCCGGAAAAGGCAAGAGCACTGGATGAAAAAGGGGTTGATTTTTGGCTCGGGGAGATTACTAAAGTAACAACTTATTTTGAGCAGTATCCAGCTTTTGATGTCAAAAAACGTCAATTTGAAACGAAGAGTAGTGAGTGGGTGGTGACGATGACTGAATCTTTGAAAGGGGAAATGGAGAATCAGTTAGCTGCAATCAAGGCGAAATATCCAAATCTCAAAGGTGATGCTCTCTTTTCACTCAAACAAATTGCTGACGCTATGCCACAGCAGATTGCTGGACGAGTGGAGCTCGCCAAGTCGGTAATTTTTAAAGATACGAAAGGCCAGGAGCTTATGTTTCAGGATTATTTAGCAAATCCAGGAAAACTTGCCGCTTACACTGACGAAACAATGCATGAACTTTTAGGGAAAGGCATTGAAATGTTTGATATAAAAAATGAAACTGAGTTCCAAAAAGGTTTTGAAGATCAGCTCGATCGTTTTGAAACAGAGATGGAAGCGGTGGTTGTTCAATATGAGGCGAATTCTTATGATTCAAGTAAAAACTATGTGGAGTTGAATGCAAAAAAAATGACTGACTTATTGGCTTCGGTAAATGTTCCTGGTCGGGAAGGAATGCTCAAGCAAATCAATGATACAAAACAACAAACGCTCGGAGCTTTGGAAATGGTGCGATTTAGTGGGGAAGATGCCATGAAAACGCGAGCAGTTCTTTTGGGAAATTTTATGGATCAAATGAACTCGATTCAGGATCGGGTATTGGCCAAAGGAGATCAAGTACCTCCACGTGAATCTCGTGTTGGTTCTGTGGCTGCTCGACGGGTACATTATGAGGGTGATTTGGTGACCAAAGGTTTTGAAAAAGGGGTGATGGTGAGTGGTGGATTTGATCGGTATTCTGATGAAGGGACCGAACAACTTCGTACTGAAACGTTGGCGGCAAAACAAAATGAAGCGCAAAGTCGAGTCAATACGCTTGTTGAAGCTTATCGAAAAAACCCTCAAACTCAAGGTGATACTCCTGAAGCTCAGGAGCTTTATCGACAAATTGCTTTAGCAAAACAAAAGGGTGCTTCTCAAGCTCGATATGGGGTTAAGCTTGGTGAAAGGGCCACGCCGGAGATGATCGCTGCAGCAGAAGAAGCTGAGGTGAAAAAAGTTGTTGATAGCTTTGTTGCTCAAGCAAAAGATCAAGCAAAAGTTGAGGTTGAATCACTTGTTTTAGCACGTCAGCGTGAGAAAATGAGTGAATACTATGATACCCATATGGCTAGTATTACTGGTGGTGTGCGTAATGTTCAGTTCCGAGGTGAAGGTGGAATTTCATTAGGTTTTTTACAACCAGGAGAACAGTTTCATGTGACTGGACCTCAGGTTTATGAGGTTGCTGCTGGAAAAGGAAAAACTGAATCGTACTATCGAGTGAAGCTTGCGAGTGGTGTTGAAGGTTATGTTCCGGTGAAATATGTTCGGATGAGTGAAGTGGTAACGCCGTCAGCCCAACTTAAGAAACCACAACCGAAAGAAATTCCTGTTGTTGATGTTCGTGATTTACCTAATGCGTAAGGATTATATGAACTTAATAAAAAATTTCTCACGGTTGGTTTATTTTTCGGCGCAGCCTACTGAAGTGAGGACTGAAGCAGCACAGGATGGAAATGAAGATGGAAAGCCGACGAGTTTGGTGGATGAACGACTGGAGTTGAGGGAGAAAACAAAGGGTTTGAAGGATGAACTGCAGCCATATTTGCAGAGTTCAGATGTGGTGGTGAGAAAATCTGCTGAACAGGCAAAACTTCTTACGGATCAACTCGATAAAGCTGATAAAGTTTTTTTGAGCCCGGATTTGATTCAGAAAAATATTCAACGACTTGAGCTTACGATGGATTATTTTGATGCGTTGAAAGGGTTTGAGGTCAGTCGAGCTGTTCGACAAGATGAGATTGATGAAGCGCAAGTTGAAGTCGCTGAATATTATTCTCCACAATTTGAATTTGTGCATTCGGTTTCTGAGGAAACAAAAGATGATGAAGTGGAATCATCCGTTGATCCTTTGATTGAACTTACCAATGATCATTTTCTCTTTGAAAAAGGGAAATTGGATGATCTTGAACATCATCTTCAGGAAATTTCCCCGGTATCACTTGGCGAGTTTTTAAAGAATCCCGACGCGATTGATCATGCTTTTGATGTCATTATCCAAGGGCTCACCGGTGATGGATCGAATGATTTTCCGAATCTTCGCGAAATGAGTCGTCAAGAGTATGAGGAAAAACGTGAGGCGATTTTGAAGGATGAGCCTGAAGATCAAGGAACGGTAGTATAAATCCATAAAAAATGGTATAATATGGGGATTTAATTTTCATTTTATGAAAAAATTTAGTTGTTTAGCATTCACTCTGTTTGGTGGGAACGTGGATATGGTTCCACACCGACTTGTATTTGAAGGTCCAACGGATGTGCCGAAAACTGAAACCGCTGAGGCCCCAAAAGAGCCAGATACCCGGAAATATGATGAGCGAATGGTTGAAGCGAAAGTGGATTTTGATGCAAAAAGACAAGAACTTGCTCAGTTTGCACAAGCACATGAAGGGAGTACAAGTGTTGAGGTAAAGAATTCAGCAAGTGTCGTAAAAAAGTACTTAGAACAGTTGAATCAAGCGGAAGCGAATAAGAAATATTTGGACGTGAGCCAGCTACAAGCAAATGTTCAGCGAATGGATAAAATGTTGGGATATTTTGAAATGGTTCAACCTTTGGAAGAACAAAAAGGTGGTTAATTTTTAAGATATGGAAGATAAACTTCAGATTATTCAAGAGATTACGGATCTTTTCCATATGTCTGAGGCAGTTAAATCTATGCCTGAGAGTGAAAAAAGCCTCCTATTTTCGCGTATTCGACTTGAAATGAGTATGGAGGAGCTTTTGGAGCTTCATAAGGTATTACGCGAAGAGATGAGTTTTTATGAGGAGAATTATAAGATGATTGAAATGAAATCGACGCAGGCTTTTTCTGATTGTTCTTCGACGGTTCAACATGTGAAACAAGCTGATGTAGTAGTACAGGGAACGGCTCAAGCTCAACAAGATAATCAAGATGCTGATATTCTTATTCAATCTTTAAACGTTTAAATTTATGTCAGGAGAAATTCCACAACCATTGCCAGACCAAGAGAAATCAACGGTTGAGGCAAAAAAACAAGTCATTGAGCAGGCGGTGAACTATTTTAATAAAGATAATCGGGATTTTTGGAATGAAAAACTTAATAAACTGACGGATGAGAATGATAAAAGTTCGTTGAGTGAAGCGAGTAAACAGAAAATTCGTGATGCGGTGGTGATTGCGAGGAGTTTTATTAATGGACTTCAAGAAACAGGAGCGAAGACGAATGAAGCGAAACGAGCAAGTGTGGTGGCGGAAATTCGTGAGAAGTTTTTGAGTCAGAAAGGTGGTGTTGAAAAAAATGATGTGTTCGAACAGGATTTTTCTTGGCAGAAGGTGAGGGTTTATCGGTTGATTCGTGGGATGAAAGGTGAAGCAATGGATACAGGTGTTATGAAACGTTTGGGACAAGCAGAAAATTTAATTGGTAATATTCAAAGAACTGAAAATAGTGCTGAAAAACAAACTCAATTAATTGCCTTAAAAAATATTCTTGATGGAAAAAGTGTTGGTGGAACGATTGATGAAGTTGGACAGAAAATTGTGGATTATGTGAAAAAAGGTGAAAAAGTGTATTCAGAAGTGAAAATTGGCTATGTGAATTATCGATTAGAAAGAAACTTTCTTATGAATAAGGTTGCTGCTGCTGTGAACTTATTACGGCAAGATCCCGGTGCTGACAGAGGAGTTTTAACTTCAGCCTGCGCGGAATTGGGTAATTTTATGCTTCAGGATCAACGTATTCAGGATGTTTTGCAGAAAGAGGGTTTTGTGAGTAGTAAATATTTGTATTTGGATGAGGATGGAAAACCAAAAACGTTTCAATTGCACTTTGATGCGAACTTAAAAACCCTTACGATTAATGATGATGATAGTGCTGGAACTGCTCTTGCTCAGTATGATGTTGAGCAGAAAAAAATGATTTCAGTGGTGAGACCGAAGAAGGAAGATAGGTATGGGTTGGCTTAGTGGTTTGGAATTTATTTTCTGCTTTAGAAGAGTTTTTTGAGGAAGGCACGGAGTTTCTGGAAGAGGGTTGGTGGTTGGATTTTTTCTATTAGGAGATCTTCCGCTGCTTGATCGGTGGTGATTTTTTCTTGAGCTTCGGCGTTTTTCAAGGTGATTCTTTCAATTTCTTGGGCTGATTCATTGATCTCTTTGGCGGCTTGTGAAGCTTGTTGTTGATGGTTTTGTTGGGCGGTTTGGATGTCTTTGAGTTCCTGGGTGGTGTTTAAAAATTGTTGTTGGATCGCGAAAAATTGGGCATCGGTAGACTGCTCAAGTGCGGCAAGGATTTTTTGCTGCTCTGGAGTGGTGAGCATTTTAAAGATTTCGGAACTGATGATTTGGGTGGTGAGGGTGGATTTGTCCATTAGGTGACTTCTTTACGAATTTTTATGCTTCCGGCATTTCCGTCTTTAGTTTGTGTGAAAGTAATATCAAAGTAATAGGTGGTTTTGTTGTCACCCATTTTGTATTTTGTGCTGAATGGTCGAGGGTTTTCGGTTTTTGCTGCTTTTGTCACCATTGGTCTTATTTTTGAGTTAAAGAAGCTCATGACTTCATCGGGCATTTGTTCTTTCAGGGCTTCGGTTGGTTTTGAAGCAGGTGTTCCAGATGGAACGATTGGCCGAGGGCCTTCGGTTCCACCAATACCAGCGAGGGAAGGGAGGGTTGATGAGGTGGTATCTTTGGGTTTCTCTGCTGGAGGTTTTTTGTCGGTGAGGGTTCTTTTTGATGCTTTATCTGCAGCAGCTTTTCTTTCAGCTTCGATTTTTTCTGCGGCAACCTTCTTTGCTGCCTCTGCTTTTTCTGCAGCAGCTCTTCTTTCGGCTGCTAATTTATCGGCGGTGGCTTTCCGTTCGGCTTCTGCTTTATCTGTGGCGGCTTTCTTTTCTGCTGCAGTTTTTTCGCTTGCCGCTTTGGCTGCTGGTGCTTTTTCGGCTGCTTCCAAGGATTTGAGTGTTTCGAGATCTTTTGGAGTTGCGTTACCTTTGTTTAAGGCAACAAGGGCTTTCCCGGCGTTTTTAATCAGAATAGCTGAGGTAAAAATACCCACTGTGTCAGTTGTTTTTTCTTGAGCCTCATTTTTTTCAATTTGTCTTTGAAGGATATTGGCGTAACGTGTTACATCTGCACTTGGTAGAGCTGAGGTTACTTCAGTGATTAATTTTCTGTTGTCGGTATAGAGTCGATATCGATCGGCTTGATCTTGAACGTTGTATTTTGGGCCGGATTCGGCTGGGTTTGCTGCTGGTTTATCTTCTCTTGTTTTGGCTTTTCCTTTGTCACCAGTTCTTGTGGTGCTGAGTTCTGCTGTTTTATGGACTTCAACTTTTGGGGTATCGGGTTGTTTTGGTTGTGGTTTTGTTGCTTCGGTGACCGCCACTTTGGTTTCTGCTCGGGTGGTGATGATGGGCGTTCCTTTTGCGCTTTCCACCTGTTTTGGGTTCATGATTTTTTCGATACTTTCCACAAAACGATGGATAGTGATGGCTTCGTGGGCGAAAACATCGTTTTTCTTTTCGAGTTCTCGGGCAGCTGCCAAGCGCGTTTGGAGTTTATCTACTTTATCTTTGAGTAGTGTATTTGTTTCGCTTGTTGGTCTAGCTTTCGCGAGTACTGTATCAGCACGCTGATAGAGGTCTCTGCGAGCCTCGGCACCAGTTTTGGGGTCGAGGTACTTTTGAGTGAGTGATTCTTGTGATTCTGTTGTACTACTTCTACTCCTTTCAGGGTTATCGTAAACGAGGCGAGCTGGTTTGAGGTTGAAGGTGAAAGCTTTTTTATGAAACATTTTTTTATTTTTATTGGCATTGTATTACTATACCATATTTTTAAATATTATGTAACAAAAAACCTCCCGGATGGGAGGTGTTGGTTGTGGTTTAAATTTGTGAATCGGGGACAGTTGGTATCTCTTCGAGATCTTTATGATTTGACACTGCGGAGGGCAAAAGGCCCGTCCTCGTGTCTAGTTCATCTTTTTCCGAATGAAGGCAGGGATGTCGAGTTCGTTGTCGGAGAATTTTACTTGTTGGTTGGCAGCGCTGCTGTTATTGATTGCAGGAATGCTGTTGTTACTGGTCGCGGGAATTGGACCGGAGTTGTTATTGTTATTACTATTTTGGCCGAGAGAAACGTGTTGGCGAATAATTGAGGTACGTTCACGAGGGCTGTCGTCAAAGCCGGTGGCTACCACGGTGATTTTTACTTCACCTGTGTAAGAATCGTTGATAACGGCACCGAAAATGATGTTGGCTTCTGGATCGGCGGCTTCGGTAATGATGCGAGCGGCTTCATCAACCTCGAACATGGAAAGGTCGTTTCCACCAGTGATGTTGAAGAGAACACCTTTGGCTCCATCAATTGAGAGTTCAAGGAGAGGACTTTCGATAGCAGCTTTTGCTGCTTCTACTGCACGATTTTCACCTGTTCCGTAACCGATACCCATGAGGGCTGAACCGGCGTTTTCCATGACGGCTTTAATGTCAGCAAAGTCTACGTTGATCATTCCGTGAACGGTGATCAAATCAGCGATACCTTGAACACCTTGGCGAAGGACATCATCCACAACGGTGAAGGCTTCGGTAATTGGTGTCTTCTTATCGATAATTGAAAGAATCTTGTCGTTCGGAATGATGATAAGGGTATCAACTTTGTTCTTGAGGTTTTCAAGACCATCTTCCGCTTGTTGACGACGACGGTGACCTTCGAATGAGAATGGTTTGGTTACAACGGCAACGGTAAGGATGCCCATGTCTTTTGCAATTTCAGCAATAACTGGAGCGGCACCTGTACCGGTTCCACCACCCATACCACAGGTAATGAATACCATGTCAGAACCTTCAATTGCTTGGCGAATCTCTTCAGCGCTTTCTTCTGCTGATTGACGGCCGATATCTGGATTACTTCCGGCACCGAGTCCACGGGTTGTGGCTTTTCCAATGTTGATTTTAATCGCTGCTTCTGAGTGGTAGAGTGCTTGCGCATCGGTATTCACTCCCACAAATTCAATACCTTTCAAATTCGCTTTTACCATTCGGTTTAAAGCGTTGTTACCACCTCCACCAACACCAATTACTTTAATTAAAGCGATTGGGCTAATTTCTGGCATAACTTCCTGAGTGCGTTTGCTTAATTGTGCTGAACCGGAAAATAGGTTTCTCAATGAGTCTTTTTGGTGGTTGCTAGGCATAATTTAAGGTGTGTTAAAATCGGAGTCTTATTTTTACTTGGTTATTGATTTTTTGTCAATAACATTTTCCGGTATTACGGAAATAGGTTCCTGATCCAATCCTTCATTCCGCCAAATGTTTTCTTAAGACTCAGCCCTTTGAGTGAAAAGCCGTAGGTTCGATTTTCTAATCGTGTTCCCCATAAAATAAGTCCGATCGTGGTGGCATATGCTGGGTCGTCAATTTTGTCTACTACACCATCAAAATTCTGAGGGAAACCGATTTGCACCGGAAGGTTTAAAGTTTCACGTGCCAGATCGATGGTTCCCGGCATTTTTACTGCTGCACCGGTGAGGACCACCCCAGCCGGGAGCATGCCGTCACGTTGAATTTTTGCGAGTTCGTCTTTTACTAAAATGAAAATCTCATGGTAACGAGCCTGAATGATTTCGGCCATGAGTTTCTTGGAAACTTTCTGAGTATCAATTTTGCTGACAAGGGATAGGTCAATAATTTCACGATCATTGACGTCAGCGGGGTTACAAGTACCGTATTCGATTTTAATTTTTTCTGCGGTATCAATTGAAGTTCTGAGACCAATAGCAATGTCATTGGTAACGTTTTCTCCACCTACGGGAATAACGGCGGTGTGCAGTGTTGTCCCTTCTTCAAAAACGCTTACAGAAGTGGTGCCGCAACCAATATCGACAACGACAACACCGAGTTCTTTTTGTCGTTTGGAAAGTACGGCTTCGGCTGAAGCAAGGCATGATGGGATGATATCGTCAATATCGACACCTGCCTGGAGGACACATTTTTCGATGTTTTTAACGCTTGGAACTTGGCCGGTAATAATGTGGGCATCAACTTCTAAACGAATTCCGGTCATTCCTACCGGATACTTGATTCCCTTCTGTTCGTCGACGGTGAAAGATTTTGGAATAATTCGTAAAATTCGGCGGTTTCCAGGGATATTTACGGCTTGTGCCGCTTCAAGTACTCGATCAACGTCATCTTCAGTAATTTCATTTCCGGCGTGAGAAACTGCGATTACACCTTTACTGTTAATTGATTCAATATGATTACCACCAATGCCCAAAAAAACGTGATTAATTGGCTCTCCCGCCATTCTTTCGGCATCTTCAAGAGAAGCGGTGATACTGTTAATGGTTTCTTCCACATCAATAACGGCCCCTTTTCGAAGACCAGTTGAAGGGGATATACCTACGCCGATAATATTCGGGATCTGTGATTTCTCTTCAAGCGTGCCAACAACTGTTCTAATTTTGGAGCTTCCAATATCGAGACTTGCGATGATTCGGTTTTTCGCCATTGAAATTGTCTTTATTTTATCGTGGGAAATATATTATAAACTCATGTTTTTGACAACATTCGATCATAATTTTTTCTGGAATCAAAAGAGGGATGTTTGCTGACTATGGATATTTTTATACTGCTTTTCGAGATCGAACAGCTTTTTGAGGAGGGTTTTGAACTCGAGCGCCTCAAATAACCCTTTGATCTCCTCATAATTTATCGAGGTCGTTCGGTACTCTTCAAGGTCAAAATTGAGTGGAATGTTTCGAATAATGGTGGCCAGTTTTTTTGACATGATCCCATTTTCCAAATTTTCCCGAATTTTTTTCGCCTGGGCAGGGGGGAGTTCTTCGCAATGACTCAGAATGTTCTCAAATGTGTGGTATTTTTGGATGAGGGCTACTGCTGTTTTTGGCCCAATCCCTTGAATCCCGGGCAGGTTATCAGAACTGTCGCCACACAGACCTTTATAGTCAATCATTTGTTCTGGAGTGATACCGTACGTATTTTTTACCTCTTCAGGTGTAAAAAGTTTGGTTTCCGAAATCCCTTTCAGAGGGACCAGAACATTTACTTTTTCTGAAACAAGTTGGAGTGCGTCACGATCTCCAGTGAGAATGATAGTTTTGAGATCCGATTCTTGTTCGGCGAGGAGGCTCAGGGTCCCTAAAAGATCATCAGCTTCATATCCTTCGAGTTCAAATTGAGGAATGTGGAAGGCTTTGACGATCTGTTTGAGGCGAGGGAGTTGTTCGTAAAGATTTGGTGGTGGTGGTGGGCGATGGGCTTTATATTCGGAAAATTCTTCGCTGCGAAAGGTTTTTTTGGACATATCCCAGGCGATGCCAAGATAATCGGGCCTTTGTTTCAGATAAACATCAAATAACATCCTTACAAAACCATAAACTGCGTTGGTAAACTCACCGGAACTGGTTTGAAATGGAGGGGTGGAATGGTAGGCTCGGTGGAAGATTGCATTTCCGTCGATCAGGATTAGTTTTTTCTCCATTTTTTTGGTATAATGATTGGATATGCCAACAAACAAATCTGGGGTAAAATCTGAAACTGGGGAATTTTTAGCAGAAAAAAATTCTGTCCGACACGAATTATTTGCGAAGTATTTTCCTCATGTGACTGCTTCTGGCCCCCTACTTTTATTCTTTGAGCCCAAAGAGAAAGGGCACCAAAAGGTCTTTTCACAGTTACTCGAAGCCTACCTGGTTTTACCCGGAAATGCCATAGTTATTCGCCAACAGCGGCCAACTCATGAGCAAAATGAGTTGAATAAAAAAATGGTTGAAGTAACGGTATCAGCAAATGAACTTACCAAAATCATGCGTGGCGCGGATATGGCGGTTGTTTTAGAAATGCATCAGGATCTTGAAAAGCAGCTCTTCCATGAGGGGGTGATTATTATTGGACATGAAAAATCACCGTTTCTTGAGGATTATCACCCGAATACCGAAGCAGGAAATAGTTTTGTTTATTCCGAGTATAATCCGTGGAGTGTTTTTATGGCTATGGTGAGAGCATTTGAGACGTATCGGTTCCCCTATGATTGGAAACATATCATCAGGGGAATTTTTAAAAAACTGAATAAGTCGTAAGAAGAAATGGATAATCGAAAAAAAGCCCCGTACATGGGGCTTTTTTTGATTTTTCATAATCTAGTCGAGTGAGCCGGAGCCAGATGAGACGCTGGAGTTGAAGGAACTGATATTATTGATTACTTCACCAAAGTTGATGTAGCGAATAATATCTAAGCCGAGTGCTCTTCCTACGGTTGCAACAATCACAACCGAAAGGATGGTAACAATCAAACCAATGATAGCGTAACGAATGGTTCCAACTGCCTGTTTAATTTTATCTTCCTGTCCTCCGGAAAGGATGAAGGAGATACCACCGATAAAAATAAAGATCACGGAAAGGAAGCCGGCAATCAAGATTGCATATGCGAGTCCCTTGTTAATAATATCAAGGATTTCGTAGTTTTTTGCAGCTTCAATGATTGAGCCTGATTCCATGCGTTTATTTTAAGGTTTGATTTAGATGTCGAGGTTGTCCATGCTGCTCATACCGCCACCCATATCGCTGCCTCCCATGCCGCCAACTTCTTGGCCGTTTGGCTCAACGATCTTAAGGTTTACACGTGCATTGTTTTTAGAACCGATAACTCGGAGTAAAATGCGGAGTGATTTTGCGGTTTGTCCGCTTTTTCCAATGATTTTCCCCATGTCATCTTTGTGAACTTTGAGCGTGATTAAAACACCCATTTCATCAACTGATCGGGTTACTTCTACGTCGTTTGGATTTTCAACGATCTGTTTGACAACATATTCAACAAAATCGCGATCGGTTCCAGTAGCGAAATCTTTTGTATCATCCATATAAGAGTTTGGTTATTGAATAAATGGATTTCTGTATTTGAGTTTAGGCTTTCGCATCTTCTTTCTTTTTCTTTGCTTGCTTACTGCGTGGCTGAATGTACTTTTCCATACCTTCAAAACCATTTCGTTTAAGAATAGAAGCTACTGAGTCTGATGGTTGTGCACCATTCTTTAACCAGTGAGTGATTCTTTCTTTTTTTAAAACGAGTTCTTTTGGTTGAGTTGCTGGTTTGTAATGACCAAGCAATTCTAAATATTTTCCTTTTACAGCATTGGTATGCTCTGCAACAACGATACGGAAACTTTCTTGAGCTTTTTTACCGGTGCGGGTTAAACGAATTCTTAACAAGAGAGTGCGAGTTATGGATAAAACAGGGTCATCTTAGTGGGAGGACTTCAACATTGTCAAGATAATTACGAATTGGAAGATCCAACGAAGGCACTGAAAACATTGATAGGCCTATGCCATAAAAAGGGACTATTCGATGTGGATGTTTATTTTGGTGAGGGTGTTTTGACCGAAGGTGAGGTTGTAGATGTCGAGGATGAGGTGTTTGCGCATTTGGATTTCTTGGGCGAGGGCAGAATTGGTTACCGAGAGGGTGAGAATTGAGTTTTGGTAGGATTTTGCCTGGATTTGTTCGATGAGCTTTGGTGGGAAAATTGTGGTGGTGAGTTTGGGGAAATCTTTGCAGATCTGGAGGGCTTTGAAGGTACGGCTCAGGTTGTATTTAGCGGTAACCTTGGGGAGGAGATCGCTGAGCTTGGAGTAGTGGTGATTTTTGGGTGGAGGGATGAGTTCTTCGAACATGGGCTTTTAATTGAGGATTTGGTGGTAAAGGTGAAGGGTTTCTTCGGCCATTTTTTCCCAGGAGAACTTTTTTACGTGCTCGAGGCCGTTTTTGCTTAATTCTGCGCGGAGGTTTGAGGAGATGAGGATGTTGTTGATGTTTTCGGCCATGTCTTCTGGGGAGTTGGGATCGAAGAAGACGGCGTTTTTTTCTCCGCAGATTTCAGGCAGGCAGGAAGTGTTGGAGCTGGCAACGGGAATGCCGCATTGCATGGCTTCAAGCGGAGGGAGGCCGAAGCCTTCGTAGAAAGAAGGGAAGACGTAACATCGGGTGCCGTTGTAGAGGGGGACGAGGTCTTGGTCGGCGACCATGCCGGTGAAGATAATGTCCGAGGTGAGGTTGAGTTGGGCGGTGAGATGGAAAATTTCGTTGGCATAGACGGGATTTTTGTCGCCGGTGATGACGAGTTTGCCGTCGAACTGATAAACGGTTTTCAGAAGGTGGAAGGCTTTGATGAGATTAGGGAGGTTTTTGTGGCTGCGCCAGACACCGGTATAAAGGAGATAGGGGGCCTTGATATTGTATTTTTGGAGAACTTGGGTAATGAGATTCTGATCTTGGATTTGATGGAAGTTTGGATTTACTCCTTCATAAATAGTGTGGATTTTTTGGGCGGGGGTTTTGAGGAGGATTTGGAGATCTTTTTTGGTGTTGTTGGAAACAGCGATGACTTTTTTTGCTTTTTCAACAGCGTTTTTTATGGTTTTTTGGTAGGCAAAGCGGTGAATGGGGGTGTTCATTTTTTTCCCAGGATAGAAGGAAAGGGTGAGGTCGTGGATGGTGACGATGGAGGGGCGGTTATAAAGGACCGGTGCGTTAAAATGGGTGAAGTGCATGAGGTCCAGGCGCTCTTTATTGAGGGTATGGAGAAAGTTGAGTTGTTCTTTGAGGGAGTAGTGGTGGGCATTGGCGAGTCGTTTTTGGATTCGTGGGTTTGGTGGGGTGAATTTTTCGTATTCGGGATGGTTGAAAAAAAGGACGTAATGGTTTTCGGTATCCAGACTGAAAAGATTTTCGGTGAGTTCGTGAACGTAGCGGCCGATGCCGGTGAATTTGGAAGAGTACATTCGGCAGTCGATGCCGATTTTTTTGGATTGGGCGGATGTGGTTTGCATGGGGCGAAAGGGTGGTATTCGTGTGACTAAGGGCAAAAGGCCCAGCCTTGTATCTGCACATTTCCATTCATAGCGTTTTTTTCTTGCAAAGTGAAGCCCCCCCAATTATTATGACCCCGCATTTTTGGAAAGATTTCTTTGAAATGCGCAGTTAAAAATAGCGCGGAGTCGTAGTTCAGCTGGTTAGAACGCCACACTGTCACTGTGGAGGTCGCGGGTTCGAATCCCGTCGATTCC
>CAZUXI010000001.1:140139-159897 GCA_964624115.1 uncultured Candidatus Peribacteria bacterium
GCCAAAAATTGTTTCAATTTCTGGGGATAGGTTTGTACCTGATGGAGGTCGCGGGTTCGCTGTGATGATTTCCTGGCGTCGATTCCGCCAAAAATTGTTTCAATTTCTGGGGATAGGTTTGTACCT
This sequence comes from uncultured Candidatus Peribacteria bacterium, assembly GCA_964624115.1. Taxonomy (GTDB): domain Bacteria; phylum Patescibacteriota; class Gracilibacteria; order UBA1369; family UBA1369; genus CAZUXI01. Next base: position 140,266 of record CAZUXI010000001.1, read on the forward strand.
GATGGAGGTCGCGGGAGTTGCTTTTAAGCTTGTCCGCCTGGGGAGTTCACTTGTTTACTCTCTTTGATTTTTTCGAGGGCGGTTGAAACGCTGTTTGGTGTTCGGACAGGGTTTCCGTTGTGAAAGACTTGATTGATTTTTTCGGCAATTTTTTTTCGGTTTGGACTTATGACTCCTTTGTGTTTGATGAGGTAGGCGGTGTCATTGAGGAGCGCTTTGAGATAGTTGAATTCGTTCAGACCAGTTTCAGGGTCAATAAGATCGCCTTCCCATGGAATGAGTCCACGAGAGGCCAGAGCAATCTTGGCATAAGCCTTCAGATCTTCCTTCGTTTTCCCGTGAACGCCCAGGCCAGCTTCGTGGAGTTTTTTTCCTTCTTCTCGTTTTTCTTCAGTGGTTCGAGCGTGGATACCAACTTTATTTTCATAGTTTTTTCTCCCCAACTCTCGGCGCTCTTCCACACTTAATGCAAAAATCCCGACTTCGTCTTCTTTATTTTTCCGTGCCAATTCTTGTTTATCTTCAAGGGTTTGCGCATGAATTCCACGTCCTTGCTCGTGAAGTTTGTGGCCTACTTTTTTTCCAGTTTCAACTTTTTTTTCTCCATTAAGTTGCTCTCGTTCTTCATCCGGGATGAGTTCTTGTATGGCGTATTTTACTGCTTGTTTCACTACCGCTCTACTTCCTGCCAATGTACCAAGACCAAGTTCGTCGACAATAGTTTCAATCGTTTTGCCCTGACGATAGGCATCGGCAACTTGCGGATAGCTAACGACAACTGTTTCACTCAATTCTTTTGCTCTTTTTATTGCTGCAATCTGCCGAGGATTTATATCGTGATTGCCAGGGGTAACTTCTGTCATTTTGTGAATATATTTTTATCGTTCAAGTCTACCATTTTTTGATATCTTTCACAATGTGCTCCTCTATCTCTTTTCCCATATTAGGACGCGATATATTCTTCAATTGCTTTTGCCAAACGGGTGTAGGTTTCTTTGCGGCGGATGGGGTCGCGGTCGAGGGTGGTGATGCGGAAGCCGTGGTAGGGGCTGAAGAAGCCGGAAGCGGGGACAATGACGATGCCGGTGGCGGCTAAGATGTAGTAGGTGAAGCGCTGGTCGAGTGGGAGGTTTGGTTTGGCGACTTGGGATTCGATGAAGGTGCGGACGTTTTCATTTTCGATGGGGAGGGTTTGGTGGGGTTTGAGGACTCCTTCTTCAAAGAGGGGCATCATGTAGAAAGCTCCGTTGGTGCGATTTACGCGGAGGCCTTTTACTTGGGATAGGATATCGGCGATCATGTTGCCGGTGGCTTCGAGCTCCTGGTTATAGTGTTTATTCCAGGCGGCAAATTCTGGGTGTTCGTAAATGGAAGGGAGAATGACTTGGGGGAGAGTCACGGAACAGACTTCCATGAGGACGCGTTTTTTTACGGATTCGCAATAATTTTTGTAGTCTTCGTCGAGGTGGACATTGTGGAATTCGAGCCAACCGCAACGGCCACCTGGCCATGGGATGTCTTTGGAAAGGCCGCGCATTACTACGAGTGGGACGCGGTCGTGGGCGATTTCGGTGACTTGGGTGTAGGTGTGGCCGTTGAAGACCATGCGGAAATAGACTTCGTCGGAAATGAGCATGAGTTTGTATTGTTCCGCCAGTTGGACCATGCGGGCGACGGTTTCACGGCTGTAGACGGCGCCGGTTGGATTATTAGGGTTGATGATGAGGATGCCGACTACTTCGGGGTGTTTTTTGATTTGGTCTTCGAGGTGGTCGAGGTCTGGTTCCCAGTTGTTGAAGGGGTCGAGGTTGTAGGTGATGGGGTCGGCACCGGCGGCGAAGGATTCCATTGAGGCGTGGGTAGGGTAGGACGGGGTTGGTTGAATAATCCGGGCACCTTTTGGAAGCATGTGGTACATCGCTGAAATGGCGGCACCTAAACCGCTGGTGAAGAGGACGTATTCGTAGTCGAGATTGGATGAAGGGGAGAATTTTTTGGCGTATTCGACGACCCATTTGCGGGTGTTTGGGGTGCCGCGAGAGTGGGTGTACCCGAAGGCGTGATCACCGGTTTTTTGGACCTCGTTAATGATGAGTTCTTTGAGGTATTCAGGTACTGGCCAGCCTTTGGCGATAGGGTCACCGATATTTTCCCAGGTAAACTCCTGGTCGGGGTTGAGTTCTTTAATTCGTTGGGCAACGTCTACAATTTCACGGATTCCGTACTTCATGAGGGAGACTTCGGGGTTGAAAATTTTCGTGCGCATGGGTAAGTGAAAAATTGTAGGGTTTTATGGCCCTATTCTAGTGGGCAAGGGGGAGTGTCGCAAATGGTTCTTATTTTTTTTCTTTTATTTTTGCTAGGATGTTGATGACTCACTTCATTTATCAATATTTATGGAAACTGAAAAAAATGTCGAAACGATTGTTCTTGGTGGTGGTTGTTTTTGGTGTATTGAAGCGACGTTTTCAAAAACGATTGGGGTAGTCTCGGCGATTTCAGGTTATGCTGGAGGGAAAAGACCGAATCCGAGTTATGAGATGATTTGTACGGGGATTACCGGCCATGCGGAAGTGGTGCAAATTACTTTTGATACGGCACAAATTACGTTGGATGATATTTTGCATATTTTCTTTACGATCCATGATCCGACCACTTTGAATAAACAGGGACACGATGTGGGTACTCAGTATCGTTCGGTGATTTTTTATTTGAATGAAGAGCAAAAAAAGGTAGCCGAAAAAATCATGCAAGAGATTGATGAACAAGGGGTTTGGGGAAAGCCTTTGGTTACTGAGCTTTTGCCACTTCCGGAATTTTATCCGGCTGAGGATTATCATCAGCATTATTTTGAAAAGAATCCGGATCAGGCGTATTGCCAGATTGTGATTGCTCCAAAACTTACGAAGTTTCGGGAGAAGTATCGGAAGTTTTATAAATAAAGGTTTGATGCTGTGCTTTTCCCAAGTTTCACTTGCCAGGACTTACTTGACAAATTTCATTTTTGAAATATACTATTGCCTGGCACTTTGACAATCAGTCTTCCAAGATGGATGCGTCTATTGCGTTTTTTTTGAAAGGTTTAAGTCATGACGAAGGTACATGTTTGCAAGCAGTGGTCTATCCTGGTCGCCGATAACGGCGACTACACCATTGTCAATCTTGCACCCGATGGCACTCGTCAATTCTACTGCATCATTAATGGGCAGTACGGGGAACCCTTGCTGATCCCCGAGCCCGATTTGGCGTTTGCAGTCCCTGCGGGCGTTCACTATGTGAACGCCAAGGGCGATCCGATGATTCCAAGGGAGAAGATCTCCGGGATCATCTGCAAGGCAGCGGGAAGGGTGGTTCACCGCTTCTCGCTCTCCAACGCAAAGAGGCAGGGGATCAACATCGCATGCAATGACGGGAAGATGGTCATCAATGGAACTGAGTATCATCTTTACGCGCTCGTCATCAAGGACGCAAAGCGAGTGAAGAACTACGACGCATTCTTCACCGCTGATGGCGCTCCGACGACCGTGAAGGTCCTGGAGCTGGAAGACCTGGTCTAGTCAAAGACCTGGTAGTGTCATCTCCACATTTGTTTTTTGGTGGATGACACGCAATTGCACTGGCGGGGACAACATTCCCCGCCCCACATTTTTTTTGGGCAGTTGATCGACAGGCCAGTACAGATATTTTGACATACATCAATTATTGACGTAGGGTCGGAATCTTAAATATTTGAGATTTTAAAAAATATATGAAGTCACTCAATTCATTTCCCCGGAGTCCTTATTCACCATATCACATGGGACAGCCTTTGGTTGTTGAAAACAGTTCATCACTTATTATCAAAGAAGCTGATCGTGCGCCGATATTTGAGGTGCGGGGATCTACCCTCAAGGATGTGCTTGAAGAGGTTCGAGCATGTATGGTTTCTTATCTTCGGAAGGGGATCAAGGTTGATGATGATGGTTTAGATATTCTCTCATATGATGAAGCGCTCGACCATTTTCTTGATCAGCGAAGTCCTGGGGCACTCAGTAATAGTTTTGTTCGGATTACTCTCCTTACTCACACGATTCCGATTTTGGATGCAGCTGCACGAGGTGGGATGCCAGCGCCCGAGGTTTGTAATTTTCGAAAAAATTTATGTTTAAATGCTCTTCGCCATCGTATTGCGACAGCTCAGGCTGGAACAGTTGATACGGATTGTATTGAAGATTTTTTTAATATGATTGAGCTGGCTGATTGGACTCAGAAAGAGACATTATGTCGTTTTGTTCGCGATGTTGAGTATCTCACTGATGGAGGATATTAGTTCAGACCGCTTGCTTAATGGAGGGTACTTTCCCTTGAACGCTGAAGGGTTTTGATGATCGCTGCGGCGACTGGGAAAGCCATTTTCCGAACTTTTTGCATACAAGGCATCAGATTACACAGGTCGTAGGTGGACTGGGTCAGGCTTCCATGCGTAAGGTAACTTTTTGGAAAATCTAAACTCATCCCTTTGTAGTGGTTCAGGTATTCCGTTGTCATGATGTGAAGTGCGGTAGGGTAGGGATCATCGTAGGCGTAGGCAATTCCGCTTTCGGTTAAACTTTCTTCAATTTCTCTTAACAGTGTTTTGTCAGCAATGGGTGCAAGTCCGGGAATGGTTGTTACGAGATCAACGGCTCTTTTTTTTGTTCGATAACGAGGGTCAAGATAACCATTGATGTACTTTTTCAGGGTTTCAGGGGTCTCAACACTCACGGCATCTGAACTCACATGTGGGACATGGATGGAGTAAGGGGCCATACTGTGAATATCCACGACGTATCCATCGGTATGATGAAGATCTTCAAGTTCTTCGTGTGTGGCACGGATGATTTGACCGTGAATCATTCGTATTTTTGCAGCAACTTCAGGGTGCGCTTTCCAGTGGGCAACGTTTCTCAGCGCCCGACGGGTGATACGATTGGGATCGGCAACCCCGCGAGGGAAACGGGCTTCGACCACTTTTGAAGTATATTCCCCGTTACTTTGAAGAAAGATTTGTTGGGCAATTTCATGGGCAAGCTCTGGGGTGGCAACATCTTGTTCGAGACGGAGGTAATCTTCCAAAGTTTCGTTATTCGCGGGGATTACGCGGCGGAGTTTTTCGTTGGCCATGAAAGTGACACCACTGTCACCGTGCTGGCAGAGAACAACGCAATCAACTGGCTCATTGGAGTTGCCATAGGTGGTTACTCCAATGATCTCATGGGGGTGCTCTTCAGAAGGTATATTTTCGTGCATTTGCTTTTTTGATAGGCGATTGTTATACCTGAGCTTGAAAAAAACTCAAGAAAATTTTGGTTCTTTTTCTTTGTCTATGTTAAAAAAATTTCAGTTTACGGTGCCAACAACTTCACGTATTGAAGCCTTCAGTGATGGTATTTTTGCTTTTGTGGCAACACTTTTAGTGCTTGAACTCAAAGTTCCTGAACTTGGTGATGTTTCGTTTACGGGTGTTATGTCATCACTTGCGGTGATGTTGCCAAAGTTTTTGATTTTTTTCTTTAGTTTTTTTACCGTTGCGATTTTTTGGGTCAATCACCATCATTTTTTTCACCAAATTAAAGAGGCTGATTGGAAACTTTTATGGCTCAATAATCTCTTATTGTTTTGGCTTACTGTTCTTCCTTTTACTACCGCTTTTTTAGGTGATTACCCTTATGTGGGGACCGTGGTGATGATTTATACTTTGGCGGTTGGATTAGCCGCGGGAAGTTTTTGGTTGATGGTGGGGCACGCTTTTTTGAAGGCGAATCTTTTGGAAAAAGAGTATTCGCTGGTAAGTCGAAAAAAAGAAGTGCAGAGAGCAGCTTCAGCGATGGGGCTTTATTTTTTGACGGCTTTGATTTCAATGATTTACTTGCCGTTGGCACTGGTGATGATTGTAATAATTCCGGTGCTGTATTTTTTACCGACTTTGATCGCGGAGGCATAAAGAGGCAGAATTTTCGTATGTCCAACGCGACCGCTTTTGCGATCGTCGGCGTTTGCCCAAAAATTATCGAAAGGAGTGGGTTAACCAGCCTGCTTTTTCGGCGTGTTGTTTGAGGGTTTGTTCGGTTTGGTAGAGGTATTCGTGGGGTTTGTGGCTGGAGATGACGATTTGGAGGTGGGTGGCGGTTTGGAGGAGTTCGAAGTCGCCCATGGTGTTGCCGGCGGCGATGAGGGGTGGTTGATTTTTGGTTTTTGCGAGAAGGTTTTCGGGTTTTCCTTTTTGCCACGTGAGCGGATAGGATGGCTTATTTGAAATGATGCCATCAACGATTTCTGTGCGCATACCCAGGACGTTTTCACGGGGTATTCCGAAATGGGCGGCGGCGGGTTCGACTACCCAAGAGACCGAACCGGTGATGATGTAGACTTCAAAGTCGTTCTCGAGAAGTTTTTTTATGAGTTTTGCTTGGTCGTGAAAGATGGGGAGTTTGGGTTGAATTTGATCGAAAAAGGCTTGGGTCCAGGCACGGATGGTATCTATGGGAAGGCCAGCGTTTACTTGTGCTAGCCAAACAAGGCCTTGGGCGGGGTCAATTTGGAGGAGGTGGTTGAAGTGGGCCCAGGGGTCGGCGGGGAGATTTTTGAGAAGTTTTTGTTCGACTTGATAGGTGAAAAAGTGGTCACTGAGATCGGTGTCCCAGATGGTGCCGTCGGCGTCGAAGGCGGCGATTTTGGGGAGATCTTTGGCTTGTGCGAGGGCAATTATTTCATCAACTTTGTCCCAGACTTTTTGCGGATAGGGGTGGTATTGCATGGAGATTTTGAGGGTCGGTTATGGAGATTTGTTCTGTTCTTGTGTCTGAATCTACCTATGTTAGGATTTGGAATGCAAGTTTTTATTGTTCTCTTTCTTTATGAAATATTTTATCGCCCGGCTGTTGAGTCGCTTTTTTATTCAGTATTTTCGGGTGAGGTATAAAGGGCGGGTGATTTTTGGGCGAGGGGTGATTGTGAATTGGAAGTTTCGATTTTCAGGAAAAGGAAAATTAGTGATTGGGCGAGAAGCGAATCTTTGGAGTCATGGGGAGGTGAATTCGTTTGCGACGTTTCACCCCGGGGCGGTGATTCAGATTGGAGCGAGAACGCGAGTGAATGGGGTGACGATTCAGAGTAAGGTGCGGGTGAAGATTGGAGATGATTGTTTGGTGGGGAGTTGTATGCTTATTGATACGGATTTTCATAGTTTGGATCCAGACCGGAGAAATGATCCGAGTTTGGTGAAGAGTGCCCCGATTGTGGTGGGGAATAAGGTTTGGCTCGCTGGGCAGTCTGCAGTTTTGAAAGGGGTGACGATTGGTGATGGGGCGACGGTTGGTTTTCGAGCGGTGGTGGCCGGTGGTAATGTTGATGCGGGGAGTGTGATGGTGGGGAACCCGGCGGTGAGGAAGAATTGAGAATTTAGATTAAGGTTGAGAATTTAGGGTGGTATCGCTTCGCGATCTTTATGATTTGACAGTGCGGAGGGCAAAAGGCCCGTCCTCCTGTCTGGCCATAAATACTTACTTTTTTCGTTTTACGATAAGACTGAGGAAAAAGAAGAGGAGGGTGATGACAACGATGGTGCCGCCGCTGGCGAGGTCGAGGTAGAAGGAGATGAAGAGGCCGGTGATGACGGAGATGAAGGAAATAGCGATGGCGTAGAGGATGGTTTGGAGGAAGTTTTTGGCGAGCTGCATGGCGGTGATGACGGGGATGACCATGAGGGCGCCGACGAGGAGGACACCGATGATGCGCATGGAAAGTGATACGGTGATAGCGGCCATGATGATCATGATGTTGTTGTAGAGCCTGCTGCGGATGCCGTTGACCTGGGCGAGTTCTTCGTCGAAGGTGACGAGGAAAAACTCTTTGTAGAGGGCGCTGATGGTAATGATGATGACCAGGCCGAGGACTGCTATGTAACTGAGGTCTGAAATTGAGATGGTGGTGACGCTGCCGAAGAGGTAACTGAAGATGTTGGTGTTGAAGCCGCGGGCGGAGCTAATGAGTACGGAGGCGATGGCGAGGCTTCCGGTAAGGAAGAGCGCGAGGACGGATTCGCCGAAGATGTTTTTGGCGGTGCGGATTTTTTCGATGCCGAGGGAGGCGATGATGGAGGTTATGATGGCAGTTATAATTGGATTGATGCCAAGGATGACACCAAGAGCAACACCGACGAGCGAGACGTGAGCGAGGGTGTCAGCCATGAGTGAGTAGCGGCGGACCACGAGAAAGGTTCCGATGAGTGGAGCGATAATGGACACGATGATGCCAGCGATGAAGGCTCGCTGCATGAAGTCATATTGGAAAATTTCAAGCATGGTAGTGGGTTTGATGTGAGGAATCGGTGGCTTTCAAGAATTTCGCCGCAAGGAAGGTGCTGATGGGAACGGCGAGGATAAGAGAGGCGCTTCCGATGAGGGTACGGACAATTTCTTCGGCCATGTATTCACTATTGAGGATGACCCAGAGCGGCTGGTCTTTATTCATGGAAAAGATGAGGAAGAGCGGGAGTGAGGCGCCAGCGTAGGCAAGGAAAAGGGTATTAACGAGGGAGGCAATGTGTTCACGTCCTATATTGAGGCCTTTTTGGTAAAGTTGTTTGAAGCTGAGACGATGGTTGGCGGATTTGAGCTCTTGGATTGCAGCGGTTTGGCTGGTCGTCACATCATCAAGAACACCGAGGGCACCGATGATGATACCACCAAGTAAAAGTCCTTGGAGGTTAAGGTTTTGAAGTGGGCCGAATTGGAGATAGAAAGACTCTTCGGTTCCGGTTCCGTTCAGCTTAGCCATTCCAACGGCAAGGAAAGAAAATATTGATGAAATAAAGAGAGTAATGAGCGTAGAGATAAGTGAAAGTGAGGTTTGTTTGTTGAACCCGTGGGCCAGGTACATGGAAATGATGGCAATAAGAACGGAGCCGCCGAGACTTACCAACACCGGATTTTGACCTGAAAGGATGAGGGGGATGATGAGGTAAATGATGATCAAGACGCTTGCAATGAGACCGACGAGCGAACTTACTCCTTTCTTTTTTCCAAAAAGAACCACGATGAACAGGAAAAGAGTTCCGATGATCCAGAGGGAGGGCGTGCGGTTTGAATCGTAGACATAGTAGTAGGTGTTTTGATCGTCGGTTACTTTGCTCACGATAATTTCATCACCCGGCTTTACTTTTTGATCTTCACGCAGGGTGGCAAAGCCTCCGTTTTCGATTTCGATTTCGCGGCCTTTGCTTTTTCCATCAAGTATTTGGACTTTGAGTTTTTGGAAATCACTTTTAAAACCATCATTTTCAATGGTTCCTTCTTCGAGAATTTTGGTCACTTTTCCAATGGCGTATTCATCGGGCGGAATGGCTTGCATGGGAAGTGCCACGCTTTGTTCAGTGTCCATGAGTGATGTGTTTAAATTTTTTTCCGTATACTTTTTCGAGGTTGCTTGGTTTGATAATTTCTCGGGGATCTCCTTGGCAAACAAAGCTGCGATTGAGGCAGAGGATTGAGGAAACTTCGTTGGCAATGATTTCGAGATCGTGGGAAACGAAGAGGATGGTTATTCCGAGATTTTTGTTGAGATCCGAAAGGAAGTTATAGAATTTTTCCTGACCGCTGCGGTCAACGGCCACGGTAGGTTCATCAAGTATGAGTATTTTTGGTTCGGCAACGAGGGCGCGGGCAATGTAAACTTTTTGGCGTTCTCCACCGGAAAGTTCACGGAGACGTTTGGTTTTGTATTTTTCCAGGTCGGTAAGTTTGAGTGCTTTGTGGACTAATTCGAGATCGTGGGAGTTAAATCTTTGGAGGATTCCTTTGAGCGGGGTTCGTCCGCTTTTTACTATTTCGAGGACAGAGGCAGGAAAATCGAGGTCGGCCTGGGAAGATTTTTGAGGGACGTAACCGATTTGGGAACGGTATTCAAAATGTTCGAGGTCGTGGCCGAAGATTTTTATGGTACCGGAGGTTGGTTTTAATAGACCGAGAATAAGTTTAATGAGCGTGGTTTTTCCACCTCCATTGGGACCGATTACTCCAAGGTATTCTCCTTCTTCAACGTCAAAGGAGATGTTTTCAAGGACGGGCGTTTCACGGTAACTGAAATTGAGATTTTTTACTTCGAGGCAGTTCATGGGGAGGAGAGTGAATTGGAAAATCGTTGCATCGATGCTCGTGGTATCGTAATCGAAAAATTCGTGAATCGATATTCGAGTGTCAGTTTTAGTTTTATTTTACTCACACTCGAGTGCTTGTTGCAAAGATTTTAGGTTTGTTTCCATGATGGTGATGTAGTCTTCACCTTGTTTTTCTTGGTCAGGAGTTAATCCTTCGAGCGGATTGAGAACGAGCGTCTTGGCTCCAATTTCGCTGGCGACGGTTTCTGCAATTTTTGGATTTACGAGAGTTTCAAAAAAGATGTATTTGATGTTTTTTTCTTTCCCAAGTTTACTGACTTCGGCCATACGTTTGGCACTTGGTTCTTGTTCAGGTGCGAGACCGGTTATTCCCACTTGAGTTAAATTGTAACGTTGTGCGAGATAAGCAAATGCTTGATGCGAAGTAAAAATTTCTCTCGTTTTACAATTTTTAAGTGCTTGCTCAAATTTATTATCAAGCGTGGTGAGTCGTTGTTGATACGCTTTGGCATTGTTTTTGTAGGTGGTCTCATTTTTTGGATCGATAGCAATGAGTTGGTCGCGAATAACATCGACTTCACGGAGGGCGTTGACCGGGTCGAGCCAGAGGTGAGGGTCAAAAGCTGAATGTTCTTCTTCATGTTCTGTTTCTTCCTCATTATGTTGATCTTCCTCCGCTGTTGTGGAGGGAAGGAGGGCAAAGTTTTTGGTGATGTTGAGTGTTTGGGTATTTTCACCGTTGAGCTCTGCGGTAATTTTTTCTGCCCAGGGGTCGAGCCCAGCACCGTTCAAAATAAAGAGCTTTGAATTATTGATTTTAACAACATCTTGAGGCGTGGGTTCAAAATCGTGTGGTTCTACACCGGCAGGGATGAGGTTTTCTACGGTTACCAGTTCTCCTCCGACTTGTCGCGCAAACTCGGCAAGTGGGTAAAAACTCGCGGTAATTTTTATTCTTTCGTTTTCATTGCCTTGAGTGCTTTCAGAGGTAGTTTTATCCTCCGTTTTCAATGTTTTCCCGGACGAACAACCAACGAAAAGTACCAATGTAAGGGTGAGACATCCGATAATGAATATATTTTTTCGATTATTTTTCATAGAGTTAAGTTGTACTTATATACGAAATAAGTATATGCAACTTTATTGCATTTAGCAAGTTGGTTTTTGGCCACGATTTTTCAAATTGGGAAATATTGTTTATAATAGTCGCACATCTTAAAATTTTTCGATGAAAGATAAAAATAAACCTAAAAAAGGCGGCTTATCGATTTTGAAATACGCCCTTGGGGCTGCGGCTTTTGGAGGCGCTGGTTTTATGTATGCCACTCATAAAGATGAAGTAGATCAAGTTGCCAAGGATAAGTACAAGGAGTTGCAAAAGGTACTGAAAGAGAACCGGAAAGAAGTAGAAAAGAAAGTAAAACACGTTTGGGGACAGGTGAATAAAGAAGGAATGAAGACATATGAGGAGCTAAAAAAAAGTCTTCTAAAAGCTTTAGAGAAAGAGAATCTTGGAAAAAGTGGAGAGTTTTTGAAAAAAAATTATGAAAAAATTGTTGAGCAGATTGTTCAAGCGGCAAAAGATTCAAAATTTTTAGACAAACAAACGCGCGAACGTTTGGCCGACTTGTTTAAAACTGATTGGGATTTGGTTAAAAATGTTCTTGCGGACCGAATTTATGATTCTGCCCAAGAAGCAGTCACAAAATTGAAACAGAACGACGCTGCCAAAAAAGTTCGCAAGGATCTTATAAAATCTGTTAAGAATGCTGAAAAAACTGTAAAAAAGGCGGCAAAAGCTCAGCTGAAGAAAATGAAAAAAACCCAAAAAATTGAGAAATCGATGAAACAAAGTACATCAACAACCAAAAAGGTTCTCAAAAAAACTGCAAAAAATGGGGTAAAAAAAATGGTGAAAAAAGCTGCTCCTCTCAAAATAGTCGCTTCACAGGCAAAGAAGAAAAAATCACCAGTTAAAGCTCCAAAGAAAGTTCAAAAAAAGAAGAAATAAAAAAATTGTATGCCTCAGATTATTTCACTGCAGGAAGCTGCTAAGCTAGTCCCTGCCTGGGCCGTGCTTTTTTTGGGCGGCGTGGGGTTGGAACGAAACTGTATGGCTTTTACCCGTGAATTTATTCGTCAGAAAAAAAACGGACTCCATCTTTTAGTGGTGCACGATACTCTCCAAGCAGATTTTCTCGCGTTGGCTGGTGCGGTTCGTATTGTTGAGGGTTCATTCAGTGGATCATCGGCACTGCTTCGTCATGTCGAGCGCGGTGAAGCTTTGAGGTCAATTGCCCAGAGCGGTGCAATTAAAGTGGAAGAGTATTCAAGCTTAGCGATGGTTTCACGATTAGAAGCCGGAGCACGAGGACTTCCATTTATGCCAATTCAAAGTATGGCGGGAAGTGATCATGAGTTCCATTCACAAATTCATGACAAGAGTCAAAAAATGGCCGTCGTGGAATGTCCGTTTACTTCCGAGTTTGTGGGAATCGTTCCTTCCATTAATCCTGATTTTAGTTTTATTCACGCTCAAGCGGCTGATCTCCAAGGAAATATTTATATTCAAGGGGCGCTGGGCGCTGATGTGGTGGGACTTAAAGCAGGTGATATTAAGATCGTGAGTGTTGAAGAAATTCTTGATGGACCGCAGGCCAAAAAAAAATATGGTGATCCGATGATTTTTTCTTTTATGGTGGATTATATTGTTGAAAGTTCGCACGGGGCTTATCCAACGATTGTGCCGAAACTTTATGATGGTGATTTAGGTTATATGGAACTTTTTTCGGAGTACTGGAGAAATGAGCAGGGATTTCAACTTTTTTCCAATGAGTGGATTTTGGATTCGGAAGAGAAACTTTTTTCTCACCTTGGTAAGGATCGACTTTCTTCATTACGTCATTCTTGATTTATGCCTCTTGAGTACTCAAATATTGATCTCATGATCATTTCTGCCGCAAGGGCTTTACCTGAAACTGCTGTTGTTTTTATTACTGGTGATTATTCACGGGCAATGGTGCAAGTGGGACGAGCTTTGGGAAAAAACATTACTGCTATTTTTGAATCGGGCCGAGTGGAAGCGGTGTCAGAAAATAAAGATGGACATCTGCATGAAGAGGAGATTTTTCGAGGGGATAGCGTGGTGAGTTTTCAGGAAATTTTGCAGGGTGGTTATGTGGACGTTGGTTGTATTGAGATTGTGGATGGGCAGGTGGATGCTTATGCAAATGTTAAACTAACCCACCACGGGAAATATAAAAATCCCAAGGGACGTTATGGCGGGGGTGGGGTTGCCAGCGATCTTGCGTGTTTGGCAAAAAAAACTTTTTTGTTTGCTCCTCAAAAAAAAGAGGTTTTTCGTTCCTGTGATTTTATTACTGCACCCGGTTATTTTAATGGAGGGAACAGTCGCGAAAAGATTGGGTTAATTGGGGGTGGTCCGGAATATTTATTTTCAGATCAGGCAGTTTTTGATTTTGAGGGAAAAGGTAGACGAGCTCGACTTTTAGCAGTTTATTCAGGGATTGCGGAAGCTGAGGTTTTGAAAAATATGAGTTTTAAACCTACCCGCTTAGTGGAAGCGGAAATTGTTGATTTGCCAACGGCTATTGAATTGAAAGCACTCAAGTAAGGTTGAAGTTTGGTTTTGGTTTTAAATATCGAGAAAGTTTTTAAGGATTTCCTTTCCTTGGGGAGTGGCAAAGCTTTCAGGGTGGAATTGGATGCCATGGAGTGGGTATAGGTGATGTTGAAACGCCATAATGAGCTCATTGGTTTTGGCAGTTATTTCCAGCGCGGTAGGGAAAGTTTTTGGATCGGCGACGAGGGAGTGGTAACGCATGACTTCAATTTCAGGGGGGAGGTTTTGAAAAAGTATTGCCTTGGTATTGAGGGTAACTTTGCTGGTTTTTCCGTGAACTGGTTCAGGAGCACGAATAATTTTTCCGCCAAAAGCGTGAATAATTGCTTGATGCCCCAGACAGACTCCGAGGATAGGAATTTTATCTTTGAGTTGATCAATCGCTTCACGGCAAATACCAATGTCGCTGGGATTTTCTGGTGAACCTGGGCCGGGAGAGATAATGATGTGAGTGTATTTTCTTTGCAGGATGTCATGAATGGTGATTTGGTTATTCAAAAAAACATCAACCTTTTTTTTGCTGATTTCAGAAATTTCCTGAAAAAGGTTGTAGGTGAAGGAGTCGAAATTGTCGATGATGAGGGGGTGCATGGGGAAGCGGTTGTTGGTTGCTTTATAGCGCTTCTGGATGGAATGATCAATAATCAAACATCAACCGACCAAATAAATTTCAAATTCTAATATTTAATTTCCTATAGTTGCCTTCTCTTTGGGGTTCAGGTAATGTTTTTTTGTTATGAAAAATACCTTTTTTGAAAAAGCTCGGCAGTTTCTTTTTGAGACCAAATGGGGACTCTTTGTTTGTGGAATAGTTCTGTTTTATCTGGTGACTTTTTTGGTTTATTACTTTTATAGTCCAGGACCTGAAGAACGACGACAGGCATCAATTAATGCACAAGAGGTTAGTTCACAACAATAATTATTTTTTGAATTTATTTTTATGACGCTCAAGGAAAAAATACAGAAGGATTTGATTGAAGCGATGAAGGCGAAAGAAGAGGTGCGGGTTTCTGCTTTACGAATGCTCAAAGCGGCTATTTTAAAATTTGAGGTTTCTGGAGACCGAAAAGAGGCGACTGATGATGATATTTTAGTCCTGGTGAATAAAGAGGTAAAACAGAGAAAAGATTCCATTGAACAATTTCGTACTGGTGGACGTCCTGAGATGGCGGATCAGGAAGAAAAAGAGGTTGCTGTTCTTCAAGCCTATATGCCTGAACAGATGGGTGAAGCTGAAATTGAGGTCTTGGTGAAAGAAGCGATTGCAAGTACTGGGGCGACTTCGAAAGCTGATATTGGCAAGGTCATGGGGGCATTAATGCCAAAGGTTAAAGGAAAAGCGGATGGTGGTGTAGTGAACAAGATTGTGAACTCTTTACTTGCGTAAAGAATGAAGATTTATACAAAAACTGGAGATACAGGGGAGACTGGTTTGTATGGCGGACAACGGGTCGGAAAAGATTCTTTAAGGATTGCAGCGTATGGTGATATTGATGAGTTGAATGCGATTCTTGGACTTACGAGATGTGAACACTTGGCGGTTAAAATAACTGAAATGATTGGGAAGCTCCAACGTCAGCTTTTTGAACTGGGGTCAGATTTGGCCACACCTATAAACTCAACCTTGAAGATTCGACGAGTTGATTTGCAACAGGTTCAGCAATTAGAGCAGTGGATTGATGAGCTTGAGGCTGAGCTTCCCGCGCTTAAGAATTTTATTTTGCCGGGCGGAAGTAAGGGGGCGGCTTGTTTGCATTTGGCGCGGACGGTTTGCCGAAGAGCCGAACGGAAGATTGTTCGGCTGCAACGGGAGGAAGATATTGGAGAAAATGTGGTGATTTTTGTGAATCGGATGTCGGATTTGTTGTTTGTGATGGCGAGGTATGTGAATAAGGCGGCGGGGGTGGAGGATGAGAAGTGGGTGGGGTGAAATTCAAATGATCAAGCATCAAACTTTCAAATAAATTCCAATAAATTCAAAAAGAGGAACTTTTAAAGCTCAAAACGTATTACTTTATATTTACCTTGAGCTCTTCTTTGGACCAGAGGGTTTGTTTGCCGACGAGGGCTTGGGCGCGGAGGTAGTAGGTGCCGGACTGGGGAAAGGTGATTTCGAAGCCGGTGGAGAGGCCGCTTGAGGATTGGAGTTTTGAGGGGATGATGAGTTCGAGGAGGTTGGGGTCGATTCCTGGGTACTCGGTGGTTTGATTGGAGGGGTAGTTGTAGGGTTCGGTTTGGCTTTGTGGGCCATAATAGACGCTGATGGATTTTGCCTGTTGATTTTGGATGCCTTTGAGGTTGCTGAGATAGGTGTAAACGCTGAGGGGAGTACCTATTTCTTGAGTGGCCTCGGTGAGGTTTTGGTTTTCATCCACGGCAATCATGGAGATGTGAATTTCGGGGTTCGTAGGTTCCCAGAGGGTGATAATCTTTGGGGTGATAAAAGCGAGGAGGGCAACGATAATAATTGCAGAAAATCCCCAGATGATTGGTTTTATTTTTTTCATGTATTTCAGGTATTTTTTAGGTATTAAATGAGGTTGTGGTCTGTATTGCGCACTTTTTGTGCGTGGGGTATGCTGCAACTTGCATTGTAAATGATTTTTTTGATTTTTGTATGCAAATTAATGATTTAACTTGGATGATTGGTGGGGAAGCGGGCTTTGGGATTCAGAGTGCAGGCCATATTTTTGCCTTAGCAGCTATCCGGGGCGGGTTGCAGTGTTTTGGAAATGCGGAATATCCTTCGTTGATTCGAGGGGGACATAATTCTGATGCGATTCGGATTGCTGATAAAGAGGTGTTTGTTCACAAGGAACGATTAGATTTGTTGTTGGCGATGAATAAAGAGACGTTGGATTTGCATTTAAAAGAGATTGTTCCGGGTGGTGGGGTGGTTTATGACGCTGATGTGGTGAAGCCGGAGATGATTACTATTCCGGAAGGGGTGAAGGTCTTTACGGTTCCGTTGAAGCGTATGGCGATGGAGTTTGGAAAAGGGGATATTACCCGAAATACCGTGGGTATTGGGGCTTCTTTTGCGCTTGTGGATTACGACTTAGAGATTTTGAATAATATTTTGCGAGAGATGTTTAGCAAAAAAGGTGAACAGATTGTGACGAATAATATGGCTGCAGCAAAAGCTGGTTATGATTATGTGAAAGAACATTATCCAAATCAGTTTGAATATGTTTTGAAAAAGGTTGAAGGTCAGCCAAAACGGATGTTGATTACGGGAAATGATGCGATCTGTTTTGGAGCACTCAAGGCAGGTTGTAAGTTTGTGGCGGAGTATCCGATGACGCCGAGCTCTTCAATTCTGCACTTTATGGCCGCCAATGCGAAGGATTATAATGTTATTGTAAAACATACCGAAGATGAGATTGCGGCGATGAATATGGTGGTCGGAGCTGGATGGGCAGGTGTACGGGCGATGACGGGAACGAGTGGAGGTGGATTTTCTTTGATGGTGGAGGCCCTTGGAATGGGTGGGATTTGTGAAGTTCCTTTGGTTTGTGTTGAAGTACAACGGCCGGGCCCTTCGACTGGTTTGCCGACCCGAACGGAACAGTGTGATTTGCAATTTGTGCTCCATTCTTCACAGGGAGAGTTTCCAAGGATTGTGATGGCTCCAGGTGATTTTGAACAGTCGTTTTACTTGGCTTTTGATGCGTTTAATTTGGCTGAGCAGTTCCAGACTCCGGTTCTTATTCTTTCGGACAAACATTTGGCGGAGAGTGTAAAATCGGTGGAGATGTTTAAGTCTGATCATTTGAGAGTGGATCGAGGAAAGCTTTTGAGTCAGGAACAACTGGATGAATTGCGGAAAAAAAGTGAGGAATTTTTGGCTACCCAGAATGGCGGAACGTTTGAGCAGAAAGGGTATGGAGGTGTGGCAGCGACTGAGAATTATATTTCTCCGGATAATGGATTTTTGCGGTATAAATTTACGGAAGATGGAATTTCTTATCGAACTCGTCCGGGGATGAAAGGCGGTATTCACCGAAGTGCCACTGATGAACATGATGAAACTGGGGATCTTACCGAGACACCGGAAAATAGGAATTTGATGGTGGAAAAACGTGCAAAAAAACTTGAAGAAGCTTTGAAGATTTTACCGGCACCAACACTGGTTGGTCCTGCCGATGCAGATATTACTTTTGTGACTTGGGGATCGCCAAAAGATGCACTTTTGGAAGTTATGGAAATGCTGAAGAAAGATGGTGTGAGTACGAATTTATTGCAGATTATTTATATGTCTCCATTCCACAGCAAAGAGGTAAAGGAGATTTTGTTGAAGGCCAAAAAGAAGGTAGGTGTTGAGCAGAATAATGAGGCTCAACTTTGTGCACTGATCTCAGAAAAAACCGGGGTGTTTATGGATCATAAGATTTTGAAGTATAGTGGGCGGCAGTTTACGGCGCATGAGATTTATGATCGGGTGAAGGCGGAGGTGCTGGGGGGCTAGGGCTAAGTTTGAATTTCAAATGGAAAGTTGGTGCGTTTCTTAGGACTCTCCCGCCACAAAAAAACGCTTCTGAGATTCGTTTCGGGACGAAGTTGGGGATTTTTGAGGCGTTGTTGAAGAGTTGGGAAACGGATACATTGAATTAGTTTGTTGGAGAATTTTGTTGGATTTTTGATGGCAGGGCACGCGGGGTGAATACATACTCACCTACCGCTTCTGTCTAGACGATTTGTGGCTTATGGCTGGGCTATATTCGACTTTTGAGGTATCATAAAAACATATTATTTTTAGTGTTTTTATGGATACTCATAAAAAATTTGTGGAATATGGGAGGTGTGCTAAACGGGCGATTCAGGAGTGTGTTCTTTTGTTGCCGGAAATTGAGCGGGAGCGTATTTGGGAGGAAAAGGGATTTGGGAGTATTTATGAGTATGCGGCGAAGTTGGCTGGGATGAGCCGAGAAAAGGTTAATGATGCTTTGAGGATTTTGCATAAGATTGAAGATAAGCCGGAGTTGATGGCTGTGGTTCGGCTGAAAGGGATTGGGGCTGTTCGGCCTATTGTGACGGTTGTTACTGCTGAGAATTCTGGGTTTTGGGCAGAAAAGGCTTTGGAAATGAGCAAGAATACTTTGGAAACTTATGTGAAAGAGCTCTGTCCTAGGACAGAAAATACAGATATTTCTGCTCAGCAGGAAGCCATTGGCCTTTCTGAAAATGCCTTTCAGGAGACGGGAAATACTATGCTGAATTCGAAACAAAATCGGAAAAATATTATTATGGAATTGGACAATGCTGTATTAGCAAAACTTGAAAAATTGAAAGGGGAAAATTCTTGGAATGAACTGTTTGAACAACTTTTGAATGAACGGGAGGAGATGCTTGAACAGTCGAAACCGGAAATTAAGAAAACTGACTCTCGGCATATTCCTGCAGCTATTAAGAGGCATGTTATTAAGCGTACCAACGGGCAGTGTGCTTATCCGAGGTGTAAAAAGAAAGTTGCGATACTTCATCACACTGATCGATTTGCCCTTAAGAAAGAGCATAATTCTGATACAATTAAGCCCATGTGTAAGCCGCATGAACGGATTGCACATCATGGATTGATTGAGAATGAGCAGGGACCGAGTGAAAATTGGCGAGTGAAGGCGTTGGCGGATAAACCGTCTTATACTTTCAAAATTGATCAAATGGTGATGAAGTATCGGATGGCGGGTGTGGTTTGAGGGTATTTATCTCACGGACTTACCCTCATTTATGATGAGTATAAAATTGTACGCGACTTGGGTTGAAGTCAGGGCCGCGATTTGACAAATACGGGGGGGGGGGGGGGTAAAAATAAAATAAATATTAAAATAAATTTTTTTAATATTGTGTATTTAAA
>CAZUXI010000001.1:159907-363948 GCA_964624115.1 uncultured Candidatus Peribacteria bacterium
CCCCGCACCGGGGTCCCCCCCGCCCCCCCACCTCCAAACCCGGGGGGGGCCCCCCAAGAATTAAAAGATTTCTTAAAATTTATTTTTTATATATTCTCTATGAAAAACAAAAATAGTAACCAAAAGAAAATGTATTGGCTGGGTGGTGGCTTGGCGGCTTTTGTAGTCGTGGCTCTTGTGGCTGGTACTGCTGGAGGTCTTTTTCAGGGGGCGCTTTTCCCGAACCTGAAGCTTTCTGCGCCAAGTAAAGTTTTGGATGGTTCGCAAATAAAGTTAGCTGACGGTGTGGTAAAACCACAGGGAGGTCCTTCATTGGAAGAGTTGAATAAGGATGTCACTCGTGCTGAACTGATACAACTTATTGCCAATCGATATGTTGCTTTAGGAAAAGGCAGTGTTGAGCCAAAAGCTCTTGGTTGTTTTGCTGATGCAGTAGGTCATTCGAATGAAAAAGCAATCTGCTGGGCGTTGGAACAAAAGTATGTACAGGCTTTACCAGATGGTTTATTTCATGTAAATCAGAGTGTATCTCGAGCAGAAGCTGCTAAACTTTTTAAACAAGTATTTTTTGCCACAACAAGTAACTCTGATGCTCTTAAGAAACAGCTATTTTCAGATGTCCCATTAGATGCTTGGTTTGCAAGTTATGTCAATGAACTTGCACTACTTGATAAGGCTATGGTTAAGCCAAATCTGAAGGATCTAAGTAAATCATGGTTCTTCCCTGGGACAGCTTTAACAAAAGGGCGAGCAACATATTGGTTAAATACTTTTTAGTTCATTTTGCATCCAAGCCCTTTCCAAAACTGGAGGGGGCTTTTTTTGTTTTTGGTTCTTCATGATTTTTATACGGCTGGGATTTTTCAATTTATTGATTTTATGGTATAATTTTAAGATTTTTTATTGATGTATGCAGCAAAGCATTACTGAGGAGACCTTTGAGAGTTTGCAGGCAAGGGTGAAAGACCGCTTGGGAGAGGCCTTGAAACGTAAAATTATTGCGGTGGATGAACTGATGGCAATTCTGTATCTGCTGGGCCAGAGCAAGACGGTGGATGAACTGACGATGTTTCTCGAAATCTTTAGCGCTGATTTTCCGGTTTTGGCACGAATTCATGAAGGGCAACGAGAACATGCGAAGGGTGGAATGGAGAGCAGAATTAAGAAAGCGGTGAGTCGAATTTTGGCGATTGATCCAATGCTTGCGACTGAGATCACGAAAGCGGCGATGAAACCTGGAATGACTTGGGACGAACTGAAAAGCGAATATCCGGAACTGGAATGGGGTGAATAAAACAATGTTAGAAATGGAAGATCCAACGGAAGCGATGTAAACAACGACAGACCTTTGCACTAAAAAATACAAACAAATATTATCTCAACTTTATGGCAACTGGTACACCGGGAGGCCCTGGCCTTACCCCAGAACAAGAAAAGGCAATTCAAGACGCAGAAGCGCAACTCCAAGCGAATGAAGGTCGTGTTGCTGAAGCAGTGGTGACTGGTAGTCCTGATCAGTTAAAACCTGAAACGATTCAGAAAATTATGGATGCCCTCACGAGCGGAGGTTCGTTTTTGGATAGTTTTTATCAGGTCAAACGGGTACTTGGAGATTTAACGGATTTGACTCCTGAACAGAAAAAAGAGTTGGAAGAGAAGGTGAAAGTGATTGTGTTTGGAGCTTTGGAACGTCATAAAAACGGCCTGGAACGACGAATTCAGGCATTTGAAACTGAGATTGAACGGAAAAAAGAACGGATTCGGAAACCGATTTTTGATGCGGCACGGCAAACGGTTGAACAGTTGATTCGTTCTCGACGGATGACTCCGGTTGATGCACGTGATGCTCGAAAGGCTGCTGAAGAGGCGGCTCAAATAGCTTACGACCAGGAATGGGCGGATGAAGAAGCGAAACCTGAACATCAAAAAATTGTGGATCGGATTGCAGCACTTCAGAACGTTTTAGATCAACTGGAAAATCCAGATGTTTATATTCAGGATTTATTGATTCCGAAAAAACCTAAACCGAAGCCAAAACCTGCTGCTAAACCGGGAACAACACCAGGTGCGAAGAAAGAGGCTTGGGAGATTACGGATGCTCCAAAGGTTGTGGATATAAAAACTCCTGCGGATATTCGAAAGGCTCGTGAGAAATGGAGCCAAGTGGAAAATGAGTATGGGGATAAGCCAAAACCTGGTGATACTCTGGTATGGAAAAATAAGAAAGTGGATCCGGAACTTACACCTGCTGATATTATTGAGTTTGAAGAGTTTCAACGATATTTGGATGAAGAAGAAAATCTTGCTCAAGAGGTGAAAGATCAAATTTCTGCAGTGGTGATCCAAGTCAAAGACCCAACAGGAAAAGTGAAGAGTTCACGTAAACTTGAAGAAGAGGTTGAAACGGAAGCAAAAGCGGTCCTTGAATCGCTTTTGGCTGGCCATCCAGAACCAGAGCAACAAGCTTTGTTGTTTCAGGCACTTGGAGTTGAAAATAAACGGGAAGCTTTTCGGAAGATTCAAAATATTCTCCTTTTGACTCAGGTTTCTGAGGCTCGGAAAGGGGATAAAGGGGTTTATGTGGAGAGTGGGAAATCGGTACCTTTGAATGCATTTTTAGCGAAACATGGCGCGAATGCTGAAGTGATGGTGGCAAAATCTCATGAGGTGATGCTCAAACTTCAGGAAATGTTTGGTGAGGCTTTAGGCCTGAATGATGGTGAATTCCGAAATGTGCTTATTGAGATTATTAAGAGTAAGGGGACCAAAAATGCTCCCGGTGGTGTTGCCGCTATTAATGCGGATAAAGCTGCGGAAATTTATCGTTACTTTTTGATTTTTAAAGATCCGAATATTAATGAGAAAGAAATTTTGAGTTTATTGATTGCGTTTAAAGATAATCCACCTGCCGTGTTTGATTTGATCAATACAACGAAAGGTTGGGAAACGGTGAGTGGGAGAAAAACTGGGAAATCGGTTTTGGAAGATTTCTGTGTGGATGGGGTGATTTATAATGAGTTGAAAAAAGGTTTGGGTATGGAAAGGTTGGCGTTTAATCGGTTTATTATAAAGATTGCCCCGAATTTTGAGTATATTCGCAGTAAAATTGAGTCGAATGCAGCGGTAAAACTTGATGAGGTGAATGCTGGTTTAACCGGCGATCAGGTTTTGACGGCTGGTGATTTTGAGAAATTTAAACAGCTCATGACGATTCCACTTTGGGTGGATAAGGTTGGCCAAGCCTTTAAGTATGCCCTCTATTTGAATGATGAAGGTGGTCGTGAAGTTCCGGAAATGATTAAGCAACAGGGTGCCGATTTAGTTAAAAATGTTGATGTGGTCGTGGTGAATGTGGAAGAAAAATTGCGGAGAATTGCTAATCGTCTTGCGGATGAACGGCTTGATCGGGAACTCAAAGAAGCGGGATTTGAAAGCTGGAAAGATCTGTGGAAAGTATGGCGTGTTGCGGGAAAATGGTGGAAACGAAGTGCGATGGAAGGGTATCGGGAAAAGTATCGAGGTGAGTTTATGAAACGGTTAAAAGAGGATCCACGGTTTCGAACTGAGTTGATGCTGGTGGATCGAGATAAGCTTCTTACGGGTGCCGACGGAAGTGGGGTTTTGCCTGCCGAAGGAACTCGTGCTGATTTGAATGGGGAATTGGATATGATTGCTGAACGGTTTGGGATGGCCTGGACAAGTGGTGATCGGGAAAGTTATTTGATGGAGGGCAGTGGCGAAACACTTGAAGAGGTGGAAAATTTAGCGGTACAGCAACGGGTACGAGATTTATGTAATGAGTATCTCCAAGGAGGTATGAGTGATGATCAGTTTAGAATCCGGGCACGTCGTGAGATTGTGCCGATGGTAGGAAGTACTCCTCCTGATGAAGCAATGGTGGCATTTTTAGAAGAACGTGGAACCACTCGACCACCGGAAGAACGGACTGGTCTGCTTGATCGATTACGTCAGCACCAAGCTGGTTTGATCTGTTTGGATTTGGATAATTTACGGTTACGACTTGGAAGAGGACGGGCAGTCAATGTGGATGTCAAAACTCAGGTGAAGGGCGTGAATGGAGTTTTTGATAACAGTGTTCGTTCGTGGATTGAGTCGATGCAAAAAGGTGGATTCTTGGGGAAATTTATTAATCCCACTACCACTGCGATTGTGGGTTATGGTGTGGCGAATGTCGCGACTCAATTGATTTCTGGGCGGGCGATTCGTTATGGAACTGTTGCTGCTTCGATTGCCCTTACACCGATTTTAGCACCGGCACTTGCGCCTGCGGCAGCAGCACTTGGTGGTGCGGCATTGGGTGCGGGTTTATTTGCAGCCATGAGAAATAATAAGGATGTTCTTTGGTTAAAAGCTCAGAAGGAACGTCGTGAAGCGATGAATTTTAGACCGGATCAGGGACAAACTTCTGGTATTGAAAAACGGATGGAAGATAAAAATGTTCTTTATGAAAAGGCACCCGTTGAACAACTCATCAATGCGATTCGAAGTAATATTGGAGCTGGTGCCGGGAGTGTTGATGGGTTACGACTCTCTTTAGGACGGGCAATTGCTCTGAATGAAGTGTCTGAACGAAACCGATTGGATTTGATTCAGTATAGTGATGAACAACAGATTGAAGGTGGTCGTTTAGGCCTGATGCGAGCGATTGCGGAAGGGAAGGTTGAACTTCGTAATTTGATGGGTGATGCGGTCACAGCGAATGAAGCACTTCAACGGGAAGTGAGTTCACAAGTGGCACGGGTTAATACTGCGGTGAGTACTCGTGAAACTTCGTTTAGAAAATTTAAAGCTTGGGAGAACTTAAAAAATGCAACGGTTGCCGCCTTCATTGGCGCTGGTGTTGCTGGTATTGGTTGGGGGATTAGTAGTCAGTATCCGTTTGCGGCTTCTTATGAAACCAATACGGTCCTTACTCCGACTGGGAAAGTGACTCTGGGTACGCCGGAATTTGATGCATTGATGAAAAAAGAGGGAATTAATCCTGCGGATATTAAATTTGTTGGTGGAAAATTAGACCCGGCTTCGATTGCGATTTTAAATAAAGCCGGGATTGGCATTCCTGAACAGGAAATTATTCCAGCAACCCCTGATGTTAAAAATCTTTCCCATATTCTCAATGGGCAGGAGATGACTCAGCAGCAAGTTATTGATGAGTTGAATAAGTTAAAAATAATTGATCCGACCACAAATGTTCCGGTGACCTTTGGGCCGAGCCATTTTGATCCGAAAGGACATATGAGCCCGACGACAGTGGCGTATTTGAAAGCTCAAGGTGTTGATCTCTTTGAAATTACACGCAAACAGATTGTGTACCCGCCGGTTACGGCTTCGACAGGTGGTGGAGCTGGGACACCGGGTGGAATAACTTTTCCGTTTGCTCAACCAAAAGTGGTGGATACGAGTGGGATTTACTTTGCAGGGGCTGATGTTCCAGGTCATGGCGGAGTTGTGGATACTGGCGTTTCTCATGGTGTTGGAACGGTTCCCGTTGGCCCAAGAATTCCGTCACTTCCTGGCGATGGATTTGAGTCCATTGATAAAATTCACTTTAACGGACATATTCCAAAGCCTCGTTTGGATGAGTTACGTTTATTGTGGGATGGAAGTCCGCAAGTTGATGCTGATGGCAACTGTCATTTCAAGATTGGGGATATGCTCAAAAAAGGTATTCAACATACCAAATTACCCGAGAATGTTACTTTGCCAGATAGTCCAAAAGCTATGAATGTGGCGCTCGAAATGGATGGTCCAGATGGACGTCATTATTGGAAATTTTTTGATGTAAATGAACACGGTCAGGCAAAAATTCCTGAGCAGTATTTTGATAAGGATCATCTTGGGTATGTTCGTAAAGGTGGTGATACTTTGCCAGGTCTTCGAACGAAAGCGATGGCGGTTGGTTTCTTTGATTCAAAAGGGACATTTCAAGTGCTTTCTTCTGTGAAGGGTTCGCATGATTATGAACCTCCGTTGCCACCGGAACCACCTGCTCCGCCGCCGGCACCTCCAAGACCGCTTCCTCCTGTGATACCACCTCCTGCTCCACCTCCGTTACCACCGGTTGTACCACCGGCTCCGATTGAAACCGAAACGGTAAGCTTTAAGGTGGATCAAACAACGGTTACCAAAGGAACTGACGCGAATATCAAACTTGGTCTTTCAAAACACACCATTACTACTGAAGAGTATGCTGCGGCGACTCCACCGGTTTCTGGTTCACCAATGCCGCATTTGGAACATAAGAAAAAAAATACGCCACCACCAGCTGCACCTCCAACTGGAGCACCTCCAGCGGGTGGGGGTGGAGCCGCGTCTCCGTAATTTCTTGTGGATTACTAACGTGCCAACGTTAGCGGTTTGAAACATGCTTCGGCCGGTACCCAAAAAAAACACCTCGTGATAAAGTAGAAACATTCTAACGTTTTATGATTTAACCACCCATTTATGACACCGGAAATTCGAGAATATTTATTGGAGCTCCTCAAGGAAGCAGGCCAAACGGACCTGAGTGATGAGGTGCGTGAACAGCTTTTACAGGATTTAAATTCACGACTGGAAGAACGTCTTACTTTGACTGTTATGGAGCAGTTGAGTCCGGAAAAGGTTGAAGAGATTCAAGCGCTTGTTGAAAGAAATGGTTCACCGGAAGAGGTGAGTACTTTTTTGAAAACGAATGTGACGAATTATGAGGAAGTTTTTGGGACGGCCTTAGTGGAGTTTAGAAATATTTATTTGGGGAAAGGGTAGGCTAAATTCTAAGCTTTCCAAGCATCAACCGACCAATGAATATTTAATATTCTAATTTTTAATTTAGAATTTATTTGAGAGTTTGATGCTTGGTTATTAGAATTTAGCTGTTCTTTGTGTTATAAAGTATTTGATATTTTTACTCATCCCTTATGGCTTCTGAATTTTCTTTTGATGTGGTTTCACATTTTGATTTGCAGGAACTTCGAAATGCGGTGGATCAGGTGAAACGTGAGGCGACGACTCGTTATGACTTGAAAGATTTTCATGCGGAGATTGATTTGCAGGATGAGATGATTGTGATTACTGCACCGGGGGAATCAAAGGTGAAGGCGATTTATGATGTTTTGCTGCAAAAAGTGATTAATCGGAAACTTTCACCAAAAATTTTGGATGCACAGAAGCCTTTGCCGACGAGTGGGGATCTTTATAAAATGGAGGTGAAACTTTTGAAGGCGATGGATCAGGAAATGGCGAAGGTGATTACGAAAATGTTGAAGGATAATTTTCCGAAAGTGAAGGGAAGTATTCAGGGCAGTGCAGTGCGGGTTTCGAGTAAAGATAAGGATAATTTGCAGGCGGTGATTACGTATTTACGTACAAAAGAAGGGGAGTTTAAACTTCCCCTTGAGTTTGAAAATTACCGGTAGATAAAATTCAAATGATCAAGCATCAACCGACCAATGAATATTTAATATTCTAAATTTTGAGTTGGGGTTTATTTGGAGGTTTGATGCTTGTGATTTGGTTATTTGCGAGAAGCGCTATTTGGTCTTTTTAGCTTTTGGTGTTGTCTTTTTTGTTACTTTTTTGGTCTTGGTGGCCTTTGAGCCTTTGAGGAGTTTTTTTTCTTCTTTGGTGTCCCAAGGTTTTTCGTTGGGTTTTGGGTGGTGGTAGCTGGACATTTGGTTTTGAGTTAGAGAATCTGTATATTATACAATTTTACCGGCTAATCGTCAAATCAGGGTGGTTTTCCGCTTGTGGCAGGTGTGGTAAGGTGGGAGCGTTATTAAATATGTATGTATGGCTCTTACGATGAAAGATTTTGATACGGTTGCCAAGCCGGACTGGTGTCCGGGGTGTGGAGATTTTGGTATTCAAGTTGCTCTGAAAATGGCACTGGCAGCGGTTGGTGTTGAACCGCATAATGTGGCGATTGTGGCAGGTATTGGCTGTAGTGGAAAACTGACGCACTGGGTGAATACTTATGGGCTTCATAGTTTACATGGTCGATCATTGCCTCCTGCTGCTGCGGTGAAATTTGTGAATCCAAAACTTACGGTGATTGCTGATGGTGGAGATGGAGATGGATATGGAATCGGGATGGGGCATTTTATTCATACGGTGCGACGGAATGTGGATATGACTTATATGGTGCATAACAACATGGTGTATGGCCTTACCAAAGGACAAGCTGCACCAACCAGTATGAAGGGGTATAAGTCTCCTTCAACGCCGTTTGGAGTTATTGAGCAGCCGGTGAATCCGATTGCTTTGGCTTTGACGGCTGGGGCAACTTTTGTGGCTCGGGGAAGTGCTGGTGATGCAATTCATTTGGCGAAGATTTTGGAAGCGGCGATTCGACATAAGGGGTTTGCGCTTGTTGATATTTTTCAACCCTGTGTGACTTTTAACAAAATTAATACCTACGCATTCTTCATGCAGAACTGTTATAAACTGGATGATGATGCAAATTTTGATAAGTCGGATTTTGATCAGGCGATGAAAAAGGCTTTTGAGACGGAAAAACTGCCAATTGGAATTTTTTACCAGACGGAAAGGCCTACTTATGAAGATGAGGATCCGGGGCAGACGACGGTTCCTGCGGTTGAGTTGGATATTGAAAATATTGATATTAGTAAAGTGATGGAGAGATATACTTAGGTCGAAAATTGATGCCTTATTCAACTTTTGTTTTTGTGTCTTATAAGTACGTGGCTGAGATCCATGCGCTGGAGTTTGTGTATGGATATGATGATGCTTTGCGTTTTACCGAACGGCTGTTTTTGCCGGAGGAAGCAAAGTGGAATGATTCGGCGACGCTTACTCGACTTAGTTTTGCGCTTCATATGGCCCTGGGGATGAGTTATTGGAAGGCTTATGCTTTGCCGAATATTCGAGTCAAATCGGGGAGTTTGAATAGGCGTGAAGCGGATTTTTGGAATACTGTATATACGAAAGGGTTGGGGGAGTTCTTTTTTAAGAATGGAATTGATTTTCGGGGATTGGTGAACTTTCCGATCACTGAAAAAGCTGATGAGATTTTTCAAGATGATTTGGTTCAAAGTGAACGGGTGCTTTTGCCCCTGGGTGGGGGGAAAGATTCGGCTACATCGGCGGTGCTTTTGCAAAAAGCCTGGGTTGCTTTTGATACTTTTGCTTTGGGTAACTATGATCTGATTGCAAATCAGGCTCAGCTTCTTGAGGGAAAACATTGGGTGGTTCGACGTGAGATGGACGAAAAACTTTTTCAGCTTAATCAGAAGGGCGTTTACAATGGACATGTTCCGATTTCGGTTATTTATGGACTTTCAGCTTTGCTTATTGCTGTTTTGCGAGGACATCAAGCCGTTGTACTTTCGAATGAACGGAGCGCCAATGAAGGAAATGTGGAATATCTTGGAGAAATGGTGAATCATCAGTGGAGTAAAGGTGTAGAGTTTGAACGTATTTTTCAGGATTATTTGAAAAAATCGGTGAGTCCGAAGCTTCAATATTTTAGTTTATTGCGGCCTTTTTCTGAGTTAAAAATTGCGCAGGTTTTTGCGGAACTTTGGAAATGGCCGGAGTTTTGTACCAGTTGTAATCGGAACTTTACACAGAAGCATGAGGGGCCGGCGAAATGGTGTGGGGAGTGTGCAAAATGTGTCTTTGTGTTTATTTGTTTGGCAACGAGTATTTCCAAAGAGAAACTCCTGAATATGTTTGGGAAAAATATTTTGGCGGATGAAACTTTGTGGCCAATGGTTTTGGAATTATTGGGAAAAGGTGAGACCAAACCTTTTGATTGTGTGGGAACCCCAGAAGAGGTTTTGGTTGCCTTTCAGATAATTGTTGAAAGTGGTGAGTATCAGGGGGATGTTTTGGTTCAAAAAGTTGAAGCGGAAATTTTGTCCGAGGTTTCAAATATTGAAGAGATGAGAACGAGAGTTTTTACTTCTTCGAATGACCATGCATTACCAGATGCGTTTGTGAATGTACTCCTTGACCTTCAACTTTTATGATGACTTTTTCTGGGCAAAAGATTTGTATTTTGGGTGCTGGGCGAGAAGGTCAAGCAACGGTACGTTTTTTTCGTGAGAGATTTCCTGATGCTGTTTTAAGTTTGGCCGATCAAAAAAATCCTGGGGTTGATTTTGTTGGTATTGAGACGTTATTCGAATCTGATTACCCAAAAGATTTATCGCGTTGGGATATTGTTGTTGTTTCGCCAGGGATACCACCTCATACTGAATTACTTGGCACTGCGAGAGTGATTACGACGGCGACGAATATTTTTTTTGAAGAGTGTCCGGCCAAGATTATTGCGGTGACGGGATCGAAAGGAAAAAGTACAACGAGTTCATTGATTGCAGATATTTTGCGGATGGGAGGAAAGAATGTTCATTTGGTGGGAAATATTGGGAAGCCGGCTTTGGATTATCTCCAAGCGGGCATATCTCCTGAAGATATTGTGGTGTTTGAACTTTCGAGTTATCAGGCGAGTCGCCTTACCAAAGGACCGGATATAGGTGTGATTACGAATCTTTTTCCGGAACATTTGGATTATCATGGTTCGCTGGAGCAGTATTATACTGACAAGTTGAAGATGGCGACGATGCAGAAGATTTCCCAGGTTTTGATTTATAATGGCGAGAATCTTCAATTGATTGAGCGGGTGAAGGAGATGCCAGCAAAACTGGTGGCTTATCCTGATGTTTCTGGGGCACATGTTCGTGATGGGAAGGTATATTTTGGTAATGAGGCGGTTTGTTTGGTTGCTGATATACCACTCAAAGGTGAACATAATGTGATGAATGTTTTGGCGGCGGTGACGGTGGCGTTTCAGACCGTTTATCCTTTTGAGATTTCAAAAGTGGCTTGTGGTTCAGCGATTCGGAATTTTCAATCGTTGCCGCATCGGCTCCAGTTGGTGGGGAAATTTAAGGATATTGAGTTTTATGATGATTCGATTTCGACGACTCCTGAGTCTACTTTGGCCGCGCTTCAGGCTTTGCCAAATGTGGGGTGTATTTTTTTGGGAGGGACGAATCGTGGGTATGAGTTTGGGGAGTTGGCGAAAAAATTGCAGGTGATGAATATTCCAGCGGTAGTTTTATTTCCTGACACGGGCGAGTTGATCAAGAAAGAGTTTGAGGTCATTGGGTATCAGCCGGTGGTGTTAAAAACCCGGGATATGCAGGAAGCCGTGAGGTTTGCTTATGCAACCACTCCGAAAAATATGGTTTGTTTGCTTTCCTGTGCTTCACCGAGTTTTAGTGTTTTTAAGAATTTTGAGGAGCGTGGGGATAAGTTTCAGGAGGCGGTGAGGGCGATGGGGAAGTAGATGGAATACCAATGCCCCGACGACGCGTTGACATTTCTTGCAAATGTGTTAGTTTTGCAGCTAATAATTTTTACTTATGAAACTTACTGAAAAATTTCGAGAAGCTACTGCTGTTGTTACCACTGCACTGGCACTTCATGGTTGTGGGGCGAATGGTTCAAATGTCTCTGTGGCTGACCCACAAGCGGCTATTGCGATTGATACACGTTCGGATTTGGGAAGAGCCTTGGGTACGCTGGGAGCAACTCGTGAAGGTGTTCAAAAAGCACCGAAGGGTGATAATCCCGATCGTATTTATTCTTTGGCCTGCAATACATCAGCACTTCCAGATGCAGCAAGTGATTTTGCAAGAGAAGAAGCCAAGAAAGCGTTTGTTCGTTATGGTTGTCCACAAGATGAAACAGCGCGAACGATAGGTTTTAATGTTCAACGTGAAGCTCGCTTTGGACTTACTACTTGTGTTAAAGCAACCATGCCGACCAAAGGAATTATATCTTGTCATGGAAAGCCGGTTGATATGAAAATTCCGGAATAGTTATTATAAACCCTGAACAAGTCTTCAAAGACCAGTAGTGAAGTTTGTCCCTTCTGGAAGGAATGTTATTTGTTGTTTGCCTGCGCAATCCTGGCGTTTCTTTGGAGGCCGGTGCGTTTGGCGCGCATGAGGGGGGAGCCGGCGAATTTTTTGAGGTATTCTTCGTCGGTTTGGATGGCGAGGATTTCTTCGATGGGGAGACTGTCGCCGGCGATTTTTACCTCTTTGAAGGCTTCGAGGGTGAGGGGGCGGGCGAAGGTTTTGTTGTAGGGACAGACTTCCTGGCAAATATCGCAGCCGAAGATGAGTTTTTTCATGGGGGCGTGGAACTCTTGGGGAATTTCGCCGCGTTTTTCGATGGTGAGGTAGGAGATGCAGCGGCGGGAATCGAGTTGGCCGGGGGCGATGATGGCTTGAGTTGGGCAGGCGTCGATACAGCGGGTGCAAGTGCCGCATGTACCTTCTGTGGGTTCATCTGCAGGAAGTTCCAGTGTCGTGAGCAGTTCGCCGAGGAGGACAAAGGAGCCGAGTTCTTTGGTGATGAGGAGCGTGTTTTTTCCGAGGAATCCGAGGCCGGCCTTTTGGGCGTAACTTTTTTCGAGGAGGGGGGCGGAATCGATGCAGGGGCGGTTTTTTGCTGTTGGGTCGAGGGTAGTAATATAAGTATCGAGCTTTTTGAGGATGGAGCGGAGGACTTTGTGATAGTCGCGACCATAAGCGTAACGGGCGATGTTTCCGTGACCAGGTGGTGTTTCTGGTTTTTCGCGATAGTAGTTTATGGCTATAACGATAACACTTTTTGCCCCGGGGAGGATGTTTTCTGGGTTCGTACGAAGTTCAGCGTTTTCGAGGTAGTGCATTTCTCCCTGGCGGTTTTCTTTGACGTAGGTTTGCAAAAGCTGCTTCCCGGCGAGATCTGGTTCGGCGGAAGTAATGCCAATAAGATCAACTTTCAGTTCGTTTAAGGCGTAGTGTTTGATCTGATTGGAAAGTAACATGAAGGTACGGAAGAATTGGAGGTTCCAAAGAAAGCCTGGCAAATGAATGCCAGGCCTTTGCCATAAATTTTATTATTCAGCTTTGACGATAATCTTTGAGGTGGCGGCAGCATTTTCTTTGTCTTTGAGGAGGCATTCGCCGGTTTCTTTAATTACCAGTTCAAAGTGAGCTCCTGGCTCGAGTTCTTTTTCAATTGCGAGTTCAGGACAGGCTTCTGACTTTTCTGCAATAATTGTATGTTTCTTTTGGCCTGCGTTTGCGATCAGTACTTTCATTCCCGGGAGTGCTTCGATTTCGGTCGGGAGAAATTTATCGTCCTGGAGTGCGATTCCTTTGAGACCAGAGAGTGCCGCGGTTTCTTCTTGCGATTTCACTTCGCTTTCCGGTCGGCCATAGGAAAGAATTGGGGTTTCGGTTCCATCGTCGTTGATTTGGCTTATGCTCAGGACCGGTTTGATTTTTTCCTGTGTTGGCTCGGGCTTGTTTCCTTGGGATGGAGTGTCAGTACCACAAGCGGTGAGTAAGAGTGCGGTGGTAAGAATTGCGAGGGTAATTTTATGATTTTTCATAACATTTTCCGATTAAGTTTATTGTTGTGTGGTTTGGGTAGTTGTAGCAGCCTGAGTTGATGAGGTTTCTGACGTTATCGGCGCTTGAGTTGTTGTGGTTGATGTAGAACCAGGAATTTCACAGTTGGCGAGTTTGGCGAGCTCTTCAGGTTGGTTGACCCCCACTACGTTGGGTTGACCAGGGAAAAACCAGGTAGGGAAGCGTTCAACACCAGCGGCTTTACACTCCTCTGGTTTGCCATTTTTTCCTGAAGCATCACACTCTACGTAGTTGATGAACTGCATATCACTTCCGAAAATCTTCTTTTGATCTGCGCAGTGTGGACACCAGTAGGCGCCGTAAAACTTTACGCCTTTGGAGGTTAAACATTTTGCAATTTCGGCGTATTTTCCTCCCGTAGCATCCTGATTTCCGTTGGAACCGCTTGGGGTACAGGCGATGAGGAGCGCAGAAATCAACATTACGAATCCTAATAACTTTGTTTGAGCTTTCATGTGTAAAATATTTTAGTTTCTAAAAAGTATACGCAGTTTAGTATTATTTTATTACAAATGAAATAAATTTGGTTTGAAAATTATTCTTGATCGGTTATACTCGCCACGATGACGCTTAAAAAAACTGCTCAAGGCTCAGAAAAGATAAAGAAGTTTCGAAAGGTAATTATCCTTGGGTCAGGTGCGTTGAAGATTGGTGAAGCGGGCGAATTTGATTATTCTGGTTCGCAAGCAATTAAAGCCCTCAAGGAAGAGGGGATTTTTACGGTATTGGTTAATCCGAATATTGCTACCAATCAAACGAGTGATGGGCTTGCTGATAAGGTTTATTTCTTACCGGTCAATCCTTATTTTGTTGAAAAAGTTATCGCTGAAGAAAAACCTGATGGGGTTTTACTGAGTTTTGGAGGGCAAACCGCACTGAACTGCGGCGTGGCTCTCTTTGAATCTGGGGTGTTTAAAAAGTATGGGGTAGAAGTTTTGGGCACCCCGGTTGGAGCTATTCAAAAAACAGAGGATCGTGATCTTTTTAATCGTGAAATTCTTTCGATTGGATTAAAGGTTCCACGAAGTATTCCATGTGTTACGAAGAAAGAAGGGCTAGATGCTGCAAAAAAAATTGGTTATCCGGTAATTGTGCGAGCTGCTTTTGCTTTAGGAGGAAAAGGTTCGGGGTTTGCTTATAAGGAGGCAGAGCTTGCTGAACTTTTGGATAATGCTTTTGCGTTTTCTCCACAAGTTTTGGTGGAAGAGAATTTAAAAGGATGGAAAGAGCTTGAATATGAAGTGGTACGGGATAAGTTTGATAACTGTATTACCGTTTGTAATATGGAAAACTTTGATCCGCTTGGGGTACATACGGGTGAAAGTATTGTGGTGGCACCTTCGCAGACGTTGAGCAATGATGAGTATCATATGCTCCGAGAGATTGCGATTCGAGCGATTCGGCATTTTGGAATTATTGGTGAATGTAATATTCAATTTGCACTTGATCCGAAGTCACGTGATTATCGAATTATTGAGGTGAATGCGCGCTTGAGTCGGAGTTCCGCACTTGCAAGTAAAGCGACCGGTTATCCACTGGCTTTGGTAGCTGCAAAATTAGCACTTGGATATTCACTTCCCGAGTTAAGAAATGCGGTCACCAAAGTTACGACGGCTTGCTTTGAACCCGCGTTGGACTATTTGGCTTTAAAAATTCCTCGTTGGGACCTGGGGAAATTCCGAAAAGTTTCCCAGGAAATTTCAACTGAAATGAAATCAGTGGGTGAAATTATGGCCATTGGAAGGAGTTTTGAAGAGGTGATTCAGAAAGGCCTACGTATGTTACAGATTGGCCTTTATGGAGTTGTTGCCAATGAAAAAATTGGGATTAAAACGGAAGATTTGGAAAATGAAATTCGCGTACCGACACCCAAACGAATGCTTGCACTTGCTGAGGCTTTGAGAAGAGGTTGGACTCTTGAAAGAATCAATGCGTTGTGTGGGATTGATTTGTGGTTTTTGGGAAAACTGAAAAACATTGTAGAGATGGAACGTCTGATTCTAGACAAAAAATCTTTATTTATTTCTCCCCGAGGGAAAGCCAAACTGGAGGAACTTTTTGAAATTATTTTACGTGCAAAAAAGTTTGGTTTTTCGGATAAACAGCTTTCTGAACTTACGGGACAGAAAGAGTTAAAGATTCGGCAGTTAAGAGTGGGACTGGGTATTGTCCCGAAAGTAAATCAGATTGATACGATGGCGGCAGAGTATCCGGCGAAAACGAATTATCTCTATCTTACCTACCACGGTGATCATGAGGATCGCGTCGCCAAGAAAGGAAAGAAAAAGAAGATTTTGGTTTTAGGTTCCGGACCTTATTCGATTGGCTCTTCAGTGGAATTTGACTGGTGTAGTGTGAATGCCCTCAAAACGGTAAAAAAACTTGGGTATGAAAGCTTGGTGATTAATTATAATCCAGAAACGGTTTCTACTGACTATGATATGAGTGACAAGCTTTATTTTGATGAGCTTTCGTTTGAACGGGTGATGGATATTTGTGAAAAAGAAAAACCTTATGGTGTGATTATTTCCATGGGGGGGCAAGTGCCGAATAATTTAGCGGTAAAATTAGCTGCAGCAGGAGTGAAGATTATAGGGACAGATGCTAAAAATATTGATCGAGCGGAAAACCGCCACGTTTTCTCCAAGATGCTTGATGAACTGGAAATTGATCAGCCCAAATGGAAGGAACTTTCGAATATTGATCAAGTGAAGAAATTTGCCAAAGAGGTCGGATACCCGGTACTCGTTCGCCCTTCTTATGTTTTGAGTGGTGCGGCGATGAGTGTTGCTCATACGGATGAATCACTTGAAGTATTTTTAGGGAAAGCAACAAAAATTTCCCAAGATGCTCCGGTGGTGGTAAGCAAGTTTGAACAGAATGCTAAAGAGATTGAGGTTGATGCCGTGGCGATGAATGGGAAGGTGATTATTTATGCCATTGCTGAACATATTGAAAACGCAGGGGTACACTCAGGTGATGCAACGATTGTTTTACCACCGCAGAAACTTTATATTGAGACAATTAGGAGAATTAAGGATATCACGAAAAAAATCGCTAAAGGACTTGATATTACTGGTCCGTTTAACATTCAGTTTTTGGCAAAGAATAACCAAGTGAAAGTAATTGAATGTAATTTGCGCTCAAGTCGATCATTTCCTTTCTCTTCGAAGGTAACGGGATATAATTTCATTGAAATTGCAGTATTGGCTATGCTCAAAGCAAAGCCGTTGAGTTACTTTAAAGCGCAGAATTATAAAACTTTAGATTTGGATCATGTGGGAGTTAAAGCACCGCAGTTCTCGTTTTCACGACTCAAAGGTGCTGATCCAGTTTCGGGGGTAGAAATGGCTTCCACCGGAGAAGTGGGCTGCTTTGGCGACGATATGTATGAAGCATTTTTGAAAGCAATGGTTTCTGTTGGTTTTCGACTTCCGGAAAAAAGTGTTTTAGTGAGTATGGGAAAAATGACCGATAAAGTTGATTTCCTGCCGGCTGCAAAACGACTTATGGAGCGTGGCTTTGAAATTTATGCCACTGAAGGGACTGCTGAATTTTTGACTGAAAACGGGATTAAAAATACTCGACTTTACAAGATTAAGACCGGAAAAACTCCGAATGTTTTAGACGTTATTAGTGCAAAAAAAGTTGATTTGGTGATTAACCTGCCGAAAAATTATAATGCCGATGAAGTCACCGATGGTTATTTGATTCGACGCAAAGCGATTGATTTTAACATTCCACTCATTACCAATCTTCAGGTGGCAGAGCTTATTGTTGATGCAACTGAGCGATATGATTTGGATACCTTAGCGATTAAGGATTGGAAACAGTACTTAAAATAGATCTTGAGTTCAGTATTGCTTCGCGTTCTTTTTGAGTTTGGCTGTACTGCGTAAAAAAGCCCGTTCTCGTGTCTTCTCTTTCATTGTGTAACAAATGACAATATAATGTGTTACAGCTTTTGAACGTATTTTTATCTACATCTATGGAGGGTGGAAGAAAACCTAGTAGTGACCAATTGGAAAAGAGTACTTTACCAGTTTCTGGTTCTCGCATACCTGTTGCTGACCCGGTCGCCGCCTCGCGGGATCGTGATACCCTTTCACCTGAAGAAATTGCAGAGGAGTTGAGAAGAGCATATGGCCCAGATTTTTTGGAGGCACACCCGCTCACGGGACCTGTTCCTTCTGAGCCTGTTTCTGTTCCACCTCTTTCTATTCCTCCACTTCCTCCGATCTCTTCATCTTCAACCGCCGGACAACCAGCTGTTCCTCATTTGCGGCTCATTCCCGGAGACGCCCCTGTCCCACGGGCACCACGAGGTGGTGGTGATGAACTTTCTGTTGTACGTCTCAAGGCTGCTGAAGCCGTACAGGAAACGGTTCGAGTGTTATCGTTTGAAGATGCTTTTCAAACCATGCCACCTCGGGTCAAAAGCCAACTTATTCAGCTTACTCAGTTGGCGGGGAATCCGTACGAATTTATTCAGCTTTTTGATACCTATTGTGATGATCACTTGTTTCTTGATGGACTCGTACGTCTTCTTGATGGGCGAATTGTTCGATGGAAGACAGCACCGTCAAATCCCCTTGAAGATTGGGCTGTTCAAAGTTGTTCGTCAGCACTTTTAAAAGAAGGAAAAAATCCAGATGTTACCCTTCGTAAATATGCCCCCGGTAGCACTCCAAGTTCACTCATTCCGAGAACGGTGGCTCCGCTTTCAAAAATACTTTCGGTTAATATTGGACTTATTCTTCAGCAAGTGGCACAAAAGAAGTGATATGTATTTTTGAAAGTTATTGATTGTTTTTTTTATGGATGTTGATAATCAGGAGTTAATTCGAAAATTAATTCTTTCGCTGGGTGAAGATCCGGAGAGGGAAGGCCTAAAAGAAACGCCTCGACGGGTGGTTTCGGCTTATGAAAAGATTTTTTCCGGTTATGGGAAAAAGCCTGAAGATGTAATGACTGTTTTTTCTGATGAAGCTTATGATGAGATGATTGTGGTTCGAGATATTGAGTTTTACAGTACATGTGAACATCACTTGTTGCCTTTTTTTGGGAAGGCTTATGTTGGATATATTCCTAATGGGAAAATTATGGGGCTTTCTAAAGTTCCGCGCTTGATTGAGATTTTTTCACGACGAATGCAGAATCAAGAACGACTTACCAGCCAAATTGCCAAGGCAATTCAGGATGTTGTTCAGCCCAAAGGAGTGGGGGTTATTTTGAAGGCGAAGCATTTTTGTATGATGGCTCGCGGGGTGGAAAAGCAGCATAGCGAAGTCACGACTTCAGCGCTTTTGGGGCTTTTTAAGAAGGATTTGAATACGAGGAATGAGTTTTTGAAATTGATATAGGTGTGTTTCCAATAATCAAAAGTCCTTTGGGGCATTTGTTTTTTTTGGACGTGCGGGTTATAGTCTGCTCGATTTTTAATCTTGTGTTTGTGGCTTCTTTTCTTCCAAAATCGATTCAAAATTTAATTGATGAGTTTTCCCGTCTTCCAGGGATTGGGCCAAAATCCGCTCAACGTTTGGCGATGTATTTACTGCATTCACCTGATTTGCGACTCAAAACATTGGGTAATGCCGTCCAAAATATGAAAGAAGGGTTACAGTTCTGTAAGAATTGTTGGAATATTTCTGAAAATGAAATGTGTGGTATTTGCCTTAATGAGTCACGGGACCAGGAACAAATTTGTGTTGTTGAGGAAATCCTGGATGTTTTGGCACTGGAAAAAACCCTTGAATATAAGGGGGTTTACCATGTTCTGCATGGGACACTTTCTCCCGTTGATGGGATTGGCCCCGAACAGATTAAAATTCAGGAACTACTCCATCGTATTGAGACGGGCCAGAATGAAGAAGGAAAGCATTATGAGGTCATTTTAGCTACGAACCCAGGGCTTGAAGGTGAAACGACGGCAATGTACCTGAGTCGGGTTTTAAAGCCTCTTGGTGCAAAGGTAACACGTATTGCGAGAGGTTTACCCATGGGAGGCGATTTGGACTATGCTGATGAGATGACTCTCACGAAAGCGCTCCAGGGAAGATCTGACTACGCGTAGGAATTGAGAGGTAGGATTGGAAGCTTCCCAAAGGGATAAGAAACCCAAGCTAGCTTTTTTTTGTTTTTCTTCGTTTTTGCCCTGAAGGAGAAGTTTTTTTCGGTATTTTTTGCTGTGATTTTTTCTTTTTGGAAATGGCGTAGGCGAGATAACCACCTCCACCAAGAGCAATGATCATGAGGGTAATGCCAATGATCCAAGGGATCATGGTATATTTTGGTTGTTCTGCAGCGGCTTTAAGCATGGTTTCGGGGGTAACTTGATTAAATTTTCGACATTTTCCTTCGGCACAAGTAAGATCAGGTGATTCACAAAATGGACGCAGTTCTTCTTCCTGCCGTATTTCTGGCTGGGGTTGCGAATATTTTACTGAAGGTGCGGGGTGTTTTGGCTGTTCAACAGGTACTTGGATTGGCTGTTCATGCTTTTGTTCCTCAAAAATCAATGGCGTCCTGGGGACAAAAATGACTTCAGGATTCGTCTCTTCAGGTGGATTGGGAGGGATGGTTTCACTTGGAGGAGTTGTGCCCCCTCCGCCACTCCCACCTGTTGACCCACCACCAGATGGAGGAGGTGGTGGCGGTGGCGGTGGTGGTGGCGGCGGGGGCGTGGGGACAAGACATCCTGCTGAAGTTTCTTCGACAAATCCAGCACAAAGCTTAAAATTTGCACTGCTGGCTTTTCCGTCAAAATTATCACCAAGAATTCCGGTCATTTTGTAGTCGCTTGAGATTGCGGTCGTACCAGAGTTTGTGAGGTCGGCCACTTCAAGCTTATAACTTGAACTTTCACCCATCACAGCATAAGAAACTGCCCCTTGGCTCAGCATCAATGTGAGCAGGAAAAAGGTTCTAAAAATAGGTTTTAACTGAGGGATTCTCATGAGAGAGTTTGAATCCCTAAATTATAACATATTTTTCAACTCTGTTAAATACTCTTATTGAAGTGATTTGATGAGCCCTTGAATGGTTGTGATGGTGGTCTTGAGGTTTGGGTCAGGGTTTTTAATATTTTCGAGCTCTTGAGAAGCTGACACGAGTGCACTTTTTGCTTGTTCAAAGCTCTTTTTCTGATGAAATTCGTTGGCTTGATAGAAGTATTTTACGGCAAGTGTCAGGTGTTTTACGTTCACCGCTTCAGCGTCTTCAGGGTATTTTTGGAGGAGCGCATCAGCGTAATTTACGGCTTCCGAGCTTAGCTTTAGGCTTCTTGTCCCGTTTTCGAGCTGAGTTTGAATAAAAGCGTTGCTGAGTTTGGCCTCAATAATGCTGTAATATTTCTGTTTTTCACCTCCTTTAACAATGACAATAAGTCGGTAGAGGATTTGGGCACATTCGGCTCGATTGAGAGCTTTTCCTGGGGCAATATTATTTTTTTCATCAGGGTAGATGAGCCCGAGGGTGATACCATAATTTATATAAGGAATGTACCAATCGGTAAGTTTGGTATCGGCAGAAACTTGCTCAGTGAGATTTTTTTGATTCTTCAAATCGGTTTGAAAAGCTAAGAGAAGCATTTTCAAATACTCTGCTTTTGTTACTGTGCGAGAAGGAAGGAAATTACCATCAGGTGTCCCTTGAATAATTCCATTCAGTTGACCGATCAGAACATATCCTGCAAACCAGCTATCAATGGCGACATCTTTGAATCCTGTATTATAAAAGCCGTTTTCCGGCTTTTTACTTACGGGCGAAAGAACCATTTTTAAGGCTTCTGCACGCATAACCGGCTGAGCGGGCTTAAAGGTTTGGTCTTCGTATCCTTGTACGATTTTATTCTCTTTGAGGTACTCTACGGCGCTATAGTATGATGCTGTTTCTGGGACATCTTTAAAACTTGCGGCATGGATTTGTGAAATCGGACCGACAGTAAAGAGAAGGATGAACAAGAGGAATTGTGTTCGGGATTGCTGGATTTTCATATAATTTACTTCAACTGCGCAATGATTTCGTTGGCTCGATCTTTAATGTGTCTGGCGACTGGTTGGGTATCATGGTTTACTTCCCAGGCTTCATTTGCTTTGGCAATGGCCTGATTTGCCCAATCTTTTGCTTCTTCATTTTTCTTTTGCAGTGCTGATATGTAAGAGTTTACAAGGAAATCGTAGGCGCGGGCTAATTTTGCCACTCCCAGGACAACATTATTGTCTGGAAGGTTTTTCATGGCCTGCTGGGAGATATCGACCGCAAGTTCAGAAGCACGTTTTGCGGCTGTGGGGTTACTTGCACCAACGTAGGGATCAATTTGATCCATTTCAGCTTTTGCCTGATCAATAAGGAATTGGGTTTCGTTTCCTTTGCGGATAACGGTCAGAAGGTACATAATTTCTGCGACTTCACCACGCGTGAGCTCTTTGGATGGTAGGAGGTTATTGTTTGCGTCTTTTACCAGGAGTCCCGCTTGACCGGCATAGTTCATATAGGGGGCGAACCATGCTTCTTTTGGAACATCGGCAAAGATGGTTGCACTTGCCCATTTTTCTGGGTTAAAACCGTTGGCTAAGAGTAGCATCTTAAGAAATTCTGCACGTTGAACGTTACTCGCAGGACCAAACGTACCATCCGGACGTCCTTGGACAATGGCGAGCTCTTTGGCTTTGGCTACATAAGGAACAAACCAATCGACCACCTTCATATCTTTAAATGGAACTTGTTCAACTGTGGCTGGGATTTCAGTTTTTACCAGGGACAGGATTACCTTGAGGGCTTCAGCACGTTTGACGAGTTGGTCAGGCTTAAAAGTTCCATCGTCATAGCCTTTAAACACACCTTGGCTCACCATGTATTTAATCGCGACATAGTTCGAGTGGGTGTTTTGCAGATCTTTAAAAGTAGCCGTCTGGGGAGAGGTGGCTTGTGTATCTGCTGCAAAAGCAAAATTTACAAGTGTAAATGATAGGAGAAATGCGGTAAAAAGCTTTTTCATATTTTTTATTTTAATTGTCATTATATTACTTTTCTTTCTCATGAAATACAACGCTTGATCAGGCCCTTCGTTACCAATAAAAAATGCCTCCAGGGAAATCTTTAAAACCCTGGAGACATTTTTGTTTTTAACTCTGTGTTTTACTGATTATCGTAACCAAGTGTTACTAAGCCAGCATCTGCGGCATCTGCAGCACCTGAATTATCAAACAGCTTCACAAGAACCTCAATGATATCACCGGCATTGAGTGCGGTAGCTCCTGTACAACCCGTTTCGAGGGTCGCTTCGGTAATTGTTCCTGTTGTCCAAACGTTATTTGAGAAGTTGCCGGTTGATCCGCCACACAAGGTTGGAGCTCCTGCAGTTTCATCGGTAGCGTTGTAAACCTGGAAATCTACTGCGTTGCTGGTGTTGTTGTTTGCTGCTGTCCGGTATTTGAAGGTGAAGTCGTTGACGTCTACAAAGTCATCCGGAAGAGGGAATCGGAAGCGGAGGTCGATATCCTGTAATGCAGCGTTATTTGTTGTCCAATTGTAATAGTGTTCATCATTCGTGTCATCGTAGAGAGCACGAAGGGTACCAACATTTGCTGTTCCATCAGGGAATACAACAGTATCTGGATATTCCGGATAGAAAGAAAGGACTTCGTTTTTCTTTAGGGCCGTACCTAATCGAGCGTCGATGGTTTCAAGAGCATCCTGTACATCAGTTACTGTACCTGCTGAATCGATATTTTGGAGGTTTGAACCGGTATCTTCAACACCTACGTTACTTGCACCGTTTCCATTGGTTGTGAGCGTGAATGAATTGATGTTGTCAATAATCCCGCCGCCACCGAGGGTTGCCGCAAATCCTGTTGCAGTATTAGTGAGTTGAACTGGAGCTGAAAGTTGAGCATCATCCAGGAGAACATCATCCCCAGAGGTAATACTTACATCGTCACCTGCTCCTGAAGTAAGATTGACGTTATCTGCAGAAGTAAGGTTCACATTACCTGAAGTTGTTGTTGTTAATGAGAGGTTACCAGCTGTTGCGTTCACACTTGATGCCCCAGCACCACTGATTGTGAAGGCTCCGGTTGCACTTGAAAAGTTCAAGCCGCCTGTTCCCCATGAACCGGTAATACCACCGGCAGCATTTGATGTGGTTAAGTTGATTGCGGTTGAAGATGCACTTCCACCTGAGAGGTTTAAATCACCTGCGGATGAAGTCACCCCCAAGTTGCCCGCAGAGGTACTGATGGTTGAAGCGGCACCTGCTGAAAGGGTCATACCTCCGGTAGAGGTTGATGTGAGGGAACTTTGGTTCAATGTCGTTGTTCCCGTACCGGTAACACTGAACGAACCAGAACCACGGGCGAGGGTAAAGTTCCCGTTGGAAGTGGTGAGAGTGTCGTCACTATCCCAAGCGTAGACATCTTCAAAGTTTTGTGGACCTGCGGTGTTCCAGGTATTTGTCGCGGTACATACTTGAAGACTTGATGAAGTGGTATTAAAGAACAGCTGTCCAACTGAACAGGTTGCAGGGTTTACCGCCCCTGTAGGCACTGCGGGTGCTGGTGCAGTCCATACTGCCACGCCAGCGATACCAGTGGTGGTACAAACTTCTAAACGGTTTGCTGTTGTATTTACGATTACTTCGTTAAGGTCGGTACAAGCCGCAAGGGTGTTCGGCGAAGAACTTTCACGTAAACGTGTTTGTGTGGCGGCTGAGA
Source organism: uncultured Candidatus Peribacteria bacterium (assembly GCA_964624115.1). Classification (GTDB taxonomy): domain Bacteria; phylum Patescibacteriota; class Gracilibacteria; order UBA1369; family UBA1369; genus CAZUXI01. The sequence goes on from CAZUXI010000001.1 coordinate 184,077, forward strand.
AATCAGTATCGCCAGTTGTGGTTAAACCGCCAGTGATGTCCACCGTATGATCTACGGCAAAACTGTTGGTGGTAATGTTCCACGTAATATTACCGTTTTCAGATGCTGTGGTATCAGCACCGAAACGGACTGAGGTGTTAACGGCACCTGCGTCGTTTGCACCAATTTGAATAGCATCAGAATCGATATCTGCAAAGGTATCGTCCTGGAAGAGAATGGTTGCTGAAGCAACCCCTTGCGTGCTGAGAAGCATCAAGGTGAGAAGTGAAGCACTTAGTGAGCGCTTCAAAAATGATATTGTTTTCATTTTGTTTTGCATAAAGATTTTTTGTTTAATAAATAGTAATTAACGGCTGTTATAATTCAAGCGAATTTTTCCAACATCAGCCGATCCTATGTTGGTTGAAGTGAGTTTTATTTTCATAGTAATTTCTTCACCCGGAGTAAACGTGGGAGCGCCGACAAAAGTAACATTCGTGGTTGTAAAGGTTGTACCAACAAGATTGGAAGCCCCCACAAGCGTTATTGGAGTCCCGGTGGTGTCTTCGATGGTCATATCGACTTTGTTATCGGCAAGAACTGCGGTTCCGGTTCTGGATGTAAGTTGGATCGGTGTTGCCTGCCATGAGACAAAGCCGCTTGGAATGGTCCAGCGGACAACAATATCGAAATCTTGTGCCGCGGCTTGTCGAGTGGTCCAATGGTAGTAGTTGATATTGGCATTCCCAGGAGCCCCATCGGTATCTGCAAAGAAGTTTTCCAATTTCCCCAGATTGTTTGTTCCATCACCTTGAAGTGATGCACCAGGATAGTCTGGTTCAAGAGCTAATGTTTGGTTGTAAGGTCCAACAGTTGTGTTATTGATTGTTACCCCGTTGATTGTTCCAGTAGTTGTAATATTTCCAGTAACATTAAGATCATCGTTGAAATTAAACCAACTCAAGGCATTGTCATATTCAAGAAATTTATTGAGGGTATTCCCGAATTGGAGCTTAATGGATCCAGGCCCCACAATGGTGTTATCGTTATCGAGAATAAAGGTTTCACCGTTAATTCCGCCTGGCATGATCGAAATGGGAAGCAGTGATGAACCATCAAGTACTGGGATATTTCCTGCACCTGTTCCAACATCGGCGTTATCAACCGTGTCTGCATTAATCGTAAACGCTGAAGAATTGATACGATGGCGATCAGTAAGGTTTGCATTATTCCCATCAGGGTCAAGAACCTCATAAGATGTATCAGGTAAAACCGTATCCTTTACTTCCACTTGGAGGTAAACATCTGTTGGAAAACTAAAGTTAGGAAGAGTGGTTATATCACCCAGGTCTAAATGAAAGAGCCCATTTGAATCTGGGGTAATGGTATGCGTTTCTTGCCAATTGTTATACCCTACCGCCAGAACATTAATTGCACCTAAACCGGTAATATCACCCGCATCGTAATCATTATCTGACCAGATACTGAACCGAAGATTTCTTGGTGTTGTTATCGAATTCCCTAATGAATCGGTAAGTCGACCGCTGTAGGAGACAGTATATGGGGCAGTTGTTTGTCCAGGCGGTTGAGCCGCAACGGCAGGCAGGACAATTTGACACCCTGCGAGGACTATACCTATGATACCGAGTTTTTTTAGTAATGCTTGTGTCATTTATTTATCACTTTTACCTTCTACAATCTTTAAATTATAACACATTTTTCCTGTTTTAAAAATAGTTTTATATTTCTCCCCAGCTCGAAATAAACGCAGTCTCGTAATGAACCTATTGACTTTATGTCTTGCGCGAATATATTTCCTGCCTAAATTATTACCTTTGTATCTATGTCATACTCTACAGCGCCATCTTCTTCTGATGATCGAGGGCATTTTGAGACAATTCAAGGCGGCGATTCGTTACATCCTCATTTGACTCAACCTGTTTTAACGCATAGGAATGAAAAATTTCAGCGTTGGCTTGTTGGTGCAGGCCTGGGGACTTCTCTTTTAATGGGGTCTCAATTAGGATTCGCTGAAGACCAAAAGGCTGACTTGCCGGTAGCCGCTGAGGTTAAAAAAGATGAGCCATCAGTGCCGGCAGAGGCCACACTAACAGCAAGGACCATTGTCCAAAGCGTTTCAACAACGACAGGGGCGGAAACGAGTCCTTTTTCAAATACATTGTATACTCGTTTCAATAAAAAACCTCTCTTGAACTGGTCGAGCGGGAAACTTTCACTTACCGATGATCCCGGACTCGAGAATTATGTTGGAACTGTTGGAATAACCACCACAACTTTGGGACATTCACTTCAGCTTTCGGAAGGCTTGAATTTCACCGCAGGCCCACTTACTCTCAGCACTTATGCAGCAGGCGGATTTTTTCAATTTGGAGACCAGATGAAAGATTATAAGTTTGTCCCTCAAGTGAATGCTTCAGTTGCTGCCACATTAAAATTTGTGAATAAGAATAATACGGGTGTTTATTTTGGACCTGTACTCAATGGTTCTTACTGGTTTCCGATGAAAGGACAGGATACTCGAACAGATCTTGCTGCTCGTCAAAATGGAGAACTTTCTTTAAATGACAGCCATGTTCAGAAAAATCAGTCGAATGTTGGGGGAGTTTTTGGGGTCCAATTAGGGGCTTGGGATATGAAAGCTGACCTTTATCGTTACCCAGCCGATCCGAGCAAACATGCTTGGTGGGGGAGTTTAAGCGTTGGAACTACCACTGACCTGTTTTAATCGAGTGTGTTCGCAGTTGGCGCTCTTGACTCATTGAAGCGGAATCCATAGAATACAATGGCTATTTTGCGTTTTATATCTTCATTTCACTTTTATTAGTAAGCATTTACGGATCAATCAGCAAATTCGTGTCCCTATGGTACGGTTGATTGATGAGAATGATGAACAGCTTGGACTTAAATCAATAGAAGAAGCTTTGCGAATGGCTGCTGAGGCTGAACTTGACCTCGTGGAGGTTGCCCCTAAGGCTAATCCGCCGGTCTGTAAAATTCTGGATTACGGGAAATATTTGTATCGTCAGAATAAGATTGAACAGAAACATAAGAAGATGCAAAAACAGTCCGAGATGAAAGGAATTCGATTGAGCTTGAGAATCGATCAACATGATCTGGAAACCAAAATTAAGCAAGCGAAAAAGTTCCTGGAAGAACGAAACAGTGTAAAAATTACGGTTTTGTTTCGGGGAAGAGAGGCTGCTCATGCCGACTTAGCAAAATCTAAACTTGATTTTTTTTACGATTCGTTGAAAGATATAGCGCAACTTGAAGAATCACCTAAAAAACAAGGACAATCTATGATTATGATCCTTGTACCTCATAAGACTTAATAAGATTTCACATGAAACTCAAATCACACAGCGCGACCAAAAAAAGGGTGAAGATTACTGGACGAGGGAAAATCCGTTTTCAGAAATCTGCTAAAAAACACTTGCTTGCTCAAAAAAGTAAGCGTCAGAAGGGGGCTTTCAGTGGTGGTAAACCAACGACTCCTGGAAATATCAAGAATATCAAAAAATTATTACCTTACGCTTAAGGCGTTTCCCTAAGTTCTTTATTTTATACCGCCATGACGAGAGTTAAACGAGGTTTGGCCTCACACAAAAGACATAAGAAATTATTAAAATCTACCAAAGGCTATAAAGGTCTTCGCAGTAGAATTGTAAAGTGGGCAAAAAATGCCCGCGCAAAAGCTGGGCAGAACAGCTACATGGATCGTCGCAAACGTCGACGAGACTTACGTTCTATCTGGATTACTCGTATTAACATCGCTTGCCGTGATAATGGTATGAGCTATAGCCGAATGATGCATGGTCTTTTGAAAGCAAAGGTTGCTGTTGATCGAAAGATTTTGGCTGATTTGGCAGTAAAGAATCCAGCAATTTTCAAACAGTTTGTTGATATTGCTCAGTCTGAAGTGAAATAGAGATTTGGTTATTAAGAATATTAAAAAGCCCCATAGATATTATGGGGCTTTTTTCTTAGACTTTGCGTCTGTTAGATTTTTTGGATGGTCACTTTTTTCATCGTGGCGGGGTGACTCGTTTCGCCGTTTGGGCCTTCTTGGAGGGCTGCAATCTTTTCAGCGACGTCCATACCTTCGTATACTTGCCCGAAGACACTGTGGAGCATATCAAGGTGTGGGGTTCCTGATTTACTGGTAACGATGAAGAATTGACTTCCACTTGTATTTGGCGCCATGGTTTTTGCCATTGAAACGGTACCGTAGAGATGCTTGATGGAAGGAACAAGTTCGTCTGGCATATATGTACCGGGACCTTTGTAAGAATGTCCACCTGTACCGTTTTTATTGGTAAAATCGCCTGTTTGAATCATGAAATTTTTGATCACTCGATGAAACGGAACATTGTCGTATTTTCCTGCTTTGGCAAGCTCGATGAAGTTGGTGGTCATACCAGGAACCTGTTCGGTGAAGAGTTTGAACTTGATCGTGCCGTAGTCGGTATCAACGATCGCTACGGTGTCACCTGCTACCGGTTGAGCAAGCTGGAGGTTACTGCCATCTTTATTGTTATTCATAGTGTTTTCAGGTTGTGAAGTAGTAGAGTACTGTTCAGTGCTTCCTAATTGGCTGTTTGGCCTTTTGCTCTCATCCTGGCTCGTTTCTACACCGACGCAGCCGAAGAGTAACATTGAGGCACAAATCGTGAGAAGGGCTATTTTTGTTTTCATGGCTGATAAGGGGTTAGATTGATTTTGCTCCGGTATTTTGGTACTTTTGCTACCGGCTTGCAAGATTATATGAAAGAATTTTTTAAAAAATCTGTTCTCAATACATTGATTGTATTGGCACGTATCCGACTCAAGCGGTTACGACCTTTTGTTATTGGAGTCACCGGCTCGGTGGGGAAGACGACCACAAAAGAAGCGATTTATCAGATTTTGGCGACACGGTATACTGTTTTAAAAAGCGACAAGAGTTACAACACCGAGTTTGGCTTACCTTTAACAATATTAGAGCAAAGCTCCGGATTTTCTTCTGCGGGGAAATGGATAGGCATTTTGGTTATTGGCTTATTTAAAGCTCTTTTTGGGGGGCGGCATATTCAAATGCTTTTGCTTGAAATGGGGGTGGAGAAGCCGGGGGATATGAATATGTTGCTTAAGATGGTTCAACCTCAAGTGGCGGTGTTTACGAATGTGAAACCAGTTCATTTGGCTGAAGGGCAGTTCAGGGATCTGGATGATATTTTTGAAGAGAAAAAGAAATTGGTGACAACGCTTCCGGAAAAGGGCGTTGCGATTCTTAATGCTGATGATGGGTATACGGTTTCTTTAAAAGATAAACTCAATTGTAAAACGATCTTTTATGGGGTGGGGGACTGGGTGGATTTACGTCTTTTGAGCGTTAAAAACACCCCTGAAGGCCTTCATTTTGTGGTGAGTTATAAAGATGAAGTGGTTGAAACAACGGTTCGGGTGCTGGGAGAGTTTCATGTTTCGATCTTTTTGCCAGCAATCGCCGTGGCCCTTACTCAAGGCTTCACTTTGCATGAGGCTATGGATGCCCTTCGAGAGTTTGAACTTCCACCCGGCCGAATGAATATCATTGAAGGGATAAACGATTCGATGATTATCGACAGCTCATACAATGCGTCTGTCGACTCGATGAAAGCTGGATTAGATATTTTGAAGGGGTTTTCCGGCCGACGAATTGCGGTTCTGGGGAATATGAATGAGCTGGGGGATTATGCTGAAGCAAAACATCGGGAAATTGGGGGATATGTGCCAGGTAAAACGGATCTCCTTTTATGCGTAGGGGAGTTTGCTCGACTTATTGGACTCCAGGCGAAAGAGGACTTTTTCCCTGAGGAACTTGTGAAGTTCTTTCAGGATCCAGGTGAAGCTGGACTTTATTTACAGAACTTATTAAAGGAGGGAGATGTGGTTTTGGTTAAAGGCTCTCAGAATAATGTAAGGCTTGAACGTCTGGTTAAGATGGTTATGAAAGATCCGGCTAGAGCAGCAGAATTATTGGTTCGACAAGAGCAGGATTGGCAAAATAAGCCTTAGGGAGAGAAGTCTTGGTTGGAGCAATGATCGAATTGGAGGGTCCCCTCTAGGGATAAAAAACACCAAAAGTGTTTTAAACAATGTGAGAACTATGCACGAAAAAAAATTACAGTTCCATTGGGGTATTCAAGGCCATGATAAGGCACTTGAGCTTTTGGAAAGCGATTTTACCAACGCAAAGTTGAGTCATGCCTACTTGTTTCATGGGCCTGAACATGCGGGGAAATTTTCTGTTGCACGGGCTTTTGCCGGGATTCTTCAGTGTGAACATGGGTGGTGTCGAATGTGTTCTGTATGTACAGAAATTGAGCGGGGTATCCATTCTGACACACTTGAGATACAGGAGAATGGAGAGTCACTCAAAATTGAGGAGATGAAGGAGTTGATTAGTCGTGTTTTTATTACTCATCAGAGCCGGCATAAAGTGGTGATTATTCAGAATATTGAGCGAATGGGACTTGAAGCAGCGAACACTTTACTCAAGACTTTGGAAGAGCCACCTGAAGGGGTGGTGTTTTTGTTGACCACCAGTAATTTGCAAGAAATCTTGGAGACGATTGTTTCACGGGTACGCATGATTGGATTTGAGCGGGTGCGTGAGGAGGAGATTTATGATTTGGTACTCAGCAAGTATCCTCTTATGGATGATCATGTCCTGAGGTTAGCGGCGAAGCTTTCATTGGGGAGACCTGGGAAAGCACTCATGTCGTTAGAGAATCAGGAGTTCTTTCAGGAGTTTAAACAGATGTATGATCAGCTTGAGGTGCTCTTCAAGAAGCCTGATTATCCGCAACGTTTTGCTTTTATTGATGATTTGATTCAACGCGCAAAAGATTCGGATCAGTATTTGATTCGGGAGTTTTTGGATATGTTTTTAATTGTTTTACGTGAAAATCTTTTTTTGGCTCAGGAACAGGGGGACCGAAGTGAACAGTTAAAGATTGTGGGGATTATGAAAAAAACGCTCGAGTGTTATGACCTGCTCAAGCGAAATGTGAATCAAAAACTCTTATTGGAGAATCTCTTTTTGGGATTTTAGCTCTCGCTCTCTTCTTTCTCGTTCTTTTCGTTGGCTTCTGTTTGACGAGGGTCTGGGGACTCTTCGAGTTTGTGAGTTCCTTCTTCTTGAATCCTTTTAATTTCCGCGAGGAGTTCGTGGGCGTTCGGTTCATTAGGGTTCAGTACAAATATTTTATCGAGCATGTTGAGGGCATCGCTTTTTCTTTGATGATCAGCGTAAAAATGAGCAAGAGAGAGTTGGTAATCGAGGTTTCTTGGATCGAGTTCGAGGGCAAGGAGGAAGTTTTGTTCCGCCTCTTCAAGTTCGTTGAGTTCGGAGTTAATTTGGGCCAAGCTGAAGAAACGTCCTGGCCTGGTATTATCGAGCTCTATAGCCTTTTTATAAGCTGTTTTTGCCTCTTCAAGTTTTTTCTGCCCATAGAGTGCAAGTGCCAGGTTACTAAAGTAGGCTGGCTCACTTGAGACACTCACACTAAGTTTGCTAAAAATGTTCTCTGCTTTACTCCATTGTTGTTGGTGGAGGTAGATGAGTCCCAGCTTGTTAAAGGCTTCAACTGAAGCTGGATTGAGCGATATTGACTGGATAATAATTTTTTCGACCTCTTTGAAGTTTCCTTTGTTCATTTGTACTTCGGCTTTTTTGAGGAGAATTTCGCTCTTGAGTACGTTTTTGGAGTTGATTTGATCTTGAGGGAGAAGAAGTTCATCAGCGGTTACTTCAAAGCCATTACTTTCTGGAGGGTGCCGAAAAATTCTTTTTTGACCGAATATTGCTGTTGAGAGGGTCATTCCTTTTTCAACTCGAAAATAGGCCCTAAGGAGAATGATGCTTAAAAGGATCAGTCCCGTGATGACAATAAAAATTTGATACATATTTTGTTTTTCAGGTGGTTACTGGGGCTGCGGCCGCTGGTGCAGCAGGCGGAGGATCTGGAGGTGGAATTGGCTTGTAGTTGCTGACAATCTTTTCTTTATTTTCTTTTCCGTCTTTGGTAACGGTTCGATACCAGTAGTAGTTGAGACCACCACCGTGAGGGCCATCGAGTTCAGTTGTGCGGCCGTCATCGGTTCCGTAGAATTTGAAATAGGCATCGGTACCTTCTGTGTATGATTGAATCAGGATTGCCCCAGGAGTGTCATTTACGAATTTGAGATCAACAACACCGAGGTAGATGGTTGAATCTAATCCATTGCCCATGGCCTGAGCGTAATAGCTTACTTTCCAAGAGTGCGGTGCGCGTTCGGTGATTGGTAATCCGGCGAGGAGAGCTGCACGGTAGGCGGTGGTTGATACCTGACAGATACCGCCGCCATATTCGTATTCCGCTTTATTTTTTTTAATCACTTTTTCCGGAAGGTAACCGTTTGCTCCGTCTACTTCACCTAAGATGGTGTTGAATGAGAACTCTTCCCCGGGCTTTACAATGATCCCATTGTATTTTTGGATCCCTACGCTGATATTGTGTTTACGGTTTGCAGGGGACCCAGCATAGGCACTGTGGCCTGTGGCGATGAGATCTTTAATACCGAGCTCTTTAAGTGCAGGATCGATTGTTATTGGAGCTTTTTCTTTGATGATCGGGATTTCTACTTCCGCTACGGATGAGTTTGCAGCCAACGCAATGCTTTCAGCTAAACGGTTACGTGGTACAAGTTGGCCATCTTCACCTTTGCCTTCGATTTGAATGGTACCGTCTTCCTTTTTGGTAATGTTTACCGGAGAGGTTGGTTTTTCGAGATCGGCAATGATGTTTTCTTCGAGGTATGGCGTGATTTTTTCGAGATTCATCTCAATTTCCAAGTTGGTATTGAGCTCAACGTTTTCACTGCCTTCCGGCGTTTGGGCAGAAGCAATCATGTTCAAGGGCAATTTGACGCCGAATCCTTTTATTGAAGCGGTGTTCTTTTCGATGAAATTTACAGCATCGAGGTGCTCACTCAGCTTGAGTTTGATGTCTTTATTTGGGCCTTTTAAGAGAATTGGTTGATCAAGTTTCGCAAGGAGATGTTCTTTTTTTTCTTCAATTATTGCCGCAGTGATTTTTGGTTCTTGTTCAACGGTCTCAATAAAAATTTTATCGCTGGAGAGTTGGTTGAGGTTTTGTTCCAGGTTATTGAAGAGCTGCTTTCTGTCGATGTTAATGCCCCTTTTTTCAGGGATGATGGTAATATTTTTATCCTGGAGTGCAAATTTGGCATTTTGAGGTTTGAGCTCTTTTATACCGGTTTTTTCTTCAAGAATGCTGATGAGGTGGTCATGGTCGTAACTGAATTTCAGCGGGACATCACGGCTGGTCGCAAGAGTGGAGGCCAAGAGGAGCGGATTTATCTCTTTAAAACTGATTACAGGGATTCGATTAAGGTTTTGTTCAATTTCATAGCGAATTCCCAGATCTTCAGGTTTGAGTGCGATGACTTTGTCTTTATACTGGAACTCCATTGGGACCTGGAGATATCTTTTGAGCTCTTTTTCAATTTTTTCCTTTGCAGCAGATACTTTTTCGTAGCCAAGGCTCAGAGGGCCGACTTGGGTTTTTGGGTAGATACGATCACTGGAAGAGAGTTCCAGTCCCAGCATGATGGCAGTTACCGAAAAAATCCCTACAGAAAAATACGCACCGGTTTTCAGGAGTTTTTTGACCTCATTTTTATGAGACTCTTCCATAGGGTTGATTAGTCAATTTCGTGGGGAATTTTTTTGAGTGGTTTTCCAGATTTATCTTTCTTTGCCTTCTTTTTTGGCCATAAGGAAAACCCTAAGACCGAACCAATTGCGACGCCTACTATGGCACCCATCACCAATTTGTCAATATTGTTTTTTCCTTCAACACTTTGGTCTTCTGCAGGCGTTTTTTCTTCTTGAGGAATGACCTCTTCCGTTTCGATTTTTTTTGCGGTTTCTGAAAGGACTTCGCGAGCATTCTTTTCTTCGAGTTTTTTCTTCTTCTTTTTCCCGAATCCAAACATAGGGTTAGTTATATTGAATATATACGTTTAAACCTCGCACCAATTTTATTGCACTCAGCCCGGCGTTGCAACCATTCCCAACGCTTGTGGCAACCTGAGGTGGACTTCCAGTACAGTCACCGGCGGCAAAAATGCCTTTCACGTTGGTATTTCCGTCAAAATCAACTTTAATGTAGCTTCCGTTTTGTTCAAGTCCAAGCTTTTTGGCAAATGCGGTTGCTCCGGCGACACCTATTGCCATGAAGATACCCTCAGTATCTTTTTGTTGGCCGTCAGTATAGAGGATTTTTTCCGCTTTCTCTTCACCTAAGATCTCTTGAATCCGAGGAGTCTCTTGCATTTTTATGCCTTGATGCTCAAGCTCTTGCTTGAGTTGTTCTGTCATGGTGAACTTCTTTCCGTGGCTAAGAACGGTAATGTTTTTGGTATAATTGAGGAGTTGAAGTGCTTCTTCAGCGGCGTAGTTTCCATCCCCGATAACGACAACTTCTTTGTTTCTAAAGAAGAATCCATCGCAAGTAACGCAGTAAGACACCCCTTTCCCAGTGAGTTCTTTTTCTTTTTTAATGCCGCTTAAGGCGTAACTTTGACCAGTGGCCAGGATAAGGGTCTTCGACTGGTAAAGGTTTTTGTTATTATCTTTTGACGTGAAAGTCCCATCGTCGTTGATTTTGATATCAACTATTTCGTTGGGAACATGTTTGGCACCAAAGTCGAGGGCTTGTTTTAATCCAAGTTCGGTAAGGTCAGGGCCGGAGATGGGTTCGGGGAAACCGTAGTAGTTGGCAATAATGTGTGAGCGGTAAAGGTTACTTTTGGTGTAGTCTCCAAAAATAATGGTTTTGAGTTGTGCACGTGCCGTGTAGATGGCTGCGCTCATGCCGGCGGGTCCACTGCCAACTATAAGGACATCGTAAATTTCTGGTGTAGAAATCGGCGTTTCTTCGTTATTTTTTGGCATAGTCGGTGCTTTGAATACGACGGATAACGTTCACCTTGATTTTACCTGGATAAGCGACGTTGTTTTGAATTTCACTTGCAATTTCCTTGGCGAGTGGGTGGAGATGACAGTCGTGGAGGACATTCGGCTCTACCATCACTCGGACTTCACGGCCGGCAGAGATAGCAAAGGCCTTATTCACACCATTTTTTGAAGAGGAAATTTCTTCGATCGCCTTGATACGTTCTATGTATTTTTCGATAGATTCTTGGCGTGCCCCTGGGCGACCCGCTGAAATGGCATCACCTGCTTTTACGAGCATTGCTTCAGCAGTTCTTTGAGGTACAGCGTCATGATGTGCCCAAGCGGCATGTATTTCTTCTTCGGAGAACGTGTATTTCTCCATGATCTCCTTGGTGAGATGGTCATGTGAGCCACCGACCTCTTGATCAATCGCTTTTCCAAGGTCGTGAAAGAATCCGCCGATTTTACTGTCACTCATATTCGCACCAATTTCACCCCCCAGCATGAGTGTGAAGTTTCCGACTTCGTATGAGTGCTTGAGAATGTTTTGACCGTAGCTTGTGCGGAATTGAAGACGTCCAATGATACGCGCAAAATCGTCAGGGAAGTTGCGGTTATCAAGTTTAAGCTCACGAATGGTTTCTCTACCAATTTTTACTAATGACCGGCTGGTTTCTTGAGTTGTTTCTTCGAGTTTTTGTTTAACTTTTTCGGGAGTTACAACTTTTTCTTTGAGGATTTTAGCAATGGTTTCACGGGCGATATGCTTTTTAACCAGATCAAAACAAGACACAATGATAGTATTTGGCGAATCATTAAAGATGATATCGACTCCCGTGAGTTCTTCAATCAAGTTGAGAATTGAAGCTTGGTTCCCAATAATTTTCCCTTTCATATCGTCTCTTTGTACGGTTATGGCAGTATTGCGTTTTTCAACAGAGGTTGGACTGGAGTAGCGTTGGATGGCACCCACAATGATGTTCTTGGCGATACGGACTTTTTCTTCATTGAGGTATTCTTCAAGTTTGCGCAGACGGTCTTCTCTTGCGAGGGCGAGATCACGTTCAAGATCAGAGAAGATTTGAGCTTTTACTTCTTCGATTGAAGTTTTTGATTGCTGTAAGACACGCTCGAAGTAAAGGTTCTTATTTTCCTCAATCTGCTTAGTTTTCGCTTCGAGCTCATGGTTGATGGCATTTATTTTCTTTTCGATTTCTTGGTTCTCGTTTTCTTTGTTTTTGAACTGCTCTTCTTTGTATCGCAGTGTTTCTTCAGTCCTTTTTTGTTGTTCGGTGAGGATTTTTTCATCTTCGTGAATTCGGTTCTTGAGTTGTTCACGGCGAAGAATTGTGTCCTCTTCGATTCTTTTTATCTCTTTTTTCGCTTCCTCCAATTGTTTTTTTGCTTTTAATTCTGCCTCTTCAAGTGAGATGAGGCTTTTAGGTTTTACAAAAAAATAGGTAACTGCAATTCCTGCAGCGAGTGCCAAAAGAGATGCGAGTATGGTCAATCCATCTGGTTCCATATGGGTTATATTATTCGATATATTCGTACCGTGTGGTTATGGTACTATAACTCTTTGAGAATGGCCAGGGTTTGATCAATTTCCTGTTTTGTGTTTTGCCTGCCGAGGGTAAAGCGGAGGGTTCGTTTTGCTTCGTCTAAAGTGAGACCTAAAGCGAGGAGCACATGCGATGGCTCGATGGATCCTGAAGTACAGGCAGAGCCTGAAGAGGCCGCTATTCCAGCAAGGTCTAGTTTCATAAGGAGAGCTTCGGCGCTGATGTGTGGAAAAGTTACGTTAATGTTATTGGCGAGACGAGACATAGCGTCACCGTTGATTTTGGTCCCGACCAATTCGCCCAATTCTCCTAAAAAGTAATCTCTGAGAGTGGTGAGACGTTTTTTTTCGTTCTCTTTTTCTTCCTGTGCTATTTTGAGGGCTTCAGCAAATCCAACAATTCCCGCGACGTTTTCAGTCCCTGAGCGAAAACGAAATTCTTGCCCTCCTCCATAGATGAGAGGTTTAATTCGAGTTTTATCCTTTACAAAAAGGATTCCAATACCTTTTGGTCCGTAGATTTTCGAGCCGTTAAGGGTCAGTAGCTGGCAGTTCAGTTCTTTCGTATTGAGACTTAAAGTGGTTGCGGCTTGGCAAGCATCCAGATGGTAGAGCGCTTGGCTTCCTTCCATAACTTTCCCGATTTCATTGACGGGCTGAATGGTGCCGATTTCATTGTTGGCATAGATGATGGTAACGAGGAGTGTGTTTTGATTGATCTTTTCTTGCACTTGCTCTGGCGTTATGAGTCCGGAACGACTCACCGGAAGGTAATGAACTTTACCACCGATTTGTTCAATTTGGCGTAGTGGCCCAAGGGTAGCTTCGTGCTCAATTGTGGTTGTGATCATTTCAGCTTTGGGGTTTTCCGCTCCATTCCACATGCCAAAGATGGCCCAATTGTTCGATTCGGTTCCGCCGGAAGTAAAGATGATTTCGTGGGGTGTGCAATGAAGAATGGCAGCGACCTGCTCTCGGGCAAGGTCAATGGCGTTACGGGCGGTTCTTCCAAAACTGTGAATAGATGAAGCATTACCATAATGCTCCCGGAGATACGGGAGCATTTTTTCGAGTACTTGAGGATGAAGTGGGGTCGCTGAGGCGTGATCTAGATAGATCATTGCTGGGTCGTTGAGGTGGTTGCGAATTGAATATCTTTTGGTATTTCAAAGAGTGAATCAGGCAATTCCGGGTTGGTTTCAATTTTGGTTGCAACCTGTTCAAGTGTCATAGTTTGGGTAGTCAGCTTTGAGTAGAGTTGATAACCTTCCCACAAACAAACCTCTGTTCCGGGTGCCAGTTCGTAGAGGTTACACTCTTTTCCAGCGATGATCCGTTTTTCTTTTATTTGAGGAACTGTGGACTTTACGCTATTGGTTTTGAGACGGAGTAAATATTCCATCCTTTTTTCCATCGGCATTTTTTTAAGCTCGTCATAGAGCCCATTTGGACTTTGGGTTCCCTTTTTTGTTTCGTTATCAAAGGTAATGTTTTTCTCTTTTAATCCGAGAATTGTTACGTTGATTTTTTTCTGGGCTTTATCTTCGAGTACCAGTGTGGTCGCCGTTTGATCGTTTTTGAAGTATTCGGTGATATTTCCTGCTTGGTTTCCAGTAACGTTATATTCGATTTTGAGAGTATTGAAACTGTAGGGGTATACCTTTTCACTGGCGGGTGTGGTCGTCGTACATGCTACGAGAAAAAGCCCCATGACGATACTTGAGCCTTGAAGTAAGTTTTTTTTGGCGAACATTGTTTATTTTTCTTAAGAGATTGATTCGGTTGTAAGAGTACCATTCTCGGGATTTTTGTACAACTCGGTCCGTTTGTTTTGAATGATGGATAAAATTGTTGGCATGGCTTCCTGGGCAGCCTGGATTCCGTAATTATAAGCTTCCATAAAACGACTCGATTCGAGCAGTGAGATGTTGTCAACTTTTGGGTGGATGATAATATCCGGTTTTGCAATGTCGAAACGGATTTTTTGGCTCGTCTCTCTTAGAATATCAAGTGATCTTAGAAGAATATGTGACATAAGGGTGGTGTTCATTTTGAGTTTTGTTAAAAACCCAGGCTCAAGTTTAAATGTTTCTGGTTTTTTATAGTACTTCTGCCAAATCATTCCTGAAATATATTGGCGTGAAGTCATTCCACCAAGTTCGACACCAATAATGACATCACAATCTCCCTTTTCTCTTAGGTGATCAACGGGAACATTATTAAGAAGTCCACCATCAACGAGGTATCTGCCATTGAGATACATCGGTTTAAAAAGAAACGGTATTGCTGCGGAAGCCCGGCAAGCTTGCCAAAGGTATCCATCCTCAATCAGCACCTCCTGACCATCTTCCAAGTCCACTGCAGAAGCAGAAAATGGAATCTTGGTATCCTTGAAGGTATTTTTACCAAACATATCTTTCAGGATATTGTTGATATTTCTATCTTTAATGAGACTGTCACCAAAAAAACTATAGTGATAGAATTTTACGAACTTTTTTGAATTGAGTCCTTTGGAACGGACCAAGATCTCATCCGAGTTATAGCCGAGTGCATGGAGTCCCGCAAAAGTTGAGCCAGCACTTGTCCCCATAATTCGATGAATTTTTAATCCGTATTGTTCAAAAACTTTCAGCACACCAATATGTGCTGGTCCTTTTGCTCCACCTCCGCCCAGAGCTAAGCCAATTTTAACCTCTTTTTCCATGATATTTTTGAAACATGTTGATAAGTCGACGAGTGTTTGCACAAGTATCCAGTCATTATACCTAAAAAATGACTTCTATTAAAGGCTATTAAATGAAAACCACTGGATAAGCCAATATTTAAAAGATATACACCCTTCATCAACAACTTTTGCACCCTTCTCGATGAGTTTTGAAAACCTATAAAATTATTCATCACTCGGAAATTCCCGCTTTCATTTAAGCTATTTTATCTTATTTCACCTAAAAGATTTCAACAGAAAAGACCAGAAAACTTACAAAAAAACAACCCCTTACTATTACTTCTATTCTTAAATATTTAAAATAAAAAAAACTCATAGGGAAAAAGTAAATCAAAACAGGTTGTGGAAAGTTTAAAGATTACTATAATGGGTAGGATTTAGAATATAAATGATACATGCTTATGAAGATCGTTTGTGCCCAAGCAGATTTAGAACGTGCTTTGAGTATCGTGAGTAAGGCCATCACTCCGAACTCCACACTTCCGGTTTTAAATAATATTTTATTAAAAGCTGAAGAGAATAAGCTTTTTTTTGCCGCAACTAATTTAGAAATTGCGATTGAATACTTTATTCCTGCAGAGGTTAAAGGGGAAGGATCTATTACTATTCCAGCTAAACTTATTGGCTCATACGTGAGTTTATTACGAGATGAAAAAGTTGAAATTTCTACTGTGGAAAATGATACGATTTTGGTTGCTTCCAAATCTTCCCAAACGAAAATTAAGGGAATTAATGCGAGTGAGTTTCCTGTTATTCCTCAAGTAGAAAAGGAAAATACGATTCAGATTGATGCTAAAAGTTTTGATGAAGGAGTTGCTCAAACCGTTTTTGCTGCTGCTACCAATACTTCACGACCTATTTTGGCGGGTGTTTTATTTGATGTGAGTAAAGATACTTTGAAATTAGTGGCAACAGATAGTTACCGATTAGCTGAAAAAGTTCTTGAATTAAAGGAAAAATCTCAGTTGACTATCCAATGTGTTATTCCTGCAAAAACGGTTACGGAACTGGGAAAAATTTTATCTCGTTTGAATGAAAAACAGATTGAGATTAACTTTTCAAAGAATCAGGTGTTGTTTGTGATGGGAGATGTGAAGTTGATGTCTCGTTTAATTGAAGGAAAATTTCCTCCTTATGAGAAGATTATTCCACCTGAAACGAAGACAAAGATTGAGATAAAAGTTGAAGAACTTACTAATGTGGTTCGTCGGGTGAGTTTATTTGCCCGTGAAAATAATAATAGTATTAAGCTTTCTGCTACTAACGATGGAAAATTGAGTATTTCAACAGATGAGACAAAAGTGGGAGAAGAGAAGGCAGAACTGACCGTGAACGTACAAGGTGAAAATAATAAAATTTCCCTTAACGCCCAATATTTGCTTGATGTCTTGAATTATATTCAAAGTGAGCGTATAAGCTTTGAAATTGAGGATAAACTTTCTCCTGCCGTTGTTCGACCGGTCTTCGAACCGAGTAAAACAGCGAACTACGTTTACATCATTATGCCGCTTAAGATCTAAGGGCATGAGAAATAATAAGCTCTTGTGACGCAAGTAAAAAATCTCATTAGTTTTTTCCCTTCTGTTCAAAACAGTAGGGTTCTCAGTTTGTTTGAGGATTCAAAGAATCTTTCGATTTCTGGTGCTGGGAATTTTTCTGCCAAAGTGTTTTCTTTTGTTGATGTCGCACGGAGGGATAAAAGGCTTTCCACTGTACTTTGGGTCGTGAATGATGAAACGGAAAAAGATAATGTCGTTCGATCACTTCAGCTCTGGAGTGACTTTGAAGTGATGGACTTTTCGATTTCGGCGGTTGAAGGGGTTAAGGCAAAACAGATTCAACGGGAAAATAATATCAAGCTTCTTGAATTTACCGAGACACTCGGAAATCTTAGAAAGAAGATTATTGTGGCACCCTATTTTAGTTTAATGGGAAATTTCCCTGATATTGAAGAGATGAATGCGCGAGTGTATACGGTGAAGAATGGTGCAAAACTTCAGCTCACGGATTTTTATGAACGGATAATTGATTTGGGATATCAGGTTGCTGATGATGATAAGGAGTTACAGAAAGGTGAATATGTGAAACGTGGTGATGTGGTCACTATCTTTCCTTTGAATTACGATAATCCGGTGAGTATTGATATTGGTTTTGAAGGTGTAGAAAGTTTATTGTTACTTAATGGCGATGAAAAGCCAGAAAAGATTGACCAGGTGACTTTGTACCAGGTGACTTTTGATAAAAAAGAAAAGCTCTTGAATGTGTTTTTTAATAATAAAGTGACTTTAATTGAAGATGAAGTGGATGTCATTGATGAGTTTTATGAACAATGGAGCAATTTGTTTGATGAAGCTTACGAAAAGATTCGGTCACTCGCTTTTGTGACTTTTAATGATGATGATCGTCATCATGTTCATCTCCATTATATTTCCGTGATGAAATATCGTGGGGCTTATGATTTGGCGAATGATTTTCGTGATAAGTATAGGGATGGTTGGAAAATTGTATTTTTCTCTAAGGAGCCTGATCAGGTACAAAACGTACTTGAAGAATACAAGCTTCAGTATAGCGATGAGCTTTTTTCTTTATCTCGTAGCGGCGCGGGGATCTGTATTATTCCGGTAGATAAAGAGGGGATTTTCCCTCATGCTTTTCAGAATCCAGAGCTGAAATTAATGGTTATTTCGGATAAAGAGGTGTCTTTTTTACGGGATGATAAGAAAAAACATTTTAATCAAAAGATTTATTTAGACTTCTTAACGAGCTTAAAGACTAATGATTATGTGGTTCATGTGAGCCATGGTATTGGTAAATTTCTTGGCTTAGACAAGAAAACCATTGATGAAGTTACCCGTGAGTATTTGAAAATTGGTTATGCGGAAAATGATAAGTTGTTCGTCCCGATTGATCAGGCTGATAAGGTAAATAAATACATTGGTGCTGATGATCAGCCACCACACCTTACTCGCTTAGGTTCATCAGAATGGAATACGATTACCAAAAAAGTCCAGAAAGAGACCGAGATTATTGCTAAGGAACTGCTCCAACTTTATGCTGAACGGAAGAGTGCTAAAGGAGTTGTTTTTAAACATGATAGTGAGATTCAGCGTCAGTTTGAAGAGGCATTCCCTTATGAAGAGACACCTGGACAGTTACGAGCTATTGTGGAGGTTAAAAAAGATATGGAGAAGAGTACGCCAATGGATCGATTGGTGTGTGGTGATGTGGGATTTGGAAAGACTGAAGTGGCAATGCGGGCAGCTTTTAAAGCGGTGCTCAGTAAGAAACAAGTGGCTTTGGTTTCCCCGATTACCATTCTTGCTGATCAGCATTACCGATCTTTTGTGAAGAGGATGGAGGGGTTTGATGTGAGAATTGAGCTCATGAGTCGGTTCCGAACTATTGCACAGCAAAAAGAAACACTGCGAAGATTAGCACGAGGTGAAGTGGATATTGTGATTGGAACGCATCGGCTTTTACAAAAAGATGTGATTTTTAAAGATTTAGGTTTGGTCATTATTGATGAGGAGCAACGGTTTGGCGTGAAGCAAAAAGAGGCTTTGAAACAGATGAAAACGGAGGTGGATGTTTTAACTCTTACTGCTACGCCAATTCCACGAACTTTGAATATTGCTTTGAATAAACTTCGAGATATTTCGACGATTACGACACCACCACCAGGTCGTTTACCAATTATCACCGAGGTGCGTCGTTATTCGCAGGGATTGATTCGTGAAGCGATTTTGCGGGAAATTGCTCGTGGTGGTCAGGTGTATTTTTTGCATAATCGAGTTCAAACGATCGATGGGATTGCTGAAAAACTACGCACGTTAGTACCAGAGGCTCGGTTTGGTGTGGCCCATGGAAAGCTGGGAAGTAATGATTTGGAGGAACGAATTTTAGATTTTAAGGATCACAAGTTTGATGTTTTGGTCTGTTCTACGATTATTGAAAATGGGATCGATTTGGCCAATGCAAATACTTTGATTGTGAATAATGCCGATAAGCTCGGACTCGCACAGTTGTATCAATTACGTGGACGGGTGGGACGTGGAAGGCAGCAAGCTTATGCGTTTTTCCTTTACCATGGTCAGCGGTTAAAACTGGATGCGAAGAAACGTTTACGAGCGATTGTTGAAGCTTCAGAGTTGGGAAGTGGCTTCCAGATTGCGATGAAAGATTTAGAAATTCGTGGTGCTGGTGACATTTTAGGTGCAAAACAACACGGAGTTATTAATGTTGTTGGTGTTAGCCATTTCATTCGAATGCTGAATAAAGCGGTGGACGATTTGAAAGCAGGTAAAGTGACTCGGGCTGAGGAACCGGAAGAGGTTTCTATTGAGTTGCCGATTTCTGCTTATATTCCTGATAATTATATTAATAGTTCTAAAGATAAAATTAATGCTTATCAGCGGATGTCTGCTGCTGACTCCATGGAGTATCTTGATGAAATTCGTGATGATTTGATTGAAGAGTATGGAAAACTGCCGAATGAAGTGATGAATTTGTTCCATGTTTTGGAATTGAAAATCTTGGCTAAGAAGGCAAATTTGGTCAGTATTAAAGCAGAGAGCGGGCAGATGAATAAAGGAAAAGAGATTGTTCTTCATTTGAGTCAATTAGTGAAGCCTGAGAATATTATGAATCTTCTGGAATATCATTCAAAATGGTATATCAGTGGAACTCGTTTACGTGTGAAGATGGAGGACTTAGGGTTGCATTGGTTTGATACTTTACGCGAGTCTTTGGTCCGTTTGGCTGGTAAGATTTCTGACCAGGATTCTGCTTCAACGCAATCTAAATCATCACCAAAAGCTTAATTTTTCATTGTGCAAAACTTGTTCAAATTTCCCGCTCGTACACGCAGAAATTGTTTTATTGCTGCGCTTTCTGAGAGTTATGCAGATGTGCAAAACTCTCCTGTTGATAAGTTCAAAGATGGTGGAAAGTCCAAAAGTCTCTGGTTGGGGGGGAGAGTGATTGGACAAGTGAATGATGGATATGTTCTCCAGGATGAAAGTGGACGAGTTGATATTGCTTGTAGCGATCAATGGAACTTTGGGGATATTATTGAAGTGTGTGTCGAGCCGAATGAGGTGAAAGTTCCTGGTGATTGTGAATGGAAGGCCTTGGAATGGCTGGTGCTTACCCCTTGTCAGCAAGACTTTTATATTTCTTCACAAGACCCCAATTATAAAAAAATGGTGATTGATCGAGGACGGATGGAGCGAATGAATATGCGAATGAAGATTATGAAACGGATCCGCAGTTTTTTTGATGAGCGGGGGTTTTGGGAAACTGAGACCCCGATGATGGTTCGGTTGCCTGGGATGGAACCTTATTTAGATGTTTTTCAAACGGAGTTTTTTCGTGTGGGGAAAGAGATTAAAGAGCAGGTTGGCGAACCGATGTTTTTGATTACTTCCCCTGAATATGCGATGAAGAAGCTTTTGGTGGGTGGATATGAAAAGATTTTTCAACTCACGCGAAGTTTTCGGAATAAAGAGTTTGCGGCTGATCTCCATAATCCTGAGTTTACGATTTTAGAATGGTATCGAGCGTTTGCTTCTTATGAAGAGATTATGGAAGATACGCAGGCTTTGGTTCAGGACTTGGCTCGCTTTGTTCATGGCGAAAGTTATGTCGTCTCCAACGGTCGCAAGGTTGACGTTGGCGGCGTTTGGCCAAGATTAAAAGTTATTGAGGCTTTTGAAAAGTATGCGGGGATTGCCCCAAAAGATTTTGAGAATCCTGAAAGAATGCGTGAGATAGCTCTTGAGAAAGGATATACTGTCACTCCGGAAACGAATGATGATGATGTGTTTTTCCTGATTTTCCTCAATGAGATTGAGCCAAACTTGGGGATTGATGCGCCAGTGTTTTTATATGAGTATCCGGCCAGAATGGCGGCGCTTTCAAAAAAATGTGAACATGATTCAAGATATGCTGAACGGGTGGAGGCTTATGTGGGGGGAATTGAACTTTGTAATGGTTTTACCGAGCTCAATGATGCTGAAGAACAAGAGAAACGCTTAATGTTGGAACGAGAAGAACGAAAAAAGCTTGGAAAAGATGTTTATGACGTTGACCAAAGCTTTGTAGCTGCTTTACAATTCGGGATGCCGCCTTCTTCTGGCATTGCTCTTGGGGTTGATCGTTTGATCATGCTGTTAACCGGAGCGAAGTCGATTGAGGATGTGCTTTTCTTCCCATACAAAGATCTTTAACCAATTTTCATGACTACTTCAGATTTCAAGAAAGGTTTGGCTATTCGGTATAATGGCGAAACGTATGTTGTTATTAGTTATCAGTTTGTGAACCCTGGGAAAGGGTCAGCTTTTAGTCGCGTTAAACTTAAGAATGCAAAAACTCTTAAGGTTATTGAGGTGACTTTCAAATCGAATGAAACCATTGAAGAGGCAAATATGGAGTACCGAAAGTGTCAGTACAGTTATTTTGATGGTACAGATTATAACTTCATGGATAATCAAAATTTTGAACAGTTCACGATGCCAGCAGCAATTGTTGGTGAAAGTTCTGACTACCTCATGGAAGGTGGTGACGTAGTGATTGTATTTGTTGACCACGCTCCGGTTGCTTTACAACTTCCGCCAAAAATGGAGTTCAAAATTACTGAAGCTCCTCCAGGTGAAAAAGGTGATACGGCTACTGGTGGAACAAAACAGGCCACTATTGAAACTGGGGCGAAGGTTGCGGTGCCATTGTTTATTAAAGAAGGGGATAAGATTCGGGTGAATACGGAGACGGGGGAGTATGTGGAACGCGTGAATAGCTAGTTTTCAGAAGATACTTAAAAAGCCCCGGATTTCCGGGGCTTTTTTGATGTGTTTTGTTACTTTTTATTTTTTGCGGTGATACTTCTGTAGGTAATTTTTTTGATACGTAATCGATCTTCTTTGTTGGGAAAATCTTGGTCGATCATCTTGAACAATGCGTGGATCCAAATTTGGGTGCCTCTGGTGTCACGTTCAAATTGTGATTCGCATGGTCCAAATACTTCATCAAAGGCAGGAGAATATTCTTGTCGTGCCGGGAAGTATTTTTCAAAAGCTCCTGGCCCTGTTTTTTTGATGACTTCTCGAGATCTTTTGATTTCTTCTTCTAATGCTTTTTGATATCTGTCTCCACCAATTTTGGTCATGAGACTGTTTTGAAAGGTGTGAGCTCCAACTTCATGTTCATCAAAAGTTTCTGGGTCTTCCCAGTCATAAGGAGCTGTGACCATCTCTTTCGCATGGAGTCCTTCATGTGCCAGGAGTATCCCTTTCCAGGAATCACTGACTGGCGCGTCGTTTTTCATGATGATTGTTCTTTTATCCGGGAGGTAATGTGCGCTACTTACTAAATTCTTGGTTGAATAGTGTTCCCATGTTGGATTTTTGGTGTCATCTTCAGTCACAAAAGTAAGGCCAACCCAAGTGGGTGTTTTTCCTTGCTCAATGAATTTTAGTCCCTGGGCTACAGGCGCTCCGAGGATTGCATTTTCTTTTAAAAAATCGTGAATTGCTTGAGCGTGGACATCGATTTTCCCAAGTTTCGCAAGTTCATTCATCCATTTTTGTTTCATTGGCCCGTAGACTGCAAGTTCTTTTGAAACATCAGGTGTTGGTTTGTTGATTTGACTTGGTTTTTTCTTTGGTGTGGTACTTGGTTGTACTTTTGTAATGGGTGATGGCGGAGTTTGGTTACTGGATTCTTTACTGCAGCCGATTGTCGCCATAAGGCTTGCACCGAGTAGCGTTACAATGCTGGCAATTTGCGCCGGACTATACTTCTGATAAGACGATGATGGGGGTGTGTTGATTGCGTTGATGTCTTCTTGAGGTTTAAACATATGCTGAGTTAATGGTTAGGTATGAATAACTTTTTCCCCTTTTTTCTATTACAAAAAAACTGACAAGGTGGAGATTTTGCCAGTTTTTAAAAATTTGTCAATAACGTGAGTTTTTTTGTTTCTTATTCCGGATTTACGATTTGCGTTTGGTATAAAAGCTAAAGATTGGTGTTGATGTAGTGGCAGGGGTTTTGATGATGATGCCTTCGTCGGTGGTTTCGTTGTTGATGGTGATGGTCCAGGTTGGTGTACTGGCGTTGTTTTTTTCGAGATTGATTTCAAGAGTGGGGAAGTCGTTTTCGGCGAAGTTGGCGGTGGCGTAATCAATGAAGCGTTGGCTTTTTTGTAGGGCGGGGATGAGATTGCGAAGTTTGAGGCCGACCGAGGTGATGCCTTCTGGTACTTTGTTGACGGTTACTTCTTCAACTCCTGATGGGTTTGTGTCAGCGAGGCTGCATTCGTACTTGGCGAGTTTGTCGGTGATGTTTACGGCGTTGAAATAAAATGAGCAGTGCGGTTCGGTTTCGGTGTTGTAGTCAAAGTGGAAGCGGGCGAGACGGCTGTTTTCGTGCCATTTTTTGGACTCTTTGAATGAGTTGGTGAGGGTGCCATTGATGTAATCGATGCCGTAATTGTTGGATTCGGTGAGGAAGTTGTTGAAGGATTTGATGATTTCAACACCAGGTTCGTATGGGGTGTCTGAGGCGGTAGCGGCGAGGGAAGTGAGTGGAAGGCTGAGAGCGATGAAGCTGCCGAGGGCGATGAGATATTTTTTCATGGCGGTGGATTAATAATTACAGACTGAGTATAGTTTTGTTGTGCTTGAATTGGAAGCTCCAACGAGAGCAGTGTAAAAAACGTTCGACCTTTGCCATAAAAACTTGGCTTTTTGACAAATGGGAGTTTTTTTGTGAAAATCAGTCTACTCTGCTGCGCTGAAATTGTGGGGATGTCAGGCTTTCGACAGGAGTTGATCTTTGAAAAACTGCAATCCGGGGATTGTACTGTCTCCTCGATATAACAGTCAGTACAAGCTTAAATGCTAAACAAAACTTACTCGCTGCTTTTGCACGTGAGGCGAAATCTGTAGTACGAGCTCCGGCTTTTGCTTAGATTTTCGTAAATTCTTTTCTTTTTGAAGAAAAGTCGCTCCTTCTTTGACGCCTGCTAGAAGAAAATGAGTGCCACCTTAGCAAGATAGGCCCGTAGACCGCTCGAACTATGGGATGAAAACTTAGAGATAGGCTTCAGGAGTTTTTTGACTCTCTTTTATTCCTGAGGATGAAAATTTAAGAGTTTCTATGATTGTAGATGTTTTTTGAAGAAACTTTTGGACCCGGGTTCAATTCCCGGCATCTCCACCAGAAAATTTGTCCTTCGAGTTCCTCAGGATAAATTTTGAGAATTTAGAAGTTAGAATTAAGGTTTAGAATTAAGAGGTGGGCTGCGCCTGTTTTTTTTCGCTTGTGCGATATTTTTAGGTATTGGAGTCTCCTGGTTGAAAATTAACACTCATTTTTTCAGCTCCTTTAGAGGTTGAAATTGTTGCGCTGTCTCCATTTGGGAAACTAAAAGATATTCCATATTTTAATTAATGTATTACGTAAAGAGTAGATGTGTTCGATCCATTCAATTATAAGGTTGTGAGTGGTGAATTTTAGGTTCGTGGCTTGATACGGGGAGGGTTTTATGATAATGGTTGAGCCTTAAAAGTTTTTGTAGTTTTATATGTTAGATACATCGGGAGCCGATGATTCGTCGAAAACGGCAGAGGTTTTGAAGGAAGAAGGTGCACTGAGAGAGGAGCAATTGTTGATTTGTTTTCAAATGATGGATAATTTTTTGGATCCATATGAAAAAGCTTCAATGGCTGGGCGTTATGAGGCGGCTGAGGTTTTGGAAAGTTTTTTGCGGAAATTCCCTGAGTTTCAGATGCCGGTGCTTCAGATGCTTGAGGTTTTTGTACCTCCGGAAGGTTATTCTTTAGGTCTGGATAAAGTGTTTGCTGGGTTTGAACCGGAGGAAGATGAGAATTTCCCACGAGGTGAGGGATTTGCGGAAGCTTTTCCACTGATTTTTTCTTTGCTTCAAAGGGTGCAATCGATGTGGAAGGATAATGTGAAGTTGCATACAACTCGTCGGGTTACGCGAGATATGATTCAGAAGCAAGATGTGTTGATGACAACTTCTTTTGAAGAAAAAATATGAGGAGTTGAGGTACTTTTAGGCTCCTGATAGAATGGGCAATGTATGAAAACGCTAACAAAGGAAATGCAGGATGCCATCACCCCTTCGATGGCTTTGGAGTTGTTGAAAGCGGGGAACAAACGGTTTGTCAGTAATTTGAAGTTGAATCGGAATCTGTTGAAGCAGGTGAATGAGTCTTCGGATGCTCAGCATCCGTTTGCGGTTATTTTGAGCTGTATTGATAGCCGGACTTCTGCTGAGTTGATTTTTGATCAGGGGCTTGGTGATGTTTTGAGTATTCGGATTGCTGGAAATATTATTAACGAGGATATTTTGGGGAGTATGGAGTTTGGGTGTAAATTGGTGGGTTCAAAAATTATTGTGGTGTTGGGCCATACCAAATGTGGAGCGATCATGGGGGCTTGTGATCATGTGGAAATGGGGAATATGACCGCGTTGCTTTCTAAGATTAGACCTGCAGTTGAGGATGAAAAAACGGTGATTGATCAGCGTGACTCTGGGAATCCAGTGTTTGTGGAAAAAGTTGCTGCTTTGAATGTAAGAAGGACGGTGAAAAGTATTGTTGAGCGGAGTTCTATTTTAAAAGATATGATTGAGTCGGGTGCTATTGGAATTATTGGTGCTTGTTATAATCTTGCTACGGGGGAGGTAGAGTTTTTCCCTGATACGATGGTTATCAATGGGCTTCAATAAATGTTGGATCTTAATAAAAAAGCAGTCTCAATTGAGACTGCTTTTGGTTTTTTTCTTAATGTTTATTGTGCCATGGTTTGTTTGAGGATTTCTTCGAGGAGATTGCCGGCGAGGAGGCGAGCTTCGGTTTTGTCGAGTGCGCTGCCTGGGTTGCTGTAACCTTCGTTAAGGGTTGCGCTGACGAAGTGACCGTCTTGTTCAAAATAGAAGTATACCATGGTGTTTGGGTCATTTCCTCCGATGGCGTTGGTGACAAAGTAGAGGGATTTTCCGAGTACATTGATGGATCCACTCTCAACGGTGCGGCCAGGTGTTTCGTATTGTTGTTTGAAGGTGGTCACATCCTGGACGTATTTACAGCCGAATGAACAGTCGTTGATGTTGATGCTGAAGTTGTCGAATTTTGGTTTTTCTTCGGTAGGGAGGAAACTTACGCTGAGGGTTTTGCTTGCGTCATCGCGGCTGGTGCTGCTGGGATCTTTTTTGGCGACGGAAAGGGTCTCAATTTTTTTATAAGCATCAAACAGTTTTGCTGTTGGATCTTTGGTTTCAGCTGGGGGCGTATTAGTGGTCGTTGTTTCTGTGGTTTGAGTGGTGGGGGTTGTTGTTGTGGTGGTTGGTTCTGATCCACAGCCGGAGACGATGAGAGTGGTGATGAGGAGGGAAAGGATGGTGAGTTTTTTCATGAGAAGTTTTAAGAATATTACTTTTTTAAACTAGGGTAAGTTTTTTTCTTCGGCAAGGTTTTGGTCTTTACGTTTTTTCAATTTACTCCTGAAAAATTGTTTGATTTTTCTTGCAAAGAGTAATAAAGTCACGCGCTGTAGCATTTATTCCCAATAGTATGAATGAAATTAATTTGAATTATCGTGATATTGTTGAAGCGGAAACTCTGGCTTCTGCTCAACTGTTAGTGGGTAAAAATATGGTTATGCCAAACGAGGCTGATTTGAAAAATTTTGCTGATGACCTTGAGCAAAGCTTAGTTCGAATTGAGCAAAGTGGTCGTCATGATTCTGCTCAAGATGAACCTCAGTACACTTTTTTAAATAATTCCGGTAAGGTTTTGTCTTTTCGTGACAATGCCAATCCAACTTTGGTTATTAGTCGTGTTCGTAAAACGCTCCAGGCTTATCTTCATAGGCGAAACAGTTTTCTCCATGACGAGGACGCTGAAGCGGTGTCTTCCAAGAATCTGAGAGTTGGGACAGTCATGGAGGTTGGATCAGGGCATCTGCGAGTAGCTACTGATGGTGGTACTTATAATGTTCGAATTGGAAATGGTTGGGCTGGTACAACTAAAGTTGATGGTGTTCGCGTGAACGATAAAATCGAGGTAAAGGTACCGGACAATACTGGCGGTACAAAGCTGGCAAATGCTGTCTTTGTTCGTCGGGTTTCCTAGTGTGATTTTTATAAAACTTCGAAAGTTTTATTCACGACTTTTTTTACGAGTTCTGTTGATTGTGGTCCTGGTTTTCCGGCCCGACTGGCAGTTACCCAGACATTTCCTTTCACGGCCTGAATGGATGTCATGAATTGTGCTTCAGTTGTTACCGCCATCTCTCCAACCCCCGGAAGGTCTTTAACGTTTACGAGACTGCTATTCTCGTCTTTTTGGTAGTTTACGGCTTGTTCGTAGCCAGCTTTTGCATTCATCAAATTGTTGCCGTAGTTTGCGATGATCGTTACCCCAAATCCTTTGCTCACATCGACACTTTCATAATCACACCCGGTGGTTGTTTCTGTTTGAGGGAGGGTTTTATGGTTGGAAGTGACTTCATAGCCAAGGGCGTCTGAAACCATTTTTGCGGTTAGAACCTCGCACAGGTCAGGTGCTTTGACGACGATGCTTGTATTCGTACTGTTGTTCTCATTGGTGATTTGCGGATTTTTCTTTTGTTCCCCTGTGCATCCGGTAATGATGAACAGACTTAGAATTGAGAGTGGGATTAATATTTTTTTCATGTTTTGGTAAATTTGTTATTCATTTGAATTATAAGTGTATTCATTCATTTTTGGAAAAGTCACCTTTTGCAATCGTATTGACTATGTGGTCTCTTATCTGTTAAAACGTGGCAAATTTGATTTTCTTTTTATGCCTGAACGTTTTGATTCTCAACCCCGACATCATGGAATTGTTCAAAATATTCAGGATCCAGATATGCGGCAATGGGTTGATGACTTTTTAGGTGCTTTTGAGTTGGATGTTCATAAAGCTCAGGATTTGCGTAGTTTACAAGAAATTTATAATCATTATTTAAATCAACTTTCTTTCAGTTCGGATGACTTTCTTACGCAGCAGGTTCTGACTTGCATGAATTACTATTTTGCTCTTCGGAAGAAATCTTTTTCAACTCAAGTTCCAGAAAATTTGCAATCAGGCATTGGTGGATTGGTAAATAATGCTTTAGAGACGAAACCTTCTCAACCCCTGTATGCTGCGAAAAATTCTCATCCGCAAAATCATCAAAGACAAGCAGAACAACACTCCTTTGTTGCTGAAAAGAAAGAGCAATATCGATTTGTCTTGGATGGAAAATCCGATTATACGTTTTCATTTTCGTTACGAATGCGTCATTTATTGGTTGCCGGAATTGTTCTTGCGCTTGCTCTCTCAGGTAGGTACCTTTATCAAAGGTCATTTCAAACGGCCCCAGATACTGGGACGCAGATTCGTTAGTTTCCTATTCTTTTTCTTTATGAGCGAAAGAGTTTCACCTCCACGACGTTTTGATTATCTTCTTCAGAACATAACTGATTTGCGTGTACGTGAGGAAGTTGAGGTTTTTTTTATAAAGTTTGAAGAGTTCATCGGGCTCGCAAAAAATGAACAAGAGTTGAATACTGTTTATGTGAATGCATTAAAAGATTTGCATGATCTTTTTCCTCAAGACGCTTTTGCGGTAGCAAGAGTTTTGACTTATATAGATTTTCTTTTTTCACAAAAGCGTAATAGTTTCAGTGGACAAGTTACTCAAGAGTCTGAAGTCCAAAAGGGGATTGCTGATTTAATTCAGGGGACTTTGGAGCAAAGTGGAAACGGTCAGTCTTCATCAACAAGTTTCGCTTCTGGTGTGAAAAAGTATTCTGAGCAGGCGGATCCACTTTCTGCTCCAACGAGTGAGGCATTTATGTCACTAACTGTATCAGCTCCTCCGTCGATTCATGAATCCGGATTGTTTTCACCGAAAATGAAGAAAGCTGTTTTGATCGGAGTGATGGCAGTTTTGGGTGTTACCGCTGGATATTTTGCTTTTGATCGATATATCAGAAGGAATGAAATTTTTCAGCAAGTGAAATAGTGTAATTTTTTTTATTGTTTTGTCTTGTCTATCATGAGGTCATGAAGGTTACTTTACAGGTGCTTGACTTTTTTAAGTTTTGGTGTATTTTATCTCTCCATAGCTTTTAAACTGAATATTATGTCAGAAGTTGTAAAAAATCGGGTTGATGAGTTACTTGATGGGCTTAAGACCCCGGATATGCGAATTTTGGTTGAAGGTTTATTAACTTCCTACTCTGAGCTTATTTCTCAAACCAACGATAGTGTTTTTCTCATCGAGAATTATAAACTTGCAACTCATACGCTCCAGCTTCTTTTTGAATCTTCACTTCATCCAGAGAAAGATGAAGATATTCGTGTGTTAAATCGGTTTCTTTTTGAGACCATGTCTGCTCGTTTAAAAGAGATCAATAAAAATAATCCTGCGTATCAGCTTGTTCCACAACAGCGGAATGTTGCACAACAAGTGAGTTCGGCTGTTGGTTCTGTATCACCTGTTGTTTCACCTCCACCTGCCAGTACTCTTTCAAAAGAAGCTCCGACTCTGGGGGCGCCAATCCCAAGTCCGATGCGTCCAAGTCGTGCAGGGACCTTGAGTCCAATGCAGTCACCTGTTGTTCCTCCTGAAACGCCTGATCGTCCTGAATCTGTTCAACAGAATTCACGAAAAGGACTTTATGCGCTTTTGGGAGTTGGAGTGTTAGCGGCAAGCGGTGCGGGTGTCTATTTAAACTCAGCAAGAAGTCCTGCCCATCCTGTTGGCACAGCGTCAGCAAGTGCTTCTGTGGCACCTGTGAAGTCAACAAAGTCACAAGTGCCTCAACCCAAAAGTACTGTTCCTGTTGTGCCTCCTTCAGCGCCGATGGTTCCGAGTGCGGTTGCTGCACCAGTGAGCTCTGAAGCAAATGATCAAGACTCAATTGAATCTATCAAAAGCCCAGATAAACTATTAGCCCTTTTGGAACAAAATAATTTATTGGCTCCGGATGTACCGTTTCCAAGAGGAAAAGATATTGAAATCCTCTATTTGGAGGAGGTGACAATGGTGGGTGGGGTGAAAGAGACCAAATGGATACCTGTTAAGTCTGGTAAAAATCAGTTAGCTCATGAAGGTGTTATTGCGATTCGATTTGCAAAGAGTGAATATTTTTCTTTGCTTGAACATCCTGGAGTGAAACCGGACATTGTTTACGCCCCAGGCCGTACCTATAAAGAAGGTACTGATCGTCAAAAGGCAACATCTGCCGATCTTCTTTATCCTTCGAAAGAACTTACTCATTCTCCATACTTTTATTATTTTTTTAATGAGCGTGATGGTGGGCATGTTGTTGCAGGTATTGGTTTCAGAGATCCCAATGGATCGAAGGGATATGCTAAGACAGCTGATTTTGTACTCCCTATGAAAAAAAGAGAGGTGAACAAAAAATAGTCGGTTCAATTCCTGGTATTAAAAAGCTCATGGATTTCTCTAAGGGCTTTTTTTTGATTTGATGGTGGGTTATTTTTTGAATCTTGATTCAATGACTTCCCAGTTGAGGTTGTTGAAGAAGGCTTCGATGTAGGTCATTTTTTCGGCGGGGACATAATCGACCATGTAGGCGTGTTCCCACATGTCCATGGCGATGATGATTTCAAGTCCTGCGAGGTGGCCGAGTTCGTGGTCGGATACCCAGGTGTTGAGGAAGCGTTTTTGTTTTGGATCGTAGTAAAGGATGGTCCAACCGATGCCGCGGGACATACCGGCTGCTTTGAAATCACTCAGCCATTTTTCATAACTTCCGTATTGTTCACTCAGGGCTTTGATGAGTTCTCCACTGTTGTTTGGTGCTTTTGCTCCCTGTTCGAAACCTTCAAAGTAGTATTCGTGGAGTCGCATGCCGTCAAATTCAAAACCTAATCTTCGACGCAGTTCGGCGATGAGGTAGACATTTTTTTCGGTTTCTTTTTCAAGTTCCGCGAGTTGATCAAAAATAAGGTTGGTGTGTTTTACGTAGCCAGCATAGAGTTTGAGATGAACTTCAATCTGTTTTGCCGACAGTCCTTTGAGTTCTGGAAGTTGAAAGGTTTTTTCTGGGTAGTTGTTCATATATGGAGTGATTAAAGGTTCTCTTGATGATATTTTTAGGGTAGCATAGTTTTGTTTGAGGAAAAAGCGGCTCTTTTGTCCCCGTACACTATGGATATTTTTTCTGAATTAAACTCGGATTTTCTTCAAAAGGTGCAGGATTTAAAGATTCTTCCTGAAGATGTTGTTGAAAAGTTTGTGAGAGGAAGTGGCAAAGGTGGTCAAAAAATCAATAAAACTTCGAGTTGTGTGGTGATGCGCCATTTGCCTACTGGTATTGAAGTGCGGTGTCAGAAGCATCGGGAGCAGAGCAAAAATAGGTTGTCAGCCTTGAAGCTGTTAATTTTGAAATTAGAGGAAAAAAAGAAGGGAAAAGAGTCGGAGCGGATGAAAAAGGTCTTTAAGCTTAAAAAACAGAAACAGAAGCGTTCAAAGAGGGCAAAAGAGAAAATCTTGGTTGCCAAAAAAATGAGAGGTGAGGTGAAGGCACTTCGAAAACCGGTTACATAAGGCCCAGGTCTTTTCTTAAGTTATTTTGAAGGTCATTCATGCTCATTTGAAGGTCAAATTCGTTATTGGGGTTGTTTTGGTAGAGCAAATGAAGGAGATTTTTGCTTGAGGTGACTGTTGCATCTGATCCGTAAAGTTCGAGTTCAACAATTGCTTGTTTGAACACGGAAATCCCTTTTACTAAATTTGGGTTTTTGCTCTGGAGGTGTTGATTTATTTCAGCCAAATAATTGAGAGTCTTGTAAGCGCTCTTCTTGAGTTCTTCGTCAGTTGCGGTTTTTAGCCTGGCTCGGCTTTGATTCAGAACCTCTTTTGCACTGTGATGTTTTCGATTTTGGTTCAGGACGACGAAGATGGTTCCGGAGAGGAGGGATCCCAAAAATCCAAAAGCGATAAGGATCATTGTTCCTTTGAGTTGATTGTCACTGTTTTTTTTTGTTACCTCGGTACACATGGTCGTTTCTTCACATTTGGTGGTTTCGGGCGTTGTTGGAAGGAATGAGGCCTGTTGGGTATCCAAGTCGTCTTTTTCTACATCAATTACAGGTAAATCAACAACTTCGACCGGGGTGGTTCTTATCGGATTGATCGTTTCCGTTGGAGTTGTTCGAGTGGGGGTAACAGCGGTTGGTTTTTCTTGGGTTGTTATGTTTTCGCTCACCGGTTCGTTTGTTGGAGCTGGATTTGCCGTGTTCGTCGTCGTGGTCGTCCCATTGGGATCTGTTGGAATTGTTTCTATGGTTGTTGTATCTCCAACGGTACTGAGATTATTGTTCACAACGATTGGGTCAATACTCAGTGTTTCTGCGGGGGGTTGTTCCTGGCTTGATGCAGTGTTTCCATTAAAAGTAAGCCCACATGAAAGCAGTATGCTTAAAAATAGGGCATGGAGAATTTTTGATGAAAGTAGGGGCTTTTTCATAGAAGTTAGCTCATTTTCAGGTCTTCGCGGATGGCAAAGAGGAGCTCTTCGCGGAGGTTGAGATAGGTTTGGCTTAAATCGGCGGAATTATTCTTGAGGTTGATACTGGCGAGGTTTTGAAGTTCACGTTTAAGGAGATCTTTCGTTGAACGAACTTTTTCTGATGAGATGAGATCAAGTTTGATTTCGGCTTTGGTAAGTTCTTTGTTGAAGTTTTCAAGATCTTTGATTTGGAAAGTTTCCAAAAGCGCGAGCTCGTTTAACAGCTGTTTATAGATCTCTTGTTTCATTTGATACTGTTTTTCGAAGGTCATGCGTTCCATCATCATTTCGTCCTTTTGGTCTTCACGGCGTATGTCTAGCCAGCGAATGAAATAAGTTGCCAGGATGGTGATAAGACTGCCTATCATTAAGCCAACAACACCAATAATTGCAGCAATTATGTTGGGGTCACCGTAAGGAGTAGCATCAGCCCCAAAATTCATGGCTCCAGGTGGGAGGTCGGCCGGTTGATTAATGATGTTTGATGCCGCATGTGCTAACTTGAAATTCAGTAAAAAAAGGAAAAGGAAGAAAAATAACGAGAAAATTCTTTGTTTTTTCATAAGTTTTTTATTCAATACGGACTTATTATAGTTATGATTTTGAATAATTGAAAGCTTCTTTTTGGCTTATTGGTAATATTTAATTGCCTTATCATTTATTTGTTTTTATTGTTTTGAGGTTTTGTAATGAAATGTCATGAATGGTCTTACAATAAGTATAGGAGTTGAATCTTGACAATATGTAAAAATCAGGCATAATACTCACCTTATAACAGGTGAATCACGTGCTTGAGCAAGAAAAAAAACTTGTGGAAGAAGCGAAACAGGATCCTGAAAAATTTGGGCTTCTGTATGAGCGCTACTTTGATCAGATTTATCGCTATGTCTACCGTCGTGTGAGCGACAAAGAGATGGTGAATGATCTCGTAAGTCAGACGTTTCTGGATGCATTTTCTCATTTACAAAGCTATGAGTGGAGAGGTTTTTCTTTCTCGGCATGGCTCTACAAAATTGCTCATAATAATGTCTTGAAATGGTATCGTACTCATAATCGACTTCAAACGACCGACCTTGAAGAAGGGAAAAATATGATTGATCATTCGGTTAATCAGATGGAAGACGTTATTCGTCAGGAAAACCAGAGTGAGGTTCAGCAAGTATTGTCTCAACTCGATCCGGAAGAACGTGAAATTATACGATTAAAATTCTTTGAAGAAGCTTCAAATATTGAAATAGCTGAAATCATGGGGCTGAGTGCGAATCATATTGGTGTTAAAGTCTACAGAGTTCTTAAAAAAGTTAAACAGTTGTTATATGGCTAGACCTAATAGTAAATATTTTCTTCCTGTTATTAAAAAACTCAAAGCTGAACGAGCTGCGGAGAATATTTTTGTTGATGAAAAATTTAAACAGGAATTGAAGGTCCAACTCATGCAGAAGTTTTTTCCTCATTCTGAGTTCAATACTTCAAGTAAAGACCAACCTACTCAAGAAAATTTTGATCATCCCCTTGATGAAAAGTTCAGTTTTGGGGATTTTTTCAAAAAGTGGCGTTTTCCGATTGCGGTGGTTCCTTCTTTTTTACTGTTAACCGTTGTGGCTGTTAAGTTTTTTACTTTGCCTGTTCCTATTTCTTCCGATGAAAAGGTCCCCGTCTTCAATAAAAGTTCACAGCAAAGTGGTACTGTCGTTTCGACTTCAAGTGAGTCCGTGAAAAAAGTTCGTACTTTTGATGGCTCACAAATCCTCGCCAGAGTTCAAGAAAAGAGTGCGCAGGAAGTCAACGAGCTTACGTTTACGAATGATAGTTTTGATACCAATAATTCTGAAGTGAAGGAGTCTGAAAATCCTGTGCAAAAAACAACAACACCTTCTCAAACAACTCAAAAGGTTTCCGTAGAATCGCCAAAAACTGTTTCTCAGTCTGAACCGAAAGTTTCACAAAATGAAGCGTTGAGTCAAAAAACTTCATCTGATGATGTTGATTCTTCGAAACTTGCCGGTGATGTGGATAATGTTCCTTTTGTTGAAGATACTTCGAATGCTGATCAACAAAAGACTGCTGATTTTTCTCAAAATGAATCTTTGGTGAGCAACACCGATACGAATGAGCCATCGCCACTTCAAGATATTTCAAATTCAGTGACTCCTTTTTCTCAACCTGAGGTTGTTGTTCCTCCCGTTCAAAAACTTTTGAACACTTCCGTTCCGGTTACTCAGCAGGTGGTACCAAAAGTTGATCTTGCGCCGAAAGTTCAGATTGTTTCACCAGAAATTTCGCCTGTTTCAACAGGTTCTGCTCTTACTGTTCAGACTCAAACTCTCCAGAAAACACTTCCGATGAATGTTCTTTATGGTGATGAACTTACTTCGTCACAAAAGGAAATATTTGAATCACAGATTGTTTCTGGATTGATTGCGGGGAAAGAAGTTTTGTCCCTCTATGCTCATTTAGATGAAAATGGACTTTTGAGAGTTGAGATTAGTTTTAAAGATGGTACGTCTTTGGAAAAATCTTATGCTTTTGATCCTGGGTTGCTTCAATGGAACGAGGCAAAGGTTATTAAGAATTTCTCTTTTGATAATAGCCTTCAGTATGTTCGAAATTTTTCAATCCACACCCTAGACTGATCCAGAGGTAGATCATGATTTGTGGAAAGAGTAGGCTGTTGACAAAAAATGAGTGAATAAACAAGGCAAGGAAACCGCCGAGTAGACCTAAAGCAAGGCCATTTTTTTTTGAGTTTTTCCAAGATAATTGAAGAATGGTGAATTGGAGCCAAAGGAATGGTAGGAGTCCAAGGATTCCCGTGGTTGCCAGGATGGTGAGATTACTTGAGTCAGATCCGGTGGCAGCATGATGATTGAGATCACTGATCATTCCTTCTTGAAATTTTACTTGGCGAAGTGTGTTATATCCGTTTCCAAGGAGTGGGCGTTTTTCGATGAGTGTGATAGTTTGTTCCCAGTTTTTTATACGAAGACGTGCGGTGGCATCAGGGTTTTCGGCAGTGTTGGTGAGGACGGAACTTACGCTGTAGGCGAGATCGGTGATGCGTTGGAGTGCGCGGGGTGAAATGGATATTCCTAAAAGGAAAATGGCAGCGCAAATGATCATGAGTTTTCGCGATTTGAGTATTCCGATGATAAATATGCCAACTGCTAGGGCTAGGTAAGCGGAACGGGAGTAGGTGAAAAAAAGTGCTGTAATCAGAATACTGCAGATAGAGATGAGGAATACTTGTTCATTTCTTTTTTTACTGAACATTAATTTCCCCAGTGCGATGGTGGTAAGGAAAGCAAAGAGACCTCCTACAAAGTTGGGGTCAAGCCAAGTTGAGACGAGGCGGTTAATATGTGGGTCCCAACCACCTTCTTTCGCAAGTTCAAGGAGGTCCGGGTAAAGCCAGAGTTGAAGAAATCCGAGAATCGCGATGGTGGCACCGCTTATCATGACAAAATTTATAATCCGCGTGTTTTTTTGAGGTGACTTTTGGAAGAGATCGAATGCCGGATAGAAGAGAAGGGTGTATTCAATGAATCTTACCAGATACAGCGAGCTTGAGATGATTTCGTTTGTTGGAAGATAGGTGAGCGCTTGAAGAAGAGAGAAGAAAGCAATGATGATGAAAATTAGCCAAGGGAGGAAAATTGGATGTTGCGGGAATTTTTCATGATTGAAAAATTTTTTTGATCCCCAGATGGCAAGATAGTATGGAATGAAGAGATCGCTGATAATGATTCCTTTGTCGGGTCCGATGGGGAGGCGGTAGAGTTCTCCGATGACAGGAAGCATTAGGATGAGGTAGAGACCAAGTGTGGGTTTTTTGTATAGTGCGAAGGTAAGACCTGTGAACCCAATAAGGCCGATGGTCAGTTTTATGTTTTGAAAAAAAAGCCAACTGAGTATGCTGCAAAGTAAGATTGCAGTAAGCCAATAGAGAAGGTGGAGAAGCAGGTTTTTTGTTGGAAGTCTCTGAATGAAGGACATTTTTTCGTCTTTAGTTCGATTGTTTTGCAATTTGTAGGTATATTAAAGGTGATGGATATTTTAATAGCAACCTCAAATCCTGGGAAATTTCTAGAAATAGAAAGTTCACTTGCTGATTTACCTCAGCATATTCAGTGGTATTCTTTAAAAGATTTTCAAATTCAGGACAAGGCACCTGAAGAAAGTGGAAGTTATGAAGATGTTGCTTTGGAAAAGGCGCGTTTTTATTTTGAACATGTGAAAATACCAACTATTTGTGATGATTCCGGTATTGAAGTTGATGCTTTGCCTGGGGAGCTTGGTTTAAAAACTCGTAGATGGGGAGCTGGTGAGAAAGCGAGTGATCGGGAATGGATTGAGTATTTTTTTGACCGGATCAAAGATGTTCCTGATGGTCAAAGAGGTGCTACTTTTGTTGCCTGTGTGGGATTGGTTCTTCCCAATGGTGTTGAAAAAGTTTTTCGTGGTGAGACTCGTGGAGTTTTAACCCGTGAATTGAAAGCCCCAATTGTTCGAGGAGTTCCTTTGAGTTCGTGTTTTATCCCTGATGGGTATGATAGGGTTTATTCAGCACTTGAGACACAGCAAAAAAATCTGGTCAGTCATCGAGGGAAAGCGGTGAGTCAGTTAAAGGATTTTTTAAGTACGTTGTTGTTGGATTTTTTCTAGAACGAAATAACTTCCCATATAGACTCCACCTCCAAGTGCTACGGTGATAAGGATGCTTTCGAAATGGGTATTTAATAAAACAATACTCATTATTGCCCCACTCATAAGAGGTTTCATCGAGAGTTCCAAGAGTCTGATCTCTGCTCGTTTTTTTGCTTCATTTGAGATCCCGATCAGAACAATTATTTCAGCAAGGAGAGTGGTGGCTGCTGCTCCGTTGATTCCGTACCAAGGAATGATCAGGAGATTACTGATGGTATTGAAAGCAGCACCGCAAAAAAAGATCCACATAATTTTCTTTTGATCTTTGGTTGCATAGAGAAGGTTTGTCATACTGGAGGAAACGAAGTAGATGATGCAGTTAAAGATGAGAATTTTGAAAGGCATGATGCCGTCAATATAATCTTTCCCATATACAAAAAGAATAATGCGTTCAGCGAGGATGAAACCACCAAGTGATGAGGGGATACTCCAGAAAAGTGAACTTTTTAAAGATTTTTCATAAATTTTACTGAGTTTTTCGGGAGCTTCCTGAAAAGTTTTTATGAGAGAAGGGAAATAGGCTTGATTGATAAGAGTTCCAAGGATAAAGATCGTGCCAATTATTTTGTAACTGGTTTGGTACATCCCAACAGCACTTTCTCCTTTGGTGAATGAGATAATAATTGTGTCGAGATAACTGTAAATGAAAACAAAAGTTCCGGATATTGCTATTGGAAGGCCTTGTTTCATGATTTCTTTCCATTCAAAAAAATTGTTCCGGAGGTTGATGGTGGTTAAAGTTTTTTTTATGATTATCCCGGTCACTATGAATGAAACGATTCCTCCTGTAATGAAAGCGTACATCAAAAAATAAATGGGGAGTTTTTGCAGAATGAAAATCAACCCTAAACTAAAGATAATCCCAAACTTGATCAGTTTGTTGATGGCGGTATATTCCATTTTTTGTTTGGCATCAAAACAGCACCAGAGAAATGTGATAATCGAAAAAATGTTAGTATAGATTCCGCTGAGCAAGAGGGTGTAGGTTGTTTCTCCATTTTTTTGCATCACGAAAATGAAGAGGGTAAAAAAAATGATGGAGATAAAATTTATGAGCAATTTGAGTGGAAGAAAAAGTCCGAGTTCCTGAGAGATTTTTCCTGGTGTGCCAGAAACTCTTTGCATGAATACCGTGTTAATTCCGAGATTAAAAATCGTCTCAAAGAGGGCACTTACTGAGAGTGCCAGTGTGTAAACACCAAATCTTTCTGGTCCATAAACCTGAGCTGCCATAACGGTCATGACAAACGTTAGGATGCGAATGAGAGTTTCAGCAACAAAGAGGAAACTGAAGTTTTTTTTGATCACTTTCCCCTGTATTTGAAACTGAAGATCTTCGTTCGATTCGTAATTTATGCTTTGATCGGGAGTCGAATTCTTTTTCACGTTGGTAGTTTAGGAGTTGATTTGCGGATATGTTTCGAGAAGCGTTTTGGTGTAGTTTTCCCAGGTAAACGTTTTTGCATGCTGAAATCCTTTGTCACGAAGTTCTTTTTGCAGGTGTTCATTCTGAAGAAGCATGCAGGTTTGGGCGATAAGGTCGTGGATATTGTTGTTTTGGAAAAGGATTCCGGCGTTACCCACGGCTTCCGGGATGCTTGAGTTGTTGGCGGCAATAACCGGTGTACCACAGGCCATGGCCTCGACAGGCGGTAATCCAAAACCTTCGTAAAGTGTTGGGAAGAGAAATATCGTACTTGCGTTGTAGAGTTCAACAAGTTCAGCATCATTCAATCCGGAAAGAATATGGATTTTATTTTTTACCTGACTCGCCGCAATTTTTTCTGCGAGTGGTGTCCCTTTCTTTTTTTGGTATCCCGTGAGAATGAGTTCAGTGTTGGGAAACTTTTTGATAATTTCGGGGAGTGCATCGACTAAGAGGATGAGGTTCTTTCTTGGGATATTCAGCCCACCTACTGATGTGAGATAAATTTTTTTGGGATTGAGTTGAAATTTTTGGTAAAAGTTCTCACTTGGAGTTTGTGGCTTAAAAATTTCGTTGATGCCCCAATATGCCGTGGTTATTTTTTCTTTTGGGATATTCAGATGTTTGATGAGATCTGATTTTGTATGATTTGAAGCGGTGAAAATGTGATCTGCTTTTTTGAGTCCTTTGACACAGGTGCTGTAAAAAAGTTTGTAATGGGCACTTGTTTGATAAGGGAAAGCGATAGGAATAATGTCGAGGCAGGTAACGACACTTTTTTTGAGCGGTAAAAACCTTAAGATAGAGGACTCTTCTTCAAAGTAGATGTGATTTATTCCTTTGGCTAAATGAGTTTTTTTTATTTGGAGGACGTTTTGGAAATGGTAAAGGATGTTTCCAAGGGTTTCACTGAAAGGGATTTTAAAGCGAGGTGGAGGATTCAGATGAATAAGATGGGTATTGGTTTTTTCGTTTATTTCATCCCAAAAAGCGTGGTCGTAAATTCTTTGTTCACCACAAGGAGTTTGTTTTGCAAAAGCTTGTTGGTTTTTATTGCCGAGAATGAAATTCACGGTGAGTTTTTCTTCAAGCTTGTTTTGTTGTGCGTTGGGCAACCTGTTCATAAACATGCAAAGTTTTCTCAGCTACTTTAGCCCAGGTGAGTTCTTTTGTCAGTTGTAAACCGTTTACAATGAGTTTCTTTTCAAGTTCAGGTGTGGTGAAGATCTGTTCGATGGCTTTTTTGAGCTCTGCGGGGTTTTGTGGTGGAATGATAAGTCCGCATCCGTGCTTTTTTATGAGGTCACTTGAGCCAACGACGTTGGTGGTGATGACGGGTGTTCCCTGACTCATGGACTCGAGGAGGACAATACCAAAACCTTCGGAGTTGGATTTTGCTGGGAGGATGGTAATGCGAGCGTTTTGATAAATTTCCGGGAGTTTTTCGTTGGGTACTTTGCCAAGAAATTTTATGTTGGTGAGTTGTTTTCTATGGACCAGATTTTCAAAAGTGCTTTGGAGATTGCCACTTCCTACGATTTGATACTCAACGTTTGGAGTTATTTCAGCGCAAGCGATGAGGGTATTTAAGTCTTTGTATTGATGGTTTGAGTCCAGCGCGCCGACGAAAAGGACCGTTTGGGATTTCTTATGCGCGAAGGAAGCCCCAAAGGGGAAACACAAGGTCTTAATTGGTAGTAAATTCGAAGCGAGTTCGATCACTTCAATGAATTTTTTGGGAAATATTTTACTGATTAGCTCTTTATATTTTTCGGTGGTGACGATGATTTCTGCACAGAGGAATCGGTAGAGCTGTTTTTCAAAAAAAGCGAAGAGTTTGATGAGGAGTGAGCTTGGATTGACGTCCGCGTGGTAGGTGAGGACAATTTTTTTTCGATATTTTCTGAGGAAAAGGAGACTGATGGTTCCAAAGGGGTGTGGATGGTTGATGTGGATGATGTTGGGATTGAATTCTTTGAGTTTCTGAAAAGCTTTTCTGGTGGGGATAAGGTAGTTGAGGAGTTTATGATTTGGGAGGTAGTAAATGGGGTATCCGTACTCTTGATTCGGGATTTTTTCGTGGTTTTTAAAATATTGATCGGCGGTGAATATTGCTATTTCGAGATTTTTTTTCGTGAGTTCCGTGGTGAGATTTTTGATGTAGGTTTCCACTCCGCCGAGAGTTGGGAGGTGGTAGGGGTAGATGGTGGCGATTTTCAGACTACTTTTTGTGTTGAGGTTTTTTGTAGTTTTGATTTGTTCCCAAATGGTGTAATTGTGTTTTTTTGTGTGCCAGTCTTTGATGGCGAGGAGTTTACTTAAGATTTCTAGGAGTATCACCGTGATGAGGCGAAGGTTGTGGATGAGGTTGAAGGAGAATTTTTTGAGTATGAGCTGCAGTATTTTGAAATAGTTGGTGGTGGATGGTTGGTACTTGGTGTTGTGGGTAAGCCAAATGTGACCGTAGTTAATGCGTCGACGTTGTTTTATGAACTCGTTGATGGTGGTTGGTCCTTGATTGTGAACAATGGCTTTTGGGCAGTAGGTAATTTGGAGTGATTGTTTGGTGATGAGTTCTTCAATGCTTGCTTCGTCGACGGGACTTTGTTCCGAGATTTCAGAAAATACACGGCGAAAGGCGATGATTTCTCCGCATTTGGGATTGATGAGGGCAAGTTGATGGTGAAGTTCCCAGAGGGTGTGGACGGCAAAATTCGACAATCCTTTTGTGGGATTTTGGGGTATGGGATGTCCTCCGGTTAGGCCAATGTGAGAATTTTCGAAAGGTTTGAGAAGCTCGTTGAGGCAGTTTTTTGTGAGGATGAGATCAGCACTGATGAGGACACAGATATCTGATGTTGTGGTTTGGAGAAAAGCGTTGATGGCAGAGGATTTTCCTTTTCGTTCATTTTGGCTGATAAGTTTGAGAAGAGGATGTTTTTTTTGATACTCTTTTACAATTTTTTCGGTGTTGTCTGTACAACCGGAAGCAACGATTGTTATGTCTTTTATTTGTTTGAGATCAAAGGTTTGTTCAAAAACGGAATCGATGAGGTTTTTGATATTCGATTCTTCATTATAGGCAGGAATGCAGAGGCTTACTGACATCATAAATTCAAAGCATCAAGCATCAAACTCTCTTATAAATACCAAGGTTGAATTTTTAATTTCTATTTCTTTTTTGATGTTGGCTTTTTTGTTTTACTCTTCAAACTTTTTTTAACTGGAGGAGCTTTTGAGGTTGAAGGTTTTTTGGTTTCGTTGAGGTTTTTTTCAAGTGAGTATTTCTCTTTGAGGGTTGTCCAAATAAGGAGAATGAGGCTGATGATGAAGAGGCCAAGGGAGATCCAGAAGTAGTAGTTTTGCCATTGAATTTCGTTGGTGGTTAGGGCTTTGGTGTTGGTTGAACCTGCACCAGGAGTATTGGTAATTTTGAGTTCACTGTGGAGAATGATCCTGGTTGCAATGGTAATATTGGGGTTGTTTGTATCTTTTTTGCTTTTTTCCATGGCAACACCAGCTTTGTAATCACCAAGTGCAGTTTCTTGAGGAACTTGAACGGTGAATTTAACTTTTTGGATTTCTTGAGGTGCGAGTGTTATTTCAGATTTTTCAAATTGGAACCATTTTCCTGGACCGTTCCCGTTGTTGGCACGAGTCATATAGGCAAGTGATCCTTGTGAAGAAACGGTTGGGTCTGCACCGTAGAGGAGGAAAGTGCTTGGTTCACTTGAAAGGTTTTTTACATAAGCATAGTCTTCAATTTTTTCTCCCGGTTTGAGTTCGTAAATAAATTTTCTGGCGTTTTTTGGATCTTTTGGATTTTTTGGATTGGCAGGGATAATGGTGAACCCGTCATTCCCGCTGACATTTGGTTGCATGGTTTGTTCGGTTGAAGCCTGGCTTGTTTTTTCTTCAGTTTCTGCTGCATTTACAATGGCATGAGAAAAAAGAGGAGTGATGAGACTCAATTGAAGAAATGTGATGGCAAGGAGGGCAAGTTTTTTCATGAACAAACTATTTTTTAGGGGATTGATGTTGATTTTGTGGGATAAGAATTTTTTCTCCAGGATGAAGATTGTAGGGTGCTTTTAGTTTATTTACTTTTGCGATTTTTTTCCAATGAATATTTTTAGCTTCAGCAATACTCAGGAGCGTATCTTTTTCTTGCACAAGGTATGAATTACTGTTTTTGAGTGTTCTGGTGAAAAGAATTTTTTTCATGAGAAGGTATCCGATGATCAGCAACAGCAAGATGGAAATACCAATCACCACCTGCCAGTTGACGGCGTTGGGATTGAACATGTTGAGCGGTATTTCTTTTGTTAAAATTTGGTCGTTAATTTTTTTATTGGTGGTGATGTCGTATTCGGAATAAGTAACGGTAGCCGTGATTTTATAGTTTCCGAACGTGGGGGCATTTTCCCAATTACTGAAAAGTTTCTGCTCTTTTCCTTGCAGCAAGGTGACATCGGGAAGTTCAACGATTTTCATTTCTCCATTGAGCATGTTGGCGATCTCTATTTTCTGGCTCGCAATGATAACAGTGTTCCCAAGGTTTTTATATTTGAGGGTGAACTGTGGTTTGGTGTTCACGGTTGCAGGAACGTAAGAAAAATCACTCCATTCGAATTCGTGTTTTTTTTCGCCAGGTACTTTGATAAAAAGTTTAATAAACATTCGTGCATTTACTTTTACCGCACCGTTTTGACTGTTATTTCCAGCGGTTGTTGTTTCAGCGGCAATACCACCACCGTAAGTTCCTGGAGTGATATTTTCCGGCACTTTGATGGTGAAAGGAATTTGACGCTTTTCTTTTGGGTCGATGGTCTGTTTTGGAGTGGTGAAGTTTACCCAGGTGCCAATATGTTGTTGAGGGGCTTTTATTGATGTGAGTGCAAAGGTTCCCTGGTTACTCTGGGTGGCGTCGGCGCTATAGAAGTTGAGGTACAGTTGGTTTTTATCAAGATTTTCAACTTCGACACTCGCTTCCTGGGTTTGTCCGGGTTCAAGTTCGAAGCTGAGTTGTCGTTCTTCTCCGTTTCCTGGCTTAAGGGTAAAACCCGCGTATGCTTGCGGAATAAATGCAGCAATAAGGAGGGTGAAAAAAATGGTTTGGAGGAAGTTTTTTTTCATTGTTTTCAAAAGAATTAGCAGGCGTTTCCGTTGTCCGTAAGTGTGAGGGTGAGTTTGGTATAGTAATTTCCGGGAGTGGTATATTTTGGAACCGAAAGGAGGAAAGAGGTGCCTACGGAAAACCTTCCGTATCTTCCATCATTTCCAAGCATACAACTTCCGTAATCATGGGGAGCCTGCATTACATCGACTGGATTGTTGAGCGTGTTGCTGCCGACTCCGGTATATGTAGAGCTCAGTGTCAGGTCTGCACCGATGACATTTAGTGGGGCAACGATGTCTTGGTCACCTGAATTGCCTCCATTGGGACCATCACCATAGTTGATACCGTTGAGCGGACTACCGATAAGTCCGGTGTCAGTATCTTCCAGGGTTACCATTCGCAGGTTATCACTCGTAATGGTGGGTGTTGGTCCTACTCCGTCGATGGTAAAATTTTCGGCACTTGCCTGCAGCGTAAATCCGCTTTGATTTCTTGTGTCTTGGACAGTAATAACGGTGTCATCACTTACCGTGAAGCTACTCACCAGCGGACCTATAATATCTGTGCTGTTTAAAGCGGTGTTCACTGCTCCAAAGGTAAATGAAGCTGGAATATGGTAGAATGCGAGGTAAGGAGTATTGGTGATACTGATTGAGGCAGTAGAATTGGTGCTTACCTGACTCAAGCCAAGTTGCGGAATAATAAAATTGCCGAGAAATAAGATTCCCGTTGATAAAAAAAGTGCCAAAAGATTTTTATTCTGCATTTGTTTCAAGGGATTTCTTTTTATTTTTTCTTTCTTTTAGGGTGCCCCAGGTAAAGTATCCCATACAGACC
The DNA here is from genome assembly GCA_964624115.1 of uncultured Candidatus Peribacteria bacterium. GTDB lineage: Bacteria > Patescibacteriota > Gracilibacteria > UBA1369 > UBA1369 > CAZUXI01. Next base: position 229,017 of record CAZUXI010000001.1, read on the forward strand.
GTAAAAATACCAAGTGTTGGGAGGAGGTAAGGGTTTTGTTGAAAGATATTGGTTTGGCCGTAGTGAGGTATTTCTTTTGGGGTATCGGTGACGGTAAGATTTACTGGAAGAATAACTCTTGTAGAGGCTTTGATGTTGTTATCTTTATTTCCTGGCAAATCGTAATTTACCACAGCGATGCCTCCGATGTAGAGTTTTTTTTCTGCATCTTCAGGGACTTTTATTTTCCATTTTACGGCTTTTTGTTCTCCTGGTTTAAGATCAACCCAGGAGATTTCTGGTGTCATCCAAAGGCCAATATTTTTTTGGTCGACGCTTTTATTACTTACTGTCGGAAGACCTTTGTCACTGAGTGGCCCTTCGTCTGCAGCATAGACTTCAAGGTGCATATCAATATCTGATTGATTTATAACCATGATTTCATCTTCTGCTTCAGAGTTTGGTTTCATCTCGTAAAGAAAAGTTCGAGGATTAATAGTGTTGGGATGTAGTGGTTTAAAAGTGTAACTCGAAGTATTTTTTTTATCTGTTCCACTTACTTCACTTGTTTGAGCGGATGCTGTGCTGGTAATAACTGAAAATGCGATAATAGATATAATAATGAGTTTCTTTTTCATACTTACTAATTAGGAATTAGAGTAAAAGTGAGTTCTCCTTCGTAGTTGCCACTATTGATGACATCATCGAGTGTAATTTGAAAACCAAATCCTACAGAATATTCTCCAACATCATTCGTGTTCAAATTTTCCATTATAGTGACTTCGTTACTGGTTGGAAGTGGGCAGAGTCCACTACATAAAGGTTCTGTGAATGAGAACATGCTTGGACCGCAATAGTCCTCCATCCGCGGATAATTTGCATTTTGTGGATCCCAATTACAATCAAGCGCAGCGTTCATGGTACTTATGGCAGGATTGTTGTTTGGTCCGTAGTCTATTGATGTGGTGTTAGAATTTGCAAGTGTAACCAAACTCACATCTGTATAAGGTATGATGTTAAGTACATTTGAAGTTGAGATCAGGTTTGTGAGTGATATATTGAGGGTGAAGCCCCGACTCATATCTGTATCAATCACTTTGACGGTTTGATTCTCAATTTGAGGGTCAAGTGTTTTGTAAATATTGATGACACTTGTATTATTTTGAATAAAAATTGGGTCAAAACTAAAACTGTCAGGTGGAACTACCGTGATGACATTATTTGGTAGGATTTCAAGATTTCCAACTTGATTTGTACTTTGTGCCTGGACGCAGATCGGGAGTGTGAGTGTCACCACTGCCAGGAAAATTATTGAGGCAGATATTTTCTTCTTCATGCTCCGTGGGTTTATTTTTTAGGAGGAATCAGAAGGCTTGTGCCAACTTTCAACGTAAATGGTGGGTTGATTTTGTTGATTTTTGCAAGCTTCTTCCAGCTGATATTTCTGTTTTGAGCTAAGTTTTCTAAACTATCACCTTCTTGAACTTTATATGATTCAAAGGTAGAAAGGAATTTTTTGTGTTTTTTTGTCTGGATAAATTTTCCTATTGCTGCACTGACAATGATGATAATAATTGCAATGATCCAATTCCAAGGTATGAATTGGAGAGAAACTTCTTTGCTTAAACTTCCTTCTTCTACTTTTTGATTGTCAGTAAACTTAACTTCTTTATGGGTAATTTCTGCTTCTGCTTTCAAGAAAGCAAAAAATGGTTTTTCTTTTAAATTTACAGGTACTTCGATACTGTCACCTTGAAATAGGGTGATCTCATTAATTGGAATTACAATCTTTTTTTCGTTCAGGAGAGATAGTCCAGAAATGCTGACTTCACCTGAGATTTTTTGTACAATATTTCCTTCATTTTTGAATTTTAAATAGAAGGTACTATTTTTTTCGTTATAACTAAAATCTTCCCAGCTGAGTTTGAAAACACGTTCACCAGGTATTGAAACTAAAATTGGTTCGACGATTCTGGTTGAAGTTATTGCGCCAGATCCACTTTCAATGTTATTTGATGGTTTTGTCCCAACTGCTAGTCCACCTCCATAGGTTCCTGGTGTTACTTTTTCCGGGATGGTAATGGTATATGTAATCTCTTTTTTTTCTTTTGGTCCCAAGGTTAATTCTGAATTGCTCATCGATATCCAGCTCCCCACAAGTTTTTTTTCGTCTGATTTGTTTTTAACAGTGAAAACACCTTGACTGCTTTGGCTTGAATCAGCTCCATAAATATCGAGTTGAATCTCTTCTTCCAATTCATTTTTTACCATTAAAGTGATTGTTTTTGATTCGCCAGGTAACATTTCTAGTTTTGTGGTTCGATAGATATCACCTGTTTGACTTACCATGAACTGTGCACTGGCAATGCTGCTCATCTGCATAAGAATCGCAACACTCAACAATTTTGGGATTACTTTATTGGTTTTCATATTTTTACGATTACTATATCTTTCTATTATAACAAAAAAGGCCCCCTGAGTAAAGGGGGCCTTTTGTTTAACTTGTTATTTTACTATGTAGTTGGGTGTGGTTGAACGTCGTATTGGAGATTTAATTGGTAAGTTCCATTTGGTTGGAAGGCAGGAACGTCAGCACGGAAGGCAACACCAACACCTGCTTTACCGTAGATTGCAGCATCAGTAGCGTTTTCAGCTGTACCGTTGAAGTTTAAAAGTGTGCGTCCAGCAACAGTATTTGCAGCAGTACCGAGTGCAGTTGTGAATGTTGCAGGGGTTGTAAATGCGGTTGAAGCAGCGTTGTAGATTGCAGCATTTTGTGTATCACTACAAGAATCAGCTGTACCATCTTGACAGTAAGTTCCAGAACGGAAACATACTCCGTTGGTAATAGTACTGCCTGCAGGACATGTTCCACCTATTGTACCAGCGCTGGTTACAAAGTAAACACCTGTCAATGGAATGAAGTAACCACCTGCATTGTTCGGATCACTATCGAAATAAACAGAGTCTGTGTTATCTGGGTCTTCTACTACTGTGAGTTCAACGTGGAGACCATCGTTTCCACATTCAGAAGATCCATTGAAGTCACGAACATCTTGTACTTCGAGGTAACGATCTTCACCACCTACGTTGTCAAGTTCACCCGCTGGGTCAGAGTAGGTCTCTTCGATATCATTGCTTGAGGTAATTGGTCCACCGGCACCATCAGTACTAAAATCAAACGATGTTGCAGGCACTTCAGAGAATGAAGGAGCTGTGTTGTCACAAGCAATCGAAAGTGAACCTGTTTGGTCTTGAGCTCCAAAAGCCAGACCTGGAAGTAAAAGATTGGCAGTAAGGGCGAGTGTGCCCACTACTGCGGCTAATTTGTGTTTTTTCATATTGGTTTGAAAAAATAATAAATATGAATTAATGAAGTTTGTTTTTCAAGACCTCTGTTTATAATAATATTTTTTACTTTGGTTGTCAATATTATGTCACACTTTTTTCATGAATGGGTTTTTCCTAACAAGATAAGGTGCTATCAGAGAGTGTGTAGACAATGGTTCCTTCGTAGGTTCCACTGGGGAAGTTGGTGTGTGGTGGTGGGAGTTTGATGCGGTAACTTGGGTAAAGGGTGTAGGTTCCGAAGCGTCCGGTATCACAGACGGTTCCACCGAGAATATCTACCGGGACATTGGTTCCACTTATTTGTCCCATGAGGGCAAGGGGATTGTCGTAGTCTGAACTGCCGATGTTTGGGTTGCCGTTTCGGTAAGCAAATACAGGTGTTACATTGGGGCCCGTGATGATTTCGAAATTGAGGGGATTGGCGGTGAAATCGGCGGTTTTATCTTCTACTGTTTCGTCGTCAAGATTTGAGTATTGATAGTGTGTTCCGTCGCTGGTGGTAAGGCCAACAATAGCGGTGGAGGAGTCTGGATCGAATGATGCTCCATTGTTTGCGTAGCGGAAACTGATTTCATCTTGATTATTGTTATCTGTGAGTTGAACTTCGAATTGTACTTGTTCTGATCCAGGACTTGGGAGGTAAGCATCCCAGCGGATAACGACATCTGCTGGTGTTACGTTTACATAAACATCACCAAGGGTTGTATCGAGGTTTTTGAAATAGGGAATGATTCTTGCTGGACCGGTTGATGCGGTCATAATTTCATCTGGGGAAGTGAAATCTGAAGGTTCAGGACAACTTGTATCTGAGCCAAGATTTATGAACCCATTCGTACAGATGGTGACAGTATTGTACGATTTTCCGAAGAAGGTGAATTCAAAGGGGAGTGCTTGTTCAAAAGTTGCTTGATCTGATTGAAGCCCAATCGGTGGGCCACTTACTCCACTGAAGGCACTTGGAGGTGCGGGGTTATTTTCCAAATAGGTTTTTTCTTGTTCTGTGACAATTGAAAGGTATTGGCCGTCGATGGTTTCACTCCCACCTGATCGAACAAAATCTGGGGTATCCAGCTCAACTTGAAGGACAAAATTCCCTGAGAATCTGCCGTCGCTCATTTTGATGTAGGATTCAGTTCCAGGATCGGTGTTGTGTGGGTTCACGTAATAACTTTCGTAGTTAACGGGTTCTTGAATGTCTAATGGTTCAAAGACAATATTCGTGGGTGTTTGGTCGATGCTGAGAATATCAGCGTTGATGAGTTGGACTATGTTTGCATTTTCACTTTGAGCTTGGACAAAAAATGGCACAACAAGGTTTGTCCCAAAAATGAGGGTGAAGGTGAGGAAAAGATTTCTTTTATTTTTCATTCGAATTGTTTTTTGTGTATTTTTTGAAGCGAAGTTTGAAGGCGTTAATAAAGAATTCGGTGATATCTTTATGGCCTAGTTTTGAGGTTCCTTTGGTTCGGTTTGGAAAGAGTATTGGAATTTCGATTATTTTGAGATGTTTTTTAAAAGCGGCGTGGAGCAGGCTCATTTGAAAAGCGTATCCGTTTGCTTTGAGTATCTTGAGGTTAAAACTTTTAAGAAATTTTGTAGAGATGCACCGAAAACCAGAAGTACAATCTTCAATATGATATATGCCGGCGATTTTTCTCGCAATGAGATTTGCACCCCAGGAGTAGAGTTTTCTTTTGAAACTCCAATTTGGATAATCTCCTCCTGCAATATAGCGCGAGCCGATGATGAATTCGTAACCAGATTCGGCTTGATGGGTGAAGTTGATAATGTCTTTTGGGTTATGTTGAAGATCGGCATCCATTTCAAAAATGAAATCGGTTGGCCAGGTTTTGAGAATATGTTCAAATCCTCGGGAATATGCAGCTCCGAGTCCCTTTTTTTCTCCTTGGATGAGGAAGAGGTTTTTGAGTTTTTTCTGGTATTTTTTTACCTCTTCTGCGGTTCCATCAGGGGAGTTATCATCTATAATCAGAATTTTAAAGTTCCAGTTCTTTATTTTTTCAAAAGCTTTTTCCAGTTCTTGAATGAGTAATTTAATGTTTTCTCGTTCATTATAGGTTGGAATTGCGATAACGGCCTTGTATATTTTGGGCATGAGTTTGAAATTCAACAATTGTATTATAACCTAAATTTTCTTTTCCTGATGGATAATTTTTTTCAAAAGAGTATTGATGAGTATGATGGCCAGCGGCGGTATGAAGGTACCATTGAGGTGAATCCGAATTGGAATGTTTCGCGAATTACTGGGAGATTTTTACATTTTTTAGGATTTGTTCTTAGGGCAAGGAATATTTTGGAAATTGGCACTTCAACCGGGTATTCAACTCTTTATTTTGCTGATTTGGCTCGGCGAAATGGCGGCAAGGTTTATACTGTTGAGTCGCATCGGGAGCGGTTTGAAATGGCAAAAAGTAACTTTGAAAATGCGGGTGCTGCTCCATTTATTGAACAGGTTTTTGGCCATGCGCCTGAGTGTGTTGATACGATTCCTTTTGCTGGTGAATTTGATTTGGTATTTTTGGATGCAACAAAACTGGAGTATGAAAGTTATGAAAGAGCTTTTTTCCCCCGTTTACGAAAAGGGGGAATCTTGATTGCAGACAATATTATGTCGCACCGTGAAGTTTTAGGCCAGTTTGCTGAAAAAATGTATATGCGAGAGGATGTGCATGCTTCGCTTTTGACGATGGAGGCAGGTCTTTTACTTTATACGAAACTATAGGCTGGTGATAGTGATTTGGCCACGATAGACACCTGGGCGAGTTCCGGCAGGGATTTGAATTTCTGCTTTTGGTTTGAGGACAATGATGTTCGTGTCGTTGTTTTCCGGTGTAACGCTCAAAAGGAGTGCTTTGTCGGATGTGTTTTTGAAATTTTTCTCGATACCAGCTTCGACTTCACTTCCATTTTCTCCACTTAGGACTTGCGGGTCGCCAGGAATGATTCTAAAAGCGGAGGCAGGAAGTTTGTTTTTGGCGTTTGAGAGTGAAATGAATTCGGAAGTTCCAACGTAAGTGTTCCAAGGACTGTCCTGATTTTGCACAAAAATTAACGTTCCTAAATCTTGACTACTCACCTGTTTTTCTTCAGCCGAATAGTCTTGAGGTGGGAAAGTAATGGTTTCTGATGGGACAAAAACGAAGTTGAGGTCCGGAGTGGCGAGGATTTCTTGGAGCACGTCCGGAGTGGCTTCAAGTGCTTTAATCAAGATGGTTTCTGATTCGATTTGTGAAGTTTTTCTTTCGGTGCTGACGTTTTCAACATAGTCGGAGTTCAAGATGTATTCGGCAAGTACTTCAGGAGTTGCGGGTAACTCTTCGATAAAGAGATTTTTAAGCTCAGGGATTTCAATGGTGTTGTCAGGACTTGCTTCAAGATTTATATCCGGTGTTGCGTTGAGGTTTTCTATCGGGGCTGTTTCGAGTGCACTTCCACGAAGGTTCTCTTCAGGTTCAGGTAATTTTTCAGCACGAAGTTTGAGTTGAAATGCTCCAGAAGTGATGACTTCAGAATTTCTTAAAATTTGTTCAATACTGTATTTGTATTCTTCGTTGGTAAGGCTGTTTTTATAGGTGAAGATCGGTGGATTTTGTGAGTCTCCTTCAAAGCTTAAGAGTGCTTCATCGAGATCATTGGCGGTGTTTTCAAGGTTGAATTCAAGAACTTGGTTGTTGTCTTTTAATTCAACTCGGTCTTTTCTTTCAAAACCTTTTAGGTCGTTGAGTTTGAAAGACCCATTATTTACGGTGATTTCACCTTCCCATTTTTGTGTTCGATTTGCTGGGAGTGCAATTTTTTTCAAGTTACCCCAGTTAAGATTGAGATTGTAATGCTGGATTGTTAAGCCTGCTTCTTCTGCTTTTGCCGTGATAAAGCTATATTGTAAGCCGAAAGTTATTGTTGTGAGCAGGGCGAAGAGACTTAAAAAGGCAAAACTTTTTTGAAATTCCGCGAGTTGAATTTTTCTCATCTCGAGTATTTTTCTGTCTTTTTTGATAAGAATAAAAGCAAAATATCCTGCAATGATCCACCAAGGAATCATGAATGTATATCCGAGTGAAACGGCTTGATTGTTTTGTTCAACGATAATTTCGTAAAATCCGAAACCTGATGTTGGTACACTTACTGAGGTGATTTTTTCTTCTGAAGGATGAACTTTTAATATTCCTATGGTACTGAAGTATTCTGAACTGAAGATGTTTTTGAGGCTAAAAGTTGTTTCTTGTTTATAATCGGTTGTTCCGGTGTTTTTTACTTGAAAATTGAGACTTGTTTCGCCCGGTTTGGCTTGAATGTGGATACTTTTTATCTCTGTGTTGTTGATTACCGGACCAGTGACGTTAAGATAAACACGTACTCCTTTTTCAAAACTTACGGTTTGGTTTTCAGTTGATTTTGTAAGGTTTCCGAAGGGATTTTCTTTTACTAGTACAGCTCCAGTGTGCAGGCCAACACCTGCATTTTTTGGTGCGCTAAAGTTAACGCTTAGAATTTTACTTTCGCCTGCTTTGAGCGTTATTTCTTTTGCCGGTAGCGTGATCCAGTTTGCGATATCATCAGATTTTTCGAAGTTGTTTTTGGCAATGAAGGTTTTATTTTCATTGATGCTGGTGTCTGCGGTGTAGATGAGAAGGTTTTTTTCAACTTTGCTGAAGTTTGAGATCTGCAGCTGTTTTTGGATCTGGTCGCCTGGTTTAAGGTATTCGATATACCACTCATTGCTTGGTTTATTGTTATTCAATGCTTTTACGTCGAGGTATCCAAAATTGTACAACTTTGATGGTTGTATTTCAGAGGCGAGCGCTGTTTGGCAAAGCATCGTGGTACTGATGGCCAAAATGGTCAGAAGTTTTTGCAAATTGTAAGTGTTTCGAATCATTTTAGATGATGGTAAAGATCACGTTACAGCTATAGGTTTCTGGCAGTGTTCCTGCAGGTATGTTCATACGGAATGTCGGAGAGATCCCCCAACGTCCCGGTGATTCACCTGTTCCAGTTGCGAGAACAACCGGAGTGCCGGTGATACTTGAGAATGAACTGGTATTTGCGGCAGTGATATTATAGCTTCCTTGATATGATAAAACGGTGGCGCTATTTTTGACTTCCATGGTTATACTGCTTGAGTTTAAGCCGCTATCGTAACAGGTATCTGATTGAACGTTGAGTTGAAAATTGTTTCCTCCGTTATCATCCCGAATTATGATTGGCGTGTTGAGATCTTCTAAATCAACTTCACTCACCTGATTGTTTGCGTAGGTAGCACCTACCCCAGGGAAACTCATGGTTTCAGGCCCCCCAATTCGGTAGCCACCTCCAATGACTTCTACTTCAATTACCTGTGCAAGTGCCGGAGTCAGGTTGATCAAGAAGAGTCCGAGTGTAATGAGTGTGCTGATGGTAAGATATGTTCGTTGGTTTTTCATTTTAGATTAAGCTGAAGGTTAGTGTTGTGCTATGTGAACCTGGTGGGGTAAACGGTGGTACGGTGAGTTGGAATGATGGATAAAATCTGAAACGCCCCGGGACATCACCTGCACCGGTTGCAAGGGTTTTTTGTTCGACCGTTGAATTGAATGGGTAAAATACATCGCTACTGCTGGTGTCGTCACCGGTGTAATCGGTTGGTCCAGGTGGAGTTGATCCGGTGAGACTAAAACTTGCTGGATTTCCATCCATAACGTCAACACACGTAATGTCTGAGTAGAGATCGGCATCGCAGTTTTTTACCCCTAAGTTTGTTACCTGAATATAACTAACACTTCCGAGTGTGAAGTTGTCGGCAGCAATGGTTACACTGTATGGTCCGGTTGTGGCAAGGTCTTCAATTTCAATGTATCCGGTTGGAAGTTGATCTCTTACGTTTACCGATACGGTGCTGGGATTTGAAGTACTTGCATTTACACTTGGGAAGTTAATGGTGCTTGGAGTTCTAATGGTACGGATAGCATCAATGGTCACTTCAGCAATACTTTCAAGTACCGGTTTTTCGTAGAGTGGGTTGTTGAGGAGCTGGCTTACTACTCCGTAATCTTTATCTAGTATTCCACTGTTGTAGCCCGTTTGTACTTGGTGTGTTCCCTCAAATAGGATCCCTGCAACACCGTAATTGTTTAACGCGGCTTCAGTGGGGTTTACCGCCGATGGATAGTTGGCGCGTGTGCTGTTTACTTCAAAGTTTGTTCCATATTTTTTCACGCCGTTGGGGTTTTCAGTGAAATATTCGAAGTATTGTCCGTAAATTTTTTGTTCGTTACTTATGCTACTATCGCTCCAACTGACGAGAAAATCTCCGGTTGAGTAGTCGGCGGCAATGCTTGGGTAGATGGAGAATTTTTCAAAACCGGTGACGTTTCCTTCCGGACTCATCAAGAATTCATTATCAATGACGGTTGGTGTTGAGCTCGTGTTAAAAAGATATCGTTTTCCGTAAATGTTACTGTAGGTTGGTGTATCAAGTGCGGCTGAATAAATAGATACAAACTCATCATTGTTAATAAACACCGAGTTTCCTAATGACTGATTAAGGCTGTTGTTTGGACTGATTTGAAATTTTGCTGCTTCAAAATCGAAACCTGTTGAACCGGTTGCTGTTCTTCCCCAGACTCCTCCTAAACCGTTTCCGCTACTTCCACTATCTTCCTGATCCCAAGTGTAGACGATTCGATTGTTGATGGGGTTGAGGTTTACACGTGGTGATAGTGCAGGAGTTGGATCACTTTCTACTGATCCGGTTGGGTCAAAGAAAGTGTTTCCCTGATGGTAACGTGTTTCAATGCTTTCGTAATCGCCACCGGCTGGGTCGTCGTTTTGCCATACGGTTACAAAAATATCTTCTGGGTTACTGTCCGCATCATTGTCATAGTACCCGGCAGAAATGTCTCCGAAATTTTGGTCTCCGGTGAGGGAAGTATTGATGATGGCAGGGGTATTGGCTTCGGTTCCGTCAGCGTTATATTCAAGGTAGATAACATCTGACCCATCTCCACTTGGATGTGAACCGTCCCAGGCAACAATAAATCGTCCGTAACCTGTACTGAGCGGATTGGTGTCTTTAAAGAAGGAAACTCTTGGATTACTCGTGTTTGAGGTTACTCCACTCGTATCAATTCGGTCTCCACTGATGACACTTCCGGTTGAATCGTAAAGAATGTAATAGAGATTCCCATCAGTTGGTTGTTTCCAGACCGTTACTGAATTCCCGTTGGGAGCAATGTCATAATCGCTCGATTTTTGGACACTTTCTGTGTCCATACCAGAATCTACGAGTTCACCACCGATTTTGAAAGTATCAGATACAAATTGTTGAAATTGAATATTGATACTTGGGTCAGTACTTGTATCGTTTTGGGTGATAACATAAGTACCATCTGGTGATACGGCGACGCTCGGATCTGTCGGAAATGATCCGATGGCGAATACTTGAGAAATGATATAATCCGGTGTATTTAATGGAACTCCATTGTTTTTAAATGACTTCATCATGACCGATAGGATGCTATTGGTGTAGTCGTTGTCTTCCCAGGTAATGATAAAATTATTGAGTGCGTCTGAGTCGATCCTTGGTTTGGTTTGCGTCTCATTTGTCGTATTGTTGACGCTTATTTCGTTTGGATTGAATATACAAACAATGTCTGTGTCAGTGCTGTAGTTGAGATCGATATCTTCACATTCCAGCATACGGGCAAAAATACCCTGACTGTCACCTACGACAGCTTCCCCATAATAAACGATAGAAAAATCACGTGCATCGGTTTGGTCGGTACCTTTTTCGGCTGAAATAGCTGGGGTGCTGCCAAGAAGAATGTTGTCACTGTTTATTTTGGTATCAAGTGTGCTCCCACTTCCCGTACTATTGACACTCAATGGAGTATCATTATTAGAAAATGCTCTCATCCAAATTTGGCTGTCAGTGTAGGTTGGTGGTTGGCTACCTGACCAGGTAACGACATATTGCCCAAAGTTATTCATGGCTACTTGTGGTTCCAATTGATCTCCACTGGTGTTTTCATTTGCGATAGGCACTCCTGAGACGAGACTTATTCCTGTTAATAAATGCGCTGAGTTGTAGGTTGCGGTCGCTTTTTTTATTGCGATGTCGTAGTCAGTAAATTCTTGTGACCATACAAAAGCGACATTGCTGGTTGATAGTGGATTGTTTGCTGTTGATCCGTCGTAATCCATGGTGACGTCGGGTTGCAGTTTGTCGGCAACTGTTGCGTCGAGAATCGCTTCGGCGCCAATTGCTGTTCCGGTGTAATCGTATGCTTTGTAATAAATTTCAGGTGTACCACTAATATTTCTCCAGACGATGATAAAATTTCCATATTTGTCACCTGTTATTTGGGCATTTGTTTCGCTGCCCGGATTCAACCCATCGTTATTCACTAGAACCTGACTTGCATCTTTGGGGCTTCCATCTCGATTGAATCGTCGGAAAAAGATACCTCCGTCGGTATCAAGTGCATTTGTTTCTTCCCAAGCGATTGTGAAGTCGCCATTTTCTGCAATGGTTATATCTGACTTTTGCATTATTCCACTGCCTTCAGTGTTTGCGAGTTGACTGCCATAATATGTAATTGTTGCCTTAGTTTTTGAAGTGTTCAGGTATTTGTAGACGACACTTGAAATCGTCATGAATCCTGTGACAATCACTAGGCAGAAGGCGAGTGTTTTTATTTTTGAGTTGTTGTTTTTTTTGTTCATCGTTATTTTTTTGCTTTTGGGATGACAACTTTGTCTCCTTTTCTTAAGACATAGGGTGGTTTAAGCTTATTGATCCAGGCAATCTTTTTCCAATTCATTTTGAGGTCGTCGGCGAGTTTCATTATGTCTTCATTTTCATTGATGGTGTATTCTTCGCAGTTTTTTCGGCAGCGGCAGCGATAATGATGGAAGGTAAAAAATGTTCCGAAGGCCACTAAAATTGTCCCTGATACAATGATGATCTGAAGCCAGGGGATGATCGTGAACTTTGTTGATCTGAGGTATGTTTCCGCACTTCCATGCAGTGTATTATTGTCGTCGAACTGTTTGTTGAATGTTACCGTAGCTTCTGCGGTGAAGTCACCAAAGAATGGCGCTGGTTTTTCCCAGCTAATTGTTGGCTCACTCGTACTTTTAGGAACAATGGTTCCTAAGTTTCTTTCGAACTGATCATAGATTTGACCTGAACCGTTTTTAATCACTATTTTTGCTCGTGGTTCGTAGGAAATATTTCCTTCATTTACGATATTAAATTTAAAATACGATGTGCCTTTGAGGTTTTGATATTGAGTAAAACTTTTCCAATCGATTTTTTCTACAACTTCACCAGGAACGGTGAGGTAAATTCTTGAACCGATACGTGTTTTGACATTTACTTTTGAATCGCATGGTTCAACTTCGCAGTTTGAGGTTCCATCACCTGCTGATTCAATTACAATTCCCCCTAAATATTGACCAGGACTTATTCCATTGGGAATTTTTATGCTGAATGGAATATCTATTTTTTGATTTGGTTGAATTGTGAGGTTTTTTTCTTTTACCTCTGTCCATGCGCCTATACTTTTTTGTTCTTCTTTCGCAAATTTGAGAATAAAATTTCCTGATTCATTGTTGTTGGCATCAACGGCGTAGACCCGAATATTGGCGACTTCATTGCTAAAATTCTTTACACTGGCAATGTCTTGAATGACTTGGCCAGCTTCTTTTTTGTATACAAACCAGCTTTGATTCCCGGTATAGGGGTCAGGATTTTTTACGGTCAATGCCAAGTCAGCTGCTAAAACCGGTGAATGGTATACGAAAAAACCAAGCAGTATGCCTGCAGTGACAAGGAAATAAATTACCCCTTTCTCTTGCGAATTTTTAAACAAAACTTTATCAGACATGCGGTTTTATTCCACAAAGTATCTGATAATGATAACACAAAAAACTTTTTACGTAAAGTGTGTTTCAAGCCATTCTTGACGTTCGCTGTAGCTTTTATCGTAAGCTTTTTTCAGCTGTTCGGGATTAAAGATACCCTCTTCGGTAATAATGGTATCAATCAGGTCGATGGGTATTCGGTCGTGGGTGAATTTAATTCGGTTATACGTCAGAAACTTTTTAGGACGTTTTTCAATTTTCTTTTGGCTAATTTTGTAGGTGTGGTGCTTGTTGATTGAGTCCCATAAAGAAAACTTCTTGGTAGTCATGAACATATAAATTGGAATATTTGCATGGTGAAACTCGGATATAACCGAATTGGTTCCAGCATCGGAAACAAAATTATGTTCTTTATTGAATGTAATTCCTCCTAAAAATACTTTGGTGACTTCGTTTTCAATATGCGAAAGCATGAATTCAGGAACAACAGAGAAAGGAATATTATTGGTGTCGAGGAAAATAATCATGTCGTGTGTTTTTTCCTCTTCTTGTTCGGCTAGGATCACTCGGAAGTTCTTTTTTTCTTCAACTGCCTTTTTTAAGGTTTTGAGAACAATTTGGCTGTGAGAATGGATGAGAATACTGTCATTCTCTTCGATGCATGATATGCCATGTTGAATGATTTTTGCTGAATCTATTTCAATCTCTAAGGTCAGGTGTTCAGTGATATTTTTTAGGCTTCTAATGAGATCTTCTTTTGTTTTGAGAACATCTCGTTCTTTTTGAAGCTCATCCCAGATAAGACAGAAGTAATAAATAATGATTCCAATACGTGGTTTTGTACTTTTGATATGAATGAGTAGTTGTTTGAACTGATCAAAAAAATCGTCGACATCTTTAATTTTAAATTCTTCAACCGCAGCAATCAGCACTTTGAAGCTCATGGTGGAGAGGGAAGTTGTTCCAAGATCTGACTCAACACAGCGAATGATATTTGAGAGTTGGTCCGTAATACTTGATTTCATATATTAGGTGTAAAATCTTGCAACGAGGTATACCGATGAGATAAGCAAACTTATGATGGTAATGGGCATTCCAATTTTCATGAACTCCAGGAAGGAAATTTTTACACCGTTCTTTTTTGCCATATCTATAGCTAAAATTCCCGATGAAGAACCGATTATGGTTCCGTTTCCACCTAGACATGCACCCAATGCGAGTGCCCACCAGAGGAGATCGAGATGGGGTTGGCCTGCCATTTTTGATTGAAGATCAAAAATAACCGGGATCATGAGTGCTACAAATGGGATGTTGTTAATGATGCTGGAAGCGAGTCCTATTCCCCAGACAATAACGAGCATGAGCACAACGAAATTTCCTGAAAAGCTGGCAATGTAGTCAGCAATTATTTTGAGAAAGCCGATTTTTTCAAGAGCACCCACCTGGACAAATAAGCCTGAGAAAAAGAGAAGTGAGTCCCATTCAACCTCTTTTACAATGTGAACAAAGTTAATGTTTTTGAAATTGAGGAGCGAGAGAAATACGCCAGAAGCCAAGCCAATGATTCCGACGGAGATTCCAATTTGCGGCTGAATGGCGAAGGCGATGACGGTTCCGAGTATTACCAAAATGGTGCTGATGACCATGTATTTATTGAGCCTTGTATTCGAGAATTGGTAACGAATTCTCTGAATAATCATATTGCTGACAAAGAGTTTGCTCAGATTTTTGTTGATTGGTTTCAGTTCACTCCATTTAAAAAAGATCAATGCCCCAAGAACAATAATGCTCATGGCAGCAATTGGAATGAAAAGATTCCAAACGAAGTTATTAAAGGAAAGTCCGGCTTGAACACCGATCAGTGTATTTGGTGGATCACCGATTAAGGTTAAGGTTCCACCGATGTTTGAAAAAGCGGCGAGGGTGATGACCAGCGTTTTTGAGTTGAATCCCAGTCCTTTTGCAAGTGCGATTGCAATTGGGACAATCAAAATTACGACCGTGGCATTATTGAGAACGGTTGATGAAAAACCTGTCAGGAGAGTGAAAAGTATAAAAATAGCCAAGGGGTTTCCTCGGCTTTTTTCTGCTATTTGCACACTCATCCAGTTGAAAATTCCTGAATGTTGAGCGATTCCGACGGTAATCATCAGGCCCATCAGAAGCACGATGGTTTCAAAATCGATAGATGCGAGTGCTTCGTGCCAGTCGAGAACTCCAAGTATAATAAGAAGTACAGCTCCCAAAAGAGAAACGATTGTTTTATCTACCCAGTCAAAAATAAAGAAGAGCAGGGAGACAAAAAAGATTGAAACGGCTAGGATAAAATGTAAATCCATGGTAGCCAAAATTAAAGCGGTTGAAATATATGCTTCATTTTTTATGAAATCTAGATGATTTTATCCGATTTATTTTACAGTGTGCAAAAAATGTTTTATAATTTGATGATTTCTTGTGCACAAGTTCATGAATATATCTCAAACATTTCCACGGAAGGCTGGTTCAGCTGTATTTGCAGCATTTCTTTCTTTTTCGTGGTTTTTCACTCCTTCCGTCTTGGCGACATCTGTTTCTGTTAGTCTTTTACCTGTTCCGATATCGGTCGAGGTAACTCCTGCTACGGTGAGTTTGAATCCCACTGACACACAGCAATATACTGCTATTGCTCACTTTGCGAGTGACCCGGACTTAGATATTACGAGTAATTCGTTAACCATCTGGGATACTACCACTGGTGATGCTGCTGTTAGCTCAACCGGTTTACTTACAGCAATTTCTGATGGATCACTTCAAGTAACCGCTACCTATGGTGGTGTTACCGGTTTTTCGAGCGTTACGATTACTACACCTGTCGTTGTTCCTCCGGTCATTCCTCCCGTAACCAATACCGGTGGAGGTGGAGCTGGTGGTGGAAATGGAGGAAATGGTGGCAATCCCCCGGCAAATAATAATCAGCAAAATAACAATAATAACTCGAATCAGCAGAATAATAACAATAATCAACAGAATCCCCCGAGTAATAATCAGTCACAAAATACAACCCCGCCTCCGGGGACTCCAGCTCCAGGCGAAGAAGAGTTTTCTCCAAGTCCTGAGGGGGAACTACCTAATGTGAATCAGAATCAAAATCAACCAAACAATTCTGAGCAGGTGAGTGAAGTTTTTGACCAGGATAATCCTGTATTTGATCAAGATATTGAAGTGAATTCACCTCCTCTTGAAAAGGAACCGGTGATTATTCAAACCCTTGAAGGCCCCCTCCTTTTACCTCCTCCTTGGACATTGATGCGTGGTGAGGCGGTTGCGCGAGTGCTTAGCGATTTTGATTTGCAGAGCTTAAAGTCAGAAGTGCTTATTGATGCTCAAAAAGATCTCTCGAATACTATGGCGATCTTTTTAGATAATTCGCTTTATAACTCAGTTGTATTGGATACGAGTGGCGTAGATATTCCCATGAGTTCAGAATATGAAACGAACTTAGAGTTGAAGACTTATTTTAAGCCAGACCTCTTTTTTAGCGCACCTGTTGTGAAGCTTGGTTCGACACAGTTTTATCCTGATGTCCCTCCGCAAAACATTTTTGCCTACCCCGTGAATATTTCGACTATCCTTGCGATTACTCAGGGTTATTATCTTGAGGAGAATAGCCCTTTTAAGCCGTATCGGGTGATTAATCGAATTGAAGCTTTGAAGGTCTTACTTGGATCTTTGGATCTCGTGAAATGGCTTTATTATGATGAATTAGAAACAACTCTTGGCGGTATTAATGGCGTCAGAAGTCAGACGACACCATTTGATGATGTGAAAGAGATCTCTGAAGAGGGGATGTGGTGGTTCCCACGTTATATCAATAAAGCCTGTGAAGTACAAATGGTTGATTGTACTGTCGGAACCAACTTCAGACCAGGGGATTATATTACTGAAGATGAGTTTACTGATATGACCCAACGCCTGAAGAGTTATTTTGATGATTCAAAATTCTTGCAGGATCGTCGTGCCGATCCGGATAATGATCAATTGAAAAATTATCAGGAAGATACTTTGTTTTTCACGAATCCAAATGCTCCTGATACTGATAATGATCAACTTTTGGATAATAATGAGTTGGAGGATTACGAAACAAGTCCGTTCTTAGGTGATACTGATGGTGAAGGCTTAGATGACTATGCAGAAGTAGTAACTTATCAGACGAATCCATTAAAGTCAGATACTGACAGTGATTTTTTTAGTGATTTTCTTGAAATTGAATTGGGAAGTGATCCTTTGGATGTGAACTCTTATCCTGCTGATGAAAATGGCAACGGTGTTGCTGATGTGCTTGAAGAGAGATATGGTTTAGAAATTAATGATGGTATGACTGACACTGATGGTGATGGTGTTTCGGATAAATTAGAGATCAATTATCGTACGGATCCAACGAAGTTTGATACGGATGGTGATGGATTTTCAGATGCGGAAGAGATTTTGGATTTGAAAACCGATCCTGCTAATCCTGATGATCCTTCATCACTTGAAGCTTTAGGGGTAAGAATTACCAACTTCCAAGAGAATCAGTTAGTGGGTGATACAACACCTTTGATTAAAGGGATTGCACCTGCAAATGCGCGCGTCGAGATCTTTTTGAGGAACGATTCTGGTCACGAGAAAGTTTTAGGTGAAACCATTACCGGTGAAAATAATCTCTTTTTGTTTGAGCCTTCAAAATCGATTCGTGATGGTAAATATTTGTTAATTGCCAAGGCGCTTTTACCTGAAAAACGCTTGGTGATGGAATCAAAGCCTGTTCGAATTGAGATTAACTCTCAATTAGGAGTTGAAAAACCAACACCTAAAAAACTTTCAGGAAAAGATATTTCAGAAGAGAATTATATTAAAAATGTTCGAATAGAGATTATTGATAAAGTCCCTTATTTGATTGGTGAAACGGAGATTGGTAGTCGTGTTACCGCAACCTGGAAGAGTTTGGTGACCACTTCTGCTTTAATTTCTGATGCTGTAAGCGGTGAGTTTAAGATTGTGGCCCCAAATGAACTTGAGTTAGGTAATCATGATGTCTATGTTACGGCTACTCGTTTAACGGATAATGCACAGAGTGAAACAATTCATGTGCCATTCTCTATTGGTGTGAATTTCCCTAAAACTGATCAGCTTAAAGCTGCTGCACCTGAAAGTGGTTTGAATCAAATGGTTGCAGCGGTTGCACAACAAAGTGGCTGGTTGGGCTGGGCTCTTTTAGTTGCTGCAGTTACAGCAGGTGCTTATTATGTTAAACGTCGGATGAAGAAATAGTTTGAGTGTTTTTAAACCATGCCGATTTTGTAGGTTTTGTTCTCAAACTCTTCAATAAACTGATAATAACGGTAGAAGTTTTGAATCTCGGATTTTACTTTTTTGAAGTATTTTTCTTGTTCAGGTGTATTGGGGTTCATCATGGCTCGTTTGAGGTAGTACCACCCTTTTACTTTGGTATTGGCCCAGTCGCTATTTCTTTTTAATCCCCGAACTTCGATATCTTGGAAAGGTGGATCAATGATTGGGGTTGCTTGAGTTGTGGGTATTTTTTGATCGGGACGATATTTATAAATAAAATTATAGGGAATAAGATTCATTTCTTCATAATTGTCCGGGAGGAAATCGAGGTAGATTTCGTTCACATTGTTTTCTTTCATTCTGCGGTCAAGGTCGGAGGCGGTGACTGGTCCTGAATAATAGTTGATGATGAGATTTACATCGGGTCGGTAATTTTCAATTTTTTTGAGGTAGTAGAGTGGAAAAGTGACGTTGTCTTTCCCTGTTGAAAGGAGTGTTGCATTGGGAGGTACGCTTGAAAGGATGAGTTTGTTAAAGTCGTAGGCAAGGTAGTTTTTACTTTCGTTGTTTGCAGCAAAATTGAAGAAGATGAAGAGAGCGGGGAGGAGGAGGAAAATTTGTTCGAGGGGATCTTGGAGTTTTTTATTGATTTCAGTGAGGTATGCAGCTCCCATTGCACTTAAGAGGACGGCAATGATGATGGCATTGATATAAAAGGGGCGATTGCTGAAACTGGTGCTCCAGCTCATTTCGTTCCGGACACCAACATAGAGCAGGAGGAGGCAGGTATAGGAAAGAAAAAAGAGTGTAAGGAGGATTCCATTGGTCTCTTTCTTTTTGAGAAAGAAGAGGAAAGTGGGTACCAGAAAAAGGAGCGGGAGATAAAGGGTTTGTTCCAGGATGATTTTGATGAGGGGAATGAATCCTTCCCCATTATTGATAATGAGTCGCTTGCTGTATTCGGTGATGAACTCTACGATTGGGTTATGAAAGAGGTTATCAATGAAAGAAGGTGGTGTCTCCTCAGTGGTTTCAGAGGTGGTGTTATCAATTTTTATGGTTCCGCCGTAGATACTGCGATTTACAAAATTTGTAAATTTTTCGACGGTATTGAGTGGATCATGTTTGATATACGCCGGGTTTTCGTAAGGGGCGATGGTGGAGCGAATCGGAAGATAAGCATAAACTGAGAGTCCAATGATGAATGTAAGAAGAGCAATACTAATGGTTTTGATTTTGAGGATGATTTTCCAATCGCTGATGACAAGGAAGATTGCGATCGCAGGTAGTCCAAGAATCATGAGGTGATGGTTGCTGATTCCCAGGCCCGTGAAGAGTGTTGCGAGGTAGAGGAATTTTGCTTTTCGGGTTTGATGGTATTTTATGAGGGTGAAAAGGACGAGAACAAGAGCAAAAGCATTGAGGGTGTAAACTTCTGCTCGAATTGATTGAGACCAGAAAATATCGTTAAACCCGAGCATGAGACTAAAACCAATGGCAATGAGTGGGTTTTTGGTGAGGGATTTGATGATGTAATAACAAAGGGTTACGGTGGCTGCACCAAAAAAGGCTGACATAAGATTCACGCGCCAGCCGATGTTTCCAAATGGGATGAGAATGGTAAAGAGTTTTCCTAAGAGAGTGTAGAGCGGGTAACCTGGAGGATGAGCAATATCGAGGGTTGCCGATGAGGTGATAAGCGCTCCAGAATCTTCTGTTCCTACTGTCGGGTAAATGGTTAGTAGATAGGTGATGAACGTGAGGCCAAAGACGGCACTTGCGTAGATGTGATCAAGGTGTTGTTTGAGAAGTTTTTTCATGAACTTTTTTCGATGTTTTTAATAACACTTAGGGCGGCAAGTCGGCCGGTAGCCCAGGATGCTTGAAGATTGAAGCCTCCGGTGTAACCATCAATGTTAAGGATTTCCCCAGCGAAGTATAAGCCCGGGGTGATTTTTGATTCCATAGTGTTGGGATTGACTTCACTGAGTTCAACTCCGCCTGCTGTTACAAACTCTTCACCGGCACCGCGATTTACCACGTTGAAATCAAAGTTTTTTAAGGTGGAGATGAGTGCTTTTTTTTGGTCTTTGTTCATTTGGCTACTCACGAGGTTGGATTTGATGTTTGCGCGCATCATAACAGTTGGGCAGAGTGATTTTGGGAGAAAAAAATCTAGGAGGTTGATGAGGAGTTTTTTGCCGTGGTCGTTGGCAAGTTTTTGGAGCTCTTGTTCAAAATCTTCCTGGGATTTTTTTGGGAAGAGGTCGATTACGAGTTTGAGAGGTTTCTCTTTTGAATAGGTTTCGTAGGCAAGTTGGCTGGAGAGGACAAAAGTTGCGGGGCCGGTGACTCCATGATGGGTGAAAAGAATGGGTCCGGTGTGGGTTGAGGTGCTTTGTTTGTCAAAGCTTACGAGGGTGATTTTTGCTTCAGGAAAGCTGATACCGGCGAGGTTGGCAATGTATTTTTCTTCAACGATAAAGGAGTTCAAAGAAGGGGCGAGGGGAGTGATGGTGTGACCGAGTTCTTGGGCAAAAGCATAACCGTCTCCCGTTGAGCCGGTGTGGCGGTAGGCGTTTCCACCGGTTGTGATGATGACCGCATCAAAAAGTTCCTCATGAGATTTTTCGCCGGTTTGGTAGGTTATTTTAAACTGTTTTTTGATGTATTGGATCTGTTTGACCTGTGATTTGAGAAAAGTATGAAAGGTCTTTTCTCTCAGAACTCCTTCGAGGGCGTCAACAATGTCGTTACCATTGTTGGACCTTGGGAATACTCTCAGGTCTTCTTCGGTTTTAAGTTTTACGCCATGGGTTTCGAACCAGTTCATCACTTGATCGGGCGGGAATTGGTAGAGGGCGGTGGGGAGGAATTTGTTGCCGCGGGGGTATTTGGTGAGGAGTTTTTTGACATCGTGAATTCCAGTCGTGACGTTGCAGCGACCACCGCCGCTGATGATGATTTTGGCTCCAAGGTAGCTGTTTTTTTCGAAGATGGTTCCTTCGAATTCGGTTGAGAAATTTTCGGCTTCGGCGAGGGTTACTGCTGCCATGAGGCCGGCGGCGCCACCGCCAATGATAGCGATTTTTTTACTTGAAGTACTGTTTTTCATGCTTGTATCCTAGCGGAAGATCTTGGGTGTGGAAAGTGGAGGATACTTTGGAGGCTCCAACGTTAGCTGGGGAAAAAACGGTCGAATTTGCCATGAAAATTAGGTTTAACTGAACTTGATGGTTGCGCTGAACATCCCCATGCTGCAGAGGATATCGAGGGAGTTTGTGGTGAGGTTTTTTGGGATTTCGATGGTGGTGATTCCGGTCGGTGGAAGAAATTTTTCGTAGCCTAATTTGGGGATAGTGAGGGCGGATGAGCAGTCATAGGTGCCGTTGGTTTCTACTTCCAGAATGGTGGGGAGGTTTCCTTTTGCAGTTATTTGGTCGGGTTTGTAGCCACCTTGTGCTAAGATGTGAATGTATTGCGTACCATTTTCTTCACGCACCACTGTTGTACTCGTTTCTGAACTCGACGTTTCATTTTGGTTTATGCTGAGTCCTGCTGCCACTAGAATCATACTGATGAAAATGCTGATGATTACGATGAGTTTTTCTCGCATGATTTAGAAGTTAATAAGTGGTTTAATGATGCCGAGTCCGGCCAGTCCGGCTAAAAAAGAGATTATTCCAAGTCCGATAACAATAACTCCCGCTGATTTGAAGAAGATTGATGCGTATTTGGTGTGAGCAAATTTGAATGAGCTGAAGGATATGAGGATGAGCATGGGAAGTGTCCCCAGGGCAAACATGGTCATGATGAGACTTCCTTGAAGCCATGATCCGCTTGATAATGCGGCGATTTGCATCGACTGAGTGAAGCCGCAAGGGAGGAAAAATGTTATTGCCCCAATGATGAATGGTGCCCAGAAGCCGTTTTCAACTTTTGAGATATTTTTGAATATTCCTTTGGGTAATGACAACTGAAGTTTTTTCGACCAATGAAAGATGTTGAGAAGGTTGATACCTAGAATAATCATTACCGCCGCAGCAAAGAGTCCGAGTCCGGATTTTACAGTATTATTGATGGCAATAGCGTTGCCGATGGTTCCGAGTAACCCCCCGAGGATGGCAAAGCTTATGAGGCGCCCGGTATGAAAAAAACTGAATGGGCGAAAAGTTGAAACATTTTGTGACATTTTTGCTGAGAGCGAAAGGACGAGTCCTCCAACTACTGCGAGGCAAGAGGAAATTGAAGCAACCAGTCCAATAAGTAGTGCGGTCCAAGGAGTGAGTTCTCCTTTGAAACCAAAATTTATGAGTCCAGATTTTTGGAGTAGGAAAAAAAGGGAAAGAACTGTAATCCCGATGGGGATGGCGGTTAGGAGTGATTTCAAGTCGGTATTTTTTTGCGGTTTTTCTTCTGACAGAATATATTTATGGGATTTGAGAAGTTTATTGAATGAATCAATTAATTCTGCCGGCGTTTTTGAAAATTCACCTTCAATTTCTAGGGTTTGTTTGTGAAGGTTTACCTGAACACTTGATACTTCATCTTGTTCGATGAGGGTTTCTTCAATAAGTATTTTGCAAGAGTTACAAGTGGTGCCTTGGACATGGAAGGTATATTTTTTCATAATTTTTTCGATTTAAGTCTTAGTGAGTTGGAAACTACTGATACGCTTGAGAATGCCATGGCGAGGCCGGCAAAGACCGGTGAAAGGAGCCAGCCGACGAGAGGATAAAGCACGCCTGCGGCCAGTGGAATACCGCCAAGATTGTAGATAAAGGCCCAGAAGAGATTTTGTTTGATGCCACGCATGGTGAGTTTGGAGAGGCGAATTGCTTTCACGAGTTTGGAAATGTCACCGTGGAGAAGGGTTATGCCGGCGGTTTCAATGGCGACGTCGGTTCCAGTTCCCATGGCGATACCGACATCGGCTTGAGCAAGGGCGGGGGCGTCGTTGATGCCGTCACCAGCCATGGCGACGATGTGTCCTTCTTGTTGGAGTGATTTTATTTTTTGAAGTTTATGGTCGGGGAGAACTTCGCCAAGTATGTTATCAATCCCAACTTGTTCTGCAATAAAACGGGCGGTGTTTTGGTTGTCACCGGTGAGCATGATGACTTTAATTCCAAGTTTGTGGAGATTCTTTACTGCTTGGATTGCTTCTGGTTTCACTGCGTCAGCAACCATGACAATGGCCAATACTTCATCTTTTGTGGCTAAAATGATTGGTGTCTTGCCCTGGAGCGTTTCTTTTTCAATGTCTTGGGTAGCGAATTTGAGTTTGAGATCGGAGATGAGTTGTGGGTTGCCGGCGTAGTATTCAATGGTATTTATTTTTCCTTTGAGACCTTTGCCTTTGATTATTTCAAAGTTATGAACTGCTTTCGTGGCAAGTTTTTTTTGTTTGGCGTATTGAGTTATGGCATGGGCGATTGGATGTTCAGACTTGCTCTCAAGGGAAGCGAGAATGGTGATGATTTCGTCGTCAGTGCGGTCTGAATTATTTTTAATGCTTATGAGTTCTGGTTTGCCTTTGGTGATGGTGCCGGTTTTATCCACAACAATGGTGTTTACCTTATGCAATTTTTCCAACGTAGCTGCATCTTTAATGAGGATACCTTCTTTGGCCCCTTTACCTATACCGACGATGATTGCGGTTGGTGTGGCGAGACCGAGGGCGCATGGGCAAGCAATAACGAGTATTCCTACAAAAGCAGTGAGGCCGTAGGAAAGTGCTTGAGCAAATCCAAGGTATGGAGTGCCAATAAGGAGCCAAAATCCCAGTGCAAGAAAAGAGATAATTAAGACAATTGGTACAAATATCCCGGATATTTTATCTGCCAAGGCTTGGATTGGAGCCTTGCTTCCTTGTGCTTCTTCAACCATTTTAATGATGTGAGCAAGGAGTGTTTCGGAGCCTATCTTGGTGGCCTTTAATGTGAACGTACTGTTGGTATTCATGGTCCCTCCAATTACTTTGTCACCGTTTTTTTTCTCAACGGGTATTGGTTCGCCGGTTACCATGGCTTCATCGATAAAAGATTCACCATCGGTAATGACACCATCGACGGGTATTTTTGTTCCTGGTTTTACGATCAGGAGATCACCGTGAACTACTTCATTAATGCTGATTTCCTCCTCTTTTCCGTCTCGAATTACTCGGGCGGTTTTTGCCTGAAGATTGAGAAGTTTTTCAATGGCATCACCGGTTTTGAGTTTGGATCTCGCTTCGAGGTATTTCCCGAGGGCAATGAAGGAGATCACGATGATGGTGACGTCATAATAAGTGTGTTCGACATTGAGGTATGGCTTTAAAGGCACTTCAAACGCAGATAAAATGAAACTGTAAAGGTATGCTGCAGTTGTTCCTATTCCAATGAGTGTGTCCATATTTGCTTTTCCATAACGTAAAAAACGGTAGAAACCGAGGAGGTAAGGTTTACCAATAACAAAGAGGGTGTAGGTGGCAAATAATGGTAAGAGGTGATGAAAGAATTCTTTGAGAATTTCGTTTTGTGGTGGGAGGTATTTGGTTTGGATGAGGATATCCCATGTCATGACAAGGATGCTGAAAATGGTCAACGGGATTGTTGAAAGGACTTGAGTGCGCATTTCTTTTATTTCGGTGAGTTTTTCTTTTTTGGATTGATTTATTCCGAGATGGATATCGTGTTCCGAGGCTGACATATCCATGGCATTCGCTGTCGGTATTAGTAGAGAGTAGCCGAGTGGCTTGAGGTGCGTGGAGAGTAGATCAGGGGTAATTTTTGTTTGATCAAACGTTATTTTTGCGGTTTCAGTTCCATAATTTACTTCTGCCGATTCAACACCATCGAGTTTTTTTAAAGTTTTTTCGATAATTCCCGCGCAGGAGGCACAGTGCATACCTTTGATTTTGAAGCGTTGATGTGTTGGCATAAAGTGGAGATTAGGATTTTGGCTTCAGGTTTAACGATTAGAAAATTCGACAATTTTGAGGATATCTTTGATGAATTTCTGTTTTTTTTCTGAGTCTTGTGCTGCGAGTTCTTTGATACCGCAGGTATTGAGGTGACTTTCAAGTACAAGACGAGATACTGCTTTAAGGCTTCCTTCAAGAGCAAGGACTTGCATGGAGATATCGACGCAATATTTCCCATCTTCGATCATACGCATGATGCCTTCGATTTGGCCCTTGGCTTTTTTAAGTCGTGAAAGGGTCTTTGTTTGATAGGGTTCAATCATTTTTGATGAATTGTGTTAATGATACCTATACCCAGTATGGGTATTCATGTGTTTATTGTCAAATGGTGAAAGCTGGTAATTGAGTATTTTTCTTTCGTATGTTACAAGTGTGAGTGATTTGTCGGGGTGTAGCGCAGTTGGCTAGCGCGCACGCATGGGGTGCGTGAGGTCGTGGGTTCAAGTCCCGCCATCCCGACCAAACTTCGCCTCTGTTTCGCTGGCTCTACACGAAGGCTTCGTTTGGCGCGGCCACTCTTTGCCTGATGCTTCGCTTACGCTTCGCAAGGGCTACGAATGGCGCGGCCAGGGGGATGCTTTCTGGAAGAGATTGCTTTGCAACTGACCTGATTATAATTTTATATTATGCAACTTGGGAAATATCTACATTATAAGGGGAACAAGTACGAGGTTATTGAGATTGCGCGGGATAGCGAGACTTTAGAAGAGGTGGTGGTTTATCGGGCGCTTTATGATTCTCCGGATTTTGGGAAGGGTGTTTTGTGGGTACGAAAAAAGAGTGATTTTCTGGCGATGGTGGAAGTTGATGGGAAGATGGTTCCAAGATTTGCTTTTGTTGAGTAATAAGAGGCTTTCATTTGTTTGTTATTTTTCAATTCGCTAAATTAGAAAATACTTGTTGTTTTGTCTAGGATTATAATTTGCATTAAAATTTAGATTTGATATCTTACTCTGAACTTAAGAGTTCAAAACAAACGAAACAACTGGTCCGATCCTTGAAAAATCAAAACAAAAATAAATAAACCCTTAGTAAGGATAGATAGGGAGGTGAATTTGTCACCCGTTCTCAATAAAATTCCAAAAGCGCAAATATAAGACAGTTGAAAATATCGCTGTCGTAAACAAGACTTTTCGGATCAGGTCTTCGGACTGGGGAACGAGGTTGTCCCTAGAAACTTTCACCTTCTTTCTCTCTTTGCTCGGTAATGGTACTTCTCCTGACGATTGGAGTACCGCTCACAGTTGTCTGGTGTTCTTCGTTTATTCCTTCGGGAATCTAAGAATGCTCCCAAGTTTCTTGGCAGACGGTCCTTGGTCGGACTGGAAACTCTCACCGAAACCCTGCAAAGCAAAAGTGGTGCGTCGCCACAAAAAACAAATTCCACCAAAACAAAAATATCTTGAGTTCTCATCAAAAAAAACTGAGAACACATAAGATTCGGAATTTCAACCCGCTCCCTAGAAAGAGCGGGTTTTTTTGTAATGATATACTTTGTTATGACTTTTCATTATTGTAGTTGTATTCATTAATTTATTTTATGCAATCATCGTTCCTTTCAGTTTTCCTCATGCTTTTTATGGGTATTTTTGTTGGTCATCCGGTTGGTCCTACTCCTGAACCACCGTATGAGCAGGTAGCTTGTACTATGGATGCTAAAATGTGTCCTGATGGTATTACTTATGTTGGTCGGGTTGCCCCGGATTGTGAGTTTGCTGCGTGTCCAAAACCTGCAGGTAAACTTCCAGCTTCGGAGACTCCCACGGATCCAGATGGTATGGTGAAAGATTATATTTTGAAAAATATTTCTACTTTGAGTCCTGATGCTCCAAGTGTTGGTGGAACTTGGGTGGTAACGAGTGTTTCTCTTCAAGATGATAGTGTTGCTGTTGTTTCTTATGAAGATGGGAATACGCAAAAGAAGATCAGTTTTCCTTATCAACTGATTGATAACAAGATTTTTCCTGGTGAAGTGACTGAGCTTCAGTAATCTTGTTTTTGATTCGAATATAAAAAGCCCACACTCTGTGGGCTTTTTTACTTTTTCTTAAGGGAATATTTTGAGATGGTGGGAAAGAATTTCGTTGTTGTCTTTAATTATTTCGACGTAAGTTTTTTGCTTTTTGGTATAGTTTTTGTTGGCATCGTATTCGTTGCGCCAGGTGTCGGTGATATAGTAGTTTTTTTCTTTTATTTTAAGTTCAGTGAGCACGTGGGAATGTCCGAGGACAAAGAGTTTTTTATCGGGGAATTTTTTGGTGAGTTTTTTAAGGTAGTTTTTGATGAACTTTTTATCGTCGATAAAATCGAGTCCAAAGTGAATGAAATGG
This sequence comes from uncultured Candidatus Peribacteria bacterium, assembly GCA_964624115.1. GTDB lineage: Bacteria > Patescibacteriota > Gracilibacteria > UBA1369 > UBA1369 > CAZUXI01. Next base: position 256,818 of record CAZUXI010000001.1, read on the forward strand.
TCAATAAATTCACGAAGAGGGATTCGATAGGTTGGGTCGTAGAATTTAATGATCGGATTGATCATGATTTCTTGAAGCATCGTCATACGAACGGTCTTTTTTGAGGCTTTTTTAAAGGCTTCGTTTGTTTCGAGCACCGTTTTTTTTGGAAAAATCTGTTCCTCTTTGGGGAAGGCTTTTTTCAGTTTATTAAGATGAGAGAAACAAGCATAAGCGCCCCAGGGGAGATTGAGAAGCGTTTGTCCTTTGTATTTGATAAAAGGTTTTTTGGTATTTATGGTGAAAAAGGCGTCTTGCAGATGACCGTGTTCAGCGTGAATGTGATTGTCTTGGTAGTAATAATTAAAGGAGATTTGTTGGTTGTTTTTGAGCTCCTGTTGAATTCTTTTCTGGAGGCTTGGCCAAATGAGGTCGGCGTCATGATTGCCGATGTTGAAGTGAAGGAAATGGTGTGGATTTTTGAGGTAATTTTTCAGGCAATCAAAAACTTTCGAATGTTTTTTGATGGTTTCTTCAAGTTTCCATAGTGAAATTTCTTCTGTTATGTAGCGGGGAAATTTCCCGAAGTAAGGCATTTTGAGGAAATCAAAAATGTCACCATTGAGGATGAGTTTGATTTCGGTATCTTTGGGATTATTTTTTTGGATAAATTCGATGTATTCGCAAAGTTTTTCGTCATCGGAAAAATCGTCCATGATATCACCACGGCCCATTTCGGTATCGCTGATGAAAAAAAGTTTTTGGAGCATAAGTCTAAGTCTTTCGTTCTTTTACAATAATGACGTTTTGGATGTCATCATAAGGTGGAAGGTAGGTTTCCCCGATCATCATACCAGTTGAAGGTCCGCCGTCCAGGTTTAATACAGAACGAAGACCGAGTTCTTTGAATGGTGTAACAATTTTGAGCATTTCGGTGAACTCAAAAAGTGAAAGTGAGTTATCAAGTTTGCTCAGGTCCTGTTTCATGATTATTATAACGATTTGGTTAGATTGGTCGATGCCGATGGCCGTTCGACTTGCGGTTTTCCCGGTATCGGTTTTGATCATGCGTTCGCCTTGATTATTGAGGAGAATAGGCCCGTTTTGGATGGCGAATTCGGCGCTTTTTGCATCATCTTTTTGGGTTTGATCAAGAAGTGTTCCTACTTTTTTATTAATGACAAAAATTCCATTCAGAAGGTCAGCATTAGAGATTCTTCCTGCTTCTTGGGTTTCATCTTTGAGGTAACCGGTGGGCTTGAACTCTTCGGTGAAAAAACTTCCATTAAAACTGAAGAGTGATTTGTTTTCCTGATGGATACTTCGAAGGTCTTTGGGGTTTTCAGGACTTTTGTTTTCAACAAAGCTGAATTGGTACTTTTGAGGATCAACCTTGATGAGGTAGACTTCGCGTTCGATGTCGTTATAGGTAATGGTAAATTTACCGTATGCTAAACCGGGTTGGACTTCTACCCAGTGGTTTTCATATGCTTCGATTTTTCCTGGAATGAGTTGTGGTTGAATCTTGATGTTGGTGGCATTGAGTTCACAGCCACTCAACAACAAGGTGAGAACGAGAAGAGTGAGAAATTTTCTCATGATTTGTTGAGAACAAAATATTCAAAAAAATTTTCCATGATTTTTAGCCCATTATGTTCAAATTCGATTTCTTCAATTTCCTCCATTAGTTTTTCAAACTGTTCTGAAGTTTGTATAAAATTTTCTTTAAAAAAAACTTCTTTTCGTGAACTGACGAGTTTTTTGATATTTTCTTTATCGAATTCAGGATGGAATTGAACAGTACGAACGTGGTTTCCAATAGCGAGGGCTTGATAATCGTATACACTCGTAGATGCGAGGGGTTTTATTTGGTCATGATTCGGGAGTTCGACCACGATGTCGGCATGGCTGGTGGCGGTGTGAAAACTGGTATCGACTTCAGTGAAAAGGGGATCTTGTTGACCGTGTGTGGTGAGGTTAATATTGGCAATTCCGGATTCTCTTCCCTTATGACCTTTGATTACTTTTCCTCCCAAGGCTTGGGCAATGATTTGATGGCCAAAACAGATACCGAGGAGGGGGATTTTTTTTTGCTCTGCTCCACGAATGAGTTGTTCTAAATCTTTTATCCAGGGAAGGTTTTCGTAGGTCGAGTGGATTGATCCACCAATGATAATGGCATCAAATTTGAGCTGAGTGGGAAGTTTTTCTTCTTGTGGATAAACACTGGTGAGTTCGTACTTTTCGTGATGTTTTTGAAGTGCTCTTTTAATGAGCAACGCATATTCGCTCATGCCGATGTGTTCCGTGAGGTAACGCGGTTGAGGACAAATGAATAGGAGTTGAAGCATGGATTTACTTGCGTTTAGGGGTTTTCTGAAGACGTTTCAGTAGTCGTTGTTTCAGTTGTGAGGGGTTCTTTTGGGGTCGAAGGTTTTGATCCGCTGGTACTGATGTTCACGTTTGCTTCGGACGAATAACCGTATTGATCGATGGCTTTTACTGTAATGATGTGTTTTTTGATCCCTATTTCTCCCAGTGGTAAACGGATACTTCCAACATATGGAGAGCTGGTGATTGAGTCTTGGAATCGACCGTCAAGATAGAACTCCACTTTGGCTACACCGTTTTTTGAGTTAATTTTGGCGATGGTTTCTACTTTTGTTCCCGCGTCAAAGTTGTCATTTTCGCCCGGATCAGTAATTTCCACGATTGGTTTGCCATCTGATCTATCGACTGTACAGAGTTCCGAGAATTCGGTAGGGGCGGCTCCACTCATGCTACTATTTGTCTCGGTTTCTTGCGTTTCCCCTGAAGAGTTGGAACTGTTTTTGAGCCATTCATCCACTCCTTTTTGCCATTCAGGATATGGGGCGATGTCTACTACATTTAGATAGGATCTTTGAGCTACAAACTCAGGTGGGCAGTATTCGTTGGCGAGTTTGTTGTTGCGGGTATCGATAGTGGCGACGGTGTAACTGTCGTCGATTTCAGTTGGGACGGCAAAACTGGCGAAGATTTCACTTACGATTTGATCCGGTGGAGTAGCAGGACCTGGGAGTTTTCCGGTGAGTTTAGAAATTTGAACGGTTTTGATTCCTTCTGGAACAGGGAACTGTTCAGCAGGAGAGTCTTTAAGTGCTTCCGTCATGAATTTTTTGAGGATAGGAGCTGCAGATGATGAACCGTCGGCACCAGCAGCAAGGAGGTCACTTTCCCGGTTGTTTCCGTTCCAAACTCCCGCTACTAAACGCGTGGTATAACTTATGGCCCAGAGGTCGTTGGGGACGTATTTCCCATTATCAAGTTGTCGATCAGAGGTTCCGGTTTTTGCCGCATTGATTTGGCCAGGAATGGTCATGGTTTCCGAGAGGCGGACGGAGGTGTCAGAGAGAATGCTTGTGATCAAGTAAGCTACTTGAGGGTCGAGCGCTGCTTCTCCTGGTGTTGGTTTCCATTCTTCAAGTACTTCACCTGAAGAGTTTACGACTTTGGTAATAAATACTGGATCATGGCGGGTACCACCGTTGGCAAATACCCCGTAGGCGGTGACCATGTCGATCAGGCGGACACGTGGTGAGCCGAGGGCCATAGGATAACCATAATCGAGATTTTCTTCTTTTTCGTTTTTAAATTTCACGCCCATTTTTTTGATAAGCTCTTTTATGGGACCCTGTTCACCTGCAAGGAAATACGCTTTGATGGCAGGGATATTTCGTGATTGTGCGAGAGCGGATCTCATGGTCATTGGGCCTCGGAACTTACCGTCGTAGTTTTTTGGGAAAGCGTTTGAACCAAAACGTGTTTGGGTGTCGTAAACTACTGAACCAGGGCTGAATCTATTATTGAAAGCCTGGGCGTAGACGAAGGGTTTGAAGGTGGATCCGGGTTGGCGGTACGCTTGGGTGGTGATATCAAGTGACCCTTCAATTTCTTTTCCAAAGTAATCAGCGGAACCTACCAGGGCGAGGACTTCACCTGTTTTTGGATCCATGGCCAGGAGGGCGCCGTTTTTAGCGTTATATTTTTTGGTATTCGCTTCTACGCCTTCAACGATAGCTTTTTCAGCAGCGTCTTGGAGTCTTGGATCGAGGGTGGTGTACACTTTCAGGCCTCCTTGTGCGACTACTTCTTTTCCGTATTTTTCTTCCAGTTGATCGATGACGTCCATGATGAAATGTGCGTGTGGTATGTCCTCTTTTTGTTCTTTGAATTGAAGATTTTGAAGTGTTTTGAGAGCATCTTCACGTTGTTCATTCGTAATGTAGCCATTTTTTTCCATAGCGCGAAGAACAAGGTCGGTGCGGCCTTGGAGATAAACGTTGCGATTTCCAATTTTCTGAACTTTCCCAATGAGACCACGGGCAAATTCGGTGTGTTCATCGAGATCGGCTTCGGTTTGAATGTTACGATGACTCAGTTCTTCCGGTGTAAACTCTTTGGTTAGTTCGGTATATTTTTTTGGACCGTAAGGGTTGTAACGACTTGGGGCTTGGGTGATGGCAGCGATGATTGAAGCTTCAGCTATATTCAGATCTTTTGCTTTTTTTCCAAAGTAAATTTGAGATGCTTTCTCTACTCCAAAGGCGTTGTTTCCGTACGGGATTTTGTTGAGGTAAAGCTCGAGGATTTTCTTTTTATCAAAAGTTTCTTCCAAACGTACGGCAAGGATAAGTTCTTTGATTTTACGTGTGTATGTTTGTTCGGGGCTTAAAAAGGCATATTTAATGTATTGTTGGGTAATGGTTGATCCTCCCTGACGTGGCCCTCCGAGGACATTATTGATGATTGCACGGATGATTCCAAACGCATCAAATCCGCCGTGATTCCAGTATCCATCATCTTCAATGGCGACGGTGGCGTTAATGATATTTTCCGAAATTTGATCGTAGGTCACGTATTGGCGATTTTCTTCTCCAAATTTGGTGTAAATGACATTTCCTTCTCGATCATAAATAGTGGTGGATTGAGCAACCGAAAGTTTGTCGAGATCGTGGACGTCGGGGAGTCCCCAGCCAATGATAAAAATGAGCAGAGAAAAAAGTAAAAAACCTCCAAGGCAAAGGCCAATGATTCCTGCTGCAATCCAGAAGAGGAGCTGTTTGGGATCTTTTGGGATTTCAAACTTGGGAAGCTGAAACTTTGGTTTGTTGGGTTTTAGTGGTTTTCGGGGTGGAAAGTCGGGAGAGTGATTTCGGAGCGGGGTGTGGTAGAAATTGTTGTTATTATTATTTTCCATAGGTAATTGCTTTGTTTGATTAGATTGTAGCGGATTTTCTCGGTATGTCGAGGTTGGAAAGCGTTAACTTTCTTTTCAAGATCTGCTTTGTTAGAATTACATCACATTCATTAAAACTGTTTCGTTATGATGACATTACAACAAATTCAGGATCTGGGAGTGGATTTAGCAATGAAACGTGGACCAAGACCGTTGAAAGTGCTCCAAGAACAGCTCAAAAAGCTGAATGAAGAGTATAAAAAATTGGATGAGAAAAAAAGGGAATATTTTGATGTGGGAAGCTTAAAGAATCCATTTTTGGATAGTCGGATTGAGTATGGTGATGGAAAAACTAAGATTAAACGAGTGATTGTGGGAATTGATGTTGGTGTTGGCGAGGTTTTGTTGGCACATGAACTTTCTAAAAATGGGAAAAAAATTGATGCGGTTATGGCTCATCATCCGGAAGGGCGATGTTTGATTGATTTGACTCAGGTGATGGATTTGCAAGAAGATATTGGGGTTTTGGATGGAGTTCCGGTGAATGTTATGGAAAAAATTATGGGTTCACGGGTTGGGGACTTGAATCGTGCGTTGCATCCGGCAAACCATTATCAGGTGCCACGGGCTGCTGAACTTTTAGATATGCCGTTTATTTGTACTCATACCGTTGCCGATAATCAGGCTTACTGGTTTTTGAAAAATTATATTACGAAAAAGAAACCGGATACTTGTGGCGATATTATTGAAGCGTTAATGGAACTCGAGGAGTATCAGATTATGAAGAAAAAAGGGAATGGTCCGGTTATGTTTGCTGGAAGTGAAAAATCGAAAGTTGGGAAGATTTCTTTCTCTGGTATCACTGGGGGGACTTCAGGTTCAAAAGATGTTTATGAAAAGATGGCGATGGCTGGTATTGGTACACTGGTTGCGATGCACATTCCTGAAGAACATCGAAAACTTGCGGAGAAACATCATATTAATGTCGTGATTGCCGGACATATGGCGAGCGATAGTTTGGGAATGAATGTGATTTTGGATGAGATGGAGAAAAAGGGGGTTGAAATTTTAACCTTTGGGGGTATGGTGCGAGTTTCACGAAAAGGAAAAAAACTCCCGTTTTAGTCCTTTGTACCATCCAATACGTTTGAAGCAGCTGTGGAGGTAGTTTCCGTAACGGTTGTTAAATCTTCAGAACGAATTGGCGCTCCAAAATCATCAAATTTTTTTCCTTTGTAGTCAGGTCTGGTTGGTGCTTCTCGTTTTGGGAAAATAGGATGTCCTCCCGCTTCACCAAGTTGCCGCATTGCTTCGAGGAGTTCTAATGTGGTTTGTGGAGGGATTGTTGTATGTACTTCTCGACGATTTTCAGGTGTTTCAAAGGGGTCAATAATATCATCTCTTTGTGGTTGTGGTGCTTCTGCAGCGGGAGATGGATTTCCGGGAGGAGCAATCCATAACTCTGCTAGACCGGGTTCGTTTGGGGTGTTCATACTTGTAACATTACTGATTATTTTATAAGCCTCGGATTTCTCCTCCGAGGGTTTGGAGTTTTTGGAAGATGCTTTGTTGGACCGTCTTCATATCTTCATCGGTGAGGGTTTTTTCGTCTGAGCGAAGTTCGATTGAGAAGGTGAGTGATTTTTTGCCTTCAGGGATGTTTTTTCCGGTGTAGAGGTCGGAGAGGGTAACTCCTTTGATGTACTCTTTGCTGAGTGCTTTTATTGTGGTGATGACGGGACCGACTTGGGTTTTTTCGTCCATCAGTACGGAAATGTCAATGCTGATGCCTGGGAATTTTGGAATAGGTTTGTATTTTACTTCCGTTTGAGGGAGGCTGCAGAGAAGGCTGAAGTTGATCTCGAAAATGCTGATGGCGAGGTTTTGGAGATCGTAGTTCCGGGCGGTGAAGGGGTGAAGCTCGTAGACCCGGGCGAGTTCTTCCCCGTTCTTTTTAAGGTAGTAGCCGAGGTAACGTTTTGGGTGGGCGTAAGGGCAGGAGATTTCACCGGCACGTGCTTCGAGTCCAGGGATGCGAAATTGCTCAAGGATTTGTTCCAAAGCACCTTTGGCTTCAAGGAAAACTGATTCGCTGGTTTTTGCTGGTTTCACGACTACGCCGGTAATTTTTTTCTTTTCCAGCGGGAAGTATTCTTGAAGGTCTTCGTAGGTGTGGCCAATTTCGTAGATATTAAAATCACTGAAGTATTTATTGTTTTCGAAAACGTTTTTGAGTAGGTTTGGGACCATTGAAACGCGGAGGTGGGTTTGTTCAGCAGAAAGGTTATTGGTAATGGTGAGATGAAGTTCTTCCGGGATCTGAAGTTTTTGAGCGTCCTGTTTGCTATAGAAAGAGTAATTGGTGACTTCGTCGAAGCCGAGACCGTGGGAAAGCAGTTCACGGAGCTGGTTTTTGAGTTTTCGTTCACGGTTTTCACGAGGCATGTGGATGGGAAGTTCTGGAAGAACAGCTTCAATGTTTTCGTAGCCGTGAAGGCGCGCAATTTCTTCTACGAGATCGTCTTCAATTTCGATGTCTTTGAGAGGGCGGAAATCGGGGACAAGAATTTTGAGCGAATCTTTGGTTTGAGAGTTAATGGTGAAACCAATGCTTTCGAGGAGATCGGTGACCTCTTTGATGGGGAGTTCTTTTCCGAGCTTGGTGAAGAGTTTTGGAACGTTAACAGCAATTTCACGTTTTTGATTTTTGAAGTTGATGACTTCGGTTTTTGGTCCCGAGATTTCAGCTTGAGGACAGAGTTTTAGGATCAGAGCGGTGATGTGATCGAGCGCGAGAAGGGCGAGATTTGGATCCAGAGATTTTTCGAAACGTTGGACGGCTTCGGTGCGGAGGTTGAGTTTTACAGAAGTTTTTCTGACGTTTGGGGCGTTGAAGTTTGCGGATTCAAGAATAATGGACGTGGTTTCTGGAGTTATTTCTGAGTTTTCTGCACCCATGATTCCGGCGATGGCAACGGCGCGTTTGTGATCGGTAATGAGGAGAGCATTTCCTGGGAGTTTGCGTTTTTGACCGTCGAGAGTGGTGACGGTTTCTTCGGGACTACTTGTGCGAACGATGATTCCACCTTCGATCTGTTTGGAATCAAAAGCGTGGAGGGGTTGTCCGAGTTCGGCCATGATGTAGTTAGTTGCATCAACGATATTGTTGATGGAGCGGTAGCCAACAGCTTCAAGGCGGGTTTTTAACCACTGGGGTGATGGTTCAACTTTTATATTGTTGATTTGGACAGCACAGTAAGCAGGGCAAAGTTCAGGTTCTTCAACTTTTACTTCGACGGATTTACCTTTGGTTGGATAAGCTACTTTTGCTTCGAGTGGTTTGAGAGGTTGTTTGGTGATGGCGCTGATTTCGCGGGCAATACCGTAGTGACCCCAGAGGTCTGGACGGTGGGTGAGAGATTTGTTGTCTACGGTGAGAATGGTATCGTTTTTTTCGAGAAGGTCAGCGAGGTTTTGACCGACTTTTGGATTCATGGGAGTGAGGTCGATAATACCAACAACTCCTTCAGCAAAGGTTTGTTTTGGAAGACCAATCTCTTCAGCAGCGCAGATCATTCCAGCGCTTTCTACACCACGAATTTTTGCGGGGGTTAGTGTGATGAGATCTCCCTCACCGTGCCAACGAACTTTGGCCCCAACAAGGGCAACGGCAACGAACATGCCTTCTTTGATATTGTTGGCACCGCAGACGATTTGGAGGGTTTCTGATCCAATGGTAGTTTTTGTAACCTGGAGTTTTGTTGCGTCAGGATGAGGATGGATTTCAAGGATTTGGCCAACGATGATTTTATCAAAAACTTCACTTTGGTTTTCTATTTCTTCCACTTCCGCGGTTTTGAGTGTGAACTGTTTTCCGAGCTCTTCAGGAGTGAGGTCTTTTGGAATTTTTACATAATCTTGAATCCAGTTGAGTGAGATTTTCATAAGGTGGTTCGGAAGTAAGTGTGTTTATTGGTGCGTATTTTTTTCTTCGTTACTAGTCGAAGGTGATTCCGTTTTTTTCGCTTTCGCTTTGAGAAAGGGGAGTTGGAATTTCCCATATTTGTACGTAAGAAAAAGGAGAATGCCGTTTTCAACGGTAAAGAGGGTGAAGAGGGCAGTGAAAATACTGTCGTTGGTAAGAATGGAATAAACCATGAGGCAGGCGTCACCGAGGACGATGAAAAACCACATCAAAATACTCAGGTCTTCAGCCTGTTTGGTGACGATGATTTTTTTGATCTGGGGAAGGTATGAGGCGACGAGGATGACGTTGCCGATGATTCCAAGAATTTGAGTGGTGTCCATGGGTTGGCGTAATTTGTTTGGGAATTGGAAGCTTCCACAAGGGGTGCGTTGCTACCAAAGTTAGCGTTTGTTTCAACGTAAGATCTTTGCCCTAAAATTGTCTCATGAAGCGGAGGTCTCCTGAAGTTAAGAGGCGGATGTCGTCGATTTCGTAGAGCATCATGACGAGGCGAGTGAGTCCAAAACCGAAGGCCCAACCTTGGTATTCATTGGGGTCGATACCACCGGCTTTGAGGACATTGGGGTGGACCATACCAGCACCCATGAATTCAACCCAGCCAGTTCGTTTGCAAACACTGCATCCTTTGGCTTGGCAAATGAGACAGGAGAAATCCAGCTCGAGTCCTGGTTCAACAAAGGGGAAGTAACCTGGGCGGAAACGGACAATCACCTCTTTGCCAAAGAGGCGGCTGAGGAACTCTTTCATAACACCTTTGAGGTGAGCGAGAGAGATGTTTTTGTCCACGAGGAGGCCTTCAACTTGGTTGAAGGTGGTATCATGGGAGGCATCGGTGGCTTCATAGCGGAAAACTCGGCCAGGGACGATGACTCGGAGCGGGGCACCATAGGTTTGCATGGTGCGGACTTGTACAGGAGAGGTATGCGTTCGAAGGACGAGGTGCCCATGTTTTTCTTCGTGTTTGTCATTCACAAAAAAGGTGTCTTGCATGTCACGTGCTGGGTGGTCACTTGGAATATTGAGGCCTTCAAAATTGAAGTATTCACTTTCAACTTCCGGGCCGTCCATAACTGCAAAGCCCATCTGACCAAAAATTTCTTCCACTTTTTTTTGTACTTGAGAAAGCGGATGAATGTGACCAATACGGCGGGTTTTTCCAGGAAGGGTGATGTCAAAATTATCGTTGGCAAGTTGTTCGTTCATTTCTGCCTGTTCAAGATCGAGCCGTTTTTGAGTGAAGAGCGAGGTGATGCGAATTTTGGCTTCGTTGAGAAGTGGGCCAAAAGTTTTTTTCTCTTCGGGGGTGAGGTCCTTGATGGTTTGGAGTAGGAGAGTGAGTTCTCCTTTGCGACCGAGGTATTTTGTTTCAATTTCCTGGAGATTATGAAGATTGGAAATACCGGAGATTTTTTCCTGCATTTCTGCTTCTAGCTTTGCTAAAGCTTCGGGGGACAAGTCGGAGGCTGAAAATTGTTGTTTTTGTTGCATACGGATTTTCGTGAAAACGTAGGTAATGTAGAGGGTTTTGAGGATTTTGGCAATAATCCGACTTTTAAGGGAAATATTGACATGTTGAATTTGTGATCTATAGTGCAATCCATTAATTTTTGGTATATGCGTCGAAATCCTATTCCTCCATTAAAGCGAAGTGTCTTACGAGAGGATAAAATTGAACTTCCTGAACGAAGGGTCTTAAGTGAAGGAATGAAAAAATTTTATTTTAAGTATTTCTGTGATGAAAGTCGTGGAGCAAGCGTTACTAAGGTTGAATTGGAGTCTTTTATTCGTCAGTATGGAGATGGTTTAACAGCACAAAATTTTCGTTTGCATCTGGGGAAATGTTTGGCTGAAGGAATGGCTTTACCTGAGATCGGGCGTGATTTTTTGGTTCTCTCAATTATTTATGCGCAACCTCGTGAACGGTTGGAGCATTTAAGGTCGTATCGCACACGTTTACTTGATCAGGGGGTGTCCCGATTGGAACTTGTTAGTGTTTTTCAGCGTTTGGAGGTGTTGGTTCAAGGTATTGATTCAGAATTGGATCGAGATGTTTCCAGGATTTTAAGGAATAAATTTCTAACGATGATTTCTGATGGTGAGGAAATTCATACTCTTGAACAGTTCTATGTTTTTATGCGACAAACGCTTGTTCTCATATCTAAACAAGCGGATACGTCATTGCGAAAGAAACTTTTCCATCGTTTTATTGATTTGGTTGGGAGCACGAGTGACGCAAAATATGCAGAATCGGAAATGGAAGTTTTGATTGTTCAGCAGTCGATTTCTGCAGCTTCCCGTGTTGCCGCTCAAGCTGCTTCCCAAACGATTCACGTAAGTCGCCCTCCTGCTTCCGCCGCACTTGTTTCAGCTAGACCAGCACCTTTACCATCAACAGGTCGGAGTTTAAAAAAAGTTATTGAAGAGATGAAACGCAGTGTTGATGGTATGCAAAATGCAATAAATAACCGGAATGATTCTTCGAAATCTTGAAATCAAAAAGTATTGATGTGCACTCCTTTGGATTTATGTCATTTTCGTTTAAGATGAGAGTGTTTTTATTCTTTATTATTTTTATGAAAAAACTGATATCAAGTGCTTTTTTTCTTCTGATGTTTTTTTCTTCTTTTTCCCTTCCAACTGTTTTGGCTGTTGTGGTGAATGAGGATGAAAAAGTTTTTTCTGATGTTTCGCTGTCGCATCCTCACTATGAGGCGATTAAGTATTTGAAAGAACATGATATCGTCGGTGGGTATCCTGATGGTTCGTTTCAACCAGAGCAAGTGGTAAAACGTGCGGAAGCTCTTCGGATGATTTTTGAATCTGGATGTGAAAATGAAGAGGCGGGTTGTGATGGAAATCCTGTGGATTATTCGGTTTTGAAATTTTCAGATATTGATATGAATGGTTGGTATAAAGATTATTTAGCACGTGCCGTTAAGGATGGAGTTGTTGCTGGTTATGATGATGGAACTTTTCAGCCGGAGAAGGTGGTGAATTTGGCTGAAAGTATGAAAATGTTGGCTCTTCGTTATGGTATTAATGATCAGCAATATGCTCATCAGGGAAAACCTTATGAAGATGTAACAAAAGAGAGTTGGTATTTTATTTATTTCTTTTATCCTGAAGCGGTAAATTTGTTGGATGCGGATGCACAAGGAAATGTGATGCCAGGCCAGGGAATGACTCGAGCAACTTTGGCTGAAGCAATTTATCGTTTACGTGTTTTGAAAGAGACTGGCGCAGAAAAATATGTGAAAGGGATGAGTGTTTCTTCTGAAGAAGAGACCCAGCAAAGTACTGAAGAAGAAACCCAACAGGAAACTCAGGAAGAAAATACTCAAGAGGCACTTACTGAGGTGAGTATTGATAATTTTGCTTTTAGTCCTAAGACGGTTACGATTAAAGTTGGTTCAATTGTTGAGTGGACAAATATTGATTCAGCCGCTCATACGGTTACCAGTGATGATGACAAATTTATGAGTAGTGGAAATATTCCAGAGAATGGAGTGTATGGCGTGATTTTTAATGACGTCGGAACTTATACGTATCACTGTGCTCTTCATCCTTCAATGAAAGGAACGGTGATTGTTGAGGAATAAGCGTATGATTTTGGGTTAGCATGACCAAAGCATGGTGCATAAAAAAACCGCTGTAGGAGTCCCTACGGCGGTTTTTGATTTTCTCTGAGAAGAGATGTGAATTCGTTAAAGACTAACGAACTGCATCTTTAAGAGATTTGCCAGCTTTGAAAGCAGGAAGTTTCATAGCAGGGATCTTGATTTTTTCAGATGGATTTCGTGGGTTAACACCAGTTCGAGCAGCACGTTTAGAAACACGGAATGTTCCGAAACCTGTAACGGTTACAGTTTCTCCTTTTTTGAGAGATTTAGTAACTGCGTCGAGAACTGCATCCAAAACAGCAGCAGCGTCTTTCTTTGTAACGCCTGCTTTTGTAGCAGCTGCATTAACGAGATCTTGTTTTGTCATGGCTTTATTGTGTTAAGAAATATTAGCCGGTCACATTATATAAATGTTTTTTTTGAGAAGGCAAGGTTTTGACGCTTGGGGAAGGCGCGGGCGGCTTCGGTGGTTTTTTCCCGAAAAAATACTATGTGTTTTTTTGTCTTTCTTGAGCCATTTTTCTTCGAATAAAAAATTCGCTTTTTTTCGGGTTTTCTCCATTAATAATTTACTATAACAATATTTTAAAGGTTCTCTTGTCAATGGAGTTTCTCACACAAGTCATGACTTCTCGGTGTTGAATGGTTATAAATGTTAGGTGAATTTGTTTGTAAAAAATTTTTATGGCAAAAAGTTTGGTTATTGTTGAGTCCCCAGCAAAAGCGAAAACGATTTCGAAATTTTTAGGAAAAGATTATCAGGTGGAAGCTTCAATTGGACATATTCGTGATCTTCCTGGAAGTGCTAAAGAGGTTCCAGCAAAATACAAAGGTGAAAAATGGGCGAGTTTGGGAGTGAATGTAGAGGACGATTTTAAACCGCTTTATATTATTCCTGAGGGAAAGAAGAAGCAGGTGAAGAAGCTTCAGGATATGCTCAAGTCGGCAGATCACGTTTATCTGGCGACTGATGAAGACCGTGAAGGAGAGAGTATTTCTTGGCATTTACTTGAGGTTCTTAAACCGAAAGTAAAAGTTTCTCGCTTGGTTTTTCATGAAATTACGAAAGAAGCCATTGAGAACTCGTTAAAAAATCCTAGGCAGGTGGATCAAGATCTCGTTCATGCTCAGGAGACGCGGAGGATTTTGGATCGTCTTTATGGTTATGAAGTTTCACCTATTCTTTGGAGAAAAATTGCCCCGAAATTAAGTGCGGGACGTGTGCAATCGGTTGCGGTGCGTTTAGTTGTTGAACGTGAACGAACACGTCAGAGATTTGTGGCTGCGGAATATTATGATTTGATTGCAGTTTTTGAAACCGATAAAAAGGAGAGTTTTTCTGCTGAGTTACGATCGATTGATGATAAAAAAGTTGCACTTGGAAAAGATTTTGATTACGAGACAGGTCAATTGAAAAGTAAAAATGTTGTTTTGCTTGGGAAAAAAGAAGCGGAAGAACTTCGAGAGGCTTTGCAGTCAGGAAAATTTTCTGTTTTGAAACTTGAGAAAAAACCTTACCGAAAAAATCCTGAGGCCCCGTTTACAACGAGTACTTTGCAACAAGAGGCGGCTCGTAAACTAAAGTATACTGCGAAACGAACGATGCAGATTGCGCAGAAACTTTATGAGAATGGATATATTACTTATATGAGAACGGACTCAACGACCTTGAGCGAAACTGCTGTTAAGGAGGCGCGGAATTTAATTAAAAAACTTTATGGTGAAGAGTATTTATCACCTGAGGTTCGACAGTTTGCTTCAAAGGTAAAAAATGCCCAAGAGGCGCATGAGGCGATTCGTCCTTCAGGTACGACTTTCCGATTGCCTGAAAAATTGAAAGATAGTTTGGAATCTGACGAGATGGATCTCTATGATTTGATTTGGAAGCGAACGGTTGCTTGTCAGATGAAGGAAGCGGAATTGATGAGTACGCAGGTTCACGTTTCTGATGGAAAACATGTTTTCCAAGCTTCTGGAAAACAGATTGTTTTTCCAGGATTTTTGAAGGCTTACGTTGAAGGATCAGACGATCCGGATGAAGATTTGGCGGATCAAGAAAAGATTTTACCTCCGTTGGTGGAAGGTCAGTCTTTGAAACCGATTAAAATGGAGCCAAAAATGCATCAGACCAAAGCGGTGGCGCGTTACACTGAAGCTTCGTTAATTAAAGAACTTGAGAGTCGTGGAATTGGTCGTCCAAGTACGTATGCTTCGATTATGGATACGATTATTCGTCGTGATTATGTGTTTAAACTCAATGGCGCTTTAGTCCCAACTTTTATGGCATTTGCGGTGGTAAAACTTTTAGAAGATTATTTTAGCCATTTGGTGGATTATCAGTTTACGGCTGAAATGGAGGAAGAATTGGATGAAATTTCTAACGGGAAGAAAGAGTATCTTCCGTATTTGCGTGAATTTTATTCGGGTACGAAAGGACACCCAGGTTTGACTCAGCTTATTCAGCAAGAAATTGATGCCCGAAAAGCGTGTACGATTGTCTTGGGGAAAGATAGTGCTGATCATGAGGTGCGATTACGTATTGGAAAGTTTGGGCCATTTTTGGAGACGGATGATGAAAGAAAAGCTTCCATTCCGAATGAAATGCCACCCGATGAGCTTACGCTCGATCGTGCTTTGCAACTCCTGACTGAGCAGAAAAGTGGAGGTGAAACCTTGGGAAATGATCCTCATGGTGTTCCTGTTTATAAAATGGTGGGACGTTATGGGCCCTATGTTCAACTTGGAGAGAAAGGCAAAGATGCAAAATTAAAGTCAATTCCGAGTTTTTTGAATCCCAATGAACTTACCCTTGAGACAGCACTTAAACTCTTGGAAATGCCGAAATCTTTGGGTATTACGAAAAATGATGGTGAGGTATTTGTTGATATAGGCCGATATGGTCCTTACTTAAAAATGGAGGGGAAAAATAGGACAATTCCTGAAGGATTTGATGTTTTGAATCTTACTTTGGCTCAAGCTGAAGAGATCTTGTTGTTACCAGTTCAAAGCCGCTTTGGTGGTAAGGGTGGTGCTGCTCGTACACCTCAAGCTGCTTTAAAGGATTTTGGTGATGGCATTAAGTTACTCAATGGTCGTTATGGGATGTATGTTACCGATGGAAAGGTTAATGCATCTTTACCGAAGGGTGAGGAAGCGGAATCTTTTACATTGGCACAGGCGAAAGAGTTGCTTGATAAAAAGAAGAATAAATAATGAAACGAATCTGGTTAAAATTTGGTCGTGAGAAGTCACTTTATTATCGACACCCATGGATTTTTTCGGGTGCGATTTTAAAGATGGATCCAAAAATTGATGATGGGAAAATTGTGGAGATTTTGAAGTCAGATGGGAAATTTTTAGCGCGCGGGTATTATAATTCTCGCTCAAATATTGCGCTTCGTGTTTTAAGTTGGGATGAAAATGAACCTCTTGATGAAGGTTTTTTTCGTCGGAAGATTCTTAAGGCATCAGCTTTACGAGAAGCGTTTGTGAAGGGGAAAGATTTGGATGCGTATCGTTTGGTATTCGCTGAAGGAGATGGTTTGCCAGGATTGATTATTGATAAGTATGGAGATTATTTTTGCTTACAGATTTCAACGCTTGGGATGGAGATGTGGAAGGATGTAATTGTGAAAGTCCTTGAGGATTTATTTGAACCAAAGGGGATTTATGAACGAAGTGATTCAGGTGCACGACATCAGGATGGTTTACCAGGTAATTCAGTAGGGCTTTTGAGCGGGAAATGGCCTGATGATGGCGTGAAGATTAATGAGTATGGGGTGAAATTTCTCGTGGATTGTGTGAATGGACAGAAAACCGGATTTTTTCTTGATCAGCGTGAAAATCGAGCTGCGCTTGAAAAATATGTTCGGGATAAAAAAGTCCTGAATTTGTTTTCTTATAGTGGTGGATTTAGCTGTGTTGCTCTTGCCCATGGTGCAAAAAAGGTAACCAGTGTAGATAGTTCAGCATCTGCCGTTGAGATGTGTAAAAATAATATGAAACTCAATGGGTTTTCGAGTAAGGTTCATGAAGAGGTGGTTGCAGATGTTTTTGAGTATTTGGATGAAGCTTATTCCAACGGAGTCTTTTTTGATGTTGTGATTGTTGATCCACCAGCATTTGTGAAATCGAAAAAAAGCTTAGAGAATGCGTTAAAGGCTTATGCTAAATTGAATGAAAAAGCTTTGAGAGTTCTTGGTCCTGAAGGAATTTTGGTGAGTTCTTCTTGTTCGAGTTATGTTACTCCTGAACTTTTCCAACAGGCTTTATTCCAAGCGGCATTGCGAACAGGAGATAATTTGGTTTTGCTTGAGCAAAAGACGCAACCTTTTGATCATCCGAATACTCTCTTTTTCCCTGAAGGTGAATATTTGAAGTTTTTTGTACTCCAAAAATATTCTTAGGTTAAACTTTATACTGCTTTAATAGTGCATTGAGCCAATTCAGTTGTTCTTCATTGAGCTTTTTCATGCCTTCGCTGAGATTTTTTGGACTGAGATCAAAGTATCCGTCTGGATTTGTTGGTATTTGCATTGAATCTCTCATAAAGTAGCCGACCCAGTGAATAATTGATTGGTATGATTCGGGGGAGTTAATTATACGTTCACAGAGATTTTTGAGCTGTCCTGCCATGGTCGCGAGTTCTGCTACGTTTCTCGATTCTCCTCCGTGTGTTGATGCTAAAGGACTTCTTATCGGGCTATTTTCGCGATTGATCATTGTTGCTGCTAGTGGATCAACTTTGTCTTCATTTGGAATACCAATTTTTACTTCTCTATGTATTCCCATAATTGTGGGATGAAGTGGTGGAGCAAAATGGCGAATATCTGCTGCATCATCAGGTGGTTGATTTATGTTTCCATCAACTCCTTGTTCCCCAAATCCTCTTGTTTTACGATGGGTTGTCATATGTTTTTAATAGTGGGCGGAGTATGAATAGCCATTTTGCGTTTTTTTTGCAAGGTTAAATCAAAAAAATTTGGTATAATGGGTTGATATGCAAATTTCCGGACAACCAAAAGGGATTGATTATCGTTTAATTGCTGAGGAGTATGGGTATCAGCCCGTACCTGATGGATTTTTTTTGCCTGAGCGTGAAAATCTTCATATTGATTGGGATGAAAATCTTTTACCTCGTCGTACGGAAGAACTCTTGATGATGAATCATTATCATCAGCATGAAAATGAATGTTCGCCTGCTGCCCTTTTACGAAGGAGGCCAATGCGTTGTGATCGTCAGAATTTGGCTTTGGAGACTTGGAAAATATTTGATGTGGCACATCAAACGCATCATTTATCTTTTGAATTAAGGTTTTTGGATAAGTTAAAATACGATGCGATTGCGGAATTCACTTTGCGACATAATGGAAATGTCTGGGAGCTTCATCATCGTTTGGTTGAAGAAAAGTATCGAGGGCAGCAAATCGCAGGAAAAATGTTGCAGTCAATAGAGCATTGTATTCAGCTCTCCGCAAATATAAAAAAAGCTGATCAACGAATTACTTTAAGTGTACGGCAACTTCCGGTTTTAAATTTTTTTCTTACTCACGGTTATCAAATTGTTGAGAAAGATCAGGAGCGTTTTGGTATCTTTATGTCAGAGCTTGAAGCTGGTGATCCGAAGTATGTGGTTGCTTCCTGCGAAGATGATTTTTTGGCGAAGAAGAGAAGTCCACGGATGTGGTACGTTTTTGAGCGGGAAAAATATGAAAAAATTGGCACTCGTATTTGGGAGCGTGACTTTATTGATGGCATGAATTCACCTTATTTAAAAAATGCAGTCAGTTTTGAACTTGAAAAGGTGTTCAAGGCGGAATCTGTAGTGGATTTTGTTCGCAAGGATGTAAAAAAGAGGGTGAAGCGTGTATGATGGATGAAATATTGACTTTTGCATTATGGAGCTTCCTTGGTTGTCATTTTGGTTCAATAAGTTCTTGACTGCTGTGTATCAGCTGGTACGGAAAAATTATCGTATGTGGCGTTTCGTGGCGCGTCATTATTCGAAATATCTTGATTATTTAGCTTTTTTCCATGCAAATTTGTTATGTGACTGGGCTTATTATAAGGTGCCGGCGTATCGGGATCTTGTCTTTCAAAAAGGTATTAAGCTTAATTTTTGGAGGGGTAATTTGTGTCAGTATCCTGAGACAAACAAGGAGAATTATGTGAAAAAATATTCTTTTGAACAACGTTCAAAATTTGGAAATTTTCCACTCGTTGGGACAAGTGTTGATGAATCTTCTGGTTCGACAGGTGTTCCATTTAATTGGATTCGATCACAGGAAGAGCTTCGAGATATTCATACTTTTAGTGCGAATTATGTGCGTATGGTTTTTCCTGAAGAAAATATTTTTACCATCAATGCTTTTTCGATGGGTGCCTGGGCGACGGGTTTAAATACAACGCTTTCGCTCATTCGGATTGGTTTGGTCAAGACGGTTGGTCCTGATATTCCAAAAATTATTGATACATTAAAAACTTTTGGTCCACGGTATAACTATTTGATTTGTGGTTATCCTCCTTTTCTTAAAAAGTTGCTTGATGCTCTGGAGGCAGAGAGTTCTTCATTTAAGAAATATCGTTTTTTTGGAATTGTTGGAGGTGAGGGAATGACGGAGGCTTTACGTGATTATTTAGAAAAGAAATTTATCAAGGTACGATCAGGTTATGGTGCTACCGACTTGCAACTTGGTGTTGGCGGAGAATCTGATATGGCGGTTTGGTTAAGACGAGAAATGATGAAAAATTCTCAACTTAAGGGGGAAATTTTAGGAGTAGATGAAAATCGTTTGCCGATGGTTTTTCAATACAATCCACTTGATCATTATGTTGAGGTGAATGATCAGGATGAAATAGTTGTTACTATCAATAGTTTTTCTCTTTTGTGTCCAAGGTTACGATATAATATTCAGGATGAGGGAAAAGTTTTAAGATATTTTCAATTTGAAAAAATACTTCGAGATTGTGGTTATTCTTTGGAAGATTTAAAGAGACGCTTTTCTCATGATTTTGTTCGATTGCCTTTTTTGTTCATATTTGGGCGTAAAGATGGGACGATATCTTACATGGGAGCAAATATTTATCCTCAAGATATTGAATATGCTTTATATGCTGATAAGAAATATTCAAAATTCATTGAAGGATTTTGTTTGACTCTTGCAGAAGATAAAAAAAGTGATATTGCTCCTATTCTTCAGATTGAATTAAAGCAGGGAATAATTCTTTCTCATGCAGAAATTGTGAAAATGAAGAGTGTGTTAATTCGTCATATCGAAGCTTATCTTTTGAAAGTGAACAGAGATTTTTTGGAATCTAAAAAAGAGGATGGTGGCGAACAGAATTTTCTTGTAAATATTCATGAGTTTGGAAAAGGAGTTTTTTCGAATAAAGATCCTCAGAGGATAAAAAATAAGTATGTTTTGACTACTTCACATGGGAAAGGTTAATTTTTCTTCAAAATCGGTTATTTTGGTTCATGGTATTTGGGATACGGGGAGAGTTTTTCGGCGTATGAGGAGTTTTTTGGAGGAGCGGGGTTTTCAAACGTATGTAATTGATTTGGTTCCAAATGATGGTTCGGTTGGGATACCGGTTCTGGCTGAACAGTTGAGGGATTTTGTAGAGAAAAACTTGGCGGAAAATGAGCAGTTTTCGTTGATTGGATTTAGTTTGGGTGGGATGGTTTCACGATATTATTTGCAGCGATTGGGTGGTGCCGAGCGAGTTAACAAGTTTATTGCAATTGCTTCACCCCACTATGGAACCTGGATTGCTTATTTTATTCGAAATGCTGTGGGTAAAAATTTGAGGCCAGGGAGTGTTTTTTTGAAAGATCTTAATAGGGATAAAGATGTCATTCGTGACATCAGTAAAACGTTGGGAACACCTTTTGATTTGATGATTGTGCCACCGCAAAGTGCCCGGTTGTTTCGAAGCCAGCACCGGTATTTCCCTGTGTTACTTCACTCTTTGATGTTAGTGGATCGACGGCTTTGGGAGGAAATGCTGGATTTTTTGGAAGCTTAATTGGTGAAATTTTTTTATCGAATGCATTTGAGTGAAATGGTTTCTTTTGCCGCGATCTCTTGGAGATCTTTATCTGCGGTCCAAAAGGTGCCGTTCATGATTTTGGTATATGCAAGGCCGATTGCATCGCCGAGAGAGAGGTGGTAGTTGGCTTTGATATGAGCAGCGTAGAGATTGAGATCGGTATCTATGTAATTCATGATTCCCAAAAATGGTGATTGGAGATCTGAAATAATTTGGTTTGAAATTTTATTTCCATAGAGTTGCTGGCATTTATAGGTAAGTTCGATGAAGTTTATGGCGTGGATGAAGGTACTTTCTCCATTTTTTTCGCTGGTTTCAAGGAGTTTTTCTATATTTTCCCAACCTTTTTCTTTTTTGATAAGTGCCAGTATTGCCGATGTGTCCAAGATATTCATAGCGAATTGTTAATGGTATCCACGCTCTTCAAGTTCCAGGTCTGTTTTTCGATCATCGAGTAAACTTTGTACGCCATCTATGCTGTCATTGGGATATTTCCCAGCAAGACTTCTTGCCCAACTTTTTTGGGAAACTGCTTTGTTTTTGGCGATAAGTTGAAATTCCCCAGGACGGATTTCTAAAAAAAGGATTTTTACGTGTGGGGTGAGGTTCATTTTTTTGTAAACTTCCATTGGTATGGTGATCTGGTTTTTACTTGAAAGTTTTGCTTGGGGTATGGACATGAGGTCTTGGTTAGCTTTACTTTTTCTATAATTGTAAAGGAAATATTGATAATGGTAAAGTTAAAGGTGTTTATGAATGCTTTTAGAGTCAGATTTTTCATCTTGTATTCATTTTTCGAATTGGAAGCTCCACCGAAAGCTCTTTTTTGACTGTCCGGCCTTTGCCCAAAAGAAAAAAAATGGTATAATGTTAGGATTTTCATCGGTAACTTTCTTAACCAATACCAAAATGTTTCTTCGAGCCCGTTTATTGCCTTCTTTTTTGATACTGGCGAGTGTTGCCTTGGTTGCTCATTATTCGCTTGCACCTCAAGTGAACGCTTTTGATGCGACCTGTTTGGACATTGTGGGTTCTGCGCCTGCAGTTGCCGGTTTGGGTGGTATGGGAACGGCTGGAGGACTTAGTTTTAATAAAATTGGAGGTGCTCCAAGTGACGTTTATGAGGGGTGTATGCGCGATACGAATGGTGGTACCCCTGATGGTAAACAGCTTGAAGGGTTCGCCTGGCTTGCGAATGTTGGTTGGATGAGTCTTTATTGTCCCGCTGGTTTGGGTCAGAGTAATATGGGTGTTCCATGTACGGGTGCATATACACTTGGGTATGGTGTTACCATGCCGAGTGATGCCACAGGCCTACTTCGTGGTCATGCTTGGGGTGATAATGTGGGGTGGATTGCCTTTAACTGTTTGGATACTGGCTCTTGTGCGATTCCGTTTGGAGTGAAAGTGGAAACGGATCCAAATCCGGCTTGTTTAGGACGGGTGTACGGTAGTGTAAAGCCTGATCCGGCTTGTCCGAATCATACGGCTGCAGATACTATGGCTTGGAGTTCCAGTCTGGGTTGGATAAATCTTGATGGATTGGTCTTTCCTATGGGGCTTATTCCGACGGTGAATATGGATGTTTTTGTGCGAATAATGACTGATGGTTCTTCAGGGGCACCTATTTCATTAAAAGATGGACTCTTTAACCTTTCAACGATGCCGGTTGCAGATGGCAGTCAGGGGTATCAGGTGGAAGTTTTTGCACAGGATAAGGTGAGTTCGGTCCCAATCCCTTTGGATCCAGTAAATTTTGATGTGACGTTTAACCTGGTTTGGGATGATACGGTTGGTGTCAATCAAACAGATGCAGTTGTCGGTGGTGGAGCCGTAACAAAACCGTTAGCACTTTCCTATGATGCTGGTACGGGAACTTGGAAAGGGAAAGTCTCTTCGGTAGCACCAACTTCTGATGTGAATGGTTTGGATAGTGATGCTGACGGTACGATTGATTATCAATATCAGATGTTCAATTTGCCTCAGAGTATGGCGGCACCTGCTTTGCCGGATAATCATTTGAGGCTTACAAGTTTGGCCGTGAGTGTGGAAGAGATTCTTACGACCGCTTGTGCATTTGGTGATGATACTATTCCGGGCAATTGTGATCCTGAAGTGATTGATTATGACCCCCTTGATGGTGGTGTGGCGACAAATTTGAATTTACCGTTCCGTCCCGCTGTTGAGGTTACAACGTTATTGAATGAAGGTGCGAACTATATTTCAGCTCTGGTGAATACTCCAGAAAGTTTTGAAACGGCGGTCACTTGTCGTGGTGGCTATGCGGCTGGATGTAATGGTGCCCAGGTTTATGTGCAGTATGGAGTGGACATGAGTCCCAGTGACTATAAGTTTGTGGCTGATGATACGAATGGTGATGGTACGATTGATGCCAATGATGATGATTTCGTTTCCAATTCTGCTGCTGGATTTCCCAGCTCCTTATTGGCGATTCCAGTTTTGGTTAATCCAACTTCTTATGCGGTGAATAATCCGTATGTATGGACACGGATAAGTTATAATGCTGGTGGAAACAGTGTGGTTTACTATTCGAATAAACTGCCACGTGTAAGTGGTAATGTCATTTATGCACCACAGGTTAAGATTGTTGGAGGTGATGTTTACTCTACCACTATTACCAATGTTCAAGCTGATTCTGGGGGGAATGTGGTGAGGTCGTTGGGTAATCAATCGACGAATGAGTTCTTTAATAAAGTCTATAAATCCGCTTTGGGAATTGTTCGTGGTTTAAAGGCTTCATCTACTGTTGGCACTTTGAATAGTCCAATTCAGCTAACGACCGATGGTAGTGATTTTGTTGGTGATCCGGGAGTGATGGCAAGTGCAGTTTTGGATCAGGATGGGAAAAATAAGGTCTATTATTTGAAAGGAGATGTGGTTATTGGTAACTCGGCCAGTCAGTCCAATTTGACTTGGACCGGAAATAAAACCCTGGTTGTTGAAGGGGGAAATGTGTTTATTGATCAAAATCTTTATAACGCGGTAGCTCCTGGAACGATTAAACCTCAGCTTGGAATTATTGTTCTGCGGGATAGCAATTCGAGTAGTCGGATTTCAGGAAATATTTTTGTACATCCCAATGTAACTGATCTCCAGGCTCATATTGCGGCTGAACGAAGTATTCAATCATATTCTGGCGATCTTGCTTGTATTAAAGCTCTTCCAGGTGGGTATGATAATGAAGGCTATTGTGATTTTGGAACCTATGGAAACATGGAAAAGACCCTTCTCAATCAGTTGCGCATTGAAGGATCAGTTTCAAGCTGGAATACGATTAATGGTTCGGTTGCTTCTCCTAAACCAATTTTTGGTTCAGGACGGGTAGCATCAACTGCAACCGATATGTTACTTTCAAAACAGACCGATATGACGTATTTGCGCTTCTATGGACCGGTGTTTAAACGTGATCCGGTGACTGGTGAAGCTGAAGATATTTATCCTGATGGCCAGATTATTGCTCTCTTAGTTGATGATGGAGGTGATTTGGTGCTTCCCGAAGAAAGTGGTGATCCATTCTTGATGAATGCTCATCGGTCTCAGGCTTTTGCAGGTAATCCAACGGAATATAATGCGGTGACGATTGAGTTTGTTTCACCTTCGCCTTCATTGCCTGGGTTTAATTTTTCTGAGGCTCCGGCGTTTAGTTTGGGGACCAACTGATACGGAAAATTCTAAGCTTTCCAAGCATCAACCGATCAAATAAATTTATAAACCTTAAAGCTCTAATATATAACTATTTTCGGGTTTTTTGGGTTACTTTGTATTCCAAGTAGCGACCAAACATTAGGCGGGTTTGAGCGTCGAGTGCCGGGATTGCGCTGAGGACAATACTTACGACCGGAACAAAAAGCCACTGAATACAGAGGGAGATTTTGGAGAGAAAGTTTCTTCTTGGATTACGAGGAACTAATGCCAAGCTAATGATTGCACAGAGAAGAATGCCGAGTGAGGTTAACGTGAGGAGTTCACTCATGATGCGAGGGAAGCTATATGCAAGTACCGTATCGCGGAAGCCAGGATTTACTATACCAGGAAGGAATCCCGTGAAGGTAATAAGAATTGGTCCGGTAGCCCAAAAGAAACTGTTTTCTAAGAATTCAAAGATGCGGTAAATCTTTTCTCGACGTTTAATGTGTGGGTGATACCAAAGTGTGAGAGCAACAAAGGGAAAATCGCAAACCCCCCAAGCCCAACGACGGAGTTGCTGATATTGGCTTTGAAAGGTTTTTACGTAAGTTTCGGAAAGGACAGCATCCATATAGGTTGGGCAGTAAATGGGAACCAGGGTATGGCGTCCGTCATAAACGGCAAAAGCAGTCCAGTATTGTCGAGAGTCTTCAGGAATAACCGCAGGATCCCAGTAGTTTACATCAACAACCGTTTGAAAGCTCAGGGAGCGGCTGGAGAAGCTTTTGTATTTTTCTCGTTCCATACTTTCTGCCATTCTCCAAAAGGTACAACTGAGTGCCACCATACGAATAGCCATTGGGACATCCCAAATATTGTTGTGGAAAAAATGTGTGGGTTGATATCCTTTTTCAATGCGATTTTCCGTCGTGAGGTATTTGAAGGTAAGTTCGGAAAAATATTTTGGATGGGTAACGGTGTCAGCATCAAAATTGGATAAGAGGCAGTCTTCGTAAGGGATTTTTTTTTCGTCGAGGATTTTCTTGAGTTCTTTAGCGGCCCACGTGGCGTTGGCACTTTTTCCTTTAATTTCCCCCGGAATGTTTTTGGGATGAATGGTGATGAGGAAAAGTCCAAACTGTTTGGCGAACTCTTTTTCAAGTTTTTTTGCAATGCTTAAGAAGTTTTCCTGATCACTCTCTTCACCTGAAAGTATGAGGAAAATCTTTTGCAACGGATAGTCGCTGGCGAGATAAGATTTGATGGATTCACGAATCAGTTCATATGATTCTTTGTAGGTTACCAGGATAATGCCTTGGTAAATTTCTTTGGATTTTTTCCACTGGTTTTTTTGAATGAGTTCATTGACCTGTTTTTTGAGATGGAAGAGTTCGAAGTATTTTTTTGGGTCACTTTCCTGGTCAAGGCGTTGGAGTTCATACTCTATTTTTTCAGGGCAGTCGTTGAGGCTGGTGAGGTAGGCCCAGTCCGTTTTGAGAGCCTTTTGTGAGAGTTTGTAGCTTCGGTAAAGGTTTACACTGAGTTTAATGGAACGGAACAACCAGATTATGGTATAGATGAGGATGATGATTGCTACGAGTTGTGGAGCAAAAATGGAAAGGACGAATGGACTAATAAGAGCTGTCCAGGTAACTGCACCCGGAATGATTTCTAAAAGTCTCCACAATTTATGTTTGCGTATTAAAATTGTTTGTGGTGTGGCTTTTGCCAATACATGAGTTTGTTCAGTTTGCATACCAGGAAAGATTCACCTCTGGGTATTTCTTTAATTCTTCGACCATTATTTTTTGGATTTCCTGGAGTTTTTCCGGAGATTTTGCTTCAAAACGAAGGGTTAGATTTGGGCTGGTATTGGAACAGCGGATGGCTCCCCAGGAATCGTTGTCAAAGTTGATGCGGACGCCGTCGATGGTGACGCAGTCATAGAGTTGAGTGAAGTGGTCGGTAACTTTTTTTACGATTTCAAATTTCAGGTGGTCTGGGCAATGAGCTTTGAACTCCGGGGTAGTGTAAATGAGCGGGAGGTCGGTGAAATGTTCGGAGAATTTTTTGGTACTTTGGGAGAGAACTTCCATAAGTTTGCAAGCCGCAAAGGTGGCGTCATCGAAGCCGTAGTAGTTGTAGTAAGGCGTTCCGAAAAACATGTGGCCGCTGATTTCTCCGCCAAGGGGGGCGTTGAGTTCGTGCATTTTGTTTTCGATGAACGAGTGCCCGGTTTTGCACATCACGGGAACACCACCAAGTTTTTTGATTTCATCAATCATAACTTGAGATACTTTGACGTCAAAAATTACTTTTCCACCTGATTCATGCTTGAGAAGGTCACGTATAAGAATAATCAGGAGATAATCAGCAGAATAGTGTTTGCCGTTTTCGTCTACCATACCTACTCGGTCACCGTCACCATCAAATCCGACACCGAGATCAGCGTTGATTTCACGGACTTTTTTTGCGAGATCGAGCATGTTTTTTTCTTCTTCCGGATTGGCTTCATGGTTTGGGTAGTTTCCGTCGAGTTCACAATAGAGTTCGGTTACTTCGCAGCCGATTTTACGTAAAAGAGCAGGAGCAAAAGCTCCGGCGGTTCCGTTTCCGGCATCTATCACTACTTTCAGTGGACGTGCGAGTTGAATTCGCTCACCCATCTCATCAAGGTAGGTATCGAAGTAATCGTTTTTTTCACTGAGTGTTCCTGAACCCTGTTCAAAATCTTGCGCTTCGATGAGTTGGAGAATTTTTTGGAGTTCTTCACCGCAAATGGAATGGGCGTTTTTCCCGACAATTTTTACGCCGTTATACTCTTTTGGATTGTGGCTGGCGGTAATGTTGACGCCACTGTCGAGCTGGAATTTGGAAACGGTATAGTAGAGGAGGGGTGACGTGGCGAGTCCCATGTTGATGACGTTGATTCCGGTGGAGCGAACGCCTTCGATAAAAGCACCTTGAAGTTCTGGACTGTGAAGACGGTTATCGTGACCAACGACCATCTCTTTCGTTTGATAATTACGAATCATGTAAGTTCCTGTTCCTTGGCCAATGAGTTTCATGGTTTCTGGAGTGAGGTCAGCAGGTTTTTCTGGGTTTTCGCTGATGGCGATACCGCGGATATCATAGGCACGGAAGATGTGTGGGTTCATGAACATGAAAGTGTTGTAATTGGTGTACGAATTGGAAGATCCATCGGACCTCCAAGGTTATAAACTTCGCTCAATGCAAAATCCTTACAAAAGTGACTTGAGTATTTCGTGAGTTTTTTGGAAAGATTCGTCTTTATTGGCCACTCGGTTAAAGCCGAGACGGTTTTTGTTGTGTTGGCTTAGGTGTGGTCGGCCGTTTTCGAGGAGTTTTTTCATTTCTGCTTTTACCTCTGCATTACTGTAGGTGTCAAGGAAGGTTTGGAGATAGGTTTTGGCCATGGCTTCATCGTGTGTTTGGAATCCGGCACTGGCCATTGAGAAACAGAGGTCCAGGAGATCGGTGGCTTGTTGCTCATTTTTAGGAGTTTCTTTTGTGTAATGTGTGGTGGGAAGGGTGAGTCGGGAGCCGGCCATTTTGCCATCTTTTACTTTCAGGACTACGGAATTGGTGAGGACTTCGCCGACCCCGTGACCACTCGCATGAACTTTGTTGAGGGTTTCGGCAGTGGATTTAATGGCTTCAATACTGTCGAACTTTTCAAGGAATGGATGGTCTTTTTTATTGCGGAGAACGTCGTCGAGGAGTGCCCCTTGACGGATGTCTTCGGGGTGTTTATCGACCATTTTACCGTCTTTGTATTCAAAATCATCTTGGAGGCCGAGTTCGTTCACATGGGTAGCTATTTCATCGATTTTTGATTTTGTGCGCAGGGATTTTTTGAAGAGGTTTTCGAAAATGGTTCCGCCGTTATCTCCGCAGCGTTGGAGGATGTCGTTTACGGCGTTGACGATATTGTCAACGAAGCTTTGGGTGTATTCGGTACGGTCGGGAAGAAAATTGGCGGTGAGGCCGTAGATACCAACAAAGGATGGATAGTTTTCGGTGGGTTGGTTGGCGGTGCGGGTGATGGCGTCAAGATCAGCGCTGGCGTGATCCATATCGGTTTCTGGTTTGAGACTTTTGCGGTTGATGTCTTTCATCTCGGTGTAGCCAAGTGAGATGAGGATTTCGATGGCGGCGTGGGCAGCTTTCGGTTGTTCATCCATCCGTTTGCCATCTTCGATTTCACCTTTGATGAGTTCACCAAAGGTTTTGCGGTGTTCGGGACTGATTTTGAGTCCAGGAGCGACTTGATCGAGAACGTCTTGAACCACTTTGTCGTGAACTTCTACTTGAAGTGAGTCGAGTGAGGAGGGTGGTTTTTTGGGGTCTTCAAGAGGTGGTTCTTGCGGTGTATTTGGCCCTTTTTCTGTTGATTCAGGCATGAGAATTAGTTGAGGTGATTGAGTCGCTTTTCTGCTTGGTGTTCACTGAGAAAGTTGGCGACGGTTGGGGGAACAAGTTTTTGCCAATCTCCTGAGGTTTTTATCAGGTTGCGAATTTCTGTTGCTGAAATAGTAAGCTTTTTTTCAATAAATTCAATAAGGTAAGGCGTTTTGAGTTCCTGGTTGTAATTTTCGAAGAGATTTTTTACGATGGGAGAGCCAGTGTAGATTTTCTGGAATGGTGGCAGGTAATTGCTGACGTGTTTGGGCCAGAGGGCGTAATTTTCGATATTGGGAATGGGAATGATGGAGTATTTTTCAGCCGGAAGCTTTTCGACTTGGAGAGTTTTTTGAATCATTTCGATGCGTTCGCCGGTGGTGAAGGGATTTTCCGGTTCAAAACTGTATTGAGTGCTGCCAATACCAATGTAGAGATGATCATTTTCTTCAAGAGCTGTTTTGATAACGTTGAGGTGGCCGAGGTGGAAGGGTTGGAAACGACCAATAAAGAGTGCAGGCATGTGGAGAGGTTAAGCTTTGGTTGCTTTTGGTTTTTTGAGTTTGAGAATGGGGGGAGCTTCTGCTTTGTGTTTATTGATTTTTACTCGTTTGAAAATATTGTGGAGAAGGGAAGGGTTCATGCCTTTTTCCAAAAGTTTGTCGAATCCTTGGTCGAGGCTTTTGAGGATGGGGTCAAGCTGGGAGTAGTCAGCACCAAGATCAGAGGCGTCGGTTTGGCCTGGGTAGAGTTCTGCGGAAGGGGCTTTTTCGATAATCTCTTTGGGGAGTTGAAGGTATTCGGCAAGAGCGTAAACATCTTCTTTGTAGAGCTCACCAATGACTTCGATATCGGCGGCGAGATCACCATATTTTGTACCATAACCGAGGAGGATTTCACTTTTGTTGGAAGTGCCGAGGACAAGGGCATGGTGGGTGTTCGCGTAGTTGTAGAGAAGGACTGAGCGGATGCGGGCTTTGGTATTTTGATAGCCGAGTTGGGAAGATTTCCAAGGCAAATAGAGGAAGCTTGGAAGGAATGAGTTGATGGATTGTTGATAAAATTCCACACCAAGTGCCTGGGCTAATTTTTGGGCGTGTTGAATATTTTCTGGTGATGTGACTCCTTGTTCGGGAAGAGAAATAGCCGTGACTTTGTCTGCCCCCAGGGCGTCGACGCCGAGTTTGAGGGTAAGGGTTGAATCTATCCCCCCGCTGACACCAATGACCGCACGGGAGAGCTCTGACTCTTTAAAGTATTTCTGAAGTCCCTTGATGAGTTGTTCGTAGATTTCTTTTGGAGCCATGGGTACAGGATTAGTATTTTTTTACGGCACGTTTCATTTCGAGTTGGGCCGCTTTCTTTTTGAGGTCATCGCGTTTGTCGTGTTGTTTTTTCCCTTGGCCGAGGCCGATAGTTACCTTGATGAGATTGCGATTGGTATGAAAATCGAGAGGAATTGCAGTGATACCCTTTTTTTTGAGTTCGTTAAAAAGCTTGATAATCTCTTTGTGGTTGAGGAGGAGCTTTCGTTTTGCGGTTGGATTGTAATCTTTCAGCAATGTGGTTGCTTGTTTGTATGGTGAAATGTGAACGTTTTTCATCCACACTTCCCATTTTTCTGATATTTCGATGTAGCTTCCTTTTAAGTTTACTTGTCCAAGACGAACCGATTTTACTTCGGGACCGGTAAGAACTACTCCGCATTCGATTTTTTCAGAGATGTGGTAATCAACGAAAGCCTTTTTGTTTGAACTCAGAATTGGCATGTACTCATAAGAATTGGAGGCTCCACCGTGAGCATTTGTAAATAATGTTCGGCCTTGCCCAAAAAAACTCGAACTAAGGAGTTAGTCGGTATGGTGTTCGTGCGAATGGGATGGATTCGCGGACGTGGTCGAGGCCGCAGATCCAGGTGACGAGACGTTCGAGACCGTAGCCAAAACCGGAGTGAGGTACTGAGCCGTATTTCCGGAGATCGAGATACCATTGGAATGGTTCGATCGGGAGATCGTGTTCTTTGATGCGGCTGAGCAGGGTATCGTAGTCGTCTTCACGTTGGCTTCCACCAATGATTTCGCCATAACCTTCAGGGGCGAGGAGATCAGCGCAGAGGGCGCGAGTTGGATCTTTTGGGTCGCGCTTCATGTAGAAGGCCTTCACTTCGGCAGGGTATTTTTCTACAAAGATGGGTTTGTCATATTTTTTGGTGAGCATGGTTTCATCGTCACCACCAAGATCGTCGGTTTCTTTAATATCTGAGCCCATTTCTTGGAGTTCTTTGACGACTTCAGCGTGGGTTTTTCGGATGAATGGGGCTTTTACTTTTTGGAGGGGTTCGATGTTGCGCTCAAGAGTTTTGAGATCTTCGGCATTGCGTTCGAGAACTTTTTCTACGATATGACAGACGAGTTTTTCTTGGGTTTCGATGTTTCCTTCGTGTTCAACGAAAGCGGCTTCGGCATCCATCATCCAGAATTCGGTGAGGTGGCGGCGAGTTTTAGATTTTTCCGCACGGAATACTGGTCCGAAATCGAAACATTTTCCGACACCAAAAATGGCAGCTTCGATATAGAGCTGACCGGATTGAGAGAGGTAGGCTTTTCCGAGTTCAAAGTAGTCCATTTCAAAAAGTTCGGTGGTTCCTTCGCAGGCGTTTGGGGTGAGAATTGGAGAATCGATTTTAATGAACCCTTCACTGTTTAAATGTTCATAAGTGGCATTGATGATCGTGTTGCGGATTCTTTGAATGGCAATTTGGCGAGGGGAGCGGAGCCAGAGGTGACGGTTATCGAGAAGAAAGTCGATACCGTGGTCTTTTTTGGCGATTGGATATTCTTCTTTTACCAAATGAACAATTTCGATATCTGTTACTTGGAGTTCAAAGGTGTTTTCGAGTTTTGGGTGTTTACTGACTTTTCCGGTAATGCGCAGTGAGGATTCCATCGTGAGGTCTTCGGCTTTTTGGAACACTTCCGGCGAAACGCTGTTGGAATCTACTACTGCTTGGGTTGTGCCGCTTCCGTCACGGATTTGAAGGAAGAAGAGTTTTCCGTTGCCGCGTTTGTTGAACATCCAGCCTTGGAGGGTAACTTCCTGGTCGGCGTATTGTCCGAGTTTTGAGATAGTGGTGATCATTTTGAATGAGGTAATGTGGGCAAAATGCTGAGAAGAGGATAGTGCAGCTTGAGGGCCCATGCAAGGGGACTCGAGAGTCTTAAATTCTAATAACCAAGCGTCAACCGACCAAATTAATTAAAAATTCGAATATTTAATGACAGATGGTTTTTTTTGAGTTTAAATGATTGATGGTATTTTGACTTTAATAATGGAGAAAAATTTAAATACTGAGGGAAAAATTCAGAAGATTGTTTTGGCTTCTCAGTCACCGGCGCGACGGGATTTGATGAAGAAGTTGGAGGTACCGTTTCATACCTGTGCTTCTTATTATGCTGAGGATATGACTTTAAAAATGGGGGCAGAAGAGCTGGTGGTTTTTTTGGCAGTAGAGAAAGCAAGAGCAGTTGCTGAGAAGTATCCTTATTCAATTGTTATTGGTGTGGATACGTTTGGGACATTTCAAGAGAAAAAGTTAGGAAAACCTCAGAGTAGTGAAGAAGCTCGAGAGATGTTTGAAGCGATGAGTGGGGGAAAAGTAGGAGTACATACGGGAGTTGGGTTTTTGCAAACAAATGAAAGAGGGCATGTGGTGGAGGTGGTGAAAGTTTATGATGTTTCCTGGATTTCTTTTAAGCGTTTTTCTCAAGAGGTGATTGAGGATTTGGTACGAAAACCTTATGTGCTTGAAGTGGCTGGGGGAATTAAGATTGAGGATATGGGGCATCTGGTTGAGAAAATTGAAGGTGACTATGACAATATTATTGGGTTACCGATTTATAAGATGCGCCCGGTGATATCGGCTTTTTTAAGGGATTGAATATACGGTGGCAACTTGACATGTGAGGGTAAGCGGTGTTCAATGGTTTTTACGTAAAATGAAATCAGTATGAAGCCGTATCTCCGGTATATTTTCAAAAGTATTGTGGGTCAGAAAAAACGTTTTGTTTTTCTGACGGTTTTGATTGTGCTCAATGTTTTGTTTCGGATTGTTCAGCCTTATCTCTATAAGTTGTTGGTGGATCTTTTGACTTTTGGCCTGGTGAATAACAACTTTTCTGAGCAGATGCTTGGGGATATTGTGGTTATTATTGTGGTCTGGTTTTTGTTTTCGGTTGGTGGAAATGTTGCGAATGCACAGAGTTCTTATTTAAGTTGGTATATTGGGAATGTAGTTTCTCAAATTGTTCACAAAGAAGGTTTTAAAAAACTCCTTCGTTTGGATTATCATACCCATACCAAAAAACATTCGAGTCAGTACACCAAAATTGTGGATGATGCGGATACGAGTATTTGGGAAATGAGTAACTGGTGGATGTCACGGTTTTTCCCTTCAATTCTTGGGTTTGCTGCCATGTTGGTTTTGGCGTTTTCCGTAAGTGTTCCCATGACACTTATCTCTATTGCCGTTATTCCAGTTGGCTTTTTGATTATGTTTTCGATGATGAAGAAGCACGAGAATGTGCAGGTGCGAATTAACAAGCTGTGGACAGAGAAGCATGAGAAAATGGCGGATCAAATTACGAATATTGCTACTTATAAACTGAATCAAGATGAGGATTATTTTTTGAAGCGACAGTATGCGTACAGTGATAAGGCGTTGTATGAACAACTTTCATTGAATCGAAAATGGCGACTGGTTGAGATGTTGAACCCTGACGCTTTTGCGAGATTTCTGGTTTTGGGAACGGGAGTTTGGCTTGTGAAGGATGGAATTATTACTTTGGGGACTTTATTCATGTTTATGGGGCTTTTGAATGAGATTTTGATTCCACTTCATTTGATGAGTGATATTTTGCCTCAATACAGCCGAGTTGCCCGGCAGATTGATAAATTTTTGAAATTGATGGATGAGCCGGAGATGGTGATGGATCCGGTTGATCCTTTACCTTTGGGTAAAGTTAAGGGCCGGATTGAGTTTCAAAATGTGAGTCTTCAGTATCCTGGCAATGATGAAAAGTATATTTTGAAGAATGTATCTTTTGTTATTGAACCGGGTGAACATGTGGCGCTGGTGGGGCATTCGGGTGCAGGAAAAACGACGATCGCTTCTCTCCTTACGCGTTTGGTGGATCCGACGGAAGGGGTGATTTTACTTGATGGTGTGGACATTCGGAAATATCGGCAAGAAGATTATCGGAGAGTTTTGGGAACGGTGTTGCAGGATAACTCGCTCTATAATCAGACGGTGGCGGAAAATATTGCTTATGGAAGACCTGATGCGAGTGTTGCTGATATTCACGAGGCAGCGAAAAAATCTGCCGCTCATGAATTTATTTCAAAGTTGAAACTGGGTTATGACACTTTGATTGGTGAAAAAGGGGTGCGACTTTCTGGTGGTGAACGTCAGCGGTTAGCGATTGCACGGGCGATTCTGAAAAATCCGGTGATTGTGGTTTTAGATGAACCTACGAGTGCGCTGGATAGTATTACTGAAGCGAAAGTTCAGAAGGGGTTGGATGAATTGTTGAAAGGGCGAACCGCTGTTGTTATTGCTCATCGTCTCGCGACTGTGCACCATAGTGATAAGATTTTGGTGGTTCACGAAGGTGAGATTGCCGCGATTGGCAAACATGATGAACTTTTGAAGATCAGTCCTGAATATCAGAAAATGGTGGAGTTGCAGGTTGGTGGATTTCTGGCTGAAGAATAAGACGCTTGTTTTTTTGCAACCTTTTTTCAACGGAAGTGTTAGAGAGATGTTGTATGAATTTTTATGGACCTTGGAGAAGAAAAGAAAATATTGGATGAGATGCGTGTAAATCCGAGTGCATTTGAGTATTTCTATGATGATTACTACTCAAAGATTTTTCATTATATTCTTCGGCGAGTTTTGAGTGTTGAAGCAGCGAAGGATATTACTTCGGAGGTTTTTCTCAAGGGATATAATAATATTCAAAGATTTGAGTGGAGAGGGATAACTTTATTGGCCTGGTTTTATCGGATTGCGAATCATGAACTGAATCGTTATTTGAAGAAAAAAAGCCGTTACCGGGTGTTTTCTTTGGATGCACTGGTGCTCGATTATGGCTTTGACGTTGCTGATCCTCATTTGTTTCTTGATGAAATGAAAGAGGGGGAAGAAAAACTTCAGCGCCATCAGGATTTTGTTGAAGTTCAAAGGCGGGTTTTGCTTTTGCCTTTGAAGTATCAAGAAGTTATTTCACTCCGATTTTATGAGAAAAAATCACTTCAGGAGATTGCGGAAATTTTAGGGAAAAAGCTTGGCACGGTGAAATCTCTGCTTTCACGTGCTTTGGATAAACTGAGAAAAGATGCAACTTTTTCTGGTTTAAGAGGTTTAGAGAGTGAGCAAGGAATTTTTGATCAAAAATAAATTTTCTTTTTTATGAATCAGGACGATATCATCAAAAAATTGGAAAAGCTCGACTTGCCTCAGGTTGAACTCAAACGTCATCAACAGATGTTAAAAACTGTTTTGTTTGAGCGAAAACCGAAATCTGTATCTCTTTTTTCGCAATCTATGTTTTTTCTCAAAAAGTTTTCTTGGGTGGGGTTGGTTCCTTTGATTTTAGTGGCGGTCTGGTTTTCAGTTTCTATTAAGCCAGCTCAACAACTTACTTATGCACAGGAAAAGTTGTTTCATAGTATTCAGGATTTATATTCGAATAAAAATACATCACCAGAATTGAGTGTACTGATTGGTGTTTTAGAGGAGGCTTTGAAAGATCAAGAGCTGCGTTATCTTGGTGAAGAAGGTACTGAAAATAAAATTCAAAAGTTCACCTATAAACCAAATGATTTTAACTCTGAGATGGTTATTTTGATTGATCCTTCTCTTGAAAGTCATTATGGTGTGTCAATTTATCCGGCAGATTATGAGGGTAATATTGATATTGCGCTTGTAATTAATGATCAAGGTGAGATTCTGATTCCTCAAGAGAAGAAAGATTTACTTTTAAGTCAACAGATTGATAGTCCATGGATCGAGAAATTTGTTCATCTTCAAAATAGTTATCTTCTTGATGATTTTGAGAGGACAATTGGTGAAATCAAGAGTTATAAGTCACATGAATCCAGTTCTTTGGATGATAATTTTTTGAAGATTCTTCCAGAGTTGAGAAGTATCTTTTCTCAAAGTGATCTTTTAATTATGGGATATTCATCTACGAGTAATGATGGTTCAAAACTTGCCACATTTTCACTGAATGTTCGAACTCTTGATGGGTATGCCGAACGAAAGAGTTTTGCGATGAAAAAATTGAATGAGATTCAAAGTGTTTTGAATACACTTTCTTCATCTCAACCTGATTTTTTTTCAGAATTAATTCAGTATGCCTTTAAAGCCGATGATTTACGTTTTTATGCTTCTGATTTTGATTATGAAAAGGATTTGAATTCGGATTTGCGTTTTGGTATTCGCTATGGCTCAACACCTTTGTTTATTAAACTTACCGTTGAACCAGAATTTTTTGTGGAAAAAAATATTCAATTTATTCGTTTGCGTGTTGAGTACGAAGGTCCAATGAGACCACGAAATAGAGAAAATGTTTTATTTCAATTAGCTCAAGGTGAAATTATAAATCGACTAGAAATAGTAAATATTTTAAACAGTTCTGTAGCGATTCCTGAATTTGAAAGTCAATTGTTATTTGTTGCTAATGCTGAGAAGATTCAATCACTTGTTCTCGAGGGGGTCATCGATTCTTATATTGCTCAGAAAATTCAACAGGAGTTTTTGCACACAAATAAAGTTATTACGCATATCTCTTTTTCTGCGCTTCAAAATGGTGATCAAGGGGTGGCTTTAACGTTTGAGCTGGTTCCCTTACTTTAAAACATTTGTCAAAGGTCAGATCATTGCGATCTGACTTTTGATTTTATCTTAATTTTACTCTTACTCTTACGTATGACCTTCTTCTGTTTCGTCGTGGGTATGGTTATCGTTCGGGTTGAAGATGCAGTCTGAACTTGAAAGACAGGTGGATTCGTCGTGGGGTTTTCCGCGCTGCGGGCATTTTTCTGATTGGATGCAGGCTTTATCGGTTACCGATTTGATCTGGGTTTGGATGGTTGCTTCATCGTCGTTTCCGTAGGTGATGAGGATGCGGTCGAGGTCGTTGAGTTGGTATTTTCCAAAGTCGGTGGTGGGTTTTCCGTTGACAAACATTTTCAGGCGGTTGGTTCCTTCATTACAGTATTTTGCGCCATCATCCATGGTGAAGCAGTTTTCTGTGAGTTCTATTTTGAGCGTTTTGAAAAAGTCACCCAACGTGAGGGTGCTCATGTGTTGATGAATGACTTCACCGTCCATATCGTGAAGGTGCATAAAATTGCTCAAAGATTTTTCGGTGGAGGACATGTATTTTTCCTGAGCAAAATTTATTGGTTTATTGTTGAGGTAAATTTTGAAATCGGCGTGGACGTGGATATCGCCCAGAAGGGGTTGTTGGGTTTCTGTGGTGGGTTCTTCTGCTGGTTGTGGTTGTTTCGTTTCTGTACAACCACTCATGGCGAGAAGAAGGGTGAATGAGAGAAGGTAGAAGGTGAGTTTTTTCATGACGATGGGTTAGGAAATTGGGGAACTGTATTTTTCGATGTAGGTTTTGATATTAAATTTTGACTTGCACCCGTTATAGCTCATAAAACGGATTTTTCCAAAGATGTCACGTTCAAACCAGGCCCGGTCATGGAGTCCGCCAATGGACCAATTAATGCCAACGTAGCCGTTGGGGTCACGGCCGTCGAGTTCGTATTTGTCGTTGAGATAGATGGCAATGCGTTGTGCTTCTTCAGGAGTTTGTGTCCATTCGAGGATTTTTTTTGCCCAGTACATCCGCATATAGCCATGCATTTTTCCTATTTGAACCATTTCGGTTTGTGCGGCGTTCCAAAGATCGTCGTGGGTTTTTGCTTGTTCAAACTCTTCAAGGGAATAGAGATGTTCACGTTCATCCTGACGGTGTTCGTTGAGGGATTTTTGGGCCCAAGCGGGGAGGCCTTGAATGTTGTCGTAGTTGTGGTTGTAGTGGCAGTAGTTGTCGGCAAGTTCGCGGCGGACAATGAGTTCTTCTAAAAAAGCTTCTTGCGATGTGATATTGGCATCAAAGCGTTGGGTTTCCAACGCTATTCTTTGGGCTGAAATGTGACCGTAATGAAGATAAGGGGAAAGATTCGAGAGGGCCGATTTGTTGGGATCGTTTCGTTCTTCAGCATAGTGGGGGAGTGTATTTTCTAAAAAGTGTTTGAGGAGTTTTTGCGCGGCTTTTGCTCCACCAGGGAAGTTGGCAACCGGTTTGATGGACCGATCTCCTTTTGCATTCGCAAGTAGTTGATCTAGATCGGGGTTTTGATGATGGATTTTTAATGTTTGAGATTGAGTTTTTACTTTTGGAAAATCGGTGAGAAATTCTGGGAGCTGTTTGTGGATTTTTGGACGCAGAGTGTAAGCTCCATATTCTTGTTTTGGCGAGGCAATGAAGCAGGGAACAATATTGTGAGCATCTACTTCCCAAAAAGGGATGGTGAGTTCGTCCAGGATAGTTTCTTGCCAGTTACGGGAAATGTTTAAAGGTGAAAAATCGGTGAAGATTTCACCAGCTTGGATTTGGGTGCAGAATTTTATTATTTCCTCTGCGGTTTTTTCTCCTGTGATGATGTGGAAGGGGATGTTTTTTTTCTCAAATGCCGGAATCAGTTCTTTGAGTCCCTGAATTTTAAAAGCGAGTTGTCGAAGGCCACCACCCAGAAAGTTTTCTACTAAATTATAAATGACAACCAGGGGGACGTTATGTTTTTCTGCTGATGCTTGGGCAAAAATAAGCGCCCAGTTATCTTCCATTCGGCAGTCCCGGTTCATCCAGTAGACTACTGGACCGCTTTGGTATTCGAAGGGATTTTTTTTGAGGGCGCGTTTTTGGTTGTGAAATGAATTGGAAGGTCCAACGGCTGCTTCTATCATGATTGAAGGGCTAATGCCCAAAAATTATCTAAGCTTTCTTAGATAAAGATATGCTTTTTTAAGATATCTTCAAGCTCTGGATATTTTTCTAGAAATCTTCGGAGGTAGGATTTTTCTTTTTGAAGAAAAATGTTTCTTTTGGTTTGATTGTCGTTCATTTTCCATTCGATTGGGTCCATGGTTTCATCTTCGAGTTCGTAACGCATTTCTTCGCTGCCGATGTGTTTTCGGCTTAACTTGGTGATAAGGTCTTTGTCGCGACGGCAATCTTCGACCTGTTGTTTATAGATATCTGTTTGTCGATAATTTTTGTAATCTTGATCCAATTCCTCAAGTGAATCAGATGAAAGAAGGCCATGTTTTATCCATTGGAATCTTACTTTGGTATAAAGAAATGGATGGGTTTTCATCATGGACTGGAGTCTTTGGACCAGTTTTTCTTGAGCGATTTCAAGAAAAACTTCTTCATCAAAAAGTTCAGAAGTAAAATATTGCTCTTTTATTTTTTGATAATACTCCACTGAATAATCGATGGCTGCTAAAAGTATATGAGGTGTTTTGAGATGAATGATGAGCTTAGGATTTATGATCAGATCAATTTCCAGCAGCTCCATGTATTCAATAATTTTTTTGGTGGTATGGGGGGAGATTTTAATACTTTTTTTTAAAAGATCGATGATGTTGTTGAGAAAAACTTGATTCTGAATTATTTGATTTTTATTAAGGATTCCAAGTTCACTGAAGAGGTCGAAAAAAATCAAAAGGATTGCCACATTCATTTGGGTATATTTGATGGCAAGTTCGAGACATTTTTTCTGAAAAGCTTTATCTTGAGATAAGGCTTGGAAAGTGGCATTGAGTGGATAAGTGGATTTGTGTTTTTTTGCGGCAGTTGGATTTTGATAAATGAGGTCAAATACTTTTGCGTAAGCTTTTTTGCTGTAGGCGTATTGGAGTTCTTCTTCAAAAACGGCTTCTTCTCGGGTTTTTTCTGGGAAAGTGGCGGTGTTATGTTGAGTAATTGTTTCCTGAATGGTTTGTCGTTGTTCGTCCGAGAGTTTTTCTTGAAAAGGAGGGTGAGGATTCCCAGCTTTTACCAGGGCTTCATTAATGATCGCATCCATGGCTAAAGCATGCTCGTGTGCAATGTCCATAACGGTTTTTTTTGCTCGAAATGTGATTTTTTCCCAACAAGTACGATGAGAATTTCGAACGTTTGCACGTACTTCGTATTCTTGATCACTTAATCTTTCGTTATTTTCTTCAAAAGTTTCATTCATTGGGAAAGCCGTAAATGCTCTTTGTGTTCACAAAAAGGGCAGCATAATAAGGTATTTGACTTAAATGTCAAATTTGTTGTGGTGGTGGAGCGGTTTTAATTTATGAAGCGGTATTTTAAAAGCGTCCAAATGGCTTCAAGACCATCTTTCCAGTTGATTTTTTTTCCTTCATTTTTTTTCCGAGGGTGGTAACTGATGGGAACCTCTTTGATAGGAATACCTTTTTTGAGGATTTTTGCTGTTACTTCTGGGCAAAATTCGAATCTTTTGCATGTCAGGGGGATTTTTTTGAGAAGATCGGTTTGGAAAAGTTTGTAGCAGGTGGCTTCATCGGTAA
Organism: uncultured Candidatus Peribacteria bacterium; assembly: GCA_964624115.1. Taxonomy (GTDB): domain Bacteria; phylum Patescibacteriota; class Gracilibacteria; order UBA1369; family UBA1369; genus CAZUXI01. The sequence continues at coordinate 297,401 of CAZUXI010000001.1, forward strand.
GGTTTGAGCCGTAGAGGAAATTGGTGAGCCAGCTCAGGAATTTTCCTCCAAGGTAGAAACTTAAACCAGAGTGGGTTTTATTGTTTTTGTTGCGTTCGCGTGAGCCATAAACGACTTGAAAGCCATGATTGAGCATGGGGTCGAGGAGTTTTTTGTAGTCGTGGGGGTCGTATTCAAGATCGGCGTCTTGAATGATGGTGAAATCGCTGGTGAGCTCTTGGAGTCCAGTACGAATGGCGGTTCCTTTTCCCTGGTTTTTGTGGTGGGTGATGACGCGGTAGTTTGGGTGATTTTCAACGATTTTTTTGAGTATTGCTGGAGTTTGATCGGTTGAGCCGTCATCGATAAAAATAAGTTCTTTTTTGATATTGGAAAAATGGACGTCCTCGATTTTTTTGACAATTTTTTCGAGGTTTTTTTCTTCGTTGTAGCAGGGGATGAGGATGGAGAGTTTAAGCACGGGAAAGCGATTTATTAGTGGACTTTAAAGAGACTCATTTCGGATGTTTCAAGAATTTTTTCAAAGATTTTTGGGTTTTCTTCAGCCCACCCCTTTTCCCAAAGTTGAATGGTTTGGTTTCGTGGGTCGGTTGTTCCTACGAGAAGATAATTGATTTGAGCCTCCTGAACAAGTTTTGTCCAGGCTTCCTGGTTAGGGTTGGCACGGATGGAGTCTTTTTCTAAACGGTAATCATGGTATTTGCAATTGGTGCAGCCATCGGTGTTGAGATAGACGGGCTGCAGGTTATTGAGGTAGAAGAGACCGTATTGGGTGAAGCCTACCAGGGCTATTTTGGGTATTGTTGGAGATGGTAATGGTTGATCTGCTTGTATTTTTTCTAGAAATGGCTTGATGATGCGATATCCTTCAAGTTTCTCTGATAAGTAGACTTGATTTTGGGTTATTTGAGCTTTGTTTGTTTGAAAAGTGGTTCCAAGAGTTTTGGTCGTAATGGGGTCAACAAGAAAGCTTTTGGTCGATAAATTGATGATGATGAAAATGCTGCAGATTATCATCGTAAAGTATTTCAGGAAACGGTTTTCTTTGATGATGGTGACGAGTAATATGGGCAGAATACTTAAAACGCCGGCACTGTAGCGAATAGTTTCGTTCCAAAGGCTCATGGTGAAGGGTGCTTTGAGGTAGGAGGAGAGTTCGATGGAAAATACGAATGTGCTGAAAATGAGAATGAAAATATTTTTTCTTGAACGAGCGGTTGTTTTTTTGTAGTGAAGGATTTGGATTATAATGAAGAGGATTGCCACGAAAAAAATGCAGGCAAAAAATAGCAGGAAGGGGTTGTTGATGAGATTTGGATAATCGTGGTGATTTTGAATGGCAGTGATGGTTTGCTGGAGACCGTTTTTGTTAATGGAGTCGAGGATGGTGGTTCCCTGAAAACTCTCCATGAATTTTTGGTGACCAATAAAATGGAGGGGGCCGGCTTTGATGTCGAAACCAAAAACGGGATTTCCTGTTACGATCCAATTTCTGAAATACCAAAACATCCCGGTTGGAATGCTCAGAAGTGGTAAATACCAGATTTTTTTCAGGTGGTGGCGTTGTTGCCAGAAGGTCAAGAGGATAAAAGGTGAAATACTGGCGATTTGGGCTGCGCCGCTGAATTTTGTTCCGATGAGCAGACCTGCCGTGAGAAAAAAGAGGGTGAGCGTTTGAGACGACTTTTTTAGTAGGGTGATCAGGAGATAGGTGAGGCCTGTTCCATAGAGACAGAACTGGAAGAGATCGACTTGGAGGTTAAGGAGCTGTTTAAAAAAGAATGGTATGGAAATGAAACTGAGAAGTATGATGTTGATGGTGACCCGCTGTTTTTTTTCGGTGTAAGTGGTCAGTGCGTTATAAAAAGACATGACCCCGAGAAGGGTTATTATAAAGGCAAAATGTGTGGTGTGGGTAATCAACTGGGTAAGCGAAACAAGGATTTCATGGTTTGCTGGGAAGTAGGTGTTGATACCGGTGAAACCTTGGTGGAGGATATCCCAAATGGTGTGTGAATTGATGAGGTGAAAACTGAGGGGGAGGTGGTAAGATATACTGTCGATCTCTGCTAAGGGTAGGTAAAAACCGTAGATGCTGACGATGATGCAGAGAAGGTAAAGTGGGGAATTTCTGAAGACGTTTTTAAGATTTATGAACCTTAAAAAATCGGGTTTATATTTCTTTATTGTTTTTTTAACTGAGGTTTCTCGCCTTATCAATTGGGTAATCATTTTTTTGTTTTTGATTATCCCGATCGTGGTTATGCTCAACAGTAAGGCGATAGATATAATTAAGAATCCTGTCGAATGGTATTGATTTATGCTTCCAAGGAGTCCACCGCAAGAAATGACCAGACTCAAAAAGATGAGCGCGGTATTTTTTTGTTCACCAAAAAACTTATTTCCTAGCCAGTAACTCGAGAAAATAAAACTGAAGAGGATGATGATTGGAGTCACCATTGTTACTTTTTAAAGGTGAAAAGACGATTGGCGTTAAAGTTCCAAATGTAGGCAATCATGACGGCAATGAGTTTCCCGTAGATGTACCAGATGTGAAAGTATTCAACAGAGACTGAGATAACGAGCAGATTTATGGCCATGCCGACAATACCAATTATCAAAAAATGGCTGAACTGTTTGGCGGAAAGCTTTTGATGGTCTTTGAAGGTGAATTTTTTTTGAAACAGGAAATTCACAAATGCTGCTGCAGTGAAACTCAAGATGACCGAAATGAGGTAATGGACCTGAAGAAGATCGGTAAGACAGTAGAGGATGATGATATCAGTGACCATCGCAATAAGCCCAAAGAGACCGTAGGTGATGAACTGCTTGAGGTATTCGCGTGGCATATTTAAATAATTTTCCAGGTATTACTCCAGTTCTTTGATCGATTTTTCTACTTGTTCACGGAGTTCGGTTTTGTATTTTTGGAGTTTTGGTTTGAGGCTTTCGTCTGAAGTAGCAATGATTTGTGCTGCGAGAATTCCGGCATTTTTTGCATTATTAAGAGCTACTGTTGCGACGGGAACGCCACCAGGCATTTGAAGGATTGAAAGAATAGAGTCCCAACCGTCCAGTGAGTTGGTGGATTTTACCGGTACGCCAATGACGGGTAGGGTGGTGATTGAGGCCACCATGCCTGGGAGATGAGCTGCACCGCCTGCGCCGGCAATAATCACTTTTAAACCGCGTTTTTCCGCGTTTTCAGCGTATTCAAACATGCGCTTAGGAGTGCGGTGGGCAGATACGATGGTGATTTCGTAAGGGATGTTAAAATGTTTCAGCTGTTCAGCGGCCTGTTCCATGATTTCCAGATCGGATTTACTTCCCATAATGATACCTACCAGTGGTGATTTCATAATTATTCGTTAATAATTTTGATGGTCTTTTGAATTTTTTCACTGAGTTTGAGGCCTTCATCAATATCTTTGCAGAGAATGGTCGCATGGCCCATTTTTCGATGAGGTTTGGTGATTTTTTTACCGTAGAGATGGACAAAAACGCCTTCGTGTTCCAAGGCTTTTGAAAGTCCGGTATAAAGAGCGGGTCCTTCGTGGTTTTCTTCACCAAGGAGATTGACCATTACTGCGGGCATCAGCGCTTTGGTTGAGCCTAAAGGAAGGTTGAGGATTGCTCGGAGATGTTGTTCAAACTGGGAGGTGTAGTTGGCTTCGATGGTGTGGTGTCCGCTGTTGTGGGTTCGTGGGGCTAGTTCGTTGACCAGAATATTTCCTGAAGTGTCCACAAACATTTCAACGGCAAGAAGCCCAATAATTTTAAGTTTTTCCGCAATGGTTTCAGCGATTTTGATGGCCTTTTTCTCTTGGTCTTTGGAAATTCTTGCTGGTGCAAAAAGTGTTTCGACAAGGTTTTTTTCTGGATGAAAAATGAGTTCAATAACCGGATAGATAGCGGTTTTTCCATTATGGTCACGGGCGATAATCACGGAAATTTCTTTTTCAATATCGACCATTTTTTCTAAAACGGATGGTGTATTGAAAGCGTTTTTGATTTGTTGTGGTGTTTTTATTTTGTAAATACCTTTTCCGTCGTAACCGGCGGTGCGGGTTTTTTGGACAGCTGGGTAAAAATCGAGTTTTTCTTCGATCTCTTTTTTATTTTCACAAAGGACAAAATCTGCGGTGGGGATTTTATTCTCTTGAAAAAAGAGCTTTTGATAGCCTTTATCTTGAATTATTTTGAGAATTGATGGGTCGGGATAAATGGGAAGCCCTTCTTGTTTGAGTTTTTCGAGGGCTTCGATGTTGATATGTTCAAACTCAATGGTGAGGATGTCCACCTGTTTTCCAAATTCGTATACGTGCTGAAAGTTTGCGGCATCACCGAGGAAAAATTGAGTTGCCAGGGTGCTGCAAGGGGAGTCTTCCTCTGAATCCATGACGTAGCAGTCGATATTGTAATTGAGTGCCTCTTGGATAAACATTCGTCCAAGTTGACCCCCTTTGATAATTCCGAGTTTCAGGTTGGGATTGATATAATCTTTCATGGTATGGCTCGTTGATGGTGTTAAGAATTCCTCGTAGTTTGGCCTCATTTGTGTTTTAATTTTAACAACTTATTTATATTCAGGGAAATTTTATATTTATGAAGATACCTGTTCAGTTGTTTTTTACGTATTCGCCCTCACCTTTTGGGAACTGCTTATTGGTATTTCATGATGAAACGGTTTACGCCCTCTATTTTTTAGACCATTTTTTAGGTGATCCACGTGCGGTTTTGGGCGCAAAATGGCAGAAGGTAGATTTTGTTGAGGATAAAGTGAAAGGGGTTCAACTCATGAAAATGATCTTTCTCGAGAAAAGTAAAAAAGTGAAGATGTGTCTTGCAGGTACGGATTTTCAATGTCAGGTTTGGGAAGAGCTTCAAAATATACCACCGGGTAAAACGATCACATATTTAGATTTGGCTCAGCGTATTGGGAAACCGAAAGCGGTTCGGGCTGTTGCCAATGCGGTGGGTGATAATGAAATCTCTTATTTAATCCCTTGTCATCGCGTGTTGCGCACGGATGGGGGACTTGGTGGGTACAGGTGGGGGATTTCTTGTAAACGGAAGCTTTTGGAGTTTGAAGGAGTGAAGGTGTGATTAGAGGAACTTGAGGTTACCTTTTGCTTCTTGGATGCTGGAATAGCCTTTTCGAGCGAGAATTTCTGCGAGTTCTTGGTCGATACGTTCGAAGCAGCCGGGGCCTTCTTTTTCGAAGACGGTTCCGACTTGGACGGCGTCGGCACCGGCGAGGAGGAATTCAAAGGCGTCGGTTCCGGATTTGACTCCGCCGACTCCGAAGATGGCAACTTTGCCTTCAAGGAGTTCGTAGAAGATTCTGACGTTGGCGAGGGCGATGGGTTTGATGTAGTCGCCGCTGAGGCCACCGAGGCCTTTTTTTGGTTTGATGACGGGGGTTTCTGTTTCGGCATCGATGACGAGGGTGTTGCCGATAGAGTTAATAAGGGAAATGAAGGAGATATTATGTTTTTTAATGAGTTCGGCCATCTGTTTATGATGGACGAGATCGTAGTAGGGAGGCAGTTTGAGGCCGATGGGTTTTGGCCCGAGATCTGTGATTTTTTTGATGACGTCTTCGGACTGTTCGAAGTCGTAGGCGACCTGGGATTTTCCTTCAATGTTCGGGCAGCTGAGGTTTACTTCGATGAGATCAACATCGCTTTTTTGGAAGGCTTCGACCATTTTTGGATAGTCTGGAGCGCAGAGACCAGCGACGCTGGCGATGATGGGTTTGTTGAATTTTTTGAGTTCGGAGGAAATTTTTACATATTCTTGATATCCGAGATTTGGGAGGCCCATGCTTTGGAGTGCTCCAAATGGTAGGCGAGCGTAGCGGGGTTCTTCGTTTCCCTGGCGTGGTTCAAGGGTGCAAGATTTCATCATGATGGCGCCGGTTCCTGACTGTCCTAAGATTTCGAGTTCTTCGAGAGTGGCGTCGTTGGGGCCTGAAGCGTTAATGATGTAAGAGTTGAGGGTTACTCCGGCAATCTGGGTTTGGGTTTTCATAATTTGTTGATGAGATGATCACTTCTTGGCTGAATTTTTAGGGTTTTGCCTGGGCTTTGTCAATTGTTTGCTTTTTGGAGGATTTTTTCGATGGTGTTCCAGTTGCGGGTCGTAACATCTTTGCTGAATTCTTGTTCGAGGATTTTCATGGAATCTACGCTGCGAGTGGCGGGATTGAGCGTGAGGACACTGCAAACGGCGATGGGCGTTACGGAGAGGATTTCAAAATCGCTTGCTGGTGATTTCCAGGGAAGCGTGAGTTTGGTTTTTGTTGGTTGGCGGAGGAAGGTGATGTAGAGGCGAGTTTCTTTGGTGACGGTGATTTTTTTGAAAGGGTTTGCGTCGAAGAGGTTTTGGATTTCTTCGAGAGGATAGAGGAGGGTGGGGATTTCAAATTTAAAAACTTTTTTGAGTTCGGTTTCGATTTTTTTGGCAACGGTGGTGGTGTTTTTTTCTGTGGTTTGAAAACTAACGTTGCCGCTGGCGAGAACGGTTTGGACGTTTTTGTAGCCAAGTGATTCGAGAGTTTTTTTGAGGTCAACCATGGGAACTTTGTGGTTCCCGCCTACGTTGATCCCTCGGAGGAATGCGATGTAGGTTGGCATGTTTAGTCTGGTAAAATGAGGTTTCCTTTTTGGTCGAATTTCCAGAAAGGGTTATAAGCTACTTCCCAGAGAAAACCGTCGGGGTCGGCGAAATAACCGCTGTAGCCACCCCAGAAAACTTTTTGGGGTTCTTTGATCATTTTGGCACCGGCCTGCAGGGCTTTCTCCATGAAGTCGTTGACTTCCTGTTCGCTGTGCGTGTTTACGGCGAGAGAAAAACTTTTGAATCCGCTTCCGGTTTCTGCAACGTTCGCGTCTTCGGCAAGGAGGTGTTTGGGGTAAAGGCTGAGAACGATTCCTTGGAAGGGGATAAACGCGACCGTTTCTTGGCTTTCTGAAGATTTTTTCCAACCGAGACCTTCTTCGTAAAATTTAAGGGATTTTTCGAAGTCGACAACGCCGAGGGTAATGAGAGTTGGTTTGAACATAAGTGTGACGGGGTTAAGAGGTTTTATTCCAGCCGGCTTCAGTGAAGATTTGACCGTTTTGAATTTTTTTGAGGAGGTCGGGAATATAGGTGACGAGGTTTTTTGGGAGATTATTGAGGGGAAACCAATCCGCATGATCACATTTTTCTGGCTCATTATTTTTTGGTGTTCCTTGCCATTTGGATGCTTTAAAAAAGAAGTCGATGCGTTCGTGACGGTCATTTATTTCATCGCCACGGCGGTGCATGACATGAACAAAAACCAGGTCAGCGGGATCGATAATAATTCCGGCTTCTTCTTGAGCTTCGCGGGCCATGGCGTGTGTGGCTTGTTCATTGGCATCGATATGGCCAGCAATGAGTCCGTACAGTCCATCAGAGTATCCGGTGTTACAACGACGTAGCAAAAAGATATTTCCTTCGTGCTCGAGGATGAGGTGGGCAGCGGCGCGGAAGGTGTGGCGTTCGGTGGGCATAGGAGAAAGTGATGGTGAGAACTAGTGGAATTTTTCTTCTTTGGCGAGCATTTCGAGGATGGCTTTCATGCGACGTTCACGGGTTTCTGGTTTTTTAGCAGTTTGGAGGCGCCAGGTGATGACGTAGATATTGGTTTTGTTGAGTTTTTCAAAAAAGGCAGTAGCTTTTTTATTTTTATGAAGTTCTTTGAGGAAATCTTCGGGAATTACCGTGTTCTTAGGTGAATCATAAGCTTTTTCCCAGCGACCGTCGAGTTTCGCTCGTTCTACTTCCTGGAGTCCGCTGGGTTGCATTTTGCCGGCCTTGGTGAGGCGCTCAATGTGTTCGGTGTTGCGTTTAGACCAGATGCTTTTGGGACGGCGAGGAGTGAATTTTTGGAGGTAGGCCTGAGCATCGAGAGATTTGGTTTGACCGTCAATCCAACCATAGCAAAGTGCTTCGTCGAGGGCTTCGGCATAGATAATGGTTTTGATTTTGGAATCTTTTTTGAAAAACTTGAGCCAAATGCCTTGAGAGGTGGCGTGATTTTTTTTCAGCCAAGCTGCCCACTTTTTTTGGGATTCAAAGGGGATGATGGGTGGGTCGTATTTGGGAGTTTTTTCTTTCGGCAGGTGAGGATTTTATAACTTAAACTTCTTTTTAATAAGTTCTGCAACGATTTTGGCATCAAGGTTAGTATTGTTGATTTTGAGATAATTTTTTCTTTTTATTTCTCCTTTTATAGAATTCATACGATATTTTTCCTCGTCTTGGAGAAGAAAAAATTCTGATTTTTTTAGATCGCGTTTGGTGGGTTTATGTTCAAGTCGTTCAGCGGTTTTGTTTCTTTTTAATCTTTCATTGAGGTCTGCTTCTAATTCAATAAAATAGATATCAGCTTTTTCTGCTTCAAAAATCTTGAGTATCTTGTTAAGGTATTTTTCTTCCGAGGGGAGGTTAAATGCCCAAACAAAAGTAAAAATGATTCCCTTTAAATCACTTTTTGCTACTTCTTTAAATATTTCTTTTCTAAAGAGGTTTACTAACCGATTGAAAGGTTTTGTTCCAAAATAAAAAAAGGGCACGACTAACTCTATTGTCATGTGATTATGGAATAACTTGATTCCCGTGAGTTTTTCTAGTTCACGTCCAACGCTCATTTTCCCTACTGCTGGTGGGCCAAAGATCAGAATGAATTTCATGTTTTTGTTTACCAATAACTTTAGGTAATTCTGCCGTTATACGGGTTTGTTTTTTAAGGTAAAAACTTTTATATCAATTTTAAATTTCATTGATTCCATGGCGAGATCGTAGTTTGTTTGGAGATTGAGCCAAAATTCTGCAGATGTTCCGAAGTATTTACTGAGACGTAAAGCGGTGTCAGCGGTGATGGATCTTTTTCCATGTACGATTTCACTGATTCTTATAGGAGCAACGTTGATATCTTTGGCAATGCGATATTGGGAGATTTCTAATGGTTTTAAGAACTCTTCCATAAGAATTTCACCAGGATGTATTGGTTTTAAATTTTTCATGATTTTAGTGATAATCGATTATTTCTACTTCGTAAGCATCGTTTTGTATCCATTTGAAACAAATTCTCCATTGATCGTTTATTCTAATGCTGTAATGACTTTTTTTATCTCCTTTGAGTTGTTCTAAGTGGTTTGATGGAGGAATTCGTAAATCATTTATTGATACTGCTGCATTGATCATTGTAAGTTTTCGGAGAGCAATCCTTTGGATATCGTGAGGTAATTTAAGAGAAATTGTTCTCTGAAATATTTTTATTGTTTCTTTGCTTTTAAAACTCTTAATCATTTTATTCTCAAAGGATAGTTAGTATCGCATGTCGTTATTATTGTATGCCGATATTAATTATTTGGCAAGGGTATTTTTTATTATTTGCTCCCACCAATCTTTGATGGTATTGGGATTTTTTTGGTTTTCAGGTTGGCGGAGGTAGGTGAGTTTTTGTTGGAAAAGGGTGTGGTGTTTTTTGAGGTTTGCTTTGGTTTTGAGAGCCCAGAGGGAGTGTTTTATTTCGGTTTGTTCTTTTTGTTGGAGGAGTTTTGGGTCTAGATAGCGGCTGGGTGATGTGTCGAAATCGATGGCGTGGATTTGAATTTTAGTTTTTGAGAAAAGTTTTTTGGCGAGGGTTTGAATGCGAAGTTTTCGTGTGGTTTCGCAGAAGATAGCGATGGAAGTCATTGGAAGTTTTTTTATCTGGATCAGATCTTTTCCATAAAGAAAATTTTCGAGAGTAGAGAGGGCCTTTTTCTCGGGGAAAAATTTCCAGTGCTTCGTAACTGTTTGAAGATTTGATTCTTGGATGTGGTGTTTGAAAAATTTCAGCATCTCTTCTGCTTCAGTGCGGCTGTGTGGCTTTTGAAGGTCGGTTTTACCGCCGGAAAGAATGATGTTGGGAATTGTGCCGTTTTTAATTGTATCCGCGTATATGGTGTTAAAAACGATGTTTAAATAGGTCTGATAATTGGTATCAGTGAGAATATTTTTGGGAATGCCGTAGCCGAAGATGAGGTAGGTTTTTTGCATGGGCTTATTTTTTTGGAATCCAATACTCCACCATGTGATGGATGCGGCCGGTGAGCATGAGTTTATCGAGCTCTTTTTGGACTTTTCCTCCAAGTGATTCAGCTATTTTACGGCTTGGAATATTTTGTTCGGCGACTGGGTAAGTGATGTGGGTGTAGTTGAGGTTTTTGTCGGCCCAATCTTTGAGGGCTTGCATGGTTTCGAGGCCGTATTTGTTTCCGTGGGCGGATTGTTTAATCCAAATGCCGAGTTCTGGGGTAGTGGTGTTGGTTTTATGTAAGCCGCCGCAGCCTAAAAATTCATGCGTGTCTTTTTTTATGATCATAACGGTGAGATCGGTTCCTGCAAGGCGTTTTTCATTGGAATCTTTGATGAACTTTTCTGTTTCTTCGATTTCGGTGGCGGGTTTGGGATACATAAAAAAAGTCACGGGTTCTTGGAATTCGCGAAAAATGTCTTCTTTGTATTCGAGAGAAGGCGGTACTAAGAGTAACCGACTGGTTTCAATGACTGTTTTACTGAGATCCATTGAAGTGGTTGTTTGAATTATTAGGATTTTGGATTTTTTCTTTTTTTGGATACTTTGGCAATTTTGTTGTACTCCAGCGCAAGATCTATCCAGTAGGAAAGTTCTTTTGTAGTTGTGAGGACTTTTGCATCAACAAAAACAAAGCCTTTCATGGGTCTGCCAGTAAAGTCCATGGGTTTACAGCCAGGTTTTTGAAGTACTTCTTCATATTTTTGTGGGTTGAGACGAACCATTAGACGATCTTTTTCGACACCGATACACATTTTATTATTCACCATAAAGCAGAGGCCTCCGAACAATTTTTTTACTTCAACGTTGTGGTCGTTTTCGAGAATTATTTCTCCTACTCTGTTGGCGAGTAATTCGTTGTAGGCCATAAAGTTTTTTATATCTGATGAATTTGGATCGAGTTACCGCGCTTGTCATCGGGATTGTTGAGCGACACCAAGGTAAGAGTGATGTTCATAGTTTGTAAAATTATTTGAGAAAGTGTATTCCTTTTCTTATCAATTCATGAATATGCTTGTCATCAATGGTATATAAAAAAGAGCAAAGAGGGTGCTGAGGAAAACAGCAATAGCGGCTTTGTCCGGATGGACTTTGAGTTCGGTGGCTACGGCTACGGTGTTTGCGGCGAGTGGTACGATTGATATGAGAATAAGGACATTAGTGATTTCTGGTGTGTAAGCGTGAATGAATGATTTGTCGAGGAAGATGATTCCGAGCATTATTGCTGGCCAAAAGATGAATTTTGCAAAGAAGGCGATGGAGATAAATTTGAGATCGATATCTTTTATTTTGATAGTGGAAAGTCCCATGCCGATCATCATCATGCCGAGGAGGGTGTAGGCTCCTTTAAAATTACCGATGGTAGTGGTCGCGATGTCGCCAAGGTTGATGTGAAGTGCGTTGAAAATGAGGCCAAGGAAAAAAGCATAAATGGTTGGGAGTTTTATTACTTTCATTAAACTTTGTTTGGCCGTGTAATTTCCTTTGGCAGCGATGTAAAATCCGATGGAATTCTCGTACAGGAGGTATCCTAAAATCATGAGCACGGCGAGACTGAATGCTTGATCACCTAAAAGAGTGAGGATTACGGGTAAGCCAAAATAGCCGGTGTTACCTGATCCAGAGGTGAAAGCTAAGATGTTTTTGGTATTATCTTGTTTGTAAATTAGTTTTCCTATTCCGAGAAAGAGGAGAGCCGTGAGGCTGCAAATGATAAAGAAGAGAATAGGCAGTGATAGGTTTACGAGATTGATCTGAGTGCTATAGGTTCCGTAAAAAATGACGACAGGAGCGATGATATAAATGAGAATTTTGGCGATGGTTTCCCTCTGGGCATTTAATTTTTTGGATGCAATGAATCCAAGAATGATCATCAAATAGAGAGGAATAAGTTTCAGGAGGATGGTGGTGAAGAGGGGCATGGGTGTTCGATTTTAGCTTGTAACCTAAGGTTAATTTTTACTCAAAGCTTATGGTCGTCATGATGAGTTCTAAGAGTTTGTTTTCTGGTCCGAGTGTTGATTCAACAATGTAGTTTGAACCGTTTTTTTCTGTGATGTACCCGTAGCCATTTCCCATGCCGTCACGATGATATTGTTTCCAAGTGGTTCCTGAAAATGTTTTACTCGTGGTGGAGATTTTTGTCAGTGAGTTGTCCTTTGTTTTCCAAACGTGAATTCTTTCGCCTGGGTGAGTTTGGGTCACGATGAAATGATCGGGTTCTGGATTTTCAATTTTATAACTCCCATCGTTTGGGTATTTGAGGCTGACGCCTAAGTTGGTATAGGTCGTCCATTGAGTGATTTGGTTTTGATTCTTTTGGGTTTGAGTTTCGTTGGTCGTCGTTGGAAGTGTTTTTGTTGTGGATTCGACACTCTGATTATTTGAACAGCCGGTGGTTGTTAATGCAAAAAGAGTGATCATTCCAACGAAGAATGTTTTTGTTCGAGTGGTCATAAAGTTGAATAATGAATTGTATGTTAATCAATTTAAAATTCTTTTATTTAAAGGTCAAATCGGTATCGGCATTTTTTCCTTTCACCTCGTTGATATTGTTCGTTACGTTCGGGGATGTCGACAATTTCGATGAGTTTGCCCCCGGCGAGTTCGCAGGTTTTTCTGGAGGCAATGTTTTCGGGATTGCAGGTGATCCACAGAGGGTTGAGTCGATGTCTTTTTGCTAGTGGGAAGAGGAGTTTTACACTCCGGGCGGCGTAGTGATGTCCACGGTATTCTTCGTCTACCCCATAGCCGATATGACCCCCGTACTTAGTATTTTCATTGTTTCCAATACGAAGCACTATTCCACCCATTTTTTCACCAGTTTGGGCGTTTCGCATTTGAAATTCATAAGCGGGGAAGTACTTTTTTTCTTCAATACCAGGGACTTTTCTGATCAAGATGAGTTCTAAGTCTTCGTGGACGAGTTTACCTGGATTAAGGAAAGTAAAATTATTTTGCATCTTCGACGGTAATTGTAACGAGATGGCGGTTGAAGTGGAGTTTTATTTTTTTGGTGTATTTGGCAATGGTAGTTTGTACAGCTTCAACATTTTCAATACCTATTTTGTGAGGTATTCGTATGATACCTCCAGGTTTTAAGTGTATAGTTCCAGATCTTATGAGGCGGTAAAGTGCTCTTTGTTTTTCTTCATCGGTTTCAAATCTAACGTTGAATAGAGTGCTTTCTGGAAAAATAATGAGGTCGTATTTTTCATTTCCGAGTTCGTTCCAGGGTTGGTACATATCAAAAACTTTTGTATTGAAGCCGGACGGTAATGATTTTGCATCAATGTCCGTTAAGGTCATGTTTTGACTTTTTACACCAAGTGTTGTGAGAAGTCGTTCAAGGTGAGCTGGTCCTGCACCGATGGATAACAGCGTTTTTGTCGAGTCACTGGCAAGTTTATCGACATCGGCTTCAGTTATGAGTCCGCTTTTAAAATGCCAACTGGGGGCGAAGTGGACGTATCTGTTTTCTTCGGTTGCATGTTTGTCGTCTGATGCAAATTCGGGAAACATCTCTTGCTCTTTTTCTCGTATTACTTCCCAATACTCTTTTGGTTGTTCGATGCTTGAATTATCAATCATTTTTTGAGTAACAAGAAATGGTTTTTAGACCTGGGGCTCCATTGTTCAATAATTGAAAACCCTAATTTTTTTATATGCGCCTCAATTTCTTTAGAGTTTCTTCGGATTCGACGGATGCCGCGCCGTTGAGAACGAGTGAGAAGAAAGTTGGGGAGTTTATTTTTGAGATGATAAACCCCGTTTGGCGGTCGGGTGTCAAAGTGAAGATAGGCATATCCGTGAAGGAGGTGAGCCATGTGGTCTAATATTTTTTTGATTTGTTCAAGATCTTCGAGATGCTGAAATACGTTTACACTGTAAATAAAATCGACCGGTTTGTTATATTCAAAAAATTCATCGTTTTGGATGAATTGAGTGTTTGGAATATTCTTTTCTTGTGCAAAGGTATTGGCTTGTTTCAGCATGTTGTGTGAAACATCGACACCTATGACGGTTTGGAAATATTTTGTGAGAGGAAAAGTGTGCCTTCCAATGCCACAGCCGAAATCTATTCCGATGTCAGGTTTAACTTTATATTTTTTGAATATTGGTAAAAGATAGGTGTGAAAATTTTCCTCTCCTTTTTGCCAAAATTGGGCGAGATTTTTTGATGTGGTGTCGATGTAATATCTGGCATCATCTTGGGCGAATTTTTCCCATTGCAGTTTATTTTTTTCCTTCCACATACTTTTTAAAATTATCCAAAATTGATTGCCAGCCAGCTTGTTGCATCTCTGCTGGATTTTGTTTTTCTGGATCAAAGGTTTCAATGACTTTGGTTGATTCACCCAAGTTTTTAAATTTTATGCTGACTTTGCGGCCGTCTTCCATGGAGTATTCGATGATTTCGTTTTCTTTTACATTTGAATAAATTCCACTGAAGTCAAAACTAGCACTTTTATCTTTGGCGGCCATGGTGGTGACGAATTTTCCACCAATACGGAGATCGTTTTCAGCAAAAGGTGCTTCCCAGTCGTCTGAAGCAAAAGCCCAACCCATAATGTCTTCTGGAGTGTTCCACATTTTCCAGACTTTATCGATGGGGGCATTGATAGTAGCTTCTATCGTGATCGCTTGAGTATTTTCCATGATATAAAAAATGTTAATTGAATTCTTGAGTATCTTTTACTTTTCTGAAAGTTCTTTTACCTTTTCTAAAGCTTTTGGCCAAGTGTCATTCATATATTTTACCCAAGTGTCTTCACAATCGAGATCAACAAGATATTCGGTTTCACCATTTTCTTCTTTGAGAGTGTAGTTTTCGTAGGCTGGTGCCCAGGCTTTTACTTCTGGACTTTGGGTGTCTTCAACTCCGTCTTTTAACATTCCTAAATGGCGGATGGAGAGGTAGTCAGGTGCTTTATTTTCCGCAACTTCACTCACCATACCCTCCATTTTTCCTTCTTTGTTTGGTGCTCCAAAAATGAGTTTGCTGCCTTGTGACCAATCACCTTGGACATCTGATCCTTCGGCAAATACTGAAGTCCATTGTGGATAGGTTGTTTTTCCAATGATTATTTCCCAAACTTTGTTTTTTGGAGCTTTAATTTTGATGGAGTAGTGGAGTTTTTGCATAAAATTTTGATATAGGAATATTAAAAACTTTTTTATGATGCTAACAGTTCTTCAAGATTGTTCAATGCCATAGTGAATCCTTCTTCAAAGCCCATTTTGATGATCTGTTCCATTGCGACTTCATTCGTGAAGGTAAGGGTCACAACAATTTTTGTTCCCGTTCCTTCGTCATAAAACTTATTTTCCCAGTGTGTACTTGGGATTTCTTCGGTTTTATTTCCATTTTCATCGGCGAATGAATCTTGAGCTGAGAAACTTTCTTGGGGATGAATGGTCAAAAAATCAATGAGTGCCCAGACTTTTTCTCCATCAGGACCACTCATGTAGTAATGCCAGTGACCACCTTCCGTGAAATTGAAGGTTTTGGTTACTGCTACCCATGGTTTAGGAGCCCACCATTTTTCGAGGAGCGAGCTTTCGGTATATGCTTGCCATACTTTTTCACGAGGAGCGTTAAAAAGTCTTTCAATGGTCATGGTGTTATTCAGGACATCTTTTTTTATGGTGATTTTGTTCATAGAATGATGGTGAAGTATGAGATTTATTATTTGTGGTTTGCTAACACCTCGTCGAGTGCGTCAAAACGTTTACTCCAGAGGTCGGTCATCTTTTTACTCCATTTTTCGAACTCCCGCATACCTTTCAGATTTATTTCGTACATACGGAGTTGTCCCTGCTTTTCAACCTGGACCAGTTTTACTTGTTTGAGTACCTTGAGATGCTGCGAAATGGCCGGTGGACTGATTTTAAACTGTTCGTAAATATCGGTAGCAGAGAGTCTGCCCTTTTTGGCCAGCATTTCGATGATGTTGCGCCGCGTGGGTACGGCGAGTGCGGTGAAGATATCCATGTCTCAATGGTAGGGGATTATTAAATTAAGTCAATGCTTAATTAAGCGCTGACTTAATTAACTTTTTATGGCAAAGGTTGAACACTGCTCAAACCCCTTCCGTTGGAGCTTCCAATTCGTTGATCATTTTCCATTAGGAAGTTTTTTGTTTTATTCATGATTCATAAAAGTATCAGCAAAATCTTTTATGTTGTAGGTCTCATGATTATAGGTAAAGGTTTTGTTGAAAGGGTCGATATTTATTTCATATTGTACTGCACCGTTGGGATATATTCGAAAATTAATTTTTAGCGTTTTCTCTAATTCTTCAAATGTATCCAAGTGGAATGATTGGTTTAAATGTAGGAGCCAATCATTATTTGTATTGTCAAAAATTCCAAAGCCTTTCACCCAATGACTCATTCTAAATTCATTATCCTCAGTGATGAGTTTAAATTTTCCGTTGAATATGTTGTGATCGTTTTGATATTGGTTTTTCATGGATACCTTGAATAGATGAGAAATGTGTTTAAATCTCTTGCGTTTCTCATGTGTAAGATTTCTGGCGGAGAGAGAGGGATTCGAACCCTCGATACGCTTTCACGTATACTCGCCTTCCAAGCGAGCGCACTCGACCACTATGCGACCTCTCCGTATGGGTATAAAATAAAAATCTCTGAAAATGTATTATTTTGAGAGATTTTTTCAATTTCAAGTTTTCAAAACTGCACTGAGATGAATTACTGGGAAATGATTAACGTTTTGCAGCTACGAGTTTTTTGAGTTGAGCGCGGAATTTTGCTGGATTCTTGAGCAAAGTTCGTTGTGCACGTGTACTCAAACGTACTTTTACTTTTTCGCCGCTTACCGGATCAACAATCATTTTTTTGCTGATGTTTGGTAAGAAACGACGTTTTGTTTTGCGTTCAGAGTGACTGACGTTGTGACCTGTGGCAGGTCGTTTTCCTGTGAGTTGGCAAACTTTACTCATGATAGTGTTTGATAATATGCTACAATTAAATCCGGAGACCAATGCCTTGGCATCTTACCACGGTTTTATGGTTTTTCAAGTCAAGTTTACACCCTTTCTCCTTTTCCCTATGGGTTTTGATCCAACTATCTTTATTTCGCTCATTCTGGTCATCACGATCCATGAGTATTCTCATGCTTTTGTGGCCTATTTTTTGGGTGATCCAACCGCAAAATTAGAAGGTCGATTGACTTTGAATCCGATTGCACATTTGGACCCGATGGGTACTCTCATGATGTTGATGGTTCATATTGGCTGGGGAAAACCAGTGCCGGTGAATTCGAGGAATTTTAAGAATCCCAAAGTGCATGAAGCACTTACGGCTTTGGCCGGACCTTTTTCGAATGTTTTATTGGCGATTTTACTTTCAATTCCTGTTATTTATTTTCCAGATGTTTTACCTGAATTTCTCTACCATTTTTTCCTTTTAACTTTAGATGTGAGTATTGTCTTGTTTGCCTTTAATATGCTGCCGTTACCCCCTTTAGATGGTTCAAAAATTTTGGGTATATTGGTGCCCAAAAAGTATGAATGGAAGTATGAGGAGTACTTGGAAAAGGGCCCGATGTGGTTTGTGATTTTTTTGTTGGCCGATGGATTTTTACTCTCAAAGATCGTTGTTACATGGCCTGATGGGACGATTTCGAACTTGTCTCTCATTCAGAAGTTTATTGGCTTGCTTTTTACACTTACGAAGTCGTTGATCTTTTTGGGGAACTAGCATAGAATTTTGTTAACTCTATGGTGTGCGCAAGTAACCTTATATACTCTCTCTTCGTTATAATTATGGGAGTTCGAAATTTTACTTCACCGTGGTGAAGTAATGTGAACACCCACCTTGGATGCTCGGGACGTAGTATCACTTAAGGTTAGGCGGCATTATGGAGTTTTGTGAAACAATTGAAAATGCTACTCCTGCGGCGCTCTTTTTCACAGTGCAGCTCACTGTATTTCCATATACAGCTCGCTTTACTCTGTGAAAATGAGCACCACATGAGCGCATTTTGAATTGTTTCACCGTTGTAAAAAATGCTTGCGTATTTGTTTTTACAAAATTGCTCGCACTTAAAAGGAAGCTTCGCTGGAGGTTGGTTCTTTTAAATCGTCAGAAGGTCGATGGTGAAAACGGTGGCGTAGGTTCCGGGGTTTGGGTTTGCTGGGATGTTCAAGTAAAAGTTGGTATTGATGGAGAATGCTCCAACGTGTGGAGTAGCAGTGGTCATGATGGAGAGTGGGGAATTGTTGAATGTATTGCCAGTAAGTGAAGTGAAGGTTGGGGCTTGGTTTACCGGGTCGATGGTTTTGTCGACATTGAAAGGTGCACTGATGTCATTGGCTCCACTGTAACTGGTGGAGTATTTTACCCCGTTGATGTTACTTCCCAGGAGATCCGGATCTGTGATGTCATCGTTATCGGGAATTGTGGTTGCGATATAAAGATTATCTCTCGCGATAGTATTTGCCCCACTGGTGAAATCTTGTGCACTTATTTGGACATCAAAACCCAGGTTGGTAAGATTTGCAATTGTCAGGACGTCGTCTGGGCCAGTCGTGTTATCACTGTTGTTAAAGCTGTTTTGAGCAACTGAGTAGATGAATTTTCGTGGGAAATTTATGGTGTCAGGAACATTGATTATCGAGAGATCACCAGGAAATACCGTTATCCCAATACAGCTTTGGCTTTCGACGGTGTAAGGGCTTGGAGTGAGATCGTTGTTTTGGAGTGAGTTGCATGGTATTGGTGTGGCGGAAACGATATTTGAAACAGGACTGTTTCCGTCCGCATTGGTGGCGTAGACACGGAAATAGTAAATTTGGAAATTTGTTAATCCTGCAATGTTTGCCGTGAGGTTTGTTCCGTTATTGATGGAGGTTTCACCTATAAAACCGGGATTGTCTGCATATTGAATCAGATAATTGGTTATTGCCGGTCCATTGTTGACCGGTTCGCTCCAACTTAGATCAACTTGGCCGTTTCCAGCGACTCCTTGAAGATTGGTTATTGCTTCTGGTGGTGTTCCAGGTGGTGGACCACTGCCTTCAAAAATTTTCAATTGAAACGTGTTTCCTCCGTTTGAATCACAACATTGGCTTGTTTCATTGAATTCGAGGACAAAAATTCGGTTTGGAGCAGCATTTAATGTTTCGTAACGAATGCTGTTGGGGGTACCTGGCGGATAAAGATCACTCCAGACACCAGCAATGAGGTAGTCGTCACCTGAAACACCTTGTGAGGACATATCTTGGCCTGAACAACAACCTGAATTGCTGCTTAATCCACCTGATACATTGCTTTCAATCATTGCGTAACCGTTACTACTGACTCTGATGGTATCTACGGTATTTCCAAACATGTTGAAGGTAAAAGGAACCGTGATGTCTGTACCACCTGATGTTGTTTCGTCATCATTGAGTGTGATAGTGGTAGGTGTGATGAGGTTTTCCAGGCCATACGTGGTTGGTGATTCACTGACGTTGCCGCCACCGTCAAAAGTCCATTGGACTGCTGAGTCAAAATAGGGAGGTGTCAAAGGTGTTGTTCCGTAGTTATCCGCACGGGGTGATGAAAAACTGTTGATGTCTTGTGCTCCATTTGAACCATCAGAGATACCTGTTACAGTGTTTCTTCCGCCTGTGTTTATTGAATGGACGTGCATTTCGATTGCAGCTGAAGAAACTGAAGCAAAGCTCAGAGTGAGTACCATGGTTCCAATTAATCGAACCAAAAAACTGAATTTTTTGAATGATTTCATCATGTGGTTGAGTCGAGCAAGGTGTAAGTGACAACTGCAGCGTAGCTTCCGGTAGCTTGGCCCCCGGGAACCTGAAGATAGTAACTGATATATTGGCTCATGCTTCCATTTCTTCCGCTATTGGCCGGGAGGGTACAGTTCATTAAGACTTTTGGAATGTTAATATTAAACTCATTGATCACCGGGAAGGTTGATGCAAGCCCGAGATCACCACCTGCAGAATCAAGTGGTGCGGAAGCACAGTAGGTACTGATAGTGTTATCGAAAATAATGCCGTTATCGATAGTTGTTGAGGGGAGAGTTTCAACTGGACTCGTAGTGCTCGAAACAATGCGGAGGTTATCGATTGGAATGGTTAAAAGGGGATTGTTTGCATCTTCAAAGTCAGTATCAACGTTGATTTGGAGTTCAAATCCACCAGTTTCACGCGTATCGAGTACGGTTATACGATCGTCGGTATCTGGGGTCGTTACTGTGTTTTCATTATTAAAGGCGTTTGCCGGGGTAGTGGTTACGGGGTCAAAAAAGAAACTGTCGGGGACTTCAGTGAGTGTGAGGGTTCCGTCACTAATAAGCTGGATACCACAGATTTGTTGGGGGGTGGTATTAAGGCAGGTAGTTGCCGCATCATCGGTGAGGTATTGGCCAAGAATATCATAGGTTCCAACCCCACCATCTTCAAATTCCCAAGCAATTTGAGCTCCACCATTGTTATCGCTTGATAGTGTCGGATTGTCATTCACACCATTGTTTTCTTCGACGGCGAAATTGGTGGGCCAAAGACGGGTACCATTTCCCATAAATTGTTGAGCAAAAATACTGTTAGTTGCTGCATCAACAAAAGTAATGATGGCTCCATTACCGCCGTTGTTTGCAATTTGAGGTTTGGTTTGATTTGAAGTGTCGGTTATGTCAGATACGGCAACACCATTGGTGGTCCACAGTGCTATTCCGTCTGAACCCACATGTTGCGCATAAATATCAATATTTCCGTTGCGGTTATCTTCCCATGCAATAATTGCTCCACCACCGTCTGTTGTGTCATTATCGGTGGTAATTTTTACTTCAGATGCGGTTTGAGGGTCGTTGTATATCGTAATTCCACACACATCCCAGGGGGTTGCTCCTGAATTGTCGATTCGGTGCATGCGGATTTGGTATTGGGAACTTCCAGTATAAACAAGGACACCTGCGTAAATCCCTCCATTGGTATCACGGGTGATATCGTAGTTGATGACGATTGCGCAAGTTGCTCCATTATAGAGATCACCACTCCAGATGATATTTGCACCTGTGTCGATGCTCATTGCTTTTAGATCACTAAAAGCACCTACCGAAAGCCAAGTTATGATGGGATTGTTAAAATTATCGCTGATGATACGAGGTGTTCTTTCGTCGACACCGCTGTCGGCTACGATATAGGTTCCTGATCCACCCCAGTTTCCTGTGGTGTCCAACGCAAGTGATGGTAGTTCTTGAAGTCGTGAAGCACCTATTTTTGATGTTGCCCCACTGATTTGAAAGGTGATGTACGCTACGGCACTTGTGTTTGCGTAGTATGCTTGAGGAACGGTTTCACTTTTGGTTACGGTGTTCGTTACTTGAAAATTTCCCCAAAGTGGACTTCCACCAGAACTTATTCTTTCAGCATAGACGTCGGTTGCAGATCCGTTGAGGGCTGCGTAAACAATAATGACACCACCGCTTCCATCACTTATTATGCTAAAATCTCCGTTTTCGGGTTGATCTCCCGCCCCAGAAGCTACAACAATCCCTGCACCCGGCGTTCCGGGGTTCCATTGTGCTACTCCATTGGGATCGAATTTTTCTGCATAAATATCGTAGTCGGTTCCGTTGACCTTGTCCTGCCATACAACAATGCTGTTGCCAAAAGAGTTAATGATTTTTGGTTTGCTCTGATCTTGTTCACCACCATTTTCTTCGTCGGCAACGGGTAACCCACTTGTTGGTGACCAGTTTAATATAGGTGGGCTTTCTGCCAACGCACTACTAAAAAACAGGTTTACTCCCAGCGTTAAAGTGCAGAATAAAGCGAAAATACGCGAAATATTTGTTTTTGATTGGTTTTTGTCCATTGAGCTCAGATGTTTTTTTTGTTTTTATTCTTATATATAATACCTTTTTTTTCGGAAAATGTAAACTGAGACTGTTTGATAAAAGAGTTGAGTTCGAGAATTATTATCGGGTACTTTAAATAATAAAGTTCTGAAGTTTTTTCTTTTTCTATGATCCATCAAAAAAGTTCATTGCCTGCAATTTCAATACAAGGCTTGTCGAAGACCTATGCAAGCGGAACTCAAGCCCTGAAAGGGGTTGATCTTGAGATTCAAGCGGGTGATTTTTTTGCTCTCCTGGGGGCCAATGGTGCCGGGAAAACAACGATTATTGGTATTCTTACGGGAATTGTTCGTAAAACTTCCGGGAAAGCGAAAATTTTTAATTTTGATATTGATACGCACCATGATCAGGCGAAATACTTGGTGGGAGTTGTCCCTCAGGAGTTTAATTTTAATATTTTTGAGAAGGTGATTGATATTGTGGTTACGCAAGCAGGTTATTATGGAATTCCTCGCTCAGTTGCTTTGAAAAGAGCGGAGGTGGTTTTAAAAGCATTAGATTTGTGGGAAAAAAGAAATGGAACCGCTCGCTCGCTTTCTGGTGGAATGAAGCGTCGACTCATGATTGCGCGCGCTCTTATGCATGAACCAAAACTCTTGATTTTAGATGAACCTACTGCCGGGGTTGATGTCGAGTTGCGTTATGGAATGTGGGAGTACTTGAACGAGCTCAATCGACAAGGGACCACCATTTTGTTAACTACACATTATCTTGAGGAGGTTGAACAACTTTGCAGAAATGTGGCAATTATTAAGCAGGGAGAAATTGTTAAGCAGGGTGCGGTTAAAACTCTTATGCACTCTTTGGAAAGTCAGCATTATATTCTCACTGTTGATGATCTTGCGAAAAATTTTGAACTGAAAAAATATATCTCAACTCAGGTTGATGATAATACGTTAGAGGTCGAAATGAAGCAGGGGAGTGATTTCCAGGATCTTTTTTCTGCTTTGGCTGAACAAGGTGTCAAAGTTCGTGATATTCGTCCGAAAGGAAATCGGATGGAAAGTCTCTTTTTGAATATCTTAAACACTCCTTAATCTATGAATTTCCAGAAAAATCTTGTCGCTTTCGCTACAATTTTACGAAAAGAGGTCGTACGATTTTTACGTATTTGGCCACAAACACTTTTGCCTCCGGTCATTAATCAATCACTCTATTTTATTATTTTTGGGGCATTTATCGGTTCACAAATAGCGAATGTGAAAGGGATTCCTTATATGGCTTTTATTATTCCCGGTTTAGTGATGATGGCGGTGGTGACCAATTCGTTTACGAATGTCGTGAGTTCTTTTTTTGGCTCAAAGTTTCAGAGGAATGTTGAAGAGCTGATGGTTTCACCAACTTCTCCTTGGGTGGTTATGGCGGGTTATGTGGGAGGAGGTGTTTTACGCGCTGTTCTTACCGGTTTTATTGTTTTTTTGGTTTCGGCGATTTTTGTTCCTCCAGTGGTTCATAATGTTTTTGTTTTAATTTTGTTTATCCTTCTGACCGCATCGGCTTTTTCAATTGGTGGTTTAATTAATGCTATTTTTGCCAATAAGTTTGATGATGTTAGTATTATTCCAACTTTTGTACTCACCCCGCTCACTTATTTTGCTGGGGTATTTTATTCAATTCAGTCATTACCACCATTTTGGCAGGAAGTTTCTCAATTCAATCCAATTCTTTATATGGTGGATGGATTTCGGTATGGGTTTTATGGTATTCATGATGTTGATGTATGGTTTAGTGCCATCTTCTTAATTATCTTAAATATCTTACTCGCCGGCCTTTGTCTTTCTTTTTTGAAAAAGGGCAAAGGGCTTAAATCCTAAAAGCTTATGAATTTTATTGGTTCTTTTGAACTCCATGATCTTTTTACTGTTTTTACGCTTGCTCTGCTTGAGGGAATACTTTCGGTAGATAATGCTTTGGTGTTGGCAATTTTGGTTCGACCGTTACCTCCTGAGATGCGAAAGAGGGCTTTGAGGTTGGGTATTATTGGTGCCTTTGGTTTCCGTATTCTTGCCCTTATTTTTGCGACTTATTTGGTACAGTATTCGGTATTTAAAATGATTGGTGGTGTTTATTTGATTTATCTGGCGGTGAAACATATGTTTTTTGGTTTGGTGGAGGGGCATGAGAATCAAAAAGTTTTGTCCGGGGCAAAGGCTTTTTGGAAAATTGTCCTTCTTGTTGAACTTACGGATATTGTTTTCTCGATTGATAGCATTACAACCGCAGTAGCATTTAGTGATAAACTTTGGGTTTTGTGGTTTGGTGGAATTTGTGGAATTATTTTGATGCGGTTTTTGTCCAATGTTTTTGTGAAAGCGTTAGAAAATTATCCAAAGCTCGAGGATTTGGCTTATCAGTTAGTGTTTTTTGTTGGGGTGAAATTAAGTTTTGAAACTCTTGGTGTCCATATTGAAAAGGGTGTTTTCTGGCTTATGATGGCTGTTATAATGGTTATAGGTGTTTCTTTGATTGTGAAAGATCGAAAAATGCAAAAGGTTTCTCTTAAAAAAGGAGCCACTCTTTTGGATGAAATTAAGTCCGGAAAGCGTTCTCTTGAGGAGGTTTTAAACCAAGAAAAGCTCAATGGAGAGGTCTTGGGGTGGCTTTATAATGAAGGTTACCTTAAAGTGAGCAAAGAGTAGGTTGGTCTTCTCGAAATGGAAGTTTCCCCTATGGGACACCTATGAGCGCCAACGTCAGAGTTGCTAACACTATTTGTTTTTGCCCAAATTATGAAAAAACTCGTACTTTCATCTGTGATTTTTGGTCTTATTATTGGTTTTGGATTTTCAGTTTCACGAGCTGCTTTTGTTGATGTTCCTGAAAGTTTGGATTTTTCTACCGCGATTAATTATGTAAGTTCCCAGGAGATAGTGAAAGGGTATGAAGATGGTACTTTTCAGCCAAAAGGAGCGATAAATCGCGCTGAATTTTTGAAGATGGTGATTGCGAGTGTTGAAAAGGGTTTTGTGGGGGCGGAGTATGCTCAAAGCTGCTTTTCTGATGTTTTTAAGGAGCAGTGGTTTGCACCTTACGTTTGTTATGCAAAGAAAAAGGGATTGGTGAAAGGTTACGAGGACGGGAGTTTTCATCCGGGGGATCGAGTGAATATTTCTGAAGCGGCAAAAATTTTGGCAAATGCTTATGATATTCCGGTTCAGAGTGGGGAGACTGAACAATGGTTTCGTCCTTATTTGAAGGTGCTTATTGATAAAAAAGCGATTCCAACGACCATTCGTTATTTTAATCAGCCGTTAAAGCGGGGTGAAGTGGCAGAGTTAATTTGGCGATTGAAAGAGCAGATTTTGACGAAACAAACTCCGGATTTTGTTGAGCTTACGAGTTCAGCTTGTGAGCCTTTGGCGGAAAGTGTGCCGAAAAATGTGGATTTGGAGAAGGTAAAGGCGGCTTGGTTGAAGTGGAATAATGAGGCTCGTGAAGCGGCTGGACTTCATGATTATGTCTATAATCCTCAGTTGGATCGGACGGCGATTGTGTGGTCACAGGTGGCAAAAAAACGAGGGTATATTACCCACAAACGTGATGGGCAGACGGCCTATTATGATTATGGGATTATGACGAGATGGTTTAAGAACTTGGGCTTGGTGTTTGAAAATATTCATGGCCGGACCCATACCGAAAATATTAATTGGGGGAGGTATGTTTGTAAGGCAGGTGATTGTACTGATGAAATGATTGAGGATATCCGGAGTGGTTTTGACTTTTTTATGAGTGAAAAAGGGAAAGCTTACCGTCCACATTATGATAGTATTATGAATCCGGATTTTCGAGAGATTGGATTGGGGATCGTTGTCAATGAGGCTCAAAGCCGTTATTATTTGACGGTTCATTACGGAACCAGCATTATTTCTGATCCACCTGATATTTGTGAGGGTTGATGTTTGACAAGTGTTTGCTTTGATGGTATCTTGGCGGCCCTTGTTTTTAATTTATGTCAATCCTTCTCTCTGACTTGTCGCCTGATTTGGGCGTTTCTCGTGCTGCATTGAGTGAAGCTCGGGAGAAAAATCTTCCGTTGGGTCGTGATCTTTTGGCGAAGTATGTTCAGTCAATTCAAAGATATCCGTTGATTTCGCTGGATGAAGAGGTTCGACTTGGAGGGATCATTCAAGATAAAATTCGTCAAAAGTGTTTGGACGCTGAATATAAAAAGTCTTGCCAGAGTTTGGTGAATGCAAATTTGCGCTTGGTCGTTACAATTGCCGGTGATTATCGTCGAACGGGGTTTCCCATGCTTGATATGATTCAGGATGGAAACATGGGACTTATGAGGGCTGCTGAAAAGTATGATCCCACCTTTGAAACGAAGTTTTCATATTTTGCTGCATTCTGGATCCGACAAGCGATCACCCATGGTTTTGCTCGGCAGCGTGTGCTCAGGGTTGGTTATGATACTTTGGAAGAGATTCGTCGTTTGGAGGATGCTGAGTCAAATGGCATTGATCCGAGGACGGTTCTTGAGAAACCGGAGAAATTTGATCAACTTCGATTAATTCAAGATCGTGTGTTACGTGCCGTTTCATTACAAACACCTCTCTCGAGAGATCAAGCTGATGGTGCAACATTGCAGGATATTTTGCCCGACAGAGACGCCGATGATTCTGATTTTTTTGTTTCACTTCAGGAATCTGGATTTCTATTGGAATTTATTGAGCAGCTTCCTGAAAAAGAGGCAGATTATGTTCGGATGTATTTTGGTTTTCCACCTTATCTTCGAGAACACACTTTTCAGGAGATTGCCGATAAGTATAAAATTTCAAAACAGGCGGTTTCAGCTTTATTAAAACGGGCTTATCCTCGATGGGGTGATAAGTTACGTGAGTTCTTTTTTTGAGTCGACGTGATAACTTACTGGAGGTATCCGCCCACTTGTAGTTTCCAAAGTTTTGAGTAGAGGCTTCCTTTGGTGTTGATGAGGTCACTGTGATGACCTTCTTCGATGACTTTACCATGGTCCAGAACGAGGATTCGATCCGATTGCATGATGGTGGAGAGGCGATGTGCGATGATGATGGTGGTTTTTTGTTTCATGAGGTTTTTCAGCGCTTTTTGAATGAGGATTTCCGACTCGGAATCGAGGCTTGAGGTGGCTTCATCCAGAATGAGAATTGGAGTGCTTGCGAGAATGGCTCGGGCGATAGCTACC
The DNA here is from genome assembly GCA_964624115.1 of uncultured Candidatus Peribacteria bacterium. Classification (GTDB taxonomy): domain Bacteria; phylum Patescibacteriota; class Gracilibacteria; order UBA1369; family UBA1369; genus CAZUXI01. Next base: position 324,575 of record CAZUXI010000001.1, read on the forward strand.
CGTTGTCGTTGTCCGCCTGAGAGTCTGATTCCACGTTCGCCGACGTAGGTTTCGTATTTTTTTGGGAATTTTTGTATAAATTCATGGCAGTGGGCAAGTTTAGAAGCTGCGATGACTTCTTGGGCTGTGGCATTCCTGCGGCCGTAACGGATGTTTTCAAAAAGAGTTCGATGGAAAAGAATTGAATCTTGAGGGACAAGGGCGATGTTTTTTCGCAATGACTCTTGGGTTACTTGAGCAATATTTTGGTGATCAATAAGAATTTCACCGGATTGGATATTATGGAGTCGAAGGAGAAGTTTGGTCATGGTTGATTTACCGCCGCCTGAAGGTCCAATAATAGCGACTTTTTCTCCTGGTTTAATCGTGAGATTTATTTTTTTAATGACACTTTCCCCTTGGTCAGCATAGTTGAAAGAAACGTTTTTAAATTCGATTTTACCTGAGTGGACTTGGAGGTTTTTTGCTCCGGGAATATTTTGTATTTCGTGTGGTTTTTCGAGGATTTCGATCATTTCATTGGCATCGGCAAGATGTTCATAGATGTCCCGAATGTGTTTGCCAAGACGCCAGAACTGTCGGAACATTTCAATGAGGTAGGCTTGAATGATGAAAAAATCGCCGACGTTGATTTGCCCTGCTTCCCAGAAGCGGATTGCAAAATACAGAATACTGATTTCCAAGATAATCATAAAAATCGCTTGGACAGCTTCGATGGAAATCGTAATTGACCAGCTTTTATGATTGGCTTTTCGCCAATGTTCTGTAGTTTGTTTGAACTGGTGGTGTTCGTATTTTTTGGCCGCAAAAAGCTTGATATTGGCGTTATTGGTGATAGTGTCAGCAAGTTGTGCTGTGACCGCGGTGTCGGCTTTATTTCGTAAGAGATCAAAGCCAAGTTTGTAGTTTGAGAGTGATTGGTTGATGAAAATAAAAATGATAGCCCAGATGATCATGATGATGCCGAGAATTGGCTGAATGGTCAGCAAGGTCCCTATCACAATGATGAGTTTAATGGTCATGGGGTAAAGATCCATGATCAAACGATCCATGACGACTTCAAAGGCACGAGGGAGACGATTTATTCTTTTGACGAGCGCCCCGGTAAAGTTCTGGTTAAAAAAGTTGTAGGAATGATCGTGGAGGTACTCAAAACATTCGTTCAGGATTTTGGTCATAATCTTGAGCTGAAAACGGATGTAGTTGTAATCGAAGAGGCGAAGGCCGGACCATTCGGTGGCTTCAACAATAGCAAGGAGAAAGAGACCGGCATAGAGTTTGGGTGCGGTCACTTCTGGTGTTGCTTGGGTACTGAGTTGTTTAAAAAAATCACCAAAAATAATTGGCCAACACATCTGGGCAATGGTCCCGATCGTCATTCCGATCATGGTCAGGATGGCAAGTTTCTTTTCTTGCCTGATGTGTTTGAGGAAAAATTTAAAGGTTTTTTGAGTTGTTGGGGTCATTTTTTTTGTTTTCACACGAATAATCTTAACACTTCTTATTGCTTTTTGCGTTAATATTTTTATAATCAGGCCTTTAACTCTTTTTTAGTTCCATGGTTGAGCGTAAAAAAAATGATTTAGATACGGAGTCGCGGGAGTTAAGTGATGAACCCGGCCGGGAAAAATTGGAGGATCCCCATGGGGCGCAACCGCTACCAACGCCAGCTGGATTTTCTATCCTTCGACAATTGCAACAGATTTCTGAATATCTTCGAGGTCATTTTACCCAAAATGAAACTCCACCATCTCTGGTCACTGAGATTGATCAAGGGCCTTATCGGACAATGAAAACACAGTACGATCATTTGTCTGAGGTGCCTCCACATTTGTTGAATTCACTTGGGTTGGTTTTTGAACGTCTTGAGCAGGAAAGTTTTTTGGTTGAAGATTTTCAGGATGATGAAATGTCTCCGCACAATGGGGTTTTGGGCCAACTGTTTTTGGTTGCAGAGAACCATGGCCTTGAGCGTCATTATGGTTTTCCCAGGATACCTTCCAGATTTTTGACCGGTTACGAGGTTGAAGGTTTGATTGCTGTATTTTCTCCTCTTATGCTCAAACAAATGGGATTAGACCCTTCGAGATTTTTTGTTCAGATGGTCGCACCTGTTCATTACCAGGCTTTTGCTATCCAAAGAAACTGGTCGAATGATCGACATCACTGGACATTGATGAATGGAGGTGATGTTGGTTATACAGATTTAATAATGGCATGTGATGGAGAAAAATTTTATCAGCGAAAAGTTTGCCATTTTAGTTCGAGAATAAGGCATAGTTTGCGTTGTTGTGAAACGCATATTCCGGGGTTGGTCCGCTTGATGATTCGGGAACGACTGAAGGCTTGAGGGGAATGAGTTCTATTCCAGGGCGTCACTGATCTCCTTCCAGGTTTTTGGGTCGGAGAATTTTTGGATTAATTGGTCGAGTGAACCATTCAGGTATAGATTTGCAATAAAGCCAACGATGAGGAGAAAGATTGCAAACATGATGACCGGTTTACCACTCTTGGTGGTGAAATCATGAGGTGTCGTCTGTGGGGGGATTTGTGGGTGTTGATTCATAGTTAACTGGTTTGGGATAATGTTTCCCAGAAGGTTTTTTGCGAAGGGAATGGTATTGATTTTTTGAAGTGCAGCTTCGACTTTTGCTCTTTTATCCGGTGGAAGCTCATTGAGCTTATTGTAGGTTTTTCCTTTGACGTTGAAGGTGATATTTGAAGATACGACGTTGGCGGTTGATTTTCCTTGTAAAAGGTCCTCTGCAAAGTCGGGAAGGCCATTTTGGTTTTTATCTTCGAAGAGATTTGGTTTGTTCGGCATATTTTTTATAATTTACTTTTCAGCAAACTCAATACGCAAAGAAGGTTGTTGAGGTTATGGAACCCCAGTGAATTCGCTTGGTTTGTTTCAATAAGATAATTGATTTCCTCATCTGTGAGTTTACTTAATCCCGTGAGTTTTAATTTTTCTTCGGGACTAAAATCGTCGAATAAATCCCATATTTCAGGTGACAAACTCTTTTTGAAAGTAGCTATGTCATTTTCAGTAATTAGGTCGAGTTTCGCGAGAATATCGATATAACTGCATTTTTCATGACTTTCTGAGGGGCGTTCCATAAAGTTTTTAAAATATAAAAAAATGTTCTCAATTTATTCTGGAGCCATTGACGGGAATCGAACCCGTGACCTCACCCTTACCATGGGTGTGCTCTACCAACTGAGCTACAATGGCGTTTTTCTTCAACTAAACTTTTATGAGAACTGCTGGAAAAACGGTCGAATTGTAGCATGGGGATCATCAGATGCAAACTTATTATAAGTTTTTCAAATTTTTTTTAGACGGAAGATTTATGTTCAGCTTACTTCGCGGAGTTTTTATTTTTTTTCTTCATTATTATGAAAAAGCCATTTCTTCCTTGGTCATTAATAACAACCCTCGTGTTTATGATAGGTTTTGGTTCGTTTCTGCCGGCTCGTGCAGTGAGTCCTGGGAGTGTGGTGGTCAACGAAGTGAGCTGGGCAGGTTCGGTGGATTCGGCGAATGATGAATGGATTGAGTTGTTTAATACTTCTGATCAGGCTATTGATCTTACCGGTTGGGTGATTGATGACGATCAAGGAGCATCGTTGTATCAGCTTTCGGGAAGTATCGCGCCCTATGGTTATTTTTTGATTGAAGATTCACAAGACGTGGTTTTGCCAAATGTTGCTGATCTTTTGATCAATATTTCCTTGAGCAATACAGGTGATTCACTTACGCTTAAGGATCAAACAGGACAAATTATTGATGCGGTTAATACTTCTGGAGGTGCTTGGTTTGCGGGGAATGCGACGAGTCGGAGTTCCATGGAGCGTGTGAACGCTTCCACCTCGGGTGATCTTGCCACCAATTGGATTTCAAGTTCTGGTGCAGGGTCAATTGCTACCAGCCAATCAGGAGTAAAAATTATTGGTACTCCAGGTGTTCTCAATAGCGGGTCTCAAGCACCCGTGATGGCGCAGAAAGTTTTGTTGAGCTTTGATTCTCAACAATTACAGGTAGGTCAGACCGTTCATCTTCAAGTTCGAGCAGAAAATGTTCACGAACTCTTTAGTTATGGTATTGAACTCCTTTATGATCCTGCAGTTTTTGATTTTCAGCAGGTGCTTCCGGGTACTTTTTTGAGTCAAAATGGTGCGGTTTCGACTTCGCTCCAAGGCGGGTTGGAAAATGGATTGGAAGGAAAATTGATCGTTGCTGAAGCCCGAACACAACAGGTTAAGACGGGGGTGAGTGGTACTGGCGATCTGTTTCAAATTCAGTTCAAAGTTATAGGTTCTCCTGCAAATCAACCATCGACGGTAACGATTGGTAACGGAAGTTTTTTAGCAAATACCGATAGTGATTTGTTGGTTCAGTTTTCTTCAGGTGAAGCCCAATTCGGTGCGACCAGTTTGGGGGCAGTTTCTGGTCTTTCTGCTCAGCAGGACCTTGCAAGATATGCTATGAAAATCTCTTGGAATCCTGTGAGCGAGGCTGATGGATATGAGGTTTATCGAAAAGATTCTCATGGAGTCTGGAAGTTGATGGGGCAGGTAAATACCACCACTTTTGTTGATCAAGATGGGGTTTCATTTGGAGGGAACATTGTTCCTTATTTCCAATATGAGTATCAGGTTATTGCATTTCATGGGACCTTAAAGAGTTCTCCAGCCCTCATTCAAGGGATTGAACAACGCGGTATAAAGGGGGATAATAATCGTTCAGACCGCGTGGATGGTCGGGATTTGGAAAGTCTTGCTCGAATATTTGCAATTACTGATTCTGAAGCCAGTTTTGATCCATTGGTTGATACGACCTACGATGGTGAGATTGATGGGAGTGATTTGATTGATCTGGGAATGAATTTTGCAAAAACTTATTCGTAGCCATTTTTAGGCAGAGGATCTTTTCCTCTGCCTTTTCTATTTTCTATTTTGAGATTATGACGCAAATTTTTTTGAATACTTTCAAAATTTCTGATGGTTTGTATGGAGTTGATATTATGGGCGAGAATTTACCTGAGAACTTTTTTGGAGTAGCTTTTCATTTGATGGGTGATGGGCAGTGGTCTTTGGAAAAAGCTCAAGTTGCAGAGAGTTTGGGGGTTCCACAGGAAGATGTTTTGTTTATAGCAACAGAGAAAATCCGTGATAATTCTCAACATGAAATTGTTGTTGGGTTGAGTCTGAAGCATGGGACTGATGTTATCCTTCAAGATGGTCGCCTTATGTCATTTGTTGTTCAGGCTCACGATGAACCAGAATTTTCTTTTCATCAGGCTCTTTTGTCCGTTTTGACAGATCAGGGGCGAAGTGATCTTTCAGATGTTGTATGGGGGACTTCAGCCGGTGTGGAGAATGTTATGAAGAAACCATCTCCAGGATTGCCTTATGATGGAAAGAAAAATGAAACTTTTGAAATTTTTTCCTCTGAAGTTCCTGATGATAAAATTGATGAAGCACAGTTTTCTGGAAACATCGTTCCTCCCGGGATCATTGATCTCTATTGGTTTCTTGGATGGATTTTGTTATTGTTGGTTGTGGTAACTGTCTTAGTTTTTACCTTTTTGAAGCCATTATTTTTCAAGTTACAAAAGCATGAGGCTGGATCTTTATCTGGTGAAAATGGGATTCGTGAGGAGTCGTGAGAGGGCGAAAGAGCTTATTCAGGAAGGGAAGTGTTTGATCAATGGGAAACCAATTCTAAAATCAGCTTATAATTTTGATGAAGAAGGGGATCGGCTTGAATTTTTAGAGCATGATTTTGTTTTTGTTGGGAGAGCAGCGCTTAAGCTTGAAGCAGCTCTTGATGAGTTTTCATTGGATGTAAAAGGGAAAGTGATTGTTGATGTTGGTGTGGCAACTGGTGGTTTTTCTGACAGTTTACTTCGTCGTGGTGCGCGCAAGGTTTTTGGTGTGGACGTTGGGAAGGGGCAGCTTAAAGCGGAGATTGCCGAAAATCCAAAATTTGTCTTTGTGAATAAGGATGTGAGGCTTTTGGAGTCGCAGGATTTTCCCGATGGAGTGGATATGGTTGTTGTGGATGTTTCTTTTATCTCCTTACGTATGGTTTTTCCCTCTTTGGTACGGCTTTTTGGGTATCAGAAAGAGATTGATTATATATTTTTAATTAAACCTCAGTTTGAATTGGGTAAAAAGCATTCGGGTGTTATTAAGGATCCCAAAGAGCTTCAAAGGGTTCTTCGTGAGCTTGAGGATTATTTTCAAGGAAATGGTGCTCAAATTATCCAAACAATGGCTTCGCCTATTCGGGGGAAGGAGGGAAATCAGGAGTACTTATGGTATCTCCACTATGATCCAGATAACAAAACAGTGGGGAATCATTGAAAAGTGTTGACTTCAGGACATTTTTAACTATTATACGTAAGCTTCTCATTATCTATACTCTTATGGCTCGAGGAAAAAGTCAGTTCGCAACGCTCTACTGTACCAGTTGTAAAGCTCCCAACTACATCATCGCCTACAATAAGAAGAACCCGAATTACGTCAAAGAGATGAAAAAATTCTGTTCCTCTGAACGTCAGCGTTTTGTACATAATCGTAAAGATACTAAGAAATCTTCATAGTACTTAACACCTAAGATTATGGGAAATTTTTCTACCAAATTTCTTTCTACAAGTTTGGTTCTTTTTGCTGTGGCTTTTACTTCCGGTTGCCAACAGGTGAACCAGAATCAAATCGCTTCGGTATTGATGACCAAGCAAGGGGTCAAAGCAGAGTCTTTTTTACCGAAGGATCCGTTTATGGTTATGAAATTTGGTGCCAGCACTGAAGCGCAACAGGAAAAATCTGATGCTCTTATTAAAAAGTTTGATGGTTCAGAACTTCAGGCATTTTTAGCTCAGTTGACTACGGAAATGAACAGTGGTCTTTTGACTAAAGGGATGAGCCTTGAAAAAGATCTTTTGCCGATTATTGGTAATAATCCGGAACTTTTGATAGCGGTTTATATGAAAATCGATGATGTTTCACCGGGCACTTCATCATTAAAACAACAACCTTCACAAGAAAGTGGTCGGGCGCTTATAGCAGATGCAACTGGTGGTCGTGACACCACTCCTGAGCCATCAGACGTTATTATTACGGTTAAAGTTGATGATACTGAAAAACTTCAAAAGTTTCTTGATCAGCTTTTGGTTGATGGTAGTGCGGTGAAAGAGAGTTATAAGGATATGAGTTTTTACACGAATAAGCGAGATAATTCTGCACTCGCGGTGTCTCAGGATCTCCTGGTTTTTGCTAATTCACCTGAATCACTTCAAAAAGCTTTGGATTTGAAATCAACACCTGATCAATCTCTTCTTCAAGAGCAACGATATCAAAAAGTTTTGGCGAAATTGCCGAAAGAATCAGTGGGGTTGATGTATATTGATATGCAATCTTATGGAGCCCTCTTTGCTCAAGCTTATAATGATACCTCTTCGTCAGCACAAAGTTCTGAAGTCGCAGCAACTATGCAAAAGGTTTTTGATGCACTAGAAAGTGAAGTGTTTGTTCTGATTGCTGAAGATCATGGTTATCGTATTCAAGGGTTTGTTTTTGCTGGGAAAGATGGTTTTGGTTCTTATCTGCATACTCCAAAAAACAAGGCTGAGCTTTGTGAAAAACTTCTGGTAAACTCTCCAATTCTCTGTTCAGAATCAAGTGATTTGGCTCAATCACTTCAACTCGTTGCGAAAATCTACTCGACAATGTTTGTTGGTTTTGATGATGCACTCGCACAGATTGATTTTGGAATGAAGGCAGAAGGCATTGATTTCCAAAAAGATGTGATGACTTTCTTGGATAAATCATCTGCTTTTATTTTGGCTGATAATGATGGATTGATTCCTACGATTGGTTTCTTTGCCGATGCGAGTTCCAATGTTGCTGGTGCGCAAAAGCTCATGACGCTTCTCGATGAGAAACTTCAGATGTTGGTTACTCAATCTCAAGTGAATGTGTCAATGCCCGGGTTTGTAGCCCATGATAATCTTCAGCTTGCTGGAGGTAATAGTGCGCGTTTTGCTCTTCAGTGGGATAAACTTCCTGCTGACAAACTTGCAACTCTTCCGGCTGTTGTTTCAAGAAGTAAAACGGAACTTTATTATGGTGTCGATGGCAATAAACTTGCTTACCTTAGCTATTACCCTAATTTTGCTCAACAGTCAGAGAAAGCCTTAGGTCAGTCTGAGACTTATAAAAAACTCAAAGGAGTTATGGTTGGATATGATTACGGTATGACTTATGGGGAGTTTACTCCGCTTATGAACTGGTTTGACCGTTTTCTCCAATTTGGAGTGACCTCAAGCGGACGTACTGACGGTATTGCTGAATGGAACCTGATAAAAAAATATCTTCAACCACTCAAGGGATTCATGTTTGCGTCAAAAATGCCTCAGAAGGATATGATTGAAATGGGGGGATTTGTTTGGATTGGAGAATAGTTTTCTGGAAAATTGAATAGCAAAACCTTGTTGTCTTTCGAAGGTTTTGCTATTTTTTTTGTAACTATTTTTTTGGTAATTTTTATGAAATTTCTTCAAGAGTTTAAGACTTTTGCGATCAAGGGAAATGTCATTGATATGGCAATAGGTATTATTATTGGTACAGCATTTAACAAGATTGTGACTTCGTTGGTTGAGGATTTGGTTATGCCACCAATTGGTTATTTTGCCGGGGGACTTAAATTTGATAACTTTAAATTTATTCTCCGTGAAGCGGTTTTGGATGAAAAAGGGAAGGTTTTGAGTGATGTTGTTTCCATCAATTATGGAAATTTTGTTCAGATTTTGGTGAACTTTCTGATTATTGCTTTTTCAATGTTTATGGTTGTTACCGTCATGAATCGTATACGGCATTTTGATGAGAAAAAGCAGGAATTGCAGGAAAGTCTGAGAGATAAAAAAGTTGAAAATGCGCTCTCCAAAGAGGCCGAACTTCTGAAAGAGATCCGGGACCTTTTGAAGAAAAATAAATCGGTTTAAACTGTTTCTTTAAGGTGTGACGATGACTTTATCAATCACGTGAATTACGCCGTCTGGCGTTTTCAGGCTATTGATGATTTTGGCTCCGTTGATGGTAAGACCTTGATTTTTTTCGATGGTAAGGGTGGTCCCTGAGAGCGTTTGGATGTTCGGGATTGAACTGAGGTCCCCAAAGTCGACTTTTCCGCGCATCATATGGCCCATCAGAATTTTTTTCACTTCTTCCGGTTTTGTGAGAAGGCTTCCATCGATTTGTTTGAAAGCTTCATCGGAAGGTGCAAAGATGGTGTAAAAGTTATCTTTTGAAAGGAAATCGGTTAATTGAGCGGTTTTAATTGCGGCTTCAAAAGTATTAAGATTGCTTTCGTTCGAAATTTTTTGGAGCAGTCTTGGTGAGGTGTCAACCTGTTGGGTTGGTTGGTTTTCTTCCGGTGTTGGTGTGCTGTTGCAGCCAGCCAAAGAAAGGCTTGAAATAATAATGAGACCGAGTACGACGAGATAGGACTTTTTCATAAAATTCTGAGTTAAAGTATGTCTATTATTTGATACTTTGAGTTTTTTATCAATGTTTGTTATAGTTCGTCCATTAATACATAATTTTTTATCTCATGGCAAAACATAAACCAATGTGTTTAGTTTTAATGCTCCTTGTGATAGTGGGTGCAATTAACTGGGGACTTGTAGGTCTTGGTGGCCTGATTGGTAATCCAAACCTTAACCTTGTTCACCTCCTTTTGGGGAACTGGCCTATGGTAGAAAATATTGTTTATCTTCTTGTCGGTGTTGCCGGCGTTGGTCTTGGTGTAGTTACCTGCACTATGAAAGACTGTGGTTGTCAGAAGATGGACAAATAGTTTTTCTCTCTAAAGTACCACATTAAGCTTTTCAGCCTGGATGTCAGAAGATGGACAAATAGTTTTTCTCTCTAAAGCCTTCCTTCGTTCTGAAGGGAGGCTTTTTTTATTTCCAGTAATTTCTCCTGTATTTTCTTGGAAAACGGCTTAGACTGGGATTACTTTGAAAAGATGTATGTCACAGGTACTTTTTTCGGTTCTGCAGAGTTGGTTTCAGACGCGTGGGCGGGATTTGCCTTGGCGGGGGATTGATGATCCTTATGCGATTTGGGTAAGTGAGATCATGCTTCAGCAAACCCAGGTAGAGCGGGTGAAAGAGTTTTATCAAAAGTTTCTTGAACGGTTTCCCACGGTTGAATCACTGGCGCAGGCTTCTTGGGAGGAGGTTTTAGAGCGCTTTCGTGGTTTGGGGTACTATCGGCGGGCTCGACTGCTTTGGCAGGGTGCACGGGTGGTTGTTGAGCAATATGGTGGTGTTTTTCCTCGGTCGTTTGTTGGTTTGCGAGCGTTGCCCGGAATCGGCGATTATACCGCGGCGGCGATTGCAAGTTTTGCTTTTGGAGAAAGAGTTCCTGCTTTGGATACGAATTTACAACGCGTTTTGGGGCGATATTTGGGAGATGAATGGGACCTTATGAAGCCAAAAGAGCGTTTTGAATTTGCTCAAAATTTGATTCCGACGATTCCCGGTGTTCAGACAGGTGCGATTTTTAATCAGGCTTTAATGGATATAGGGTCTAGCCATTGTACTGCAAAAAAAATAAACTGTGCCGATTGCCCATTACGTGAAGTATGTGTTTTGGGGAAAATGCGAGCGTTGGAACCTGATACTTTTGCTGGTTTGGCAGCAGTGCAAGAACGTGGGAAGTCAACGCGGCTTCGCCGAGAGCGTTCGACCTCTTCCACCAAAAATTTACCAAAAACTTTGAGGATTAAAGTCGCGGTTGGTGTTCTGATTCATGAAGGAAAAATTGTTATTACCAAGCGAAAAGATTCCGATTCATTTGGGGGATTTTGGGAGTTTCCGGGTGGGAAAGTTGAATCTGGTGAGGATGAACGGGGGTGTTTAAAACGTGAACTTGCTGAGGAACTTGGGGTGGAAGTTGCCGTGAGACCACCGTTTTATCGGACGGAGTATGAGAGTGATGGACGTGTTTTGGTGTTGAGTTTTCATCGATGTTCGTTACTTCTGGGGGACCCAAAACCCCTAGAAGCTCAGGAGTTGCGCTGGGTGAAACCTCAGGAACTTTATGATTATCAGTTTCCGCCGGCCAATACTCCGGTTTTTGATCTTTTAGTTCAGAAAAAGGCGATGTTTTATTCTTAGTTTTTGACTGTTTATTTATGCAACCATATATTCGTTTGGAGGTGTTTCGCCACGATGAAAAAGATTTGGCTGAAAAGGATGAATTGGCTCCGCTTACGGAAAAAGGAAGGTTGGGTGCTTTAGTGAGCGGAAGGAAAAAAGGGGCAAAACTTTATCAGGGGCATGTTGTTGCGAGTCCAAGACAACGAGCGATTCATTCAGCAATGTTGCAATTTGTGGCTCCTCATTTTACGGGTTTGGATCTCCATAAATACACTTTTGAAGAAGCGATGGAGTTCTTGAGAAAGCAGGAAAATTCTACTGGCGGAAAAAAGCTGGATTTACATAAAAAAATTTCTACTGATCAGCGTCTTGATTTTCATGTGGAGTCGCATCCGGTTTTTTATCAGCGTTTTTATGAGGAATATAATCGTGAGGAAGGAAATCGGACTTTGCAGTTTCAATTAGAAGAGAGTGATGAACTGATTTTGGATTTGGCAAAAAAAGTGCGTGATTTTCATTCTGATGAAGCTGAAGGTTTGCGACGGGTGAAAGGTTTTAAGCGGATGGCAGGGGATTTAGCGGAGGTTATTTTGGAGTATTTTGATAAATATTGGGAATGGGAAGAGGGTTACAAAAAATCTCCTCAAGCGTTTGAGGATGGTGAGATGCAGGTTTTTATAGGAACACATTCACAAAATATTGAATGCTTTCTCTTGAGTCTTTTGCTCTTTAAGGAAGGAAAAAAGTCGGTTGAAGAGTTCTTGAGTGGGTTGAAGCACGGAAAGAGTTTTATTGATTATTCTCAAGGTTTTACTCTTTTATTGAGATTGACTGATCAAGGAGAGTTTCTCGCTGAACTTTTGTGGCGTGGGGAGAAATTTTTTCTTACCAAAAAGGATTTTCAATCGATGGTTTATGAACGGGATGCGTTTAATCATGAGGTGGAAAAAAAGCTTCTGGAAGACTCTCAAGCGTGATTTTGTAATAGTTTGTTTGTAAAGAGGTTCTTATACTCGAAAATATTCAATTTTAATTTATTTTTATGAAAAAAGGTTCTGTTTTTAATCTTAGTGCACTCCTCATGGTGGGGATGTTGTTGTCGGCTTGTTCACAAACTTCTCCGACGGATAGTAATCCTCAAGCGGTTTCACAGCAAACTCAAGTGGGTGTATCGCAGCAAACCTCTGAAGAAGTGACCGAGAATGATTATGGTATCGCGCTTAAGGATGGGAATATTCTTTATAGTGGTGAAAAAGTGGGAACGGTGAAAGATGGGAAAATTCAAATGACTTTTTGGGGAAATACTTATGCTTTTCCAGGAGAGGTTGGTAAGATTATGGTGCAAGAAAAATTGCTCGATAATGAAGAGTTTGCCATTGCTGGGTTTAATTACGATGGAGTTGATGTCGGTACATCAATGGATGGTCAATATGCAAAATATAAGGTTGCAGATATTTCTAAGTTTTCTTTTACCTGTAAGGGGACTTTATTTACTTTTGCTGAAACTGGCAAAGAGGTTCCACATTATGGATGTGAGACCGATGGGAAAACTTATTGGACTCAATATGAGCTGAACAGTGCGTATATGTACGGCGTGGGTGTTACCGGAGGTGAAGGCTATGATAATTGGAATAAAATGTACGTCAGAAAAATTGGTGATAAAAATTTGGTCTTTGTTGCTGATTTTAGTCATCAAATTATTCCAACCGGTGCAGCTTATGATGAGCCAGCTAAATATAAAGAGGTTTCGACAAAAGCTGCTTTGGATAAACTTTTAAATGATGTTCCAACGCGAGAGTTGATTGGGCGATGGGATGCGTTTGTGAAATCGGTGGAGGAGGTGAAATAAGCTTCTGGAGAAAGTAAAAAGCCCTGAGATTCTCAGGGCTTTTTACTTTCTTTTGATTGAATTGGCAGGCCCTGCAGGAATCGAACCCGCGCTAAAGGTTTTGGAGACCTCTGTACTGCCACTATACGAAGGACCTTTGTGACGTTCGCTATGTTAGTATAAAGTTTGGTTTTGGTCTAATCTATTTTGATTCCTTCGCTCTTTAGATGTTTTTATCAGGTGGAATGCCGAAATAATCGTAGAGGTAGGTGGCGATTTCTTTGAAGGCGATGGCGGCGGTGGAATCAGACCATTCGCTGGTGCGGGGGCGATCGAGTTTGACGAAGAGGACAAATTTTGGGTTGTCGATTGGCCCATAGCCAATGACTGAGGTAATGGTGGTTCCTGCACCTTTGACATAGACTCCATTACGAAGCGTTTGAGAGGTACCTGTTTTTCCGGCAATGTAATGGTTATCAACACCGGCCTTATTGGCAACACCGTTTTCAACCGTACTTACGAGCATTGCTGTGATTTTATTGGCGGTTTCTTCGCTGATGGTTCTTTGAACTGGTACTGGTTGGGTGACCGTTTCTTTTCCGTTACTATCAATCACTTTTTCCACAATGTGTGGTTGCATAAGAACTCCATGATTGGCCAGAGCTCCGTAAGCGGCGACCATTTGGATTGGCGTGGCGGTGACACCCTGTCCGAAACCGTGGGTCACCAGTTCACTTTCTGTCCAGGTATTAAAATGTTGAATCTGTCCCGGGTGTTCATTTTCAAATTCGATACCGGTGCGTTCACCAAAACCAAACTTCATAAGGTAGCTGTAGAAGAGATTTTTTCCCATTTTTTTTGCAACATAACCGATTCCAGTATTGCAGGAGAATTCCAAGACATTCGTCATGGTTACAGTTCCGAAACATTGGTTGGTGGATACGTTACTAATGACGTAGTCGTATTTTTGTGTTTTTTCGTTCCAATCTACCTCCAATTTTCCGGTGTCATGGATAATGGTGTTGGGAGTGACGTCCTTATCATCAATAGCGCTGGCCATGGTGATGGCTTTGTAGGTTGATCCGGGTTCATAGGGTTGTTGGACGGCTTTGTTTTGGTAAGCTTCGAGCCCAATCCAGTTGACGTAGCGTTTATATATTATTCGTCCGTCTTTCAGGGTTTCCTTAAAGATTTTGTAACGGTCATGGGTGAGTTCATTTCGGTAGAACCAAAAAGCATCCGGTTCGTTTTCGATGGGAATCAGGCTTTCGATTTGTTCTGGTGTGAGATTGATTTCTTCCGTCTCCAGGGCGTTTGAGAAGTTATTGGGATCAAAAGTAGGGTAATGGGCCATGGCCATGATTTTTCCGGTTTTGGGATCCATTACAATGGCTTGTCCACTGTCAGCATCGTATTTTTCAACGGCGTTACTGAGAACTTTTTCTACTTCCATTTGCATCGAACGGTCGATGGTGAGGACAATGTTTTCACCGTCGATAGCGGGTTGAATTAGGCTGTCCCCTACGGTAATTTGTCGACCGTAGACGGAACCATCACGTTGGGTTTCAAATTTTCCATCTTTTCCTTTGAGTGCGTTGTCGAATTTGTTTTCTATTCCATAAGTTCCGATTCCGTCGGAAGTTACATATCCCAAGATATTGGATGCGAGTGTGTTTTCCGGGTAGTAACGGTAGTATTCTTCTTCAAGCCCAATACCGGTAAAGATTTTATCCACATCTTTTCTGGTTTTATCTTTTTTGAGAAGTTCTTGAATGGCATCTGTGACCTCCGGTTTGAGTTTCTTTTTGAGAATGACATAGCGATTTTCACCCGCAAGGATTTTTTCTAAACGGTTCGGAGCAATGCCAATATATTGGCTTAATATTGCTGCAGTTTGTGATTTGTTTCCGATTTTGTCAGGAAAAGCTTTGATGGTGTTTTTTTCAACAAGAATACCCGGAAGTTTATACTTTTCGATAAGTTTTAAGACCTCTTCATCTTCGATATTATTGCTCAGAATTATTTCTGAACGAACTTTTTGTCCAATTTGATTGAGGAGATTGTCATAGTATTTTTTGTAGAGTTCTTCATCAGTGAGTGGTTTTATTTTAGCGAGATCTTCAGGAGTTTGGGCACGACGTTGTTCAGTTTCAACGCGGGTTATGTCTTTTTGCCGTTCTTCATCGAGATCATAGATGAGCGGAGCGATTTGATCTGCAACCTGTTTTGGATCTTTAATTTTTGTAGGGTCTGCAAAGATGGTGTCGAGCGTCATGTTTGTTGCCACACGAATCAGATCACCCGAAGCGTAGTCTTTGATAAAAATTTCACCGCGACGTGCAGGAAGCGTTGTTGAGCCGTAGTGATCACGTGCCTCTACTTTAAGGTAGTAGTCGTGGCGGATAACCTGGAGGAAAAAAAGTCGACCAGTAATAATCACACCAATAAAGGTGATCAACATTTTCAGTACAAAAATTTTATCGATCGGTTCGGCTGAATTGTGGCGTCTTCTCTTCATTTTGGCACTTTTCAGAATCTTTTTCTTGGGTTTAATTTATAGACCTTTTTGTTGGAATAATCAATAATCAAGCTGCAAATATCTAATAAATTTATTATGCAATATTTTCTCGCTAAAATTGATCCGGAAACTTATTCGATTGAGGATCTGGCGAAAGAAAAGGAAACCGTTTGGAATGGAGTTCGAAATCCTCAAGCGCTTCAGGCGATTAAGGCTATGAAGCCGGGGGATCTTGTTTTGATTTATCATAGTGGAGGAAAGCCGGCGATTGTCGGTTTGATGAAAGTGAAATCGGATCCACGACCGGATGTGAAAATTGAGAAATCCTGGGTGGTGGATGTGGAATATCTTAAGACTTTTGAACAACCTGTTTCTTTAAAAGAAATTAAGGAAACAGGTTTGTTTGATGATTGGAAATTGGTTTACCAGGGACGACTTTCGACGATGACGGTTCCGGAGAAATTTATTCGGTGGTTGAAAGAGGAAAAGGGCCTGAAGGTTTGACGCTAGAATTGGAAGCTTCCACAGGGGATGCTGCGCTACCAACGCAAGCATTGTATGAAACGAAAGATCTTTGCCTAAACTACCCAAACGTAAAGGCAAAGGCCTGGCTGTTTTGGTCTTTAAAGATGATGGTGAGGTTGTGGGTTTCGGAACGGTCTTTGGTGCTTACGAGGTTGTAGAGGCGGGCTTCATTGATGGTGATTTCACCAGCTTCATTCGCATCGGTGCCGAGCTGCTCTTTAGTTAGTGGTTTGTTGTCTAAGAGAAGCTTGATTTTCCCGGGTTGGTTATTCACTGGTTTGAGGACAAGATTTACTTTATTGGCGGTGTAGTTGATGGTGAGGGAGCTGTTTTTTACTGGTTCGATATATTCAGATTGTACTAACCAGTCACCTTCGAGATAGAAATGGTTGGGGGTGAGTGTTTCTGGTTTGATGAAGGTGGCGGTTTGTTCACTTTGATTTGTTGTCGGGTTTTCTTGGTATTGGTTTCGATCAAATCCAAGGTAAGTTTCCGGGGTTTTAATTTTTTCGAACATGGTTTTCATGGTTTCGTCGACACCTGCGGTGGTGGTTTTTTCAAAGCTCAGACTTTGATTGTGTTCTTTGAGCAGGGTTTGAATTACTCTTTCGGTCTCCTCGTATTTTCCTTCACCAAAATGGGTGTAGCGGAGGTTTCCTTCGGCATCGATAATATATTTTGCCGGCCAATAGCGGTTTTTGTAAATTTTCCAGGTGGTGAATTTATTATCTTGAACCACGGGATAGGTAATGCCTGCGTCAGTAACCGCTTTTTTGACGTTGTTCAAATCTTCTTCAAAAGCGAATTCGGGAGCGTGGACACCGATGATGACGAGCCCTTGATCTTGGTACGTTTTGTACCAGGTTTTTAGGTAGGGGAGGGTGCGTTGGCAGTTGATACAGCTGTAGGTCCAGAAGTCGATAATGACGACTTTTCCTTTGAGTTGGGAGAGAGTGAGTGGTTCCGAATTAATCCAGTTGTCGAGTCCACTTAATTCAGGAGCTTTTGTCCCTTTGGGGTGGAGGTCTGGAATTTCGGAATTCGTGGATTGATTGGTGTTTGAGGGGCTAAGGAGTGATTCGCTGGGAATATTTTTGGCGAGCTCTTCTTCTATCATGCCGAGTTTTGGAAAAAGGCTGAAGAGGGCGGTTTGGATTTTGGTATCGAGACCGGTGGCGATAAGAATCACTCCGATGATGAGGACGACTCCTGCACCTTTTTGAATGTTTTGTCCTTGTTGTTTAAAAAACTTGAGGCGTTTGATGACCCAGTTGCCGCCGTAGGCGATGAGCAGCATGGGGATGCCTGCTCCGAGCGAATAGCTGAGCATGAGGAGAGCCACTTGGATAAGGTCTTGTTGAGTTTTGGCAAGGATGAGGATGCTGGCGAGAATTGGGCCAGCGCAAGGAGCCCAAACAAGGCCGAGAGAGGTTCCAATGAGAAAGGCGCTGAGGAGGGAGTTTTTTTTCTGGTCTGAGGTGGATGGTGTGGAAGCTTTATTGGGATGAAGTTTTGCAAAAACGTTTTGGATCGCGTAGTAGATTTTTTCAAAAGTGGTTGGGAAAATGAGTCCGACTCCAAAGAGCACCAGCAAAACGAGAGCGATGTTGCGGAAGGTGTTACTGGAGATACCAAAAAGGTCGGTGAGGTAGCTGAAGGCAACTCCGAAGAAAGTGAAACTGACGATGAGCCCTAGGACAATCATGATGGGACGGAGTTTGTTTTGGTTGCCAAGGGTGGTGCCGAGTAAGATGGGGAGTACGGCGAGAATGCAGGGAGCAAGAATGGTGAGGAGTCCTCCAATGAAAGCAATGAGATAAAAAGACATGGATTGATTTTATTGGATAAGTTGGAGTGCTGATTTTTGTTGATATTTGGAGAATTCGTGAATTGCCAGATAAATGAAACCTCCGATGAGTGCGAAGATCCAGTCGATGATTGTCAGTGGAGCAGTCCGGATAAGTTCAGAAATGAAAGGATTGTAAATTATGTTGAAAATGAAAAAGAGCGAAATACTGAAACCTGCCAGGAGTCTTTTGTTCGACCAGAGGTAGCTACTGAAAACGGATTCATGATCTTCCGTTCGCCGAGAGAGAATGTTCATCCATTGAACTACAACGATTGAGAGATAGGTTAAGGTAGTAGCTCGCATATAGAGCGGATTATCACTGCCGATGTTTGCTGGTGAAATTCCTTCACGAGCAAAAACCAGTAAGAAGTTAATATAGCCGATTCCACCCATAATGAATCCGGTCCAGGCCAGATCCCAAATGCTGTGTTTGTTCATGACATGTTCGTTGGGATTGCGCGGTTTGGTTTCCATGATGTGCGGTTGAGCCGGATCCCATGTCAGAAAAGTAAGCGGGAGCATTTCACCAATGAGATCGATGGCCAGAATTTGGACGGCAAGAATCGCGATGGGAAAATTAAAAAAAGTTGAACCGAGGAGGCTCAGGAGAACAGCAAAAAGTTCACCACTGTTGGAAGTGAGGCAGGAAATAATGGTTTTTTTGAGGTTCTGAAAAATGACTCGTCCTTCTTTAATCGCACTGACGAGGGTACTGAAACTATCATCAAGGAGTACAATTTCTGAAGCGTCTTTGGCGACTTCGGTTCCTGTTTTTCCCATGGCGACTCCTATGTCAGCTTTTTTGAGTGCGGGTGCGTCGTTGACACCATCACCGGTGACGGCAACAATTTCTCCTGCTTTTTTGAGGAGTCCGACGATGCGAAGTTTATCTTCAGGTGAAGTGCGGGCAAAAATAAGATTGTTTTTCTGGATTTTTTCGACAATTTCATGATCGGAAAGTTTTTCGATTTCGTTTCCGTTTACCACTTCCAGCGGATTTTTTTGATTGGGGCTGAGATTTACCATGCGAGCGATGGCTTCGGCGGTGAGGGCATAATCTCCAGTGATAATGATGACGCGTATTTTTGCTTTGGCGGCCACTTCCATCGCATTTTTGACTTCGGCACGTGGAGGGTCAATCATCGCGGCGAGGCCGAGGTAAACAAGTTTTTCCTCCACCGCTTCCATTTTTAATTTTTTGCTGAAAGATGGAAGTTCGCGGTAAGCGAAGGCAAGATTTCTGAGAGCGTTGAGGGCGTAACTATCGTCCTTCTTTTGAATACTCTTGCGGTCTTTGGTGGTGATTTTACGGATTTTTTTGCCGTCCCAAATGTGGGTACATTTTTCGAGGATTCCTTGAGGTGAACCTTTGACGTAAGCAAAATATTTTCCGTTTCTTTTGCGAATGGAGGTCATTCGCTTCCGAACTGAATCAAAAGGGAATTCGAGAAGTTCAGGATATTTTTTATCAAGTTCGTCCGGATTGAGACCGGTTTTACTTCCGAGAGTAATGAGAGCGGCTTCGGTTGGGTCACCCACGCAGTACCAGCTTGCATGTTCGTTGTCGGGTGGATTGACGCGTGCGTTGGTGGCAAAAAAGCCGGTTTCAAAAAAGAGTTGAATTTGTTTGATTTGCTCAGCTTTGAGGGGGCGATTTTTTTCTGAAATTTCCCCGACTGGTTCGTAGCCAAGTCCGGAAACGGTGAGTTCACGACCTCCAATGAAGATTTTTTGGACAGTCATTTCGTTTTTGGTCAATGTTCCCGTTTTATCAGTACAGATAATATGTGTTGATCCCAAAGTTTCTACCGCTGAGAGTTTTTTTATGATGGCATTTTTTTTGCTCAAGCGTCCTGCAGCGAGTGAAAGGGCAACACTGATTTGTGCCGGAAGTCCTTGCGGTACACAAGATGCGGCAACACCGAGCGCAAAAAGCATGGCTTCACGCAGTGTAAAGTGAAGTCCAAGGGTGAAGAGAAAGAGGACTGCTGCAATGGTGATGGCAACAAGGGTAATTTTTTTTGCTAGGTGTTCGAGTTCCTTTTGGAGTGGGGAAGGATCAGCAGAGGTGTCTTGGCTGAGATTGGCAATTCGTCCGACTTCCGTTTGCATTCCGGTGGCAATAACAACACCAAGGGCGTTTCCGGTGGCAATGGTGGTCCCCATAAAAACGATGTTGTTGCGATCACCCAAGGCAACTTCTGCAGAGATCGTGTGATGAAATTTTCGTTTTGGATTGGATTCTCCGGTGAGAGCAAAATCATTGGAAGAGAGATTGTTTTCCTCAAAAATTCTGGTGTCTGCCGGTACAGCATCACCTTCGTTCATTTTGATGATGTCACCTGGAACCAGTTCTTCACTCTTTACTTCTATTTCTTTTCCGTTTCTTATGACTCGAGCATTACTTTTGATCATTACTTTCAAGGCATTCATGATTTTTTCTGCTTTGTATTCTTGAAAGAAGCCAATGAGTGCATTGATAATGACTATGGAAAAAAGAATTGTGACATCCCGGTATTCTCCCAGATAGAGTGAGATCATTCCGGAGATAATCAAAAGAATCACCATGAGGTCACGGAACTGATTGAAAAAGGTGATGAGGGGATGTCGGCCTTTGATGGTTTTGAGGCGATTATTCCCGTAAATGCTGGTGCGTCTTAAAACTTCAGATGATGTGAGTCCTTGGGGTGTTGTTTGAAGTTTTTGGAATGTCTCAGTTGTGCTGAGGAGGTAGTAGTCAACTTTGTGGCCGTTCATATATTTTTTTGATTTGTTTGGATGGAGTATAGCATCTTTTGTATGTATAATGACCATGGTTTTTCTGCATTATTTTATTTCAAGATTCTATGTTTCATGAAAGTTTACTCCCCAGTGGTTTAAGGATTGTTACGCAACAGCTTGAGAATACCAAAGCGGTTACGGTTTTGATTTTGGTTGGTGCTGGTTCACGCTATGAAGTGAAACGTATTAATGGTATTTCACACTTTTTGGAACACATGTTCTTTAAAGGCGCTGAGAAATATAAAAACACCAAAGAAGTATCTGAAGCTATTGATGGAGTTGGCGGTGATTTTAATGCTTTTACCGGAAAAGAATATGCCGGGTATTACGTTAAAGTGGCCGCTGAACATTTGGACACAGCGTTGGATGTTTTGGCAGATATGCTTCTTCATTCAAAATTTGATCCGGCTGAGATCGATAAAGAACGTGGTGTAATTATGGAGGAGTACAATATGTACCAAGATACTCCAATGCATCAGATTGGTTGGGATTTTGAGCGTCTCATTTATGGTGATCAGCCTATGGGTTGGGATCAGGTGGGAACAAAAGAAGTGATTCATTCACTTACCCAACAAGATTTTATTGATTATAATCACAAGCTTTATTCTGCTGACAATACGGTGATTGCGGTTGCCGGTCAGCTTGAGCATGGTGATCTTTTGAAAAAAATTGAAAAACTGTTTCAGTTCGATGGACGGAAAAAAGCTTTAGAGTTTGATAGAATTGAACATAAGGTTCAGGAGAAAAAGATTTATTTGCGAAATAAGAAAACTGAACAGGCTCATGTTCTTCTGGGGTTTTTAGGCTATCCTGAAAATCACAAGGATTATTATGCCGCCCGTTTACTGAGTATTGTTCTCGGAGGAAATATGAGTTCAAGAATGTTCCTTTCAGTTCGTGAACAGCAAGGTTTGGCTTATTACATTAGTTCAAGTGTTGATGGTTATACGGATACCGGAACTTTTTCGACCAACGCAGGTGTTTCACTTGATGGAATTGATCGGGCGATTACGGCGATTTTGGATGAGTATCGAAAAGTGCGCGATGAATTGGTTCCAGAACTTGAGCTTAAAAAAGCGAAAGACTTTTTCAGAGGAAAACTTGTTCTTCGATTGGAAGATTCAGAAGAGTATGCACATCTTCTTGGAAAATTTAAACTGCTGTATGGTGAAGTGAAGAGTATTGAGCAGATTATGGCGGAGGTTGATAAAGTGACTCCTGAAGATTTAAAGCGGGTAGCGATGGATTTGTTTCAGCAAGAACAGATGTATCTGGCGGTGATTGGTCCTTATGAAGATGAGGAACGCTTTCAGGCGCTCATGAAACTGTAATATTTTCTAACGGTTTCTAAAATTATGAAAATAAAAATTTTGGTATCAGTTATTCTTTTGCTTGTAGTTGTTGGTGTTTCGATCGTTTCATTCCGTCCAGAACTTTTGCAAGGCTTTTTATCCTACAAAGTAACACCGGTACGGATTCCTGATACACCTTTAAAGGTTAATGTAAACCGTGTAAAACTTTCACCCGATGTAAAAATTGAGGTTTGTGATAATGGCATTGATGATGATAAAAACTCTATTATTGATTGTCAGGATGCTTTTTGTTCTCATAATGATTCTTGTGTCCCAAAAAATGGTAAGAAAATGTGTTTGTTGGATGATAAAAAGGAGATCTCGATTTTTACTGATTATGAGAATATTTCTCAGTATAAGTATTCAAGAATGTATGTAGTGAAAGATGAGGCGACCTGTAAAAAAATTACTGCCGAAGGTTATGGGAAAGTGGCTCCAACTGTTTCTCTTAAAACCGAAGGTTTTCCCGCTTACGATAAAGTGAGTGATGATAATAATATTCGTGTGGTTTGTCAGGAGCCCTGCGAAGTGTCTTCTGTGGTTTTGGATTGGAGATTAAAACAACTTCAAAAAATGTTTGTTTTACTCGAAAAAACTGTTGGTACAAAAATTTGGAATAAAACGGTGATATTTTATGTTGGAGTCTCTCCAACGTTAGAGAAAGAGTCTGATGTTACTGTTCCAACTGGGGGTAATGGGTCTGTTTATTTATTTGATGGTGAAAGATTTTTATTGGAAAAGGATAAGTTGAGTTTCGATCAGTCGAAGGTATTGCATTTAGATTATCCAGATATGGTTTATTTGCGTACGTTTGAGAATGAAAATGATCCCATTCATGAGCTAATTCATAATGTTTTTAGTAAATATGGTGGTTTTAGTTATTACATTGAAGAATCTTTTACACAGTTTAATTCTGCAATGTTGGGGGGTGCGAGTCAAGATTTGAAGTTTCCTGCAGGTAGAGAGAAGCCTGACACTTACTGTGATAAAAGATTTGAGAATGTTGGATATCCTCTTCTGTATCATCTTTGTAAGGAGAATGGTTTTGATATTGATGATTTACCTCAATTTTTTACTGCTCTGGATGCTTTTTATCTCAAAAAAGGTTCACAAATGACTGATGATGAGTTGATTCAGGTGATGTCAGGTGTCGTTGGCAAGAATGTTGCTCCATTGTTTGAGAAGTATAAGAATTAATTTTTAAAAAATTCTATGAAAAATCGATTACTTACCCACTTTGTTCTTGGAGCTTTACTCCTAGGTTTTAGTGTTCAAACGTCCTTGGCTGATGTCACGAAACCTTTTACTGATGTTGAACAAGGATCTGAGTATTACGATGCACTTGTGTATTTGAAACAGCAAAATGTTGTACAAGGGTATCCAGATGGTTCATTTCAACCATATAAAACGATTAATCGTGCAGAGTTTACGAAGATTGTGGTTGGATTTTTGAGTGACCTGGAAATAAATGCAGCCGATGATAAGGCTTTTAAAGATTTAGAAAAAGGTGCTTGGTATATTCCATATGTTTCTTTGGCAAAAGTGAAGGGTTATGTTGAAGGATATGATGATGGCACTTTTAAACCAGATCAGAAAATTAACTTTGTTGAAGCGGCGAAAATTGTTGTCACTTCAACGGGTGGTGAATGGGCAGGAGCAGGGTATGAGGAATGGTATCACAAATATGTGAGTATGTTGGAGAATCTCCATGCTATTCCAACAACGATCCTTAGCTTTGACCAAAAGATTACTCGAGGAGAGATGGCGGAAATGATGTATCGATTGCAAACGGAGAATGTGGGTAAACCATCAAGTACTTATGCTGATTTGGCTCAACCAAAAGGTATTATTGAAGGAAGTTTAAGTTATCCGAGTGAAGGTATTCCACCGAGTTTGAAGATTTGTGCGGATGATGTTGCCAATGCGAATACTTACTGTATGTATTCTAAAATTGAGGATAGTAAGTATGTTTATGGTATCGGTTATAAACTTCCAGTGCCAGCAGGTACTTACCATGTTTATGCTGTTAGTGATATTGCTGGATACAACGGGCTTTATTCAGAATTTGTCACTTGTGGTATGGATGCGAATAATTGTAAATCACATGCGTACATAAATGTTACGGTCGACAATGGTCAAACAGTGAAGGATATTGATCCTGCCGATTGGTATGCCATGAGTCAGTAGGAGTTTTTCACGGATGTACAAAGTAAAGTTGCCTTTTTGTGCCTTTCTTGTATTATTTTGTTGTTAGATTTTAATATTATATTCTCTATGGCGTTAGATTTTGCTGGAGTAAAGGAAAAAACACTTGTTCTCATTAAGCCTGATGGTGTTCAACGGGGTCTTGTTGGTAAGGTACTTGAGCGTTTTGAGCAAAAAGGTCTTAAGCTGGTTGGTATGAAAATGATTACTCTTGATGAGGCTGTTTTACGTGAACATTATGCACATATTGCTGATAAGCCTTTTTTTCCTGGGGTGAGCAAATTTATGCAAAGTTCACCTGTTGTTGCTATTTGTATGGAGGGACTCGAAGTCGTTCAAGCGGTTCGTCTTCTTTGTGGCATTACTAAATCACGTGCTGCTGAAGCAGGTTCAATTCGTGGTGATTTAGCCATGAGTGTTGCTTGTAATGTGGTTCATGCTTCTGATTCGGTTGAAACGGCGATGAAAGAGGTGCCACGCTTCTTTAATCCGGATGAACTTTTCAAATATGATAAGTCTGAGTTCCAACATGTTTATACTGAGGATGAACTGGTGTAATTGATGGTGGTTTTTTAAAGCCCTATGGCGTTTTTGAAACTTCAGTTTGAGAAAAGAAAAATGGCTCCGGATGAACATCCGGAGTTTTTGTATGAACGTCTGCGAAAAGATGAGTCGGCTTTGTTGCAGAGTGGTAAGTATGGTCGTTACTCTTATATTGCCTATGATCCGTTTGCTTTGCTTTGGTCTGAAAATGATGTGGTTCAAATGAGACATAAGAAGGTCTTTTTAGGTGAAGAAAGAACGGGAATTGATCATGTGATCGAAGGTGAACCTTTTGAAGTATTGGAAAGAGTGATGAAAGAGTATGTCTATTTGGGGAAATCACCGGTCCCTTTTTTTGGAGGTGTCGTCGGAATGTTTCGTTATGATTTTGGTGTTTCACTTATGGATTTGAATGTTGGTGGGTTTGATGAAGCCAAGGTGCCTGATTATTTTTTCTTGATGGTGGATAAGGTGATTGCGTTTGATCATGAAAAAAATGAGATCTATTTTTTGGGTTTAGGGGAAACGGAAATGGCGGCTCAAAGGAAAATTTCTGAGATCAAGATGGATATTCAACAACCACCGGTGCTGAAACGAAAAGGTGGAGTGGGGGAAATACGTTCATCTGTTTCACGAGAGCGGTATTTGGAAAAAATTGAAGCGATACAGGAAAAGATTCGGGCAGGAGAAACATATCAGGTGAATTTTACTCAGCAGTTGAGTGCTGAGTGCACGCTTGATCCCTGGGATTTGTATCAACGTTTATTCACTTTAAATCCTGCGCCTTTCAGTAGTTTTTTTCATTTTGGAGATTTTTATGTGGTGAGTTCTTCCCCTGAACTTCTCTTGAGGAAACGTGGAAAATTGGTTGAAACCTGGCCGATTAAAGGAACGGTCAAACGAGGGAGTAACGAAGCGGAAGATCGTCGGCAGATGGATAAGCTTTTGGCATCAGAAAAAGATCGGGCAGAGTTGGCGATGATTATTGATTTGGAACGGAATGATTTGGGAAAAGTTTGTGAAGTTGGATCAGTGGTTGTTAAAAGTGAACATGATCTTGAGCTTTATTCACATGTAATTCATACGGTGGCACGTATTCAGGGAAGACTTGCGTACGGGAAAGATTTTTTTGATATATGGCCAATGGTATTCCCTGGGGGGTCAATTACGGGCTGTCCAAAAATTCGGACGGTTCAGATTATTGATGCTATTGAGGGGTATCGACGGGGTATTTATACCGGATCGGCAGGCTTTTTGTCTTTTTCTGGTGATGCGGATTTTAATATTCTGATTCGGACCTTTTTGTTAAAGGATAGGATGGTTTATTTTTCTACTGGGGGTGGGATTACCATTGGGTCTGAAGGTGTGGCAGAGTATGAAGAGGCGATGGCAAAAGTGGAGGCGTTGAAAAGAGTACTGGAGTAAATTCCAAGCTTTCCAAGCATCAAACTTTTAAATAAATTCTAAGTTTGAATTTATAATATTTAATATTCATTGGTCGGTTGATGCTTGGTTATTGGTTATTTTTTCCTCTCATGCTATCTTTCTCTTCGATATAATTTTCATTTTTATGAAACAAAAATTACTTCTTGGAGGCTTGATCATTGGAATGAGTATGACCTCAATGGCATTTGCTTCTTTTGTGGATGTTGACGCAACCGTTACCAATAAGATTGCGATTGAATACTTACAAAAGAATAATGTTGTTGCTGGGTATGAAGATAACACTTATCGTCCAGATGAACTTATTCGACGTGGGGAAATGTTGAAAATTTTGGTTGAGGGATTGGGGATTTCTCCTGATGCTTCAAAATACCAGGGGTGTTTTCCTGACGTCGGAAGTGAATGGTATGCGAAGTATATTTGTTATGCCAAGGAAAAAGGATGGGTTGCCGGTTATGATGATAAAACTTTTAAACCGGAACAACATGTGGAGTTTGTTGAGGCGCTTAAAATGACTTTAAATGCCAGAGGGATTGTTTTGGATGGAGAGTTTCCCACCAATTTATTTCAGGGAATAAGTAAAAAGGCTTGGTTTTATCCTTTCTTGGTTACCGGTGAGAAGTTGAATATTGTGGATAATGTGATGGTTGAGAAAAAAGCGAGTCGAGGTGAGGTTGCTGAAATGATTTATCGAGCAATCGCTCTTCAGGAAGCAAATGCGGTTCAGTACTCACATGATTTGGATGCGCAAATTGCTGATAAACCCATGACTCGTGAAACCCAGGAAGTCGTTGATACTCAAGAAACACAAGAGGTTGCTGAGTTTAATGTGACAACTGATGCGAGTTTAAAAAAATATTTCTTGGTTGATGCGAATGATCTGAAAGTTGAACTTCCCATGACTTATGATGAGTCTGCTGAAATGGAGGTAAAGGTTTTTAAAGTTACCGATAAGAGTGTTTATGTTCGTCAATGTGCTACTGGTTTTGGTGGATATATACTTTTTGATTTCTGTTCTGCCGGTTCAGTTTATAAATATGATCGTGATAGTGGGACAGTTGAAGGAATTCCGCAGATTTCTTCTGAATATGTATATGGACTTATGGATGTTTCACCTGATGAAAATGGGTTTGTTTGGCGGTATGAAGGTACTGGTCCCGATGGTTCAGGGAAAAATTTATTTGTGACGACTGCTGATCAGGGAATTTCGCTTCTTTTAGCTATTCCAGAAGGTTATTCATCTTATGGTGATGCAAAATTTTCACCTGATGGTAAGAGAATTGCTTATGCAGTAGCGGTTGGTGAACCTGGAAATGAATCTGGAAAAATTTTTATTGTGGATGTAGCAACTGAGGAACAGACTGAATATGCGAGTATATCAAATAATAGTTTTTATCATGTGAATGGATGGAAAGATAATGACACCGTTGATCATTCTGTAGAAGGAGGTGTAGAAAACTAGAATTTTCTTTAGAAAGTTATTATGGTCTGGTTGAATGGTGAATTTGTGAGTGAAAAAAATGCGAAAGTGAGTGTGTTTGATCATGGTTTTCTCATGGGAGATGGCGTGTATGAAACGATAAAAGTTACCAAAGGAAAAGTAGAGTTTTTTCGAGAGCATCTGAGTCGACTCAAACGTTCGGCTCAGATGCTCTCTTTGGATATGCCTTATGGTTTTTTGACAATTCAAAAAGCTGTGAATGATTTGGTGAAAAAAAATGGTGGGAGTGATTTACGAGTGCGTATGACACTGACTCGGGGAGGGAATGGAGATCCTCGCAGGATATCTGTTCCAACGTTTTGTATTATTGCTTTTCCTCTTGTACCTGAACCTGTGGAGATTTTTGAACGAGGTGTTGAAGTGATGACGGTTCCCTGGATGCGTCTTTTACCTGAAGTTAAAAGTACTTCGCTTTTACCAATGATTTTGGGAAAACAGTTGGTAGCGCAAAAAAATATTTATGAGGTGATTTTTATGGATGAAAAAAAATATTTAAAAGAGGGGGGTGTGACCAATATTTTCTTGGTTCACGGGAAGCGATTGGTGGTTCCTGTTGATGGGTATTTGGACGGTATTGCTTTGGGAAATGTTCTTAAAAAAGCTCAGAAAATGGGATACCAAGTGGTTCATAAAGATTTTAAGGTGGCTGATGTGCTCAAGAGTGATGGTATGTTCTTAACCAATTCGTTGAAGGGAGTGGTGCCGGTTTCGAAAATAAATGGTAAGGTGGTGCCACAAAAAAATTCTTATCGTGAGTTTTTATGAGTCAAACTTTTCAACGGGTCCAAGTGATGGGCGTACTTAATGTGACCCCCGACTCTTTTTCCGATGGTGGAAAGTATTTTTCTGTGGATAAAGCAGTTGAGGCGGGTTTGCGGATGGTGAAAGAAGGTGCGGATATTTTGGATATTGGTGGTGAATCCACGCGGCCTGGTTCTGAGGATGTTTCGTTTGAGGAAGAGCTTGAACGTGTTTTACCCGTGATAGTAACTCTTAAAAAAGTAACAGCGGTTCCGATCTCTGTGGATACTTATAAGGCGCGTGTGGCGGAAGAGGTGTTAAAACTTGGCGTTGAGATGATTAATGATGTAACGGCAATGCGAGGGGATCATGAGATGATTTCAGTTCTCGCGAAGTTTTCGAATAAGGTCTTGATTATGTTCTCCAAAGATAGCACTCCACGAACAACGGATCGCGTTTGCCATTATGATGATGTTATTGCGACTCTTTTAGGATTTTTAGGTGAACGAATTGATGTGGGAGTTGCTCGGGGGATTGAGCGGGAGCGATTTTTAGTGGATCCGGGAATGGGAGCGTTTGTAAGCAGTGATCCCAAGTATAGTTTGGAGATTTTACGACGGTTGAAGGAGTTCAAAGTACTGGGTTTACCCATTGTTATTGGGGCTTCGCGAAAAGGTTTTATTGGGAAAGTTTTGGATGTGCCGGTTGAGGAACGATTGGAAGGAAGTTTGGCTTGTGCCGCTTGGGCAGCGGTGCATGGTGCTCAGATTATTCGAACTCATGATGTACAAGCAACGCGAAGGGTGGTAGATATGACACAGGCAATTTTTTATGGAACATAATTTATGTTGATTACTCGGGAATTTACTTTTGATGCCGCTCATTTTCTTTCCAATTACTATGGGAAATGTGAACGGATGCATGGGCATACATATAAACTCCAAGTGACTTTGGAGGGTGAGGTTGCTGAAAATGGCATGGTGATCGATTTTGTTGTGTTGAAGCACATAGTTAAAAAACAGATTTTGGATTTTGTTGATCATCAGTTGTTGAATGATGTTTTGGAGAATCCTTCTGCTGAACGATTAGTGATGTGGATGTGGGAGCGTTTGGTCAATTTGCCGTTGCTTTTACAGGAAGAAGTGGATAATCCGAATTTGGCTCAAGAGATTAAGGTTTTACTTCAAAAAGGAGATGAACTTGAAAAAATTTCTGTTGAAGAGTTTGGTAAGAAGCTGCGGTTGGTTGAGTTGAAGTTATGGGAAACTCCCAATGCTTGGGTAACGTATCATGGTAAATAAAAGTTTATGGCAAGAGTTATTATTGGAATGGGGACGAATTTGGGTGATCGTGAGGCGGAACTGAAGTATGCGGTGGGTCGGTTGACGGAAGGGTTTGAATTTGTTGCGGCTTCGAGTGTTTATGAAACTGCGCCCGTGGGTTTTTTGGATCAGCCTGATTTTTTGAATCAGGTAGTGGTGATTGATACTGATTTGGAACCTGATGAGGTCCTTTCCGCGCTTTTGGGGATTGAACAGGAGATGGGGAGGAAAAGGGTGGTCAAATGGGGCCCACGAGTGATTGATTTGGATCTGCTGTTTTATGATGATTTGGTTTATGAAAGTGTCGATCTTTTGATACCGCATCCACGGATTGCTGAACGACGCTTTGTTCTTGAGCCATTGGCAGAACTTTTCCCTGATTTTGTCCATCCGGTTTTGGGGAAGTCAGTTTTTGAGCTCTTGAAGGAATTGACTGACAATTCTATAGTAAGGAAGCTTTCCTGACCTGTACTTCCTAGGATTTAGGCTTTATGGAATCTTTTGTTGATCATCTTCATTTTTTGGAGAAAAAATCGGTGCATTTGCGCATGGATGTTTTAGAGATGCTAACGAAAGCACAATCGGGCCATTTGGGCGGATCTCTTTCTTGTGTTGAAATTTTAGTGGCGCTTTATTATGGGAAGATAGCTTCAGGGCCAGTACTTTATTTTGATCCGGCAAAACCTGGTTGGGATGCGCAGGACTATTTTGTGCTTTCCAAAGGGCATGCGGCGCCTGCTTGGTATAGTGTTTTAGCGGATTTAGGTTTTTTTGATCGGAGTGAGCTTTCACATTTTCGGCAACTGAATAGTCGTTTGCAGGCTTATCCTCATAAAAAGATTCCTGGAGTGGTGTTTAATTCGGGAATTCCAGGGTATGGGATCTCTGCGGCTTTGGGACTTGCAATGTGTTTAAAAATGGAACGAATGAATAATAGAGTTTATTGTTTAGTGGGAGATGGGGAGCTGCAAAGTGGTAAAGTGTGGGAGACTGCTCTTACTGCTGCACATTATAAACTTGATAATTTGACGGTAATTGTGGATTGGAATGGGCTTCAGAGTGATGGTAACACGAGGACGATTATGAATGTGGAGCCGTTGGCGGATAAGTTCCAATCTTTTGGGTGGCGTACGATTCCAGTGCGGAATGGCCATGATTTTGAGGAACTCCTTTTTGCTTTGGAAAGAGCTCAAGAGGTTCATCGAAAACCGACGGCAATTTTGGCCAAAACAGTGAAAGGGAAAGGCGTGGCTTTTGCAGAAGGAAAAGCTTTTTATCATGCCGAGGTTTTGAGCCCGCAAGAGCTTGCTGAAGCACTTCCAGCTTTGCAAATGCTACTTGAAGATCACGAATAATCTTTGGTTATGTTTTTTTTCGGTTCATTGAAGGTTCTACTGTTTCTTAGAGTTTTTTATTCTACGCTTTTTTTTGTTGATGGTCCTTCGATGTTACCTACTCTTCGGAATGGAGAGCTCTTTTGGTTGGATGAGTACACATATATGCAGGAATTGCCCCAGCGTGGAGACATTGTTGTCTTTTCTTTTTTAGAAGAACCTGATTATTTCTATGTTAAAAGGGTTATTGGTCTACCGGGAGAAAGGGTTTTTATTGATGGAAAGCAGGTAACAATTGAAAAAAATGGCTTAAAGTTTCACTTGGATGAGAATTATTTGGAGCTTGAAGATTCCATTGATTTAGCAAAAGAGCTGGGGCATGATCGATTTACCGTTCCTCAAGGCAAATACTTTGTTCTTGGTGACAATCGAAGCCATAGTTTAGACTCACGATTGTTTCGAGACCCTTATGTTCCTTTGGATCGGATTAAAGGGAAGTTTTTCCTTCAGCTGTGGACATTTCAGAATCTTTTTTAACTTTTTTATGAGTCATTTACGAAAATTTGTGCCGACTGGAATGGTAATGTTTTTGGTTCTTACCATGTTAGGTGGTTGTTTTTCACCCACAAAACCTTATGTGAGTTTAAAGTCAAAAAATGGAAACCAGGATTTCCATGTAGAAATTGCGGATACTCGTGATGAACGGACCAAAGGGTTGATGTTCCGAGAGAGTTTAGCTGAACGAGATGGAATGTTATTTATTTTTGAAGATAATTCAGAAAAAACTTTTTGGATGAAAAATACTTTTCTTCCCCTTGATATTGTTTTTATGAATGAGAATAAAGAGATCGTTCATATCTTACGCAATGCCGAGCCTTGTACAGAGGATATTTGTCCAAAGTTCAGTTCACAATTGCCATCACGCTATGTTTTGGAAATTAATGCGGGAATGTCAGACAAATTGGGAATTCTTGAAGGTGATAAGGCGGAGTTTAATCTTTAAGGTTTATGATGAGATATAACCCAGATATTCAGGCATCAACACAAAAAGCTTTTGTGGAAGCGCTTGTCCGTTTGGGGAATAAGTTTAAAAATATTGTGGTTTTAGATAGTAATTTGAACAATCTTTTTGGTTTACAGTCCTTTAAGAAGATTTTTCCAGAACGGTATTTTAATTTTGGTAATTGTATTCAAAGTCTCTTGGGTGCGGCGACAGGATTTTCTTTACGAGGAAAAATTCCATTTGTATGTACCTATGCAGGAGCGGCAAGTGGTGCTGATTTTGAGCTGGTACGTAACTTTGTGGCTCAGCCGAATTTGAATGTTAAAATTGTTGGTGGATTTGCTGGTCTTTTGGAAGGACCTGAAGGGGCTTTACGGCAATCGTTTGAAGATATTGGAGTAATGCGTTTATTGCCGAATATGAAAGTGATTTGTCCTGCAGATTCTGTAGAAACGCGTAAGGTGGTAGAGATGATGTTACTTGATTATGGTCCGACCTATTTGCGTTTATACAGTATGCCAATGCCGGAACTTCATGATGTTCATTATCAGTTTGAATTTGGAAAAGGGAAAATTTATAAAGCGGGTTCGGATGTTTGTATTTTTGCTTATGGATCTGGTGTTCATACTGCTTTAGAAGCGGCGAATTTATTGGATCGAAAAGATATTTCTACCATGGTGGTGAATGTGGCTTCGTTAAAACCTCTTGATGAAGGTTTGATTGTAGAATGTGCTCGACAAATGAAATATGTGGTCACCGTTGAAGATCATCATAGTATGGGGGGGCTTGGTTCAGCGGTTTCAGAAGTTTTAGCACATCACTATCCGGCGCGAGTTTTGCGATTGGGAATTGAGGGTTTTGGTGAATCGGGAAGAGTGGATGATTTGTATCGAAAGTTTGGCTTGGATGGCGAGGGGATTTGTGAGAGTACGCTTCAATGGATGAAGACATGGAAATAGTTACATTTCAAAACAGAAGTTGTCGATTTCATCTTCATCTTTTCCGAACTTACAGATGAATTTTTCGTGACAATCAATTTTCTCTTGAAATTTTTCGATGAGTTTTTTGGCTTTTTTATTGAACTTGGGAGTTTGTTTCATAACACGTTCGAGTGCATCGATGGCGAGATGGTAACGGCTGGTTTTGTTCATGATCATCATTTCGAAAGGTGTGGTGGTGGTGCCTTCTTCTTGGTAGCCGTGGATGGAGAAACGGTCAGCGTGTTGGCTTCCAAAAATGAGTTTTTTGATCACTCCTGGGTAACCATGGAAGTTGTAGATGATTGGTTTTTCTTTGGTGAAGGTTTTTTCGAACTCTTTTTCGCTTACGCTGAGCGGTTTTCGTTCATCACCAATTCCAAGGGCGGTGAGTTCTGAAATATTCACGAAGCGGATTTTAAGTTCAGGAATGTCACATTTCAACAGGCAAATGGCTGCCATACTTTCTTGAATCATGGCATCACCTGAAGCGGCAAAAATGACGTCAGGATTTTTATTTCCTTCCGGATCTACCCAGTTCCAAACACCTAGTCCTGTTTTAAGTTCTTTTCTGGCTTCTTCAATGGTAAGCCATTGTGGGAGCATCTGTTTTCCTGAAACGATAACGTTGACGCTATTGGTTCGTTTGAAACAGTCTTCGAGTGTTACCAATAAGCTGTTGGCATCAGCAGGGAAGTAGACGCTACAAAAACTCCCGTGCTTCTCGAGAATATTACTGATGAAGCTGGGGTTTTGGTGTGAATAACCGTTATGCTCTTGGCGCCAACCCACACTGGTGAGGAGATAGTTGAGTGAAGAAATAGGTTTTCGCCATTTGATACGTGATGCTTGTTTTAAGAATTTTGCGTATTGATCGACCATGCTGGCAACGATCATGGCAAAGGCTTCGTAGGTAACAAAAATTCCATGTCTGCCAGTGAGGAGGTAACCTTGAAGCCATCCTTGAAGGTTATGCTCAGAGAGGACTTCCATAACTCGGCCGTCAGGGGAGATGTGTTCATCAAAGTTTTTGACCGGCCATTGGTAGGCACGGGTGGTCGTTTCAAAAAGTGCCTGGAATTTATTTGATTCTGTTTCATCCGGACACATGAAGCGGAAGTTTGATGGATTTTGTTTGATGATGTCACGCATATATTGGGCACCGATTCCAGTATTTGAAGCAGTATTGCGAAGATCTTTCTTTTTTGTTTTAACTTCGTATTTATCAACTTTGGGGAGTTTGAGTTCTTTCCGTTTTTCTCCACCGTTGGCGTGTTCATTCATCCCCATACGATTTTTTCCTGTTGGAACAAATTCAAGAAGTTCCGGAAGGGGTTCACCTTTTTCGTTCACGAGTTCGGTGAATTTGTAGCTTTCAAGCCATTTTTTGACGAGTTGAAAATGGTTGGGATTGGTTTTGGGATCGTTGATTGGTATGCCATGGGAATGGTATAGTCCTTCCACTTTGTGGCCATCGGCCATTTTGATTCCACTTTGGCCTTTGAGTGAACGGAAAACGATCATTGGCCAACGAGGTTTCAGGAGTGGAGTTTTTTGGTTGCGGGCTTTTTTCTGAATGGCGCGAATTTTTTGGTAGGCTTGTTCAAAGGTATCAATGATTGCTTTTTGTGCCCCCTTTTTCTCAGGATTAGTGTAGTCGATAAAGAGTGGTTCGTAGCCGTAACCGGTGAAGAGATGTTTGAGCTCTTCATCACTCATGGTTGAGAAGATCGTTGGACTCGTGATTTTGTATCCGTTGACGTGGAGAATTGGAAGAACAGCTCCGCTAGTTTTTGGATTGAGAAATTTGTTTCCATGCCAAGCGGTGGCCAGTGGCCCAGTTTCGGCTTCACCGTCGCCTACCACACAGGCAGCAATGAGATCAGGATTGTCAAGGACTGACCCGTAAGCGGTTGCTAAACTGTAACCAAGTTCACCACCTTCTAAGATGGCACCTGGTGTTCCAGGGTTGGTGTGGCTTGGAAATCCCCCGGGCATACTGAACATACTGATGAGGCTTTTGGTCCCCCATTCGTTTCGAGTTAATTCTGGATAGTATTCCGTGAGTGCACCTTCGGCAAAGAGGTTGGCAATAACTGCTGGCGCTCCGTGTCCTGGTCCAACAATAAACAGCATTTTTGGCTGATGTTTGAAAATGAGGTAATTGAGGTGGGCGTAGATGAGGTTCAATCCTGGTACCGTTCCCCAGTGGCCTAAAATTCGTTCTTTGATATGTTCTGGTTTGAGTTCGGTTCTGAGGAGGCAATTATCTTTGAGATAGAGTTGAGCTGCACCAATGTAATTGGTGTATCGAAGGTATTTTTCGAGCCAGTTAATGACTTTTTTTTCGCTATGAAAAGGAAATAAGTTTTTCAGTGGCATTTGGGTTTTTGTTAGTTGTTTTTAAAAATGAAAATCTCGGAAAGTTGTTCATAAGAAGCAATCACTTCGTCAGCGCCTGCATTTTTGAGTTCGTCTGCAGGTAAGCCGGAACTGACGCCAACACAAAACATACCGGCAGCTTTGGATGCTTTTACTCCGTTGAGCGCGTCTTCAAAAACGATACATCGTTGAGGTTCCAGGTGGAGTATTTCCGCAGTTTTCAGGAAAATATCGGGAGCCGGTTTGGAATGCTTTACTTCCATATTGGTGACGATCACTTGGAAGTAGGGATATAAACCCGTTCGTTCAAGGATGATTTTGACTGCTTCAATTTTGTTTCCGGTCGCGATTCCTTTGGTAATATGGTTTTCTTCCAAAAACTCAACAAAACCGTCGACGCCAGGAACGATCTCAATGGGAGTTTTATCAATAATTTCGAAGTAATTTGTTCGTTTTTGTTTCGCGAACTCTTTGATCTCTTCTTCTGTGAGAACTCTGCCATTTTTGCTAAATACATCCTGGAAGATATCTTCCGAACGTTTACCAGCATATTCGTGAAGTGCTTGAGTTCGGTTGTATTCAATGCCGTAGGCGTCAAAAATTTTTTTACTCGCTTCAAAATGGAAATTTTCGGTCATGGTGAGGGTTCCATCCAAGTCGAAGATGATGCCATCAAACTCTTTTCCGTTTTTTTTCTCAATTATTTTCATCATTTTGTTCAAAAATATGTTCGTTGGTTATGATTTTTTTGTAGGCCCATTTAAAGGAAATCAAGCTTTTGAAGTAGAGAAATATCTCAACTTTGCGAATTAAGTAAGGAATGATACCTTTGAGTGTAATGTTTTTTCTTTGAAAAACGAAATATTTGCCGCCAAGAGCTACGATGAAACCCTTGAAATGTGGATGATATGTTTTTTGGGTTTCCCCACGGATACTTGCTGCAATATTTTCACCAATAACTTTTCCTTGTTGGATAGCAAAATGAGCAATCTTGGGGAGGTAGCTCTCGCTTTTGGCGTCAAAGACTGAGGCATTGTCACCCCCGGCGTAAATTTGTGGATAGTGGGTGCATTCGAGTGTTGGGCCGACCTCAAGGCAACCACTTTTGTCTCGTTTTTCAAAATTGTTCAGCAGAGGATTTGCTTTAATTCCACCTGTCCAAACGAGAATGTCAGCAGGAATTTGGCGGATGGTTTGGTCAGGTGCCATGAGCTCAAGGGTTTTTCCGTCGTATTTGGAAATCCGGTGATTGCTAATGGGTTTGATATTTAAGTCGTTGAAACGTTTCAGGGCGATATCAGATACCTTTTTCCCAAGGCCAATAAACTGGTCACCTCCTTGAACAATCGTGATTTTTGCTTTGTTTTTTGCAAAGCGATATTTTTTGCTGAGTTTGTTCACGTAACCGACGACTTCACACGCATACTCAACGCCGGTGAATCCACCTCCTCCAATAACAATATGGACATCGTGAGTTTGATGACTCTCATGGTAGTTTTTAAAATATTGATCGAGATGACAACTCAGGGCGAGAGCATCTTGAAGTGTTTTGAGGGGAAGGGAGTGTTCTTCGAGTCCCGGAATATTGTAAAAATTTATTACTGAACCGAGTGCCATGACGAGGTATTCATAGTGGTAGTCGCCATTTTTTTTCAATTGAACCGTTTTTTCGATTTTATCTATTGCGAGAATTTCGTCTTGAACAACCTCAATGTTTTTATGTTTTAGAGTTTTTTTGAGGGGTATTGAAACGGTTTCGCTCAGTTTATGAAGACAGCTTGTTGTGATTTTTTTGTTATAGGCTGCAGCTATTTCATACAGATCGGCATGAAAAATATGACTGGTGTTTTTGTCGATGACGATAATTTGGTAGTTCGGTTCGTTATGCAGCTGCTTTGCTAGCTCAATTGCTGCTTGTAGCCCACAGAATCCAGATCCAAGAATTAGAATATTTTTTTTCTTTGGTTTCATAATGATGAGTGGAAATCTTATTATTATATAATATTTTTTATTTTGGGGCAAATTCCGGTCGTATTTTTTTCTCCACTAGTGAAATTGAGCGGATCAAGGTATAATGTTTATGTTATGTCAAATTCTCCCCTTAAAATATTTTCGGGTTCTTCTCATCCTGAGCTTGCTCAGAAGATTGTTCAAAGCTTAGGGCAAAGCTTGGATGAAATGATTATTAAGAAGTTTGCTTCTTGTGAGATTTATGCCAAACCCCTTAAAACGGTACGTGGTGCGGATGTTTTTATTATTCAGACCACTACTGAACACGTCAATGAGGAGTTAATGGAACTTTTTATTATGATCGACGCTCTTAAAAGGTCTTTTGCCTCCCATGTTCATGTGGTTATTCCTCACCTGGGCTATAGTCGTCAAGACCGAGTGGCTTCTCCTCGAGAGCCAATTACGGCAAAACTTGTTGCTAAGCTTATTTCTGCTGCCGGTGCTGACCATGTGATTACAGTGCAGCTTCATTCCGAGCAAGCGCAAGGATTTTTTGACTTTCCTGTTGATAACTTGAGTGTGAACAAGTTGTTTGCCAATTATTTTAAAGAAAAAAATATCCAGGATTTAGTCGTGGTTGCACCTGATACGGGTGCCGCTAAGTCTGCTCAGCGTTTTGCGGATTTGTTAGGTGTTGAGTTGGCTATTATTCATAAAGTCCGGGCGGCACATAATGTTTCTGAAGCGATGCATGTTATTGGTGACGTTCAAGGGCGAACCTGTGTAGTAATAGATGATCTTATTGATACTGCAGGCACTGTGGTCAATTGTAAACAAGCTCTTCTTCGGGCCGGTGCCGCGGAGGATGTTTATCTTATGGCTACTCATCCAATTTTTTCACCTCCTGCTGTTGAACGTTTGAAGGAGGCTCAGTTTAAAGAAGTTATTGTTACTGATACTATTCCTTTAGCTCAGGGTAAGCGTTTCCCTGGCCTTCAAATTATTTCAGTCGCCCCTTTGCTTGCGCAGATTATTGCGAATGTACATGAGGGAAAGTCGGTTTCAGAAGTTTATTAAAAACCAATATGAAAAATACTCAACCAAAGCTTTATCTTGGAAGTGATCATGCGGGATATAAATTAAAGGAGGAAATGAAGCCTTATCTTCAAGAGTTAGGATATTCGTTTGTTGACCTGGGATCTTTTAATGAAGAGTCGGTTGACTACCCGGATATTGCTCGTGAAGTTTGCGAGAAAGTTCTTGAGAATAAAGCCTCTTTTGGCATACTTATCTGTGGTACAGGGGTGGGAGTTATGATGGCGGCGAATAAGCATCCGGGTATCCGCGCAGTCGTGTGCACCCATGAATTAATGGCTATTATGGCTCGAAAACACAATGACGCCAACGTTCTTTGTTTGGGTAGCCGGATTATTGGTTCTGAGCTTTCCAGAAGCATTATTAAGGCTTTTTTGGAGACGACCTTTGAACGTGAAGAGCGACATGTTCGGCGAGTGGGAAAAATTGAGTCACAACTTGATGGAAAGCAAAATTCCATTCGTGAATCTGATTAAATTCTCTCGATTCTTCTATGAATATTCAGATTGCACCATCAATTTTAGCTGCAGATTTTAGTCGTCTCCAGGAAGAGATTGATTCCGTTCAGGCGTATGTGGATATGTTCCATATTGATGTAATGGATGGTCATTTTGTGCCAAACATCACTTTGGGGGCGCCAGTTCTTGCTTGTTTGAAGAGTAATGTGCCTTTTGAATGTCATTTAATGATTGAAAATCCTGAGCGCTATCTTGAAGATTTTGTGAAGGCGGGAGCAAAAAGCATTACCGTTCATTTGGAGGCCACTCAGCATCTTCACCGTTTAATTCAGCAGATTAAATCTTTGGGTGTACGTGCTGCGGTTGCTTTAAATCCTGCAACTCCTGTTCAGC
>CAZUXI010000002.1:0-218368 GCA_964624115.1 uncultured Candidatus Peribacteria bacterium
TTCTGGAACAGTTACAACTGCTTTCGTTGGAGCTTCCAATTCCAACAGACCTTACCGCGTGGCAGGATCATCACATCCATACTGTGGCCGAATGCATAACAAAAGCAGCGTTGGCCCGCACTACCTCCCTTGGTTGCCATTTTATTGAAGTTTAATTCTTCTTTAAACCCAGACGTTTAGAGGCGTCAAAAAGCGCTCCTGTGGTGATATTTTTCACAAAGCCAAGCGAGTCGTATGCGGCAATACGGTGAGCTGCTTTGTGAAAAGTAGCGCCGCAGGAGTAGCTTTTTCACGCCTCTCGCCCCAGAAGAAGAGTCTGATTTTCCATATGAAGCGCCTCAATAATATCGTCGATGTCACCTTCCATCAGACCAGGTAAGTTACTATAACTCTGCTTAATCCGGTGATCCGTTAAACGATCCTGAGGGAAATTGTACGTACGAATCTTTTCTGAACGATCACCCGTTCCAATCTGATTCAAACGTTGGGCACCAAGCTCTTTCTGCCGTTTTTCAACCTCCATGGCATACAAACGAGTCCGAAGCACCTCCATACCTTTCGCTTTATTTTTGAGCTGTGATTTTTCGTCCTGCTGCGAAACCACCAATCCCGAAGGAATATGAGTAATACGTACTGCTGAATCCGTTGTATTCACACTCTGACCTCCTGGTCCACCAGCTCGAAACACATCAATCCGCAAATCTGAATCCTTAATCTCAATATCAATCTCTTCAGCTTCCGGAAGTACAGCACAAGTAACCGTTGAAGTGTGAATTCGCCCCTGACTTTCAGTTGAAGGTACACGTTGGACTCGATGAACCCCACTTTCATATTTCATTTTTCCATAAGCACCTTCTCCAACGATTTTGAAAATAATCTCTTTTATTCCGCCTGCTGCCGCCTCACTCTTATTAATAAGTTCAATCTTAAAACCATGGCGTTCCGCATAGCGCATATACATCCGCGCCAGCTCACCTGCAAAAAGAGCGGCCTCTTCACCACCAGCCCCAGCACGAATTTCCACCACCGCGTTTTTAAAGTCATCAGGATCTTTCGGAAGAAGAGCAAACTTCAGTTCATTTTCTAACTTCTCCATCTGCTCCTTAGAAGTTTTATATTGCTCTTTTGCCATCTGACGTAACTCTTCATCATTTTCCTGCTCCAAAATCTGTTCAGCATCGTTATAATCGGCCTTCACTTTTTTATACAAACGAAAAAGATCCACCACATGAATAATCTGTTTGTGACGGCGCATAAGTTTTTTAAACTCCACCTGATTCTGAATCACTTCCGGATCACTCA
Source organism: uncultured Candidatus Peribacteria bacterium (assembly GCA_964624115.1). GTDB lineage: Bacteria > Patescibacteriota > Gracilibacteria > UBA1369 > UBA1369 > CAZUXI01. The sequence goes on from CAZUXI010000002.1 coordinate 1,303, forward strand.
ACTGTTTTTCCAGATCGATAAACTCCTGTTCCAAACTCTCAAGTTTTTCAAACATATATTTTTATTACCTCAGTATTTAAATATTTTCAGCACAGAAAAGTCAATGGTTAACGCGAGTCTACCATACTCACTTCAAAGACTCGAGAAATCCGCGCAAGATCCTCATGGAAGGATATTTTTGATTGATCAAAAAATTGATTCAAAATTTCTTGTAACAATGATTCCTGACCAGCACCAAACTCACCAAAGAGAAATCGAGGTTGAAGTTTTTTTTGTTTCAACTGTTGAAAAAGTTCGCGATAAAGATCAAGCCCATCAGCCCCGGAATAAAGAGCTATTTCCGGCTCATACTTTTTGACATCCGGAGCGACAAAGTCAAAATCAACACTCCCGATATATGGAAGGTTGGCGACAATCACGTCATACTGATCAAAAATATTACTCAATAAGTCAGATGCAAAAAAATTTATCCGTTCCACAAGCCCTAATCTCTGTGCATTCAGTTGTGCTACTTCCAAAGCATCCGAAGAAATATCAATCCCGCTCACCTGTGCCTGGGGAATCTCATGAGCAAGGGTAAGTGCCAAACATCCACTTCCCGTACCCACATCAAGAATCTTCCCATTCCCAAGACTAAAATCCTTCCACCGCTCTTTCACTAAATCAACCAAAAGTTCCGTTTCAGGCCTGGGAATCAAAACTCGCCCATCAACATAAAACGGCAAACCATAAAACTCCTTTTCATGAATAAGATAAGCAAAAGGCACCCCCTGAAGGTAACGTTGGAATAATGCCTCAAACTGATTGATTTGTTCTCCATCCAACCGTGTCTGCGCTTCCAAAAACACTCGCTCTTTTTTCCAACCAAGCACAGCGGCAAGCAAAGCCTCAGGTACAAAAAATTCCTGATGGATTCTACTTTTCGCCTGATCTAAAATTTCTTGAATGGACATAATAAAAAAAGAGAGGGAAGCGAATTCCCTCTCTTCAAAAGTCTTAATAGTACTGCATCTTATCGCGTAAGTTACGATAATGTGTTCGCATCATCGCAGCCTGTCGAATAAGTCGTTTGGTAGGAGGTTTTTTGTGATAACGGCGACCTTTCACTTCCATAAGCACACGACTTGCCTGAACTTTCTTGTTAAAACGAGAGATCAGACGATCCAGTGACTCTTTTTGATTTCGATATACTTTTACTGCCATAATTTATCACCTCCTTTCATTGGAATTTTAATAACTACGTTACCCTTTATAATAGGGTTCAGACTAAATATCAAGATTTTTTACCTTCTTCGCATGCGCCTGTATGAACTTTTTACGAGGCAACACCTCAGCACCCATAAGTGTATCAAAGACTTTATCTGCCTCTTCAGCGTCCTGAATTTGAATTCGGTACATACGTCGAACATCTGGGTCCATAGTGGTTTCCCAAAGTTGTTCAGGGTTCATTTCACCCAAACCTTTATAGCGGGCAATACCAACCTTATTCGGTTCGGGAAAAGATTTTAATAACTCCTCTTTCTGTTCATCACTATACGCATAGAGAAGTTTTTTCCCTTGGGTCAATTTATAGAGAGGTGGCTGCGCCACATAGAGATACCCCATATCAATCACCGGGCGAAGGTATCGATAAAACATCGTAAGTAAAAGTGTTCGAATATGTGCTCCATCCACATCCGCATCGGTCATGATAATAACGCGGTGATAACGAATTTTTGAGATATCCATCACATCACCAATACCAATGCCAAGAGCAATAATAAGATTTTTAATTTCCTGGTTCATCAAAATTTTGTCCAATCGAGACTGTTCCACATTCAAAATTTTACCTTTGAGTGGAAGAATTGCTTGAGTTTCACGATCACGGCCCATTTTTGCCGAACCACCCGCCGACTCTCCCTCTACCAAATAAAGTTCAGACTTATCAGCCTCTTTCGAAGCACAATCCGCAAGCTTACCCGGAAGCGTAAGACCTTCAAGTGCACCTTTACGAATAACGGTATCACGTGCTGCTCTTGCCGCTAAACGAGCACGCGCCGCCAAAGCGCATTTGGCAAAAATAAGTCGGGCATCATTCGGATGTTCTTCAAGATATTCAGTAAACGTTTCGGCAAAAATATTATCCACTGCCGTACGAATTTCCGCGTTTCCAAGTTTACTCTTTGTCTGCCCCTCAAACTGAGGATTTGCAAGTTTAACGGAAATAACCGCCGTCAAACCTTCACGTACATCCTCAGCTGTAAAATTATCCTCTTTTTCTTTCAAAAGAGAATTTTTACGAGCATAGTTATTAATCGTACGGGTAAGCGCAGTACGGAAACCGGTCAGGTGCATACCACCTTCAGCCGTATGAATATTGTTAGCAAAAGTAAAAATCTGTTCCTGAAACGTTTGACTATATTGCAACGCAACCTCAATCAAACCTTCAGGGGTATCTTTTTCAATATAAACAACTTCTCCAATAGCTTCTTTTGAAAGATTTAAATGGGAAACATAAGATTTAATTCCACCTTCAAAGTAGAACATAAATCTTTTTCCATCGCGCAAATCAGTCGTTCTGACTTTAATACCTTTCGTTAAATAAGCCTGCTGTCGTAAACGGTTCAAAATGGTCTGAAAATCAAAAACGGTCGTCTCAAAAATTTCAGAATCTGGCATAAAAGTAATCACCGTTCCAGTTTTTTTCGAATCGCCAATTACTTTAATATCGGACATTGGGACACCACGTTCATAAGACTGTTCATAAGCTTTACCATCACGGTAAACAGTAGCAGTTAATTTACTTGAGAGTGCATTTACAACGGAAGAACCTACTCCATGCAAACCACCGGAAACTTTATATCCACCACCACCAAACTTACCCCCCGCATGGAGAACGGTAAGTACGGTTTCAAGAGCGGATTTTCCCGTTTTTGAATGAACATCAACCGGAATACCACGTCCATTATCTTCAACGGAACAACTTCCGTCTTTATGAATCGTTAAAATAATCTCGTCACAATGGCCTGCCATTGCTTCATCAATCGCATTATCAACGATTTCCCAAATAAGATGATGAAGACCTGAAACGTCAGTCGTACCAATGTACATACCAGGACGTTTTCGAACTGCTGAAAGGCCTTCAAGAACCTGAATATTCTCGGCCGTATATTGTGATTGTTGTTTGGTCATAACACAAAAGAAGCGAATACCTAATGCTTGCGGCACTATAACATAACTCTAAAAAAAAAGTCAGCAAAAAGCTCAGTGAATTTTCAGAAAAATGTCGCAAAGCGACCTTCACAGAGAAAAACCTAGGGCTGATAATTGTCGTAAGCTTGCATCATGACCTCGGCAAGCTGAGCTAAATGAACACCACCTGAAACCGATTGCGACGCACCGTTAATATCAAAAGAAACAAGTGAAACTGAATCTTTTTGTTGATCATACGAAAAGTGAAAATTCACATCAGGATCATTCACCAAATGAGCTGAAGAAATCCTATAACGTTTATGACCATAATCCTGAACTTCAATCGCATCAGACCGGACAATCATTCCATTATCTTTCATTTGTTTAATCAGGAGAGTCTTGATCACCGCCATCTGACGATCACTAGGAATTTCCGATTGAACTCCGGCATCTGGAGTTGCTTCCAATTCGTTCATTGCGGGAACATCAAGAACCTCTTGTGTTTCAGGCAGGTTAATATCTACGGGCTTATCAGAAGTAAACTGTTCAATCGCTTCATCCAAATCTACCGGAGTATATTGAGAAATAACAAAAGAGTCATAACGAGTTCGTAATGATTCACCGCGCCCACTCTGTGTTTGACTCGAGTTCAAAAAGAGCAAGAAATTTCCATAATCCTCAAGACGCAAACGGAAAAGTTCACGGAAACCCACCGCTGATTGATCATCCAGCTCACGAATTTCTGAAATTAAACGTTTCACCAAAGTTTTAGTATCCAATAAAGAAACCTGTTCCGCCAAGTAGTATTCACGGATCTGTTTAAGAAAATCAATTTTGGTCGAAATAAGTGTCTGAACCTCTTCCCGTTTACTTTCACCATCCGAGAGTAAGTTTAACCAAGTCTGTTCCAAAAAACGTTTCATTTCAAAAAATCCGTCCTGATAATATTGCGGATGAAACTTAAGTGTATTCTCAAACAACTGATTCTCTTCTGCCCAAACATCGGCATTTTGTAAGAGGAATGTTTTCGGCAACGCGGCCATCTTTTTTATCCCATTAAAATAGTTTTCCAATGAGTTTTTTGCTGCGGAGAAATTTGCTGACGCAAGAAGATCGGCACTTCGAAGATAATCTCTTAAAAACATTATCGCTCTTCGAAGTTCTTGACGCGAAGTAAGCGGCTGCTGAAGTTGTAAATCAACGAGTGTTTTCTTCACTGAAAACAGCGGGTGATCAGCCAAAACATACAATAATCGCTGATAGTATTGATCAACATTTTTATTCAACACTACTTTTCCATTTTCATCTAACAAAGAAAACTGTGCTAAAAACTGCTGAGAAAATTCCCGAAGATTTGTAGTCGCTTCTGCTTCACGCGCAAATAACAACAAGTACTCAGCATCATCAAGATAAGAAAAAATTTGTTGGATTTGTCGCGCCGCCTTTTTTTCTTGATCAAAAACCAATGGCTGAAGTGCGTGTGAAAATGCTTTTTCCATATTAACCACTACCCCCTGTGATCGAGAAAGAGCCGTGAGATTTTGAATATTCTCACGATTTTTCATTTCCAAATCACGAACCAACTGATCATCAAGTCCAATATTCAAAACGAACCAGGGGTCCTCACGAAGAAAATTCTGATCAAAAACTCCATACTGAAACTCCTTAACAAGTTTTGAATAGAGAAGTTGAGCAAAAGTATCAGTATTTTGCAAAATTTGATCTGCATAAAAAACTGCACTATTCCCCGAAGCCATCAAAAATCGATTCACCAGAAGTGGAGAATCCACATCCAAGAATGTTTTTACAGCATCAAGCTGTGGAAGCAACCCAACTTCCACAGTTCCCTGCAAGATCCAAGTGCGTACAGCATCGTCGTGGTCAACATCCATAATGACACGCTGTGGGATAAAAAGAACAGGACCAACCGCCAGCTCAATCGGCTCAGCACTGTTAACCGTATTCAACCAAACCTCTCCATCGATAAGCGAAAAAACAGTTCTACGCTCTTGAGTTTCTAACACTTGAACCAGGGTATTCGGAGCAAGTCGCAGAAGTGCATCTTTTCCAATGGTAAGTTCCAAAAAATCCTCCTCGGTATTTTCAATAAAATCACCGGAAACCAAAAGCTGATCAGCAAAGAGAGTTTGCACACCTTGAAGTGAAGTCAATTGCGCAAAACGTCCATCAGAAACACGGACCCAAACCCCTTCCTGACTTTTGATCGCGGCATAAGCATCATGTGATGATTGCTCCCAAAAGAGAGCACAGACCATAAAAATGAGAACGACCAAAACCCTCAGAACCGGACGAAGAATTTGAACAAGTGATTTCACAACAATTGATAGAGAATTTATCTTTTCATTATAACGTTTTTAGCCCTATACTGTCAAAGCAAGACTTCAAACTTAAGAATAAAATCACCAATGAACAAAAAAATTATACAACTCGCATTAATTACCGTATTTTTTAGCACAAACTGCTACCCCGTATTTGCTTTTAAAGACTTAGATGTCAGCAGTCCATATACAGAAGCAATCGAATACCTCACCGAAACTGATTCAATTCAAAAAAACGACAATTTTTACCCTGAAAAAAACATCAAACGAGCCGAATTCATTAAAATTGCTCTTACGGATAATGGAGTAAACCTCTCCCCAAGCAATGCAGCACTTTTTTCCGACACAGAAACCAATGCCTGGTACAACAAATACCTCAATACCGCGGTAGAGACCAATCTTATCAATCCCGACATCTTGGGAAAAGTATACCCAGATCAAGAGGTAAGCCGAATCGACGCGATTATGATCCTTACCCGGCTCAATGGAATTCCTGCACCCTTTGCCAGCCCCTTAGCCACAACTCTCTATAAAGACATCGACAAAGGATATCCAAAAAAACACTACATAATTGCCGCACTCGAAAGTGGACTTCTTGCCAACTTCCCTACCGACTACTTTTCACCGCAAAAAAGCCTCACACGTGCCGAAGCAGCAGAACTTATTTACCGTGCTGGACTTTACAACCAAGGAAAAGCAGACGCCCACAGCCTTATCCCTTACGAAGGTTACCTTTCCAACGACGAACTTTCCCTTCTAAAAAACGAAAAATTCTCACTTATGCTTGATATTTGGGGAAGGATCAATACACGCTACCTCCACAAAGAGGATATCAATGAAGATGCGCTTATCTACGGAGCCATTAACGGCATGGTTGAAAGTCTCGGCGACCAATATTCAAACTTTAAACCACCTTCCATCGCTTCCGACCCAACTGACAGTGAAGACGGAAGTTACGAAGGAATAGGAGCCATTATCGAAAAATTTCAAGAAGATTTTCTCGTTATCTCGGTCATTAAAGAGTCACCCGCCCAAAAAAGTGGCTTACAAGCAGGTGATATCATCAAAAAAGTAGACAACAAAGATGTCACCAATCTTACCGACACTGACCTTCTCAATCTACTCAAAGGAAAAGCTGACACCATTGTTAAATTGAATATTGAGCGCGAGGGAAAACAACTGGAACTCCAAATTACCCGCGGAGCCATTGATCTCAACCTTTTTGAAGATATCGAAACCGATGTCACCATCCCGGAAGATATTGCGTATATTGCCATTTACCACTTCGGAGAAAACACCAACCAAGAGTTTGAAGAAGTGCTTGCCGAAAAACTCAAAAAAAATCCCAAAGGAATTATTCTCGATCTCCGCAATAACCCCGGAGGATACGTCGAAAGTGCTTACCAAATACTCAACCATTTTGAAAAAAAAGGAGAAATCATGGCAAACATCAAAAGAGACGGCACCATTGAAGCAAAAAAATCCAAAGGTGAAGGTGAACTCACCAATATCCCAACGGTTGTAGTTGTTAACAAAAATACCGCCTCAGCCGCTGAAATCGTTGCCGGAGCCCTCCAAGACCAAAAAATTGCCACACTGGTAGGCGAAACCACCTTTGGCAAAGGTACCGTCCAAGAGGTAACCGAATACACCGACGCTTCCACCTTCAAACTCAGCATCGCTCAATGGCTTACACCGCTTAAACGAGATATCAACCATATTGGCCTGACCCCAGAAGTCGAAGTCCTAACGACCAAAGAAGACGTCCTCGGCAAAACTGACACTCAGCTCAAAAAAGCCATTAGTGAACTCCAAGCCAAGTTCAGCCAATAAACTCTAACCGTTCAAAGCTTCACCCGCTCGTTCACGGAGAATCTCTTCCGGATTGGTCGTCACAATCTTATCCTCGGTATAAGAAGCAATAATTTGAATGGCAACATGTTTCAACCCGGCAAAGAACAGTCCTTGCCCCACCCCACTATTGAGGAGCATATATTTCTCCCCTTCCGTAAGGTTAAAGATTTTCCCAAGAAGATCAATTGCTGCGGGAGCCTGTTTTAAAAGCATCTGCATGGAAGAGTTGGTCACCACCGGCTTCCCAAAAGGACTCTTCACAAAATCCTCCACATCCTGAGTAATGGTAGTAATTCCCAAATAATACTTACGGGCTCGCTTCACAAGACCAAAGAGGAATCGTGCGGAATCATCATACTGCATTAAAGTCCAGGCCTCATCAATGACCAGAATGCGTTTTTTTAACTTACTGCGAACCCGTGCCCAAATATAGTTCAAAATAATATACATCGCGATCGGTCGAAGAGCATCTTCCAAATCACGGATACAAAACACCATCAAACCACCTTCCAAATCCACATTTGTCTGCTTATTAAAAATACCGGAATACGTACCAGTGGTGTATTTCTGAAGACGTTGCGCTAAATTCAAACCACCCTCCATCGAGGATAAAATATCGTAGAGATCCTCCATCGTCGGAGGAGGAAACGGCGAAGGATCAACCAAATCCATAGTAATCCCTTTCAAGGCATAAGAATCAATGAGCGCTTTATCCATAATACCTTCCTCTTCAGGAGAAATTGCACCCAACATAATTTTAAGTAAACCGTGAAGATTGATAATATTGGAACGCAACAAATCCCCAGGCTGAACCTCATCACCATCAATTGGTTTAGGCAAATCAAAAGGATTAATACGTCGATCTGAAGTCAAAGAAACACGCAAATACGAACCGCCAACCGTTTGGGTAAGAGCCTCATATTCATTTTCCGGATCAATAACGATAACATCCGTGCCCACCATCATCGAACGTAAAATTTCCAATTTCACGGCATAAGACTTACCAGCACCCGATTTCGCAAACACCACCGAGTTGGCATTTTCCAAACTAAACCGATCAAAAATAATCAAACTATCATTATGTCGATTCAATCCATAAAGAATACCTTCATTTGAAGTTAGATCCGCTGAACTAAAAGGAAAAGTGGAAGAAAGAGGTGATGTATTCATATTCCTCGTCACTTCTAATTCATCCAAACAAAGTGGCATTGTTGAAGTAAAACCATGCTCCATTTGAATTTCAGCCTTTTTGGTAAGAATCAATTTCCCGCCCAAAATACTTTCAAGCTGTTTCGCAACTTTCTGAATCTTTTTTTCATCATCAGAATAAATCGTAAAATAGAGAGCAAATTGGAAAAACTTCTCCTGTCCGCGTTGAATCTGAGTTCGCAACTCATCCGCATCCTGAAGGGCAGTTTCCAACGCAGGATCACTCACCATTCCCTTTTCAGCGTTCATTCGTACTGAAGACTGCATCTGAGCGACTTTCTTCTTCAAAATCCGCATAATCGTTGCCGATTCAATCGGATAAATAAACTGGGCAATATCCATCGTAACATCGTAGTTCACAATTGGAGAAAGCCAATTAGTATCTAAATAACGAGGATAGGCATAAACATAAAAACTCTGTGCAAACATCCCTTCAACCCGCAGCATATCGTATCGAATCTCCATGGAAGAAGGCGCGATCAAATCACGAATTGTCGCAATCCCCTGCTGAAAAATCTTTTCAGCTTCCATTAATTTTTTCTGTTCTTCAAGCGAAGCTTTTGAAACACTCACTTTTTTTGTATTTTTCGAAACATTTTCTGTTCCACCAGAAACGGCTTCTTCAACCTTTTTCGGTGCACCGGCCGTTTGTCCCTTTTTCATCACAGAACTAAAAGAAGCGAACATGTTTCCAAAAAAATCCTGACTCTTTTTCTGTTTTTCCAAGACTTTTTGATCCACAGGAGCTTGAGCTTTTGGGGCATCAGTCTGGGAAGTTTTTTCAACGCTTTCGTTGGAGCTTCCCATGGAAATATTACTTTCAACACGGCCCACCTCTCGAGGCACTGCCTCAGGAACAATTTGGGTTGGCGTCTCAACAACTTTCAGCGTTTCAGAAAGAATATCTGGCTTTACTTCTACTGGCATTGGTGTCGCCACCACATTCTGAACCTCAGGAACAAGAGGGACGGCTTCAACTGGAGCTTGAGCTACAATAACCGGAGTCACCGATGCAACCGGGACTTCTCCTTGTTGTACCGAAGAGGTAACCGGAGTAATCGGAGCCTCTTGAATTTTTTTTAACCAGTCAGGCAAATCGTTAGCAACGACACCACTTGCCGACTCAGATGTCAATGGAAGCGCGGTTGCCGCTGTTGAAACCTCACCATGAACCTCAAGTGAAGGCGACGGAGAAGACACCTCTGCTTTTTGCTCTAAAACCTGAACACCCTTTTCCTCATGTTCCGCTAAAGCTTGAGCTTTTTTCAACCAATCGGGAATCTGTCCAGCGCCAGGCGAAGCTGCTCCTGCTGAGGGATCTTGAGTTCCACCATTACTCGAAGTTGTATCTTCAGCCATGTCATAAAGATTTAAATCTCACTATTATACCAAATTTTTTGGAATTATTCAAAAAACAGGAACGTCAACCGATTTTTATTCCACACCCAGAAAAAAGTATGGTAAAGTGCTGACTGTTGTAACTTTCTACGATTTAAAGTATGCCTGACTCTAACGAGCAAAACCCTGAAAACAGTTCAGGAGAAAATTCAATGAGTGAATCAGAACAAAACAGTAACCAAACGCCCCCCAAGAGTAACACTGAGCTTTTCCGTGATTTTACTGACCGGAACATCTCGGAAGAGATGCAAACGTCATATCTGGACTACGCAATGAGTGTTATCGTTGCTCGTGCCCTCCCTGATGTTCGTGACGGCCTCAAACCCGTACAACGACGTATCCTTTATGCCATGCACGACCTGGGATTAAGTTCCGGTAGTAGTTTCCGCAAATCAGCATTTGTGGTGGGTGAAGTTCTTGGTAAATACCATCCGCATGGAGATTCGCCTGTTTACGAAGCAATGGTTCGTATGGCACAAGACTTTGCTCTCCGTTATCCCCTTATCCGAGGCCAAGGAAACTTTGGTTCCATTGACGGTGACAACGCCGCTGCGATGCGTTATACCGAGGCCAAAATGGAGAAGATCACCGACGAACTCATGGCCGATCTTGATAAAGATACGGTTGATTGGCATGACAACTACGACGGACGCTCCAAAGAACCAAGCGTTTTACCAACCAAAATTCCTCAACTTCTCCTCAACGGAACAACAGGTATCGCCGTAGGTATGGCCACTTCTATTCCCCCTCACAACCTCAATGAACTGATTGATGCCCTGATGCATTTGAGTAAAAACCCTGAAAGTACCGTCGAAGATCTTCTCACCTACGTAAAAGGTCCCGATTTTCCAACCGGAGGTATCATTTACGATCAAAACGCCATTCGAAATGCTTATTTAACCGGACGAGGCGGTGTCGTAATGCGTGCCAGAGCCAATATTGAAGAGAAAAAAGGAGGACGTTTTGTTATTATTGTGACCGAAATCCCTTATCAGGTAAACAAAGCTTCACTGGTAAGCAAAATAGCTGAACTTGTTCGTGATAAAAAAATCGTTGGTATTAGCGACGTACGAGACGAATCCAATCGTATTGGTATTCGTATCGTTATCGAACTCAAAAAAGAAGCGTATCCGAAAAAAATCTTGAACCAACTTTTCAAGATGACACCAATGCAACAAAGCTTTAACTACAACATGATTGCTTTGGCCGAAGGACTTCAACCAAAGCTTCTTGATCTCCAACAAATCCTCAGCTACTTCCTTGAACACCGGAAAATTGTGGTGAGAAAGCGTACGGAATATGAACTTCGAATTGCCCAAGAACGTGCTCACATTTTAGAAGGTTTAAAAGTTGCTCTTGATCATATTGATGAAATTATCAGCACCATTCGCAAAGCAGACACTAAAGAAGACGCACATCAAGCACTGGTTGCAAAATTCAAGTTAACCGATATTCAAACCAAAGCAATTCTGGAAATGCGCCTTCAAACGCTCGCCGGACTTGAACGAAAGAAAATCGAAGATGAACTTGCTGAAAAATTAGCCCTTATTAAAGAGCTGGAGAGTATCCTCGCAAGTCCGGAAAAAATTCTTGAAATCATCCAAAGCGAACTTAAAGAAATGAAGGAAAAATACGGTGACGAACGCCGAACCGAAGTTCGCCCAGAAGCGCTAGGAAAAATCGATAGCAAAGACACCATTCCAAACGAAGCAATGATTGTCATGCTCACAAAAGAGAACTATATCAAACGCATGCCACCATCCACCTTCAAAACTCAACATCGCGGAGGCAAAGGTGTCATTGGCGCTACCACCAAAGAAGAAGATGAAATCTACATCATCAAAGAAGCCAAAAGCCATGATGAGATTCTTTTTTTCACCAACCTTGGTCGGGTTTTCCGCCTCCCTGTATACGAGATCCCACCCGCGTCTCGAACCGCGAAAGGTCAAGCAATTGTCAATCTCCTTCAACTGCAAAACAACGAGTTCGTTACAGGCATCCTAACAAGTTCGGATGAAGTGAGCAGTGAATACTTAATCATGGCAACGACCAAAGGAACCATCAAAAAAACTCCTCTTACCGATTTCAAAAACGTGAGAAAAAGCGGCTTAATTGCCATTAAACTCCGTGAAGGTGACTTCTTAAAATGGATCAAACTTGGCAACAAAGGAAACCAAGTCATGATGGTCACTCGAAACGGTAAATCAATTCGGTTTGCCGAAAGTGACATCTCCGCCACGGGTCGTATTTCGATGGGTGTGCGTGGTATCCGTCTTCAAGCCGGCGATGAAGTGATCGATATGGACATTGTTATTGATGTTACCAAAGCTGAACTCCTGGTCGTTATGGAAAACGGCTTAGGAAAAGGATCCAAAGTACTCGATTATCGTGACCAAAGCCGTGGTGGTACTGGAGTAAAAGCAGCAAATGTCACCGACAAAACCGGTAAAATTATCGGAGCAAAAATTATTGAAGAACATACGAAAGGAGACCTCATTATGGTTTCAAAACAAGGCCAAATCATTCGTCTAAACCTTAAGAATATCCCTTCCCAAGGGCGAACAACCCAAGGAGTTTACCTTATGCGTTTGAATGGAAACGATACTGTTGCCTCAGCAACCGTTATCGACATCGACGAAACAGAAAACAAAGTTGAAAACGAGGTCCCTGAAAATCAGGAGTCACTCATTGAAGCCTAAACAAAATCAACTTGCCAGTAAAATAAAAGTCCCCTATAGTTCACAAGCATTTTCTTAAGAAAGATCTTCAAATGAAAGCCAACATTCATCCAAAAACTCATCCAGTCATCTTCCTTGATATCTCAACTGGAACCGAATTTATCACTGAATCAACGCTCAAATCGAGTGAAACCAAAGAGATAAATGGAGTCACTTACTTCGTTATCCGAGTGGAAATTTCTTCAGCCTCTCACCCATTTTACACCGGTACCCAGAAACTTCTCGATACGGCCGGTCGTGTTGATCGCTTCCGTGAAAAAGTTGAACGCGCTCAGAAAATTAAAGAAAAGAAAGTTAAAATGGTAGATGAAGATGGAGAAGATTCAACAAAACTCCCAGAACAGAAAAAAGCTGCCGCTAAAAAATCTACCAAAAAATAAACGACCATGGCCGGAAACAGCTTTGGCGACCTCTTTCGTATAACCACCTGGGGTGAATCTCACGGTTCATCTGTTGGAGTGGTTATTGATGGTTGTCCGGTAGGAATTCCCCTTACGGAAGAAGATATTCAAATTGAGCTTAACCGAAGAAAGCCAGGACAAAGTGCAGTAGGAACCTCAAGAAACGAAGCCGATCAGGTCAAAATCCTTTCGGGGATTTTTGAAGGTATGACCACGGGAGCTCCCCTCACCTGTATGGTAGAAAATCAAGACCAACGCTCAAAAGATTATAGCCAAATCAAAAATCTTTACCGCCCGGGACATGCAGATATTACCTGGGATCTTAAATACGGGATTCGTGATTATCGGGGGGGTGGAAGATCCTCAGGAAGAGAAACTATCAGTCGTGTCATTGCGGGTGCAGTGGCAAAAAAATACCTCAAGATCCGCTCAAACACCGAAATACTTGGATTCACCATTCAAGTGGGAAATACCAAAGCCGAAACTTTTGACGCCAGTGAGATTGAAAAAAACGCCCTCCGTTGTGCCGATCCAATTCAAGCACAAAAAATGGAAGAAGAGGTGCTTCAAGCAAAAGCAGAAGGCGATTCACTGGGAGGAATCGTTGAAATTCGAGTTAAACAACCACCCATTGGACTTGGGGAACCGGTTTTTGATAAACTCCAAGCCGATTTGGGCAAAGCACTTTTTTCAATTGCCACCGTTAAAGGTATTGAGTTCGGGGCAGGCTTTTCAGTAACCAACTTTAAAGGATCCGAAAACAATGATGAGTTTGAATCGTTGAACAAAAAGGTCACCACCAAAACCAATCATGCGGGAGGAATTTACGGCGGAATATCGCTCGGAACTGAACTCGTTATACGTCTTGCCGTCAAACCTGCTTCCAGTATAACTAAAGAACAAAAGACAATTACCAATAAAGGTGAATCAACCACCATCGAAGTTCATGGTCGTCATGACGCCTGCATTCTTCCCCGACTCATACCCGTTGCAGAAAATATGATCGCCATCACACTTCTCGACCACTACCTCAAACAACTTGTGGTGAAACATGGGAGCTTGCTTGGCTAAGCAACCGAAAATGATTGACACACCAGAGCGAGATCTACTAACTTTTAGGATGATCATTACTCTTAATCTTCAGATACCATGAATCAGAAGACCACCTTGGTAGCAAGTTTACTACTTGGAACATCACTTCTTATTGCAGGCTGCGCCGATGTGGACGACATGGAAAATCTGAATCAAAACACACAACAAAATACGGAACAAACCACACAAGCTGAATCAATTAAAATTGGAGCAATTATTCCTTTAACAGGAAATGGCGCGGCATACGGTGAACCGATGCAAAAAATCGCCCAGATTGCTCTTGATGAAATTAATAGTGCCAACGGAGTGAACGGCAAAAAAATTGAGTTTGTCTGGGAAGATGGAAAATGTACCGGCGCTGATGCTTCCAAAGCGGCCAACAAATTGATCAACGTAGATAAAGTAAAAATAATTTTTGGTGGCTTCTGCAGCTCTGAAACTCTTTCAGTTGCTCCCATTGCAGAACAAGCAAAAGTTCTCGTTTTATCATCAGGCTCATCCAGTCCAGATGTAACGAAAGCTGGCGACTACATTTTCAGAAACTATCCATCCGATCTTAGTCAGGCAAAAATTCTTGCTGAAGCAGCGAGTAAAGCCGGTTACAAAAAAGTTGGCATAGTTGCCGAACAAAACGATTATACTCTTGGTATCGAAAAAGCTTTCACCACTCGCTTTGAAGAACTTGGTGGAAAAGTAGAAGTTCAAACTTATCTTCCAGAAGACACGGATTTTCGCACTGCTCTTTTAAAACTTAAAAACATTCCAGTTGACGCGCTCTTTATTGACCCTCAAACACCTGCAAACGCCGATTTAATTCTCAAACAACTTGAAGAACAAGAGTGGAAAGTACCACTTATCGCTAACGATGTCATTGCAGGATACCAAGAACTCATCAAAAAATATTCAAAAACTTTAGAAGGAACCTTAACCGCGGAATTCAACTACGATAGTACAAATCCAGAATTCATTAAACTTTCAGAAAAATATAAAACCTTAACCGGCTCTGAACTTCCTTACGGAACTTATGCCTCAACCTATTACGATGGTATCTACATCCTAAAAGAAGGTCTCGAAAAAGTTGGTCCGGATACTGATAAACTCAAAGATTATCTCTACAGCATAAAAGATCGAAAAGGTCTCGCCGGATCACTCACCATGGACGAAAACGGTGACCCAACTTCAGGACATCAACTCAAAACAATAAAAGAAGGAAAAGTCATACCTTATACCCAATCATAAGGTAATCCAAAACCATTCCCATGGAAATGTTGCTGCAAATTCTTTGGTATGCTCTGTTGTCGAGCTGTATTTATGCTCTCATTGCCATAGGTCTTACCCTCGTTTACGGAATCTTAAACTTCATCAATTTTGCCCACGGGGAGATGGCCATGCTCGGAGCCTATCTCCTCTTTGGGCTGACAGTTTCACTTCAAATCCCCTTTTGGTTAAGTTTTTTTCTTGTCATTATTCTCATGGTTGGTTTTGGAGTTGTACTCGAAAAAATCACCTTTAAACCCATAAGAAAAAGTCATCCCTTCAAACCACTCATCATCTCGATCGGCATAAGTATTGCTCTTCAATCGATAATTATTTTATTTTTTGGTGGCGCAGTAAAATCTTATGCACAGGTATCCGATGTTACGACGAGAAGCATAAGCTTATTAGAAGGAAAAGTTATCATTACCCATCACCAAATCCTTATCATTTGCGTATCTCTCTTTCTGCTCTCAGCACTTGGATATTTTCTCAAATTTACCAAAACCGGAAAAGCGCTCCGGGCAGTAGCTGATAACCAAGAAGTTGCAAGCTTAATGGGAATAAACATTGATCGTCAAATTTCTCTTATCTTTGGTCTCGGAACTGGACTCGCTGCAATTGCAGGAATGCTCATTGCCGCCGAACAAAACCTAACCCCAACCATGGGACTCAGCTTAGGTGTAAAAGCCTTTGCCGCCATTATCTTAGGTGGTGTTGGAAGTATCAGTGGTACCATCATAGGTGCTCTTATTATTGGCCTAAGTGAAAATCTTATTGTAGGCCTCACTCCCATTCCTGCCTCACTCAAAGAGGCTATCATTTTCCTTATTCTCATTATTATGCTCTTTATAAAACCCAACGGTCTCATGGGAGCAAAAGTTGAATCCAATATTCGCGGATAATTCACCCTCATGATCGAATATCTTCTCTACAGCTTAACCCTTTGCTTGCTCTTCTGTGGACTCACGCTCAGTCTCAATATGGTTATGGGATATCTGGGATATCTCCACCTAGGACATATCGCTTTTTGGGGAATCGGTTCGTACACTTTTGCCATCCTAACCCTCAATGGGTGGGGATTTTTTGAAGCCCTCCTCGCAGGTGGCTTTGTTGCTGCCTGTTGTGGATTCATCCTCGGCACGGCAACTTTACGTCTCAAAAGTCATTACATAGCCATCACGACCCTGGGTTTCCTCTACATTGTTCATTCACTCATCATTAACACTCAATGGCTTACCCGTGGCCCTCTCGGAATTCCAGGTATCCCCAAACCTGAGATTTTCGGAAACGTTATCAACACGAATGGCAGCTTTTTCATTCTCACATTGCTAACAATTGCAATCATTAGCTTTTTCATTCATCGCATTCTTTCCTCACCTTTTGGCAAAATTCTTGAAACCATTCGTGAAGATGAAATTGCCAGTATTTCACTTGGAAAAAACAGCTTTAAATACAAAATGATCATCTTCGTCATGAGTGCATTTTGTGCTGGAATTATTGGAGGAATAACTGCTTCATTCTTTAATTTCATCAGTCCCAACGACTTCTTTATGAACCAAACCATCTTCATAATCACCGCACTTATGCTTGGAGGTGCAGGTGCCTTTTGGGGAAGTTTTGTGGGTACTTTTCTCCTCTATGTTATTCAAGAGTCCATGCTGTACTTACCTTTTAGTCCGAACAGTATTGGTGCCATGCGAACGTTAGTATCTTCACTGATTCTCATTGCCATCATGCTCTGGCGTCCCAATGGAATTCTGGGAAAAAAGCTTAAAAACTACTAATCATGGATATCCTTAAAATTCAAAACCTCCATAAAGCTTATGGTGGACTCAAAGCCGTCTCTCACTGTTCATTCACCGTACAGCAGAATAGTATTGCCGGCATTATTGGTCCAAATGGCGCAGGAAAAACCACGATGTTCGATCTCATTACAGGACTCATCAAACCAGATGAAGGTCACATCTATTACCACGATGAACTCATTACCAAACAGCCAGCACATCAACGTGCGCGTGGAAAAATCACCCGAACTTTCCAAAATGTTCGTATTTTCCCAGAGCTTACAGTTCTTGATAATGTCATCGTCAGTTCACCCGACTACCCCGATCGTTTCCATCAAGCTTTTTTTTCACAAAAGAAAAAACTTCAAAAAATAAGCGCGGAAGCCTTTGGACACCTCAAAGCGGTTGGGATTCAAGAAAAAGCCCACCTACTGGCAAAAGAACTTTCCTATGGTCAAAAAAAACTCTTAGAAATCGCCCGCTGCTTAGCAACCGAAAATGAATGTATCCTCCTGGACGAACCAGCCGCCGGCATTAATCCAACACTCCTCATTTCACTCAAAAAGCTTATCTTCAACCTTAAACAACAAGGGAAAACGATCCTCATCATCGAACACAACATTCCGTTTATTATGAATATTTGCGAAAAAGTTATTGTCCTTGATAATGGGAAAGAACTCGCGATTGGAACACCCGAAGAAATCCAACAAAATCCCAAAGTTATTGAAGCATATTTAGGTCAACGAAATAATCCAAACTCAAGTGCTCCAAATTAAAAATCTTACTGCCGGCTATCAAGGTCCTCCGATCATAAAAAATGTGCATTTAACGATCAAAGAAGGTGAATTTGTAACGATTATCGGCCCAAATGGTGCTGGAAAATCTACGGTACTCAAAAGTATCTTTGGGCTTACCCAGATTGAAGAAGGAACCATTCAGTACTTCACCGAAGAGCTTCGCGGAACCCCAACCAACGAAATTATTGAACGCGGAATCTCTTTTGTTCCACAAGGAAGAAGCGTTTTCCCTTCACTAACCGTAGAAGAAAATCTAGAAATGGGAGCCTATATTCAAAAAAATAAAAAAAAGGTCCAGGAAGATCTCAAAGAGGTCTACGAAAAATTCCCGAAACTCTACACTAAACGTCAGCAAAAAACCCGCACTCTTTCGGGCGGTGAACAACAAATGGTTTCCATTGGCCGTGCCCTCATGATTCACCCCAAACTCCTGCTCCTCGATGAACCTTCAATTGGCTTAGCACCACAAATTGTTACGGAGGTATTTGAAAAATGTCGTGAAATAAGTCAAAGTGGTACCGCCATCCTGATGGTCGAACAAAACGCCCATCTTGCTCTTGAATTTTCAGACCGGGGTTACGTCCTAGAACTTGGAGAAAACCGCCTGGAAGCTCCTGCTCAAGAACTCCTGAATAATCCCCAAGTTGGCGAACTCTATCTCGGAAAAACCAATCACTAATGTTCAGCTACGAAGTTATTCATCAAGACACCCAAACCCACGCTCGCTCGGGTATTTTTAAAACTCCACATGGAGAAATCAAAACTCCTGTCTTTATGCCAGTGGGAACCTTAGGATCAGTAAAAGGAATAAGCCCGGAGGAGCTCAAATCAGTAAATGCTCAAATAATTCTCAACAACACCTATCATCTCTACTTGCGACCAGGTGATGAAATTATTCAGGCACAGGGAGGGCTCCATAAATGGATCCATTGGGATCGTCCAATTCTCACCGATTCTGGTGGATTTCAGGTTTTTTCACTTGCTGGCCACAGTGGAAAAAACAGCCACATCAAAATCCTCGAAAACGGCGTTGAATTTAAATCTCACCTCGATGGAAGTAAGCGCTTCCTTGGTCCCAAAGAAGTCACCACCATCCAAAACAATTTAGGTGCGGATATCATCATGGCCTTCGATGAATGTTCACCTCATCATGCTGATAAATCTTACGCCCAAAAAGCCTTACAGCGAACGATGGACTGGGCAAAAGTTTGTAAAACAACCCACGAAGAACTCCAAGAAAAAAAATCAGTAAAACAAGCGCTCTTTCCCATTATTCAAGGAGCTATGTTTGAAGACCTTCGCATAGAATCAGCAAAATTTTGTGAAGAACTCAATATGCCTGGTATCGGAATTGGTGGTTTAAGTGTAGGAGAAGAACGTGAAATTATGTACCATCTTCTGGAAGTCCTTTCCCCTCATCTCCCACAAAACAAACCACATTACCTCATGGGGGTAGGAACCCCACAAGATTTGCTTGAAGCCATTGAACGGGGCATCGACATGTTTGACTGCGTTGATGTTACTCGCATGTCACGTCATGGCTGTTTCTACGATTTTGATGGGCGAAACCACATTACCAACGCTCAATATAAAGCCGACCCCCTTCCACTTCTTCCCAACTGCCCTTGTTACAGTTGTCAAAACTACTCTCGAAGTTACATCCGTCATCTTCATCAAGAGAAAGAGATGTTTGGTGCCCGACTCCTCACCATCCATAACCTTCACTTTCTCATTGACCTCGTTGATCAGGCGCGTCAACATATCGAAAACAACAGTTTTAAAAGCTACAAAGAAAGCTTTCTTCAAAGATTTAAAATATAAAAATCCCCATGCTCAAATCACTCACCAATTACATTTTTGAACTGGGCACTCTAAAAAAATTTGAACACTGTGGATTTAAACTGGCCGGAATAAAACATCCGGACACGATTGCAGAGCACGCACATCGAGCTGCCATCATTGGTTACCTTTTAGCAAAAATGGAAAAGGCCAATGCAGAAAAAGTTCTCCTTATGACCCTTATTCATGACAATGCTGAAGCGCGTATCACCGATCTTCACAAAGTTGCTCAACGTTACATTAATTCAAAAAAAGCTGAATCAGAAGCTTTCCAAGAACAAAGTCGGCAACTCCCTTCCGAAATCGGTAATGTTTTTTTTCAACTCTTTAGTGAGTTCGAGCAAAAAGAAAGTAAAGAAGCTATCATCGCCAAAGATGCTGATCATCTGGAAACTGCTTTTCAAGCGAAAGAGTATTTGGAGGCGGGATATACGGCGTGCTTGGACTGGATGGATAATGTCGAAAAAACTCTTCGCACCGAATCTGCAAAAAAAATCTTTGAAACCATGAAAGATACTCCTTCAACGGACTGGTGGAAAAACCTCAAAAACCTTGCCTCTTAATCAATACCCATGATTGCCTATCTTAGCGGAACAATTCTCAAAAAACTTCCCAGAGCGATTATCATTTCCAATGGCGCCATCGGATACCTGGTGAATATTATTGAACCTCTCGCTGAACAACTGGAAGAAGAAAAACCGATCGAACTTTTTATTTATACCAAAGTTCGTGAAGACGATATCAGTCTCTACGGATTTGCAACTTACCCTGAACTTGAATTTTTCAAAATACTTCTTTCCGTAAACGGGATTGGGAGTAAACTCGCACTCGAAATCCTTTCACAGAATCCTGAAAAAGTAAAATCCGCCATCCTCTTGAGTGATATAAACGCGCTCAGTAAAATACCTGGCATCGGCAAAAAAACAGCTGAACGCATCATCGTTGAATTAAAAAACAAAATCGACTTCGACCTTCCGGATCGAAAACATTCAACCACCACCGAACTAAGCATCGACGACGACACGGTGAATGCACTGAAAAGCCTGGGGTATCAAAGTTACGAAATCTATAAAGTTCTCAAAAATCTTCCAGATGAGATCAGCACGAGTGAAGAAAAAATTACCTACTTCCTCCGCAACGTCTAACCATGAAAAAACATCTAAGTACACGGCTCCAAAAAGCCCAAAAACTTCTTTCTCCCGGGACTGCGCTTTACATTTCCAAAACCGAAAATGTTTATTATCTCAGTGAGTTTAACACTTCCAACGGTCACATTATCCTGACCAAAAAACAGGCCTACTTTTTCACCGACTCTCGCTACACCGAAGCAGCAGAAAAAAACCTTCCCAAAGAGTTTCAACTCATCAAATACGACCAAACTTTTTTTCAAAACATTGAAAAAATTCTCAAAAAAAATCGTATCACCACACTCGAGTTTGAAGCTCACGATCTGACGCATCAAAAATATCTCCAGTACAAAAAACATCTCAAAGGAATAAAACTCACTCCCAATAAAACTACCATCGAATCACTTCGCCTCATTAAAGATGAAAGAGAAATAAAACTCATCAAAAAAGCCCAACAAATTACCGAAAAAGTTTTTTATGAAACCATTAAATATCTCAAAACTGGCATAACCGAAATCGAACTGGGCAATGTTCTCAAAAAACTCACACTCGATTTAGGGGCGGAAGATGTCTCTTTTTCTCCAATCATCGGTTTTGGCCCAGGAAGCAGTGAACCACACCACGAAAACAGTACCCGCAAATTCAAACCAGGTGATATGGTTCTTATCGATATGGGCGTCAAATATCAAAACTACTGCTCGGACATGACCCGGACTTTTTTCACCAAACCACCAACACCCCAACAACAAGCGGTCTACCAAACGGTACTCAACGCCCAACTTGAAGCTATGAAACATCTTAAAACCGGAAGTGTCTGTGAAAAAATCGACAAAATAGCTCGAAACGTCATAACCAAAGCAGGGTATGGCGATAAATTTGGCCACAGTTTAGGCCATGGAATTGGCCTTGAAGTCCACGAATCTGCCCACCTTGGACCTCGTTCACAAATCAAACTCCCCTTCCATACCATTGTGACCGTTGAGCCCGGAATTTATCTCGAAAATTCTTTTGGAGTTCGGATTGAAGATATGGTATTAATTGAGCAAGAAAAAGCGGTAAACCTCACCCTCATTCCTAAAAAAATTGAGGACATGATTTTCCCCATTAAATAAGAAATATGAGTCATCCCATTGCGGTCATCCTCTTTCCGGGAACCAACTGTGAACAAGAAGCACTCCGCGCATGTAAAAGATCAGGACTCACCCCAACGCTCATTCGCTGGAACGATCCAACGGTTGATCTGAGCACATACTCCGCTTTTATTCTGCCAGGAGGTTTTTCTTATGAAGATCGCGGTCGCTCAGGCATCGTTGCTTCCAAAGACCCGATCATGAAAAAAATTCAAGCCGAAGTGGCGAAAGGAAAACCACTCCTTGGCATTTGTAACGGTGCCCAAATCCTTGTTGAATCAGGCCTTATCCCCAACATTCATCTCAGTGATCTGGAAATGGCTCTCGCCTGGAACGAACGCATCAAAGATCAAAAAATCCAGGGAACAGGTTACTACAACGACTGGATTTATATGAAAGCAGACGCCCCAGCCAAACGAAGTGTTTTCAACCGTTATGCACAAGACATTATCATGCACGTTCCAGTAGCCCACGGTGAAGGAAGATTCACCACCGATAACCCTGAAATTCTTAAAAAACTCATTGCCAATCACCAAACCCTTTTCCGTTACTGTACGTCGGAAGGAGAGTTCATCGACGAATTTCCGACCAACCCCAACGGCGCCATCTACAACCTTGCCGGTGTCTGTAACGAAGAAGGAAACGTTCTTGCCCTTATGCCCCATCCTGAACGAACCATCAACGGACAAGCAATTTTTGATTCACTCGCTGACTTTTTAAATAGTGGTGAAACACTAAGTATTTCGCCTTCTAACACGACTCAAACCACCCCCGAAAATATTCCAGAACTCACAAAACCAGACATCGTTCTTCTCAGCCGCCTTGTTATTACCGATAACGAAGAGATGACCATCAAAACCACTATGCAACGCCATGGCTTCCAAGACCTCAAACTTGAACGCCAACTTTACTTTGGCATTCATCTCAAATCTGAAACAGATAAAACCTCTGAAAACTTAGAAAATATCACCAAAAAACTTATCGAATCCGGTGAAATTGCCAATCTCAATAAGGAAAAAATCACCGCCATTCTTCCGCACGGCATCTTTCACTACAACACCGAATCCCACACTTTGAAACCTGAAAATGTAAATAATTTTGGTCAAACCAGTTACATCACACGAGACAAAAAAAACTATAGCGGTCGTGATCTTATGACAAAAATTTTCCACTACCCCGAACTGACCTCTGTTCAGGAGGTCGAAAAAGGTGTCTATTGGAACATTCAACTCCCAACTCAAGAAAAAGTTGCCGAGTTCCTCCAAACTCATATCCTCCACAACCCTCATAGTACCCATCTCTTTCACTTTAGTAACTAACTTCAGCCCATGTGTGGAATCTTTGCCTATCTTGGCCCGCAAACCAACGCGCCTGAAACCGTGATCAATGGCTTAAAAAAACTCGAATACCGCGGCTACGACTCCTGGGGTATCGCTTACCTTACCGACCATAAACTCAACCTCCTCAAAAAAGTAGGAAAAATTGGAGGTTTTGATATCAGTACCGGAAATTTCCCTCCAAGTTCACTTGCCATTGGACACTCTCGCTGGGCAACCCATGGTGGAGTAACCGAAGCAAACGCGCATCCCCACAGCAACGCCGAACAAACCATTGCGGTGGTGCATAACGGAATTATTGAAAACTATCAGGAAATCAAACAAGAGCTCATCGAACTCGGTTACACCTTCCGCTCCCAAACCGACACCGAAACTATTGTGCACCTCATCAACGAATACTCAAAAACCTCAGACTTCGAAACCGCCACCCAACATGCCCTCAAACGACTCAAAGGTCGTTACGCCGTCCTTGTGGTTAAACAAGATGAGCAAAAAATCATCGCTGCCCGTCGAGGTTCACCGCTGATCTTAGGAGTCAAAGAAGGAGAATATTACATTGCTTCCGATATACCTGCCTTCCTTGAATTCACCCGTAGCGTCATGTACATCGACGATAACGAAATGGTTGTGGTCTCAAAAGATAAACCAAAATTCTACAACCTCGTCACAGATGAATGGGTAGAAAAACGTATCGTTGAGATTGAATGGCAAGCCGAAAGCGCTGAAAAAGGTGATTTCCCCCACTTCATGATCAAGGAGATTATGGAGCAAAAAGACACCATTTACCGAGCAATTAATCAGTCCGACGAAGACATCCTCAAAATCGCCGATGCTATCAAAACCGCCTACGGAACGTTCTTAATCGGCTGCGGAACTGCAGGAAAAGTTTGCCTCGCCGCTTCCTATATGTTCTCCACCATCGCCAAACGCCACGTGAATACCGTCATTGGTTCCGAATTCCCTTCCTACAAAGAGTTCCTCAAAGAAAAAAGCCTCGTCATCGCCGTCTCCCAAAGTGGTGAAACCGCCGATAACCTTGAAGCCATTGAAAGCGCGAAAGAAAAAGGCGCTAAAGTACTTTCTATTGTGAACGTCGAAGGTTCAACCATGGACCGCATGTCCGACTACACCATCCATATCAAAGCCGGTCCCGAAAAAGCTGTCGCTTCAACGAAAGCCACAACATCTCAACTCGCCATCCTGACTCTGCTCGCCTACGCCTGCGTTGACCAACTCCAAGAAGGAAAACGCCTCCTCATCGAAACCGCGGGAAAAATTAACGATATGCTCAACCCCCGCTACGAAGAGCACATCTACGAACTCGCCGAAAAAATTAAAGACTTCGAAAGCCTCTACGTCATCGGGAAATCCATCAACTACCCGATGGCCCTCGAAGCCGCCATTAAACTCCAAGAAGTTTCCTATATCCACGCTGAAGGCTTCGCCGGAGGAGAACTCAAACATGGCCCCATCGCCCTTATTAGTGAAGGAACACCCTGCATCGTGTTGGTCGCCAACGACGAAACCCGCCAAGATATCCTTAACAACGCGCAGGAAGTCAAAGCTCGCGGCGGCTACATCATCGGCGTTTCCCCAGAAAACGAAGAGGTCTTTGACTACTGGATCAAAGTCCCCGACGCCGGAATCGCCTCCGCCATCGTCAACATCATCCCCATCCAACTCCTCGCCTACCACCTCGCCATCGTCCGGCAAAACGACCCGGATATGCCAAGAAATCTGGCCAAAAGCGTTACAGTAAAGTAAAAACAGATTCTTGATCAAAAAATTAGCTCAATACTAAAAGGCCTCCTCAAGGCCTTTTTCTAATACTTACCAATCAATATTTATGGCAAAGATCAAGCGTTATTAAAAATGCCTCAGATGGAGCTTCCAATTCAATCACATATAAAAGGGCTGAGTCCTACGAAGCTTGGTTTTAGGAGCGAAGGAGGAATCCTCGAATTCGACCATCTGTTTGCCTAAACTGTACAAAACAGTGTATAATACTACGATATATTTGAATTCAAATGTCCAACCTCAACGACCAGTACAACCAAATCGTCGAACAACAACGAGATTACTTGAATAAAGTTCAGGCCGCTTTTGACCAACGGTGCGACGAAATCACCCAAATTGCCCAAGAAAAACTCGCCAAAATCCCTGAAGAAAACCGAGCGGAACGTCAAAAAGTTTTTGAAGAACAAAAAAAACAACTGAACGAAGCCCTCACTCAACTTCGCACCGCCATCGACCACAGCGGAACCCAAACCCGCATTCATCTTGAAAACATGCATACCAAACGCGAAGAAGAAAAAATCAAAGAACTCGAAGAAATGATCAAAAAACTCTAAATCATAGCGCAATAAAACCGTGAAACACCCTTTTCACTACCAACACTACTTGCAAAATCTCAGCTTTTTTCCTCAAAACCTTATTTTTGCTGACGGTGGTGGTGGAGCTCCTGCCGAAGGCCCGAAAGGCGATGATGGCGGCGGACCTGCAAGTAAAGAAAAAAATCCTAAACTCAACGAAGGTGGTCCTGGCGAAGGTCCCTCCGAAATTATGCCAGTAACTCCATCAAATCTTTCTGGAGCCAATAGCCAAACCAAACAGGCAGGAACTGCTCGGGTCGTTCAAGAAAAAAAACGGACGGACATTCTCGCCAATGTAAAAGTCGAAGAGTTTCATATTCCAAAATAGGAAATCCGCGTATCATACGACTATGAGTACTCACAAAAATACCAAAATTGTTGCGACCCTCGGTCCCGCATCCAGTTCAGTTAAAACCCTCGAAAAAATGCTCAAGGCCGGCTTAAACGTTGCCCGCCTGAATTTTTCCCACGGAACATACACCGAATTCGAACAACTCATCAAAAATATTCACACCGCTTCCGCTAATACCGGTATTCATGTTGCCATTCTCCAGGATCTTCAAGGTCCAAAAATTCGCGTCGGTGAAATGCCACCAGAAGGAATTACGCTAAAAAATAGTGAAAAAATTATTCTCACCAGTAAAAAAATTATCGGTACCGCTGATTATATTCCAGTGCAGTACGCAGGGCTTCCTCAGGACGTAAAAAAAGATGATCACATCCTTCTCTGTGATGGAATGATCGAACTCAAAGTTCTCAAAACCTCAGCTGATGAAATCCAATGTCAAATCACGACGGGAGGCAACGTCTTAAGTCATAAAGGAATTAACGTTCCTACCGCCTCCATTTCACTCAACCCGATTACTAAAAAAGATCTCGAAGATCTTGCCTTTGGAATGAAGCATGATGTGGATTACGTTGCCATGTCATTTGTTAAAAGTGCTCAAAACATTGAAGAGCTTCGAAACCATATAAAAAAATTAAATGGCCACGCTAAAATCATAGCCAAAATTGAACGTCATGAAGCTATAGCTAATCTCGAAGAAATTATCCAAACCACTGATGCCGTCATGGTTGCCCGCGGAGATTTAGGAGTAGAAATTTCAGCGTTTCATGTCCCAATTATCCAGAAAAAAATTATCCACCTCGCAAACCTCTACGGAAAACCCGTCATCACCGCAACGGAAATGCTCCAATCCATGATCGAAAATCCACGCGCAACCCGGGCAGAAGTAAGCGATGTCGCCAACGCCATCCTCGATCACACCGATGCCGTAATGCTTTCGAACGAAAGTGCAGTTGGAAAATACCCGGTTGAAGCCGTAAAAACACTCTACGAAACTTCAAAATACACGGAAGACGAAATGAAACATCACGAAAATTTCCTTCCAAAATCAAAAAAGTTAAATCCCATCTCTTCAGTGGATGCCGCCTGCTTTTCTGCCGTAGAACTCGCCGAAAACCTTCAAGCTAAATATATCATCGCCATAACTGAATCGGGATTCACCGCTGAACAGGTAAGTAAATTCCGTCCAAAAACTCCTGTCATCGCCATCACCAACCATCAAAAAACCGTTCAATGGCTCCAACTCGTTTGGGGTCTCCAAAAAATATTCCTCCAAGTAACTCATCAAAATTCAACCAACTTTTCCGAGATCAAAAAACTTCTCAAAGAAAAAAATCTCGTGAAACCTGGGGATAAAGTTGTTATAATCAGTCACAAAAACGACCAACAACTTATCTGCCCCATTTCCATCTAAATGATAATTCTAGGAATCGACCCAGGAACCGCAACCACCGGTTTTGGCGTGATCGAAATGTCCAAAAATGGTGATCTCAAACTCATTGATTACGGTTGCATCAGCACTCCCCCAACCCAAAAGCTTCCAGAGCGCCTCCACCAAATCAGTAAGGATCTCGAAGAAATTATCACCGCAACCCAACCAGACACTGCGGCAGTTGAAGAAATATTTTTTAGCAAAAACGTCAAAACTGCTATCCACGTTGCCCACGCTCGCGGAGCCATACTCCAAAAACTTTCCGAACATCACCTTGAAACTCAAGAATACAAACCCAATCAAGTCAAAGAGGCAGTGTGTGGTTACGGCCAAGCCGAAAAAAAACA
The DNA here is from genome assembly GCA_964624115.1 of uncultured Candidatus Peribacteria bacterium. Taxonomy (GTDB): domain Bacteria; phylum Patescibacteriota; class Gracilibacteria; order UBA1369; family UBA1369; genus CAZUXI01. Next base: position 29,273 of record CAZUXI010000002.1, read on the forward strand.
AGTGCAGCGGATGGTGCAAATTTTGCTCAACATGGAACAAATCCCTCGCCCTGACGATGCTGCCGACGCACTTGCCGTTGCCATCTGCCATGCAAATCATGCTAAAATGAAACTACTTACTCAATCTTAACCAGAAGTGCGAACTATTCTCTCCATGTTGCTCACCTTCTGTTTCATTATTTTTTTGGGACTGATTTTGTATGTCTTGCAAATCCCTCCTTTTAATCAACTCAAAGAGTTCACACCTGAAGCACCCAAAGTTGAAAACCAAATCCCAGAAAAACCAAACACCACTGAAGTAAAACCAGCTGCAAATCCAAAAAACCCATCGCAAAAAGAAACAACAATCACCAATTCCACCGTTGAACCAACCCCAACCACATCGGGAGTAAAAGTAAGTCGAGTAAAAAATGAAGAGGAGTATTTCACACGTGCAAAAAATCTTGTCGAAAAAAACTTCATCAACCTCGCCATTGCAGAGTATCAATCCGCCTTAAAAGTGAACGATACAAATCCCAAAACTTATATTGAACTCGGCAGACTCTACAATATTCAAAAAGATTATCTCAATGCGAAGGTAAATTTTGATCAAGCCTTGAGCCTTGATCCCAACAACCTGGAAGCAAAAATTGGCCTCATCAAAACTTCCATTGGCACCCGTAAACCAAAAGAAGCCTACGATCTTGCCAAATCTATCACTACACACAACCAAACCTCTAAGTACTATGAAGGAATTCTTGATGCCTTCTACGGAAAATATGAAGACAGCAAAAGAGAACTCAATGAAGCCGTCAACAGCTGGGCAAATACTGAAAATTATTCAGAAACCATTGTCAACAACGCGAAGAATTACCTCTCCGCTTTTGACGAATACTCTTTCAATCAAGGAGGCGAAATCATTCACCTCAAGACTCTCCTTGCTCGAAGTTACGCCCAAACCGGCGAGTTTGATCTTGCCGTCCCTCTCGTCTACGAAGTTTTTGATATCAAACTCGACTACCGTGACGCTTGGATCATTTTAGGCTACTCATATCTCAATCTCGAAAAATACAGTGAAGCCATTGAGACTCTGGAAAAAGCCAGAAAAATTGATCCCGACAGCGCCACCGCCTACTTCTATTTAGGCCTCAGTTACCAAGGAGCCAACAATCTCACCAAAGCTTCACAAGCTCTGGAAAAAGCAAAAGAACTCAACTTTAAACCAACCATTCTGATCGATCAAAAGCTCGCTGACATTTACCTTCAACTCAAAGACTATCAAAAATCCGCCGCAAGTTTTGAAACCCTCCTCGCCGCCAACGACAACAATCTCGACTACTTTATTCGCCCGGTCTGGATGTACATTGAAAAACTTAACCAACCCGACAAAGCGGTACAACTGGCCCAAAAAGCACTCCTTCGTCACCCTGAAGCTGCCATGAGTTACAACCTCATGGGTTGGGCCACGCTCGCTTCAAACAACACCACTGAAGCAGAAAAATATCTCAAAGAGGCCCAAAAACGCGATCCAAATCTTGATGCCGTCTACCTGAACTTGGGGATGCTCTACGAACAAAAAGGTGATAAAAACCTCGCCGCGAGTGAATATAAAAAAGCTATCAAAATAAGTGGCCCCAACAGTTCCGTTGGAATCATGGCCCAAGAAAAATTTAATGTACTGATTGGCAATACCAACAGTTTTGATGCCACCAACATCCGGGCAGATTTATTAACCGCACCCGTCAATTGAACGCACTTATTTCCCTTGGAGTATTCATCATCGGTGCCGCCCTCGGAAGTTTTCTTCAGGTCATCAATACCCGCCTACAAAAAAACGAAAGAGGCATTATCAAAGGAAGATCCCACTGTGATCACTGCAAAAAAACACTCCAAACCTTCGATCTCATTCCTATCGTAAGCTACCTTTTTCTCCAAGGAAAATGTCGTTACTGTCAGAAAAAAATCCCTTTTGAAAACTTTGCAGCAGAATTACTTTTTGCTCTCACCCTCCTCGGTTTTTTTTGGAAAAATGAAGTTATTCAGGAAAGCGTTGGTGGGGATCTTATCTGGAACGGCCTCCATCTTCTCAATTTTATCGCCTACGGAATCGAAAGTTTTCTCCTCCTCCTCATTTTTTTCTACGATCTCAAACTCAAAAAAATCCCCGATATTTATCTCTATCTGCTCGTAGCAGCAAGCTTCATTTTTGGAATAACCACACATCAACATTCACTTGTTGATCTTCTCATCGCCTGCGTCATTAGCTTAACGGTTTTTGGAGGACAAATCCTGGTCTCCAAAGGCAAATGGTTAGGCGAAGGCGACCTCTACATTGCCCTCGCCCTTGGCTTTATTTTTGGCTGGCAACTCCTCTGTGTCTCAATCATTCTTACGTATTTCATTGGTAGCTTGATCAGTATTCTTCTCCTCGCAGGAAAACTCGTGAAACCAGGTGATCAAATCCCTTTTGCACCATTTTTAGTGATGGGTTTTTGGGGAACCGCTTTCTTTGGAGAACAACTCCTGCATTGGTACGTTAGTCATTTACTCATTTAAACCTGCGCAATCATGAACTCAGAAAAAGTGTACCTCATGATTCTCGACGGTTTCGGTGAAGGAAAAGCTTCCGAAGGAAATGCCATCACCAAAGCTAAGATGGACCATTTTAACGAATTGAAAAAAAAATACCCCCACACCCTCCTCAATGCAAGCGGAGAAGAAGTTGGTCTTCCTGCACATACCCAAGGCGGATCAGAAGTAGGTCATTTCACCATTGGCATGGGCCGAATAATTTTTCAAACACTTGAAGAGATTAATAAGAGTATTGAAAATAAAAGTTTTTTTTCGCTCCCAGAACTTGAGAAAGCCAAAAATTATCTCCAGGAAAATCCTCAACAAAAACTTCATCTTCTGGGAATGATTTCTGATCAAGGAATTCACGCTGATATCCATCACCTTTTTGCACTTCTTGAATGGGGTGTAGAAAATAAAATTCCAGAAATTTTTATTCATGCCATCACCGACGGACGCGATGTTCCCGAAAAAAGTGCGCAAAAATTTATCGATCAAATCGAAGAAAAAATTTCACAACTTCAAAACCCAATAACAAAAATCAGTATTGCAACCATTATCGGAAGATTCTACGCCATGGACCGTGACAACAACTGGGATCGCACTCAACAAGCTTATGATCTTGTCACCACAGCGAAAGGAACTCCAATCAGCAATGCAACTGAAGCGATTCAAAAGGCCTACGCCGACAATATTGAAAGTGATTATTACATTCCGCCATTCTCAATCAACCCAACAGGAAAAATCAGCAACAACGACGTCGTCGTTTTTTGGAACTTCCGCACCGATCGTACCAAACAACTCACCTTCTGTTTCACGCAAGAAACGAGTATTGGCGCAAAAATTCATCCAGAAATAAAACCTTACTTCATCTGTTTTGGTGATTACTCAAAAAAAGCCCCCGTACTTTTTCCCACAAAAATCATCCAAAACAATCTTGGTGCCGTCATCGAAACGGCAGGGCTCCCTCAACTCCGAGTAGCCGAAACCGAAAAATATGCTCATGTCACCTACTTTTTTAATAGTCAGGTTGACGCCCCCTTTCCACACGAAGAACGCGTTATGATCGACTCAAAAAAAGATGCAAACTACGGTGATAATCCAGCCATGAGCGCGCGTGAAATTACTCAATTCGTTGAACAAAAAATTGACGAAAAAAAATACGCCTTCATCGTCCAAAATTTTGCCAATCCTGATCTGGTTGGCCATTCCGGAAATTTGACTGCAACAATTAAAGCTTGTGAAGTTATAGACGAATGTATCGGGGAAATTGCTGATCATTGTTTAAAAAACAACTACCACCTTATCATTACTGCGGATCACGGGAATGCCGAATCCATGCTCTACGACAATGGAGAACCTTGCCCTTCTCATACAGAAAATCCCGTACCTTTCCTTCTTATTTCACAAAAATATCAAGCGAAAACCTTAAAAAAAGGTGGACTAAAGGACATCGCACCCACTATTCTAGAGATCATGAATCTCCCCAAACCACCAGAAATGAGTGGCCAATCCCTTATTCAGTAAAAAGTATCTATGCGTGCAGTGATTATGGCCGGTGGATCAGGTACTCGTTTATGGCCATTAAGTCGAAGAAACCAACCCAAACAACTTCAAGCGCTTATCAGTAAAAAAACTATGCTTCAGGAGACGATTGAACGTCTAGATTTTTTGCCAAAAGATCATATCTACGTTTCCACCAACGAAAAATATGCTGATATCGTCAAAGAACAATGTAAAAAATATATTCCACTTCACAATATTATTATCGAACCCGATCTCCGTGATACCGCACCTTCCATTGGTTTAAGCGCGGCTTATCTCGCCAAAGATGATCCAGAAGCGGTAATGAGTATTATTTATGCTGATCACCTAATTCAAGAAAAAACCGAGCTAAAAAAGAAACTCATGGTTGGCGCACAACTCGCCCAGGAGGAAAATACACTGAACATCATTGAAGTAAAAGCCAAATACCCCAATGTCAATTTAGGGTATGTAAAAATTGGCAAAATGCTGAAAGAAGTCGATGGAACAGAAATCTATGCCTTTGAAAAATTTACGGAAAAACCTGACTTAAAAACTGCAGAACTGTTTTTAAAATCACACAAATACCTTTGGAATACCGGTCTCTACATTTGGAAAGTTGACACCATTCTAAAAAAATTCCAAAAGCATCTTCCAAATACATACGAACACCTCAAAAAAATTCAAGAAAAACTCGGCACATCTGAAGAACAGGCCGCACTCAAAAAACATTATCCCCTCTGTGATAAAATCTCAATCGACTACAGCATCATGGAAAAAATTGATCCTGAAGAAGTAAGAATTATCCCTGCTGAACTGGGTTGGAGTGATGTCGGAACCTGGGAATCAATTTACGAAGAACTCGCTTCAACAAAAAATTCAAATGTGATAAAAGGGAAACACTTAGGTATTGATACCAAAGGATCTCTTATTTATGGTACTGGGAAAAAACTTATTACCACCATTGGTGTTGAGAACCTCATCATTGTAGAAACCGAAGACAGTGTTCTTATATGCAATAAAAACCGTAGCCAAGACGTGAAAAAACTCGTCGAAAAAATGAATGAAAGTAGTTATAAAAATCTCTTATGAACCACCAAACACCATCAGAAATTAGGCTCAAACCCTGGGGAAAAGAAATCTGGTTTGCTGCAAAAGCAGGATATGTAGGAAAGGTATTAGAAGTCAAAAAAGGAGGAAGACTTTCACTTCAATATCACGAACGAAAAACAGAAACTCAATATGTTTTGAGTGGAAAAGTAAAACTAACGATTGGGAATGAGCCCATAATTCCGAATACGCCAGACACCGAAAACCTCAGAGAAATCATCTTAAATCCAGGTGACAAGTACGATATCCTTCCTTATACTGTGCATCGCATTGAAGGATTAGAAGACTCAGTAATCTTTGAAGTCTCAACTGCCGAAACCGATGACATCATTCGGCTTGCTGACGATTATGGTCGGCCAAAAGAAGGAAATCATCAAGAACTTGACCGGAAACTTTCCGAACAAAAATAATCTCACCCAATATCATCTTTTTTATCACCATGTCTCTACAGAAAAGAACCCTACTTCACGTCATTATTATTCTTCTCGTAAGTCTCGGCTTAGGATTTTTCATCATGCCCGGTGAAAATCAAAAGAACCTTCTTCCTTTCCTTCCAAAAGAAGTTACTGATCAAAAGGTAAATCTTGGCTTGGATCTTCAGGGTGGATCACAACTCGACTATAAAATTGATCTTCGAAGTGTACCGGCAGCCGACAAAAGTAAAATTCTTGAAGGTATTCTTGGGATTATTAACCGTCGTGTCAACAGTTTGGGTGTCGCAGAACCAAATATTTACACTTCAGATATTGGAGAAGAAAAGCATCTTATTGTTGAACTCGCAGGCATTAAAGACTTGGAACAAGCAAAATCAGTCGTAGGAAAAACTATTCAACTTGAATTCAAAGAACAACGTCTTACCCCTGCTGATGAAAAAGAGGTGGCCGAAACAAAAAAACGCGCTGATGACATCCTTGCTCGAACAAAAAAAGGTGACGATTTCAAAGCGGTTGGTGATGAAGAAAGTCAAGCCAACAGTGGAAAAATTTTCTTTGGTGAAACCAAAGAGTTTCAATACAAAGATGCCGTACCAAACGAACTTTCAAAAGAAATATTTGGCCAAGAAGTAGGAAAAGTAAGTGAGAAACTCATTGATCTCACCGACAAAAACTCCCTTTTTGTTGATGACGAAGGAACAGCAAAACCACAATCACTTCCAGCAGGTTACTACCTCATTAAAACAACAGAAAAGAAAGAAACGGAAAGACAAATTGACACCCCACGATCAGTCCAAGTTCGTCACATTCTTCTTTCATACAAAGGAGCACCAAAAGCGGATGCTGCAGTAACTCGATCAGAAGATGAAGCAAAAAAACTTGCTGACGAAATTACCACCAAACTTAACAATGGTGAAAAATTTGAAGATCTTGCCAAACAATACTCTGACGATAAAGGAAGTAAAGATAACGGTGGACTTTATACCAATCCTGTGAAAACAGGTGGAACCGATTACGTGAAAGAGTTTCAGGATGCATCACTCGGACTTACTCAAGCAGGTCAATTGAGTGCGCCTACAAAAACCGTTTTTGGTTACCATATTATTAAAGCAGAAAAAATTACGGAGGCAAAAAGTGAAAAGAAAATGGAACCACAGGTAAAATACCAAACCATTTACATCTCAACCGAACCAGATCCTTGGATGGAAACCGGTTTAGATGGGAAACAGTTTGTCCGTGCGGATGTTGAATTCAATCCTCAATCCTATCGTCCTTATGTTTCTATTCTCTTCAATGACGAAGGTGCCAAAAAGTTTGAAGAAATCACCTCAAGAAACATCGGGAAACCAGTTGCGATCTTTGTTGGTGGTCAGCTTATTTCACAACCAAACGTCAACGAAAAAATCAGTGGCGGCCGTGCACAAATCTCTGGACAGTTTGATCTAAAAGGGGCTCAAGAGCTTGCAAACAACCTCAATACCGGTGCTATCCCTGCACCTATCACTCTTGTGGGACAATACAATATCGGCGCAACCCTTGGACAAGATGCTCTCAATAAAAGTTTATTTGCTGGTTTCATCGGGCTTCTCTTTGTAGCTGTTTTCATGATCTTCTTCTACCGACTGCCCGGTCTAATTTCGACTGTTATTCTTGGGATCTATTCAACAATCCTCATCTTCCTTATTAAAGTTGCTCTTCCCCTCGAATGGTCACTGGTAATTGCCACAGCAGTTTTCCTTTTATTGATTAAACAAATTCTGGATTCAAAAGATTCCGCCGGAGAAAAAGCAATCACTACTCTCTTGAGTTGTTTTGTTCTTTTCTTTATTGCTTACATTCTTTCGACACCAGTTGTCATGACCCTCGCCGGTATTGCGGGCGTAATCCTTTCCATTGGTATGGCAGTTGATGCCAACATTCTGATTTTTGAACGCATGAAAGAAGAACTTCGAGCTGGTCATAGCTTATCTGCTTCAATTGAAATTGGTTTCGACCGTGCTTGGAACAGTATTCGAGATTCAAACTTCTCTTCCCTCATTACTTGTGCGATTCTTTTTTACTTCGGTTCATCAATCATTCAAGGTTTTGCTTTCAACTTGGCCGCAGGTATTTTGGTTTCCATGTTTACAGCAATTGTGATTACCAAAACATTCCTCAAGTTTATTTCCAAAACCAAGCTTGGTGAAAACCTCTGGTTATTCAATGGTGACGATAAAAAAGCTCATCCGACCTTCGCAATCATGAAACAGAGAAAAATTCTCTATGTCATTTCCGGAGTAATTTTAGTGGCTTCCCTCATCGCCATACCGGTTTACGGACTTAAAGCAGGTCTGGACTTCACGGGTGGTACACTGATGGAAGTAAAATTAAAAGATTCCACTAAAACTCAAGACGACATTAAAAAAGCACTGACGGAAAGTACAGATGCCGTCAACACGATTGCAAGCCAAGAAAAAAACACTGCCGCGACCACTCAAGTCACCCAACAAAATAGCACTCAACAAAGCACGCAGCAGGAAGTTGTTGCCAACGTAGAGCCCTTTGAAAAAGTAGACCTATCAAAATCTCACATTGTTCCGACCGATGGTGGCTATATCATCAAAACTGCTCACCTCACCAATGCTGCCCATGCAGCACTCCTCGAAGAGCTCAAAAAGAAAATTGGTGAATTTGAGGAGGTTCGCTTCTCAACCGTTGGACCAACCGTTGGAGCAACAATGCAAACTCGTGCAGTCTTTGCTGTTATTCTTGCAAGTTTGATGATTATCCTCTACATCGCTTTTGCTTTCCGCAAAGTGCCTCGAAGCGTAAGCAAGTGGAGATTTGGACTTTCAGCAATTATCGCTCTTGTTCACGATCTTGGTATCGTGGTTGGACTTTATGTTCTCCTCGGCGGACTCTTTAATGTTGAAATTGACACGCTCTTTATCACTTCCCTGCTGACCATTCTTGGGTTCTCAGTTCACGACACCATCGTTGTATTTGATCGAATCCGTGAAAAACTAAGATATCAAAAACGTGACGAAACTTTTGAACACGTCGCCAATGATGCCATCAATGAAACCCTCGGCCGCTCCATCAACACTTCAGTTACTGTTGTCCTCACCCTCCTTGCTCTCGTTATTTTTGGCCCTGAAACCATCCGTTTCTTCAATATCTCTCTCCTCATTGGTATCCTCTCCGGAACTTACTCTTCTATCTTTGTTGCAACCCCAATCCTCGTCGACTGGCAAAACTGGGTTGATAAAAAGAAGAAAAAATGATTGTATAGGCCAGACAGGAGGACGGGCCTTTTGCCCTCCGCAGTGTCAAATCATAAAGATCGCAAAGCGATACCACATATTGAAAACTAATTGAAAAGCCCCATTTAAAATTCCGAACAAATGGGGCCCCTCCGCGTCAGTAGCTCAGCTGGATAGAGCATCGGTCTTCGGAACCGAGGGTCGGGGGTTCGAATCCCTCCTGACGCACCAAACTTAAAATTAGGCTTGAACTTCATCATCTCCCTTTTTCCAAAATCTCCGGGAGATTTTTTTTGTCGACGGATGACTTGGAAGAGAACTTTCCGCATGATGAGATGAAGAGTCATTTTTCTGAACGGAAGACCCCAAAGGTTTAGGAGCATGATAAATCCCCATAGCCGTTAACCCATCAATCGCCTGAGTCCAGGCTAAACTCATCGCCGTGGTATCAAAATGCCATCCTAACTTTGAGAAAGAATCCTTCAACGAATAATCATCGAGACTAAACTGTGCCACATTCGCCATGTTTCCAATCGCCGAAAGTGATCCCCCTTGAATACTTGCCATGAGAGCAATGTGAGGTTTGTCAGGAAAAAGTTCCAAACCAATTTTACAAGCCACATAATTATCGGCAATCATACTAAATGCCATAATCATAAAAAACATCACCAACTCCTTCTTTTTTTGACTCATCCCCATTTTATCCAACGCTTCAACACCATCCTTAAATACCGTTACTAAAAAGGGAACACACCCCGCCTGAAAAGGGAAAACATTCGCCACATCAGCCAAATTATGCCCCGCTGATTTCTTCATTCGATTCATATCAAAAGTCCGCTGAGCAATATTTTTCGGGTTCATCATCTTCCAAAAATCATCTGACTTCAGAGAAGACATATCAGAGGAATTCTCTTTTGGCTCAACAGAATCAAAAGAAGAAAACTCTTGAGACACTGATCTAAAAAAAGATGGAGATTCTGAAGAAGCCACAGGGGTGCCAGCTTCTTGAAATTCAGCAATGAGATTGAACACCTCTTGTTCAGCCGAGACAGTTTCCACTCCCATACCTTGGTGCTTTAACCCGTTTTCATCAAACGGAAGTTGAGCGAGTTTGGTGAATCGTTCACGGAGCGCTTTACCAATAGTGAACTCAATTCCTGTTTCAAATTGGGGAAATTTTTTATCAACACCAAAAAAAGACTTGGTAAAATTCTTGAGCGAATCACTCATCATTTTTGCCAAAAATCCAATATTATTTTCTAAACCCGAAAGCGTAAGACGATAAGCTTCTTTGAGAAGATCTTTTGATGTAGCCCCCGTAAATTCAGCATCTTTCTGTAACGCTAAATAATTGAGTTTAAAAGTTGATGAAAACAAAGAGTAGAGTCCCATCGGCAACATGGTCTGAAATTGCCATTTCACCCCTTCTTGGAAACCATATTTTTCGCAAATAGCCATAAAAGGCGGATCCCCAATAAGAATATATCCGGAAAGATTACTCACATGGCTTTCAAACACCGCCATCATACTTTTATCACCACCGGCAATTTCATTCGTCATATTTTTCACAATTCCCGCACTTCCAACTGTTGTCGCCAAAGGACTCATTGCCGAAGCAGACATCGTCGCTAACGCAATTCGTTCATGAAGTGGAGCTTTCTTATCTTTTACTTTTTCATATGCCCGTTGAACATCCAAGTTCATTCCCTCTGCCATCGCCATCGTTCCACCAATAATCCCAAATGCTTTGGCGTTGGCTTTCATTTCTTCTTTCAAATGTGTTCGACCATGTTCGTCCGAAAAACCATATTTAGCAGCTAAAAGTGCGGATAACGCCCCATAATGTCCCGTATGAATATGTTTTGATCGTAATAAATCAGAAACACCCCACGAGAATACTGCTGCACCAGCATAATCAATCACCCTAAGAATTTTTTGCTGTTCATTTAAATGAGGCTCATGATTCACTTTTTCAGCAATTTTCCTCGCCTCAGCTTCAAGTTTATGTTCAATTTGAGGATCTACCATCTCCTCCGTTTTTTTATCAGGAGAAGAAAGCGCATCACCTCCAATGGCATACGCCATCCCAAGTACAGCAGCTGATCCCAACAGTGTGTCTATCTTGCGTCTTCCCGGATTCTCCAACACATCATCAGAAGCTTTATCCAAACCCAAAAAACTTAAAGTTTTATTAATAAGCCGCCGCGTCAATGAAACCTCCTCCTCAATTTGAGGCAAAGTATCGGGCGCAGTTTGACCTTCTGCATGAATCGATGCATTCAACTCAGTCAAATCAACATCATATTCATTTGGTCCTAATTGAGCAGCATCATCTTTTTTTTGTGACATATATACATATAAGAAAGATCTTCTTATCATATCACAAAATTTGACAAATATAAATAATACATCAAAATACCACTACCACGCACGAATCTCAGGAACACCTGGCGAAACGTGAGTGGCAACACCAACCCGAGGTGACAATGCTTCGTAAAGCCGAGAGCCTGAAAATGGCTCTCACCGCTCCAGTTGCTGGAGCGGCACCTGCCTACCTGCTTATGGTAGGCGGTCTCCCCTCAACGCCCCCTCCCTCCTTCGAGCAGCCACCACACGGCCGCCCAGGAGGGATCTTAAAATACACTGACAATTTTTATTCAGGTTCGTTTATAATAAAAACATCTATTTTGTAACTCTGACTTTATGTCCGGCGAATATATTTCAGCAAATACCCTCGAAGAGTATTGGAAAGAACTTAAAACCATTTATCTTTCAAGATCTGCCAACTGGAAAGACCTCACCGAAGCCGAATACAACCAAATTGAACGGAGCGAACGCGAAGACAGTGACAACCATCTCAACGAAGAACGTCTTGGGAAAGACACCAACGTCATCGACCATTGTTGGTATAAGTACCTACCAGATCGCCAAGTTGCGTACAAAATTATTGTTCAAGATAAGGAGGGGAAAACTTCAAATTACTTTTTCCAAATTGAACTAAAAGAAGGCTTCTAAAAGCCGTGTGAAAGAGTGTTTTTGAAAAGCGGCCTCGCTTCCCGTTTGGTGTTCATCAAAAGTGTAAAAGCCCGCAGGCCTTCCTCAAGAGTCCGTTCTTCACAAACCTGCTGAAACACCTCTTCTTGCAGCATCTCTAAAACATCCTGCCAAACTCCATCATATTTTTTCCCTATAATCGCCAAATCTTCCCGAACTTCCTCCCCTTTCCCCTGAAGTATCTTTTGAGCAAACGCACGCCCATTCATTCGGGCATAAGCAAAGATGGCACCATAGGCAATTCCAAGCAAATCCACCATTTCCTCAAAAACAACCGTGTATTTATCATCTTCCATCCCCAATACTCGACGAAGATCAAAAATACCATGCTGAGTAATATACTGAAGAAAAAAGTTTCGAAACTGCAAAACACAACTCTTGAAAAGTTTCCGCTCAAAAACTAAAAAATCAAAAATATCCTGCCATCCTTCGCCAATCCAAGGTTCATAGAGCTCACGAAGCGCTTGTGGTCCTTTCTGAACAAAATCCAGTTCAAATTGACTCAAAATCTTCCGAATTGGCGAAAAATAAGTCATAGATTCAAACACTATTGAATACAAAGCCACCCATATTACAATAAAATGCAACATTGTCAATAAAATATCCCCCCATTCCGAGGTATGCTTATCACCTCAACCAAAAGTACCACTCTTAAGGCCAAAGAAAATGTCCCCAATGGACCCCAAAAAAGACCAAACGCAACCAAACCCACGCAGAAATCTCCCGTTTGAAGTTGAAGAAATTGACCTCGAAGAAGGTGAGATCGTGGAAATCACCCCAGATATGATCATCGGTGATGTTATCGCTGCCTACCCGCAGACCATGGGCTATTTCAAATCCATCGGCTTTGGCTGTGTCGGCTGTTACGCCTCCACCTACGAAAGTATCCAAGAAGGTGCCCAGCGCCACCACCTCGATCCACAAAAAATCTGCGACCGCCTGAACAAAATAATTGCTCAATAAATGAATTACGCCGATATCATCGCCTTCAATACCGGAATAAAATTTACTCAAAACGCCCTTACTTATGAAATTCCTGAAGGTGTTTTGGTTCAACCAGGTGAAATTGTGGAAGTCCCTTTTGGCAAAAAAACCAGCGCAGGAGTCGTCTGGGAAACCCACAATCGCAAGCCCTCTTTCGCCACCAAACCCATTCTTCAAAAATACCCCCACCTCCCTCATCTGGCTGCGTGGCAAATAGAACTCAGCAAATGGATGAGCGAATACTACCTTTGCCCAGCTCAAAAAATCATCAAACAGTTCATCCCCCAAAGCCTTTTTCAAAAAGAACGTAAGACCAAAACCAAAGAAAAAACACCACCCACCTTCACTTCCCCAATCCGCAAACCACTCACCAAAACTCAACATGAGATCCTCGACCAGTTCCTCCAAAGCACCAAAACCGTGAGTCTCCTCCACGGAGTGACCGGATCAGGAAAAACCGAAATCTACCTCAATGCCGCCCTCCAGATCAAAGAAAAAGGTCATCAAATCCTCATCCTCATTCCCGAAATCTCCCTTACCCCTCAAACCGTCCACCGCTTCCAGGAATTTTTTGGCGAACCCATCGCCATCATTAACAGCCATCTCACCCCCAAACAAAGGCGCGAAACCTGGTTGGCCATTTATCAAAAAAAGATCAATATCATTGTCGGATCACGTTCCGCCCTCTTTGCGCCGTTTCAAAACCTCGGACTCATTGTGCTCGATGAAGAACATGACAGTTCTTATAAACAAGACCAAACCCCCCGTTATCATGCCATAACCGTCGGAGAAAAAATGGCTGAGCTTTTGGGGAGCAAGGTCTTGATGGGCAGCGCCACGCCGACGTTGGAGTCTTATTATGCAGCTCGCCAGGACAAATACCAATTATTAGAGCTCAAAGAACGTGTTTCATTACAAACCACAAACCTCGGACTTCCCCATACCACCATTGTTGACCTCAAAGAAGAGCTCAAAAAACGAAATCTCTCCATCTTCAGCGACCTCCTCTACGACAAAATGAAAGAAAAGCTCGAGAAAAAAGAACAAATCATTCTTTTCCTCAATCGTCGTGGAGCGGCTTCCGGGGTGATCTGTCGTCAATGTGGTTATGTTTGCAAATGCCCCAATTGCTCGATTGCCATGACCTACCATACCAAACTCAACACTGAAAGTAGCATCTTCAAAGCCGAACGACTCATTTGCCATCACTGCAGCCGGGTTGAAGCGATTCCTTACGAATGCCCTCTCTGTAGCAGTCCTTATATCAGGTACATCGGCCTGGGCACCCAACGCCTTGAAACTGAACTGCAAAAAGCCTTCCCTCTGGCCAGAATTGCCCGTGCCGACCGCGACACCATTACTCAAAAAGATGAATTTAAAGACCTCTACAATGCCTTCAAAGAAAAGAAAATAGATATTCTCATTGGAACTCAAATGATCGCGATGGGACTGGATTTTCCATCCGTAAACCTCGTAGGAATCGTCCTCGCCGATCTTGGCCTCACCATCCCAAGCTTCCGCAGTTCTGAGCGTGTCTTTCAAACCGTCATGCAGGTTGCTGGCCGTTCCGGACGACAGGACCACGGCGAAGTGATTATCCAAACCTATCTCCCCGATAATTACGCCATAAAATTTGCCGCCGAACATGATTATCTGAATTTTTACGAAACCGAACTCAAAATCCGCGAAACCCTCAACTACCCTCCCTTCAGCAAATTAATCAAAATAACCGTTTCCAACCCCAAAGAAAATCTCTGCCTGAAACAGACCCAAGAAATCGTAGAAAACCTAAAACAGCATGCCCCAGAGGGCACTCAGATCAACTCCTACCCTGCCCTCATTCCCCGTTTTAAAAACCTCTTCCGTTTCATTATCCTCATCAGTGGGGCAGATCCAGCAAGTATTGTAAAAGCAATCAAACTCAAAGATAATATGACCATTGATGTCGACCCACTTTCTCCCGTATAAACCCCAACCATGAAAACAATACTTTCCGGTATCCAATCCAGTGGCACTCCCCACCTTGGCAACTACCTTGGCGCAATAAAACAACACATCGCACTCCAAGAAGGAAACCACTGCTACTACTTCATTGCTGACCTTCACTCACTTACCACCATTCGTAATCCGGAGCTCCTCAAAAAATCTATCTACGATATTGCCCTTGATTATTTGGCCCTCGGACTCGATCCTCAAAAAACAGTTCTTTTCCGCCAAAGCCAAGTTCCAGAGCATAGTGAGCTCGCCTGGATCCTGAGTTGTATAACTCCTTTTGGTCTTCTCGAAAGAGCCCATGCCTATAAAGACTCCGTTGCCAAAGGACTCAAAGACCAAACCGTAGGACTTTTTACCTATCCGGTTCTCATGGCAGCTGACATCCTTCTCTACCAACCTGATTTAGTTCCAGTAGGGAAAGATCAAAAACAACACATCGAAATCACCTGTGACATTGCAGAAAAATTTAACCATCGCTTTGGAAAAACCTTCAAAATACCCAAAGAGTATATTCCGGAAGAAACTGCCTCGGTTGTCGGAACCGATGGCGAACATAAAATGAGTAAAAGTTACGGTAATGTGATCGATCTTTTTGCAACACCCGATCAGGTAAAAAAACAGGTCATGAGTATCAAAACCGATTCGACTCCCGTCGAAGCTCCCAAAAATCCTGATACTGATGCTGTATTTAAAATCTACTCTTACTTTGGAACACCAACAGAAATTGCCGACCTCAGAGAAAAATACCTCAAAGGTGGATTTGGATATGGGGATGCAAAAAAACTACTATTAGAAAAACTTTTGAACTATTTTCAACCATATCGGGAAAAAAGAATTGAACTGGAAAATAATTTACGTTATGTTGATGATGTTTTAGTTGAAGGAGCGAAAAAAGCGAGATCACAAGCACAAAAAACACTTGAAGAAGTCAAAGCTCACTTAGGACTCTAGTATTTTAAAATTTTACCTGCATGCAGGACACCAAATACATATTCGTCACTGGCGGAGTATGTTCTTCCTTGGGAAAAGGAATCGCATCCTCATCTATTGGAGCCCTCTTAAAAGCATCCGGATTTAAAGTATTCTCCATCAAACTTGATCCTTACTTAAACGTTGATCCGGGGACCATGAGTCCATTTCAACACGGTGAGGTCTATGTTTTAAGTGATGGAACCGAAACCGATCTTGATCTGGGTCACTACGAAAGATTTATTGGTGAAGATCTCTCTTCACTCTCCTCTGTAACTACGGGGAAAATATACTCCGAAGTAATTGCACAAGAACGAAAAGGAAACTTCCTTGGCGGAACCATTCAAATCATCCCTCACATTACCAACGCAATAAAAAAACGTGTCCTCGATGCCGGCAAAAAAAATAATGCCGACATTGTAATGGTGGAAATTGGTGGAACCACAGGCGATATCGAAGGACAACCGTATTTGGAATCCATTCGTCAACTTCGTCATGAACTTGGATACGACAACACTTTGTTTATCCATCTCACTCTACTGCCTTATTTAGGTGCGGCCAAAGAATTAAAAACCAAACCAACTCAAGCATCTGTACGTGAACTCCGCTCGATAGGTATTCAACCAGACTTTATCCTTGCCCGTGCTGACTATCCAATAAAAAAAGATCTCCTCAAAAAAATTGCTCTCTTCTGTGATGTTGATGAAGAAAAAGTTATTCCCGCCTTAACGGTCGATTCTATTTATGAAGTTCCACTCAAATTCCAAGATCATGAACTTGCGGAAAAAATTGGTGAACGATTAAAGCTTGGCAAACTCAATCCAAAGCTTGATGATTGGGAATCACTTAACTCAAAAATCAAAGCCAAACGCGAACCGGTAAAGATTGCACTTGTTGGAAAATACACCGGACTTGATGACTCGTATTTAAGTGTACTTGAATCCTTAAAAATCGCTTGTTATCACCAAAAAGTAGACCTCAATCTCGAATGGGTAGATGCTGAAAAACTCGAAAGTGATGATGCTGATGCTTGGGAAAAAGTAAAAAATGCCCAGGGAGTAATTGTCCCAGGTGGATTTGGAATACGAGGAACACAAGGAATGGTCCTCACGGCAAAGTACTGTCGTGAAAACAAAATTCCTTATCTAGGACTCTGCTTAGGAATGCAAATTATGACCATTGAATTTACCCGTCACCACCTCGGTGATGAACGATTTACATCCGAAGAGTTTGACGAAGAAAACAAAGTATCTCCAGAGTTTTACATTATCCACTTCCTACCTGGTCAGTACAAAGAAAAGGATAAAGGTGGTACACTTCGACTTGGAACCTATCCATGCAAACTCCTGGCAGGAACCAAAACTGCAGAAATCTATGGAAATGAACTTATTCACGAACGCCATCGACATCGTTATGAATACAACAACGAATATCGCGAAAAACTCGAAGAGGGTGGCCTCATTACTAGTGGAGTGTTCCCCAAAGGAAACCTGGTTGAAATCGTTGAACTTAAAAATCATCCCTTTATGATTGGTTGTCAATTCCATCCGGAATTCCTTTCCAGACCACATCAACCTCACCCACTTTTTTCAGGATTTATCGCGGCCTCCAAAAATAATACAAAAAAATAAATGGCTAAAAAATTCAAATACATCGTCATCACTGAAGAAAACAAACAACTCTACGGAACCATTGGTGCTACCGACGAAGGTAGTGCTCGAAAAGAACTCAATGAATTGGGGTTTTCAATCGTTTCCATCGAAGAAATAGCAGAAACACCCACCGAAGAAACGACGCCGGAAGAAGCTTCAGATCAACCAGTCATAACATTTGAATTTCTTTCTCTCGACAAAAACAACCGACACATCAAAGGAACCATCCAAGCAGCAGACAAATTAAGTGCCTATAAACGTCTCATTGAAGAGTATGAGTTTGAGGTTCAGTATCTTTACGATATCCAATCAACGCCTGAACAAATTGAACAAGAAAAAATTCACGGTGTTTACGAACTCCAAAATCAAGTTGATGCAGAAAAACAACTGATCAAAAGAAAAGTTACCACGGAAGAAAAAGACTTAAAGGAGTTTGAAGAACGACAAGCCACTCTCAAAAGCCAAATCGATTATGTACTCAATAAAGTAAAAGAGCTACTTGACGAATACGAAGCAGACATGAGTCCAGAAATAAAAGAAAAAATTCGATCCTATGTCGATAAAATTTTACGAATCAGAAACAGTACCAATCTTGATTACGTAAAAAAAACGGCCGAAGAGATGCTGATTTTTCTCCAAAAAGAGGAGATCTTTCTCCACAAAGAAACCAAAATGAAAGAACGAGCCAAAATGATCATCGAAGCGAAAAGCATGATGCTCCATTTAAAAAGCTCAAAATCATCATCAAAAAAAGGCATTACGGAACAACTTCTTGCTTGGCGCCGAAAACATTTTATTGAAGAAAAAAATACTTCAACCATCAATACCATCCTGAATTTTTTCGCGAGTTTCATTATCGGATTTACCAGTGAAAACGATGATATTCTCGCAAAACGAGCAGAAATAAAAACATTGAATAGACAAATAAAACAGTACATTATTCTCTATTTCCAATCACCAAGCCAAGAACTCAAAAGCGAAACCAAACAAGCAATCCTGCGTCTCTACCAAGAAAGAAAAAAACTTATCAATGAACTTAAGCTCCTTAAAATCAAACAAAGCAACACAAACGAAAAAAACTCCCCCTCACGTCATATCTACGAGAATGTCTTAAAAGAAATCTATTCGCTCAGCGGCTGGTTACTCTTTTTTTACTTCATTTACTATTTTTTGGGAAATTACCTGACACATAAACAATTCAACACCGAAAATATCCCCTATATTTTCAATATTTTTTCTTCCAACCTCCTCAAATATTTCTTTTTTTCAATCTTCCTGACCCATAGTGTCGTAAGTGTAAAACTCAACTTTCTTGCCAAAAACCGAACGGCTGATTTTATCCTCTGCCCTCTGCTCTTGATCAGTATCTTACTCTTTTACCTGAACTTTTAGACCATGTATCAAATCCTCATTCAAATTGGTCCGGTCACCGTACTCTCACTCTGGATTTTTCTTGCCATTGGACTCCTCTGCGCCCTTCTTGTTCTCAATAAACTGATCAAAAAAAATCGACTCAAAGTACAATTTATAGCAGATCACAGCCTTACTATCTTTTTTGGCGGACTTATTCTCAGTCGTGTGCTTTACTGCTTAAGAAATTTTGATTACTACTTAAGCGAACTGAGTCTCAGCAGCGTTTTTCAGTTTTTTTACGTCCTGGATAAGGGACTTTCACCCTGGGGAGCAATTATAGGGATTATCGGCACCACTTTGTTTTTGGCACACAAAACAGGAGAAAATAAACTCCGCTGGCTCGACGTTATTCTGGTAAGCACACTTACCGTGATGACTTTTGGACATGTGGGGGCATTCCTTGACGGAAAAAACTTTGGAAGAGAAACCGATCTTCCATGGGGAGTCATCATAGAAAATTCTCTCTATGCCGTACCAATCCATCCGGTACAACTCTATTCCGCCTTTTATTGCCTCATGCTCACCATTGTTCTCACAAAATTCTTCAGTATCACTCGTATCAACAAAGAAGCTGGGAATATTAGTATTATTGCGCTTACAAGTTACAGTTTTTTACGTTTCTTTGAAGAATTTGTACGGGGAGATGAAAGCAACATCTTCTTCGGTATGCGAGAAGCACAAATTTACGCTTTACTCGGATTCATCATTGGCGCTATTCTACTCCAGTCCAGATATAAAAATAATCAATTATGGAAACAATAAAAAACCTCTTCAATTACTTCTTCCAACCGTACCCAGGCACCTTCTTTCAGTACTATATCCTGTTCATTATTATCGCCGTTTTGTTTATTGGTGCAGGAGTTTACGCAAAACTTTACATAAAACAGAACAAAAAAGACAAACCCCTCCGCCGACTCCTCTCCATCTATCCATCACAATGGATTACCGCCGGAGTGTGTTTGGGAATCTATCTCTTCTTTCGTGCAAATTCTATCCCATACCTTTCCAGTCGTTTTCTCCTGGCAATTATTATGATCCTAGGTGTTTATAGTGTCATCAAAGCTGCACGAATTTACACGCAAAAATACCCTTTGGAAAAAAAGAAATTCGAAGAGCTTCAGAAAAAAAATAAGTACGTCGTGAAGAAAAAGAAATAAATCTTTTCACTATTTCTGTTCCCAATTCACTCGATACAATTCCTTCTTTTGTAGAAAGTAGAATTGTTCGTTTGACTGGAATAAAAGCTCATAATCCGAAGAAGAAAGAAGCGGATATGTTTCAAGATCATGAAGGGAAGTAATCAAAATCCCCGCCTCAGTCCAAACCAGATAAGCGAGCTTATTATCGTACCAACCGACCAACTGATAACCTGGTTCAAAAGTTCGAATCGTTTTTTGTTTTTCCAAAGCTGAATCATAAAATTGTAAAGTCCCATCCGTTTGTAAAAACAAAACACGATCCAAGGCATCAATGTCAGGAAGTCCCTGAACACTGTTTGAAAGAAGCCGAACTTCATTGTTTTTCTTGATAAGAAAAAGCGAATGTTCTTCGGTCGCCTGTTTTCGGAAAAGCATGAGTGACACATTCTTTCCTTTGAGGGTGAGAACATTATCATCCGTTAAATGGAGTAAGTTAAAATCCAATCGCATTTTTACTCCGGCATCAATAACATTATAGTTGTTTAAATCAATGAGTTTTTCACTATTATCCTCAAAAACAATAACAATATTTTCATCATTATGTTTGACAATACGTTGAATTTTTTGCTGAGGAAACTCAAAAAATTTCTGTTGAAGTTCACTTTTCCCAAACGAAAAAAGCTGAAGGAGTGCCCCCCCAGGCTTATAAACAAAAAGAAAATCACCCAAATTTAAACTTTTTACTTTAACATATTCTTGCTCAGTTTGAAGAGCCAAAACTCGTTTTTTAAACTCTTGAATCGACCGAGGGAATAAAACCAAATCATTCACAATAGTAACCCGATCTTCAGAGACAAAATATTTTCGCACCCAAGGCCAAAATCCTTCTTTCTCAACGCGAACGACATTCAAACCAGGAAGAACATCATTCAAGAGTGTAGGGAGCTCAGAAGCAACCAAAGACCCATTAAGATAGATTTTTGCCCCTGCATACTTTGTTGGAATATCGATAAGACTAACTTTTCGAATATCCTGCTCCATAAGGTCAACTCGGTAACCGTAAGCTAGAAAAATAGCAATGGCCGAAACAGAGAAGAACAGAAAAAAAGTGATAAGTTGCCAGCCAAAAGTACCAAAACGTCTCAACATGTCAGTGGATCAAGAGATTGGCTTACACCAAGGCAATAATCTCATACTCTAAAATCCCAGATGGAGCATTCACCTTCACAATATCCCCCTTTTTATGTTCAAGAAGGGCAGCTCCTACCGGTGACTCGTTGGAAATTTTATTCTGAAGTGGATCAGCTTCTGTAGAACCTACAATAATATATTCTTCGCCCTTCGATCCCTTTTGATTAATGTTCACGATAGTAACCTGTGTTCCTAACTGAACAGTGGCCACCTGTGATTTTTCTTCAATAATACGTGCATATTTAACCTTATCTTCAAGTTCAAGAATTCGACCTTCAACAAAAGCTTGTTCATTTTTTGCTTCTTCATATTCAGAGTTTTCGGAAAGATCACCATAGGAAATAGCCTCTTTAATTCTTGAAGCGATCTCACGACGTTTATCATTACGCAAATACTCAAGCTCCTCATGAAGCTTCGCTAAACCTTCTTTGGTAACCAGAATGATTTTACTATCATCAGACTGGGTTGAAGTAGTTTTATTATCCGCCATAGCTATAGAATTAAAAATGAAAAGAATAATTTATTGCGACTTAATTTTGACACTCATCGGGTGTTCTTTCATCTTCTGAAGACATTTTGCTTCAATCTGACGAATACGTTCACGAGTCACCCCAAACTCTTGTCCAACCTCTTCAAGAGTATGTCCAACACCATCTTTTAACCCAAACCTCATTTCAATAATCTTTCGTTCACGCGGAGAAAGATACTGAAGCATTACATGAATATTCTCTTTAATAAGCTGACGATTGGTAGATTCCAACGGAGACTGAGCTTCATCATCCTCAATAAAGTCCCCAAGCTTACTATCCTCTTCAGTACCAACCGGCGCTTCAAGAGAGACGATATCCTGTGAAATCTTCAAAATATGACGAACCTTCTTTTCATCCATATCCATTTCCGCTGCAAGCTCTTCAACCAATGGTTCACGTCCAAGCTCCTGAACTAAACGACGTTGGGCATGGGTGAGTTTATTAATGGTCTCCACCATATGAACTGGAATACGAATGGTTCGGGCTTGATCAGCAATTGCTCGTGTAATCGCCTGACGAATCCACCAGGTAGCATAAGTTGAAAACTTAAATCCACGATCAGCATCAAACTTTTCAACCGCACGGAATAAACCAATATTTCCTTCCTGAATAAGATCCAAGAAAGAAAGTCCACGACCAATATATTTTTTAGCAATACTGACCACCAAACGTAAATTCGCTTCAGCAAGAAGTTTTTTCGCCTGTTGATCACCTTTTTTAATACGTTTTGCAAGATCGATCTCTTCCTTCGCCGTCAAAAGAGGAACTTTCCCAATTTCACAAAGATACAAACGAATCGAATCATTGGCAATTTCTTTGAGTTCAACCTGATTGGAACTCACCTTCTTAATTTTCTCCTCAACTTTATTCTGTTCTTCAGTCTCTTTTTCGTCTTTCCAAATCAGTGACTCTTTACTATCAATGACTTCAATACCCAAATCCAAAAACAAAGCATAAATCTCATCAAGAAGCATGAGATCATCCTCAATCTTTGGCATAGCTTTTAAAAGCTCCTGGTGGGTTACAAAACCGTGCTCATGACCTTTTTTTACCAGATCCCGAACCGCAGGTGGAAACTGAGCAAGTTTGTCATCTGAAGGTTGAGATATAAATTTACGTTGTTGAGCCATAAGGGTGCAATTCGGTAGTTATCGAATATGTAGCTTCTTTAACTCTTCTAAGAGTTCACGACACAATTCTTGATTTTTACTTTGTTCTGCCTTTCTAATCTCCTCTTGGAGCTCACGCGCTTTCTGAATTAAAAAATTACTTTTAAGTTTGAGAGCAAGGCGTTGAAACTCAGCTTTAAAACTATCGTCAGTCAATTCTCCATACGTCTCTTCGAGGGAAAGAGAGCAAAGTAACAAACGTTCTTTAAGGTGGGATAAGTTTACTGCTCTGTTCTGTGAATCAAAACCGGAAAAGAGAACATCAAAAGAAATTTTTTCTTGAGCACCCAGAGCATTATATTGATCAATAAAATACTTGTAAACATCTTTTAAATCTGACAAGAAATAATCTTCAGATAAGAGTCCGGAGAATTCTTGATAAAAAACCGGTTTTTCGAGGAGAGAAGCCAAAACAAGCTCTTCAAGCGAAAAACCCTTATAATCTGATTTTCTTTCATTTTCCGAACGATCATTCGAATCAAATCGATTGACACCAGCTCCAAAAGTCATGGAAGACAATTTCAAACCCTTCATTTCCTCATATATTTGATTCTCTGTCAACTTAAGATCGGTAGCCAAACGACGAGTATAATCATCCTGTTCAATTTTACTTTTTAATAATCTCAAATAAGGATAAAATTCCTGAATAATTTTTCTTTTGGCCGCAACGGAGGAAATACCATAAATATCAAAAAACTGCTGATAGATAAAATCAATATAAAGGAGAGATTTCTGAACATACTCTTCAATCCCCTGAGGATGTTCACGCAAAAACTCAGCAGGGTCTTTTCCCGAAGGCAAAGTAAGAATTTTGACCTCAAAATCAAACTCCTGGGCAACTTCAAAAGCTCTTTTGGCTGCTTCTCGACCAGCATTATCCATATCAAAAGCCAAACAAAGAGTTTCAATAAATGGCTTCAATAACCGTAATTGTCGTGAAGTTAAAGCCGTCCCACAGGGTGCAACCACATTCCCTACACCATTTTGTACACAAGCAATCAAGTCCATATAACCTTCTACTACAACCGCCACTTTTTTTTCTTTCAAAAATTTCTTCGCATGAGAATAACCATAAAGCGTATTACTTTTATGATAAATAATCGTCTCGGGCGAATTCAAATATTTAGGATCTTGATCTTTCTTTAATGCACGTCCACCAAAAGCAACAATTCTGCCCAAACTATCCTGAATTGGAAACATAAGGCGTGAACGAAACTTATCATAAATTTTATCAAGAGTTGTCTCCTTGGAAACCGCCAATCCAGCCCGTACCACCTCGACTTTGGTAAAACCCTGCTCTAATAAATAAGTAAAAGTGAGATCAAAAGAGTCAGGAGCAAATCCAACCTGAAACTTTTTGATATTCTCATCATTGAGACCTCGTTTTCGTAAGTAATCACAAACTTTCTGCCCATCTGGAGTTTCCCAAAGTTGTTTCACATAAAAATGGGTGACCACTTCATGAAGTCTCAACAAACGATCTTTCTCGTCAGGTTCAGCTCCAGCATAGCCCACCACCGAATCCTTCTTCATGATTTTTCGCTCCTCAAGCTTTACTCCAGTCCTTTCTGAAAGCATCTTCAACGCATCCTTAAAATCAACATTTTCAATTTCCTGAAGAAATTTAAAAATATCTCCTCCTCGGTTACAACCAAAGCAATATGCAATCTGCCGTTCAATATTCACAACAAAACTTGGACTTTTCTCCTTATGAAAAGGACATAAACCCTTTAAACTGCTTCCGGCTTTTTTCAACTGGACGTACTTGGACACTAAGTCCTCAATCGAAAGCTTGGCCTTAATTTCATCGATCACGCTATTCATTTACGCGCATTTTTTACCAAAAGTGTGCCAATAATAAACATCAGCCCCACCAATCCAACAATAGCGAAGAGCTTGCCAAACCCCTGAAAATAGATGGCGATAGCACCAAAGAGGGCACAACAGGCATAAATAAAAAACATGGCTTTTCGTTCACTCACCCCCGCATATAAAAACCGGTGGTGAAGGTGGAAAAGATCACCCTTAAACGGCGACTTTCCTTCCAAAATCCTTCGAATAATAACCCAAGCGGCATCTAAAAATGGTAATCCTAAAACCAAAAAAGCAGTGGCGACCTTGCCACCAGAAAAAATTGCCAGCGTGGCAAGCACATAGCCCAAAAACATACTTCCAGTATCCCCCATGAGCATCTTCGCCGGATGAAAATCAAAAAACCAAAAAGCTAAAGTAACAGCAAACAATAAAATACTTATCATTGCAACTGGCTCCTGCGAACTGATATCATAGTGAATATCGGGACGAATACTTAAGAGAAATAGTGTAAATGACGCAATCACCGTAACACCACTTGGTAACCCATTGAGACCATCTAAAAAATTCATAGTGTTCATCATCGCTACGAGCCAAATAACCGTAAAAAGGGCTCCCAAAAGTGAAATCACCACCACCGTCTGCCCCAGAGTAATTTGCCAGGTCATAATATTCAAATCCAACTGACCGCCGAATGGATTGGCAAAATGACCAATCCCAATCCCAAAAAGAACTAAAAGTAATGCAACAACCATCTGAACCCCCAAACGCAGGTAAGGACTCAAACCAAAACGATCATCCAAAAAACTCACTCCGGTAATCACCAGACCACCCAGTAAAAAACCCAGGACATGGATATCCATTTTCACAAACAACAAAATACTGAGCACCAAAACCGAAAAAATGACCAAGCCACCATAATAAGGAATCGGCTGACGTTTTAATCCATATTTTTTCGGACGATCCATAAGGCCCCATCGCGGGAAAAACGTGAGAGCAAAAAAACATCCGGCAATCGTCAGCAGAAAAGCAAAAAAAGCCGGCCAGATAAATTTCCCCAAAAAAACGAGTGTAGCACCATCCATAGGAAACGTTTACAGCAAAAAAAATTCATCCACAAAGTAGCATAAAATACGAGAGTGTTCAAAAACCTCTCACTGAAACTTTCTTAAATACTTCAAAAACCCGGGTCTGCCGGTAGGTGGCTCAAGGACTCCAACACATTGCCCCTGAAACATGGCCAATGCAGGAAAATTTCGAATCGCTGTTTTTTGAGGTATAAAAGCTCCCAGCCCCAAAGATTGGAGTTCTTCTTTGGTACACTCAACTTGAGTCCAATCAGTAAACACCTCCTGCACCGGCAAAAAATGTTTTTTAAAGTTAACCACATCCAAATCATTAAGAGGGACAGCATCTTTCACATCAAACCGCCCAATTTTTAACCGGCGAAGCTCTTTTAAATGCCCTCCACAACCCAACATCGCCCCCAAATCATGGGCAAGACTCCGAATATACGTTCCACTACTGCAATGAACTTTCAACTTAAGCGTAGGCCAAAAATACTGCTGAAGCGAAACCTCATAAAAATGGACTTTCCGTTTTTTCAAAACCACCTCCTGATTTTTACGAGCTAAGTCATAAGCTCGCTTACCATCAACCCAGATGGCAGAATAAATAGGCGGCGCTTGATCCACCTCACCTTGAAAATGCTCTTCAAGCAACTCTTCAATTGTTGAACGCAAAGGATGCTTTGTCACTGGAATATGCTCCAAATCCCCTTCTGCGTCGTAAGTACTCGAACGCGCTCCCAATTCAATCGTTGCTTCATAAATCTTGTCAGTCTTTTCCAAATACGGAATCAGTTTTGTAGAATCCCCTACTGAAAAAATCATCAAACCCGTCGCCAAAGGATCCAATGTCCCAACAAAACCAACTTTTTTTTCATCACATATTTTTCGAAGCACACTCACCCCTCGAAACGAAGTGACCCCTTTGGGTTTATCAATCAAAAAAAATCCGTTCACCTTCATAACTGTTACATCAAAACATTACAACTGAACCTGAACTTCCTGACTCAAAAGCGAACGAATAAACTTCCGATCATCCCATGCCACCGCTTTGCCATGAATCATTTGTATTTCTTCAGCGCCTTTCCCAGCAACCACTACCGTATCCTGAGGATGAGCAATATTCAACGCCAACTTAATCGCCTCACTTCGAGTTGGTACTTTCCAAAAATTCTCACCCGATTTTCTTGGGATACCAAAAGTTACATCACTAATAATCTCCCACTCATTTTCATCATAAGGATCATCATCAGTAAGAACAATCACATCAGCAACAGCATGAGCAACCTCGCCCATTTTTGGCCGTTTCCCCTTATCTCTGCCTCCCCCAGTTGCCCCAAACACCAAAATAAGTCTCCCCTGCGTAAGTGGACGATAAACGGATAAAAGTTTTTCTAAGGATTCAGCCGTATGAGCATAATCAACAATCACCCCAAACTTCTGACCACATTCAATACTCTCAAAACGTCCTGGAACCGCTTCAACTTTTTCCAAAGCTTGCTTAATCACATTCACATTAATATTGAGAGCCAAAGCAACCGTTGCCGCAGCCAAAGCATTCGACACATTAAAGTCACCAGGCATCTTGAACTGAATATCCACCTGATTATTCGGCATATGAAAAACAAACTTGGAGCCGCCTGGTAAAAGTTGAAGATCAGTGACATAACAGTTTCCACCTTTGAGCCCATAACTATATTTAAGATCAGCCAAATACTGATCAAAAAAAGCAAAATTCACATCATCTTTATTCAACACGGCCACCTTTTGAATGCCTGGTTTTCGAGTCGATCCATTGAGATGTGAAAACAAAATAGCTTTTGCACGTAAATAATTATCAAGACTTCCATGATAATCCAAATGATCCTCACCAATATTAGTAAATACAGCAAAATCAAAATTTACCCCCCACACCCGGTTCTGAACAAGCGCGTGGGAAGAAACTTCCAAAACGGCATGAGTACAACCTTCGTTCACCATTTTCCTCAATAACTTCTGAAGAAAAAACGGCCCAAGTGTCGTCTGTTTCGTCGTATTCACCCAGCTATAATTTCCAATCTTAAAATTCACCGTCGAAGTCATACCAACCTTGTGCCCCGCCTCTTCTAAAATTCGTGCAATAAGTGTGGTTGTTGTTGTTTTTCCTTTGGTTCCGGTTACACCAACCACCACCAACTGTTGTGATGGAAAACGATACCAGATACACGCCAAAATCGCCTTACATTTATGATAAAACAACAAGAGCGGATTATTCGTAGCAATTTTCTTTTTAAGTCGTTGGAGCATAAAATAAAGAGATGACCTCACTAGTGTAACGAGATCTGGGAAATATCTCAATTGCAAGTTCAGGAAAAACGCTTACCCAAAAACACCATAACCCCACGAACGGCCCCAAGAAAAAAACAGCCATTTCGACTCAAAAATCTCATGAAAACCGTTGGGACATAGAGCCGTTCCTTCTCACGACCAACAAAATAACGATAAAGCAAAAAACTATATTTCAGCACCCCCGCCAAACCTAAATTTTTCAAGAAAAAATAAAACTGGTTCCGATAAAACATCGAACTCAAAGTAATATCCCTCCGCTTCGTACGAGTCCCACCTTCCTGCTCCACCAAATGAAGCAACTCAGCGTTGGGATCAAAAACCATCTTCCCACCTAATTTTTTCATCCGAAACCACACATCCGTTTCCTCCTTATTACTATCCCGTAAAAAATTCACATCAAACCCACCAATCTTTTCAAGTAGTGATTTCCGAAACGACATATTACATCCCACCACACCCGCAATCTCACCATACTTTTCTAATTGAAACGTGAGATACCACCAATCCCGATTCTGATCCCGACATTTTTGAGCATCAGGAAACTCAACCGGATAAGGAAAATTCACCTTTCCAGCAACAGCAAATACCCGTGAATCACGATAATTTTTAGCATGTGAACTCACAAAATCTTTTTCCAAACGCACATCATCATCAATAAAAATAATCACTTCTCCCTGAGAATTTCTTATCCCCGTATTGCGAGCCAACGGCAAACTGGGAGTTTCCTGCCGGACATATCTCACCTCGCCGCGTAAAATTAAACCATCCAAAAACTTCTGATCATCAATGGGATAAGGAGTTTTTGTCTGATCCACAAGAACAATTTCAAAATTCGGGTAGTCCTGTTGAAGCAAATCACGCAGCACTTGAAAAAACATCTTCCCCCGTTCGTACGTCGCCACCACTACTGAAACTTTCAAAGCCATAGAATTATTCCATCAAAAAACCTTGTGACTTCACTTCCGCCACATCCTTCCCAATCTGCTCTTTTAAAGCCTCGAGATGAGAAAATTTCATGACATCCCGAAGTTTCTTCCCTACCCGTACACTTACCTGTTCACCATAAACATCCTCAGAAAAGTCCAGAACATGAACCTCAAACGCTGGAGCCTGAGTTTTCTGAACACTTCGCCCCCCCCAGTTCATCGCCCCCAAATAAGTTTTCCCATTCAAGGTGACTTCACAAACGTAAACCCCAAAAGGTAAACCCATCGGCCCCGGTTCAATATTTATCGTCGGAAAACCAATCCCCCGCCCCAACTTTTGCCCTTCGACCACCTTACCCATAAACACATTTTTTTGATCCCTCAAAATCCACATCATCGCCAGCAACGTCCAAAACAGATACGCCAAATCGTTTTTATAAAAAGGCGTATCCACCAACCCATGAAGGAGCTGAATCAAAATCATGGCAAAAACGACCGTTGTTAAACGATGCTTCCGGTGGACCTTCCAATTCGTAAACACATAACCAAGCAAAGTAAAAAAACCCAAAAAGCCAATCAGTCCAGTATTCAGCCAGGTCGCCAAAAAAATATTGTGAGGATGCAACATATTCCACTCATAAGGCGCATGGCCCAAAACACCTGGAGCCTGAAGTTGATAAAGCGCCGGAAACTGTCCCAAACCAATTCCAAAGAACCAGTTATTTTGTAAAAGATGAAGAGCAATCGTATAAACTTCCATTCGAACACTCGAAGAGTTGCGCTGTGCCAACTGACCTACATCAGAAAACTTTCCTGGATCAATCAAGTAAACTCCCAAGACCATGACAAGAAAAATTATCACACTCAAACCCACCATCATAACGCCTTTCCTAAGATTTTTTCGTGAGACAAAAGTAAATCTCAAAATAATATATCCGAAAGCCACCAATCCCAAGGCCACAAATGCCCCATAAGATTTTGTTAAAAATAAGGAAAGTGAAAGCAAAAGATATGCCCCCCAAACCCCAATTTTTTTCCAAAAATCCAGGGAAGAAAATGTCGCTTTCCATCGACCAATTTTGCCTAAAGAAACGAATAAATAGAACCAAGCGGGAGCCGAGTAGAGAGCAAAATAGTTTGGTGACTCAAACGGTCCCGTTAATCGTCCTCCACTCTCAACAAAGTATTTTTGTAACACTTCACCATAAGGAAGCATAGCTGAAAAAAACACTTGAAGAAGTCCGATAAGACTTAAAACAAAGGTACTCACCACGTACATCAAGAGAGTTTTTTCAATTTGAGCTTCCGTTTTGACATGCCGTTTCAAAAGAATAACCAAGAAAATACCTGGGAAAATCCATCCTTTCAAAATTCCCAAAGCGATCTTTCGACTCTCAAATACCGTCACTCCATCAATTAAAGTAACTTGAGCTGGAGTTACCACCAAACTTAAAAACGCCCCCAACAGAAACAAAAAAATCCCCGCCACAAACCATCGATTCATTTTCATCTGCCAAAATCTTTGAAGTCGCAAACCAACTCCTTTCACACCCCCATCCATAAATTCCAAAATCAGCCAAACCAAAAAAGACAGATCAATAACAATCTCCGGCACCGTAAAAGGAAAACCCCCGAGAGAAAATTTCAAAAGATAGAGCGGAAATAACAGCGGCAAAAAAACGAGTAAACGTTCCATAAAAGACAACGACGTCATTGGATATTCGAATGCCTGCAGAACTAGACTTTGCCTGTCTCTTTATATCTTTCCAACTGTTTACGAAGCTTATCAATCGCCAAATCAATTGCTTCTTCAGGTGTTTTTGCCTGAACCTCAGCACGCAAAGTTCCATGTGGCACATGAATCGTTACGGCCATATCAATATTATGGTCAGTCGTTTTTTCATGATTCAATTCAACATCGATTCGTGCCGTTACGGATTCATCCTGAATTCGCTGCCCCATATGCTCCAAATGTTTCAGCTTCTGCTCAATGGTATCTTTCTGTTCCTCACTTAAGCGAAGATGTTTATCAAAAATCGTTACTTTCATAAAAATAAAGTTAAAAAAGTAACTCGAGTATAGTATTAATCGTTCGCAAAAAAAATACTTAACAAAGACTCAAAAGGCTTTCGTCAAGTCAAAAAGAACCTTCTCCGGATCAGCGACAGAAACTACACCAGAAGCAATCAGGACACCAATTGCTCCAAACTCTAAACAAAGACGCACATCTTCTGCCGACTTAATCCCTGCTCCCACCACAACCTTATTTTTTCCAATCAAGGCAACAGCATCTTGAATAATTTGCGGATTTGCTTTGGCCACAGAAATGTCACCACCAATCAATTCAGGAGGCTCAACTGCAACAAAGTCCGGATCCAATTCAGAAACTGCTTTTGCTTGGTAAAGTGATTCACTACAAACCACCGAAGTGAGGTCGTGAAATCTCGCCATTGCAATCGAACTTTCAAGCAATTCCAATCCCACCTTTTTTTCAGTATGGTTGAGAAGTGCCCCATAGGCACCACAGTCTTTAATTGAAGCTGGAGTCACATGACCTGTAAAAGCACCAGCTTCAACCGGATCAAAATGTTGAGCTAAAACCGGAATAGAAACCTGTTCACTCACATAACGTAAATCCACGGCTTGAACCGCAATCATAATTTTCACTCCGGTCTCCTTTGAGACGCGTTCATGAATTTTTGCAAGTTCCAGGGCTTGTTTCCCATAAGTATGCGGAAAAGTCTTGAAATTTACGAGGAGAAAAGGTTGATTCATAAAAAGATTTATCGGGAAAATCCTACCCTGCCCCTTCAGAAACTTCAAGGTTCACCCCTCTTGCTTTACCAGAAAGCTGTTTTTTGATATAATAGAAAGATTTTTGCATTAAAACCCATTCAAATGCTTACAAACATGATTAGTAAATGGCTCTCAAAAGAGCAAAACAACCTCATTGCCTCATCACGACTCATCTTCGAAGTTTCGGGTCCCTCAGCAGCTCCTGGGAGCAGCGATGGCAAAGAATCTCAGCCAAGTTTGCGAAACGAAGCGGAAGAAAGAGAAAAACGTGAGTTTCCACAAGTGAATGGGCAAGTGGAATTTAAAGCGGAAGACATGAACGAAACCCTGAGCAATTTAGCCAAAGAAGCCGTTAAAAGCCGTGCTGATCTCACCGCAGACCAATACCTCCTTAAAATGAAATACTCTCTCGGTTACCACCTGAAACCTCACACTGAAAAAGCTGATCTGAACCTCCAAGTGGTTGAAGAAAAAATTCAAAACCTTTGGAGCTTCCTCAAAACCAACAACTGCTCAGCCGTCCGCGTTGATTCCGGCACCCTCAGATTTTACGAACAAGGCAGTAATAAAGTTCTCAAAGAAATCAATATTTCCGAACTCCTCAATCCACTTGAATTGAGTGTCCAAAGCCCTCTCGACAAAACAGTTGAAGAACGTCGAGAAAAAATACTTCAAGCTCAACCAAACGCCCGCATGGCTTTCCTCCAATCACTACAGAATATTCCTGCAGATCGCAAAGCGGCATTCCCTCTCCCAAAACCAGAGCAACGAGAGGCCTAAACCTTATAAATCCACAAGCTAAAAACCAATATTATGAAGGACTTACTCAAAAAATTCACCCATCTCAAACTGATTCAGTTTGATCCAGCCAGCCAAAGCCTCTTCAGTGAAAAACGGAGAGTATTTGAGGTTGGTGGAGGAACAGAAACTGCTCCCGAAACTAAAGCCACCAAGGCGGAGATTTTAAAAATGGCAGATATCGAGAAAAAATTTCAGGAAGAGCTTAAAACTGGTGTGGATTTTAAACCAGGAGACAGTCCTTCAGACACCTTCGATCGTATTGCAGAAAAACTTTACCCAGCGAGTGGAACTGAAAAGCTTCGTGGACTTTATGCACAGTACCTTCAATCAAAAGTAGAAAAAACCCTTTCAAAATCTTACGATCAAAAGAGTTTTGATATTAATAAGCTGTGGACTCAAGCAAAAGAAAAAGGTGCAGTAAAAGTAAAAATTGTGGATCATCAATTGAAATTTTATAAAGATGCTGCTGCAACCAATGCCCTTGAAATTGGTGATAAAAAAGTTGCCCGCGGTGTACCTATCGAAGGATTTGATGAATTAATACCAAAAGATAGTAAAGATTATCGAGAACAAGTAGGTGTAAAAGAGACTCGTGAAGGTTTTGAAAAACTCTATAAGAGAAGTAAAGTACGTGTTATCACCAACGGTATAGCTGAAGGCGAATATCAAATTCGCATTCCCGGTGAAACAGGGGTTCCGACAATAAAACTTGATGGACAACGTATTGATCTCCAAGGATCAGGCCGTGTGAATTGGGAAAAAACTTCTGTAAAATCAGGGAAGGTTGTGGAAGTAAAAACTGGAACCGGTGAAACCAAACGTCTCGTTGAAGTAGATATTTCTCGCGGGAAAAAAGCAAACTTTGCTTGGATTGAAGAAAAGTATCTCTTTAATAACGACAAAAAAGAACAAGTCACCACCCTCAGTGATTGGAATGAAGTGAAAGCAAGTAAAGAACAAACACCAGCTCAAACTGAATTCACTATTCATCAACCAACATCACTTTTAAATGGCAAGGGACAAGAAATTCTTCCTCTCAAACCAGGTACAAAAGTAGAAACAACAACAATTGCACCAAACACTCGTGATATTGACGGAGTTCCTTATGTGAACATCGTTTATAAAGCCGGTGGTTCAGCAATTGAAACCGGCTGGGTCGCGAAAGATGCCTTCGCACATGCTGGTGTGAATGAGACTGTAAATCTTATGGGTCGAAAATTAGATTTCAAAGAAATGGCCGATAAAGAGAAAAAATACTCCGTAGACGAAAACGGTGATGTGACAGTCTTGGATGGTAAATTGAAAATTACTGATATCTTAGATCTCAAAAAAGGTGATCGCTTAAAAGTGACCAGCCCAAGTGGAAAAAGCTTCAACTATGGTCGATTTAACGGAAACGATGTGACCTTTGAAAGCGGTCCACGTATTGGACAACATATTGGCGTACAAAAAGGATCAAAAATTTCTTACGCACCAAATGAAGTCACTGCAAATCGTTTACCTGAAGGTATTCCTTACGCGGGAACACTCACCCTCAAAGGTGATGAAACCTATGCAGAAATTGCACAAAAAGTTTTCGCCAAAGAAGGGCAATTCGCTGACAGTAGCTATGATCGAATTCGAGCAAGTGGAGTCGATGCAGGTACATACAGTAAAATCCTTAAGGATACACATGACAAATATGGAACGGGAAATCTCCTTTTCTTTGTAATTCCAAACAAACAGGATGTTGAAGTCTATAACCGTGCCGCCGCGGAAACGCGTGGAGCTGAAGGAGCATTTAAAGATGCTGCCAATAATGCCGCGACCGAAAAAGGATATCGACAATACTTAAGCGAAGAGTACACCGTTCAAGTCGATCCAAAAATTGCCCGCCTCTTAAAAACCAGTTCCATCGATGATACGGGCATAGCCGATTATGACAATCTCTCACCGGAAGAAAAACAGGTGGTTGATCAAGTGAAAGACCCTGAAGGTCACACCCGTGCCCTCTGGGACCACTACTGGGAAACTGGAAAAATTGAGGGTATTCAACGAGTGAAACAAGTCCTGCGAGAAGAACGCATTTTCAAAAACATCCCTCCGGATCAGGCAAAAAATGCCATCTACAAACTCATGCAGAAAGGAAATGATGAAACCGTTGACCTCGAAGATATCGTAGATTTTTTCCAACTCTACAAAGAAGAGGTTCAAACTGATTATGGTCTTACGGAAGAAAAACTCAGTTTTTCTCCACTCATTGGGCGTGGTTTCAAAAAAGAGTATGAGCAGGTAAAAGCAAAAGTTGAAGGATATCCTCAATCCAAACGAGAAGCTTTCCAAACTTCCTACCGACAAATGCAGGAAGAGACCAAGTATGTTGAAACTTTAACTCAAAAAATTAAAGCTGCTGAAAAACGTGGTGATCAGGCTGAAGCCAATAAACTTATTGCAGAAGCTCAACGAGATCCAAATTATGCCCAAGCTGCCAATAAAGCACACGCTTTTTGGGAAACACCAGAAGCGAAAGAATATGAGAGTTGGGAAAAAGAAAATCGTCGATTCACTTACCTCAACGACATTCTTCGAGGATCAGCAAAACTTCTCGACTCCCTTGGTGGACTCAAAACCGTCGAAACCACTCAAGCAGATTATTACGACGAACAAGCTCGTGAATTCCGCTCACTCAAACGCAGTGACGAAATTATCAAATCTAAGGAAGAACTTACCTACCATTCTGTTAAAACACTTTTAACTGACCAACCAGAAGCAATTGATAGCAATAATGAAAAACAGGTTCGTTTAAGTTTAAGTGAAAAAGCCAAAGCTGAATTCCAAGCCATCCTCGATGGACTCAATCCAGTGCCATCAGAAGAAGTCAAAGCGCGTTTCCAAAACGATGCTGAAATTCTTAAGCTCCTTTTACGAATCTACACCCCAACCACTTTAATGAACGAAAAAGCGCTCAAGCAAGTGGATCCACCTGGAAACAATAACTTCGTCGTTGATCAACTTCCCAAGAGTTTGAAAACAAGCGAAGTCTTCAAACTCTTCCTGCAACCGCAGCGAATTGAAAACGGAATTTCTCGGGGTGGAAATGCTTCACCTGAATATATTTCAGCACTTCGACGTTCGCTCGACGAAAATCGTCGTTGTCTCCAAGTTCTTTCGCAAATTTTCCACTTCGAATACGATCATAAAATTACCGTTGGGCAGGGGGCAGGTCGTGAACTTACCTGGTCAGACGTACTCGGAAAAGAAGCCGGAACCAAAGATACCAAAGATTTCTTTGAACAGCACTACACCAGCGATGCTGCTTACCTTCGCATGAAGGGTCAAATGGTGGAGTACGATGGTGCCCGTGAAAACTTCAAAGAAGAAAAAATGGTGAAGCACTTAAATTTGCTCATGAAGCAAGGGCTTGATTCATTGATTTCTCAGGAAAAAATCGACATGAATGCGCTTCAGTCAAAATATGGAGTGAATAGTATCAAAGATTTAGTGGATAAACTCGAAGTAAAAACTCCTCCAGGCCTTTTGAAACCACTCACTGAAGACCAAATTGAACTCATCAAGATCGGTTTTGTAACCAACGAAAAACTCACCGAAGCGCGTGAAACTCAAGCACTTTCTCGAAATCCAGTCGTTCGTCAAACCCAAGAAGAGTTACTTCGCCAAGGCTATCCAAAAGATGAAATTAAAAATGTTGAAGTAAAAATGTGTGCCGTTGCACCATTTGTCTTCATCGACACCACCCGTTCAGGTTGGGAAAAACTGACCATTGGTGCCGGCACAAAAATTGACCTCGGCAAAGGCTGGGCGATCGGTTTTGGTGGAGGTATTAATGCCGGAACCGGCCAACCAACGCTTGCAATTGGTATCTACAAAAACATCAAACTCAACGAAAAAGGTGACGTATCACTTACGCTTGGTGCAGGTCCCGCGCTTACCCCGGGTGGTGACAAATTTGTTGCGGATATCGTTCCAACCGCCTACGTCACGATGCCAATGACCGACAACTGGGACATTTCCCTCGGTGGAGGAGTTGGAGTTCTCAGCCTTACTCCCGTTGGAGGTGTTGGTTTCTCTTATAACGCCGAACGAGCAAGAGACAATGCTATCCGTGATGCTGAAAAACTCAAAGGTGTTGATTATATTGATTCAATTCCTGATAAAGCGGCCAAAGCGGAGGCCATTAAAGCCAACCCTTATTTTGGGAAAATGTTCCAGGAATTGGGTGAAGCTGGTTATTTAAAGAGTAATGACGACGTCATTCAACTCTATGAACAGAAAAAAACGGTCCTTAAAAATGCAGCTGCGCGTGAACAAGAAGTTCCATTCATTATTGGCTTCGGTGTCGCTGCATCACCTGACATCGCAAATACGGCCCTTTCCGTCATGGGTTTCTTAAGCTTCCGTATTGGAACAGAAACCACCATCGTTCGCCAAGCCCGTGGTGGTTCAGAAAAAATGTCACCAGTCGCTGAAGCCAAACAAAACGAAGAGATCCTTCGTCAGGTTCGTGAACAGTTCAAAGATCCATCTATTGGAATTGAAAGCTTCTCGAAAGACAAACGTCTTGGTCGAAGTAATCTCTTAATCACTGATCGAACCACCGGTAGAATCGGTGTCCTCCAAAAAGAGTCCGATAATTTCATTGCCCAACCTTCAAGTCTCAAAGAAGCCAATGCTCGACTCAAATCCAGCGGTATTGAACTCGTCTATGACGAAAAAACTGGCTTAACCGAAGTGCTGATTGCTGGTACCGAAGGAAACCTCGAAGTGTGTATGGATCCGTACATGGATAATGCCGGACTTGTGGTCAAAGGAAATCGCATTTTCTTGGCAAGCACACCAAATCCAACCCTCGCCTTCCGTCGTGCTGACTTCCATTTCCCAATGGGAAACGAAGGTTCAAGTAAACACACCATCATTACGATCAGTAACAACCCACACCGAGGATTTTCAGAAATTCGTGAAAACTCAACTCAAATCATTACTAAACAACCAAATCTCGGATTACAAATTCTTAAAGGTGCCGGTACTTCCGCCGATGAAGTTCCAGGTTACCAAGGCAAAAAACCTCGAAACAACGTTCTTACCTACGCTCAATTCCAAAATCCAAACGCTGCGGATGGTGTCCCACGTGGGGAAATGCTCATGAAAGAAAGTCTTGGTAAACCACGTGAAGAGGTCGTCAAAGATCTTGATGAAATGTCTGAAGCACTCGGTGCTCGTGAAAAAGGACAACAGGTCGAAGGCAAAGGCTTAGAAGATCGCAATCTCATTAACGAAGGGAATGTCCGTCGTGGACTCTTTGAATCTGACAAAGGAAAACCTGCGTATATTGATCAATTCTGGAGACTTCACCAACAAGAGTTCCGTGTACTGACCACCAAAGGAAAACCAGGTGAAACCTATACCAGTTATGATTTCAGCAAACTCCGTGACCTCGTCACAACTGATATCAGAAAAACTCGGAAAGATTTAGTGAAAAATCCAAGTGAAGCTTACGAATTAAATGAAACTGAGCTCAACCTTTTATTGCTCAAACTCACACAAAAATCGTTCTCTGAGCTTGAAGGTATTGCCCCTGCCAGTCGCGAAAAAATTCTGGAAGAGCGTCTCAAATGGACCAAAGAAAAAATCCTTACTCCTCTCTTTGAGAAGAAACTTCGTGATCGAAATAAGACCGTGAGTGACGACAAAAAACTCAGTGATGCTGACATCAGTAAACACGCGGCTGAACTCGCCGAAGTTGCGGTTAACGACGTTCGCCCTTCAATGAAAGAAGTAGCTACCAATAAAAAACCAAACCTCCTCCTTATTCCAGGTACCCAAATTAGTGTCGCGGTAGGTACTGGAAATCCAAGAATTGAAGGTTTACGTTCAGCAACTTACTACTCAAGTATTCATGATGAACCACATGGTGTGGTTGGAGCCATCGACTATACCAAATATCTCCACGAAGATTCACAACGTGGTGAAATCGCCCGCTTACTCCTCGATAACTTAAGTCTGGTACCAAAACTTAATGATCAACCTCAAGAAGCCGAACTAAAAGAGTTCATGGGTTCACCCCTTGCCATTAAACTTGCTTCTCTCAAACCAATCTACTTCCTCTTTGGTCAAAAAGATTTCCAAAAACTCACTTCAGCTTATAAAAAATTCCGCGCCAACCCAGAAACTTTAGGTTTGGATGCTGAAGAAACCGCTGCCGTGAAAAAACTCAATGACCTTGCAACCAAGATTCGGGAAACTGAAGCCAAAGGTTCAAACGTTCTCGAATACAACGGCGCTGACGGTAGAAAATACACGCTCGGAATTGATCTTCGTGTCGGTTCAGGTGCGTACACCAAGTGCGGAAACTACACTATGTATGCAGATGAAGTAATCTCCGTATTCCCACCAAAAGAAGGTCTTGCTGCCTTCGCAGGAAAAGGTGATGCCGGAACAACAGTTGACGCCAACGTTGCCATGGCCATTTACGGCTTCTCTCTCGGCGCTGGTGTGAAAGTCGAACTTCCAAAACCTCCTCCACCACCAGAACTTCCAGCTCCAGCACCGGGAGAACAAGGAAAAGTAAATCAAAAAATGCCTGGGAAAAATACGCCCGCTACTGATCCAAATGCAGACAAACAGAAACAACAAGGAAAAATGGGCGCTGATGAAGACGGCTCAAAACCAAAAGTTGATAATCCAAAAACAGAAGGAACACCTTTGACTGAACCAAAACTTAATCCTGTTGCAGCTGAACCAAAAGCCGCTCCAGCCCCTGCTCCGGCAGCTGCACCAAAAGATCCAACAATTCCTCTTGCTGGAACTCTCGCTGGTCAACCTACAGCAGAACAAAGAAAAGCC
The DNA here is from genome assembly GCA_964624115.1 of uncultured Candidatus Peribacteria bacterium. Classification (GTDB taxonomy): domain Bacteria; phylum Patescibacteriota; class Gracilibacteria; order UBA1369; family UBA1369; genus CAZUXI01. Next base: position 68,799 of record CAZUXI010000002.1, read on the forward strand.
AATCCCAAAAAACAAACCCAATAATTCATCAAGACTTTAAATCCCACTCAAATGAAAAACAAATTACTCCTCACCTCCGGGCTCCTCAGCATTTTGGTGCTGACCCAAAGCATTAGCATTACTACTTTTGCTGCCCCTGGAAACGACCTGGGACTCAAAGTTTGTGATGAAAAAATCTTCCCATTCAAAATTGGGGGAGTTTTTCCACCAGATGATGATGCCAACAACATTGCCAACTATTCCACAAGCCTTTCGCAAAGTGAATGTCAGGCAAATGCACCGTATCCAAATGCACATAAAGCAATTCCAGATAATGAAGCAAATCAGTATAACGTTCCTCAAAAAGCAATTACGGATAATATCCATGCACCGTTTGCTCAACACGAGCATACTTTTATTGAAAACTCCGTAGAAGATGCAAACTATATTTACAAAGCCTTTGTAGGTAAATTTGAAATCACCCTCGAGAGTGATGCCACGAGTAATACCCTCGTTGAAAATGATCAACTTCGTTGTCCAATCATTGCAGGACAAACCGGAACAGTAAAAGATGATTTTGAACATTGTGGAGATCTGAGTGGAACAACCTTAAATGAAGCCTATGACCCTGATCATTGGGGTGGAGTTAAACTTACCAAAAAAACGGTTGGTAGCAGTATAGTCATTACCTGGGAATATGGTGCCAACGGAACCGGAGGTAGACCAATACTTCCCGGCGATAGCCCAACCATAGACATTCGCCAGAATGATCCAAACATTCGTATTCTTGATTTTGACACCAGTAACTCCAACCTCGACAGTAGATCATGGACAGAATATGTAAGACTCACCAGTGACAACAACGCCCCAGCAAAAATCTGGACCGGAACCACCACTTCTCGCGCCCTTATTCACCACCAACGAATTCTTAAAGCCCCACTCGATACCTTACAAGAACGTTGGAATTATGGTTGTGCTGATAACGGCTGGTGTTATATCGATCCTTCAACTTATGTACCAAATGCTGCTACTGAGGATTTATCTAGTAACGGTACTTCCAGAAAATACCACTGGAGTAACATCGGTACCGTTGCCACCGTCTGGAAAGATCTCACCCCTCCCCCATCTTGTCTCGGCCTCAACATCACCTCGCCAGCCGGAGCAGCCAACGGTTCAGTAACCCTCGACGGAACACCCGTTAACTTCAACCTCGTCGTTGCACCTCAACCATCAAACGTGCCAATTCAATACCGTTGGAAAACCAATAATAATACTGGGGCCTTTAACGGCAACCCATCAAGTAACATTGGTTTTGTGACCAACAGTACCTCAGTCACCTACCAAAACTCTAACCCAGTCAACGGAACCATCGTCACCGTCCAAGGTCTCGACCCAAACAATACCGCCTACGCCCCTATCTGTTCCGACAGTTTCACTTTGAACGTTCCACCAAAACAAAGCCAAGTTTGTGACGCCTTCACTCCAATTATTCGAACCGATGTCACTCCTGTGACCAACACAACCGTTGGATTCAAACTCAACACCACTGCAAGCTTCTCCTCACTAAATCCAGGAGCAACCCCTCTCCAAATCAAATACCGTTGGAGAGCAACCCAATCAGGAATTATTCCACTTCCTGGTGGTGGACAAGCACCAATTACCTTCCAGGTAGGAAAATTCTCGGCAACACAAAACGGCTCACTCCTCAATGGTGAAATTACTACCACAAATCCGGAAGCATTCTTCTACTACGACGGAAACCCCAAAGATATAAAAATTAATGTTACTGCGGTTGAATTTAATGACACAACCAAAGTCATCAATCCACTCAACCAGTGTTTTAAAGACCTCATTCTTCCGGATATTCCAGACACCGTCTGTGAATCACTTGATAACTTAGTCCTGACCCAAAATGGTGTGGTTGTGACGGAAGACCAACTGAAAGAAAACACTTCAATTGGCATCGTAACCTCACCAAACTTTTCACCTGCCAACGAATCCATTCCTTTAAATTACAACTGGAAAGCATCACGTTTTGAACCGGAAGCAAGTTGTGCTCAAGACCCAGATGCCTGTGCCGTTAATGAGGTATTCCATGGTCAGTTCATTGATGGTCCTGTTCCACAACCTTTCACACCAGGAAACCCGGTAACCGATAACGATCCAGAAGTGGTCTACACTGGCGGTCCCGCCGGAACAATTATTTCTGTAACAGCTGTGGCAGGTGGTGTTGAACAAACCCAATGTCATAAAGAAATAAGAATTCCACAACCACCAGAACTTCCTGCCTGTGACTCCCTCACGATTTATCAGGGTGATAATCCAATAGCCGAACAAATTGAGTTTGCCGACCCAGTTGATCAGCTCAGTTTAAGAGTTGTCAAAGACCCAGAGCTTAATCTTACTTATCGCTGGCAATCCAGAGGTATAAACACCAATAATCTTACCGGTGTCTTTAATCAGCTCAACAACCTTAGTCCGGAATCCAATCCGTTCAGCACAACCAATACCCAGGATTTTGTGACCCTCAAAAACCTGGTAAAAACCGAGCCGATTGTAGTTTCCGCCATGGGTTACCTTCCACGTGACCCCATTGCAAAATGTGCTGATCGATTCATCATAAAACCCCCGGTTGAAACACCTGCCTGCGACTCCCTCACCATTTTACGAAACGGCACTCCAATCGATACCGTAATCAATCACGAAGACCCTCTCAACAACCTCACTTTAAATGTGGTCAAAGATCCTGAGTTAGATTTGGTTTACCAATGGTCAGCCAGCCCACAAGGACAGTTCGCACAAGCAAACACACCTTCAGCAAATCCAAATCCCGGAAACCCACTGGTGACCGATAACACGACAAATCCGGTAACTCTTTCACAAACTTCCACCACACAAGATACCGCGGTATATGTTATTGCTTTCAATCCCCGTGATCGACTCAAAACAGTAAAATGTTCTGATCGTTTTGTTATGAGACCACCGGAACAAAACTTCGTTTGTCGCTCACTTCAGATCACCCGTAACGGCCAGGACATCGGCTCATCAATTACCACTGTTGACCCTCTCACCGGTCTGGCACTCAATGTCGATAAAGACGCACAACTTGACCTTAAATACTCTTGGTCAGCAAGTCCACAAGGACAATTCACTCAGGCCACCAATCCACCGATTGGACCAGCCAACCCGCTTGATACTTCAGATCCAAACAGTCTGATGACGCTCGCAGGAGTATCAACCACACAAACAACCAATGTCCTCGTTGAAGGATATACCGAAGTATGTCGTGGAGAAATTCTTCGCCTCCCACCAACCGTAAACAATGAAGGACGTTTCATTCCTGGATTAACCCTCGACCTTGTTCGACCCCAAGATGAAATCAACCCTACAACATCAACACGATTACCTTTGGATATAAGAGCAACCGAAGCAACACCAAATGCACGTTTTGACTGGGTCAAAGCACTCAATATCCCAACACTTCGCATTCAAACCACCAACGCTCAAACACCCGGCTGCCGAAAAGTAGTTCAATGTTCTGATCGTTTCGTGATGAATCCTCCCCCAACCGAACGTCCCGTCTGTGATGACAGCCAATACACGCTCATCTCTTCCAACGGAAACCCTCTCGATAAAAACGAAAGTTCACTCCTCACCGCTTCAGGTAAAAATACTGACGGAACCATCATTAGCACCATGAACTGGTCAACAACTGCTGGAACACTCCAGATCGCCCCAACCGGTGGTGTGTGTTCAACCCTTGCGGTAACACCAGAGTTCACTCCAGGTCTTACCCTCAATAATGTCCCAGCCAGCTGTTCAGTCCTCTTCAGTGGAGCGGCTGCCGGAACAACCGTCAACGTAACAGCTGTACCTGTTGAATCTGGTAACATTTGTAAACGTCAAATTACCGTCATTGAACCTCCACAAAATCCCCCACCATACTGTTTAGACCTCGTCCTCACTCCAACCTCTTTGAATCTTGGAAGTTCAAATACCTACAACGCCAAAGTTCTCTACAGCAATGGCCAAAACTATGAAACCACCGTTGAATGGAACGCCACTCAAAACGGCTCATTCACCGACGGAACAACTCAAACCAAAAACAGCCAATTCAATTTCACCAACACCTTCAGTTCTTCAAGTGAAACCGAATCAAGCTTCAACATCAAAGCCATCGACGCTCCAAACAATCCGGAAATCGTGGACTTCAGTCAATGTACTTACGCCGTATCACAATATAAACCTCCGGTACGACCACCTGAAGAGGAATGTGAAGACTTAAACCTCCGACCACCAAAAGGCAACGAATACTGCGTTGACCTCGAAGGTGAAGTTGATGGAGAAGATCTCCTCTGGACCATCGACGGAGACGGTACTTTTGATGACAACGGTAAAAAAACCATCACCACCACCATCAACAGTAACCGCGAATGTGTGGACATTAACGACTTCGATTCCGATTCAAGCCTCTCCGTTCGCGTCATCGGCCAAAACCAATGTCGTGATCAAATGGAAGGCGAATGTGATCATCTGGAACTTATTCCGCCAAATGAAGACAACGAAGTATGTCTCGATACGGACTATGATGGACCATTCGAATGGATCATCAATGGTGACAGTGACGTAAATAACAAAAAATGTCAGGAAATTGAAAACGGTGACGAAGTAGAAGTCTACGTAAGTGAACAATGTCGAGATAAATTCAAGTTCAACGAACGACCTCCTCGTCTTGAAAAAGCCGTAAGTAAAGACGGTACAAAATTTGCCCGCATTATCTCCGTAGCTCGTGATTCAGGAAACGTTGACTACCGACTTACCTTCAAAATCTACGAAAACGAAGGAGTATCTGCCGTCATTAAAGATACCATCAGTTCAGGTGGCATCATTGAGGGCATCTTCTCACCTGGCAATGGTCAGGGTGGTGAAGTGTCATACGTCAACGGCTCAATGAAAGTTCATCGTCAAAGTGCAACCGGTCCCCTGCTCCAGGAATGTGACAATAATGACGATGAAGAAGATTACAAAAACTGCTACACCGGCGAAATCGACGAACCAGGTGGAGTTCATCTCTACCGTGTCAACGACGATATCGTCATTACCTATGAAGGACGTGTTGAATCAGACCTCACTGACGCTCGTTGTAAAGAAGGCACCTACTGTCAGGAAACCTACAACAACCGCGCCGAAGCCGAAGAAATGACCTACATGCCACCAAATTCAGATGAAGATAAACCATTCGACGAAGACAACACTCAAAGTAATGAATCCTCTGTTCAAATCTTCTGTCAGTATATTTTGAGTCGTGCATCAGGTGATATCTTCCTGGAAAATGACCTTAATACTGGTGTGGATATTGAAAAATGTTCTAAATACCGCAGTACCACCGGTATCGTGATTACCCCAACTCCAGAAGGCCCAACCAAAATCCCAAGTACAGGTGCCCCAGGTGAACAAACCATCTTCACCATCGATCACGAAATCTGTGCATCAGGACAAGCAGGCACCTTAAATACCAGTGCCACTGGAGATTCAGCCCTCGGTGATTTCTACGGCCAAGGCGTATCACAAAACCTTTCAAGTAGTATCTGTGAGGTGAAAACCAATACCGCGAATGCTTGGAAAAAAGAAACCATCGTTCAGGGAATTGAAGAAAACAAAACTCGTCTCTCACGTTGGGGTGGTTCAAATCAAGAACTCAACGTCAACACCATCGATCCAACAGATAGCACTAGCGTTTACCATGTTGTAAATAACAACATCGTCGTCAACAATGATTACACCCTCAATGACGGCGACGGAGCAAAAACCTTCATCGTCGAAAATGGAGACCTCATTATTAAGGGAAACATCAAGTACGGCGCTTGTACCAAAGCCGGTGGCTGTAGCGCTCGTGACACCGCTTCCCTCGCCTTCATCGTCTTAAACGGAAACATCTACGTTGACCCAAGTGTGGAAACCATGTCAGGTGTGTACTTCGTTCAAAAAGGTGAAAACGCCGACTCAGGAAAACTCATTTCCGGATCAGTCCGTGGCAGTGAAGAAGTATCACCAAACGCCCTCACCGTCTTCGGTTCCATCTATGGTGATATTGAACCTCTCTTCCAAAAACGTACCACCGCCGGTTCACCTGGTCTGGAAGAAGCAAGTATCAAGATTCGTTTCGACCAACGTATTCTCCTCAATACCCCTCCCGGACTCCGTGACGTGGTAACCGTGGATCAATCCGAAGGAGCCTAAACTCCAAATCATACTTCAACACAAAAGCCCGGTTCAAATCAACCGGGCTTTTCTTTTGTTCATGGCACTTCTCCATTTTTATCTCAAATTGTATACCCTCTCAGCTTAAACTCTTCATAATTTTCTGCTAAATTTTTACTAAACTTCTCCTAAAATTTTGGTTCAAACCACCAAACAACCTATAAATATTTATGGCCTCAAATCTCTACCTATTCTTTGGTGAAGACTCCTTCTCTGCTCTCGAAAAGCTGAACTTCTGGAAAGCCGAATTTGAAAAAAAATACGGAGAGTTCAATATTCAAATCTATTCCGAAAGCAACCCCTCCGCCAGTCAAATCCACGAAGCCCTCCAAACACTCCCCTTCCTAAGTGAAAAAAAACTCATCCTGGTCAAAGACTTTCTCGCCAACGCCGCTGAACCCGAACAAAAAAAACTCATCGAACACCTCGAAGATATCCCCGACTACTGCGTCCTCGTCTTTTTTGAAGACACCAAACCCGACGGCCGCCTAAGTCTCTACAAAAAAATCACCAAACTCGGCGAAAAAATGGAGTTCAAACTCCTCGAAGGCTTCGAACTCAAAAAATGGATCGAAAAACGCGCCGCCAAAATAAACCTCAGTCTAACACCAAACGAAATCAACTACCTCATCAATAATGTCGGTCCAAACCTCTGGCAACTCCATCACGAAATCGACAAAATATCCCTCCACAAACAAACCACCCCCCTCAGCGAAGAACAACTCGAAAACCTGATCCCTCCTCACCTCGCCACCACCATCTGGAAACTCACTGAATCTGTCTCCGAAAAAAAAGCTTCGGTGGCACTCAAACACCTCAGCACCCTTCTGGAAAATAACGAAGATCTCTTCCAAATCTTTTTCATGCTCGTACGCCAATTCCGCATTCTCCTCCAGATCAAAAACTGCCAAGACCAAAAACTCACTCCACCCCAAATCACTAAAAAAATCAAAGAACATCCGTTCACCATTACCCTCGGCCTCAAGCAAAGCCAAAACTTCAGCACTGCTCAATTGGAACAAATTTACCAGCACCTCCTCCAAATCGACATCAACATCAAAAGCGGCAAAATCCGCGTCTCCCCCGCCGACAACACCGAACTCCGCCTTTCCATAGAAGAACTCATTATCAAAAATGTGAAGTAATTTGGAGCAAAGAGTTCACATTTTTCCAGAACGTTCTCGTTGGATCTTCCAATTCGAAGTGAAATAAAAAAACCTTCTCGTAAATTCCAAGCTTTCCAAGTATCAAACTTTCAAATAAATTCTAAATTAAAATTTAGAATATTGAATATTTATTGGTCGGTTGATGCTTGGAAAACTTGGAATTTAAGCTTTGTACTTAAACCATTTCGTCACATTCTCATACTGCGCCCCCACCTTCAAAAGAAGATCCTCCGAAAACTGCGGTCCAATAATCTGCATCCCCACGGGAAGTTTATTCGCAGTAAATCCACAAGGAATACTTAAAGCTGGCACACCCGCGCAATTAATCGGAATCGTGAGCACATCAGCCAAATACATCTCCAAAGGGTTATCCTTTTTTTCACCAATCTTAAAAGCAGGAAAAGGAGAAACGGGAGCAACCAAAACATCCACTTCTTTAAAAACATTTTCAAAATCCTGCAAAATAAGACTTCGAACCTTCTGTGCTTTCAAATAATAAGCATCATAATATCCAGCCGAAAGTACATATGTCCCAATCATAATTCTTCGCTTAATCTCATCACTAAACCCTTCACTCCGAACCTTATAATAATAATCCACAATACTTTCCGTACTTTCTTTCGGTTTATGACCAAAACGAATTCCATCAAACCGTGCCAAGTTAGCTGAAAGTTCAGCAGGCATCGCTACATAATAAACTGCAACCGCATACTTGGTATAAGGCAAACTTACTTCAACCACTTTTGCCCCAAGCTTTTCATATTCCCGAAGAGCTTCATGAACCAACATTTTCACCTCCTCGTCGATTCCTTCACCAAAATACTCCTTCGGTACCCCAATCTTTAAACCCGCAAGCGACTCACCAAGATTTTTGGTATAATCAGGAACCGCAACCTGCGGAGTTGTTGAGTCCTTTGGATCTGCTCCAGCAATCACATTCATCACCATTGCGGCATCCTCAACAGTTTTCGTAAACGGTCCAATGGTATCCCATGAAGAAGCCATAGAAGTCACGCCACTCCGTGAAACTCGACCATACGTAACTTTCAAACCAACCACATTACAAAACGAAGCCGGCAATCGAATCGATCCACCGGTATCTGTTCCTAAACTATAATAAGCCATATCTGCGGCAACGCCTGCTGCGGAACCGCCACTGGAACCTCCAGCAACACGTTCATGATCCCAAGGATTTTTCGTGACACCAAAAACCGAATGTTCAGTAGAACTTCCACAAGCAAACTCATCCAAGTTCATTTTTCCGGTAAGCACCATGCCAGCACTTTTCAATTTTTCAACCACGGTCGCATCATAGGGTGGAACGAACTGTTCAATAATTTTTGAGCAACAGGTAGTTCGAATTCCTTTCGTATTAAAAATATCTTTTAACCCCATCGGCACACCCGTCAAATCGGTTAAACCTTTTCCCTGAGCAAAAAGAGCATCAGCATCCTGTGCTTGCTGCATCGCTAGATCTTCCGTCAAAGTCACATACGCATTCAATTCAGGATTTTTTGCATGAATCTGTTCAAAAACCGCTTTCGTCAAATCCACAGAAGAAAATCTCTTTTCTCGCAAACCGTCCCGTACTTCACGTAAAGTCAATGTGTGGAGCATAAATTAAGAAGGAATAACATTCGGAACCTGAACCTGATTCTGTTCAATTGGAAAAGGAGAACAAGCAAGCAAATCAGCCGAATTTACATCAGTTCGCACCTCATCTTTCCGTTGAACATTTTGTAAACCCGTCACCTGTGCACTCGGAACCACGTCTTTCGTATCCACTTCATCCAAAACCGCAACATAATCGAGAATGCTGGTCAGTTGACCCGCAAACTTTTCGGCTTCCTGTTCAGAAATTCCTAAACGAGCAAGCTTGGCAATATGAAGAATTTTTTGAATATCAAACATGGCCACAGGCTACCTGAAAAAGCACCACATTTCAATTAAATTGGAATTTGGAATCCAATGCCTTATACTTAGGGCCATGAAAACAATAGAAAATATCAAAAAAGTTTCCCTGATTTTTTTCATTCTCCTTGGGCTGGCCCATATCTTTTCAGGACTTTTCATGACAAAAGGCTATTTTATGCCACTATCTCAAACTTTCTATCGTATTCTCGATCTCCCGTTTGCCATGACCGCCTTGACCTATTGTCTCGCCAACATCCAAACCCACATTCCTGCCAATAAACAAAAAATCAGTAGTATTGTCTTTATTGGCCTGAGTATTTGCATTTTTCTCGGACTCCTCTATATTAACCTCTTCATACCAGATAAACCGCTCTCATAACTCACATGTTTAACAACTCTCACAAAAAACTCGTTATGGCTTTCGGCACCTTTGACCTTTTCCACGCCGGACACGAAAACTACCTCAATCAAGCCAAAAGTCACGGAGATAATCTCATTGTTGTGATCGCCCGAGACAAAACGGTGAAACAAATCAAAGGCGAACTCCCTTTAAACTCAGAAAAAAAACGCGCCAAAGCAGTAAATAATAGTGGTATCGCCGACAAAGTTGTTCTGGGACACCATCACGATAAACACTACGTGCTCAAAAAATATCGACCCAACGTCATTGCTCTCGGCTACGACCAAGTTGTTTTTACTCAAAAAATCCAAAAAACCCTCATCGATCTCAAACTCGATGCGGAAATTGTTCGACTTGAATCTTTCTTTCCACAAGTCTACAAATCCACTCTCCTGAAAGAAAAATTAAAAAATACTCTTGGTAAAGAGAATCCAAAAACCTCATCACTTACCACTCAAATAAAAATCACCGCTTAAAATCCATGTCCCAATCAACAACGAAACTCAAAATAAAAAATTTCGCCATCCATCCTTTCAACACCATTCACAACGGACTGAAACTTGCTTTTGCCAATTTTTGGCGAAATAAAGTTCTTTCCTTCGCGACCATAACGGTAATGGCCGTGATTCTTTTTATTTTCAACACCATTCTTGCCATTCAATACATTGGGAATCAAGCGCTCCTCAATCTGAACAATCGAGTCGATATTGTCATTTATCTCAAAAATAACATCGAATTTTATCAGGCAAAAAATCTTACCCAAGCGCTGGAAAGTCTCAAAGGCGTAAAAAAAGTAAAATACACCTCTCAAACGGAAGCCCTTGAAATTGTCTCTAAGACTCATCCAAAAACTGCAGAATTTCTCACCCGCTTCAACATCCAAAACCCCCTCCCTCCAAGCATCAGCATCATCACCGAATCACCCGAATACTATGGTGCTGTCCAACAAGTTCTCACCACACCAAAATACAAAGACCTCATGGACAAATACGTCGCCAAAGGAACCGATAACGACAGTATCATCCTCTCCACCGTTGCTGAAAACATTACCAACATGAACGGCTTTGTAAAACAACTCATCTTCTGGATGGTTCTGATTTTTATTTTAGGTGGAACTCTCGTCGTCATCAACGCCATCCAGCTCACCATCTACACCCGTCGCCAAGAAATTCATATCATGCGCCTGGTAGGTGCAACACCTAACTTCATCCGCCTTCCGTTCCTATTTGAAGGAGTCATCTACGGAGTCTTTTCGGTTCTTTTGAGTTTTCTCCTCCTTTTTCTCATTGGAAACACGGTAAAAATTGATCAGACTTCTCTCTGGTCTTACTATAACCAACTCGCCATTCATCGAGTATTTTTCTTTGAGCTGATCATTACCTGTGCCCTCTCCTTTTTCAGTAGTTTTTCTGCCGTTGAGCAGCACAGCAAAGGAAAACTTAGCATGCACTAGGACTAAAAATATCTCATGCGAACTATCACCGTTACCGGCATCATTCTCAAACGGCAGAATTTTAGTGATTATCACCAATTTGTCACCATCTATACCCCCACGCTTGGGCAAATTGAAGCCGTGGCCAAAGGAGTACGGAAAATGGGTGCCAGTCTCAACGGGCACGTAGAAATACTTACCATTGGAACCTTCCAACTCTACAAAGGAAACAAAAACTACAGCCTCCTCCAATGCCAAGTCCTGCATAATTTCCAAACCATCCGCGAAGATTTTGACAAACTCATGATTGCCCTTTTGATGCTGGAAATTTTCCAAAAAACCACTCACAGTCTCGAACATGGAGAACATGCTTTTAATCTCCTCAAGGAAAGCTTACAAAAACTGACCAACAGTAACAAACAAGGACTCCTCCTCGAAACATACAAAATCAAACTCCTTCATGAATGCGGGGCTCTCCCTGATTTTGCTCACTGTTCCAAATGTGAAAAAAAAATCCAAGAAAATTCAAAAATTTTTTTAAATGAAAACCATCTGACGTGTGAACACTGTCATCACGGGAATCATGACAATGAAGGATCAATTTACCCACTGGATTTTAAAATGCTAAAACTCCTTAACTATCTCCAAAAAGCTCCATTAAGCTCTACCGAACAACTCGTGCTCAGCACAGAACACGAACAAATCCTGAAACAAACGGTGAATGGTTACCTGCAACATTACCTTCCAGGCAACCTCAAAACCGAACTCTTTTTCCAAAAGCTCTAAGCTTTGACCTCAATCATATTCCGAATTTTCTGCAATCCTTTCACAATTTGTGGAAGTTGTTGAAGACTGGAAACCTCCAAAGTTATCTTTCGTACCACCTTATCCGCCTCGCGGGTTGAAGAACCAAAATCCACAATATTAATATTCATTCGGGAAATAACTTCAGCAATATCACGAATAAGTCCAACTCGATCATGAGCTCGTAAAGTAATCTCAACTCTCTGCATCTTCGACAAAACATCTTGATTTGACCACTGGGTATCAATAATGCGAATCTCCTCGGCATCTTTAAGTTTTTTACATTTCTGCAAATGAATACTTACCGCATTACCTCGTGTTAAATAACCAAAAATTGGTTCACCTTTTTTGGGCTTACAACAAAGAGCAAATCGATAAGCAATCCCGGTTTCACCACCTATGACCACTTCTGAGGACTGAAAATTTCCAGAACTTTCGATCAGTTTTTTTTCTGGAACCTCTTTTTCAACCGATTCTTCCAATCGACCAATATCTCTCCCCAAAACTTTCTTCAACACGAGATGAGCCAACCGAGAACCATTCCCAATATCTTCAACGAGCGTAACGCGTTCTTTATAGGAAAGCTTTTTCTCACCATACTGCTTTAAAATCGAAAGTTCATCATCCAAAAAAGGCATTTGCAGTTTAACCAAAATTTTATTGATAAGCTCTTTCCCATCGCGAAATAGACGATTTTTATCCAAACTCTTAAAATACGACCTGATTTTAGCCTTGGCACCTGGAGTTTTAACAATCGTAAGCCAGCTGGTTTTTGGCTCAAATTTATTACTCAAAACAATTTCGACAATCTCCCCATTCTTCAATTCATACGCCAATGGGACAATACTTCCATTTACTTTCGCCATCAAACAACGGTGTCCCAAATCCGTATGGATCGAATAAGCAAAATCCAAAGGTGTTGCACCTTTTGGTAAATCTTTCACCTCACCTTCAGGGGTAAACACAAAAATTCGGTCATCAAAAATATCAAGCTTCATTTGTGACAGAGAATTCTTCCCCTTCCCAAGATCTTGTTGAATTTGCGAAAGTGACTCTAACCAGTGCATATAACTCTGCTGGGTCTTTTCAAGCATTTTTGAGTTCGCACCATGGATCTTTTCAGTTTTTTTCAGATCCTTATAGAGCCAATGCGAAGCCACACCAAATTCAGCATCATGATGCATCCGTTCAGACCGAATCTGAATCTCTGTTGGATGATATTTTTTAGCCGCAAGACCAATCACAGCGGTATGGAGACTTTGATATCCATTCGGTTTGGGTACCGCAACATAGTCCTTAAACCGATCCGTCAGTGGTTGCCATCGACTATGAATAAGTCCCAACAACCCATATAAATGATCATTAAGCTCATTCCCATCTTTATCATAACGTGGTGGGACAACAATTCTCAAAGCATAGACATCGTAGAGATGATCCAAAGTGTTTTGGTTTTTCAACTTGAGCTTTCTATAAATACTGTACAAATTTTTTATACGTCCATCGACATACACCTCAAAAGAATGACCTTGAAGGAAATCGACAATTTCCTTCTTTATCACATCAATACTTTGTCCCCGTTCTTTAAAATAGTTTTGCAATTCATTCTGAATCTCTTGATGTTCAAGGGGGAACAAATATTGAAAAGACAAATCCTCAAGCTGAGTCTTAATCGTATAAATACCCAACCGCGCCGCAATCGGAGCATAAATATCCATGGTCTCCTTTGCGAGCTGTTTCTGTAATTCCGGGTGACGTAAATCTAAATGTTGCAAACTATGAACCCGATCCACCAGCTTCAAAATAACCACGCGCAGATCTTTCGCCATGACTAAAAAGATTTTTCTCGTATTCTCCAACTCGCTTTTCACATCTGTAGGCTTAATTCTCCGTAACATCTCAAAACCATCAATAAGTTGTTTGACATCAGAACCAAACTCTTTTTCAATTTTTGCGGAATAGTTCTTATCGTGCTGAGGAATAAGATGTAAAAGTGATGCAATAATCATTGAAGTATCCGGCTTTAACTGAAGTAAAAGCTCAGTAACTTCAAAAGCATGCTCAACCTCTTTCATGTTACCACTCCAGAGCGTGTCACCATAAATCTCCTGCGAAAAACTCAAAGCTTTCTCAATCTTCTTGAGATCAGCATCATGAGAAATATATGTAAAACGCTGACGAATTTTTTCCTGTAAATAATGTTGCCCAGATTGAAAATCTCCTGATCCCATAAGTGGAAAATAATTAAAAGAAGCTTAACGAGAAGCAGGAAGAAATGCAAGAAGTGACAAAAATGGTCACCTGATTTACTTTTGTGGATTGATCACCACATCAACTTCTGAACCAGGAACTTCAACAACTTTAATACCTGAAATGAGTGCCTCCTTATTCTGTTCAACCGCCTTAATCCGAAGATCAATACGTTGAAACACCTGCTGATAGTACCCCTCAAGTCGAGAAAGTGCATTAATTCGTGCCTTAAGCCCGACCTGTTTCTGAGAAATATCAATGAATCCTTGAAGGATGAAATCACTTTTTTCCGGATTTAAATCTTTTAAAGCCGTAAAAAAATCACTTTCGTATTTTGCTTTATCTGGATTTAAACTTTCATAGGAGACCTTCAATTCATCAATCGCCGCATGAATTAACTGAAGATACGATTCACTCTCCTTACGTGCAGCTTTTAATTGATCCAAATACGTGAGTAATGCTCGATCCCGCTGTGGTGTTCGATCAAGATATTCATAAACATCCACCTTAAACATATTATTTAAACGCTGAAGATTTTTAATATAATCCAAAAAACGACTTTTTTCATTAAACTGATCACGAAGCTCACCATAAAAAGTTGTTGCTGTAATCCCTGTTTCACCTTTAACGGCAGCCTCTTGTAATTGCCCAAAAATTAAGACGGTTTGGACCTCAGGTGGCAAAAATTGTTCAGTGGATCCACCATTCGCACCAAAAAGACCAAGAGTAAAAAGACCATAGCGTTTTTGATCAGCAACATTCTCTTTAACCTCGGTTGTTGGAGGTGAAGGAGCGGGTTGAAAACGTGACCAAATTCCCCCCAATAAATTTTGAGTCAAAACAATATATAGCCCAAAAACAACTCCAACCAGAAGTAAGAAAAGGACAACGGTTTTAAATTTTATCCAGCCAAATATTTTTGAAAAAAAACTTCCAACGGCAGGAACCTTTCCCGTGACGCCTTTGAATCCATTTCCAATTCTTGAAAAGAATCCTTGTACCCCTTGAATGATTTTCTGGAGAGAATGAAGAAAATCTTCAAGCTTTCCATTTTCTTCATCTAAACCATGATGATCATCAGAAATCACCGTTTCACTCTCAACATCAATCGGAGTTTCACGAGATGTTGAGACCTGATCAGGCTCAGCCTGGACTTCCATTTCATCATTGACAGGAACCCCAGGGGATTCCACAACATTCGCTTCAAAAGGGTTGGGAACAGGTGCGACATAAGGCTGATCAAAAGGGACTTCCTGCGGGGCGGAATAACCAGATGTCGGAAGTGGCTCTTCAACCGGCGGGACATACTCTGGCACCGCAGGTGGCACATCAACCTCAACAGTGGGACTAACTTCTGGAATGGTTGAAACTTCCGGAACTGGAGGAAGAGAAACAGGTTCCTCCTTTGGAGGTTCATAATATGGAGGCATAACCGGAGGCGGCTCCGAAGCGTACTCAGGTTCGAAATAAGTCGGAACAACGGATGATTCGCTGGATTGTGGCGTCGGTGGTTCAAAAAATGCTGGTTCAGACTCTGCTTCTGATGGAACCGGGGGTTCAACCGACGGGTCAACCAATGGAGTCTCATCTTCCGGGTAAGTCGGTAAATCCTGTTGATAAATAATTTGCTCCGGTTGATCTTCAGGTTGCGAATAATTGTAAACAAACGGATTTTCATCCTCAGGTTCTTCTGGAAGAACTGGTACTGGGGTTTGTTCTGGTTGTGGTTCACGAACTTCCTCTCCAGATACGTGTTCACTTGAAACGGTTTCCGACTCAATCGCCTCAACGGGAAAAGTTTCCGGTAAAACCGGTTCAGACGAAACTGATTCCAAACTCGCTGATTCAGTTGGCAATACTTGCTCGGTCACCGGCAAAATCGTAGGTTCAATCTTCTTCTTTTTTCTCCTTCTTCTTCGACGCTTTTTTTTCACTTCCCCATCACCAAGGCCAGAACCAGCTGAAGCTGCAGTTGAACCACTACCAGTAGCATCCGAAAAACTTCCGGAAACCGTCGGATTTTCCTGCCCTGATTGCCCATCTGGTGGTATCTGCGCTGCTGGAGTTTGATCGTCGGCCATGAGAAAACATTAATTTTCCCTCTATTATAGCATAAAAATGGCCTGAATTTCATCCAAAATTTTCTCTGCAACCTCTTTTTTACCCAAAACCCCCCAATCATACCTTTTTTCCCTGGTTAGAAAGGAAAAATCACCATTTTCTGCGCCCAAAGAGCCGAGATCATTCAAAATAATCGCATCCAACCCCTTATTTTTAAGTTTTTCTTGTGCATTCACGTATGAAATCTCATCAGTACGATTGGTTTCTAAGGCAAAACCCACCTTCAACGCCCCCATTTTTTTCAGGTGAAGATTTTTGAGTACATCCAAAGCAAGTTCCGTTTTCAAGGGACCATCCAGGAGATCCTTGGGCAATTTTCCTTGGTTGATCTGCGAAAAAGTCACATCACACACTGCCGCTGTCCCCAGAATCAAATCGGCATCATCCGTGTGCTGAGTCATCAAATCGAAAAGAGATTGGGCTGAATCAAAAGGAACCACTTGAATCCCCTTCGGCCAGTTAAACCCGGGAGTACTCGAAAAAACCGTCACTTCAGCTCCACGAAGATAAGCCGCAATCGCCAATTCGTAACCCATCAAACCACTCGAGTGATTGGAAAGAAAACGCACCTCATCAAAATGTTCCCGAGTTGGCCCCATCGAAACCAGCACTTTCCGACCAGCCAAAACGGGGGAAGTCAAAGAACGCCGAGCACAAAAGACCAGTTCTGACAGTGAAACAAGTCTCCCCACCCCATATTCACCACAAGCCAACTCCCCTTCTTCCGGCGCAATCACCTGAATCCCTGATGTTTCTAACCTCTTCAGGTTATCTTGAACAAAAAAGTTATTCCACATCGCCGTATTCATTGTAGGTGCGACCAAAATCGGGATTTTTGCACCTAAAACTGTTGCCGACAATAAATCATCGCCAAAACCTTGAGCAATTTTGGCCAAAGTGTTCGCTGAAAGTGGGGCAATTAAAAAAAGGTCAGCTTTACGAGAAAGTTCTAAATGCTTCATTGGCTCTTGTTCATCAAAAAGCTGAGTAAAAACCTGCTTACCAGAGAGCGATTGAAGTACCAGGGGACTTACAAATTTTGTCGCCGGTTCGGTCATAATCACCTGCACTTCAAAACCATATGCCACGAGCTGCCTCACCAGTTCAGGAGTTTTATACGCCGCAATACTTCCACATATTCCCAATAAAATTTTCTTCATAGATACAAAAAAGAGCTTCCGAGTCAGAATATAGCCCCGGAAGCTCAACCTGTAAACGCAAGAAATGACTAGTAGCTGATATTTACACGTGAACTGGTAATTCCAGCAGATGTAGCTGCCGCGCCAATCCCAAGCATACCAATGAGAGCGCTCAGAGCAAAAATAACCAAGATCGTTACCACAATGGTGAGAACGGCATTCGTATTATCAAGTTTAAAGACGGCTTGAAGTGTTTTATATTCAATAACCAGCAAAACAAGACCGAGGGCTATTGAAATGAGTCCACCAAGAACAGGAACAATATAAATAAGTGCACTTAAAACATTCACGAGATAGAGCGTCGCCATGACACGGAAATATGCCTCAAAAGTACCATGCCCCTTAAACTGTTTCACCGCTACCCAACAGGTAATATAAAGTGCTACAAAACTGATGGCTGCGGTAAAAAGACCATTGACCAAAGATGAAACCAGATCTGGTCGAACAACCACACCTAAAAAGTTTACACCCACAAGTGAATAAACAATTGGTCCTACTAAAGCACCAATAATCATAAAAATTAACGCAACAGCGTTAGCAGAACTATCAGATGCAAGGGCTTCAATTGCTCCATTTTTAAACATTAATACATCCATCATTTTTTTAAACTGTCCCGCAAAATCAAGCTTAGAAAAATTAAATGAAGGAAAGGCTAAACTTTTATCAGAACCCATTGCACCAGTCTGATGAGATTCAGTTTGGTGTGATCCAGCTGAATGCGAATCGTGAGAACTGTTCGTGTGATTTTGATCATCATTCATGAGTGAGATCATTGAAGAGAAAATTAAAAAATACTCTTCTCATATATATAGAAAAAAAGAGAGAAAATTGCAAATTTATTCCCCTCACAACACTCAAGAAAAAACCTCAAAGAAAAGCACCAATGGCAGAGATAAAATCAGCACGTTCAGGAAGAATCATTTTTTTATTATAAATATCCAACACCCACTGAACTCTCTGCATAATGGGTTGAAACTTAGTAAGTTTCCCACCAAAAATAATCTCTTCGGTTCCCCAGGATCTTGCCGCAAACACCGCAAGCGTACCAATGGTCTGTCCCACCAAATTGACAAGACCAGCCGCCAAATCGTGATCATTAAAATCGACACTTCGCGAAAGCTTTGCCAAATTTGATGCCGTTGCGTTATCAGGAACCAAACCTATTCCACTTCCCACAATATCTTTTACGGTTAAATCAACCTGCTCTCGATCACCCTGTTCAAGCAATACCATCAGTTCTTCCAATGAAGCGGAATGAAGTAATTTTTGACCGAGTCCCAATAAAGTTCCACCACCCACTCCGGTTCCGCCCAAATGTTGTGTAATCATCTGGTTATTCGTTTGACTAACCCCAACCATACAAGTTCCGGTCCCTGCGCTCACGACCAAATACCTTCCATCCAAAACACGACGATCTTGAATTTCAACAAGTCGAACACCACCTCGTCCAATCGCCTCAATTTCAGAAACCTTTTGGATCTGAACTTTTTTTTGATTCCAAAAAATCTCTTCTTCAATAAACCTTGATTTTCCACCAGTAACTGTAAGCGAATGGATATCTTCATTCGGTAAAGACATCCGTCCCAAAAAGTGGGTAAATTCAACATTATCCGCATGAGGATAACGTTCCAAAGTTAAAATTTTCCACAGTTTTTTTTCTCTCCAAAGAACAACATCTATGGTCGAACCGCCAAAATCAATTGATACATCCAACATATTTAAGATCTTAGATCAAATCAAACTACAAAAAAAACGTTTATCTTACAAGTGAGCTTCACTAAAATACGAAAGTATTTTAATACTATATATTTCTAACCATATCCTTTTATGAACGTGCCGCTGCTCGCGATCGGGGCAAGTATTCTTGCACTGCTTTATGCTGTTGTGCTTATTATTCACATCCTCAAAAAAAGCCCCGGGGACAAAAAAATGGTCGAAATTGCAACCGCCATTCAAGAAGGTGCTATTGCTTATCTTAACCGTCAAACCAAAACGATTGCTGTTTTTATGGCAATCATCTTTGTACTCATTTTCTTAATGCCTAATGGTCTTTATATGGCCATTAGTTTCTTAATCGGCGCCATTTTCTCCGCACTTGCTGGCTACATCGGAATGAACGTCTCCGTTCGTGCCAACGTCCGCACCACCGAAGCTGCAAAAGAAAGTTTACAAGCCGCACTTTCAGTGGCATTCAAAGGCGGATCGGTGACCGGACTTGCCGTGGTTGGACTCGCTCTTTTGGGAGTAAGTGGTTTCTATTATGTCTATGGTACTGTCCTCAACATCCCCCTCAACGAAATCCCAAAACTGCTCATCGGTTTTGGATTTGGTGCTTCACTGGTATCCCTCTTTGCTCGTGTAGGTGGAGGTATTTTTACCAAAGCTGCTGACGTAGGCGCAGACCTCGTTGGAAAAGTTGAACAGAACATCCCAGAAGATGATCCAAGAAATCCAGCAGTTATCGCTGACAACGTGGGAGATAATGTGGGCGACTGTGCAGGTATGGGGGCAGATCTTTTCGAAACTTACGCCGTAACTCTCATTGCTGCGATGATTCTGGCGGCAAGCTCACTCACCGCAACCCTTGGAAGCAAAGGAATCGAATACCCACTCGTTTTAGGTGCGATCGCTGTTGTTGCAACAATTATCGGAACATTCTTCATTAAGCTTGGAAAATCACAGAAAATCATGGTGGCGCTCTACAAAGGAATGATTGTGACCGGAATTATTTCAGCCATTGGTTTCTATTTTGCCAACCAATACTTTATAGGCGACATCAATATTTTCTACGCTTGTCTTGTTGGTCTTGGCGTAACGTTCTTCATCAACATCATCACTGAATACTACACTGCACAAGAATATGCTCCAGTAAGAAAAATTGCTGAAGCTTCAAAAACTGGTGCAGGAACAAACATTATTGCTGGCCTTGCGGTTGGTTTAGAAAGCACTTTCCTTCCAGTAATTCTTATCGTCGTAGGAATCTTCCTCGCCTACTATTTTGGTGAAACTTCAAGCCTTGGCAATGGAATCTATGGTATTGCCATTGCAGCAGTTGCCATGCTCTCAACCACAGGCATGGTTATTGCCACCGATTCTTATGGCCCAATTACCGACAACGCCGGAGGTATTGCCGAAATGGCAGGTCTTCCAGAAAAAGTACGTAAAAACACTGATGCTCTCGACGCGGTAGGAAACACCACAAAAGCAGTAACCAAAGGATACGCGATTGGATCAGCAGCTCTTGCTGCTCTGGTACTTTTCCAAGCCTATACGGAGGAACTCACAACTCATAGTGGAGGTATTGCCTTCACCTTCAACCTCATCGACCATCGTGTGATGATTGGCTTGTTCCTTGGAGCATTACTTCCATTCATCTTCTCAGCATCATGTATGCAGGCAGTTGGAAGAACGGCTTTCAAAGTAGTAGAAGAGGTTCGAAATCAATTTAAAACCAAAAAAGGCATCATGGATGGCACTGACCGTCCAGATTACGGTCGTTGTGTTGACATTGTTACCAAAGCAGCACTTAAAGAAATGATTTTCCCTGGATTACTCGCAGTTCTTGCCCCAATCATTGTTGGTTTCCTTTTAGGACCCGTAACGCTCGGCGGATTACTCGCAGGTGTCATTATTAGTGGATTCCTCCTCGCACTTCAAATGTGTACCGGTGGTGGAGCTTGGGATAACGCGAAAAAATATATTGAAGATGGTCATTTTGGAGGAAAGGGATCGGAAGCACACAAAGCAGCGGTAGTTGGAGACACCGTTGGTGACCCCTTCAAGGATACCGCTGGTCCTGCTATTAACTCTCTCATCAAAGTGATTAATACCGTCGCATTAATCATTGCAACACTACTCGTATCTAACGGAGTAGGTCACTAAAATTAAAATGTACCAAGAAGCGCTTATTCTCAATTTAGAAATCGTTGATATCACTGCAGAGTACGTTGTGCTGTACTCTGCAGATCATGATCTTAAAATGCGCTGGCCCAAACGGCTCATTCCTGAAGATCACCTCATAATAGGAAAAACTGTAAAAATTAACTTCTCAGAACCCGGTACATCTCTTGATACTCCCCTCTCCTACCAAGCAACCCGTACACACCAAAGTCTGGAAAGAAAAACAGCAAGCTTGGGTACAGCAGTAATGGAAAAAGAACCAAAAATAAGTCAGCCAAAACAAGAAAAAACCCTTGAAGAAATCCATCGACTCCTGGAAAAAATTATCAACGAATAAGAGAAATATTTTATAAATAAAAAGCCCCTTGAAGTTTCAAGGGGCTTTTTGAGGATGCAAACAAAGAGATTATTCAGACTTTTCTTCAGATTCTTCTTTAGATTCTTTACCAGCAAGTTCAGCAGTTGCAGCTTCTGGAAGAGTAACTGGGAGCTCTTCTTCTTGAACACGAGGAGCATTCACAATTACAATCACATCTTCTGGGTTATCAAGAATATGAATCTTGTCACCAAGCTTCAAATCACTCACATGAACTGCGGAAGAAATCTCCGTGAGGGTAGAAATATCAACCTCAATATTATGAGGAAGATCCATCGGAAGAGCTTTAACAGCAACTTGATGTTTAACAGTATTTAAAACACCACCAAGATCCTTAACAGCTGGAGAAACACCAACGATTTCCACCTGAATATCTGTTGTCACTTCCTGTTTCAAATTCACATGAAGAAGATCAACATGATGAATTTTGCCCGTAATTGGATGAAATTGAACATCATGAACTAAAACTTTCATTTTTTTCTTTCCATCGATGGTTAAATCAATGAGCTGACTATTACCAGCCTTGATAAAAGCCTTCCGAAATGTTTGGTAATCAAATTGAACTGGTTGAGAATCTTCATTTTTACCGTAACAAACACCAGGAATAAGATTCTGAAGACGAGTTCTCTTTGCCGGATGCTTAACATCCCTTGATTGAGCCTCAAGTTGTACCGTTTCCATCATAAAAGCATAATAAATTAAGTAACCTTCATGTATAAAGAGCAGGCGTATGTTACCTGAAAGGCTAAATCAAGGCAACAGAAAAATATAAAAGTGATTTCTAAGCTTCCAGACCAGGCAATAGAATAAAAGCGGTGGAAAGTTTATTTCCGTGCAATTCAGAAAAAAACCGATAAAATAGAGCCGAAATCGAAGTGAAACACTCAAAATCTAACCCCAAAACTATGTTTGATAAAATCAAAGACGTCTATCAGCTCCAAAAACAGGCAAAACAGATCAAAAACGAACTCAAAAACATCCATATTGAAGCCGAAAGTGACGGCATTACCGTCATTATTGATGGAGAACAAGAGGTTATCGATGTAAAACTTCCAGAAAACATTGAAAATAAGTCAAAACTTGAAGAAGGATTAAAAAAAGCTTTCAATAAGGGGATTAAAAAATCCCAACAAATTGCTGCCGATAAAATGAAAGGAGTCATGGGAAACTTCAACCTCCCAGGCATGAAATCTTAATTCCATGAGAAAACGTCAAAAACAAAAAAAACACACGCTGGTAAAGGTCATTATTATTGGTGGAATAATCATCATTATCTCCATTGGCTACCAGTGGTATCGATACGAAAATATTCTCCAAACACCGGTTGATGCTGGCGACGTTACGCCCATAAGTTTTGTGATTAAACCAGGTGAAAATCTGGACATCATTGGAAAATCACTCCTTGAAAAACAGGTCATTTTAGACGCAAATGTCTTTAAAACTTACGGGAAACTTAATCATCTCGACACAAAAATCCTTTCAGGACGTTTTATCATTGGAAGAAACCTCACCATTCCCCAAATTTTTGAAAACCTCACCAAGTCCGAAAATTCACAAGTGGTTCTTACCGTTCCTGAAGGTTTTACGATCAGTGATATCGATAAAAAGATTACTGAATTGGGACTTATTCAGTCAGGAGATTTTATCAAAGCCACAAAAGAGTTTAATGATTACGGGAAATACCCTTTTCTCGATAAACAAAAGAACCTCACACTTATACACCCCCTGGAAGGTTTCCTTTTTCCCGACACCTACTACCTCAATCCACAAAACTTCTCTTCTGCAGATCTCATCAGCATGATGCTCAATAATTTCCAGACCCGTTTGGGTGATGAAATCAAAACAAACCCATCCCGTTCATGGAATGAAATCATTACTATGGCCTCTATTATTGAAAAAGAGGTGCATACCAGTAAAGATGTTCCAATTGTTTCAGGTATTTTATGGAAAAGACTTGATGAAAATTGGATGATTGGTGCTGATGCAACCCTCCTCTACCTTAAAAACGATCGAGAAATTGATACTCAAGACCTCCAAGAGGATTCTCCTTACAACACCAGAAAAAACCTCGGCCTTCCTCCAGGGCCAATTTCCAACCCCGGGCTAAAGAGCATCAAAGGCGCACTTCATCCCGAAGAATCACCTTACTACTTTTACCTTACCAAAGCAGAAAACGGCGAGGTGGTCTACGCGCGTACAAATGATGAACACAACGCAAACAAATACAAATACCTGTAATCCAAAATAACAAAAAAGACCCAGAATGAAACTGGGTCTTTGAATAATATCCATCAAGTGATTTTACGCTGGTTTCGATTCAGACGTTTCAGTGACCTTCGGTTTTTCATTTACTTCAGAAGTTGTTTCCACCGGAGCAGGTTTTTCAACAGGAGCAGAATAATTTAGTTTAACAGTTACAGGATCACTTTTCTTACCATTTTTATCAATCGCATACACCTTATAAACATTCTCACCATCAGCGAGATTACCATAGGTTGCCGAGATGTTATAAGACCACTGCTTACTGCCTGCTTGATATTTTCCCAGTGTATAGGTGCTCTTCACCCCGGCCAAATTTTGCTCAACAAAAACTTTTTGTGTTGCCGATGAAACCGTACCACTCATCTTATAAATTTGACCAGCTTTCACCGTATCAGTACCATCAGCTGGGTTGGACAATTCAGGCTTTTCTAAATCTTCAAGTAGAACAGGTTCTGCATCGGGAGTAGAGTCTTCATCCGAGAGTACTTGAGTTTGTTGAGTCTCTTCAGTTTCAGAAGTATCATCTCCGATTTCCTCAGTAAGTGAACTTGATGAGTTCTGTAATTTTCCTTTCTCAAAAACACTTGGGCTAATATCCTCAGCCATATTCCATTTATACCAAGAAGAGCCTTTAAAATCATCATTTACACCTTTAAGAATAGAAGGATTATTTCCTTGAGCAAAAGACTTAATAACCGCTTCATCAAGAGTAATTTCCTGACCAACTCCAATTGTAATTGTTTCAGCAACACGTTGTTTACCATCGACATCAACCAAAACATCCACATCAACCTGGCCTTCAAACACTCGAATGACCTGAGTATCATTACTTTCCACTTCAAAGATAGTGCCCTTTGATTTCACTAAAGCATTCGCAATTCTCACTTGAACCTTCGACTCTTTTACGTTGGTACTCTTATGTGCATTCACCCATACCTTTCCATTATCAACCGAAAGCAAAATATTTTCCGAATCAACCGCTTTACTTAAATCCGTAAGTGAAACGGCAGAATCATGATCAGCACGAACTTTAGAACCATTAAAGAAATCCATGATTAAACGACCATTGCCGAGCGTTTTGATTTTGTCCCCAATAAGCAGTTTCGTTCCACTGTAAGCTTCATCCCATTCAGATTGACCAAAAGGCAAAATTCGAGCTTTCCCCTCATAGACATAAAAGAAAGCATCGGGTTTACTCTGACCAAAAAAATTCTGAAACAATTGAAATCCCATTACCACAATAAAACCAAGAGCAATGAGAACTAAAAACGGCAACATAAACCCTCCTGACTTCCTTCTCCTTGCGACTCTACGCATAATTTTGAGCTTTAAGAAAAACAAGTAATTATATAAAGATCTTTGCCTAAAAGTAAAGAAAAATTAAAGGCCGATCTCTTTTTTTAATGCATTTACATCACGTAAAATACGCGAATCAGTTTTAAGCTGCTCAAGAATTTTGTTACATGAATGCAAAACTGTTGTATGATTTCTCCCGCCAAAATACTCCCCGATCGTTTCATACGAGTGATCGAGGATATTGCGAATGAGAAACATACAAACTTGACGAGGAACCATTATATCTTTTCGTCGAACTTCCCCGAGTAAATCTGACTTCGTAAGTTTATAATAAGAAGAAACCAAATCAATAACATCTTCACTCGTTCGAACGGATAACTGTTTATTATCTTGTGGGAAATGAACATCTTGAACCTGATGTTGATGATTTAATTTTCGAATTGCTTCTGAAACGGATCGAATGGTAGGCGTTGATTGAGTAAGCTGTGATTCAGCATATACTTTCACCAAAATACCTTCGAGTTCACGAATACTGGATTTTACATTATAAGCAATAAATTCAACAACCTCGGGATCAACCAAAATCTGAAGTTCTTGTGATTTCTTATGGAGAATAGCAATACGTGTTTCATAATCCGGAACTACGACTTCAACCACCATCCCCATTCCAAAACGACTTTTTAATCGATCTTCCAACTGATCAAGCTCACGAGGTGGACGATCAGAACTTAAAATAATCTGTTTCCCAGCATCATAGAGTTCATTAAAAGTATGAAAAAACTCTTGTTGAGAAGAAGCCTTATTTCCAAAGAATTGGATATCATCAACAATCAAACAATCGACCTTCCGATAACGATCCTTAAAAGACCTCGTATGTTTTTTCCCAATCGCTTCAATAATTTCGTTAATAAACCGCTCTGAAGTCATATAAACCACATTTTTATTGGCAAAATTCTTTAAAATTTCCAAACCTGTTCCTTGAAGGAGATGAGTTTTTCCAAGTCCAACACCACCGTACAAAAAAAGTGGATTATAAATTCCACCTGGTTTCGAACCGACTGCCAAACAAGCTGCATGTGCTAAACGATTATCATTTCCCGGAATAAAACTTGAAAGCGTGTATTTGGGATTAAACATTTTACTTCGAATCCCATCCTCCATAATCACCTCTTGTTTATTGGGAACTTTTCGATGGGTTCGTTTTTCACCATCTTCATCTACAAGTTTCAAATCAGCTTTATCCGGATGATCATTGTCTTTCAACCCCCCCTGAATCTCACTGACAATCGACTTCACTTCAGGTAAAACTTCCTGAGCACACTGAAGAAGCAAAGCAGTATACTTTTGTTTATAGTAGTTATGTGACATAAAAGTTGGAAACGCAACTTTCATGACCTGATGCTCACACTCAACAATGATCGAATCCTTAAAAAGCACCAAAATATTTTGACGACCGATCCGCTTACTAAGACCCGAAAGTATTTGCTCCCAAAGCAACTTTTTATTCATACCTAAGCCAAAAACAACGGATAAAAATAATCCTTTTTTTACGTAAACAGATCATAATCTTTTTCCTCTTCTTCCTCAAGTCGCCACTCCGCTCACATCCCACCACTATCTATCGCCCCTAACTCCACCCCCCAATACCACCTGTAGTTATTTTTTGATATCAAAAAATATTTTACAGGCTGGTACAAGAGGCACCTCAATTCACATTCGAAGACTTCGCAACTCAATTTAAAAAAGTCGTAAAATATCGTTGTAAGTAACCGCAAAAATAATGAGCATAAGTATAACAAAACCCACCGCATGAATGATGGATTCAAACTTCGCTCCGAGTCTTCTCCCCACAATAACTTCAGCAAGGATAAAAAAGAGTCTCCCCCCATCCAAAGCTGGAAACGGAAGGACATTAATAATCGCTAAACTCAGTGACAACAACGCCATAAAACGCATAAGAGAAACAAGCCCTTCTTGAACAAAGACATACGTAAGTTGGAAAATTCCAACGGGACCTGCAACTCCTTCTGGAACAGAAAATTGAGTAACAACATTTTTAATGACATTAAAGAACATTTGAATGGTAAGCCCTGAAAGCTTTACCGATTCATCAAATGCTTTGACTGGAGCCAACCAAAACGGATACCGAATATCCTTAATTGAAAGGAGAGAACTTTCAACCGTTGTTTGATAATACGTAATATCTTGGGACTCAACTCCTTGCAAAACGGAAAGACCAACACCAATAAGGCCTTTATCATCCGTCTTTAAAACCACCCGCTGTTGTTCTGCAACCCCCTCAGCATTCTTTCTCGCAAATGCAAGTTGAATATCACCACGAACATTTTTCTGAATTTCAGCAATCGCACGTTCTGGACTTTGAACAAACTTACCATTCACACGCTCAAGCATATCTCCGACCTTAAGACCAGCTTGCTCTGCAGGTGTGTTGGGATAAATTTGCGTAACAATCACGGAAGGAACTTCCACTTGTTTCAAAAGAATATTTTCAATTTTATAACCACGCGAAACCATAAGCGGAACCTCACTCGCACCAAGATACTTTTGAAAATCATCTGCAGAGTAAACTGATTCATTCGCAGCAGATAAAATAATATCGCCTACACGCAACCCTGAGCTTTCTGCTGGAGAACCAGATTTTACATTTTGGATAATAAGTCTTGGGAGTGGTAAATGATCATAAAGAACAACTCCTAAACTTTTTCCTTTTTCTGTCGCAATTTGAAGATCATTCTGACTGCCATTACGTAAAACTTTCACTTCATACTTTCCACCCGCTTCTCCACGGAGAAACTTTTCAACATCTTCACGACGCGCATCTTGACCATTCAATGATACAATGACATCGTCCTTCATCAAACCAGAGCTTTGAGCTTTACTCGCATCGTCCACAGATTTAACCACCACACCTGTCATCGTCTGAATGTTTCCAGATTTCAACTGAGCAAACAAATCATCAGAGTTCGTAATAAGTGGCTGCATACCCACAATGAACCCGATGGTTAACAAAACAAATGCCAACAGAAAGTTCATAATGACACCCGCCGTCACAACTAAAATTCGAACCCGTGGTGGTTTGGAAATAAAACTTCGTTTATCGTTTTTTACTTTTGGATCACTGCTATCTTCCCCCAAAAGCTTTACAAAACCGCCAAAAGGAATTGCATTAATTGAATAAAGTACTTCCCCTCTTTTTTTACCCCAAATCCGTGGTGGTAAACCAAATCCAAACTCTTCAACCTTAATACCTGCTTTTTTTGCAGCATAAAAATGTCCCCACTCATGAATCAGTACAAGAACAGAAAAAATAAATAAAAAAGCCAGCGCAGTTAAAATCCAGTTCATTGAGTATTAAACGGTTAAAATATCTTTTTCCTTGTTCTTTGCTGTGGTTTCAATCTCTGTGTTGGTAGCATCAACTTTTTCCTGAAGTCTTTTTTCTCCACTTCTTTGGAGATCTTCAGTAATATCACCATTTTTTTCTGCTTCTTTGAGTTTGTCATGAGCTTTTTGTCGAATATTACGAACAGTAATACGCGCCTCTTCAGCAAGTTTATGAACGACTTTACTCAAATCTTTTCGACGCTCTTCAGTCAAAGGCGGCAAAACAACACGGATGACGACACCATCATTAAGTGGATTCAAATTTAAGTCAGAAGCCTGAATCCCTTTTTCAATTGCCGCCAACTGAGATTTATCCCAAGGTTGAATTTGAATTGTTTTTGGATCCGGAATTGAAATACTCGCCAAATTCTTAAGGTGTTGCTTCGAACCATAACTATCAATCATCAAAGACTCAACGAGTGCGGGTGATGCACGTCCAATTTGCAAACGTGAATACTCAGTTCGTAAATGCTCTAAGACTTTTTTAAAATCTGCATCAGACTGTTGAAGTAAACCATCCACCATAAAAAAATAAATTTAAGAAATAATTGTCCCTACTTGCTCACCTCTGACAACCTTTTCAATGTTACCAGGGGTAGTGAGATTAAACACCATTATCGGCATTTTACCCTCATGACAGACCGTGATGGCACTCAGATCCATAACACCCAACTGTTTGCCCAAAACGTCCTCGTAGCTTAAATGTTCATATTTAACCGCATCAGGAAACTTTACTGGATCTTTGTCATAAACATAATCAACTTTTGTCGCTTTAAGAAAAATATCACATTGCAATTCAAGTGCTCGGAGTGCCGCAGCTGAATCGGTAGTAAAATAAGGATTACCACTTCCAGCGGCACAAATAACTAAATTCCCTTCACGTAAATACTTCTCACCTAAAAGAGCTGAAAAACCTGAAACCAGTGACCCCATTGGGACTGCAGACAATACTTCAGCTTTTCCGCCCAAACGTTGAAAAGCATCACGAAGGGCAATTGAATTCATAACCGTTGCCAACATCCCCATCGAATCTGAACTAACTCTTCCCATAGGGCTCTCTTGGAAATCACGGAATCTCCAAAAATTTCCACCGCCAACTACAATGGCAATCTCAACACCAAGCTGTTGTACTCCCAAAATTTCCTTACAAAGCTTGTCAAGAAAACTAAAATCAATTCTCTGGCCACCATCTGAACTTCCTTGGAGAGCTTCACCAGAAATTTTGAGCAAAATCCTCTTATATTTCAACTGATTCATAAACGTTTATTTGGAGAATAGAATATAAGTAAGTACCACCCCAATGGCAATACCTACCAAAAAAACGAGGGGAATTTTTTTCTCTTCACGATAATCCTTTGCTGAAGCAAGCTCGGTCAACAAATTTGAATGGAGAATAATATCTTCATCAGGATTCGCATCAATTACATCAGAAAAATCATGACTCGCAACCAGTTGAACAAATTTACTAAATTTCACCTTAACCGTCTCTTTAGGTGTAACTTCTTCAGAAATCGACTGCCAAGCTTCACGATTATCTTCACGTCGATAATCGTTCTTCTTCATCTCTAAAGGTGTCACATACATTTTTGGTGATGTCGAAGATTCTTCAAGATAATCAGCGGCTTGTGCCTCCTCATAAGTGGGATCGCCATCTTTTTCAAGCGATTGATGTACAGGTTCAACCTTAATAAAATCCCCTTCCTCATCCAAAGAATTCACTTTAAATACCTCTTTTTTGGATCTTACTTTTCCTTTGATATCTTTGGTAGATGGACTCATATATTTATTTTTAAAACATAGCAAACTATAACACACAAAAAATCTATCAGGTAGCATTTTTACGATGCAAAACCTGATAGATTATGTTTTTTCAAAAAAATTACATCATGCCACCCATACCACCCATTCCTCCCATACCACCTCCATGTCCCATATCTTTATCGGCCTTTTCTTCTGGCGCATCATTGACAACCGCTTCCATGGTCAGAACGATACCCGCAATAGAAACTGCATTTTGTAAAGCTGAACGGGTCACCATTTTGGGGTCAATAATTCCCGCTTTGACCATATCAACAAATTGATCTTTTGCAGCATCATAACCAAAACCAGGTTTTTGTTCCAAAACCTTGTGAACAATCACCGCACCATCTTGTCCCGCATTTTCGGCTATCTGGTAAAGAGGAGCTGATAAAGCTTTTTTTACAATTTGAATACCAATCATCTGATCAGCATCACCTTTAAGTGCATCCAAAACCGTAGCAGCTTGTAAAAGAGCGACACCACCTCCAGGGACAATACCTTCTTGCATTGCCGCTTTCGTCGCAGATACCGCATCTTCAATTCGAAGCTTCTTTTCTTTCAATTCAGTTTCGGTTGCTGCACCAACTTTAATGACACCAACACCCCCTGCAAGTTTTGCCATACGCTCAGCCAGTTTTTCTTTATCAAAATCTGAAGTGGTTTTATCAAGCAACACCTTAATCTCAGAAATACGACCATCGACATCCTCTTTTTTTCCACGACCTTCAACAATAACAGTTTTATCTTTATCAGCAATAATTTTTCGCGCTTCACCCAAATCGGTCAATTCAACTTTATCGAGTTTCAGTCCCAACTCTTCAGTAATAACTTTCCCCCCAGTCAAAGCCGCGATATCTTTCAACATCTCTTTTCGACGATCACCATATGCTGGTGCTTTAACTGCCAAAACATGGAAAATTCCCCGAATTTTATTCAAAACAAAAGTTGCGAGCGCCTCACCTTCTACATCTTCCGCAATAATAACCAACTCTTTTCGTCCAGCCTGAGCAAGTTTTTCAATAACAGGCAAAACATCCTGAATGGAAGAAATTTTTCGATCAGTAATTAAAATTTTCACATCTTCATAGACCGCTTCCATACGCGCAGGATCAGTAACCATATAGGCAGATACATAGCCATTATCAAAGTTCATTCCTTTCACCACCTCTTTATCCAATCCCATCGCCTGTGATTCTTCAACGGTAATAACGCCTTCATGACCCACAACCTCAATAACATCAGCAATCAACTGACCAACTACCTCATCTTGAGCAGAAATAGTAGCAACTTGTGCAACCTTTTCTTTGGAGTCACCGATGTCAACTTTAACCCGATCAAGTTCATCACAAACCGTTCGCATAGCCATATCCATACCGCTCTTGAGCTGCATCGGATTCGCCCCTGCGGTGACATTCCGATACCCCTCATGAATCATCGCTGCAGCAAGTACAGTCGCGGTCGTAGTACCATCACCAGCAACATCATTGGTTTTGGTAGCCACTTCTTTCACAAGTTGCGCCCCCATATTTTCTTGAGGATCTTTGAGTTCAATTTCTTTCGCAATTGTCACTCCATCGTTCGTAATAAGAGGAGAACCAAACTTTTTTTCAATAAGAACATTCCGACCTTTGGGACCTAAGGTAATTTTGACAGCCTGCGCAAGTTGATTTACCCCAGCAATAATTTTTTTGCGAGCCTCGTCGCCAAAAATAATTTGTTTAGACATAGTTCAATAAAATTAAGAAGTAACATTTATTCTAAAACAGCCAAAACATCAGATTGGCTTAAAATTAAGAGATCTTTACCATCAACCTTCACTTCGGTTGGACCATACTTGGTAAATAAAACCGTATCACCCACCTTTACATCCATTTCAACACGTTTTCCATTGGTATCAACCTTTCCTGAACCAACCGCTAGCACTTTTCCTTTTTGCGGTTTTTCTTTTGAGACTGTTTCAGGAATAATAAGACCGGAAGCAGTTTTTTCCATATCACTAACTGCTTCAACAACGATCCGATCCTCAAGTGGACGAAGCTTAAGAGCTTTATCTGACATAAACGTTCAAATTAAAAAATACACCATTAGCACTCTAAAAGAGTGACTGCCAAATAATAAACGTTAGCAAAAAGAAGTGTCAAGTGCTAAAAACTTTATTCAGAAAATTTTAGGTTGCAAACTCTTCTGAACGAGTTTCACGAATAACGTTTACTTTCACCTGTCCTGGATACTGAAGATCCCGCTCGATTTTTCGTGCAATTTCGTAGGAAAGTTTAATGGAAGATGCATCATCAAGTTCCTCAGAAGCAACAAAGACTCGAACCTCAGCACCCGCCTGTACCGCAAAAGATTTCTTGACCCCTTGAAAAGAGTTGGCAAGATTTTCAAGTTCTTCCAAACGCTTAATGAACGTATCAAGATTATCTTTATTCGCACCTGGACGAGAATTCGCAATTGCATTTGCCGCTTGAACAATAATTGCTTCAACCGTTTGCGGTTCTGGATCACCATGATGCGACTCAATGGCATGAACTACTGTATCTGGCAAACCAAATTTCTTCGCAATGTCTTTACCAATAAGTGCATGATGCCCTTGGATATCATGATCCACCGCTTTTCCAATATCATGAAGTAGACCCGCTTTGCGGCAAATATTAATATCAGCGCCTAATTGAGATGCAAGATTTGCAGCCAAGAAAGAAACTTCCATCGAATGTTTCAAAACATTCTGACCATAACTGGTGCGGAATTTCAAACGACCTAAAAGCTTAATAAGATTTGGATGCAGACCAGTTACGCTCGTTTCAAATGCCGCTTTTTCACCCAACTCTTTAATCATAACATTCACCTCTTCTTTGGTCCGCTCAACTGTCTCTTCAATGCGAGCAGGATGAATACGCCCATCGGAAATAAGTTTTTCCAATGCAACTTTAGCAACATAGCGACGTACCAAATCAAAGCCAGAAATCACAATCGAACCTGGAGTATCGTCAACAATCACATCAATACCAGTAACCTGTTCAAAAGTATTAATATTACGTCCTTCCCGACCAATGATCCTCCCTTTTAGGTCATCACTCGGGAGATTCACAATAGTTGCCGTAGATTCAGTCGCCGTTTCAGCGGCATACTTCTGAATCGCATCGGCAATAATGAATTTTGCACGTTCCTTTGATTGTTCCTTGAGCTCTTTCTCAACTTTTTGAATTTCACGCGCAATATCGTCTTTGGATTGCTCCTCAACTTGTTTTAAAAGAATTGTTTTTGCTTCTTCTTTCGATAAACCACTAATTTTCTGGAGTTCAAGTTGTTGAAGATCATGAACCTTCTGAACCTCCTCTTTAAGCTCCTGAACAGATAAAGCTTTTTTATCAAGTTCTCCTTTATTTTTTTCGAGTTCTTGAATCTTTTTGTTAAGAGTGTCCTCTTTCAATAAAAGTTTTTCTTCAATTTTTCGAAGTTCATCACGCTTTTTTTCCTCGAGATTTTTTGCCTCATCTAAGATCTTCAAAGAATCATTCTTTGCACGAAAAACCATCTCTTGCGATTTGGTGTTTGCATCCATCAAGATACGTTCTCCCTGCTCCTTCAACTCTAAATTTTTTTCCTCAACCTGTTTTTTTCTAAAAAAATACCCGACACCGAGACCAAAGAGTAGGGCTAAAACAATAAAAAGATAAGGCATGGCAATATATTTTAGATAAGAAAACTTCTCATCTATTGCCGGAATGGAAAGAAAATCTCCGAGAAAATATTTTTTATTTTTTCAGAACCCCTGAAGAAATTTTTTTGGGATTCTTATTAAAATTCTGATAACAAGCTCATTCAAAATTCAGGACTTTTTTTTAATATTTTCACTAATATTTTTCGATTTTCTTACGTATCTCCGTACAATAAATGCGTCACTAGTACAAGACAAAGCATAAGACCACTAGAAATCGAAGTCAATGAAGGCTCAAGACATGAATCATTCATGAAGCTCCAAAGACTCAGTAATAACAAAAAAACAAGTTGATAAGATAAAGAAGTGTTTTCTAATAACTTACGAGTTTTTAAAAAAAATTTAAGAATGGGTCAGTAATTTGAGACAAATTACTCAATTCTCATGAAAATCCTTCTCTTAATTTTTTCCATTGTGATGAACCTATTTCTTTGGCCGGAAATCATGTCGAGCCAAATAGAAGAGTACGAAGCAACTCCCTCGGTACTCTTGAATGCTTCCGATAAAATCCTGATCACAGAAGTAAATTTAAAAAATTCAGAAGCTGATTGGATAAAATTTAAATACATCTCTTCACAAGAATCTCCCCGAAATATCAGAGGAATAAAATTTCAAGACGACAAAATTTTTAAAGAAATCACCACCGATACCTTCATTCAACCTCATAAAGAATATCAACTCACCTTCAAATCAGACCAAAGTGACCAAAATGAAAAGTTCTTTACCAACCATTCAGGTCTAACCGCAACGACAGAACAAATCATTCTCATTGACCAAAACAACAAAGTGCTGGATGCCATATGTTGGGCAAACGAAAAACCCACCGAAGACGAAATTAAAGATCAAAAAGAGCTTTGGAGCAATGAAGGGTGGTCAAGTGAAGAAACAAATTCATGTTTTCCCAGTACAACCATCAAAAAAAATGATACCCTTAAAAGAAAAAGCCTCACGGATAGCAATACAAGTGCTGATTGGGAACTACAAGGGACTACATCAAAAAATCAAAGAACCACAAAAACAACAACTTCCACAAGGAGTACTGCAGACATCGGTCAAAAATCACAAAAAGGAATCGTCAACCCAACAGAAACAAAGAATAATCTCAACGAAAAACCACTCCACCTCAATGAAACAAACAAAGTTCAATCAACATCACCATTCCTTAAAATTTCCGAAATCTACCCAAATCCCACAAAAGGTACCAAAGAAGTACTAAACCAAACCGAATGGTTTGAACTTACCAATTACGGAGAAACACCAATAAAACTTAGCAATTGGTCCATTAAAGATACTGCCAAAAGCGCAAAACCTTACTCATTGAGTCACTTCGGAACCCTTGAGGCAGGACAAACACTCTGGATCAACGCCAAAGAAGCCAAAATTTCCCTGGCAAACCAAAGTGACGGACTTTTTCTGTTGAATTCTCAAGGGAAGCAAGGAGACGAGGTAACGTACGAAAGTGCACCCAAAAACAAATCGTACGCACTTCTCGAAACATTGGACAATGAAACCGGCGAAAAAACAAGGAATTGGCAATGGACAAGTCACCCGACACCCAACGAAAAAAACCCTGAATGCATCCATTACCACGGCATCATAACGGAAGATGCAAACTTCGACACGGAAAGTTATTTTTTTACCCTTCAAACTCACCAAAATGAAACCTTCAAAGTACTATTTACCGAAGAGACTATCCCTGCCACAGAAGCTCAAGAGCTTTTCAAAAAAAACACCCAAGGAACTTTTCTTATCGGAACCGAGGAGGACGAAAAAATACTTCTCAGTTATGAGATAACTCAACCTGCCCCATCTTCTCCATTTGGAACATTATACCTCTTAAGTTCACTGCTTTTCTTTGCCATCCTGGGAACCATCTTCTGGATCATCCAAAAGAAAAAAAAGTCTAATTCAAATGCATCTGCTCCACTCTTACCAAAATTTTCGCCAACTGAACACGCAACAGTTCAGACGAATGATCTTGCTGAGAAATAATTTCTTCAAAAACATTATCGGCTTCAGCACCCCAATAACGAGTGCCAAAACTTAAGGCATCAGCAAGAGTTAAAGAATCAAACGGATGAAAATTTAACTGCTGATAAAAATCCAAATACCCTTTCGCTTTAAAATAACAAATCGAAGCACTGTACCATTCATTCTTCACATCAGGATAACAAAAGTTATATGAAATCAAATGCGGTCGAATTCGTAAAATATTTGCAAAGGACTGAAAAAATTCCGCTTTACTTACCTTTTTTTGTGGTTGGAAAGTACCGTCGGCATATCCATTCAAAACCCCAATTTTTTTTAAATAAGCAATTTCACGAAAACCATCCGTTTGTGAATTCACATCAGTAAAAGGAAAAAAATTATCATCCAAAGGAATGACACGTTTTACTTCAGAAGCCGAACCATGGAGTGAAACATTGGTAAGTTTTTTGTTTCCAAATTGAACTCCAAGTACCGAAATCACCAATGCCATCATTAAAAAGCTCGCAAGAACCTGACGATTCAGCGAATGCCCAGCATGAGATTGTTTCAGAATTTTTTTTCGCTTTTTGCCGTGATCAAACGAAAATCGCCGCAGTTGTAAAGCTCTCCTTGCCATAATTTGAAATAAATCTTCAAATTATAGCACAATTACAGAAATTTTAAAGAGAGAAGAGTGAGATTTATTCAGAAGAATGGCCGTCATGAAGAACTCGGTCATATTCCCTTTCATAAATATGAAGGAAAGTGAAAAAAAGTGTCAGTATGAGAGGACCAAAAATCACTCCCAAAAGCCCGAAAACACTAATTCCACCAAAAACAGAAATAAAAGTTAACAACTGGTTCGTTTTGGTTTTTCCACCCATCAACTAGGCACGTAAGATGTTATCAACGGTACTTACTATGAACAATCCCCAACAAAACAGGAAAATACCACCAAATACATTCCCAGAAAGGAAAAGAATAATCGAAGCCGGTAACCAGATGGTTGCAGTCCCAACAACTGGAACTAAGGAGAAGAAAGCAATTGCTGTTCCCCAAAAGAGAGAATTGGGAATACCAGCAATAAGAAAACCAACACCACCAATAATTCCCTGGACGATTGATGTCAAAAAGATCCCATAAAGAGTGGCTAAACTGATCTCTTTAAATTTTTTAAAGAGTTCATGTTCATGCTCCAAAGGTAATGGACTTAAAGTCATAATTTTCTTAATAATCTGGTCAGTATCTTTAAAAAAGTAATACATGGCAAAAAAGAGAACAAAAAAGCTCAGAAGAATCCAACCAAAAAGCTTAATAAGCATCGTACTTTGAGAAGCTAAGAAGCTCCCAACTTGACGTAAACCATCAGAAATATTCCCTTTAACATCGAGTGAACTGACATCAATAACTGTATCCACCTGTTGAGCCATTGAACCTAAAGTGTCATACAAAGTTCCACCTTTTTCCCACTTCAAATAAGTATCCAAATGGCCCGTTTGAATCCAGTCATAAACAAAAGAGTAAGTATTGGTGGCCTGTTTACCCAAGAGAAAAACAAAAATCATCATTGGCACTACAATCAAAAACAAAATCAATGAGCAGGTGACCAAGGAAGCCGATCGAGCATTATTTTTAACTCGAGGAAGGATTTTTTTATAGAGTGGATGGAAAGCAGTTGCCAAGATTGCTGCCAAAATAAGAGTCGTTAAAAATGGCTCAAGAATATTATAGAGAAAAAATGCGGTAATCAGTATACAAGCGACTAAAAAATATCCAGGGAAATTCTTTAACACAACACCGTCAACCTTCTTATGAAATCCGCTCGACATACGAAAAAATGAGAGATAAAAAACACCCACAATCTAACGAATTCCATCCAAAAGATCAAACGCGTGATCAAACCGCTCCCGTTGGTGCTGAAAACAAAAGTCCCACCACATAACCTGCAAGAGCTGAAACGATACCAATTATTGCCATTTCCAAGCCACTTTTTCCCCAATTCCCAATCGTAAGTTTAGCTTTCAAGGCACCAACAATAAATAAAGTTATTGCTGAAACAACCAAGGAAACCCAAGTACCAACCTGAACCGTAAGAAAAACAAATGGCAATAATGGCACTAACGAACCAAATAAAGCCGAAAAACCGACAATAAATGCAGCAGAAATAGGATGATTTTTTTCAACAGGTGAAAGTTCCAACTCATCACGCATCATTGTTTCCAACCAGACTTTTTCATTGGAGGTAATGACTTCAACGACTTTTTCTAGAAGTTCCCCCTCAAAACCTTTCGCACGATAAATATCACGAATCTCCTGGGTTTCGAGCTCGGGAACTTCCTTAATTTCTCGTTTTTCCCGCGCTAGTTCACTATAGTAATAGTCACTTTCAGCCAGCTTAGAAGTATATGCAACTGCACCCATTGAAATCGACTCAGCAAACGTTGCCGCTAAACCCGCAGCCATAATGATCCGTGAATCCTGCGTCGCAGCAGCAACACCCAAGATCACACCCAATACATTCACTAAACCATCCTGCCCACCCAAAATAATTTCACTAAAGCGACTCTTCGAATGATTCTCTAACAATGAGTGGAGTTTTTTGAGTGAAGACTTTTTCATAATCAAAAAAATTAAACAAATTTACTCATCTTTCGGTACGACTGTTTTTTAAGTCGATTTTTTGAGTATACGACATAAATACTCGAAAGTACGATTTAAAATGAAACTGATCAGAAAAATCAGAAATAACTTTCTGAGTTTTCCTCTGGTTTTTATAATTTAACCGACCTGTAAAATAAACACAAAGAATTCGAAAAAACTGTTGGGACAAAAATTTCATTTGGTTCACATTCGTAACTAAATTATAAGCACGGACAGGTGTTAAAAAAACAGCATCAGTTTGGGCTGACCCCTGACGCAAATAAGACTTAAGAAAGTGAAACTTTGTCCTTAACGAATACCCTTCACGATACTTCAGAGATTTCTTCCAACCATCGGTAATTTTTTGAACCGTCTTCACCGGTAAGCTCACTTTTCCATCTGAGAAAACCAATCCTAAAAACTCAAAAGATTTTTCAATATCAATCAAAAAAGACTTTTGCGGATGTAAAGAGAGTTTTAATTTTTTCGCCTCATTTTCAACAAAACGATGAATTTCTTCGAGCTTAGTCCTATCCCGATCAATGAGAAGCATATCATCACAGACCCTTCGATACAGCTTCACTTTCGGTCCAATCGCCTTATCAATACGATGAAAAAGAACATTCGTAAACAATGTACATAAAGGCATCCCCGTCATTAAACCGCGATGGAGTGACATCAGTCGCCCCTCACGATAGTAAGGTAACTGAAGAAAAAGTTGAATAAGTTCAAGTGTCGATTCATCAATCCCCTCTTCCCTTAAAACTGAAAAAAGTACGTGATGATTAATGGTTTCAGAATATTGAGTAATATCCAATTTTAAAACATACCAAGGGTTACGTAGCACTTCAGCAGAATGACGAAGATAAAACCTTCGCACACCTTTCATTGCTTCATAAGTCGGATGCGAGCGACGAAACGAAAACAGATAAGGTGTATACTTTTTTTCAAAAAAAGGTTCAAGAACACGATAAATTGCCTGACACTTAACCCGTTCTTTCAGATTTAAAATATAGATTTCTCGTTTACCCCCATTTTTTTTGGGAATCTCGATATACCTTGCCGGTCGAAGTGCTTTTAGAGCAAGGAGTTCTGAATAAATTTCATCAATCATTTCCGCAGGCTGTTGTTCAATATCTTGAAAACATACCCCATCAGCCCCCTTATAACGCTGAGTTTTCCCCTGAGAAATAAGCTTTTCAGCAACTTCAAGATAAGCCTGTTCAATATTTTTTTTATCAACAATCTGATGATAAAAACCAGGTCTCTTTTCCAATAAATGCTTCTTTTTCGTAAACAACATAACAATTGATCACTTACATCCCACTGCAATACTCGGGACTCGTATGAGACCGAGTTCGTGAACGAGTTATCAAGATTTGACTTTTGATTCCCGACAAGGGAATTGAAAGTGAAATCAGCGATAACTCACAAATCTCACCACCTCTTTCACCTGTACCTGGAGGTGTATATTTCAAAAAACGAGATATACCAAGGAAAGAGCCATGAAACTACTGGTACCTCCCGAAACTCTTCACGAGAGAAAATGAAGAAATTTGCGAGAGAAATTACAGTGGGATGTAAATCCCCAAACATTACTGGATGTAAATCCCCAAAAATTACGCGATGACAGCCCCACAATTACGCACAATATTCGGGACCATATGTGAAAGAACATTCCCATCATTATACAAAATATGGTACAATGAAGCAATAAAGAAGCGGGAAATTAGGTCTCAACCCCTCATGAAAAATTCACATCAGCAGAAAATAAATACCCGGCTCATCAAAAAAACGACCGATCTTCGTCACAATCTTGGCTATTTCCCATTAAAAAAAAGACAAATGAGCTCTTTTTTCCACCTCCTGAAAAAAGAGCAAAATCGACTCATGCTCTTTGGTATCTTCATCATTGTTGAGACCTTCCTGGGAATAAGTCTTCCACTCTTCAGTCACTTTTATCTCGACCAACAGTTTGATCTCTTTCAATATCAAGGAGTTCTTGTAGGGATTCCTTTCCTCCTCCTGGGGATAGGAATCTATCTCTTCACCAGTTACCGCACACTCCTCTTAAGCAAACGAATAAGCTTAGACACAACCAATACATTCCGGAAAAGTTGGTACGCACATTTCCTCAATCATTCTCCTTCAGCAACGAACATCCCTAATCATCGACCACTCACGAAAATAATTTATCATACACTCCTTCTTCGAACAGGTTTTGAAAACATACTCAATGAAGGAGCACGTATAACTATCTTATATGCAAGTATTTTCCTGTTTTGTTTTCTCTTTAATACCAAACTTTTCCTGATCAGCATTGGTACACTTCCACTCATCGGAACACTTGGAATAATCGGATACTTAATCAGTAAAAAATATCTTGCCCGTGAACAAACCTTCAACAGTAAAATTGTTGAAGAAGTAAACGAAAGTATTGTAAATTTTCAACTCATTAAAAACCAACAACGAGAAACGGAAAAACTTAAAACTTTCGAAAACATTCTTGAACTCGATGCTTTTTTTCGAGTCAGACGCGAACTCTGGATGAGTTTTTTTGACCGGATCCTTTTTATTGGTGTGCTTCTCTTTGGCATCATTCTCTACCTTATCCAAACCTATTGGGGATTTATCGATCTCAATTCAATCACCAGTCTTACTTCAAGCAGTTTTATTATCGCCTATCTCACGCGAATTATTTTTGCTGCCGGAAAAATTGGTATGTACAGCCAAATATTCATCACCGGGCTAAAACTTGGGGTTCCAGATTTTTCAACCAAACGCCCTCGTTTTCAAACACCCTTCAAAAATTCAATCATCATCTCAAGTCAAAAAACGAAACTTGCTCGGCAAGGTTCCTACCTCAAAAAGTTCAAACTTGAAATAAAAAAAGGCGACAAAATTCTCATTTACACCCCTGAACCTCTCGGAAAAACTACCCTTGCTCAAGCCATTACTGGTCTCAAAATGATCCCCAGTCTGGTCTTCACTATAGATGATCAAAGGTATCATTCAAAACGTTGGAATGAAGCAAAAATTAAACGTTTCCTCATTCAGTTTCATCCGACATTTAAAACCACACTCGGAGAATTTCTCTTTGGGAAACCTCCAGAAAATATTTCTGCCGAAGAGTTCTCCGAACTCACGAAAAAACTTCCGTCTGAGCTTTTTCAGTTCCTTTTTCATTCCATCAAAATCCTCGGAACCCAACTTCACGATCAACACTTCACCGCAACCGAAAGCTGTTTACTACAAATTGCCCACTGTTTGATGAGTCCCAAAAATCTTATTGTCGTTGACCACATGTGTCTCGACCTCAAGTCCAAAGAAGTGATCAGTGCATTGAACATACTCACACAAAAATCTCCACACACCACCTTCATTTTTTTCAGCAAAGAAAAAAATACTTATCTCCCTTACCAACATCTTTACGAACTCCATGCGGATAATCTGGAAAAAAAATAAACAGTTCAAAAAAATGCTCGTTCAAGGTGGAGTAATCTTTACGCTGCTCATAATTCCCGCATTTTTTCTCTCAGGGAAATTTGAGCATGTCCTCAATAAAAATACCAAGTACCTTGCAAACAATACCCTTTCAAGCCAAGAACCACTGAATGTGGAAGTCGTGACGAATTTTATTGATGGAGAAAAAAGCAATGTCCTCGAAAACACTATCATTCAAAACATCAAAAACTCAACGCAAGAAATCGATATCGCCATGTATTCATTCAATATTCCCGCCATACGTGATGCACTTTACGAAGCCGCAGAACAAGGTGTTCAAGTAAATCTCTTCTACAGCTACAACGACAGTGATGGCCTCAAAAACTTTTTTGCGGAACGTTCAAACCCAGAACTCCCTGAAAATTTCCACATCCAATATATGGGAACAAAAAGCGCCGATGAAAGTCATTACAGCATGCACCACAAATTCATGATTATCGACCCGCACACTCCAAACCAAAAACTTTTTACCGGCCCCTGGAACTGGACGGTACTTCAAGAAGAGCTTGATCCAAACTACTTGGTAATAACTACCAATAGTGAAATCATCGAAAGTTATTTAGAAGAAATCCAACGCCTTAAACAAAACAATTACAGCACCGAAAAATTCAAGGATCTCAGTTACAAACCATTCGCCGCTCAAATTGATTATGCCAACCAAGAGTCTGCCGAAGTCTGGTGGTCACCGGGAAGAAACCAAAACACCCTTCAAACGAGAATCGTAGACCTTATTAATTCAGCACAAAAAGAGATCAAAGTGGGTGTTACGGTCTTGGATTCAAAAGCCATCGCCGAAAGCCTCATCAAAAAAGCAGAACAAGGCGTCAATGTAACCGTAATTGTTGACCAGTTGACCGCTGAAAAACC
Organism: uncultured Candidatus Peribacteria bacterium; assembly: GCA_964624115.1. Taxonomy (GTDB): domain Bacteria; phylum Patescibacteriota; class Gracilibacteria; order UBA1369; family UBA1369; genus CAZUXI01. Next base: position 112,061 of record CAZUXI010000002.1, read on the forward strand.
AGACTCCAATTACCCTTGGCTCAAAGAAAAAATAGAGAAGCTTCATCTCAGGAATTTCACACTGCTGAAAGGTGGAAAATCTGCCATAGAAGGTGAAAATTATTCCATCTTTCACTATCACCTTCTCATCATTGATAACAAAATAACTCTTACCACAACAGCAAACTGGACCTATGGTGGATTCTTCCTCAACGATGAAAACACCCTCATTTTCGACTCCCCTTCAATCAGCGAAAAATTCCTCAAAATTTACCAAAACTACCTTTCAACTCTCGCGTAGAAATTCTGTAATGAAAACCAGCAAGAAATAGTTTATAGTGTCAAAGAAATAAACTCTTATTTCGCCATTCACCAAAAAACCATGAAAAATAAATTTTTCTTTTACCTCACTTTTGTACTCTTTTTAAGCAGCCAGAGCCACTTGGCAAGTGCTGCGGTTGTTGACGAAATTCCGGGCAACCCTCAAGAAGAGCTGACACAGCAACAAACCCAAGAAAGCCAAGAAGAGACACAACAAGAAACCGAAGAGGTCACCACTCAAAGCACACAAGAAAACACCCAGGAAGAAAATGAAACCCAAGAGGAAACTCAGGAAGTCACAACGCTTCCTTTTAAAGATATGCTCCCTGACCACCCAAATTACCAGGCTATCCTCGACCTCAAAAAACGTGGCATCATTTCTGGATATCCGGATGGAACTTTCAAACCGGATCAAGCCATCAACCGAGTTGAAGCACTCCAGATGATTCTCAACGCCTCAAAAGTCTACACCGATGCCAATATTCCCAACGCACCATTTACCGACGTTGGAGAAAAAAATTGGTACACCAAAGCACTCAATCAAGCCTACTTCCTTGAAATTGTCCGCGGATATCCCGACCAAACGTTTAAACCAACCCAAACCGTCAATCTGATTGAAACTTTAGCGATGCTTTTGAAAGCAAAAAAAATAAGTCTTGATCTCATCGTTCTAGAAAAAACACCTTTTGCCGATGTCCCTCGTGACCTCTGGTTCAGCAAATACATCCAATACGCCAAAAATAATAAACTCATCAGTGGTGATGATGATAACCGTGTTTTTCCTGATCAAGCCATGAACCGTGGAAAGGTCGCAGAAATCATCTCACGTCTTCTCACCGTTTTAGAAAATGAGGAGCAAGAGTCTGGCAATGAAACACCAGCTCCAGGTGACGATGAAAACAATACTCAAGAAGCGAGCTACGAAAACTTCAGTGTCTTCGTAAGTGAAAGTTTTAAATTTAGCATCGAGTATCCAAAAAAATGGTTCTATGCTGCCAGCGAAACAACACCAGAAGGTGTACTTCGCCATTATGACTTCAGTGAAAAACCACTTGATGAAGGTGGAATAAGCGCAGCAGCCCTAGAAGTAATCAGTGGCAACTTGCCCGAAGGAGAAAGCATTGGCTACAACAATAAAAATTTCGTTAAAACCGTAAACACCGAGCAGATCGCTATTTACATGAAAGGAGCTGGAACACGTATCTACAAACTCATCGGCCCACCAACAATTCAAGAAACACTCCTGAAAATGGCAGACTCCGTCAAAGAGATCTAAACCTTCCTCTGAATATACCGAACGGCACGAACGACTGTTTTTCTTGGAAGAAAGCGTTCAGCAAAAACAAAGAAACGATTTTTTAAGCCGGGGATAACGAAAGTTTTCCCGGCTTTTAAAGCTCGATACCCAACTTTCGCCACCTCTTCCGCCGAGTTCGTGTTCCCATGAAATAATGAAGAGCTCGAAAGTTTTCCTCGTTGGGCAAATCGCGTTGCTGTTGGCCCAGGACACAGTGCCGTAACGGATACACCTGTTTTTCGAACCTCTTCCGCAAGCGCTTCGGAAAAAGAGAGAACATACGCTTTCGTAGCATAGTAAACAGCCATCAGTGGACCTGCTTGAAACGCTGCCGTTGAAGCCACATTTAAAATTTTGCCATTGTTCTGTTTGAGGAAATGTGACAAAAAATATTTGGTAAGCTCCGTCAGTGCTATCACATTCACCTGAATCATTTCCTGTTCCGTTTGAAGGTTAGTAGTAGAGAACTCTCCATAAAGACCAAACCCTGCATTATTGACCAAAGTTTCCACGGCCAAATGATGTTGCTGACAATACTCAAAAACTTCCTGAGCAGAACCTGGTTTCGCCAAATCTTGAGCAAGAACGACCACATGAATTCCATAATCACCTTCAAGTGCTTTTGCCACTTCTTGAAGTTTTTTTTCATCACGAGCAACCAAAACCAATCGCTCATAGTCTTGAGCCATCAACTTGGCCAACTCCAAACCAATACCACTCGATGCTCCGGTAATGAGGGCAGTTTTTTGGTGCGTCATATAAGGTGCTGTGAATGAGATAAAAGCTTTTTTCGTAAAATTTTATGGTTTGGAATTGTCTGCGCTACTAGTTTCCAAAAACGTGCCGAATGATTCATTTCTTGCAAATGGCAAAGCTCATGAACCACAATATAAGCCACGAGTTCCTGGGGTAAAAAAACCACGCGATAATTAAAATTTAAATTTTTTATGGTTGAACAACTCCCCCACCGACTCTTCTGATTCTTCACAGAAATTCTTCGGAAATCTTGACGATAATGTTCATTATAATGAAGCACCAATTCCTTCACCATCTTTTCAGCTTTCGCTTTATAGAGTTGATACTGAAACCGTTCGGTAGCTGGACTTATTTTCGGTTTAATCTTTTCCATTTCATCAACTTTTCGCAGAAGCCAATCACCTTTTTGTTGCAAAAACCGTAATGCCAAAAACTCTGGATACACCATGGGCATATTCAAAGTTATTTTCCCTCCAGCAGCTACCGTTAACCGAACGGTGCGTGAAAGTTTATTCCGCCGTAACACTACAGAAACCTCCCGTTCATTGACTTTAATAATTTTTTCTTTTCGCATGAAATTGTTGACGATCTCTTCACCCTTCGGGCATCATCTTAACCTCAAACCCATGAAAAGATCAAAATGATCGATCTTCAAAAACCTCTCGCTCATATCTTACGACCAACCAATCTCGAAGAGTTTTCGGGTCATCAAGAGCTGCTCGGCCCAGAGAAACTTCTGCGGAAACTCATTCTCGATGATCAAATCCATTCCATCATCTTGTGGGGACCGCCAGGGTGTGGAAAAACTACACTGGCTCGTATCATTGCCGAAGAAACTCAGGCGGAGTTTGTTGAAATCAGTGGAGTTACCCACGGAAAAAGCGAAATCAAAGAGATCGTAAAAAAAGCTGACGAGCTCAAACGACTTGGCGGAAAAACAATCCTCTTTGTGGATGAAATCCATCGTTTTAATAAAGCTCAGCAAGACACTCTCCTCCCCTTTATCGAACGTGGAACCGTCATCCTTATCGGCGCTACAACAGAAAATCCTTCCTTTGAACTCATCTCAGCGCTCCTTTCCCGTTCACAAGTTTTTGTCATGAACGCCCTTGATGACGCGAGTCTTGAAGAAATACTCAATCGGGCCATTCAAAAATGTACAGAAATTTTTCATAAAAAAGATCTTGCCTTCAACCCAGAAGCCAAACAGATGCTTATTCAATTTGCCAACGGTGACGCCCGAAACCTCCTCAACCATCTCGAAACCATCCTCAAGTTTTCACCACTCAACACTATCACCGGCGAAGAGATTGTTCGAATTCTCCAAGAAAAAAAACTCCGCTACGACAAAACCGGAGAAGAGCATTACAATCTCATTTCCGCCCTCCACAAAAGCATGCGCGATTCCGATCCTGACGGAGCCATCTACTGGCTGGTCCGCATGCTCGAAGGTGGTGAAGATCCACTCTACATTGCTCGCAGACTCGTGCGATTTGCCTCAGAAGACATTGGTATGGCCGATCCGAATGCACTCCATCAAACAGTAGCAGTAAAAGAAGCCTGTCATTTCATCGGAATGCCTGAATGTGGTGTAAACCTCACCCAAGCGGTTATTTACCTGAGTATGGCACCAAAGAGTAACAGTGCTTACACCGCCTATAAAAAAGCTCAACAAATTATCCGCCAAACCGGTAACCTCAACGTTCCTCTCCATATCCGAAACGCACCCACCAAACTCATGAAAGACATTGGCTATGGAAAAGGTTATAAATACGCCCACGATTACACTGGTGCTGAGATCAATCAACAACATCTTCCCGATGAAATAAAAGAAGAAATTTTCTACCACCCAACTGACCGCGGCATCGAAGCCCGCCTCAAAGAAAAACTCGACAAAAAAAGATCTTAACGAATGTAACAATTATTATGAATAAAAATCGACTCGAAGCTTTATCAGATGGCGTATTCGCAATTATTATGACTCTTCTCGTCATTGAGATCAAAATACCCGAACTCCACCATGATGAACTTACCAATGCAAATCTCATTCATAAAATTTACGAAGCTGCACCACTGTTTTTTAGTTATTTTATTAGTTTTACAGTCCTGAGTATGTATTGGGTTTCACACCACGCTCTTTACCACATGTTTGTAAAAAACGTTGATCGTGTGCTGATTCAGCTCAATATGTTATACCTCTCATTTGCTGCACTCATACCATTTTCAGCACATCTCTTAGGTTCATATTTCACCATTCAAACATCTATCATTTTTTATGGCCTTAATATTCTGGCGATCAGCCTTGCCGCATACAGTATGCTTATGTATGCGCTCAAAGCGAAAGAAATTGATCGTCACGAAGTCAGTCAAAGAATTTTGAAACAAGCAAAAATTCGTATCACCCTCACCCCGATTTTTGCACTCATCGGAATCATAATTTCTTTTATCAATATTCCGGAATGGAATATCCCAATCGCACTCATCTTTTTTGGTTTTCCAGTCCTCTTCAACATTATTCCCGGCGGACTCAATCTTTTGGAAAAAATCTTTAACTTTCGACTGGGCGAATAAAAAAGCGCGGGAAGTAAATCCCGCACTTTGAATATTTAGATCTTTTCCCGAACATCACAGTAGTGAGCTATCGCATCACACAAGAATTGAGCAAGCCCAACTTTGTGTTTATCATAGAAAGCCGTAAATCGAGGGTCCTCAACGTACATCTTTCCTAACCCTCGATACATTGAGAATGGGCAGTCATAAAATTTTTGAATAAGGTGATGATGTCGTGCCACCACCGCTTGAACCGCGTCGCTTTTGTGATCTTGGTCCATAAGCTTGACAAGTTCCACTGCAATGGAAAGGTGTTCCTGTTGAACCGCATCGTAATCGTTTTTATTCCACTGTTTCATCCGCTCTTCGGACTGATTGAGAGCTTTATCACCATATTTTTTTCGGACTTCATCTTTATACTCTTCAATCTGTTTTTGAGTAAAACCTCCGTAAAGCTCTTCCCCCTCCTGATGTTGATTATTTTGCATTTTTTGTATGGTATTAAGAATTGTTAGTTGCAAACCCTTCAGTCGTTTTATCTTAAGATCCAGAAGCTTTTGTTGATCCTTGAGCGCCTCCACCGGATCAAAGCGGGGTGATTCAAACATTCGCTTCATCTGATCAAGAGAGAATTCCAACTCTCGAAAAAAAAGGATTTGCTGCAGTTTCACTAATTGCTCTTCACCATAAGAACGATAACCATTGGCTTGAACTTTGAAAGGTTTGAGAAGACCAATCTCATCATAATAGTGAAGCGTGCGCACACTCACTTTTGCCATTTCTGCTAACTGTTTTACGGTGTACATAACAAATGAATATAAAACCAAAACTAGCATAGGCCCTAACGTTAGGTTAGAGTCAAGAAAATATTCGTCATTCGTTTCAAAGAACGGTATTATAAAAAAAGCGAAACAAAAATATGTATTATTTCATTTTCATTCATGAAAAAAATTCTCACAACAGGCGTAATGTTTTTATCCCTAGCTGCAATTCCCACAGCGCAAGCTGATGTCATTCCCGAAGGAAAAAAATATGTTCCAACCTGCGCCAACATTTATGGCATAAGTAATTTTCCAAAACTTGCGTTTTACACTAAGGAAACTGGTCCAACCCTTGAAAAACCTATTGTTCAAGCAATCAAGGGTGAAGATTGTCTTGATGTTGGCTACAAATTTAACACTTTGGAACTCTATGCCATAAACACCAACGATACAGACACGGACGGAGAATACTTCGATCCTACAACATCCCCATATGCCTACAAATCAAATCTTGCGCTCGATGTTGCCGATGAACTCGTTGATGAAAATTCAGATACTGAATATAAACACAATGAATATGTGATTGGTGGAATCGATAACGATAAGAAAGAGCTCTACATCGCTTTTTCTGGTTCCCAAACCAATCTCATGATTGCCGACGCCTTCCCTGAAATTCCAGAAGGTCTCGACAAAGAAATCATGACCACAAGCACTCCAACCGATGTCTTTACAGATGTAAAATCCAACTCTACCTATGGACCTGCCCTCAAATATCTCAAAGATAAAGGAGTTATTTCAGGATACCCAGATGGAAGTTTTCAACCAGATAAAACTATTAACCGTGCAGAGTTTACCTACATCATGGTAAAAGCCTCAGCCAAAGAAAGTTATAGTCTTGTCTGTGAAGATTTCGCGAACGACACCAACCTTTTCACTGATGTGAAACTGGGCCTGAGTGGCGAGTTTACACTCTGGTATATCAACGAGCTCTGCTATGCGAAAAGCGAAAAAATTATCGCTGGTTACGATGATGGAAGTTTCAAACCTGAAGAAAAGATTAACTATGCAGAATCAGTAAAAGTCATCGCTAACGCCTTCAAAATTCCTGTAGAACCACTGAAAGCAAACGAAGCTTGGTATCAACCATTCATCCAAAAACTCGAAAATGAACTTTTTGCTGTACCAGCAACAATCAAATTACCAGAACAAAAAATTACTCGAGGTGAAATGGCAGAAATGATGTACCGAATTATGAAAATGAATGGTGATTACAAAAGCAAAATGATCATGACTGATCCACTCGCTTAGTAAAAATGACTTACGAAATTTCCTTTCTTCAAGCATTGGCAGTTACGATTGGAACAGAAACCATCCTCGGGATCATCCTCATGAAACTCTTCCCGAGGTACTTCTCAAAAAAAAGCGGCTGGCAAACGGTTCTCACCCTTGCCGCCGCTTCTTTTATGACCCTACCTTACGTCTGGTTCCTCTGGCCAGCATTCATCCGCGAACGAAACTGGTATGTAATTTCCAGTGAGTGCTGGGTCGTTCTCGTGGAAGCACTCTTTTATTTCTGGAGCCTCAAACTCAAACCTTCACGCGCAATCATTTTTTCACTTATTCTGAACGCTTTTTCTGTCTTCATTGGACTCCTTCTTACTCCCTAAACTATTTTTTTGTCATACTCAAGAGCGCACCAGAAATAACGGAAAGAACGATTGCAAAAATAAGTGCCCACCAGAATCCATCCACAGAGAAACCTGGCACAATCGCTGCCGCTAGCATTACCATGAGAGCGTTAATAACGAGTGAGAAAAGTCCCAAGGTCACAATAGTAAGTGGAAGAGCGAGTATTTGTAAAATCGGCTTTAAAACCGCATTAATAATACCCAAAATGAGGGCAGTTACCAGTGTGGCAACGACACCGTCAACATGAATCCCTGGTAAAAGATATGCAGAAATCGCGATGGCCACTGCATAAACAATGAATTCCATCATAGGAAGTGGGTTAAAAATAAAAGCTTATAAATCTTGATACACCTTTCAAAAAAAGTTTTCAAGAAGCCATCTCCTAACAAAACAAAGTATTTCTGGATTTAAAGGGATTTTCTGTGAACCTTCACGACTTGACTCGGGACAAATTTTCTTGCCATATCATGGAAAAAATATGGCGTCAGGGTCATCATACTTTTTCCATGAAACTCGAAAAGATTAAAACTGTTCTGTTCTGATCGAAGACGGTTAGAGACAAAAGTTCCGCTCACACACTGATAACCATTCAGTTTTTTCCCTTGATATTCAAGTGGTTCAAAACGAAAATGATGTAAATGACCTGCGAGCCATAAATGTGTTTTTTCTAATGGTGGAGAAATCAAAGGTGCTTTCACATGATGAATGGAAGAAAGTGGATGATGGGTGACCAAAATGTTCCATTTATAAGCGGCGGTTTCCTGAAAACTTTTCTCGAGTGCCAAAAGATCAATTTTCTTCAATTTCCCATCTTTCACGTGAAATCGATTGGTAGAGTTTATGCCCACCACATTCAAAAAATCGTTCTCAAACAACATATTTTTCTGATCAGAAAAATACTTTTGATAATGCTTCATTGGTTTTCGAAAACGCACAAAAAGATTAAAGAACGGCATATCATGATTCCCCGGAACCATCAAAAGAGGACAATCAAAACTTTTAAAAAACTGAACCGCCTGAAAAAACTGCCAAGACCAGTTTCGTTGAGTTAAATCCCCTGCCACAATGAGTAAATCAGGTTGAATTTCACGAATAATATTTGCCCCCGCTTCAATAACATGTGCATCCGCACAACCAAAATGCAGATCAGAAACCTGAACCACTTTAAACATTATTTTTCGGGTGAAAAAATTTTGAGACGCAACTTATTCGGCAAAATTTTATACTTTAAAGGAAAATCTAACGAATACACCTCACCATCCAAACTGACAACGGTAGATTTTCGTGAAGAGTTAAGAACTACCTCGCCAGAAAAAAATTCATCAAACTCATCCTGACGTTTCAAAGTTCCGGCAAGAGAATGAAATACTAAAGAAAAAGCTCGAAAAAAATTCACCGGTTTCAAAACAAAAAAGTGAAGTCGATGCCGATTCAAATGTTTTCGACTCCCAATACTTTCCTTTTGGAGTTCATACCGATTATTCCCCACCACCACCAGTGGACTCTTTCGTTTGATCGTTTTTCCATCAATTTTCACCGTCACATCCACGAAAGAAAATTTTCGTAGCGCCCTGAACGTAGCAATACAGGTCGCAATCCATCGACTCACTCCATTCTTTCGTAACTTCTGTTTCTGTTTCGCAATATGTGTATAAAGTCCAAGTGTTGAAAGGTTGGTAAAGTACAAATCATTCACTTGTCCCAAATCCACTTTCATCACTTCCTTTTTCATAATCGCTTGGAGCGCTTCAGAAACAACCATCGACTGTCCAATATCCTGAGCAAAATGATTAAAGGTCCCGAGTGGGATAATCGTGAGAGTAATATCAGGAAAATCAGCAAGCAATTGAATCGTTTCACGAACCGTTCCATCACCTCCACAAATCACAAAATTATCACATTCCTCAACGACTTTTTTTAAATCATCGGCGAGCGAAATACCCGGTTGAATTTCCAAAATTTTTGATGGATATTTCTTCCATGGGTAAAGATCATACAACTGCTTTTTAAAATCGGCCAAGCTTAACTGCGCCCCGGAAGCAGAGTTATAAATGACCACAAATGTATACTTTTTTTTCATGCGGAAACATCAAGTAAAAACAGTATAACAAGAAGGGAGTGTCAAGGGAACTTTAAAAAGTAAAGTTCCCTCATCAAAAAAAGAACGATAGAATGCCAATACTATTATTTAAAATATCAGTCTATGGAAACCACGAATCTCTACAGTATTACGGTGCCAATCATGTGCAAAGGACTCAAAGCCCTTTCTGACCTCCTCGATAAAAGTGTCAAACATGCTGAAACCAAAGCCACCGAACGTCAACCAGGATCAAAACACATGGAAGCACTCCTCAACGAACGACTCGTTTTTGACCAGTTTAACCTCTTGAGACAAATTCAGATCACCTGTGACCAAGCCAAAGGCGGAGCAAGCCGTTTAGCCGAAATTGAAAACCCGGTACATGAAGATAATGAAAAAAACGTTGAAGAGTTAAAAGCACGAATTCAAAAAACCATCGATTTTCTCAAGAGCATTAAGCCAGAACAAATCATTGGAAAAGAAGAAATCCAAGTAACTATTTCCTACTTTCCAGGAAAATATTTCACAGGTTTCGAATATGCAACTGAATATGTCATACCAAACTTCTACTTCCACCTCACCACTGCTTACTCTATCCTCCGAAAAAATGGTGTCGAGATTGGAAAAGCAGATTTCATGGGTGGACTACCATTGAAAGACCTGAAATAAACCCTCGACGAAATAAACTCAACACTCACCCTTTGAAGTGGTAAGATAAAGAACCGTACATTTTTTATCTTACCACTATGGGAACTTCCATCATCATTGCCAGAATATTTTCTGTGGTTTTACTTTTTTCTGGAATTGGCGCCCTCATCAACCCCAACTACTACAAAAAAATCGCGACCGACTTCACAAAGAGCAGTGCTGAAGCCTATATGGGCGGTCTCATGGCCACCATCCTCGGCTTAGGAGTTTTGAGTGTTCACAACACCTGGAGCAGCGATTGGACTACCATCATCACCGTGCTTGGCTGGGGAGCAACCATCAAAGGTGTCCTCATCCTCGCACTTCCAAAACCATTTATGGACTTTTCGGTTCGTGTATCCCAAACCAAACTCATGTGGATTTATAGTATTTTTGGCATCAGCTTCGGACTCATCTTGGGGTACTTTGGATATATTGCCTAAATCTCCTTTCGCCACAAAAAAGACCCCGCTGAATCGACAGGGTCTTTTTTTATAAAAATAAATCATAACTTCACCAACTTCAATTTTTCCTCCCTCGTTAAATCCTTCAACACCCATTCCCGCTGCCGAGCCTCCCGAAACGTCTCAAAATTTTCCTGATAAACAACTCGCACCGGCCGCCGCGCCTTGGTATACTTTGCCCCCGACTTCAAATGATTATGCGCATGAAGCCGCTTTTCGAAATCATTTGTGGACCCAATGTAGAACGTTCCGTCGGAACATTCGAGGATGTAGGTGGTGAAAGGCATTTATTTTAGGAAAAAATCACTAAAACGAATATAATCCATAACACTATGCTAAACCATCGCTTCGCTCTCGTCGACCTCGAAACCACTGGCGGAAGTTTTACCTCCGACCGCGTGATTGAAGCTGCCGTCATTATTATCGAAAACAATACCATCGTCGAAACTTTTCAAACCCTCATTAACCCTGAACGCAGCGTCCACCCCTCCATCCTCGAACTCACCGGCATCCAAGAAGAAGATCTCGAGAAAGCTCCTACCTTTGACCTCATCAAAGAAAAACTCCGCGACCTTTTCACCAACACCATTTTTGTTGCCCACAACGCCCGCTTTGATAAAGGTTTTTTAAAAGCAGAATTCGCTCGCCTGGAAACCGCGTTCTCCCCAAAAACCATCTGCACCGTGCAACTCTCCAAAAAAGTTTTCACCTCAGAGCGCTACCACAACCTCGACGAACTCATCCGTCGCCTCAACGTGGACTGCACCAACCGCCACCGCGCCTACGACGACGCCTATGTCCTTTTTGAATTTTTCCAATACATCGAAAAAAAATTCACCCCTGAAGAATGTGAGAATCTCCTCAAACAGGTCCTCAAAGATGAATCCATCACCCCTCCAAAAAAAGAAAAACTCCAATCCCGCCTCAACCGTCCTCACCGAAAAACCAAATCCCAACCATCCCTCAACTTTGAACCAACCCCTTTACCTCATTGGCCATTCCAGGGAATCCTCTCGATCAAAGAAAAACTCGATGACACTGACCAAGAAGAGGTCATTTTTATCGATCAATGGTGCCTTATTGCCAAAGGAACCGTTTCCGAATTCGGTTTCCATCTTGAAAAAATCCCCGAAAAAATTTTTGATGAAAACCAGTACAACACCATCCAAAAATACCTCAGCAAACGAAGCCATCGAGCCCAAGTAAAAGTCCTCGATCACCAAACCTTCCAAAATATCCTTGAAACCCACCCGTAAATTTTTCACCCAACAACTTCCCTTTTCAATATTGTAAACATAGTTCCTCATCATTCTTCCTTTATCATCATCAAACCCCTTAACCCCAATAACCATGGCCAAAGTAAGTACCTACCTCAACTTCCCCCGCAACACCGAAGAAGCTTTTAACTTCTACAAATCCGTTTTCGGCGGCGAATTTGTCAACGGCATCCAAAGAATGTCCTCAGTACCAACCCCAGAAGGCCAACCCTCACTACCAGAAGAAGACAAAAACCTCATCATGCATATCGCCCTTGAAACCATTGGCGGTCACATGCTCTACGGAACCGATGCCCCAGAATCCATGGGCTTCAAAGTAAACTTTGGAAACAATGTCTACATAAACCTCGAACCAGATACCCGCGCCGAAACCCAAAAACTTTTCAACGGCCTTTGCGAAGGTGGAAAAACAGAAATGGAACTCCAGGAAATGTTCTGGGGCGACTACTTCGGCACCTGCACCGACAAATTCGGTGTTCAATGGATGTTTAATTGCAGCAGTAAAGTATAAAACTTTATCTTTCCCTAAGTTTCTTTTTCAATGAATCAAAAGGCTGATACTTGACCGATTTCATTTTTCGCAAAGCATTAACAAAGAGTGGACGACAAATTGCCTGCATCCGAGCTTGTCGTACAGCACCACTCTCAACCAATGCACTCAATTCCGGATCTAAAGTTAAATATGACTGCATTGCCACCTCTAAAATCGGACTCAATAAAACTTCTCCATCAGGTGTAATTAAAACCCCTTCAATTTCACTTGAAATAGGTGCGGGAGGAGGGATGGTATCAACCAATCGAGAACGTGGAGAAATTGGAGAGCAATCCTCAACCAAACGTGAATTAAATATCACTTTCTCTGAATTATAAGGAGGCATTCCAAGAAGAAGTTCACGAACAGAATGAACATTGTCTCCAGAGTCATCAGGTCGTACTGTATCGGAGACATGGATGCTTCGAAAAAAACATCGCACCGCTTCCTCAATTTCCATAGTGACACGATCCAAATCTGAAAAAGCAGGAGGCAAAACTTGACGCCAAGAAACAACAACATGATCTCTTTTCCGTTCAACAATTCCATTTCCCAAATACAAATCCAAATCTAAGGGATCAACATTTATTCCATCACGATGAGAGAGCATACAATTCTGATCATCAACCAGGGCAAAACTCACTTCAGAAAGGTGTGCCAAATCATAAGCAGTTAAATCAGAATCTGGGCAAACCTTTACATTCATAAAAAGTTAAAAAGCAACATTACAAAGAAATTTCAACCGTCATTTTACCAAAAGCTAAAAATGACACAAGAGTGACAAAATGAATGGGATCTCAACCTCAAAATCTTATTAGATTACGAAGGCCAACTCATCGATATTGCCAACGCTTCCAACGTAAAAATTTACAACGAACAAACCCAACAATGGCAAGATTTTTCTTCAAAGTTTAATACCTCACAAACCAAAACTATCTGATGAAAAAAATTCAAAAAAAATAACTCCCATGAACTTCGTTAAAAAAACAGGGCCAACAACCCAATAATAATAAAAATAACCCCTGCAACTCGTGTAGTAATCTTTTTATCAATACGGTGGGCAATAAATTTCCCCAAATAAAGAGCAGAAACAGAAAGTAAAAATAAAGCTCCCATGACCGCAATAAAAACATACAAAAGATCATACTCAGTGGCAAACAAAGCACTGGCAATCTGAGTTTTATCTCCCCATTCAGCAATGAGTATTAACAAAAATCCTGACGACAAAGGATTTTTGAGCGTGGGAACACTTTCCTCATCATCATGCTTCGCATAAAGCATCAAAATACCCAGAACAATAAAAACAAGTCCGGAAACAACTTGTAACCAAAAATCAGGAACAACTTGTACCACCCAAGAACCAACCAAGAGAGCAAAACCATCCACCACCAAAAAACCAAGCATCACTCCAATGAGCAATTGCAGATGTTTTTTTGTTCTCGAGGCGAGCAGAAAAACCAAAATTTGACTTTTATCACCCAATTCTGCCAAAGCAACAGCCAAAAACGGAACAATCAAATCAGGAGTGAACACGATGGGAATTTAAAAAATACATCCTAACGATTAAGATAAGTAATCGTTAATTGCAAAACTGTCGCAAATATTCCCCAGAGTAAATAGGGAATATTTATCAAAGCCACCCATTGGAAATATGGATAAATAGCAATCAAAGCCCAAATGAGCGTAGCAACAACAAGCAAAATATCCACGGAGGCCAACACATTATTTTTAAGGCCAAACTGAATCGGAGTAAAAATAAAGTTAAAAAGAAGATTAAGCGCAAATGGTAAAGCAACCACCCAGGGCAGTTGCCGAGTTGCGGCATGATAAAATACCGTTCCAAAAGAAAAAGTAATAACAAGATAAAGCACTGTCCAAACCGGCCCAAAGAGCCACGATGGCGGTGCCCAAGAAGGTTTTACAAGTTCTTGATACCAAGTATATGTATTCATAAACATTTCACATAAAGAAACAAAACATTCAACTGAAAAAACTTATCGGACCAGTACTGTCTATTATACCTTGGGAAACTCCACCGTCCATTCAATATCGTAAAACATTTGAACAAAACCCTTCAGGGTATATGATCAATCTAACCCTAACCTAAAATTTATGCCCAAAAAAAGCTCAACCAAAGAATCTTCTTTCAAAGTAAACGGTGAAGATTTATTAAAAGAAATCAAAAAACTCATTCACGAAGGAAACATTCGCCGCATCATCATTAAAGATGAAAAAGGAAAAAATACGTATATGGAAATTCCAGTAACCGTTGGTGTCGTGGGGGTGGTACTTCTGCCAGTTCTAGGCGCAGTCGGAGCCCTCGCAGCTATGGTAGGCCTTGTCACGGTAGAAATCATCAAGGATGAGGAAGTAAAAAAGCCAAAAAAAAAGTAAACTCTTAACATTATTAAAAATATTATGACCAAACAAATCTTCATCAATTTAGCAGTAAAAGACCTCCAAAAGTCTATGGACTTCTACACCGCATTAGGGTTTTCAAACAATCCCCAATTTTCCGATGAAACAGGGAAATGCATGGTGTGGAGTGAGAACATTTTTGTGATGCTTCTAAGCCACGAAAAGTTTGCCGGTTTTACTCAAAAACCTATCGCCGACACCAAAACCAATATCGCAGGACTTTTTTCTCTCTCATTCAACAGTCTCGACGAAGTTAACAACGTAATGACGAATGGACTCAAGGCAGGTGGAATAGAACCCACTGAAATGAAAGATTACGGTTTTATGCAACAACGAACCATTGAAGATTTTGACGGACACACCTGGGAAATCTTCACTATGGACATGACAAAATTTCCTCAACAAGCTTAAAGAGAAAGAAAACCACGCTTCTTTAGAGAAGCGTGGTTAAGAATCTGAACCGAATATACTCGCTGACCAGCTGAGTCTATTAATACTTATCTATTGATTAAACTCCACGGTCCACTCAATACCATATTTGTCTCGAAACATTGCAAAATATGTCCCCCAAGGACTGTCCCCCATCGGCATCTCAACCGTTCCGCCCACTGAAAGTCCGTTGAAAATTCTGTCTGCTTCTTCTTTACTTTCTGCAGTTACTGCGATCTTCGATCTATTTTCATTTTCATTGACTCGCCCCATAATTTCCGGAACATCATTCGCGATCAAAACATTATTACCAATCGGCAAAACAATACGCATGATTTTATTTGCTTCGTTTTCTGGTACTGGGAACTCAGGGCTTGAAAGGTCTTTGAAACGAATAATTTTTGTGAACTCTCCACCAAAAACGGACTTGTAAAAATTAAATGCTTCTTCAGCATTCCCGTTGAAGTTAATATAAGGATTAATTTGCGGCATAATTTTATTCTTAATGAAAACATATAATAACAATGAAAGCCGGCCGCGCCATCCGAAGCCTTAGTGAAGCACAAGCGAAACAGAGGCGAAGAATGGCTGGGGATGAGGGATTCGAACCCCCGGTGGTGGGACCAGAACCCACTGCCTTACCGCTTGGCTAATCCCCAAAGCACCAGGATTGTAGCGAATCCCCCCAAGAAATTCCATACCTTTTTATCAGGGGGCGGTTTGCCCCACCTGTAAATAGGAAATTTCAAACCAATCTGGTATCGTAAACCGGCTGTTTCTTTACACAAACACCCCATGATTGAAGACAAAATCGCTCTTGCACTGAAGGAAATTCACAAACTTAAACTTGAACTTAAAGACATAAAAAAAGACCTCAAAGAGGAAGAAAAAATCGACAGTGAAGAATATGTGGAACTCAAAAAAGCCGCCAAAGATCTCAAAGGCCAAGTAAAAGAGTTCGAAGACAAATGGAAAATGGAAATGCTTAAAGACGAAAACTATAACAAACTCCTCGACATCAAAATTCAAAAAGAGGAAGAAGCCGCCATCGCAAACCAAAAACTTTTTGAACTCATCAGCGAACTCCCTCCAAAACCTTTCCAAATCAACGTAGAAATGGAAGAAGGCCCCGTCCGCATTCAAATCCAACCAGAAATGCGCCTTTACCTCAACGGCCGCGAAGAGAAGAAACGAGCCGCGTAAATCTTACAACGCTTCCTTCTTTCACTCTCCTTCATACGCTCGCTGAACCTCGGCAATATTAATTTTTTGCATATTCAGCATGGCTTTGAGTGCCCGGTTAGACTTTCCTCTATCGGGATCATTGAACATGGCTTCCAGTTGTTTTGGAATAATCTGCCAAGAAAATCCATATTTATCTTTAAGCCAACCACACTCACTTTCCATGCCTCCATCCTCCCGAAGTTTTTCCCAAAAATAGTCCACTTCCGCCTGATCAGCACATTCAACACTTAAAGAAATCGCTTCTTTAAAAGAAAAATTATGCATCTGTGCACTATCCATAGCGATAATCCACTCACCATCAAGGCAGGCTTCCCCAAACATGGTGGTACCTTCTTTATCTGGCTCCATGCCGGCAGGATAAGGAGCAACCATTCCCATTTTTGAGTTCTTAAAAATCCCCACATAAAAATTAAGCGCTTCTTTCGCTTTACCACACACATCTTTCACAAAGAGGAGTGAAGGAATAATACTTGGACGAGGTTCACCGTTTGGGTCCGTAAGAATTAACTGCCAAGAAACACCAAAGCGATCCTCAATCCATCCATATTTTTTAGAAAACGGATAAGCATCAAGAGGCATAAGCACTTTTCCACTCTCAGCAAGTTTTTTCCACATCTCATCCAAACGCTCAGCAGCTTTCTCCTCCCGTGAAGGATCAAAATTCACCATAAAAGAAACTGATGGGTTCTTTTGAAATATCGGTCCCCCATCAAGCGCTTGAAAAGCAATTCCATCGAGTTCAAAGACTGCAGTCAAAATTTTCCCGGCCATATCTTTCTCTGGTCCCACCTGCATGTCACTCGGGTACCGGAGAATGGAGGTAATTTTTGAATTGGGAAAAATTTCCATATAAAAACTTAGAGCTTCTTCACAGTTCTTATCAAACCATAAACATGGAACAATTTTTTGAGAACGTTGAGTCATAGGAAAAATCAAAAAATAATGAACGAAATATTGTTCATCATACCACTTCATAAAGCTTGGGGGAAACTTTGAAAACTTTCTAACGTACCAACGCCTCCGTTTTCACCTTCCTCAGGCCTTTCCCCAAAACTTTCCAACCCTACTTTCGAGTGCTACAATCCCTGAGGAATCTTTCAAAAGTTCCAGGAGACCTTATTTATTTTCACCCAAATATGGCTAAGAAAAGCAGTACCAGTGCGCTCACCAAAGAACAGCACGCCGAACAGGACGCCCGCTACAAAGAAAATCATGAATACGATTATGTGATCATCGGAACCGGTTCTGCTGCCCTTGCGGCCGGAGCACTTCTGGCCAAAACCGGAAAAAAAATCTGTATGCTCGAAGCCCACGATCTCCCAGGCGGCTACCTCCAATCTTTCAAAATGGGTGACTTCCATTTCTGCGCTCAAGTTCATTACACCTGGGGCTGTGAACCTGGTGGAAAAATTTACGAATTCCTTAAACACATCGGCCTCGAAAAAGATATCACCTGGGAAAAATACGATCCAGAAGGCTACGACCACATGATCATGCCCGACGGTCGCCGCGTCAAAATCCCCTACGGCTACGAAAAACTTGCCGAAAGCATTGACTCCACCTACCCGGGTCAAAAAGAGAACGTCCAAAAATTCGGTCGTATTCTCAGCAAAATTACCAAGGAAATGGGTGATTTTCCTCAACGAAAAATCCACTGGTGGGAGTACATCACCAAAGCTCACAAATTTCCGACTCTTATCAAATACCAACACAAGACCCTTCAGGATGTTTTTAATGAATGCAACCTTTCAACCGAAGCCCAGGCCGTTCTCATCGCCAACGCCGGCGACATGATGGCTCCACCGGAAGAGCTTTCTATTTTTGCTTACGTGGGACTCTTCGGCGGCTACAACGAAGGCGCCTACTACCCCACCAAACACTTTAAGTACTACGTCGACCGCCTCGTTAAATACATCACCGACCACAACGGGTGTCACATCTATTATGAAACACCCGTCACTCAAATCAACACTGAAGGCGGTGAAGTGACCAGCGTGGTCACCAAAGATGGAAAAATGTTTAAAGCCAAAAAATTTATTTGCAACGCAGACCCTCAGGCCATGGCCAAAGTCATCGGTTGGGAAAAATTTCCCGCAGATCAACAAGAGCTTCTCAGTTACAGCTACTCCCCTTCCGGCATGGTGGTCTACCTCGGCCTCAAAGATATCGATCTCACCAAATACGGTTTCGGTCGCCACAACATTTGGCATATGCTCCAATGGGACATGAACAAAACCTGGCGGGAACAACTCTCCGGTGACTTCACCAAACCTTGGTTCTTCATTTCCACTCCAACCCTTCACTCCAAAGCACCGGGAACCGCTCCGGCCGGCTGTGAAATCATGGAAATCGCCACCCTCACCGATTACGAATCTTTCAAACAAGCTGCCGATCGTGACTATAAAGAGTACGCTCAAAAGAAACAGGCCCTCGCCGAACACCTCCTTGATCTGGTGGAAAAATACCACGTCCCAAACCTCCGCAAACACATCGTTACCAAAGTGGTCGGAACCAGCACGACCAACGAAGACTTTGTGCTCGCTCCTTACGGCAACGCCTACGGTTCCCACATGAACGTCCGCCAAATGGGCGCCAAACGCCTCAAAGCCAAAACTCCTTTCAAAAACTTCTGGTGGTGCAACGCCTCAAGTGGTTACGCAGGAGTTTTCGGAACCGTTTCGACCGGCGTAAATCTGTATATGGATCTTACGGGGGATCGGTTTACGAAATAAGCACCAATAACCAAGCATCAACCGACCAAATAATATTTAAATCAAAAATTCCAATGTTTAAAATTTATCCATTGGAATTTTTGATTTATTTGATGGTTTGATGCTTGGAAAGCTTTGAATTTCTTTTTATGGCAAAGATCGAGCATTTTAAAAAACGCTCCCGGTGGCGCCCATAGGTGTCCCATGTGGGGATCCTCGAATTCTAAGCCTAAAACCACTACGCCAACCTCACATTCACTTCCCTCGCTACCCGTTGGCCACACCTTAAAGCTCCCTCCGTCCAAGGACTATTCAAATAATCCCCGGTAAAATAAACCTTCTGATCACCCTGTCCCTTCTCCAAAAATCTTTTCACAATCCGTAAAAATCCTGGATAAAACTTGGGCATGGCTTCAAACCAGCGCTGAATTTCAAACGCTTTGAGCTGTTCAACGGAATCAAACCAAGGACAAACTTTGATAAACTCTTCCGCAACCCGAGCAAAAACATGTTCATCCGGTTCATTTAAAAGCGTTTCTGCAAAAGCTTCATGGAGCCAGACACAAACGAGACTTTTTCCATTTCGCATAAACTCTTTTCCTTTCATCTTTTCATTCGTATACCCTGAAATCAGTTTACTTTTGGCAAAAGGAGTCCACACCACCGAAATATCTGGTACAAGTTTGGCATCCACTTCAAACGCCAAACTGATGGTCTTGGCATACTTGGTGGCCTCTAACACGGTCTTTTGTTCCTGAGTTGGGTTCTCGTACATTTTTAACGTCTGCGTTGCGGTACTGCCGATCACAACTGCATCAAATTTTTCTACCCCGTGCTCCAAAGTCACTTCAATATCATGTCCTGCTTTGACTTGAAATACCGGTGTTCTTAATCGAACATTCAACCGCTTGGCAAAAGCCTCCGGTAACGCACTCATCCCCCCTTGAAGATGATGCAAAAACCATCCATCCCATTGATGCCGAAACGACTGCATAATCGCTTTTAAACCACCAACACTCATCTCTTTGGCACTATGAAACTGATAGGTGGTGGTTAAACCATCGGCCAAATAATCCGCAGCCTCTTTTCCGGATTTTCGTTTCATATCGTCATAAGCACTTCGTTCTTTATCGTATTTTACCGCTGAGGTCAGGTTAAAAAAGTCCAAACCTTTCCCAATCGTAATCATCTGCCATAACAACCGAAGATCCGTGAGCTTACTCATGGCCACTTCAAGATCTTTAAAACCACCTTCACGAACCATGTAATAAACCAAAAAATCCACCGGTTCAAAAGGAATAGCAAACTCGGCACAATACTTTTTCATTTCCGTATAAAGACCGCACAGATGATTGGCCCCAATATCAAAAATCAACCCATCCTTCACTCGTGAAGCCATTCTCCCCCCAACATAATCATTGCGTTCAAAAACCGTCACCTCATGACCGGCCTTTTTGAGTTCATACGCACAGGTCAAACCACTGATTCCCGCGCCAATCACAGCAATCTTTTGTTTTTTATTGGTCATTGTGAAGAAAAAAAAATTCTACTTTAACTCGAGCATAAGTCCCTTTTCCTGAACCTTTTTTTCAATAAGTTGAACCACTGTATCCACACATTCCTGAATTTTCCCCTCCATACTCCAAACCTGATAATCAAACTCCTTGGAGTCCAAAAGTTCCTGTTGAGCGCTTTTCATCCGAAGTTCAAGCTCTTTTTGAGGCAGATTTCCTCTCCTTTTAATGCGTTGCACCAACTTTTCACGATCCTCCGCCTGAAGAAAAATCGAGAGCAAACTTTCCCGAGGTAAAACCTTCAAAATCGAATGAAATCCCTGAACATCAACTTCACGAATTAAAATTTTTCCCTGTTCCAAGCCATCCAGAATCGGTTGTTTTAAAATGCCATAATAATTCTCTTCATGAACCCTTGCCCATTCTAAAAAATCCCCTCGTTCAATCCCCTGCTCAAACTGTTTTTTCGTCAAAAATTTATAAACTTCACCCTCAACTTCCTGTGGCCTTCGAGCGCGAGTAGTACAAGAAAGAGGAAACACTAAATTACTATAGCGCTTCTTTAAAGCATTAATCACCGTTCCTTTGCCCACACCCGAGGGGCCAGAGATAAGAATAAGCAGGCCTGGTGAAATACTTGACATGATTATAATATTGTTTTAATATTACATGATGATTCCAATTCTGATAGTGACCTTTCCCGAAAGGGAAAAAGAGTGCTATAATAATCGGATTTCAAGACCTTTGACACATTATGGCAGCTACGGATGGTACAGAGTTTGTGACAAAAATTTGTTACATAAAAGTGCCCCCCGTCGCAATCGAAAAGTAGCGCAGAAAAGTCCGTTGGGCAAGAAAAAACTTCTTGAAAAAACCAACGAATTTTTCCTCCCTACTTTTCGATAGCAGGCAGTCGACTACTGCCTACCCTTGAAAAGTAGCCTCCACCCCTTTCGCCCGATTCATTTTAGGGCAGGGGTGGATGGTCAAAATCAAAAATAAAATCGCACAAAAATTCATTTCTCTCCGTGAGAATGATCCAAAAAAACAAAAATACATAAGGACGGCGGTGTTATGCGTCCAAAAAAAATGCACCAAAGAATGGTAGGGAGATGCTCATTCAGTTGAGCGGTAATAGTGATCAGTCGCGCTCCTATTGCTCACCCACGTCATGGTTTTGTCCTCAGTGTTTACTATTAAACGACTGATAGGCTGCCAAGATCGTCGGGTCAAAAAGGCGTTTGTCCCTTTGGACTTCATTTATCTTTTAATCTTGATGGATGACCTCCTCCCGCGGCAAACGTCTTTTTACTAATCACGAAAGGGGAACGCGGTTCCCCGATTCGGCTGAAAGGCCTCCTGGACAACTGCACTCCCGTAGGCCCACCCTTCCTTTAAAGTCAAAAAAACAATTTTTCCTGCGCTTAACTTCGCATTTTTCATTTCAGGACCCACAAGACCCAAACTGAAAAATACTACGTGCGCTACGGAAAAGTTGGTTTTTGCTGTGTTGTTTTAATTTTTTACTAGAACGGCAAATCATCCACGGTTACTTCGTCTTCAGTAGGAACTGGAGCGGCTGAACCAGCGCTTTCTTTCCGAGACATTCCACCGTGAGAAGCTTGAGTTGGGGAATATCCACCACCCATTTCATCACTACCACCTGCACCTTTACGATCAAGCATAATCACGTTATCCGCAACAATTTCAGTTCGGTAGCGTTTCACTCCATCTTCACCTTCCCAGTCTCGAGTTTGAATACGACCTTCAATAAAAGCTTTACTCCCCTTTTTCAAATACTGACCTGCAATTTCAGCGAGTTTCCCCCACACCACAATGTTGTGATATTCAACTTTTTCCTGTTTCTGACCACTTTTATCGGTCCAGGTAAAATTAGTAGCAATACTAAAACTGGTCACGGTTGATCCACCTGGAATCTGTTTCACTTCAGGATCTCGGGTAAGGTTTCCAATAATTTGGGCCCGGTTCAAAGACATTGCCATAAAAATTTGCGGTAAAGTTACAAAAGTGTTTGAACTATACCCGCCGTCTCAAACGAACTTCAACCAAAATTCATAGACACACCCCACATAATAACGGTAAAACAAGAGATCTTCCTTGAAGCGCTATTCTTCAACACTTTTTATTCCACAATTCGTATCGGGGATAATTTTTAATGCAGCTTTTGTCAGCTCAATTTGCTCCATCCTTCCACCAAAATAACCAAATCCTCCACAAACAATACCCAGCAGGAAAACAAAAAGAACCACACTCCCCAACTGGCGCCAACTGCGAAGCTGCCAAGAAAACCGAAAGACCTGAGCATTATTTTTCATTGCTTTTTCTTTCAAAAGAGCCGATAAAGATACAGAAATAACTGCACACCCATGAGCACTAAGCCCAACTCCACCTACGTTTTTATCCTTGGCCATAAACCACTTCTTTCCCTGGCGGAAATTCTTGCCTGTTCAGAGGAACATCAAGATAATCTCATCGACAGCACGAGCACCGCAGCGGTCATGGGGTTTAAACACGAATTGGAAGCTCCACCGGAAGCAATCAACAAACTCGGAGGCAGTGTCAAAATTGCCAAAGTATTCCAGGAGTTACCGCTCGATACGGAAAATTTCACCGAAGCCGTCAGTGAGTTTCTCATGGAAAAATTCCAAGGTCATGAAAGTAAGTTGAGTTATGGGGTAAGTGTCTATAACTTAAACGAACCTTCTGAACAATTTTTAAGAAGGTTCTTAAATAATCTTAAAAAACTTCTCATCCAAGCGGGACTCAAAAGCCGTTTTATCAATAAAAATTTCAAAAATCCAGTCACCGCTGCCATTATTGGTGAAAACCTCCTGAGTGAAGGTTCAGAAATTGTCATTGTCCAAGGGAAAAAGCACATTTATCTGGCGGAAACCGTTGCCATTCAAGACATCGAAAGCTACAGTCACCGCGATTACGACCGTCCAGCACGGGATGCTAAACTTGGCATGCTCCCACCAAAACTCGCCCAAATGATGATCAATCTTGGTGGTTTTACCAAACTCCAGGCTCCGCCTTCCAACAAAAACCTTTACGATCCCTTTGTGGGCATTGGCACGGTTCTCACCGAAGGTTTATTGCTCGGATATAACGTCGTGGGTTCCGATATCAGCCCTGAAGTTATGGATAAGTGTAAAGAAAACGTGGATTGGTTCCAAAAAGAGTTTAAGATCCACAATCTCAATGTGAATATGTTTGCCCAGGACGCCACCCTCATTGAAAAACGCGACTTCATTGTTCAACCTGATCTCATCGTCACCGAATCTTATCTTGGCCCTCCACTGAGTAAAGAACCACCTCCAGACCTTATCAAAAAGAACTTTGGCTACGTGGAAGAACTCCTCATGCGCTTCTTTAAGAACCTCAGTTATTTGGTTCCGAAAGGCACACCAGTAGTGATCAGTTTTCCGGTTTATCGCATCCGCGGACAGTTTGAATTTCTCAAAGAACTTCCCAATTTTATTCTAGACCACGGCTTCAAAGCGGATCATCTCATTCCTAAAAAATATGTGACCGAATTTGGCATGAAAGGTGCAGACTGGCCAAGCCTCCTCTACGACCGTCCTGACCAAATTGTAGGCCGGGAAATTTGGCGCTTTATAAAAACCTAGGTACACAAAAGATTATTCTTAAGCCATCGAAAGCCAGTTCAAAATTTCCATTGAAAAACCCACACCCCTTCGCTATAGTTACCCTGCTTTGGTGTAACCCAAAGCTCAAAAGCTTTTTGAAAACTTGAAGCACCACCTAATCCTCTGTAGCTCAGTGGTAGAGCAACCGGCTGTTAACCGGTAGGTCATTGGTTCGAGCCCAATCGGAGGAGCCATTCTGAAAATTAAAAAGTCCTTCATATACGAAGGACTTTTTTGACGACTGTAAAACGAATATAAAAGTTGAAACAAACAAGTTTTAAAAGCTAAGCTTTCTTAAGCCTGAGTGCAACACAAAGCGAACCATTCGGACTAAAATGATGCGCATTAGTCCCCTTATCACCAGTTCGATGACCATATGTCGCCATCCCCATTGCCCTAAATGAACTCCCATTTATCCATGGAGAATTATCACTTATCCATAACCAACCACTACTTACTTTAAATTTGTTGTAAAGTTCTAAATTAGCCAATTCAACTCCAAGTTCTTCTACTAATGCTTCCGCATTTCCATTGGAACGTTTTTGAGGGTTGTCCATTTGTGCTTTTTTATCGTACATAATTGATCTAAATTTTTTATTAATTCTTGTAACATCAGTTTGTGCAGTACGAAATATAATATATCCATCTTTTTCACCAAAAACATTCATTTCAAAGCCTGATTCATCCAACAATCGAAGTTTTTTTACACCGTCCTTATTTGCTTCTAAAGTTCTTTCCACATCAGCCCACTCTACACCTTTATGAAGTTGTGATAGAGCATCAAAACGCACCTTAAAATCATCGAACCATTTCTGCTCTGGAGAGCACTCTTCTTGCAACGTCACTTGAATTTCGGCAGAAGCTAAGAGTTTTTTGACTAAAACCAAAACTTCATCTCTATGACAACGTAAAACTTCAGAAACTTCAACACTAGATCCTGATAAAATCGTCTGTGCTGCTGCCACTCTTACCTCAGGAGTTACTTTTACTTCAACATCAGACACACTTCGTTTGCTTTCAGCTAATGGCATAATACATGTTTAAGAACAAGGATCAGAATTATACCCCAATTTTAAAATATGTCAAGCGCCAATACCGTAAATTCAGTATTGTTTTTACCTAGCACCCCCCCTTCACGATTCAACATTTTTTTCACAAACTCTTTTAAAAACAGCTACCGGAATAATCGGTTCAAGAAAGCTTCCAACATTATAGAAAGTTTCCAAAGTTCTAAAGGCGGTGTTATAAAGAAAAACTCACAAAATTTTCAAGATAAAATATTGTGAATACAAAGACCCTCAAGAAAATGGTATGGTTTCAATATCAAAACCCCTTCATCAGATGAAGAATGAACCATATACTCACCCTGATCCTTTCACTCTTTGGACTCTGGTTTGGCTCCGAACTCACCATCAAAGGAGCAACCAGTATTGCTCGACGTTTTAATATTTCAAAGAGTTTTATTGGACTCACCATTTTATCAGTCGGCACATCAATACCAGAAATATCGGTCAGTATTGCAGGAGGTATCGATCATCTCTACGGCATTGACACATCGGGGATTGTTGTCGGAAATGCTGTTGGCAGCGCTGCAAATCAATTAACTCTTATCCTTGGGTTTGTTGGCCTTTTCGGAGCGCTCAAAATAAGAAAAGAAACCTTCTGGCGAGATGGAGCAATGCTCACCGGCATTATCCTACTCCTCATCTTTATGGGTTACGATGGCACATTTTCACAAATTGACGGGATGATTCTCATCGTAAGTTATCTCGCTTACCTCTTTGTTCTCACTCGAGAAGAAAAAATAATGGTTGGCGGAAGAAAACCTGAAGAGCATACCGCATTAAATATTTTAAGTCTTATTGGTGGAATACTGCTGATTTTATTAACGAGTGACCACGCCGTCCAAAGTGGCGTCGAACTCGCCAAGGCCTGGGGAGTAACTCAAACCTTCATTGGAATCTTTGTCATTGGGCTTGGAACGGGACTTCCAGAGATCATCGTTTCCCTCACCGCCATAAGAAAAAAAGAGGTTGAAATGTCGGTCGGGAACTTAGTTGGAAGTAACATCTGTGACCTCCTTTTCTCACTCGGAACCGGAACAGTAATTTCCGGATTCACCGTCCCTGAAAGAGTCTTAACCTACGACCTCCCAGCACTTCTCATCATCACCTTCGCAGTATTTTTTATGTTCCGCCGTGGTTATAAATTGAGCAAAAAAGAAGCCGTCATACTCATATTTATGTATTTCGCTTACCTTGGAATAAGACTTTATTTGTTCAATTAAAGAAATCCATGATCATTCTCCTCCACTCATCCAAAACCATGAAGATTTCCTCCCCTGGGAATGACAATCTTCAACCCCCAGAACTTTTGGAAAAAGTGAAACCGCTGGCTTCTTACCTCAAAACCCTCTCTCCTGCCCAGCTGCAAAAAATCATGAAACTCTCTCCATCATTGGCAAAAAAAACACACGAGCTCATTGCAGAATGGACATCAGAACCTGAGAAACAATCCATCGCCCTCGACAGCTTTATTGGTGACATTTACAGCGGACTCCAAGCTCCAACCTTTACTTCGTCAGACCGAGAATACGCCCATAAAACTCTTCGTATTCTTTCTGGGCTCTATGGAATTATTCGTCCACTTGATGGTATCTCTCCTTACCGCCTGGAAATGGGATATAAATTTCCTGATGCCCCTTTTAGCAACCTCTACAAATATTGGGGGAAATCCATTGCCGAAACCCTCCCAACCACTGGCCCCATCATCAACCTCGCATCAGACGAATTCTCTGACACCGTCACCCCTTTTGTAGAACCATCAAGAATCATTGCCCCAAAGTTTCTCACCATCAGTCCAAAAACCGGCGAACCGACCTTCGTGGTCATCCACGCCAAAATTACCCGCGGCGCTTTTGCCCATTGGCTTATTAAAAGTCGTACCTCTCAGATCGAAGACTTAAAAAAATTCACTGATCTCGGATATGAATATGATGAAAAATTGAGTACACCAAACAGTCCCGTTTTTGTTTGCAAAGAGTTTGGAGGGAAAGGATTGAGTATGAAAAAAACACGATAATCTGTAAATCTGAAATAAATACTGTAAAGTAAGATCGTACACTTTATTTTATATACTATGGCAAAAGGAAAAAACCAACGCAAAGAGGTCAAAAAACCCAAAAAAAAGGATAAAAAATAAGGAGCTTTCACCTTCTTGAGAAACTCTGCTCCACAAACTCTCGAAACAACAAAACCTTCCGTTTATCCCGTGGATCAAACAAAAATGGTTCAACATCCCGCGCCAACTCTTCGAAGTCCAATGCTGCCGTTTTTTCCAAGAGATACTTTTTCATATCCGACTGATTATCAACATCAATATTTTTTTTGAGATAAGCAAAATTTGGCTGAGCTCCAATACCATGGAGAAAAACAATATCAAAAAAATCTCGTCCCATAATTCGTTTCCGGTTCACGCAGGCAAAAATCTTTTGCGCCAAGAGTAAATCTTTTGAAACCGCGTTGATTTGAGTAAAGACATCAAACTTATTCAATAATGGCTTCTCAGGCACATACTCAAAGTTCTGTGGCACCGTATCCACCTGAATAAGAATCTTATGTTCACTCATCTGCGAAAGACCTGAATCAAACAACAGCTTGGGAATCCGAATTTTCATCCGATACGCATTTTTAGTCACCGTATTCATTTCTACCTCAAACCCTTCAAGGCTGAGATCCTTTTGAACGATACCACTCAAACTCATAAACTCCTCTTCACTCAAATGAAAGTTATCAAAATCCAAATCCTCAGAAAACCGGGTACTCCCGTAAACAATCCGTAACGCGGTTCCTCCAAGAAAAGCCAACTTATTCGCATATTCACTATTAAAAATACTGTTCAAAATCTTGTACTGCAAATACTCCTTCAAAATACTTTCCCGAAAAGCCCGAAGATGTTCAGGATACGCTGCCAAAATTTGCTCAAGAGTTATCATTTTCAAGAGACATTAAAAAAGTACGAACCCGCTTCTCAAGCTGCTTATTCCCAAAAGCCTTCAAATACCTTTGAAGCTTCTCTCCATCAATATGACGTCGAAACTCATCCGTATTAATTCGCATCCCTAAAAAGTCATCGACCGTCTTGAGATTCGTTCGAAGATACAAAGAGTCCAAAATCGCCTTTTCTGGATCTGCAATAAGAATCATTTGCTTACCAAAATCCACAAGTCGATACCCCCAAAACAAGCTCGGCTTCAAATGTCGGTAAGCAAAACTTCCCACCGGTGTTTCAAACTGAACCGTCTTACGGGTTGCTACCGAAGTCACCTGAAAAATCTCTTCAGGAATAAAACCATAGTACTTCAGTGCCATTTCCAAAGAGACATACGAAGGGGAATATATCTTATTCGCCGTATAAAAGAGAAAATTTTGATCCGGTGGCTGCGGCAGGAAACAATAAAACCCCCGCTTCACCTTCCGAAGATACCCCATTTTTTCCCACCGATCCAACTGTCGATAAGAAAAATCTTCAAAAGCCTTTCGTACATCCTGAAGGGAAAAAACCGGATAGATCGCTAAGCGATTTTGAAAGGAAAGAAAGTTCATAATATTTCCGCTAAAGGACTTTTTTGTCCCTTTACAGAAATATAATATCAAAAAGGCACCAAAAATGCAAATCTAAGACATACTACGACTCTCAAGTTGAAGAAAAACCCTTGCCAACCTCAATTCTTCATAAGAATAGTCACTTCCCAAAATTTTTAACACCGGTGTCAAAATCAAACCACCAGATTTTTGAAAAGCGTCTCGAATTTTTGCAAACCGCTCGGCAGGCATCGCCAAATAAGTAATATCAATAGACTCCCCTGCTTCCACAAATTTTTCCAAATGACTTAAAATCGTCCCCTCACTGAGTCCCCTCTTTTTCGCCATATCCACAATCGACAACTTTTCACTCAACAGATCTTTCGTCTGCTGAAAAGTAGCTCCACCCACTTTGACCTTTTTACTTTGGGCCACTCTCTCTGAAGGCTTTTTTCCCAAACTCATTTTCGCAGAATTTCTTTGCGGAATCGGAATCTCTTTTTTCCCATGCTCCTCAGCATACTTTCGAATAACTCCTAGAAATAGCTCTCCATACTGAGTAAGTTTCATGGCCCCCACCCCAGTAATATGCTGAAAACTTTCCAAACTTTGCGGAAAATAATGAGCCATTTCGCGCAAAGAAACATCACTAAAAATCACAAACGGTGGAACATTTTTCTCATCCGCAAGCTCTTTCCGTAAAGTTCGCAACTGTTCAAACAACACCGCATCAAAAATCAAATCACCTTCAACTTTTTTCTTCAAAGTTTCTTGAACCATTCTTGGTTTCGCCAGAAAGATATGCTCGCGATACTTCAAAGCATCTTTCCCCACCTCCGTCATCTGCAGAATCGGGTACTCACCAGTCGTTTTCATCAAGTAGTTCTGACCAATCAAACACTGAATAAAATGTCTCAACTCATCTTTGTGATAATTTTTTTCAATCCCAAAAACCGGTAATCGCTCATGCCCCAACTCAACGACTTTTTTGTTTTTTTTTCCCTGGAGCACGTCAATCACATGATTCACTCCAAACCGTTCTCCCAATCGTACCACCGCGGACATAATCTTATAACTGATTTCTGTGGCATTAATCCGTTCCCGTGGTGACAAACAACTATCACAGCCACCACAATTTTCCATTTCCCAAATCTCACCAAAATATTTCAGTAAATAAGCTCTGCGACAATGCTGCAACTCACTAAACTCAATCACCTGATCAAGTTTCTGCTCAGCCATAATTCGCTCATTCTCCTGAACAATCTGGCGTATAAAATAGTCCTGCTTCATTTTATCCCCGTACGAATAAAACAAAACACACTCACTCGCCAAACCGTCACGCCCGGCACGACCGGTCTCCTGATAATACCCTTCTAAACTTTTGGGCAGATCATAGTGAACCACCAACCGCACATCCGGCTTATCAATTCCCATGCCAAACGCAATCGTTGCCACAATAATGTTCGTCTCATCCCGAATAAACTTTTCCTGCACACTGCTTCTTTTCTGTTGATCCAGCCCAGCATGATACGCCTGCGCCGAAAACTTCTCTTTCCTCAAATCATAAGCAAGTTCTTCGGTCGTACTTCTCGAAGAACAATAAATAATCACCGATTGATCTCTATGCTTCTGGAGCAACACCATCAACTGATCAAACACACCTTTTTTGGGTTGAACAAAATAGGTCAAATTCTCACGATTAAAACTCCGCATAAACACCTTCGCCTTCTGCAATCCCAATTGTTCAATAATATCTCTCTGAACTTTCATGGTCGCCGTCGCTGTTAAAGCAATCACCGGAACATCAGGAAAATCTTCACGCAATTTTTTTAGATTTCGATACTCCGGACGAAAATCGTGACCCCATTCGGAAATACAATGCGCCTCATCAATCGCAATCAATTGAACATCGAGCGTTTCAAGAAATTTACGAAAGGACTCCACTGCTAACCGTTCAGGAGCAATATAAAGAATCTTGATCAAGCCCTTTTTCGCCCTTGTTTGAATTTCAGAAATTTCATCAAAAGACAATGAACTATTAATAAATTCAGCAGAAACTCCATTCGCCTTCAAGGAATCTACCTGATCTTTCATCAGTGCAATAAGAGGAGAAATCACTAACGTAATGCCTTCCAATTTCAAAGCTGGAAGTTGATAACACAAAGATTTTCCACCCCCGGTTGGCATAATCACCAACGCGTCCTTTTTTGCCAAAACGGTCTCAATAATCTCTTCCTGCAGAGGACGAAACTCTTCATAACCAAAATATTTCTTTAAAAGGGTTCGCACAAACTTTTATTTAGTAACTTTCAAAACCAATCTAACACATTCACCTAAAAAACATCTAAAAAAACTCCTTTGTTCTCCTCAAGCCCTTTTTCCTGTCCACCTCTTTTCCATCCCAAGACTATCGCATAAAAATTTAAAGGTGTACGGTGAAGTATTATCTTTTAACCCCCTTATCGTATGGAAAATCCAAACGACGAGGCTGCCAAGAAAGCTGCTGCTGATAAAGCTGCTGCTGACGAAGCTGCCAAAAAAGAAGAAACTGCTGAAGAAGACAAAAAATAGTCAGCAGTCGTCAAGATACAGGTGAGTATTTACAACAAAATCGTGAATATTCTCCTCCTTGTGCCCATTCTGACTTATTGAGAAAAAGTTTTCTCTAAGTCAGAAAGCATTAGTGAAAATAAGTTCAATTAATCTTTCATCAAAATTTTATGGATACCAAACAACATAAGAATCCTAAAGTCGAGAAAGAAAATGATAAACCAAAAGGGAAAAGTCCATTAGCTGCCGGCCTTGGTTTTGCCGTTGCTGTTGCTCTCGGCGCAACGCTCGGGGTTATTTTTGCTCCAAAAGAAGGCAGTAAAACTCAAAAAGATATTATAGATAAAGCCCAGGAACTTGCCAAAAAATTCAAAAAAGGGCGGGAAGATATTCAAAAAAACGTTGAACAAATTTTTGGCGAAGTCAGTGAAGATCTCGAAAAAAGTTATCTCGAACTTCAAGGAAACATCCTTGCCCAATGGGATCACATCGAAGATCAAGGAGAACTCACCCAAAAAAACTATAAAAAAATTGTTGATGACACCATCAAAGAATTTTCCAAAGGTAAAAAATGGTCAGAAAAAGCCCTCAAAAACCTGAAAGAAAACTTTGAACAAGCCTGGGAAGATCTTAAGTAAGAAGAAAGTCTGAAATAAACAAGTTCACTTATTTCTTAAATTTTAAGGTATGCTCTGGACCATTTCTATCATTCTCATCGTTCTCTGGGCACTCGGACTGGTAAGTTCTTATACTCTTGGCGGATACATTCATTTTTTCCTCGTCCTCGCCATCATCGTTTTCCTCGTGAGACTTATTCAAGGACGGCGACTCTAAAATCAGAAAAACAAGAAAAAAGCACCACACAAAGTGGTGCTTTTGAAATCCATAACGAAAACCTTACACCTTGGGAAACTCATAATTCACCATCCAGTGAATTCCAAACTTGTCGGTACACATTCCAAACAGCGCTCCCCAAAAGGCTTTTTCCAAAGGCATAGTAATTTGCCCGCCCGCTGCAAGTCCATCAAAAACACGACGAGCCTCCTCTTCACTCTCAGGACTCACCGCAATAGAAATATTATTTCCAACCACCAGTGGAGGCCCCATTCCATCAACCGTATCTGCACCAGCAATCATAGAACCTTTGCTTAAAGGTAAAGACATATGCATAACAAGTTCTTTATACTGATCAGGAACAGGACTCTCCGGCGGCATTTCTTTCCAGCGCATCAACGCTGCAAAATCACCACCAAACACCGATTTGTAAAAATTAAAAGCCTCTTCACAGTTTCCTTTAAAGCTTAGATAAGCATTTGCAACAGCCATAAGAAAAATTTAAGAAATACAGTACCCTCATCATATCCCAAACTTCAAAAAAACACACATCGCCAGTTTTTATGGGCAAAAACGAACGATACTAAAAATGCTCGCGTTGGAGCCTCCAATTCAACCGGTGTGTCTTACGCGGTTTATCCGATCTATTTCACCTTGGCATCCACACAAACCTTAACCGCCTTCAAATAAGCATTTTCAGCTCTCACCAATTGAGGGAAAAGCGGCGAATCAGTAACAGAAAATCGGCCATTCAAACATTCCCAATCAAAATAATTTCCCTTGAGCAGCCGCAAACCCCACAATTGCAAAAGATTTTTTCATACAAAATGTCTATAAAGAGTGTTAGGAGAGCGAATTTACCCTTGAAAAGAAATACTGTCAAATCGATCCATTGCACCAAGCTGCCAGTAAAATCACCTCTTCACGTAAACCATACACCATTGTAAAATAACACTAAACTAAAATCCTCCATGCCTTCAAAACTCAAACGAAAGAAAAAAATCACAACAAAAAAAACTGAAGCAGTAGATACACCAAAACCACCCACCATGCCGGAAACCCTTGAAAACCTCAGTCAACAAATCCATCGCTGGAATAAAGAACTCACCGCTGCCAACTCGTTCCGCAACAAATTCATCGGCGGCCTTCTCACCGGTTTCGGCACCGTCCTTGGCGCCACCCTCCTCGTCGCCCTACTTGTTTTCATTCTCTCCCAACTCGCCTCCATCGAACTCATCCGTCCGTTTATTGAAGAAATCACTCATATTGTCCAACGAAGTAAATAACCACCATGTCCGACGTCAAAATTCACCCCTCCTGGAAAGCTGTTCTTCAAAACGAATTTGAAAAACCTTATTTTGAAAAACTTATCAACTTTGTAAAACAGGAGTACGCCAGCAAAAAAATCTACCCTGAACCAAAAAACATTTTTCGCGCCTTTGAACTTTGCCCTTTTGACCAAGTCAAAGTCGTCATCCTGGGGCAGGACCCTTACCACGGGCCCAACCAAGCGAACGGCCTTTGTTTCTCCGTGAACGACAAAGTCTCTCTCCCACCTTCCCTCCAAAACATCTACAAAGAGATCGAATCCGATCTAGGAGTCAAAATGCCCGCCTCTGGAAACCTCGACAACTGGAGCCGCCAAGGCGTCCTCCTCCTCAATGCCACGCTCACCGTCCAGGCCAATAAAGCCGGCTCACATCAACGCCAAGGCTGGGAAGAGTTCACCGATGCCGTCATCAAAAAAGTCTCTGACGAAAAAGAGCACATTGTTTTTCTCCTCTGGGGGAAATACGCCCAAGACAAAGGAAAAGTCATCGATGCTTCCAAACATCACATTCTCAAAGCCCCGCATCCTTCACCTTTCTCCGTCCACACCGGTTTCTTCGGTTGCAAACATTTCAGCAAAACCAACGATTACCTCGAATCAATCCTCGAACCACCAATCGACTGGACAAAAGTCGGCTAGAACCACAACACCAAAGCCTTTAAGTATATCGCACTAATCTCACTCCCGAATCCGGAAGAGTGGTAATTCGAAACGAAGCCTTTTCACCAGGACCGACATCAAGATGATGGGGAAACCCGTCCGTAGAATAATCCATTCCTCCTAAATAACTTTTTTCAGGAATAAGATGAGAAGTAAATGTTCGTCCTGCTTGAGGTTGAAGCTTCGAAAAAATATCCTCAAAAGATCCAGGGGGGAAACTTCCCACAAATAATTTTTCTCGTTCAAGCCGCTCAAACAAATACTTCAAAATCTCGGGACTCATGCCGAGCGAATTCACTAAAGCCGCATTTTTCATCATCCCCATCATCCCCACCTCCGAAGAAGTAAAACGATACAAATAATCCTTTCCTAAACTCTCAACATCCGCCGGAAACCGGATGGCTCCCCATCGGGGAAGAGTGGTATAGACCTCTAGCGCACTCCGACAATTCTCTTGTGCATACACTTGCTGAAAAGCCTGAATAATGACCGTTAAAATATTTTGCAAAGTACTG
The DNA here is from genome assembly GCA_964624115.1 of uncultured Candidatus Peribacteria bacterium. Lineage (GTDB taxonomy): Bacteria > Patescibacteriota > Gracilibacteria > UBA1369 > UBA1369 > CAZUXI01. The sequence continues at coordinate 146,914 of CAZUXI010000002.1, forward strand.
TTCTGCCGCCCCAATTGTTCATTCCAATGAAGAATCTGAGAATCAAATCCTTTTCCGGCAAAAGCAAAAAAACGGTGCTCTCTCATTTGAAGCATTGAATCATCAACGGTACTCTTGGTAACCTCCATCTGACGAATGCGTACCAGTTGTTCAGTAAAATCCGAATCATTTTCCGCAAAAGCCCGGAGAGCATCGAGTTCATGAGTTCCTAAAAATTGAGACGCATGGTTATAAGTTCCACCGGGTGCCAAAAAAAACGCATTTCCACGAATATCAGAAACTTTTCCTGTGTCATTTTCTGCATCGCGAGCCAAATCATCAACAGCACTTAAAAACACCCCCGCACCACCATCACCAAAGACCGCTACTACCAAATCAGAAGTCAAAGCACGCTGTTGATCCACCAGCTGACCTTTTACATGATCAAGAATATCAACACCGGGTCGAGGTGAAAAATCGACACCATGAAGAACAACCGGGGCATCCGTCACTTTCCAAACCTCCTCCCGCATCCCCTGAAGTCGTCTACTTTGCCGTGGAAAACTATCAGGTCGGCGAGTATACGCTTTGTTGTAGAAAATGGAGACTGGCTTCATGGAGTGCCATAAAATATCGGTCACCAAACTACAAGGGAATGAACATTTCTGTCAACCAAATACCCAAACCCAATTCTTTACTATTTTCCAAGAGCAAAAACCGTAAAGGCTGTACCAGATTCTTCACCTTCAAGCCCCTCACCACCTACCAAAACCGTTTTACTCTCCATAAATTTCAACTGGAGCTCGCCGGTTGAAGAGTTATAAGAGTAACCTACTAAAGCCGAAGCTTCATTATCCGCCTGAATCGTCGCTAATTCTGCTGAAACATGGTAAACCGTCGTAAAAAGTTTTGTCCCCCCAGAAGTTCCATCATCGGTAAGATAAATGGAAGTCGTCGCCCCGGTAGTCGTTTGTCCTGTTACTGTTGCCGTAATAATATTATTCGTAAGTGTTCCGTTCTGATAATGCTTATATCCAACCGTATTATTTGTGGTTCCATCACAGATATACATCAATTTATCACCAGTACTTTGATAAATCCTTCCCTGTGAACCAGCATTACAAGTAGGTCCGGAACCCAGGTTTTCCAATCGTGTTTCAACCATCTGATTTAAGTTCACATCAACATTTCCCCCCACCTCCAGCCCTCCCGTAAGATTCAAATCATCAGACAAATCAAAGCGTAAAGTAGAAGTATTCCAGGAAAGAGATTCCCAACTACTTGAATTCAAACCCAGGTTCAAAATTCCAGTACTATTGGCAATCGTAGGATCATGAGCCACAAAAGCTTGTCCCAAAACCGCTACATTGCCTTCAATTCGAAAATCATCCGAAGCAGCAAAACGACTATTGGAAATATCCCACTTAATGGTTTCATTAGGTGTGAAACCAAACTGCAGCACAATATTACTCGCGGCACTATCATCCTGATCCAAGATAAATGTATCGGCACTTGTGGCATGATTCGTATAAACTTCATCAAAAACTGACGGCCCATCCATCACCAACGGAAATCGATCCAGCAAAGTATTGTTAATATAGAGATCATCATAAACGACATAAGAACTCACCGGGATCGCCAGAATTTTTATATTCAATCATCATAAACTGGTTAGCCGGAGTAATTTCGGGGAAACTAGCCAAATCACTAAAAGCAATACTTAACCTTCCTTCACTGTCAGGTGTCTCCGTTATTTCCGCTTGGTAACCAGCATAATGAGGTGCGCTCCCATTAATTACCCCCGCGCTCACATCTCCTGTATCAATTCGACCATCGGTCCACAAACTTAACCGAATGGTTTGTTCGTTCGTAATTGGAGAACCATTGTTCAAAACTAAAAACACAGAAGAAATATAACTGTCCGCTTTCACTTGAGAAGAGAAAAAAACACTCAAAACCATGAGCAGAGCAACACATTTTTTTTTCTGAAATAAAAGCATAGAAAAAGATTAAAGTTTTTCCCCAAGAGTCCAAAAAACCCCACTTACTTCAAATCCCACCATCACCGCATCAGCGGCATAAGTATCATCAGCATCAGCAGGATCACGATACAAACGCATAAAAAGCGTATCACCTTCATACTTCCCATCAATTTTCATTTCGGTTGTAAAATCTGAAAGCACTTCATCATTCGCAGTTAACCCAGTTCCCGTAGGTGAGGTTTCAATAGTTTTGACCTCCAAAGCCGTTAAACTATCCGAAGTCGCCCGGGGAGCAGTCGGAATACTCGATCCATTGGTGACCGGAACATTTTTTGCCCCCGCCACTACGTAAGCCAACTTCCATTGAACATTTCCCGTAGCACTCGAAGTTTTTTTCCAATAAATACGAACATTCAAACCACTCGAAGTATCAATTCCCCGAGGTAATGCAATCGAACCAGTAATTTCCTCAATCGCCGAACCTGTTCCAATAAAAGCAGAAAAGGCTCGCTCCATGGTCCAGGCAGTCCCTCCAGAACCAACAGTAAACGAACTATTCCCAGGAATATTAGTCCCTTGTCCAAAAAAGATACTTTCCGGACTCGAAATAAAAGTTTTTTTATGCCGCGAATTTCCCAAAAAAGTAAATGTACCATCCGGATTAATCTGAACGGAATTGGGAGAAACCTTAAACTGCTCAAACACCGGTGCCGTTGTTAAAGTTGTTGCAACCCGAATCCTCACCCAATACCGATTCGTCCCGGTAGTTGGGGGGTCATTGAGTGCCCAAGTGGCTTTCATCGTATCATCAAACAATACGTACTCATCACTATTGGCACGTAAAAAACAGGAACCATCATAGCGATATAATAAGGTGGCGTGAAAACACATCACCGGTAACGAAGTCCACGCACTTCCATTCCAATACTCATGAACCAGTGAACCACCTGAAAGCGCTGTTGAACTTGATAACATTCGATATCCCCCAAACTTCACAAAATTCGCCAAGGTATCCTTCCGATTACTAGAAATATAAATCGCATTATTCACTCCAACTCCCGGCAGTGTGAACGGAGATGCCGTCGGATTTTTCGCAGCCGCTGACACATCAGTATACGTCGTCCCATTAAAGGTATAAACCAACATCCCATCCGTATAACTATCCCCCTCACCAAAGAGTGATTCCTGCGCCTGTTCTGGCATTCCAACATTTAACTCACCCACCACATTTAAGGCCTCATCATCGGTTGTGTCATCATTAAAAGTAATGACCCCCACAAAGTTTTGCGGAATATTAAACTTACTTTTATTTGTCACTACACCCGTGTAATAAACGCGGGCACTGGCCGACTCCACATAAAAATTATAAACCGAATTATTCGTAATCACCCCACCGGTACCATTCAACACCGGTACCCCAGTTGGCCCCACCCGAACACCATTTTGAACAAACTGTACCGTCACATTTCCTACCTCAACTTTTGCATTATCATTAATATAAATACCATTGGTAACAAAGGGAGCCTTAACGGCAATGGTACCCAACGCAGCTGTTGTTCCAGTACCCGTAATATGAATAGCATTCGTTGCCGTCACCGTTGCCCCAGTCACCGAAAGTTGAGTAAAACCAGCCGCCGCACCCGAATCAATTTTTACAACATCCGTAAACGTCCCACTATCCACAATAATATTTGATCCCCGCCATTGCGCCGTAGCGCCAGAAATAGAAATTCCTGTTTCACAACTAATAAAACGTAAATTTAACGTCCCAGATTTTTTCGTACTTCGATAACACTTTCCTCCCACTCCGGAAGCACCTTGCAAGGTAAGATTTTTCACTGCCGATTCTAATCCTGAGGTAATCAAAGTTCCCGTTGTGGAATTAGCAATCACCTGAGTGTTATAAAAATCCCCGACCCCTTGCACACTGACATAATCAGGAATCACAATGGGATCTTCATTATAAATTCCAGGATAAACTTCCACCGTATAGCGATTCGTACTACTTGCATCCGTAATAGAATCCACCGCCGCTTTAATGGAAGTAAAATTCGCACCCGAAGTTGCAACTTGAATCGTACGAGCATAATGGTCACCAGTAAGCGATTTCCAGATTGTCCCATTCCAGCTATAAGTTCCTGCAAAACAATGAGGAAGTGCAACACAACCCGGCGCAACCGCATCTGTAGTAGTTAAAGTAACCGTTCGTCCAGCATCGCCTGCCGTAAGTCCGCCTGCCCCTCCAGGCAAGGACGTCACAGTTTCAATCCGAAAACTCAAAATCTGATTCCCGGTCAAAGAAAGATCATCACTCAAATCAAACTGCCCCGCAGAAATATTCCAAGCGAGCGATTCCGCAATGGTTGTTCCAAATTGAAGATTAATACTCGAACTCGCATTATCGTTTACATCTAAAATAATTCCATCGGAAGATATCGGTAAAAAAGTATCATTCTCAAAAACAATAATCGCCAAACTGGTGAACGGAAAAATCAAAAAGAAAAAAAGTCCGCTCCACAAAAAAAGAGTCAAACGAAAAAAATCACGATAATTTATTTTTATTTTCATTCCAAAATGAATGGAATATGATAAATTCACTATAGTAAATTAACAGCCCCCCATCAACAAAAAAACCGCTTATTAATGACAAAAAAGTGACATTTTAGTTTCATAAAAATAACATAATGACCCAAATTTTTCCTCTCTTAAAAATCTTGAGTGTAATGATAATTTTCATCCTACCAGCGCCTCACAAAAGCATCTCCCAAAACACAATGTCACCGAACACCACCCTCACCTGTTTAGAAAAACAAACCGAAAAGAGTGAGAATCAACTTATCCCGCGCGGAGCACAAAATCTCGCTTTTCTTACCTTCACCTGCACCGCGCATCAGGGTCCTGTTACCATCAAAGAGATCACTTTTGCGCACCTTGGTGTTGGCACAACATCAGACCTCAGTAAACTCTACCTCTATGAAAACAGTATCCGCCTCACGAGTGGTTTTACCCTCAGCTCAGAAACTAACTCCGTTACTATCCATAATATTGGTAAAACCCTTCAATCGGAAGAATCACTCACGTTGACGTTAATTGGCGGCATTGAACCCAATGCTGCGCTTGCCACCCAACACGGCTTCCAAATAAAAAACGAAGAAGACATTCACAGTACCGCTTCAAAAGTCGAAGGTTTTTTCCCTATTGGCGGAAGCACACTCTCAAGCATCGGATCCTAAAAGCACACCCAAAACCCTTCAACGCACAGCAGTTAAAGGGTTCAGCTTCAATTTTAACAAACTCTATTTATCCTCTACAAACGTAAGGGCAAATCCCTTCTTTTCAGCACGTCCCGTTCGACCAATACGATGAACATAATCGTCGTAGGTATCAGGAATATCAAAGTTAATAACATGACTTACATCTGGGATATCGAGACCGCGACCAACCACATCGGTGGCCACTAAAATTCTCACCTTATGCTCTTTAAACAAACGCAGTGCTGTTAAACGCTGCCCTTGAGATTTATCACCATGAAGCGCCACCAGTTTAAAACCACGTTGAGTCAAAGCCTTAGAAAGTTTTTCAACTCCACGTTTGGTTCGTCCAAAAATGAGTACTTTCTCAAAACCTTTTTGTTGAAGAAGTTCAGCAAGAACATCCAATTTATTCTGACCTTTAGCAACTCGAACAATATCTTGATCCACATTGGAAGAAGTTTCCTGTTTTTTTACAGAAATTGAAACCGGGTCTTGTAAAAACTCATCAATAAGTCGACGAACTTGAGGAGAAACAGTTGCAGAGAAGAATAACGTTTGACGCTGCTTGGGAAGAAAATCCAAAAGATACTGAATCTCATTAATAAAACCCATATCCAGCATTCGATCCGCTTCATCCAAAACCACATTTTGAAACTGATCTAAACGAAGCACTTTTCGTGCATGTAAATCCTTAATACGACCAGGAGTACCAATAACAAAATGGTGCGGACGGCGCAAACCAGAAATCTGCATTCCAATACTTGAACCACCAATAGCCAAAACAGAATAAATACCAAGTCCCGGAGAAAAACTCTGAAACTCTTGATTAATTTGCATTGCCAATTCACGCGTTGGTGCCAAAATAAGAACTTTTTGATTCTTATCCATAATAACTTTATGAAGAAGCGGAACTAAAAAGGCTGCGGTTTTACCTGTTCCAGTATTCGCAATGCCCAAAACATCCAACCCTTTAAGGGCAACCGGAATCGCCTGATCTTGAATTGGAGTTGGCTGAAGATAACCTTTTTTTACAATATTTTGCTTCAGCTGTGCATGAATCTCAAAATCACTAAACTTATGATGAGGAACAAATTCATGAACTGGTTGAGTTACGTCCGCTTTGCGAACAAAACGAGACTCGTCAAGCCTTTCAGACCGCTGAGAATTCTTTTTTCCAGGTCTGGGACGATTAAAACTCGGTTTACCACGAAAACCTCCACTGGACGAACCACCAGAGCTTCGAGAATACCCACCTGAACTTCGAGAAGAACCACTCGATGAACCAAAACCGGCAGACGAACTCAAACCGCCCCGACCACCATAAGGTTTTCGTGTACGGATTGGAGGCAAAGCACTAAACGATCCCCCGTCAGAACTTCCCGTTTGAGAAGAAGGGGTAAAACGAGCCCGAGAACCTCCAGCACCTCCTGCAGGACGACTTTTTCGACGAAACCCGAATGACGATCTATTTCCACTATTCATATAATTTTATAAAACATTACGCTATATTTAATAATAAATACTAAGCAATGTCAATACCTTATTACAAAGCCAAAAATCAAAAACCTTAATCAGATTTAAAAAACAATCCGCGCTCCACCAAGTTCTTCATAATTTAAATTATGAAAATCGTGGATAGAACCAATCATAATACGATTTTTACGGATGCCCAATCGATCAGAAACTTCTTGGATAATCTCAGGAGAAAACTCTTGATCAATATACTCGAGTTCATACTTAAAATGAGGGAAAATCCCAATTTCATGGAGAATCGGTAACAAATTTTGAATACGTTCATACTCCATTCGCTGAGGATCATTAGGATCCTTACATTTAATAAGTGTAATGTTGGAACCGGTTTCATTTCGACTAATATATTCAAGAACATCATGAAGACGTTTCCCTTTATGAATAAAAACAACAAAGCGACCATCTTTCGAGTCTTTAAAGTTTTTTTCCAAATAGGCATGGACTCTTTTGAATCTCTTGGTGATGTGAATAAGAGAACTGAAAATCAAATCTTGATAAACAATGCCAAGAACAATAATCACAGCGGGAATAAAATAGAGTTCAAAAAAATACAGATTTTGAATATCAATACGAATATTCCCCAAAATTCCAAAGAAAGTAGCAAGAGATGCCAGGGAAATATAAAGGAGTGGCGCCTTATAGCTTCTTTTTAATTCAGTCCTTGCCTGTCGTAAAATCAAACCGCCAATACCAAAGAGTGTCATCAAACTCAAAAAGGCAATCGTATAAACCCCCGCCAACGAGAGTAAATCACCATTGGTGAGAAGAAGGATGAGACAACAAAAAAGAAAAAAACCAAAGATGATTCTTGGATAAGCACCACGTTTATTCACTTTACCTAAAAATGATGGCAAACAACTGTCATAAGTCATGCGTGAAACTAAACCACTCACCCCAATATAAGAAGTCAAAACTGCACCGGATAAAACAAGAAACGCATCAATGGCCACCAAATACTGGAGAATTACCCCTCCGATCGAATGAGCAACATCAGAGAGAAGAAAGTTCTTCACATCAGCAATACCAGCGATTGGCATACTATTGAGAACAATAAGGACAATAAGTGGATTAAAAATCGCCACCCCCAAAAGCATATTTCTTAAAGTCTTTCGAAAAACCCCTGGTTTTTGTTCCTCAACAAAATTGGAAGAACTCTCAAAACCTGAAACACCAAGAAGCGAAGCTGAAAAAGCAAGGTAAAGTGCCATAAATATACCTCCACGATCAGTAATGAGCTGCTGAGTTGCATGAATATTCTCAATAAAAAAAGACGGTCCGTGAAAAAAATAATACACACCCGCACCAACAAAAACGATGAGGGTAATAAGATGAAAAACAAAAATCACACCTGCAACCTTTGAAGCATTACGAAGACCAGCGACCACCAATAAACCAAAGATAAACAGGAGCAAAAATGTTCCCCACATAATCGGAACAAAATCGACCACCGTATGAAGATACTCAACTCCAAACCGTGCCGAAAGTAAGGCCGTAGCAATATAGGAGAAAAAAATCATAATCCCGGCAATTGCCGCTAAAGTTTTTGAAGTAGCATTCAATAAACAGTTATAAACCCCACCATTGACGGGCAAAGCTTCAACAACTTCCTGATAAACCGACTTATAAAAATATAAAACCAACGCAATAAACAAAAGAACAAACGGCGCATAAACACCCGCAAACAAAATTGCTATTCCCGAAACATAAAGAGTTGAACTTAAAATATCATTTCCACAAATCGCGGTGGCGTAAAATTGATTTAACTTTTTTTGCGGCATAAATACTGATCAATGAGATAGTTTTTAAATTCATCTTTCACAGATCTCTCTCCAAAGATCACAGAAATACTTTCACGTGAATTATACACATACAAATAATATGGTCAAAACATACTTTTAGAAAAGTTTTTTTCCTAAAAAAATTCATCGAACCGATTGAAAATTTCCAGACCAAATAAAGAAAAATGAAGTCGGTTGACACAACTAATATTATATACTATTGTTCAACCGATTCTACCCAGTAAGCTATAATAGGTTGAAGATCAACTTATTATACCTCAGCAATTTACTGAGCATATGCGCGCCTATGAAAATGAAGTTTGACTCATCATATTCGCCATTAACACCTGCAGTGTTTTATATCCTGTTTGCACTTAGGCGAGGAAAGCAACATGGATATGGATTGATGAAACAAATAGAAAAAGATTCAAATGGAGTCTTAAAACTGACCTCAGGAACACTCTATACCTGTCTCAAAAGCCTCGTCGTCAATGAACTGATTCAAGAAATCGAGATGTCAACAGAGGAAGCAACCATCATCAATCTTCCTCGAAAATATTACGAACTCACCCCGAAAGGAAACGAATTTCTTTTTGCGGAAATTCGTAGATTTCACCATATCATTAAAGGTTTCTACGAAGACGAAAGTGATCTATCCTAGAACAAAGTGAAAAAGATACAACGCAAGAAAAGGTTTTTTGCTGTGCGTATTTAACCTATAATCGAGAAAAAGAAAAATATGCAAAAAAACAGCAACTACCGCGCACACAAAAAATACTCCTCCACCCTCCTGAGTTCAAAACACCCGGAGGTATATTTCAAAAAAATCCCGTCAAACACTCAAGGTTTTGTTATCCAAGAAATTCCTCCAGTACTTCAAAAAAATATTCTTAAAAAACTCAAAAACCAAGAAATTAAAGAGTTTCTCAAATATCTCGATCCCGACGACATTGCTGATATCCTTCAACTCATCGATAAGCGCCGAGCAAAAACGATTTTGAGTAAACTCGAAACGTACCTCAGTCAAAAGACGTCCCTCCTCCTCTCATTTGATCCCGAATCGGCGGGTGGTCTGATGTCACTCGACTATATTCAAGTTTATATTAAAGCAAGTTTTGAAGAAGTCTCTGAAAAAGTGGAAAAACATATTCGCAAAAGTGGAAATACACCAACCATCCTGGTGACGAGCAAAGGAAAATTGATGGGCATTCTTTCCATTGCTGAACTCATCACTGCCAAAGACCATACCATCCAAACTCACCTCAAACCGGCAGTCACCATCAAATACAATGAAGATCAAGAAAAAGCGATTGAACTCTTTAACAAAAATGACCACGAAAACATCGTAGTACTCGATGATGACGAAAGCATCATTGGTATCATTAAGGCGCACGATCTCCTTCAAGTAATGAGAAAAGAGGCAACTGAAGACCTCTTGAACTTTGCGGGTGTGGACAAAGACGAAAATGCTCTGGACCCCGCCATCTCCAAAATTAAACATCGCTACAAATGGCTCATAGTAAACCTCGGAACCGGTTTTCTTGCAGCATTCGTAGTAAGTCTCTTTGAAAAAACAATCTCAAATAACGTTCTCCTAGCGGCCTACATGCCCATTATTGCCGGAATGGGAGGAAACGCTGCCACCCAAACTTTGGCGGTTGTTATCCGAGGTATTGCTCTCAAAGAAGTCGAACTCAAAAACAGCTGGGGGGTATTAGCTCGAGAAGTAATTGCAGGGGTTACCAATGGCTTCATCAACGGACTCATTGTCGCCCTCATTGCCCTTCTCCTGAACAGTGACTATAAACTCGGAATCGTCGCGGGACTTGCAATGATCTTAAATCTTTTTGTTGCAGCCTTTTTCGGAACACTCATCCCGATCGTATTAAAAAAATTCAACATTGACCCTGCAGTAGCTGCCACGGTCTTTGTTACCACCGCCACCGATGTTTTTGGATTTTTTGCTTTTCTTGGACTTGCTACGCTCATCCTCTAATAAAATTATGATTATGAAGTGGAAAACTTTTATCCAATATTTCGAAAAGGGAATCAAAATTTTCAATTTCATATTTTTCATTATCTCGCTAACATTTTGGCTCTTTTTCACCATTCAAAATATACTCAGCCAACCATTTGAACTGGGCCTCCTTTGGAATGCCTTCAATAATATGTATGGACAACTCAGCTTTAAAGTAAGCTGTATTTTCCTCATCATACTCAATGGGCTTCAATCAATAAGAGCACTTATTTTCCAATATTACGATCTCAAAGAAACCTCTGAGCATTTACAAACAATCCATAAATTGGTAAAACGCCCGCGAAAGTAACTATAATTTTTATATATGCTAAAACCTGGAGAAGAGGTTGTTGATGTCCAACTTGCTGGGACATCAGATGGTGAGAAGACGGAAGGTCATCTCAGCGTCATTACCAATTCCCTTCTCGCCTTTACACCCGATGAAATTGGAATTCCAGTAGAATCTCAAAAATTGGTGCAACTGACAACCCGACTAAACGAGATAAGAGATCTCCTTCGTGAACTGATGAATGGATCTCCACGTTCTCTTGAAGTGACTTTTGATCAAGCAGGTAGCGCCGCTACCCGCTTTCGAGCAAAAGCAACAAAAGAAAAGAAGCCCCTCAATCCAGCTCACTCATCAGGAGAAGAAAAGGAAACGACGACACCATTTGAAACTCTTGACCTTGGGCCAGATGGTGATGATGACCTCGGTGGATTTTTCAACAATAAATAAAAATAATACTTCACTTCACTCTTCATGGAAAATAAAGATATTTTCAAAAAATTTACCAATGTAGGGGCAGGACCTGCAGGCCTCTTCGCCACCTGTACCGGATTTTTCTGTGACTTTGTGAAACCATTCATGAACCTTGTTCCTTACTTTTTTGGAATATCGATCATCGCATCCATTATTATTTGGCGATTTGTTTTAACCAAAAAACTCCGAAACAGTTCATTCGATGAAATCGTAGAATCACCTCAAGGAAAAATTTTTGGTATGAGTTTAGTATCAACACTTTTTTGGATGATTATGATTCCGATTTTCACCCTCACCCCACCGGAAGGCATTGCAGCAAGCGTCTCACCTGATCTCTCAAATTTTCAACAACAAATTTTTGGAAAACTCGACCAAATTGAACAAAAAATAGAGAGTGGTTTTGAACAAGTTCTCGTAAAAATTGACCAAATTGATAGTAATGCCGGATTGATAAGTAGCCCGAAAAACGCAAACGATTTTTATCACAACGCTAAAATTCACGAGCTCAACGGGAATCTTGTTGAAGCCAAGAAAAACTACGAAGAGTATTTCAAAGCGAACTATTTCTACCTTGACCCATATCTCTCCTATTCACTCATTCTCAAAAATCTCGAAGGCGTAAGTACTTCACGGGAAATTCTCGGAAAAATGCGTGACACCAATTTTAACAATCCAGCAGTCCAAGTGGCTTACATCCTCACGAAGGAAGTCAACGAAGATAAAATTCAGCTCCTCACCGATCTGGCCCAAAAATATCCCGACTTTGGCCCCATCTCCTATTACCTTGGTGAACTCTACAGCTACAAGGAAAGCGGAAGTTATACCAACGCCAAACGTACTTCTGAACGGGAAGCTTTTCAACAACTTATCAAACTGGAGGAAGATCAAAAATTCTCTAAATACTTTATTGATAAAAAACTTGCGGAAGAAAAACTCAATTACGCCAAACAGGAACTTAAAGTTTTAGGGGGAATCGCGGGAAATATGATCGACAACCCCGTTGATTTCCGCATTGAATATGCAAACAATGCGGCTTCCATTAGTTTTATTCCAACGGAGTTGGTGAAAAAAATCTTCTACCGAATCGACGAGAAAGGTGAGTTTAAGGATACCGGAAGCATGGGCATTACCACTCCTGGCCTCGATACTCCACTCCCCAACTATCAGGTCATGGAAGCGCTAACTTTAGGTCCGCACATCATCGAAATGAAATACCTTGATGCAGAAGGAAAAGAAAGTCCCGTTTACCGCCACGAATTCACCATTGAACCTCTCAAACTCCAATCGCCTCCCTACAAAATGATCGATCCAAAAACGGGAAAGGATCAGTATATGGTCTTTTGGAGCACTTTTGATTCCAGTAAAGAGTATCAATACGCCTACAGTCTCGATAACGATCAGCTGAACCAGAAAGTTGAAAATGGCACCCTCAACCTCACCGATTTAAGCAAAGGTAAACATACCCTCTATCTCCAGGGAACATCCGGTTCAGAAAAAACCAATGTTGCTTCAATGGAGTTTGAAGTCATGTAAATACTTCTCAATCAACTTTTTATAAACCAAAGCGGACTTTCGAACCGTCCGCTTTTGGGTTTTATAATCAATTGCAATCAAACCAAATCGCGCCTTAAAACCATCAAGCCACTCAAAATTATCAGTGAGAGCCCAATGGAGATATCCCATCAGCTCAACTCCTTCCTTTTGAGCTTTAAAAAGCCATCGAAGTGAATCAGTAATAAAATCAGATCGCACGGCATCTTTGGCATCGGCAATACCATTTTCCGTAATAAGAATCGGTTTTTTATAGCGTTGGAACAAATCTTTCACCATATGGTAAATCCCTTCTGGATCAACCTCCCAATTTAAATCACTTCTCAATCGAGTCGGAAGGGGAAAATTACAAAAATCTTTCACTAAACCCAATTCAGCCTTAACACATCGATGAAAGTAATAATTAAGTCCTATAAAATCAATCTGATGTTTCACACGATCAAGGAACGAATGATTCCAAAGATAATCAAGCAAAAAAGTAATCCCACGATCAAAAAGATTTTTCGAACGAACCGGTGAAAAAACCTGATTATCTTTCGCAAAACTCACCAATGCATTTGGAACTCGACTTTTAACAACTGCATAAGCTTTTTGGTGGGCAAAGGCAAGATTTTTCATCACACGAAAATAATTCAAAAAACCTTTTTGAAGTGGTGGCCACTTTCCCAAAAGATAAGAATAGTACGAATACACTTCAGGTTCGTTAATGGTCAAAACATATTCAAAATCGGCACCCAACTGTTCAGTAATATATTCACAATATCGAAGAAAATATCGAATATTCTTTTTTTTCAAAAAACCGCCCTTTTCAGCAAACCATTGAGGTAACGTAAAATGCCAAAGAGTAACAAAAGGTTGAAGTTCCAGTTTTTTTAACTCGGCAAAAATATTTCGATAGTGCTCAATAATTGCCTCATCAAACTGCCCTTCCTTTGGTTCAATTTTAGCCCACTCCAGGGAAAACCGGTGAGCATTATGACCAAGTTGTTTTGCCAACTCAAAATCTTCACGATAGCGGTGAAAATGGTCAGTCGCTTTGCCGGAAAAAACACCGTTTTTCTGTAAAACTTCCTGTTCAAACCTCCACCAATCACTCTGAACATTATCTCCTTCAACCTGGTGAGCACTGCTCGCAGCTCCAAAAAACATCATTTTTGTCATTTTTTTTGTTTTATTTTCTCACCATTATACCAATCTTTTACATTTATTCACAGCCAATTTTGTGCTATAATTGCAAGATTTCAATAAAACAAAAAGAAACATGCAGGTACTGATGCTCGGATGGGAATTTGACCCAATAAAATCTGGCGGACTCGGAGTAGCATGTCGTGGTATATCTTACGGACTTGCTGACGATGGTGTAAAGGTGCTTTTTGCAATGCCTTCTTACCTCAAACAGTCCTCACTTCAGCTGCAAAATAATGTTGAACTACTTTTTTACGACGGCGTTACACCTATCAAAGTACCAACAAATTTCCAAGAAATAGACTCTCCTTACGCGTCTCCAAGCCAACAAGTTCATTTTAGCGGTGATTTTGAACAACTCGAAAAACACTCATCTTCAGGAAAAAAGCAGAATCAGATTTATTCTAAAAACTTCTTCCAGGAAATCGAACGTTTTACCGAAGAAGCTTACCAAATCGCAGAAAAACAATCATTTGACCTTATCCACGCCCACGACTGGATGACCTTTGCCGCTGGGAAAAAAATCCGCCGCAAACTCAATAAACCTTTGATTGCTCATGTCCATGCAACAGAAATCGATCGTACTGGTGGACACCCCTATGAATTCATCAAAAACCGTGAACAAGAAGGACTCATTGAAGCCGATCACATCATTGTGGTGAGTAATTACACCAAACAGATTTTGGAAAAATACTATCAAATACCCGGGGATAAAATAAGTGTGGTCCACAACGCTGCCGTTATGAACGAGCGTGAACAAAAGCCACTCACTCGACCAAATACACCACAAGAATCAAAATTTCATGATCAGGATAAGATTATTCTTTTCTTAGGCCGGGTAACGGTTCAAAAAGGACCAGAATTTTTTGTAGATGTGGCTAAAAAAGTGCTTTCCAAACGCCAGGATGTAAAATTTGTCATTGCGGGCCAAGGCGACATGATGCCGGAAATTATAAATAAAATTATCGATTACGGAATCAGTGATCGAGTACTCTGTAGCGGATTTCTCCAAGGTGAAGATATTTCTCGCGCTTTCTACCACGCTGATCTTTACCTCATGCCATCTGTTTCTGAACCTTTTGGAATCTCTGCCCTTGAAGCCGTGCAATACGGAACTCCAGTCTTAATGAGTAAAACCTCTGGTGCTCTGGAAGTAATTAAGAATGCCCTCTTCGCTGATTTTTGGGACGTGGATAAAATTGCAAACCAAGTCATGGCAATTCTGGAATACCCCGTTCTCGGTTACCAAATGGCACATGAAGCACGTCGTGAAACCAAGTACCTCACTTGGCAAAATCAAGCAAAAAAAATCAAAGATATCTACGAAAAAGTGACTCCTCATCTCTAATTTTTCTTCATGAAAAAAACTGCTGAACTCAAAACAAGAACGACCAAAACCTTCAATGGAAAAAGCATCTGTTTCTATTTTGAGGTTCATCAACCTTACCGACTGAGAAACTATAACTTTTTTGAAGAGGACAAAAACTATTTTCATGGACCACAACAAGCTTACAACGAAGATATTTTCAAAAAAGTAGCGGAAAAATGTTATCTTCCCACGACCCAGTTGCTGAGTGAACTCCTCGAACGGCATCCAGAATTCCGGGTATCATTTTCTCTCTCCGGAGTATTTTTAGAACAATGTTTGGAGTTCGGAGAAATCGGGAAACAGGTTCTCGAATCATTCCAAAAACTTGTAAAAACTGGCCAAGTTGAACTCTTGAGTGAAACTTACTACCACTCACTTACGTTCCTTTATTCCAAACTCGACTACGCCGAACAGATCATCAAACATCGGAAACTCATCAAAAAACTTTTTGGTGTTCACACCAAAGTCTTCCGCAACACCGAGCTTATTTACAATAACGAAATCGCCAATTTCATTAAAGGCATGGGCTTTGATGGGATGCTTCTTGAAGGGTGGGACAAAATACTCGGCTGGCGCAGCAGTCATCACCTCATGAAACCCATGACAGTAAATCTTCCTGAAAGTGATCGTAAAATAGCCGAACAGTATCAAGTAGGAAAACCAAAAGAAAAATTCTCCCTTCTTCTAAAAGATTATCGACTCTCTGACGATATCGCTTTTCGTTTTGGTAACAAAAACTTTCCAGAATACCCACTTACCGCAGAAAAATTTAGTCAGTGGTTAAAAAAAGTTGAAGGTGAAACCATCAACCTGTTTATGGATTTTGAAACTTTTGGAGAACATCAATGGAGCGAAACCGGAATTTTTGAATTCCTCAAAGAACTCCCAACAGAAATACTGAAAAATAATATGAACTTCCGTACCCCTTCTGAAACAATCAAAAATCTTCAACCAGTTGGCGAAGTCGATTGTCATCACCATCTCTCCTGGGCCGATATGGAACGTGATCTCTCCGCCTGGACCGGCAATCAACTCCAGGACACCGCTATGGAGTCCATCAAAAAACTAGAAAGTGCCATCCACCTTATGAAACTCAGCAAAAAGAAAAAATTTGAACCCCTCATTGATGCCTGGAGAAAAATGCAAACCTCCGACCACTTCTACTACATGTGTCTCAAATACTGGCATGACGGCGACGTCCACAAATATTTCTCTCCCTACGAATCCCCTTATGAAGCCTTTATCTCTTATATGAACGTCTACTCCGCACTCCGAGCTCAAATCGAAAAAGCGGTAAAATCTCTTACTCCCCTCACCCATGCCTAAAACTCTTGTCACCGGTAACGGCAGTCTCCTCGTCAACTTTGAAGAAAACCTGCTCATGAGTGATTTTTATTTTCCACACGTGGGAATGGAAGATCACACCACCTTCCATCATGTCCATCGAATCGGCCTCAAAATTGAAGACCACTTCAGTTGGCTCAATGACGGCACCTGGAAGTTCACCTACAAATACCATGAAGATTCGCTCGTAGGAAAATCTACGGCAATCAATCACGCCCTTGAAATTGAACTCCTTTTTGAAGATATGGTCGATACCAAAAAAAATATTCTTCTCCGCCGTATCACCTTAAAAAATCTTTCCGATCGTGAGCGCAGTCTAAAGATTTTTTTCAACAACGATTTCCACATCTACGGTGACAAAATGCAGGACACCGCCGAATACGAACCAGAACTTAACGGCATCCTCCATTACCGAAAAAAACGTTATTTCCTCATCAGCGGACAATGGGAACGGAGCCAAGAAGGCATCAGTGAATTTGCCACCGGAAAGTCAGAATACGGTGATCGTGAAGGAACCTGGCGCGACGCTGAAGACGGAAAACTGGGCGGAAATCCCATTGAACAGGGATCCGTAGACTCAACCGTCGGCTTCAAAACCACCCTCGCTCCTCAAGAAGAACAGGTCCTGAACTTTTGGATCTGTGCAGCGCTTAATTTCGACGAAATCATTGAACTTAACGACTACGTCTTAACGGAAAAACCTATCAAAATCTATACCCATACCCTCGATTACTGGAACAATTGGGCGAACAAACGCTCCACCGATTTCGGTGACATCCAGCCCGAAATGGTACAAATGTACAAACGAAGTCTCCTGATCATGAAGTCTCAAATCGACAAAGGAGGCGCCATTATTGCAGCCAACGATTCAGACATCATTAAGTTTAATAAAGATACCTATACCTATATGTGGTCACGTGATGCTTCCATTGTTGCCATGGCCATGAGTCAAGGACACTATGGAGACACCTCCAAAAACTATTTCCGATTCTGCAGCAAAATTATCAGTAAAGAAGGTTACATGATGCACAAGTTTAACCCAGACGGCTCACTTGGCTCATCTTGGCATCCAAAATTCAAAAACGGTGAAGTTCAAATTCCGATTCAGGAAGATGAAACCGCACTCCCACTTGTAGCGATGTGGGAACATTATAAAATTTTTGCCAATCTCGAATTCATTTACGAACTCTATGAACCTTTCATCCAAAAAGCGGGGATGTTCTTGGCAAATTTTATGGATCGACTCACCAACCTCCCATTTCCAAGTTACGATCCATGGGAAGAACAACGTGGAATCTTCACTTACACCGCAGCCTGCACCTATGGTGGACTCATGGCAGCAGCCAACCTTGCTCACGCAACCGCGAACTACGACGACCAGTTTGTCTTCACAAAAAAAGCGCAACTCCTCCGCAAAGCAATACTCAAATATCTCTACTGTGAAGAAAGCCAGCGCTTCCTGAAAAAAATCATCATATCTGAAGACACCATTGTTCAAAAAGACAACACCGTTGACGCCAGCCTCTCATTTATCTGGATGATGAATGTGCTGCCCCCTGATGATCCACGCGTCGTAAACACTATGCAAGCAATCAAAAAACACCTTTGGGTTCCAACCGAAATCGGTGGCATTGCCCGCTATGAAAATGATTACTATCAACGTGAATTCGACTCTAATTCTCACATGGAAATCACCGGAAATCCTTGGATCATTACTACCCTCTGGTACGCCGACTGGCTCATCGAAACAGCACAAAAAAAAGAAGACCTCCTTGAAGTCGACAAACTCCTCCACTGGGTCATTGCTCGTGCCAACGCGACCGGTATCCTCCCTGAACAATGCGACCCCTTGAGCGGGAAACCCCTCTCAGTTGCTCCCCTCACCTGGAGCCACGCCGAATTTGTGCTCGCCATCACCCGCTACCGCAAAAAAATGAAAGATCTTGGCATGACCAAAGAAAGTACCCTCGGCGAAGAGATGGAAAAATAAGTCTTAACTTTTCAGGCTATTCTTCTGAATCAACCCCATGGCCGCCTCAAACGACATAGCTTTTTGAGTTCGTCCTTCGCTGATAAAAATAATCTCATCTGCAGACTTGATGGTGTTCAACCGATGCGCAATAACAATTTTTGTGGTGTCAGCAGGTAAATTTTCAATAATATCCTGAAGAATTTTTTCCGTCACCGTATCAATATTGGCCGTCGCCTCGTCCATAATAAGTAACTTTGGCTGACGCAAAACAATCCGCAAAAAGGCAATCAACTGTTTCTGCCCCAAACTCATCGCATCCTTCCCTGCTACAATTGGCATTTCCAAACCTCCATTAAACCTTTCCAACAAGGTATCCAGCTTCATCTCTCGCAATTTTTTGAGCAAATCTTCATGACGAAAATGTTCCAGTTCTCGATTTCCATAGAGAATATTTTGTAAAATTGTTCCCGAAAAAATATTGGGTTCCTGAAGAATAAACCCAATCTTTTCCGAAAGCTCTTCTCTTGAATAACTCTTGAGCGAACGTCCTTCAAAATAAATATCCCCCTCTTGTGGATCATAGAGACGAGAAATCAAGCTCGCAAGTGTACTCTTACCACCGCCGGTCGGCCCAATGACTGCATAAGTTTTTCCTGGTTTGAATTCCAAATTTAAATGTTTCAAAACCATATGATCATCTTTATAACCAAAACTCACATCCATCATCTCCAAGAGATTTTTCGTACGGAAAGGATCCACAGGTTCTTCTACTTTAAGGTTATTCTTTAATTGTAAAATCTGATTCACCCGTGCCCACGCTGCGAGTGAAGTCTGAATAGATGACCAGATCGAAGCCAAAATACGTAATGGTTGATAAAATTTATCACTATAAGACAAAAACGTAACCAACAAACCTACCGTAATATTTCCTGTGGCAATCAATTGAAGACCAGTAATAACTACCAAAAGCGTAGCGACGTATCCGGCCAAATCATAGAGCGGCGCCAAAATATTATTGGCATATCCTGCCCATCTGGCCGCAAGAAAATTTCTTTCATTAAAAGCCTCAAACTGATCATAAAAATACTTTCCCTGCCCAAACGCAGCAATCACTTTAAAGTTATTCAAACTCTCCTGAATTTCACCGGAAAGTTGCCCAACCACATCCAAGCTTTTCCTGTTCCGTGACTTCACCCATGGAGACAAGAACCTCGTAACAACAAAAAGACCAATCGCCGAAGACAAAGTAATCAATCCCAATTGCAGATGCAAAATCACCATGAACACACCAATTCCTAAAATCGTAAAAATACTTCCCGCAAATCGCACCAACGCTTCAGAAAAAAACTGATTCAATTTATCCGTATCATTATTCACCCGTGAAATCAGATCACCAATCTTATTCGAATTAAAAAAGGCCATGGGCAACTCCTGGATTTTATAAAAAAGACGTTTACGTAATTTAAGCAAAACTCGCTGACCCAAATTACCCATCCTTTTCACTTGGAAATAGTTCATCACCAAACCGGTAAAATACAGAATAAACAAAATTCCAACCATAAAAAACAACTGCCCCAAATCTCTCTTTCCAATCGCCTGATCAATCGTATATCCCAATAAAAGTGGAGAAATCACATTAATCGCTGAGTTCAACAAAATAATCACCAATACCACCACCATTTTCCAAACCTCATCACGAATAAACGGGATAAAATAACGAAGTCCCTTACTTCCCTCATCGGCCCCCCCTGATGGTAATTGATACTGATTCATAAATGATTAAGTGGTTTGTTGAGACTCATAAATTTGTCGATATTCAAAAGAAGTTTTCATCAATTCTTCATGTTTTCCTTGAGCCAAAAGTTCACCTTCCATCAAGAGAATAAGATGATCAAAATCTTGAACCGTAGCAATTTTTTGACTGACGGAAACAAGAGTTAAGCCGGGATAGTTAACATCTAACGCATTAAGAATCTTTTTCTCAGTATTCAAATCAACCCGCGCTGTAAAATCATCGAGAAGCAAAATCTGCGGCTCTAATACCAAAGCACGCGCAAGGGCCATCCGCTGTTTCTGCCCCCCTGAAAGACTACCACCACGTTCGGTAATCACATCCTGTAATCCATTCGATCGTTCATCAATAAAGTCTTTAAGTGCGGCAGTTTCCAAAGCTGTCGAAAGAACTTCATCACTCACTTTTCTCTTAAAACAAATATTCTCCAAAATCGTTGAATTAAAAATAATACTATCCTGAAACACCACCGCCATTTTCTGACGTAAAAAATCCAGATCATAATCGGTCACTTTCCGCCCATCCACCAAAATTTCGCCACTTGTCGGCTCAATCAAGCCACAAAGCAATGCAATAAGTTGTGATTTGCCCGCACCCGTCGGACCAATTATTGCCGTCTTTTTCCCAGCCTGAATTTTAAAACTCACCTCCTTTAAAATATCTTTTCCGCCCAAAACCAAACTCACATTTTTACATTCCAAATTTCCCAAAAATTCCCCCTGGTATTTTCCCATAGCTGCTGGCATAGGAGCTTGAAGGACTTGCTGAATACGACCATAAGAAGCAAAAGCGCGTACTAAAACATTACTAATAAACCCAATCATAATGACGGGTGTAATGAGAATAGAGATATAGCTGAAGAAAGCGGTAAATTCACCTATAGTTAACGTTCCTTCAGTGACTTTATACCCTCCAAAGGACAACACGACCAAAATACTCAAATTCGCCAAGAAGTTAATAAGTGGAACCAAACTGGCAAATAAAGCCAAAATTTTCAAACTATTCTCCTTTGCCTCTCCCACCGCGACCGAAAACTTTTTCACCTCTTCGTACTGACCATTCACCACGCGAATTAAAGCCGAAGCAACGATCGATTCATTGATAATCCGATTGAGTTTATCCAAAATCTCCTGAGTACGGCGAAACAGCTCGGCACTTTTTCCAAAGATCATTCGAAAAATAAACACTAAAAGGGCAATAACCGCCAAAACTGCTATCGCCAATTGCCAATTAATACTGATAAGCATAATCGAGCTTCCAAGGATCAACAAAACCGAAGAAAACAGAATGGCCACCCCTTGAGCGATAATCGTTTTAACGGCATCCACATCAGAAGTAAGGTTGGTAAGCAATGTCGCTGCACTTATATTATTAATAAAACTATAACTCTGCTGGGAAATTCGTTGAGCTACTTTTAAACGTAAATCAAAAGCAATCTTTTCTGAAAGATAGACGGAAAAAAATCCCTGACAGGTCGTTGCAATAAAAATCAGCCCAATAAATCCCAAAAACTGCGTAAAAAACAAAGGGGTTGAGAAACTACCTCGCCCAAAGTCATCAATAGCTGTCGCAACCAATCGAGGAATAAACAAATTCATCCCACTACTAAAAATCACCAAACCACATAGTACAATCAACTTCCATTTATACTGAGCCAAAAGCAAAAAAATCCCGCCTGATCCAGGCTTCTTCATTGCTGCTGTATTCGTCGGTTTATCTTTCATGACCAAGACTCAATAAAATTTTTACCCAGGCCCCGCATCCTACCTTATAAAACCTGATGGATCAAGAGCGGCATGCGGTCAGCCCCGGTCATCGTTCGAAAATAATGCGTCGAAGGTTGAGTCATCATGTAACAATGAAGTCCACCTCGAGGATCCTTGACCACAATACCAGAAATCCCTTGTCGTACCTGAAACCAAGTCCCTTGACTCAAACCCGCTGAGGCCAAAATCGTCACTGGTTCTGGATGAAGCCATTGCCACTTGCCTGACTGAAAAGATTCAAATGTACAATACCCCGTTCGCGGAACCCCCTCCGCAAAACGATTACCCCAAGGAAGCAAAAGCGCCTGACCTCGATAAAGAACGGGTAAGACTGCTCTTGTTTGAGAAAAATTCACCCGCACCTCCCCTTGTGAAATAAGCAACCGATGAGGTTTTAACACCTCAGGAGCAAAATCTGCTATTTGAAATCGCACTCCAGTGCACATAAAAAAATTTAAAATAATGCCTTCCCTTCAATATCAGTAATTTCCACATTACTCGTCACATCCCGAAAAACTTCGGGAACAAAAGCCGTCGCCGCACTTCGCAAAGTAAAGGGACCAAATCGTGCATTCACTTTTTGTCGTAACGCTTTTAAAGCCCCCGACTTTTCATCTGCTTCATGAAACAGATGGAGTTGCTTATGCGAAGCACTTCGCAAAGGAAAAGCAAAAATATGCACTCCAGAAATCAACACTCCTGGCACATAAATTTCTTCAAACACCTTTTTCAAAACCACCAGCAGTTCCTCAAAAGCCGCCGAAAAATCTTTCAAAGCTCGCCCGCCTTGAAAACATCTCCCATCTGATGCCATCAAACGAACACTCAAGTGATCTGTCTCCAAACCATCATACCAAAGCGCCGTCACTAATCGTTCCAAATTTCTTACCAAAAAGCCCCAAATATAATCTCGATCATCATAGTGTCCCCAAATACTTCCTCCTCGCGAAAGCATTTTCTGAAGAGGCAATTCACCACGAATCGGGGAAAGTGACTTTCCCTGAAGTTCATACCAAATTTGCTCTCCTGGTTTATGAAGAATTTTTCGAATTTCTTGTGGAGACCTCGCCACAAAATCGGCAGCGGTCTCAATCCCATGGGCATGTAATCGCCGTACCGATTTTCGTCCAATTCCAGAAACATCTCCCACTTCAACTTCATTTAAAAATTTTACAATATTATCAGAATTCACCACCATCACTCCAAATGGCTTATGCCAATCTGATCCAATTTTCGCAAGTAAGCGTGTTGGCCCAATTCCAACACTCACGGGAACCCCTACTTCCTCCAAAATCCGCTGCTGAATCTCTAAAGCCAATTGAGTTTGGTCACCCATATAATTCCCAAAATCCACAAAACTTTCATCAACCGAATAGTACTCAACCACATCAGAAAATTCGCCTAACACCTCCTGCATCCTCTTTGAAAGAATTCCATACCAAGAGAAATCCCGCTTCACATAAATACCTTCAGCGCATAACTGCCGAGCTTGCCAAATGGGCATCCCCACTTTGACACCAAATGGTCGCATCTCATAACTTCGCGCAATCACACACGCCCCTTGATTTCCAAGCACCGCCACCGGTTTTCCTTTCAAACGCTCATCACGAACTCTTTCACAAGAAACATAGAAACAGTCAGCATCGACATGGCCAATAATTTTCCCTCCAATAAGATTATTCTTCATAAGGTGAGTATACACTCACCAGTCAACCTTTGCAACTTAAACAAGCCACCTTAACTTGACGGTGAGTAAACACTCACCTATACTCGCATCGATCCTTAAGAAAATAAATATGACGACAAGAACCCACCAATCTCTCAAAAAAAATAATAATAAAATTTATCCTCAAATGATGTCAAAACGTACCATTTCCAAAACCGAAAAAATCATCGCTGCCGCTCCTCAACTTCTCAAACAATTTTTTGACGACTACGTCAAAACCTCTCAACAAAACCTCCAAGAGTTTGAACGCCTCATGAATATCCGTAAACTTGAACTCCAAGTCATGCATCTTCGCATTAATCGAAGCAACTAATAAAACAACACTTCCCATTTCCTAAAAAATCACAGCAAAAATCAAAAGGTACGGAGCGGCACGTAGTATTTTATTTTTAGGGTCTTGTGGGTCCCAAAAAGGAAAATGCGAAGTTAAGCGCAGTACCTTTTGATTTTTGACTTTAAAAGAAGGGTGGGCTACGGGAGGGAAACAGCGTTTCCCTTTCGTGATATTGACAAATAAGCAGTTTTCAGTAGAATCCGCGCACAAAGAAGATCCCTTTGGCAACTTCATATGATGCACGGAAAAAAAACATCTTTCGAAAAACTTTACGATCAAGAACAGTTTCTCAGTCAAGAGGCCGCAAGAGGACGAGCAGACTCAAAATTTTTACCCGATGAACTCCGCCAACGCTGTGAACATGTTGCTCGCTTCAGCGGACTCAGTTCAGAAGATCAAATAAGTTTTCTCAACTTTGTTTTTCGAACCCTTCAAACCAACCGTCAACTCTTCAGCCAAATCTTTCCTGATCTCACTCCTGCTCAGCTAGAAAACAAACTAAAAGCTGAACAAGCCATTGGCCAACTCAACCTTCCTGAAGAGCTCCAAGCCCTCAATCGCTCAATCGCGAATGCGGCAAAAGGAGGAAAAATCAGCAAAGACGAACTTCGAACCGTCCAAGGAATCAAACGCTACCTGGGCGACCTTTTAGTTCCTTATATTCAAAAACAGACGTCAGAACAACGCCATAAAGATCGAATTCAAGTGGAAACTACTGGAAGAAGAGCCGATCAACTCATTGACGCGAGTGACCGTATTATGAGTTTTGAAGAAAAATTGCACGCCCTTGAACGACAAATTGAAAATGATGTAAAACCACAAACCGTTACCGTCACCATTGCTTACGTTGATGAAAGAAACGATTATCAAAGTTATGAAAGACTCACTCAAGTCAGTCTCGACCCGCAAGATCAAACCAACCCATTTCAAAAAACGTCCAGAAACTACCAAGATTTTCCCGCACAAATTTTCCAACTCGCCACCACTGAAGGCACTTTTGAAGAAGGAAAAACCACCTTCGTACCTTTAGAAATCAATGGTCGCCTGGTTGGGATCATGACCATCACCGTTGCCCCTGAAGAAGACAAACTAAGCGAACTCAACAAACAAAAAGCGGTTCGGGCTTCCGAACAAATTGATACCTGGCTTAATGGTCAACTCAAAGAACGTCGTCTCGATCGACATATGAGCCGAATAAATCGGATCATCGACCGAGCTGGTATTCAAAACAAAGAAACCACAGAAGGAGAAAAAACTGGTTTTGAACAAGGAATTCGCGAAGCCCTCATTTATCTCTGCAAAGTAAGTGGTGCAGAAACCATTGAACTCAAAAATTTTGATGTCAAAGGTGATGGTACTTATATGATCAACCTGAGAGTTACCGAAAACTCACTCGTGGAAGAAGCTCTCGGAACAGCGACTGGAGTAACTCCAAAAATGGATTCAAATCCACCTCCAACGGTTCAATCACCACCTATGTCCATCCCACCTATCAGTGGAAACAGCTGGGCACCGGTTTCAAAACTTCCACGTGTTAAAACACCACAAACTCAAATCATCAAGCCACTCACCATTCCTCAAGGCCTTCTGATCGATAATACCTCTCAAACCGCCCAAAACGGTGAACTTATTTTCCGGGGCCTCCATCTCGATGATGAAGATAATCGCATTGCTAAACTCATGAGTGAAAAACTCATTTCTTCAGCTCTCCGCTGGCGAACTGCTCTTGGTTTTGCGGGGAAATATCGTGCTCCCGAGCATGTTCTCCAACTTCTCCTCGAAGGCAGACTGATTGAACAATCAGAAGAGGAAGTCTCTACCTTCATTGTTGATGTTCAAGGCTACACGCGTTTAAGCGACCGCATGAACGCCGTTGCAGAAAAATATCAGAAAAAAAGGAAACGTAATCATCCTGAAGGAGCATACTTTTCAGAAAAAAATACCGAAGTTCGCAAACGAAAAATTCTGGAAATCGCCGCTGCTTACCGAAACTACTGTATGGAAAAACTCGCCACCGTTAACGGCTGCTACGACAACTTCATGGGCGACGCCGTTATGGCCCACTTCGGCCCTCCATTTGCCCGTGACTCTCAAAACCCTGAAAAAATCCGCGATAGTTACGGTTTGGATCGGCCCCAACAAGACCCAATGAACTACGCCGTCAATGCCGTTAAAGCCACCCTGCGCATCGAAGAAGGTTTTGAACAAACCATTCAAGAAGAGCTTGAAGATATTCTCTACGAAATGGCCTGTGAAACAGAAAAATTCAAACCCATCAGTCGTGAAGGAAAAATACAACGAGAAAACAAAAATCCTGAAGAAATCCGTCGACTTATTTTAGAAAGATTTTACGAAGAAGAACTCGGGTACAAACCACATCTCAAAACCACCAAAGGAATTGGTACCGCTGAAGTGAACATCGGTTTTGTAATGCGTGAAATACAAAAAATTAATGCTCAACCAGAACAAGATATTCCTTACACCACCATTGGCGACGGAACCAACGTCACCGCGCGCATTCAACACATCGCCGACAGTGGAGAAACTATGATCGACGCCGCCACCAAAGAGTACCTGGAACAAGCCTGGGGAAACAACAGCCCAATTCCTTTCAACGCAAAAGGTGAAACCCAAACCATGGAAGAGTTCAAACAAGAAATTCTCGGTGAGAAGTACACCACCCATGACCTTATCCCCTATTATGAACCGGTAAGCGCGGATCTCAAAAACAAAGGTGGTGCGGTACTCGCTTATCGTCTCATGTGGTTCAAAATCCCTAAAGTTCAACCACAAACAGCTTTAGAAAAAGCAGAGTCTACCTATCAAATCGTTGAAGATGAAGCAGCTCTCAAAAAACTCGGTGACCACATTTACATTCTCGAATCAAGTAATAACAACGGTGCTACGACCAATTACTACGTGCATAGTCATTTCTTCCCAGGTCAAAAACAACTCCTGAAAATTAGCACCTTAGCCCAAGAAGATCGCTATATTTCTGATGAAGAGTTCGATCGCCGCTTTGAAACTGATGATGAAGAGGGCCTCAATGAAGACGATCAAATCATGGTCGTAAATGGCAAAATTAAACATGTCAAATACCATCCTTACAGCGAAAAATTAGACGAAAAAATTGACCAGCTCTTAAGTAACAAAAAAGCCATCTACCAACTTGGTGATCTCGAACATGCCATTTATCGTGTGAATAAAACCACCAGTGCAGTAGAACTCAAAGAAAATCTCGACCAACTCGAACAAACTCTTCTC
Source organism: uncultured Candidatus Peribacteria bacterium (assembly GCA_964624115.1). Taxonomy (GTDB): domain Bacteria; phylum Patescibacteriota; class Gracilibacteria; order UBA1369; family UBA1369; genus CAZUXI01. The sequence goes on from CAZUXI010000002.1 coordinate 174,517, forward strand.
GCTGAACAAACGCGTGAAACTTCAAAGAATCCAAAAAGAGTTCAGCAACTCGAAGATCAAATCGCCAAAATGAAAGATGCTATCGATCTAGTGAAAGACGGTATGATTGTCCAAATCGAACACTACCATTACGACGAAACTGGCCAAACGATGAATCAGAAAAAAAGTATCTTCTCAGTTCTTATTCCTACCGCCGACCTCCCACCATTTATTGACGCCACCCAGGATAAAGAGATCGCTCGCTACTTCAAAAAGCATGTCTACCCTTGGCAGAAACGCGCAGAAAACCCTCTCCTCATGAACGACCTCACACCGCAGACCCAGTACCTTTTTGTCCATACTTCCGGAGCATACTTGGATAAACTCTCTGGATAAAAAAGAAAATGTTCGCAGCTAAAATTGCCACAAGTTCAGCGTTCGCAACGTGAAACCAAACACAACCGTGATACACCAAAAGCGCAACAAGAGCGTAAGGAATCTGTTGTTTCTGCAAAACCGGTGAAGACTTTGGTTCCACCAACATCACACCTGCCAAAAAATAGATCGTTGCATCAGTAAAAACAAACTGGGTCACCTCCCAACCTCGGAGCATCCAAATCACCGCAAAACTTCCCACCAAAAACAACAAAGCAATCTTGTGTTTCATCCATTTTCGCAAACCGAAAAGACACCAAATCAACACCAAACCCAACGACCAATATCCCGCAAACGCCGCTCCCCACCAGGAAACAAACCCACCAATAAAATGAGCAAACAAAAGACCAAACACCACCGGATTCACCCACGAAATCCCCTTATACTGCAAGAAAAATTTATACACCAGAATCATCCCCATCGCTGCCGCCCCAATCCATAAAGCCTGGACATCTGGCCCATAATGCAAGGTCAAAAAAAGAATCAACCCTGAAATGACACTATTCAAAATATTCTTTGGCTTCTTGGTCAAAAACTTGAGCAGATAAAACCCACCAAGGGCCGTCCCCATCACCACTCCAAAAAAACTTACCACCTCCCAACTCAAATTATAAAAAAGTGCACAAAGAGCATACACAAGAAGGAAAGCAACAAAAAGATGCAACTGAGTTATCTTGTATTTCAATAAGAGCTGTGAAATATTTGGCATGAACCCATTATAAAAGAAAAACTATGAAATTACCAAACCACGTCTACTTTCTTCTTGCTATCACCTTAATTATTTCCACTTCATTTCTCAGTGGTTGCACAACAGAAGAAACAACTCAAACCAAAGAAGTAAAAACCGTAACTCAAACCACCACTACTGAAACTCCAAAAGTTGAACCAACAAAAACTGAAGAAACAACTTCTCAAACCACTACCGAAACTCAATCAACCACACCAACCCAAACCACCACTTCAGAAACCGTCAGTAAAAATGTTTACAAAAACGGAACCTTCACAGAAGAAGGAGGCTACATTTCACCAGGTGGCCCTGAAACTATTACCGTATCCCTCAGCATCGAAAACGATACCGTCAAAAAAGTAACCCTCACCTCCACCACCAAAATCGAAAAAAGTAAAACCTACCAAGGTCTCTTCCTTGAAGGCCTGAACAAAGAAATTGTTGGCAAAAAACTCAGTGACATCGGCACCTTCAGCCGCCTCAACGGATCATCATTGACCGGCAAAGGCTTCAACATCGCCCTCAAACAGATCGAAACCGACGCCAAAATCTAATAACTCTTCCCCCAAAAAATGTCACCGCACATTCTCGATGAAACCCGCGAACTCCTCGGCAGCACCATTCGCATCACCGTCATCTGTGAAAAAACATCCGAACCCGAAAAAGAAACCGTCCGAACCAAAATAACCGAAGCGTTCGACCTCATCAAAACCTTCGAACAAAACTACAGCCGCTTCCAAACACACAATCAACTCTGGGATCTCAACGAGCATCTCGGAGTTTGGCAAACCGTTTCTCCGGAACTTTTTGAACTCATCAAGCTCGGCGAAAAAATCAAACAACAAACGAACGGAGCTTTTGATCTCAGCGTGAAAACTCTTCTAGAAAATTTCGGGTATGATGCTCAGTACAGTTTTATGGATGGAAAAGATCCTGCATTTTTTCAAACCGCTAGCAATGACTTCCGTCCGCCAAATGAAATAAAAATCGCGAATCCGTTAGAACTCGGCGGCCTCGGAAAAGGCTACGCACTTGATCTCATAAAAACACACCTCCAAGAGTTCCCCAATCTCTGCATCGACGCCGGCGGAGACCTCTTTGCCCAAGGACATGATCATGAGGCGAATCCTTGGAAAATTGTTTTCGAACACCCCTCCGACCCAACCCAAGGCATCGGCATGGTTGAAGTTAATAATATGTTCCTTGCGGCTTCCAGTCCTTCCAAACGCCAATGGAAAAACTTCCACCACCTCGTGAACCCAACAACCCAACAACCCGCCAACAACATGCTCGGTGTCTACACCCAAGGCCCCGGAACAAACCCCCAAGGCGGAACCTTAACCGACGCCTACGCCACTGCCCTCTTCGTCATGGGCTTTGAGGCAGCACAAAAAATCCTCCCCTCACTTCCTATCGAAGCCATGCTCATTTCACCAACCGGCATCATCCACCGCACCCCCCATTTCCAAGGCGAACTCTTTGAGGTATAAAAGCTTCATGACGTACCAACGCAACCGTTCCGGAACAAAATCAAACCCTTCCCCAAAAAAAAGAGAACACACCTCAGAAAGTGAGCTGATTCTTCGCGCTTCAAAAATCTGGCACCGCGGAGGACTCGTCGCTTTCCCAACCGAAACCGTTTACGGCCTCGGCGCCAACGCTCTTTCTGAATCCGCCATCAAAAAAATCTACCAGGCCAAAGGACGCCCCTCAGACAACCCACTCATCGTACATATTGGTTACAAAAAAGATCTCACCAAATACGCCCAAAATATCCCAGCCACTGCCAAAAAACTCATCCAAAAATTCTGGCCCGGACCACTCACCCTCATCCTGGAAAAAACTAAAAGAGTTCCAAACATCACCACCGGAAATCTCAATACCATCGCCATCCGCATGCCCAACCACCCACTCGCCCTGAAACTCCTCCGCCAAACCAACCTCCCCATCGCCGCCCCTTCCGCGAATCTCTCTGGAAAACCCAGCCCCACCCATGCCCACCACGTCCGAAGTGATTTTCAAAACAAAATCGACCTCATCATTGACGGCGGCCCCACCACCATCGGCCTTGAATCCACCGTCATTGATCTCACCGTTTCACCTCCCATCATCCTCCGCCCCGGCTCCATCACCCCTCAAATGATCGAAAAAATTATCGGTCCGGTTGAAACCATCCACCACTCCCAAAAACCTTCCAAAACCGTAAAATCCCCCGGACTCAAATACCGCCACTATTCACCCGAAGCTAAAGTGGTTCTCTTAACTCTTCCAGAAAAAAACGCTAAAAACACGGAAAAAAAACTCCTCGAATTTTTCCAAACCCAACCAACCTCAAAAAAGAAAATCGCCTTCCTCACCCCCCACCCAGAAAAATTCCCCCTCCTCAAAAAAACCTTCCCCCAGATTTTTTTCAATATGGGCAAAACCGAAAAATCCTTCGCCAAAAACCTCTTCCACACCTTCCGCACCCTCGACGAACAAAACTACCACACCATCTACATCCCCGAACTCCACACCAAAGAACTCGGTCTCGCGATTATGAATCGCATGCACAAAGCGGCATCAAAAACTTTAAAAATCTAACAAACGATTTTTATTTATTAAAAAGAAGTGCATCCAAATAACTTTCAGGATCTAGCGGACTCTGCACTGCAGCGTGTTTGATAACTGAGGGAGTTTCTTTTGCCAATTTTGCATACTTTGGGTTATTTCCAAGCTCTTCAATCTTATCCAAAACACGATCTAAAAACCCCTCTGGATCTTGCGAATTACTAACGACTGCAGTTTTAATAATCCAAGGAGTATCTTTCGCTAGATTTACATATTTGGGGTTTCTTCCAAGCTCTTCAATCTTATCCAAAACACGATCTAAAAACCCCTCTGGATCTTGCGAATTACTAACGACTGCAGTTTTAATAATCCAAGGAGTATCTTTCGCCAGATCTGAATATTTTGGATTTCTTTCAAGCTCTTCAATTTTATCTGAAACACGATCTAAAAAACCTTCTGGATCTTGATGACAACGAACAGCAGCATACTTAAGAAAACCAGGAGATTCCTTCGCTAATTCAGCATATTTTGGATCTTTTCCTAATGCTTCAATTTTATCCAAAACACGATCTAAAAACCCCTCTGGATCTTTTGGATAATTAACCGCTGCACGCTTAATAATCCAGGGAGACTCTTTCGCCAAATCTGCATACTTTGGATTACTTTCAAGTTCTTCAATTTTATCTAAAATGCGATCTAAAGATCCTTCTGGATCTCCAAGATTATTAATCACCACAAATTTAAGAAAACCAGGAGATTCCTTCGCTAATTCAGCATATTTTGGATCTTTTCCTAATGCTTCAATTTTATCCAAAACACGATCTAAAAACCCCTCTGGATCTTTTGGGTTATTAACCACTGCACGTTTAAAAATCCATGGAGATTCCTCTCTAAACTCAGCATATTTAGGATTTTGCCACATTCGCTGAATTATATTCGAGTCCTGCCAAACCAATAGTGCTGCGTATTGACCAAATTGCCCCATTCCTAATCCCAAATCTTGAACGGATCCAAGTAAATTACCCGCTTCCTCAGACACGGTAAAAATAACTGATCTTAATTCATCCAATCCTAATACTTCAAGGCTTTTCAAGATTAAATTTTTCCCTCGTCCTCGCTCAATCGCCTTGTTCATTTTCATAACAACCACTTCTCCCAAATCCGCATAACTACTCGCCTGCTGATACTCAGTCGAATCTGGCCGATAGTCAGGATGAAAAAATGAGAGGTTCAACAAAAATCGCTCCAATTCATCTCGAATCAATGACAATTTAGACGAAAACTGGGAATCATGAACAAAAGGACCTGACAGGCTTACCTCCCCTGAAGAAAGTAATCCCCGCGTTTCATCTAGAAAATAACTTCCCGATACATTCATAAACCACATTTAACATAAGTCGCAATTATAAACAAAAAATGAAATTTGTCAATTAAGCATCAACAAAAAAAAACACTCAAGATACTAATAAATATCAAACCGCACCTTCACATTCGCCATCTTCTCAAAGTAGGCAAGTTTTTGTTTTTCCTTCCGTGATTCCCTAAACAACATATCAAGTCCCGTCCACATCGCAAACCAACCGGAAGGTTCCAGCATAATCAAAAAGAAATCTGAAAAAACATTCACGCCTTCCCAGTTATGCACCAAGACCGCGAGGGACTGTAACACTACCCCAACCACGGTAAACAAAAACGCCGACCTTAAAAACTTTCGGTAATCCTGAAGCCCTTTGGTATAAGAAACCTTAAAATGGCTCCGTACCCGTTCACGAATCAAAACCTCCTTACTCGGATCACGTTCTTTTTGCGGAATCAAAAACCTTAACTCCAAATCCCCTTCTTTTTTTTCACGCGCCACTTTTCTTGCCTCTTCCAAAAAGTCGTCGGAAAGTGCCCGTTGAGAATAAGGTCGCGGATCGAAATCCGAAAAAATATCGTCGTACGTATCCAACCACAAACTAATCTCACTCTTTTTCAAAAGCCGAATTAATTCTGGACTCGCGTTCGCTTCCAATTGAAAAACATCGCTCGCACTTGTGCTAGTTTTTTTTTCATGACCTTCCGAATTGTGTGAAGTTGAACTCATAAAATTTAATAAACACAACGCTCGCACCCTTTGACCAACTGTTGATTGATGAAATAGGAAGCCGTCACCAAAAGAAGAAGACTCAAAAGTTTAAACCAAATATTATAGTCATTAAAAACATCCAACCCAATCCCCAGCCCAAAAATTGAAAGTGCCGGAAGCGCACAAATAGGACAAAAGAGCGTTAAAAAACCAATCCCCAGTCCAACACTCGAAACGGTGGTCGTCATCGTTTTTTTTCGATACTGCTGCTGAAACATTTCCTTAATTCCTACGATAATAGCAGCCGTAAGGGCACTGGAAAGAAAAGCAAACAGCACATTCAAAAGACTAAAATTCGCTCCCATCACGCACATATCATTCACCGAACCGGGGAACGTCAGCATGAAATAGAGATTCACATCCATAAGCAGAAAAACAACCCCCAAGAACAGAAATAAATTCTGGGGGCGTTTAAGCAGTTTGATCATCTCCAAGGCCATACAATTTTCAATTCAAGTTTCAATACGATCCTCAAGTACTTATGAAGCTTTCATCACTTCATCAAGTGCATTCTGGAAATAAGTCGCATCACGAGCACCATCAACCAATACCGTTTTACCCGTTGCATTATTAATCACAAAGTTTCCTGGCGTTCCAGAAACACCGGCTTTATCACCATCATTTAACTGCTGAGTAACTTTTGCCAAATATTTCTGAGAAGAAAGACATGCACGGAACTTATCAGTTGGAAGTTTCAAAGTCGTTGCAACCGCAACCCAGTCCTCAAGTTGATAACTTCCAAGTGCACTCAGCTCAGTGGTAAAAAGTTTATCGCTATAAGCCCAGAATCCATCATTCCCTCCCAGCTCGGCCGCACACTCAGCTGCAATTGCTGCCTGAGTAGCCATTGGATCGTGACCAGACAAAGGATAATGACGATACACCCAGTTCACTTTATCTTTATTTTTTTCTACAAAAGCCTGAAGTGTTGGGTGAACACGATGACAGAATGGACAAATATAATCTGAGTATTCAATAATAGTTACCGGAGCATCAGGATTTCCACGGACATGATCTTCAGTTTTTGAGTATTTAATTAAATTACCCGCCATTGCCTGACGCTGTGCGTCGTCATTCTGCTGAGCTTTATCATAATCCTGTTGCTGTTTCGTTTTCTGTTTTTCAACATAGTTATCAAAAGCTTTTTCCACATAACTCACCATTTTGTCTTCACTCGCCAAATCCGCTTTTGGCGCAAACTGCAAACCAAAGAAAACAAGTGAACCGGCAATAACCGAAGATGCAAAAATAATTGCCAAGATCAAACCGGTCTGACTTTTTTGAAATGTTGAATTTTCTCCATTATTTTCCATTTTGGACATTTTTGTTTGAATAAAAAAGTGATTTCTGACTTAATTATACCATGTCTCCCATCCTCCTTCAAATCGGGCCGGTTCAAATCCATTGGTATGGAGTCATGTACGCGCTAACTTTTCTGATCAGTTACTTTTATCTCATGCGCTCCAAACGGCTCAACGAAAACCATTTTTCGCCGGCTGACCGCGAACAACTTTTTTTTGGAGCAATTCTTGGGGTCATCCTCGGTGGAAGAATTGGGTACATTCTCTTCTATAACCTGAGCTTTTATCTCCAAAATCCAGCCCAAATCCTTGCCATCTGGCAGGGTGGCCTTTCTTTCCATGGCGGCGTCCTGGGGGTACTTATTGCCCTCGCACTTTATAGTAAAAGAAAACAGAAAAACTTCCTCATGCTTGGTGACACCGTCGTCAAAATGGTTCCCGTCGGCATCTTTTTTGGCCGCATCGGCAACTTCATCAATGGTGAACTCTACGGACGCATTGCCGAAAACTACTGTATGTATTTCCACACCGACCCTACCAACTGCCGTTACCCTTCCCAACTCCTCGAATCCTTCCTCGAAGGCGCCGTCCTCTTCATAATCCTCTGGCTCTATGACAGCAAAAAAACTTCCAAAGTCCCCGGAAAACTCTCCGCTCTCTTCCTCATCTGTTACGGGATCCTCCGCACCATTGCCGAATTTTTCCGTGAACCTGATCCTCAAATCGGCTTTCTCTTCAACAGAATAACGACCGGACAACTTCTTTCCAGCTTCATGATAATTGCAGGAATAATAATTTATGGTATAATAAATGAACAAATCAAAAAAAAGAAATATGAACGCCCTGAAAAGGTTTCTCAAAATCAATAAAGCCATCGACCAAAACCTCCTGGAAGAACGAAAAGAAGGACTTCGAGGTTTTAAAGCAAAAATGGATCAAAGACGCACCATAGGAGATAAATTTGCTGATCTCATGACCGAATCATTCGGCACCGTAAACTTTTTTATCTTCAATGCAATTTTTTTTGCCGGCTGGATTATCATCAATCTGGGCTGGATCCCATTCATTCCTGCGGTTGATCCCTACCCTTTCGGTCTCCTCACCAATATTGTTTCCCTTGAAGCAATCTTCCTCGCCATCATCGTCCTCATCAGCCAAAACCGCGCCGCCAAAATTGCCGATTTACGTGAAGAAGTGGACCTCCAAATCAATGTGTATGCTGAACAAGAAATCACCAAAATCCTTAACGTCCTCGATTCGATCCACGACCATTTGGGCCTCCCGCCTGAAGATGACGAAGAACTGACCAGAATGAAATTACCGATCAATCTTGATCAAATCGAAGAAGAGTTAGAAAATGAGGGTAAAAATCAGAAATAATACCCATGATTGAAAAACTCTCCGCCCGCCCTGCGAGCCATCCCGCCGGTTTTTGGCAAAATTTAAAACTCCCGATCCTTGGCCTAGCACCTATGGACGGTGTCACCGACGCCCCCTTCCGGGCCATGTTCGCCAAATACGGCAAACCGGACCTCTTAATCACCGAATTTACCTCTGTAGAAGGCCTAAAATACGGCTCCACGAAAGGACTCAAAGCCTTCATCTACGATGAAATCGAACGCCCCATCGTAGCCCAAATCTTCGGAACGGACCCTGAAGCCTTTTACCAAGCAGTTTTTATCGCTGCCGAACTCGGTTTTGACGGCATCGATATCAACATGGGTTGCCCTGCCACCAATGTTGCTTCCAAAGGCGCTGGCGCTGGGCTCATCCGCACTCCACTCCTCGCCCAGGAAATCATCCGTTCCTGCTGGAAAGCCAGTCAAGATTGGTCCGAAGGTCGAAAAATCGAACAAACCGGTGTCCACGAAAACGTCCTCGCCACTATTCAGCAAATCCAAAAAAACCATCCAACACCCAAACGCCGTATACTCCCAATTTCCGTAAAAACCCGCACCGGCTATGACAGCATCGTTATTGAAGACTGGATCAAAACCCTCCTCGAAGAAAACCCGGTCAACATTACCGTCCACGGCCGCACCCTCAAACAACTCTACAGCGGAGAAGCCAACTGGGAAGCCATTCAAAAAGCCGCCGCCATCGTAACACAAACCAACACCACCATCCTCGGCAACGGTGACATCAAAAGCCTTGAAAACGCTCATGAGCGAATCAAAGAAACCGGTGTCAACGGTGTCCTCATCGGCCGCGCCGCCTTCGGCCACCCCTACCTCTTTAACACCGACCTCAGCAATCGCAAAACCCAGCTCGAACTCGCGCTCGAACACGCCAGACTCTACCAAACCATTTTCCCCGAAGACCGTTTCATCCCTATGCGTAAACACCTCGCTTGGTACTGCCGAGGATTCCCCGGCGCCAGCGAAGTCCGCCAAGAGCTCATGCAAACCAATACCGCTGAAGATGTCGAAAATATCCTCTCGAAAATTATTATTTCGCCATAAAACACAAATAAAAACTAGACGAAAAGAGTTTGACCCACTATAATCCCCAAGCTTTTGAACAAGGCAGTTACCAATAATATTCATCACCTTTTCCCCCCTCTTTCCCCATGACCAAAATTATCAATATCGCGATCATCGCCCACGTTGACCACGGAAAAACCACCTTAACCGATCATCTTCTCAAACAAGGAGGAGCTTTCGAAACCCATGAAAAAGTTGATGAACTCGTCATGGATTCCAATCCGTTGGAAAAAGAACGGGGAATTACTATTCTCGCAAAAAACTCTTCAATTCAATACAAAGACTTCAAAATTAACCTCGTAGATACCCCAGGACACGCCGACTTCGGTTCAGAAGTGGAACGTGTTCTCAAAATGGTAGATACCGTACTTTTGCTGGTAGATGCAAAAGAAGGTCCCATGCCACAAACCAAGTTCGTACTCCAGAAATCCCTCGCCCTCGGCCTCCGACCAATTGTAGTTATCAACAAAATCGACCGCAAAGACGAACGAGCTCACGAAGTTATTGATATGGTTTTCGATCTCTTTGTAAAACTCGGTGCGAACGATAAACAGCTCGACTTTCCAATCATCTACGCCATTGCTCGTGAAGGTATCGCCAAAAAAGAGATGGAAGACACTTCAACCGACCTCATTCCCCTCTTTGAAACCATCATCAACCACGTTCCCGCCTATCCAGATACCGGAGACCAAGGAGTTCAATTCCAGGTGACCAACCTCAGCTACGACGATTACATCGGCCGCATTGCCATTGGACGTATCAGCCAAGGAACCCTTAAACTCCAAGGACCTCATGTCGTTTCCAAACGTGACGGGTCCCTCAAACCCGCCAAACTCACCAAAATGTACACCTTTAAAGGAGTACGCAAAATAGAAGTCCAGGAAGGTGAATGTGGCGACATCGTGGCAGTAGCCGGAATCCCGGACATCACCATAGGTGAAACCATCTGTAATGCTCAAAACCCAGAACCACTCCCCCTCCTCGAAATTGACGAACCGACCCTCTCCATGAACTTCCTCGTGAACAACTCCCCTTTTGCTGGAAAAGAAGGGAAATACGTGACCACCCGTCACCTCAACGATCGTCTCATGAAAGAGCTCGAAACCAACGTTGGTCTTAAAGTGGAAGTCATTCCCAACTCCGACGGTTACAAAGTCTCCGGCCGTGGTGAGCTTCACCTCGCCATCCTCCTCGAAAACATGCGACGTGAAGGCTACGAAATTCAGGTTTCCCAACCCGAAGTAATTTTCAAAACCGTCAACAACGAACACATGGAACCGGTGGAACAGCTGATCATTAACGTACCCGATGAATACGCAGGGACCGTCATTGAAAAACTTGGCAAACGCAAAGCTGAAATGCAAAGTATGCACTCAGAAAACGACAACACCCGCATCGAATACCTTATCCCAACCCGTGGCCTCCTCGGTTTCCGCTCTGAATTCATCATGGATACCCGTGGAAAAGGCCTCATGGATCACAGCTTTTTCCGCTATGAACGACACAAAGGAGAAATCACCCGTCGTCAAAACGGCGTCCTCATTTCTGGTGAAAACGGCGTCAGCGTCGCCTTCGCCCTCTTCAATCTCCAGGACCGCGGAAAACTCTTTATCGGTGCAGGTGTCCCTTTCTACGAAGGCATGATCATTGGTGAAAACGCCAAAAGTGAAGATATGATCGTGAACCCCGCGAAAGAGAAAAAACTCACCAACATGCGTACCACAGCTACCGATGAAGCCGTCCGCCTCACCCCCCACCTTGAAATTACCCTCGAACTCGCCCTCGAATTCATCGAAATCGACGAACTCGTCGAAATCACCCCAAAATCCATCCGCATGCGCAAACGCTACCTCACCGAAAACGAACGAAAACGCCAAGGAAAAGGCAACAACTAAGAAGAATTTTTGTGGCAAAAGCGAACAGTCGAAGGAAGCTCTCACGTTGGAGCTTCCTATTTTGATTTGAAATAAAAATACTGAAACTTCCGGGTTAAACCTTCACCAACTCCACATCCAACATCGCCCTCCCTCGCAAACGGGCATCGGTTCCATTCGGATCAAGCCCACCCAAAAAAGCTGCATCACCATTCCAATGACCAAAAGCAACATCATAGGAAACGCGTGGCGGCGGCGGAGAAGACATTTTCAAATTCTTGGCATTCAACAACGTAACTGTTTTTGTATCAGCAATTTCGCCCTCAACAATTGATTGGCGAACAAAATTTAAGTAGACACCAGCACCACTCAACATCTCAAATCCGGCATTTTGTATCTTAGCCAACCAAGCTTTAGCTTTCCTATAATTATTTCCTTGAATATTCCGATCATCCTGAACTTCAGATTCACCTTGAACAAGTTTGTATCGCCAATCTTCTCGCACCCACTCCTGGCCTCCGTTCCAGAGATTCATGTCCTCCAAACGGTAAATTACCGATTGATGCCATTCTCTTGATGTTATTTTTTTCAGACTTTGATCAACATGACGGATTTTTGACTCAAGGGGACAATCAGAAACTAAAAGTCCCTTGATCATCACCCCCTTCCCAAGTTTCTCCATACACAAAGCTTTCGCAAGAACCTCGGGAGTTAAAGCATCAATAATTTGAAGCCGTGGTGGCATCAACTCATTTTGCAAACCGATACTCCGAAAATCTTCCACCTGACGGACATAATCTTCTTCAAGTTTTGTACGCAAAACAGTTTGCGGAGAACGAACAATAATCTCGGGTCCTCTTGAAGAACACACAGCCGAAACCACACGTTGACCAGTGGATTGACGTACTTTATCCAATTGCTGCTGAACCGCTTCCCGTGAGACAACCCCTTCCCTCACCAGATTATTGACCACAGCTTCCAAAGCTCCCCTCGTAATTCCCGAAAAATCCAAAAGTTGGTCTTTCGCATCCAATAATTTTGACCTACCGCGAGCCATACTTCATCAATAAAATAATTGCAGGTAAACAAATATACCATAAATTAAAAGTACGCCAGGAGACCCAAAACCTGCAACGTTTTTCTTTCACAGCAAAAAATGGTATAATAATGGGATTTTATCTCATTTCATGGCCACCCAACCCTTGAATTCCGGTGTCGAAGTCGATGGTGCAGTCGGCTCCAGCCAACCGCTCAACTTCGAAACCCTCTTCCCCCAAATCGTCGGGAAATTCCTTGATGTCATTGAAGCAACGATCATCATCATTGCAGGCTATTTCCTCATCCGCTACATCAGAAACAAGCTCAGAAAACTCCAAACGCTCCACGAAAACCAACGAACCGCGCTCAATCTCGTCGAAAAAATCACGAGTGGATTTATCATTGTTATCGCCACCACGCTCGCCCTCAAAGTCGTCGGCATCGACATGACTCTCCTCGTCAGCGTCGCCATCCTCGGCCTCAGTTACGGTCTTCAGGATATTATTAAAAACTACGTCGCGGGAATTCTCATCCTCTTCAAAGCCCCCTTTAAAATCGGAGATGTAGTAAAAATCCGCGATTTCACCGGAAAAGTCGCTAAAATTGACTTCCAATCCACCACCATGGAAACCTTTGATAACCGCCAAATCACCATCTACAACAGTGATGTCATGACCCAATCCATTATCAACTTCACCAATAACACCGTCCGCCGTTTAGAACTCGATGTCGTTTTAGGCTACAACTCTGACAACTTCCAGGCCATGAAAACCTTCGAAACAATCCTCCAAAACTACCCTCAAGTCCTGAAAAACCCAAAATTCTCGATCATTTTCAAAAAATTCGGTGATAACGGCATTACTTTTACCCTCAAGTTCTGGGTTCAACGTCCTTGTAATATTCTCAAAATAAAAACTGATATTGCCAATCTCATCAGTCAATCTTTTGATGAAGAAAACCTCTATTTTCCTTATTCCAAAGGAATTGAAGTCAATAATGATGGAGAACTCAGTAATATCCCTGAAAAACGCAAAAATCGGGTCAAAAACTTCCTCGCTCAACCAATTTTTGCTACGGAAACAGTCCAAAGCGCTGAAGAATCACCTATAGATTTCGAAGAACCGGAATAATGGAATAAATTCAAATGACCAAGCATCAACCGACCAATGAATATTAAAAATTCTAAATTTGAATTTAGAATTTATTTGATGGTTTGATGGTTGGTCATTTGAATTTATTCCCTACCATTTTCTTGACTTTAAGATGAAGATTCGTTTATATATCAGGGCTTTTAAAAAAACTTTCATGTCGAATAAACACGTGAATCATCAGCATGGTCTTACCACCATGAACGCGACTCGCCCAAAGAGTAAACTTTTCAAACGCCGGAACAAAGCAAAAGCGAAACCTCGAAAAGAAATTCTCCTTCAGGCTCTCCGTGAAGCAATGAAATCCATTGCTGCTTAAATCTACACATTGAAAAATGTGACCCAACCCAAATTGCCCTTTCTCACTCTAAAGAAAGGGCTTTTTTTACATTCAATTCAAGCCCGTTTTGTGCTAAACTGTGAAGATATTTTCACAAAATCATGGAAATACCCCAACCACTCATTGCCTTTGGTATTAGCATCCTCATCGGGGGACTCATTGGAGTTGAACGTGAACGAACCAAAACCATCACCAAAGGACTGAGCGCCGTAGGAGTCCGTACCGACATTCTTATCAGTCTTTTTGGTGCCTTTTCAGCGTACCTTGGCCTCAATTACAATCCAGTCATTTTTATCATCTGCTTGATTGGCCTGCTCATCATGAACATCATTTCTTATACCTACCTCCTCATCAAACACGGTCGCATCGGTATTACAACCGAAATTTCCACCATCCTGGTGTTTCTCTACGGAGCCTACACAATGTACGGATCAGCACAAATTGCCGTCACCCTCGCTATCGTAACCACCATTGTTCTTTCAATGAAAGATTATCTCAACAACTTTATCCAAAACCTGGATCGTCGAGAGTTTTTTGATGCCATCAAATTCGCCTTTATTGCCTTTATTATCCTTCCGCTGCTCCCGAATACTAATTTTGATGACCAAATTTTCCACCTCATCCTCCCGGCAGTACAGTTTCCGGAAGGACTCCATCAACTCCAAATTCTCAACCCGTACCGTATCTGGCTCATTGTTGTAGTTGTTTCAGGAATTAGCTTTTTAGGCTACATCCTGATCAAAATCTTCGGGAAAAACCGCGGAATCATCTTCTCAGGACTTGTCGGTGGCCTCTACTCCTCAACCACCACCTCCCTCACCCTTGCAAGCAAAAGCAAAGAACTCCCAAAAACAAAAAAACCTTTTGTAGCAGGCATCATTCTTGCCTGTGCCGTGAGCTTTATCAGGACCTATATTCAAATTGGTGTCCTCAACACTGAACTCCTCGCGCGCAGCTTTCTCCCCATCAGCATGATGTTCATCTATCTTCTCGTAACAGGACTTATTCTGGCCCATCAAGCGGGAAAAGAGACTATCGACAGCGAAACCAACTTTGAGAGTCCTTTTAGTCTCAAAAAAGCCATTCAGCTGGGCAGTTTGATCATTGGTGCACTCCTGGTCGCAAAAATTCTCCTTTCATATGCTGGAATTAACTGGTACTTCATCATCGCCGGATTCCTCGCCTTCTTTGCCATCGACGACCCCATCGTGATTAGTACCTCAATGTCCATCGGCAGTCTTATTGACCTCGAAACCGGAAAAAACATAATCATTATGGTAACTTTCCTGAACATGATCCAAAAAAGTGCCATGATCTACATTTTTGGAAACAAAAAACTATTTCCGCAACTTTTCATCATCTTTAGCGGTCTTTTCCTTGTAAGTTTGGTAAGCTTATTCTATTTTTAGGCTCTGTAGAAAAAGCTTCCAAAAATCATGGCTTTCAAAATTTTCTCAAAAAAAACACCAAAACGAAGCAGTATTTCCAAACTCCGCTCTCCTTACCGAGAAAAACCTTACAGCAAAGGCAGAGGCATCTTCAAAAAACGTCTCAAAAAAGAGAAAAAGGCTTACCTCCAGTCAAATCGTCCCAATCGAAGTATCAACAAATCGTCCCCGCTGGAAAGTTCCATCAAACGTTTTTTTGTTATTATCCTCACGATTTTTATTCTGGGGGCCACCATCTTCTACCTTTTTTTCTCAGACTATTTCCTCGTAAAAACCTTCCGAATTATTGAAGAAGGAATCAAAGTCGAAACCAACGAAACCATGAATGAAATCATGCGAAAATTTTTGGGAAAAAATATTCTTCTTGTAAGCCAAGAAGAGTTGGAAGGAGCCGTCCGAAAAAATCACCCCGAAATTAACGAACTCCAGCTCAAAAAAGTTTTCCCGGATGCCCTCGAAATCAGTTTCAAAAAATTCCCCCCGGCTGCCAATATCATCGACACCGTCAACGGGATACAGAAAAAATACCTCATTGACGATCACGGCCTGATTATCGAAGAAAATAGTGAAAACCCCAACCTCCCCCTCATTCACATTGAAACCGCCGAACCACTCCAGGTTTATACCACCATCCTCAACGACCCGGAAATGTCCAAAAAACGCTTAGATTTTACCCTCGACGCCATCAAACTTTTTGAAGAAAAGTTTGGAATAAAAATCCTTTCAGCAAAATTGAGGCCAAAAGAGCGCCAGGTCGACCTGCTGACCGAAAAAAACTTCTACGTCATGTTCGATATGGAAAAAGAGGTTATTCCACAAGTAGAAAAACTAAAACAAGCATTGCCCAAGCTGGATATCTACAATATTCCTCTCCAATACATCGATTTACGAATCTCTGGGACTGAATCGGAAAAGGTCATTTTTAAAAGACGCTAAAATGTGATATAATGAAAAAACATAAAAATAAAATAACATCCCAAAAAAATGTCCACGTCATCCAAAGTCGCCCTCATTCGGGAGATGCTTGAGAGCGCTGAAGCGAGCATTCGTTCAGCAAAACAACTCCTCAACGAAATGAGTAACGGCCACGCCAAAAGCCAATATCTCAATCTAGCGGAAAAAGTAGGATCCCATGAAAGCGTTGAAAACCGTCACACGGTTGAAGGTGTTTTTGACGGCCAAAATATGATTGGTCCCAACGGAAAAACCTATTCCGTCCCTGCCAACTACGCGAGTAAATCAAAACTTATCCCCGGAGATATCCTCAAACTCACCATCAACGACGATGGTTCGTTTGTGTATAAACAAATTGGACCTGCCGAACGCAAAAGAATTATTGGAACCATTACCTATGATAACGGTCAATACCGAGTCATCGGGAACGGAAAATCATACAAAGTTCTTTTAGCATCCGTTACCTATTTCCGTGGCGAGATTGGCGACAAAGTGACCCTCATCGTTCCAGAACTCGAAGACAGTGAATGGGGTGCCATAGAAAATGTTCTCCCGAAAGGTGACGATGACGAAAGCCATATTGATATGGAAGATCTTGATATCTAAATTTTTTGGGTAACCCCTTCATTGAATTACCATGCTGATCGATAAAATATTCCGCACCGCGGTTCAATACAAAGCTTCGGACATTTATATCACCACCGGATCAAAACCGGTCCTCCGTATTAACGGAGAACTCATTATGATCGAAGAACATGCCATCCTCAGCAAAAAAATGGCTGAAGATTATCTGCTCGAAATCATGTCTGAAGAGCAAAAACAGGAGTTCGCCAAAAAACTGGATATCGATTTTTCATTGGAAGTTCCTGGAGTAAGTCGCTTCCGTGTAAACCTTTTTGTTCAACGAAAAGGTATTGCCGGGGTATTTCGTCTCATCCCTGAATCGGTCTATTCACTTGATGAACTTGGACTCCCTGAAACACTCAAAAAAATCACTCAATACAACAATGGATTGGTAATTGTCACCGGTCCAACCGGATCAGGTAAATCCACCACCTTGGCGGCCATGATCAATGAGATCAACGCCAACGAAGCACAACATATCATTACCATTGAAGATCCAATTGAGTTTGTGCATGAAAACAAAAAAAGTGTCATCGATCAACGCGAAATTGGTACCCATACCAAAAGCTTTACCAAAGCACTCCGAGCCTCACTCCGTGAAGATCCGGATGTAGTTCTCGTGGGTGAAATGCGCGACCTTGAAACCATTGCCCTCGCCATTACCGCTGCTGAAACCGGACATCTTGTCTTTGCAACTCTTCACACCAACGGAGCGGCAAAATCCATTGATCGTATCATCGATGCTTTCCCTTTCGAACAACAAAATCAAATCCGAGCGCAACTTTCAGAAAGTCTCAAAGCAGTTGTTTGGCAAACGCTCATCAAAACCAAAGATGGACGTGGCCGCGTTGCTCCCCTCGAAATCATGATGAATAACAGCGGTATCGCCAACATGATTCGCAAAGCCAAAACCCATCAAATTGACTCGGCCATTGAGACCGGTACCAAAGAAGGCATGCAAACTATGAAAAAATCCGTCCTTGACCTCCTCGAAGCCGACCTCATCACCGAAGAAGAAGCCACCAAAAACATCCCCCCAGAATTCGACGAAATCAGCTCCAGCTAGAGAAATAAATTCCAAGGTCCAAGCATCAAATTCGAAATAATATTCAATGACCAAAATACAAATTTATAATTTTGATATTTGAATTTTTAATTTATTTGGAATTTGATGCTTGAGATTTGGAATTTAACCCAGAGAGTGTTCAAAATGCGCTCCTGTGGTGATATTTTTTGCAAAGTAAAACGAGCCGTATGAGCCCTATACGGTGAGTTGCTTTGTAAAAAATAGCGCCACAGGAGTAGCATTTTCAACACTCAGCCCGCAGAACGAAACGGCCGCGCCAAACGAAGCCTTACGTGGAGCGTCAGCGAAACACAGGCGAAGTTTGGTGGAGTTTAGGGGGATCGAACCCCTGACCTCGCCCATGCCATGGGCGCGCTCTACCAGCTGAGCTAAAACCCCACACTTCGCCAAAAAGCATAACCAAAAATTGAATCAAATGCAAAAAAATGGTATAATTCTAAGATATTTTGTTGAAACAAAGACAAAAAATGCATATACAATCGCTGGCAAAAAAAGTTCTCACCTTGACGAGCATCACCATCATCACGCTCGCATTTTCGATGAATTCAGCTTTTGCAGGGCCAACACAAGTTCCAGCCGGCGGAACAACGCCTTCTGCAAGTACCACCCCTCAACCAACTGGAATTAAAGCCGCCTCTGAAAGTTTTAATGTTGGGAAATATATGATGGTGGAAGGTCAAAAAAAAGTCACCGGTGTCGATGAATATCTGGTTCGGGCCATCAATCTTCTTTCACTCCTCATTGGCTCGGTCACCTTCCTCTGTATTGTCATTGGCGCCATGCTTCTCCTCACCTCAGGTGGACGCCAACAAGCCATTGATAAAGGTAAAGACACCATTAAATTTGCAATTATTGGGTTGTGTATTGCTTTAGTCGCCTATTTCATCACCGCTCAAGTGCTCAGTATTTTCTACGAATATGCTCAATAAACCGCTAAAAACTCTGCATATTTTTCTCCAAATGCTCGTACTGACAAGCATGCTTTTATCAAATATTAACATCACTCAAGCCGCAAACATTACGTGTGAATCATTGAATAAACCGGATGAAGTCAAAGACTATGTCGTCAGCATTTTGGAAGAAGCACTCGGAAACGAAAATACCAAACCCACGGACCCCAACGAAACCATTGTCCTCACCTGTTTTCGCCAAACAACCTGCAAACAACCCACAACAACTCCGACACCCGGCGCAGCATCAGGGAGCGGTTCACCTGCCACACCAGAAAAGCCAGCCCAAAGCACCAAAAAACCACCTTGTGACAGCCTCTACGTGACCGATTGCAAATTTGGGACCGGAATCTCCTGTCAACGGGTTCAGGCTTTCTTTGCAAAATCAGGGGCAGGTCTTCTCTATGCTTACATCGGATCAATCTACCGCTGGAGTGCCACAACGGTTGGTCTCATCACTGTCTTTGTCATCATCATCAACGCCATCATTATTACAACCGCAGGTGAAAATTCAGGAGCAATAGATGAAGCCAAAGGCAGAATCGTTCAATCACTCGCCGGCCTTGCCCTCCTCTTTGCTTCGGCAGTAATCCTCTACACGATCAATCCTACCTTCTTCAAACTTTTCTAATGAGCAGATTTTCACAAATCATCCTTGGCACTCTCACTTTCACCTTTCTCATGGTTTCAAATCCTGGATTTTTGCTTGCCGAAAGACCACCCGTCATCAACCCCGAACTCAAAAAAGAGCTGGTACTTCCAACCACGCCCGGAAACGATGCGAAAAGAGAAGAACAATATTTTGGCATGGAGCTCCTCCCAAAAGTTACCCAGGTAGTGGTTGGTATTGGAGCAGCAACTTCCGTACTTTTTGTCATTATCGGTGGGATTGAAATCCTCACCGCCTACGGAAACGACGACCGCATTACCTCAGGGAAAAAAACCGTTACGTACGCGCTCATTGGCCTCGTTATTGCCACGCTTTCCTACGCCATTGTCTCGATTATAAGTGCCCTTTCCTTTACCGCCAGCTAACCATGAAGATAACAAAAAAAATCAGCCTTGCCATTATCACGCTCAGCTTGATATTCAGTTGCCACGGACTTGTACTTGCCCAAGGAACCATGCTCCCGCAAGTGTACTTCCCCCAAGAAACCAGCAAAGAAGGAAGTAAAATCGAGCTGGTAAACCGCCTCACCAAAGCACCTTGGCAACTCCTGGTTGCGGATGCCATCAAGCTCCTTCTTGGTATCACCGGAGCCCTCACCATGATCGCTTTCACCGTTGGTGGAGTCATGATGGTCACCAATCACGGAAACGAAGATCAAGTCACCAAAGCCAAACAGATTCTCATTTGGTCAGTGGTTGCCCTCGTGATAATCGCCGCTTCTTTTGCCATCGTTACCGGCATCACCCAATTTGTCTACTTCAGTTAAACCATGAAAAAATTTCTCTTCATCATCATGACAGTCGTAACCCTTGCCCTTCCGCTCACTCTTGAAGCACAAGTTCAAATTGACCCGCAATACAAACCTCAATATGCCGCAAATATCACCCCAAAAGAAGGTGATCTCAAAAACAACCGTGCCGCTGCCGGAATCATCGTCCTCCAACTCATTGCCGGAAGTCTCATCTACTTGGCCGGTCCTGCTGCCATCCTCATGATCGCTATCGGTGGTTTCCTCTATATTACCGGTCGCAACGACCAAAACAGTCTGGAAGCCGCAAAAAAAACTCTCGTTTACGCCATTGCGGGACTCGTCATCATTCTCATTTCCTTCGCTGTAGTGACGAACATCATCAACATCGTTGGTATCACGGGTCAATCAGGAAACGACGCCTACAGCCAAGCTACAGGCCTCAATTAAAAATCTCTAACAACCAAGCACCAACCGAGCAAATAATATTTAATACCAAAAGATAAATTTATAATTTAGGTATTTGAATTTTTGATTTATTTGAAAGTTTGATACTTGGAAAGCTTGGAATTTTCCCCCTACTCCACCTTCTCAAACAAAATCTCCCCTTTTGTCACCATTTGCCCCACCGGCAAACCACCCCAATTTTTCGCTCCATCAAAAAGAATTTCACCCTCAGCAAACCCCAAACTTCTCAAAATCTTCTGAGCAGTTTCCGGCACAAACGGTTGAAGTAAAACCGCAATATGTCGAATCATTTCCAGCAAGTCATACATCACATTCTTGAGCTCATTCTCATCCGTTTTTGCCAAGGCCCAAGGCTTTTTATCCTCAACATATTTATTCGCCACCATCGCAAGTTCACCAATCAAATCGAGCGCTTTTCTCAAATCAAAATCCGCCATCGCCTGATCATAATCTTTCCACGTCGTTTCAACAATTGGAGCCAAAATCTCATTGTTTAAAACCACTTCCGGAACCTTACCCGCAAAATATTTTTCCGTCATCGCACAAACCCGACTCACCAGATTGCCAATATTATTGGAAAGTTCAGCATAAAGCACCTGAAATCGCTCCTTACTAAAATCACCATCATCAGTGGTCGGAATCTCTTTTAACAAAAAATAACGCAACGGATCCACACCATACTTCTCAATATACTCATAAGGATCCACCACATTATTCAACGATTTACTCATCTTTTTCCCTTCAGCAGTAATATATCCATGAACGTAAATGGCTTTTGGGAGGGCCAATCCTGCGCTCATCAGCATTCCAATCCAGATGGCACTATGGAAACGCAAAATATCTTTCCCAATAAGATGAACCTCCGCCGGCCAGAATTTTTGAAACAGTTCGCTCTCCTCTTCATACCCCAAAGCAGTAATATAGTTTGAAAGCGCATCACACCACACATACATCACCTGATCGGGGTCGTTCGGCACATCAATACCCCAGGTAAGAACTTTTTTAGGTCGCGAAAAACTCACGTCACGAAGCCCATCTTTAATCACCTCTAAAATTTCCCGCTTCCGTGACTGTGGAACAATTTTCAGCACATCCGTTTCAATCAATTGTTGAATCGCATCATTATACTTCGAAAGTTTGAAAAAATAGTTCTCTTCTTTCAATTTCTCCGGTGGTTTCATATGGTTCGGACAAAGCCCATCCACCAAATCTTTTTCCAAAATAAAAGCTTCACAGCCCACGCAATACAACCCTTCATAAGAGTCCTTATATAAATCTCCAGCATTAAACATTTTTTTCCAAATCTTCTGAGCACCCCTTTTATGTGCCTCATCCGTTGTCCGAACAAAACCATTATTGATAAGTTTTAAATCGACCGTAAGCTTCCGAAACAACGCCGCATTTTCATCCACCAATTGCTTTGGCTCAATGCCAGACTCTTTTGCCACCTGGGCAATTTTCGAGCCATGTTCATCCGTTCCAGTCAAATAAAAGACCTCTTTTCCTCGAAGTTTTTCATATCGACATACCGTATCACCCTGAAGAAGTTCCATCGTATACCCAATATGCGGTTTAGCATTCACATAAGCAATCGAAGTCGACAGATAAAACTTTTCAGACATGAAAAAGAAAGGAAAAAATAAACACCCCTTCATTTAAACCCCATCCCTAAGCAGTGTCAAATAATGCTTCACATAAAATCAAACCCTTTCGCCATCATTCGTCATTTGATATTCGGATTTTGAAATTTATTCCGTCGTATCCGTCCGATAAAGCGAAAAATTAAACACCGGCAAGAAATTCCCCAAACCAAGTCTCGCCCGAATACTTTTTTTCACTCTTCCATCCGGACTCAATCCTTCAGAAACAATGTCCGCCTGTGCCCGTGGCAAAGCTCGCCCATTTTCCTGACCATTATCATCTTTAACTCGACCCAAAATTCGATAATAAATATTCGCCCGTTTCGCCGAAACCGCTGGATTGGTAATCCCAATAATATCCGGATTCACCAAATTCGTAAGCGTAATATAGTTCTTCTGATGCGTCCCCAAAAAAGTTTTCATCAAACAAACCTTCCCAATCTTATTGGTATCTGAACCTGTCCCACCCGCTTCTGCATCACCACCCGCCACAATCACACCCGCATCATTCGTATAACATTCACGAGCTGCAGACCATAAATAGTTATCCTTCTTTAACAAATCTTCATCATTTGCTGAACCATAATCCACACTAATCACCGGAAATTTACAGTTCACCCCGTCGGTTAAATCCTCTTTCGTCCCAATACACACCGGGTTTTTCGAATCCGAACCATTCACCGCCGGATAAAAATCCGAAATTGCATGAGTCACCCCAGGTGATTCCATTGGTTCACCAAAAAGTTTCCAACGCAGAATATCAAAATTTTGTAGTTTATTGAGTACTTCAGCGTACTGAATGGTTAAAGGGTCCAGCGGATCAGCCGCACCAAAATCTACATAGTACTGAATCATAAATTCGGTCACATCTGTCGATGTTCCATCGGCACCTGCCACAAACAACGGAATCGTCACTGAACCATTCAGCGGTAAAGTATTATAAGTTTTATCTAAATAAATATTATCGATGTCATAGAGTTGTGTTTTCGAAATCGCAAAATCCGGCTGAAGAAAAATCGGTTGATTATCATCAAAATAAGGATAACTATCCGCCGTATTATCAATCCGATAGCGATACGTAAGACCATCCGATTTTTGGGAAGTATCAGAAGACACCGGTTTCAAAACCACCCAGCCCGCTTCATTCCCTAATTTCGCCGCCGTCTCATATCCCGGCAAATGTTCCGCCAAATCTAACAAGGCATTCTCAATTCCTGCTTCCGCCCCATAATAAGCCTTACCCGCCGAAATAACATTCGCGGTCTGACTAATTTCCCGCACGGTAAGCTGGCTCAAACCAAGGGTAAGCGTAAGCAAAATACCCATCACCAAAATTGCTACCAAGAGCGCACTCCCTCGTTGTGAAGTTATTTTTTTCATGAGTCGCTTCGGTTATACACTCGAGTAGAAATTGTGGTCTGATAACGAAGTTGAAAATCCGATTTCGTATTCACCCCGTTTTTTACCAACAAAAACAGTCCAACTTTCGGCTGAAACTGCAGCGCACTATTCCCAAAAACATCAGGATCATCACTATAAGGATTCACATGAGGAAAAATACTAAAATTCATTCCTTCAAGTGCCAGCAAATCAGTATTCAAAGGAACATACTCATCATAACCAGGAACTGATTCCCAACCAACCGAAGTTTTTTGCCAGCGTTTCTGAACCAATTTAGCTCCATCAATTTTAAAAATCGTTTTTTCAAGCCCATCTTTTCTCACCAAAGCCAGAACCGTCGTTTGCCCACCCACAATAGGTGAAACCGCATTTTCCAAACAACGATTCGGATCATAAAGATCAATGCCTGACTGTTCAGCAGGATTATAACATCCATAATCCACCGCACTCTCCCGAATCGAATCCGAAACAACATCAATAACATTCCTCAGTTCGGAATACATTTTGCGCACATCATTCGCATCCCGTTGTGCCCGCACAATACTCACATAAGAGGTGGTTACCACACCCAGGAAGGAGACAAAAATTGCCATACTAATGAGCAACTCAACCAAGGTAAAACCTTTGCGAGCACGTACCTTTCCTAATTGTTGAAGTTTATTGGGCATCATACCAGTCGGTTAATTCAGTCGTTAAACGCACCTCTAAATTACGATTTGACTCTTTCCAAAATACCACACTCGTCACTTTTATTTTTTTATTTTTTTCAGCAGAACCACCTGTTCCATCGCTTGCCGTCCCATCCAAAAAATAATCTTCCGGCTCCACCATGACATAACGACCAAACGCCGTCGGTAAAGCTCCACTCGCAAACGCATCATGAGTATAATGTTCATTCCCTTCTTCCGGTACGTACCAAAGCTTTACGAAATCACTGGTTTGAATACTCTCTTCCGAACCATAATTATTCAAAGGAGAAAGTTTCCACGGGGTATACGTAGAAATCGTATTTTCATTTACAGAAGCTGCTTGGACACTCGAGTTATCGGTCGCTCCTTGATCAATCACAAAAAAACTTTTTCCCGAATCTGCATACAGAGAAGTCCCCCAAAGCGCTTTCCCCTTAATTTCACCACGAAAATTTGCCTGCAATAACCAGTTACTGTCTCGAATATTTCGTACCGCTTCAAGCCCCTCTTGCGCAAGCCCATAGGCCACAAACCGATTCACATTCTCATTATTGCTCCGCACAACCGAAACCATCAAATTCGTTGCCGAAAAAACCACAATCGAAAGAATACTCATCGCAATAAGAATCTCTGGTAAAGAAAAGCCCGATTGATGTTTGGAGTTCATGCTCATGACGTGGGGGGTAAAGAACTCGGTGAATTTTCAGCAATTCGTTCAATTTTTCCTAAAACCGGATCAAACTCAAGGAGCCTTGACTGATCAACATCCGGAAGCCCAACTCGTAAAAAAACCGGTTGTGTACAAGGTCCAGTACCTGTACTGCACCCTTCAAAAGGTACAACTTTCGCAAATGGTGGTTTAAACAGAATCAAAATCTTATCACGATCCGCTTCACCTACCTTCAACTCCTTCAATTCATAACCACCTTCCCAGACAGCAGGTTTTTTCACCACTTTTGAAGCATCCGAATCATCACAAAAATCCGCCCGATTTTCAGAAACTAACTTATAAGGCATTTCAACCAATTGAACCGGAACCGCATCACCCGTCAGCCCTTTTTGAAACTCAACTCCATAACATTTCACCTCAAAATCATCAAAACTATTCCCTTTCTGCCCCCGCCCACTCTGCACCCAGTTCTGTTGTTCACGAAGCGAGGTCACCAAAGAGTCCGCCACAAAATCCAGACGTGCTCGTTGACGTGCAGTCCCAAAACTTGCAACCGCCAAAGCGCTCAACATCGCAATAATTGAAATGACAATCAAAAGCTCAATGAGTGTAAACCCCCCAATCTCTTTTTTCCGAATCATATGAAATGGGGTTAACTCACCAACTGACCAAGGTTGAAAATCGGCATCAAAACGGCTAAAGCCAAAACCGCAACCGTAAGACCCACAAATACAATCATAATCGGTTCCAACAAACTGGTCAGACGTTTTAAAGCGTTATCCACTTCGCGATCATAATGCTCAGCAATCTTCTCAGAAATCGGACCAATCATCGCTGACTGTTCGCCAACGGCAAGCATCTGAGTAACCGTTTCAGGAAACAGAAAACTTGAATCTGCCAAACTTGTTGAGATTTTTTCACCTTGCTGAACTCGAGCAATCACCTGCCACATTTTTAAACGGTAAAGTTCATTACTCGTCGAGCTCGCCAAAATCGTCAATGCCTGGACGACGGGCAACCCTGACTCAATCAAAATTCCTAAGTTTCCAATAAATCGCAAAACAATAACCCTTCGCAACAAACTCCCAATCACCGGAAATCGAAGTTTAAAATAATCCCAACGAAACTTCCCATTGTCAGAAGAGATATACACCCGGAAAAACATCACCACAAAGAAAACTCCAATAATTACTGCCCACCAATAACCCGTCAAAAAGCGGCTCAAATGTAAAAGAATTTGAGTTGCCAAGGGAAAATCTTTTTCCTGCATCCCACTTTCCGTAAGCAAATTTACCAAGCTTGGCACCACCCAAATCAACATCGCCGAAGCCACCAAAACCAAAACCACCAAAACCGCAATCGGATAAATAGAAGAAGTAATCACTTTAATCTGAAGCGCATGAGACTTATCCAACTGATCAGAAAGTTTAAACAACATCTTGTCCAAATTTCCAGCCGCTTCACCACTTCGTACAATTCCCACTTCCATATCACCAAATACATCAGGAAAACGTGCCATCGCTTCAGAAAAATTCTTCCCCTGGGTGACGGAATACCCAATTGTATTTAAAATTCGACGAAATCGTTCACTTTTTGTCCGATTCGCTAAAATTTTTAACGCCTGAATCAATGGAACACCTGCGTCAATCATCACCGCAAGCAGATGGAAGAAATACACCTTCTCTTCAAGTTTCACCTTACTATGATCAATAAAAAAATCATTGATCCGTGAAAACATTGAAAAACCACGGCGCTGAGCAATTCCATAAATGATCTCAGGTTTTTCCTTCACCTGTTTATTCGTAACTCCCGCCAGAAGTTGTTCGACCTGATTATTTTTTTGTTGAGACATAAGTTGGTATTTTGGGCAAAGATCTTTCGTTTCTTACAATGCTCGCGTTGGAGCTTCCAATTCTAACGTTCAAAAAACTACTGAAGAAAATACGTTTCCAATCCCAGATTAAAGTTCGTCACTTGATCTGAACGATCCTCATTCGCCACCTGAATCGCAATCGACTTCACCAAAATTTTTCGAGGATTTGATTCAACTGCTCGAAGAAATTTCAAAAGTGAACTCTCTGTTCCCGTTAAATTGGCGTTCATCGTGGCCTTAAGTACCGGTTGACGAGAATCAACGCCGGTTGGCACACTAAAACTTACACCATTCAGAGTGACATTACTCGACCGAGCAGCGTCAGCAAGATCCTCAATTAAAGCATCCTGATCAAATTTTTCAGGAATCGCCGCCAGAGAAATCTTTTGAGTTAATTCAGAACCTGAACTCAACTTTTCCTGCAAATCCTTAAGGCTATCAATTTGCGAAGTCAGTTGCGTTTTTTGCGTTTGCAACGTCGTCACATCCGCTTGAACTAAAGTATACTCATCCCAAATGGGTTTCAAATAAACCATCCCTCCAATAAAAGCACCGAGGAAAAGCAACAAACCAACAAAACGCAAGGTATTACTCATAGGAAAAATTTATTCAGTTATTAAGGTATCAGAAGTGACCGGTTGACGTGAAACTCTTGGAACAGTTTCCGTTGAAGTTTCTGAAGATGCAGAGCTATCGGTCTCTTCCGTCGTAGTAAAAAATTCGTCATTAAGTGCTGAAGTATCCTTTGAAGGAGAAACAGAAGAGTCAGAAAGAACTGATCGACTTTCTTGTAAAAGTTCCTCTGGAGATTTTTCATAAAAAGTCGCGTTAAACACAAAGCTTAAAGTTTTTTGACCATTATCCGTTTCACCACGGGTAAGGGTTGGGACATAAGCATCTTTGAATTTAGCGCTCTGATTAAACGTTGCAATGAGTTCCGCAACATCAGCATAAGGCTCTTCATTACTCGAACGCGTTTGAGCATTCATCACAATTTTCCCTTTTCCGGAACCGGTATACGAAAGAAATTTTACTTTCTCCTGATTCTTATCATCACGGGGAATCAAATTCTGTACCTGGTTAATAACCTGTGACCAGTGGACTTCATCAATTTCCAATTGCTTCAAGAAATTCTGCGTAAGTTGCACCGACTCAATTTTCTGAGCCTTCAACACTCGCACTTCTTCATTCAAAGTATCTACCTGTTGTTTCACCTGAGCCTTTTCTTGCTTGGTTGCATCTAAAGCAAAAGTTCCATAAAATGAACCCGCTACCACTGCAATCACAGCCAAAAATGCCAAAAAGAGAAAGAATCCTCCTCCACGCCGTGGCTGAAAGTTAGCCGGGGTCGCTTTCGGGTTACTTACTGGATTTCCAGACAATGTAGCCATAAACAAAAAGTAATAAATCATATCAGTATAACATTTTCTCGGTATTTGATCAACACCCCTCACGCCATGAAAAACCCTATCCATATCAACGAAGAGTTCATCTGCGAAAAATGCAAAGAACATAATCCCAAAGCTGAAAAAAGCTGTCGTAATCACTGTCGAAACTGTTTTTTTTCCAAACATGTCGATGAAGAAACACCTGGCGATCGGTTAAGCACATGCCTTGGATCGATGAAACCAAACCGCATCGACTACAACAGTAAAAAGCAGTACATGATCGAACACCTCTGCCTCAAATGTGGAAAAATCATCCTCAACAAAGTTGCCCCCGACGACAACTTTGACCATCTCTTGAAACTTATCAACATCCAAAATATCAATAATGGAACCCTCTAAAGAGCTCACAATCCTCGAAAAAATTTACCACGAAACTTTCACCCCGGGAAAAACCTACATCCTGGGTATTTCCGGTGGCCCAGACTCACTCTTTCTCCTTCACACCCTCCTCCATTTTAATAAAACCATAACAACACCTTTAAATTTAGTTGTAGCCCACGTAAATTATGGATTACGGGGAAAAGAAAGTGATACTGACAGTAACTTTGTAAAAGAAACCGCACAAAAATTTCATCTACCCGTTGAAATCAAAAAAATCTCCCACCTCCCTTCGGGAAATCTTGAGGAGGTCTGTCGAGAACTCCGTTACGAGTTTTTTCAAAATCTTCGCAAAAAATACCAAGCACAAGGAATCATCGTTGCTCATCATCTTAATGACCAAGCGGAAACAATTCTCTTGAATCTTACACGTGGGAGCTTCCTGACCGGACTCGGAGGCATGAATCCATTAAGCCCAAAAAGAAAAATCTACCGCCCACTCCTGAGCATTACCAAAGAGACCATTCTCAAATACCTGCATGAACATAATCTTCCTTATCGTATCGACGAAACGAATGCTCATCTCTACCTCGCACGTAACCTCATTCGCGAAAAAATTGTTCCCGAACTCCAAACCATCAACGAGAATTTCCTCATAACTCTCGGGAAAAATGCCGAAAACATCCGTGAACTCAACCAATTCCTCGAGAGTTATGTTGAACAGTGGATGAAAGAAAATACCAAGGAGCAAGGACTTGATTATCAAAAATTCATCGAAGCCCCCATCGCCCTTCAAAAACTTCTCCTCGCCAAACTCTACAAAAATATTTATGGAAACAGTAAAAACTTTAGTAGTACCCACCTAGAAAAAATTCTTGCAACCCTAAAACAGGGAAAATCTGGAAATAAAAAGGAGTTTGGGGCAAAATTTTTCATTAAAATCATGAAGTCGCAGCACCAAATTCGTGAAATTATTATCGAACCAATCAAGCATTGAAAAAAACTCGTAAACAACTAAAATAACAAAGTGCGTAACCCCATATTATGGCCACAAAACTGCAACTCAAACCAAACAAACCTTACAACAATCTCGTTTATCTCCTCATTGCCGCACTCATCATAAGTGCGTTTTACTTCATCGTGAACCCAGGTTCAACCAGCCTTAAACAGGTTGATTTAAACGAATTTATCGATTCGGCAAAATCAGGTGAAGTAACCAAAGTTGAAGTCAGTAACAACCGTCTCAACATTACTCTCATCGGTGATAAAAAAGAGTATACCTTCAAAGAAGCCAATACATCACTCAATGAAATCCTCAAAGATGTCCCAGAAACCGTCAGAAAAGAGATCGATGTTCGCGTTGTCCCCACTGACGGACAAGATTTTTGGGTAAGTCTCCTCGTGAATATTATTCCATTCCTTCTCATCGCCGGCTTCATTATTTTTATGATGCGCCAGGCCCAAAACAGCACAAACCAAGCCATGTCTTTTGGAAAGAGCAGGGCTCGTCTTCACGATAAAGACAAACAACAGACAACTTTTAAAGATGTCGCCGGAGCCAAAGAAGCAAAAGAAGAACTCATTGAAATTGTCGACTTCTTGAAAAACCCAGGAAAATATACCTCCATGGGAGCAAAAATCCCAAAAGGAGTTCTCCTCGTTGGTGCACCTGGTACGGGAAAAACTTTACTCGCACGAGCGGTTGCAGGTGAAGCCAATGTTCCTTTCTTCAGTATTTCCGGTTCAGAATTTGTGGAAATGTTTGTTGGTGTTGGTGCCAGCCGGGTACGTGATCTCTTCCGAAAAGCCAAGAAAAACGCTCCATGCATTCTCTTCATTGATGAAATCGATGCCGTTGGCCGACAACGAGGCGCCGGACTGGGAGGCGGAAATGACGAACGTGAACAAACCCTCAACCAAATCTTGACCGAAATGGATGGGTTTGAAAAAGATACGAGTATTATTGTGATGGCGGCAACCAATCGCCCAGATGTTCTCGACCCTGCACTTCTGCGCCCAGGTCGTTTCGACCGCCGCATTATGGTCGATGTTCCTGATATCAATGATCGTGAAGAAATTCTCAAAGTTCACGCTCGTGGAAAAAGTCTTGATAAAGACTGTGATCTTCGAAAAATTGCTCAACACAGTCCAGGTTTTACCGGAGCTGATCTCGAAAATCTCATGAATGAAGCAGCAATCCTCGCCGCTCGTCAGGATAAAAAAGTTATCAACCAAGACGACCTCGAGCAATCAATTGAAAAAGTAATGATGGGTCCTGAACGAAAATCTCGCGTCCTTTCCAAAAAAGAAAAAGAGATCACCGCTTACCACGAAACCGGTCATGCAGTGGTGGGCCACATGTTACCAAACTGCGAACCGGTCCATAAAATCTCCATCATTTCTCGTGGCATGGCCCTGGGAGTTACCTGGTTTTTGCCTGAAGAAGACAAGCATCTGGCCACTAAAGCAAAATTCCTCGATGAAATTTGTTCACTCCTCGGCGGTTATGTTGCCGAAGAAACTTTCTTTAACGAACTTACCACCGGTGCCTCCAATGATCTTGAACGAGCCACCAACATCGCCCGCCGCATGGTCACCGAATACGGCATGAGTTCGCTCGGACCGGTTATCTACGGAGAAAAAAATCGTGAAGTTTTCCTCGGTCGTGACTTCGGACATGTACGAAACTACTCTGAAGAAGTGGCATCAAAAATTGATACCGAAGTTAAAAAATTCATTGATAGCTGCTATGTCATCACTAAAAAAATCATCAATGAAAACAAAGACCGAATGGAAGTGGTCGCCAAAAAACTCATTGAAAAAGAAAATATTTCCCGTAAAGAGTTCTTAAAACTTTTGGGCGAAGAAGAAAAGAGTAAAGAACCAAAAGAAGGAAAGAAGAAGAAAGAAAAAAATGAAGAAGAATAATTATTCCCCTGGAATATGCAAATCACGAAAAAAAAACTTGGCAAAACAGACCGAGATACTCCTCAAACCAAAAAGAGTAGTAACACCAACCAATCGATAGCGCCTGAAAGTACCCAAGAAGGCCAACTGGCTCTGGATATCTACCAAACCGCCACCCACCTTGTCATTCTCGCACCAATTGCAGGAGTAAAGCTTACCGACCTCCACGTCGCGGTAACTGAAGATATTCTCTCCATCAAAGGAGCTCGCTTCCTCGACTTCAATATTCCCCCCGAAGACTATCTTACACAAGAATGTTTCTGGGGGGATTTTTCACGTTCGATAGTTCTTCCGGCTGCCGTTGATAGCTCTAAAATCAATGCGTCATTCAAAGACGGCATCCTCAAAATTACCATCCCAAAAACCGAAAGTATAAAAACAAAAGTTGTCCGAATTAAGTCCGAATAACTGAATCTTTATGAAAAAAATCACCAAAGCCGTTCTTCCGGTTGCTGGACTTGGCACACGCTTTTTACCCGCAACCAAAGCCCAACCTAAAGAAATGTTCCCGATTGTGGACAAACCCGTCATCCAATACCTTGTCGAAGAAGCAGTAGCTTCCGGAATTGAAGAGATCATTATCGTTTCCAGCAACACCAAACGCAGCATCGAAGACCACTTCGATCAATCCCTCGATCTCGAAGAACAACTCAAGAAAAAAGAGAAATACGACCTCATCGAAGTCATCAAAAGCGTAAGTAATCTGGCAAAAATCTATTTCACCCGCCAACTCGATCCCCACGGTGACGGTCACGCGGTACTCTGCGCTAAAGACTTCCTTCAAGGCGATCCATTTGCCGTTCTTTTTGGTGACGATATCGTTGATAACAGCAAACCAGCCCTCAAGCAGCTCATTGAAATTTATGAACAAACCGGCTGCAGCACCATCGCCCTCGAAGAAATTAATCCCGAAGACTCCATCAACTACGGCATGGTCAAACCAGTAGAATTCAACGGCCACTTTGGTGAAATCGTATCTTTTGTCGAAAAACCAAAACCCGCTGACTCCCCTTCAAACCTCGGCATCATCGGGAAATATGTGGTCACGCCAGAAATCCTCGATGCTCTCGAAGACGCCGAATCCAGTCACGGCGGCGAAATTCGTCTCATCGACGGATTCATCAAACTCCGCGCCACCCAAAAAATCTACGGCTGCAAAGTCGAAGGAAAACGCTTCGATACAGGTGACAAAGCCGGGCTCATTACCGCAAACATCCACTTCGGCTTAAAACATCCTGCAATCGCCGAAGGAATTAAGGAGTACCTCAAAACCCTTGTAGACTAAAAATTTTCATCCAACGAAAATCATTCAAGTTTGACAAAAAAACTAAGTTGCCTATAAATTGACTGACATTTTTTTGACAGAAATTTATGGATATCATTGGTTATCACACGGGAAAAGAATATGAAGATCTTCTCTCCCTTATAGCAGGAACCCCAGAATCTGCCTCAAATATTCACCGGACACATCCAGAAGTTGCATATACCCAACGACTGGTCCTCAATCAAGTAATCGAAGCCGTAAACCGGGCAGGAGTCAGAAACTCTCAACTCCACCCAAAAGATAAATTCGGCCCCAATGGCCTCGTTTCTTTAACCCATACAAGCCATCTGAATGAGGCCGTATGTGTACATACTTTCCGACCTTCCAACGACCAGGGTAAATCGATTTACACGGAAGACATAATTCACCGAAGCCCTTCAAACAATTGGCAAGCCAGACGCACGTGGGATTTTCATCATGGATTTTCACAAGGTCGAGACGAAATTGTTTCCACCGCTTTGATCGGCGCCCACGCACTCATCACCACCACCTACAGCAACCAGGACGGGTTCGAAGAAGAAATAGATGTTCATTTAAATCACGCTTCCGCTGGAAACAATAATCGTTACACCTCTGAAAATACCGAATTTTCTCTTGTGAATGACGAATTGATTATCGACTTCCATGACCATATGAATACCACCGAAGGATGCTGGGAACACCGGAGAAGAGGAAACATTATTATGATGAAAGAAAGTGAAGGAGCACGCCCCTTCAGCACCGATCTCACCATCGTTGAACAAGAAAGAAAAGCAGGTAAAATTACCTTCACCAACGCCAGTGCTCAAAACGGTTATGTCCGAAACATCCTCACCATCGAAGACATCGACCGCAGAGGAAATCCGCTCATCGTGAGTTTTCAAGATGTCCGAGGTCGAAAAAACATTCAACGTACCGACACTTTTGAGTGGACTTACGTTTAGATTTGAAAACAAAATAATACGAAAGCACCATGAAGAACACACCGTTCTTCGTTTTTTGCTTTTACTCAAATTTTCCGCTATAATGTTCTGTTATACAAAAACAAAATAAAAACCTCCCCCATGCACCACCAAGATTCTTCACGCCACAATAATTCCGATAACAATTCTGGTGACGATTACGGAAACAATATCAGTCTTTTAATTCGTGAAGCCGATGAAAAAAAACTCAAAGGTGAACACGAAACCGCTATTAAAATTTGTGAAAAAATCTTGGCCGAAGATCTCGAATGTTTGGAAGCCTATGAAGAAATAGGTGACAACTACTTAAGCCTCCGTCAGTACGAAAAAGCAAAAAAAGCCCTCAAGCGCGCCCTCAATCTCAACCCTCGCAGTGCAAACGCCAACTACCTCCTGGGCTTTGTTTTTTCCGCCCTCGGCGAATGGAAACGATCCATCGAACACCTCGAACGCGCCGACGAAATCCAACCCAACCACCCAGAAATCCTCCGTTGCCTCGGTTGGTCAATTTTCCACGACAGCCAACGCAAACGCGGCATCATTCTCCTCGAACGCGCCCTCAGTCTCGCGCCAAAAGATCCCCTCATCCTCAGCGATCTCGGTGTTTGTTACCTCAACGACAAAAACTTCGAACGCGCCTCCCTCCTCTTCAAAAAAGTCCTCGAAATCGAACCCGCAAACGAAAAAGCCAAAGAATGCCTCAACGCCGTCCGATTTTTCCAACGCGAATTCAAAAAATTCCGCGCCAAAAAATAGACACCAGACACGCAGCAGAGCGAAGTGTCCTTACTTAGCTTTTTTTCGAATCTTAGAATCGGAAGCTCCAGCGAGAGCACTAATAAAAACAAAAGATCTCTGCCCAAAGCTAAAACTTTTTTTGGCATTAATCCTTCATTCGTAACAAACGCCTCCGTTGGAGCTTCCAATTCTACCATTGCATCAAGTCACGGTCACTTGACTTATCGGGGGGGGAGTGTTATAATACCAAGATTTCTATATTTCTTAAATCAAATATATGGAAAATAAAAAGAAAAACCTCTTCATGGCCATGGCTGCAGTTGCAGTTGTTGCCGTAGCAGTGGTTGCTTTAGTTGCCAACAATGGCTCTCAATTTCAAGGAAAACTTCCTCCCCTTACCCGTGTAACAACACTCGACGGTTCAAAAATTGACCCAAGTAGATTAAAAGTAGACAAAAATGCTTTATCAAAACTTTTTTTAGTAGATGAAGTAACCTGTACCAAAATCCGTCGCCTTGAAGAGTACAATCTCCTCGCAGGAGTTAGTTCGATTTCAGCAGGTCAAGTTGATGCTTGTAAAAAAACATATCCAGATCTTTTTCAAGTAAAATTTGCTGATTGTAAAACAATCAAAAAAGGGGTAGCAGTCAATCCATCAACCGTAGCAACCTGTAACAAATACTACAGCGCCTTCATGAATGGACCTACAGAAGCCACATGTAAAGAAATTAAAAGCTACTTCAGCAACAATACCTGGAGTGGAAACAATGATAAAAAATTCGACTCAAAAACTGTTCAAGTCTGTAATGCTTTTTGGCCTGAAATTATGTTTGGCGAAGACAGCCTTTTTCAAACTTGGTACGAATAGTAGACTATTCTATGAGTAAATAAAAAGGGATGTGGAAACACATCCTTTTTTTATTGTAATAAGTTTTCAAGTTCTTCAGCTTTTTCTAATTGATTGCTTTGCTTATATACATCAAGCAGTTTCCCCATCCCATAATAAAAGAGCGCATGTGTTTTTCGAAAAATCCTCAATTTATCCGGATCCTCTGATGCCAAAAACCAAACCGATGGTGCTAAATCTCTCAGTTTTTCAAACTTTTCTTGGGCCATTTTCCAATCTTTGTTGTCATAAGCTGTAAGCCCCCAATCAAGCCAAACAGCCGCATAATTCGGCGCCTTCTGGCTTACTTTTCTATAATCTTCATAAGCTCCAATTTTATCACCTTTCGCGAGATTGAATTTTGCTGAAGATAGAGAACTTAAAAAACTTTCATTGGTTATCGACTTTGCTCGAATAAGATTTTTATTGAGTTGATCATTAAGCATTGGCCATTTTTGGAAGTTTTCTTTCGTAGCAAAAAAGTTAATACTCTGTAAAAGCATGGAACTTGAAACATTATTCAATGCGAGCGCACTTTGCATGACTTGAAAAGCACGTTCCTTTTCTTCAAAAGGAGTATTTAAACTTTGTTGAAAAAGTATATCTGCACGAAGAAGTCGCACCGCTCTATCCCAGGAAAAACAAAGCAAAAATATTAAAATAATTACGACAATAACTTTGCTTTTTTGACCATGAATTCGCACTTTTTTCAATTTTTGCGTAGAAACAACAAATATGGCTAAAAACCCAAGTGCTATAAATACATCGGTTGTTAAAGGAAAGCTTAATTGAAGGGAAATACCATAAGCTATAAGTCCAGTAAGAGTAATTTTTGACGAGGTACTAAGTTGTGAAGATTTCTTTAAATAACCGAACAAAAATAAACAAAGGATAATAAGGGGAACAACACCTATCATTCCACTATCATAGAACGTTTGAAGAAAAACATTGTGGGCCCTGTCTGGGACACTAAATAAATTTTCAGTTTCATATACCTCTTTCGATAGTGTCGTTTGAATACTTTGATAAAAAGTTTCAGGACCAAAACCAAGGATAGGTCGCTCAAGAATGAGCGGAATTGTGTTTTGCCAAAGGGTGATTCGTGATTGAAAAGACCTTTGAAAAAAACTATAATACCCAAAAACTACTGTAGCCATGATCAAGGCAATAATCGCCACCCTTTTGCGTGTTTTGGATTTTACTTCAAAGCAAAAAATCACTGAAAAACTAAAAATCACACCTGCAATCGAAGCGCGATTGAGTGTTGTAAACAAACCAAAAACACATATAAATGTAGCAACCCAACACCAAATATTTTTGCTTTTTTCACGAAAAAAATAAATTGAGGTTATAGTAGGAAAAATCAGCCACTGACCTAAAATATTTGGATGCCCAAGTGTCGCAAAACTTCTCTCATTAAAAGCTTCTTTTGAACCACCTCGGAGTCCAATGAGCTGTAGCGGATCATAACCTAATTTTTGAAGTATGGCGTGCAAACTAACCACACTTCCTACAATTATTAAAATTTCAAAAAACGCTTTCACATGTTTTTTTTCTTGAAAAACCTGAATAAAATAAATAAAAAAAACTGCCAGATACACCATGGTAAAGAACCCTTGCCAATAATCAGCAACACCCCAAAAACTTTCTACCCAAGCGAGTGAAAAAATTGTTGAAAACATAAGCGTCAACAACCAAAAACCTAAGAGTTTTAAAAACTTTTTTTCTATTACCACCTCCTGATATCTCGATTTTAGGAGCGAACCGACAAAAAAAATGGTTGAAACCCCAAAGGAAAAAAGCATCCAGATATGTTTTGGCAGTTCAAAAGGTAAAGCCCCAAAAGGGTTTACTATAAAAGGCATAAGAGCAATGGAGACCAAAACTGCCCAAGAAAAATATTTATATAAATTTGTTTCCATTACATTATTTACAAGAATTTTCTACTTACCAGGGTAAGTAAAAACCTTCAAACACGCAACTTTTACTCTTGACGTACACTCCTTGCCAAAACCCCGAAAAAAGCCTACATTAAGCACGCTTTATGGGTGAGAGATCGCCTTCATTCGCCTCAAAGCGAATGCGGGAGGAAAGTCCGGACACCACAGGCAAGGATAACTCCTAACGGGAGTGCTTTGACTTCGTAAGAATCAAAGACGGAAAGTGCCACAGAGACAATTAAATCCTCTTCGGAGGACAAAGGTGAAAAGTTCTGCCTCTGGCAGGACGGCTGCTGGTAACAGCAGAAGCGGGGTAAACCCTATCCGGTGCAAGGTGGGACGGAAAAGTTGGAAAAAACTTGCCCAAGTCCAATTTTCCCACTGCTAGAGCCCTTGAGCGATCAAGAGTCCAGAGAGATGGTCTCATCGAGCTTGAAGTCTGCTTGCAGATACTCAAGTCCGAACAGAATCCGGCTTATGATCCCGTAAAGCACTGAATAAAATTGCTTCATGAAACCGTTCGAAATCATTCTTGGCCTCCTCCGCATCCCAGTAGACTTCTGCATGACGCTTCTGGCGTTTTTTCTCGCGTACCAGCTTCGAAGCCAATCTGACTTCATTCCCTTTATTAAACTCCCCCTCGATCTCCAAACCTTCCCCCCCCTCAACGAATATCTTCTTGAAGCGAGCGTCGGAGCAATTCTCCTCATTCTCCTCTTAAGCTTTTCTCGACTCTACTCACTCAAATACGACCTCTCCCTGAGTCGACTCATTCCGAAAATTTTCTCCATCAGTATCAACTGGTTGGTCATCATCGTGGGGTACTTCTTTTTTATCCGGCACGACTTCCCTTTCTCTCGGCTTGTGCTTATTTACGCTTGGCTTTTCAGTTACCTTTTAATCGTCATCGGCCGCATTGCTTTAAAAACTTTCCAAAATCTCCTTCATAGCTTCGGTATTGCCCAAAAAGGAGTTATTTTTATTGGGAATAACGAAATCACCAATCGACTTTACCAAAATCTCAAAAAAAATCGCCAACTCAAAATACTTGGATTTCTTGACGACAAATACGAACATCACACCACGCTATCATTTCTGGGAAAGGTAAAAGATCTTGAACAACTCCTGCAAAAACTTTCGATTGATGAGATTATTCAAACCAGTTCAAATCTCACAAATCTCGAAGCACAAAAAATTCTGGAATTCTGCAGGGAACATCATCTGAGATACAGTTTTGTCCCTGACCTTATCACCGTTCAAAAACGGAACATTGAAATCGAGTTTTCTTCCGGAATCCCAATCATTCAACTTAAACCCACTCCGCTTGAAGGTTGGGGACAGGTCATTAAGCGAATTTTTGATATCATCGGCTCACTTGTTGGGATCATTATTTTCTCGCCAATCTTTGTTATTGTCGCCATCCTCGTGAAGCTCGACTCTAAAGGCACCGTTCTCTACAAATATCTTGATGATGGCAGCAGGGTAAAACGAGTCGGAAGAGCGGGAAAACTCTTCCACTTTTACAAATTCAGAACCATGTACCCAAACACCCATAATCTGCGCTACACAGAACTTTCAGCACAAGATATCCGCAAAGGAGCACCGGTCGTAAAAATTAAAAACGATCCCCGGGTGACCAAGATCGGGAAATTTCTTCGCAAAACCAGCCTCGATGAAATACCTCAATTTTTTAATGTCCTCAAAGGCGAAATGAGTTTTGTTGGTCCACGTCCACACCTTCCGGAAGAAGTGGCTAAATATCAAAAACACCATAAATTCGTACTGACCATCAAGCCAGGAATTAGCGGTCTTGCCCAAATCAGTGGACGAAGTGATCTCGATTTTGAAGAAGAAATCCGGCTTGATACCTACTATATTGAAAACTGGTCTCTTTGGCTCGACATAAAAATTATTTTAAAAACCTTTTTGGTGCCCTTTCAACACTATAAAGAATAAGTTAGAATCAATTGCACATAACAATACTTTCGAATGATTTATAAAGTTTTGAACAAAATTCTGGGTGACCCGAATGAAAAAACCATTAAAAAACTGATCCCGGTTGTAAAAAAAATTAACGAACTCGCGGAAGGATATGAAAAAACTGTTTCCCCCGAACAAATTCCGGAAAAAACCGCTGAATTTAAAAAAAGAATTCAAGAAGGTGAATCACTTGATAATATCCTCCCCGAAGCGTTTGCACTTGTGAAATACGCT
Organism: uncultured Candidatus Peribacteria bacterium; assembly: GCA_964624115.1. Classification (GTDB taxonomy): domain Bacteria; phylum Patescibacteriota; class Gracilibacteria; order UBA1369; family UBA1369; genus CAZUXI01. The sequence goes on from CAZUXI010000002.1 coordinate 214,518, forward strand.
TGTAAAACTCTCGTAGGAAAAAGTTGGTCGGTACGTGGTAATGATGTGGTATGGGAAATGGTTCCGTTTGATGTTCAAATCCTTGGTGGAATAATCCTCCACAGTGGAAAAATCGCTGAAATGAAAACCGGTGAAGGAAAAACTCTCGTATCCACGATGCCGGTATATCTCAACGCCCTCACAGGAAAAGGCGTATTTGTTGTCACCGTAAATGACTATCTCGCCCAACGTGACGCCGAATGGATGGGAGGACTTTTTAAATACATGGGACTCACGGTTGGCATCATTCTCCATGATCAACCGAGTAACGAAAAAAAAGCAGCCTATCAGGCGGATATTACCTACGGAACCAACAACGAATTCGGATTTGATTATCTCCGTGACAACATGGCCACCCGTCTCGATAGTGTTGTCCAACGCGAACTCAACTACGCCATCATCGATGAGGTCGATTCAATTTTAATTGATGAAGCTCGAACTCCCTTGATTATTTCTGCACCCGCGGAAGAGTCCACCAGTCGTTACCAAAAATACGCACAACTCGTCAACAATCTCAATGAAAACGACGATTATATCATTGATGAAAAACTTAAAACCGCTACTCTCACCGAAGATGGTATCGCCAAAATTGAAGAAAAACTCGGGATCGACAACATCTACACCGATGCAGGATTTATGGAAGTTCACCATCTCGAACAAGCCCTCAAAGCTGAAACCGTTTTCAAAAAAGATATCGACTACGTGGTAAAAGACGGTGAAATTATGATTGTTGATGAATTTACGGGACGCATCATGTCTGGCCGCCGTTACTCTGACGGTCTCCATCAAGCCATTGAAGCAAAAGAAGGCGTAGAGATCAAACGGGAAAGTCGTACCCTCGCCACAGTCAGTTTTCAAAACTACTTCCGCCTTTTCAAAAAACTTGGAGGAATGACCGGTACTGCTTCCACAGAAGCTGAAGAATTCCTTCACATCTATGGACTCGACACCGTCGTCATCCCAACCAACAAACCCATTGCCCGTGCCGATCGCACCGACCTCATTTATAAAAATCAGAAAGGAAAATACGTTGCTGTCGCTAAAAAAGTAAAAGAGCTCCAGGAAAAAGGCCAACCGGTTCTGATCGGTACCATCTCCATCGAAAAATCTGAAATCATGAGTCGACTTCTCCAAATGGAAGGGGTTCAACATACCGTTCTCAACGCCAAATATCATGAAAAAGAGGCCGAGATTGTCGCAAAAGCCGGGCAAAAAGGAGCCGTAACCATCGCAACCAATATGGCAGGTCGCGGAACCGATATTAAACTTGGTGAAGGAGTAAAAGAGCTCGGAGGACTCAACGTCATTGGAACTGAACGTCATGAATCACGTCGCATTGACCATCAGCTTCGTGGACGAAGTGGACGTCAGGGCGATCCAGGTGAAACTCAGTTTTATGTTTCCATGGAAGATGATCTCATGCGTCTCTTTGGTGCCGAACGAATTCAAAACATGATGGAAACTTTAAAAGTTCCAGAAGACATGCCGATCCAAAATAAATGGATCACAAATGCAATTGAAAACGCTCAAAAGAAAGTGGAAGGCCGTAACTTCGACATTCGTAAACATCTCGTTGAGTACGACGATGTCATGAACAAACATCGTGAAATTATCTACTCACGTCGCCGCAAAGTTCTCAGCAGCCAAAACATCAAAAACGATATCATCATTCTGATTGAACAAGAGGTAGAAAAACTTGTGCTCGCTCACACCTCAACCAGCAATCGTGACCAAGATTGGAATTACGAAGAGATTCTCAATGATCTCAAAGCCATCCATCGAGAAACCATTTCTGAGCTTGATATCAAAGAAATTCAAAACATTCACCTCCAAGAAGAACTCATCGAAAAACTCAAAACCTATCTTTTTGAAGAATATACCAAAAAAGAACAACTCCTCGCAGAAGAAAAAACCATGCGTCTCCTCGAACGGAATGTAGCTCTCAATGTCATCGATGCTCTTTGGATGGAACACATCGACAACATGCAACAACTCCGTGAAAGTGTGGCCCTTCGTGGTTACGCTCAACGCGACCCGCTGGTGGAATACAAAGAAGAAGCCTACCATATGTTCGCCAAACTTCTCGGAAACATTCAAGCGAACACCGTGGGAACCTTATTCAAAATCAACCTTAAACAACAACTTCCGGAGCATCTCCTCAAAGAAAAAGAGGAAAAAGTGATGATCACCAACGAAGCAGCCATTGAAGAACCACTTTCCGGACACCAAGCCATGGGACGATACACCACGGTGAATTCAAATCCAACAAGCTCAAGCATTCCATCAAACCCTCAACCACAAAATATTGTTCGAGTAAAGGCCGAAACAATCAATTCCACACCTCAAGTGGAAACCGGACGTAATGATCTTTGTCCTTGCGGAAGCGGAAAAAAATATAAAAAATGCCATGGCAACACCAACTAAACCTTTGAATATAATTCAAAAATTCACGTTTTTTATTGGCAGCTTTCTTGTTGCCAGCATGATCTTCGTGAGCTGCCTTAAACTCGTGAGTAGTTACTGGGGAGCACTTCTCGGACTGATCGTTACGAGTGGCATCGGTATTATGCTCCTCAAGAAACAAAAGGCTGAAAAAGATAAACTCATTGCCTACGGCGTTCTTGCCTGCACTCTTTTCATCATCATCGCCTTCATCGTCATCTTCACGATGGCTCAATCGATCATCAGCTAAGACGACCGTGCCACCGCCAAGCGTCCTCAACAATCTTCTCAATGGAAGCAAATTGAGGCTTCCATCCAAGCATACGTTGAGCTTTAGTGGAATCTGCAACCAAAACGGCCGGATCCCCTGCCCGTCGTGGTTTCACAGTAAAATCAACTTTTTTACCCGTGACTTTTTCTGCCGCTCGAATCACTTCCAAAACACTGAACCCGGCACCATTTCCCAAATTAAAAATCTCACTTTTGTTTTGTTGTTCAAGAAAATCCACCGAAAGCACATGAGCACTCGCCAAATCCAATACATGAATATAATCCCGAACACATGTCCCATCAGGAGTATCATAATCGAGACCAAAGAGATCAAAAGTTTGTTTCTTTCCTAAAAGATATAAAAGTAAATTTGGCAGTAAATGGGTTTCCGGTTCATGAAATTCACCATACTGACCAGAAACATCAGCACCCGCCGCATTAAAATAGCGTAAAATTACGGACTGAAAGCCATACATCCGCTCATAAGTTTGAATAAGATCTTCCGACGCTTTTTTGGTAAACCCATAAAAATTAGTCGGAACACCAAGACTTTCTTCCTTGAGCGGTATCTCAAGAGGATTTCCGTACACAGCAGCAGTTGATGAAAACACAATTTTTTTAACACCCTCCAAACGCATTGCCTCGAGTAAATTTGCCGTATTGGCCGTATTATTCATAAAAAAATCTCGAGGTTGTTCCATCGAAAGTCCTGCTTCAATCGAACCTGCAAAATGAAGAACCGTATCAACTTTATGCTCCTGAAAAACTTTCTTCAGACCTTCAAAATGAGCTAAATCCAATTCCACCACAAAAACAGAAGCAGGAACAAATTCCCGTTTTCCACTGCTTAAATTATCCACCACAATCACCTTATGATCCTGTTTCAAAAGTTCCCGCACCACTTGCGAACCAATATAGCCGGCACCACCGGTAACTAAAACAGTCTTTTGCATAGTGTCATAGAGAAGTGAAAAATCTACCTAAGTCAATTGTACCTAGCATAAATTTTTCTTCCAGTAAAACAGGTAATTCCAACAATGCTCACTACTGTTTCGGAGAAAACCGAACATAGGTTGAACTCGGACAAGTCGACAAATATT
>CAZUXI010000002.1:218468-340526 GCA_964624115.1 uncultured Candidatus Peribacteria bacterium
GTCCGGCTCCACCTTCTCCTGCAGCTCCGGCTTGTCCGGCTCCACCTTCTCCTGCAGCTCCGGCTTGTCCGGCTCCACCAGTTCCTCCAACTTCAGCACCTGCACTACCTCCCATCCCAGCTCCACCCTGACCACTGACACCACTTGGAAATCCAGCAACATTATTGTTCCCTGCCCCTCCCATTCCTGCTGTATTCAAATGGCCTGCTTGTCCACCATTTCCTTGTTGAGTACCACAAATATCAGGTGTCTCATTACAATCCAAAGTCCCCTGTGCTTGAATACCGCATGCTGCCGCCAGTTCCATGATAGTAACCAAAGCAGCAGCTTGTGCAGAACTGAGCGAGGAAAAAGTCTTTCCGCGTGATACACCTTCTGATGGAGATCGATATGACATAGAATGAAATTAAATTGAGAAAAATGTGTTGAAAGTAAATTACTGTTTCGGAGAAAACCGAACATAGGTTGAACTCGGACAAGTCGACAAATATTCCACAATTGTTGACGACGAATTCGTATCAGCTTTTGGCGTATAACCTGGCGCTGTAAACTGGGTATCAATCGTACTCTTATTCATATTACTGTAATTTGTACAACTATCTTCCAAGGCTGGATTCACGGGAATTGAACTCACAAACTTAAACTTATTTTCTGCAAATCCAGGTCGAAACCAAACTACAAATTTATCTGTTGTTTGAACATCGGTGAGAACAAGATTTCCAAATTCACAACCTGAGGTCGTTGGTGATTGATCTGGGGTCACATGGACCACCGTATCACCTCGTCTTTGTTCAAGAAAAAAACATGGAGACTCGTTCATTGCAGTAAAGTCCAAGGTAAGTGCAACGGGGGCTCCGCCACTTCCTCCGGCTCCACCTTCTCCTGCAGCTCCAGAAACAGATCCACCGTTTCCTCCTACTGCATCAGTTCCAGCAACACCACCCGTACCAGCTTCAGCTCCAGCTCCACCAACACCAGCAGATCCAGCAACAACACCTCCTACACCCGCCGCTCCAGAAACAGTTCCCCCATTTCCACCGACAATACTCACTCCACCAGCTCCAGCACCACCCTGTCCGGCAGAACCTGACACACCTCCCCCACCACCTACAATATTTGCACCACCTTGACCACTCGATCCAGCTTTTCCAGCACTGCCTGAAACACCTCCCGTTGCACCAGCAGTACCAGCTTCAGCTCCACTTCCAGGGCCAAATAAACCACTATCGTCAGTATTAGAACCACAAGCGGTAACCGCAGCAATAACCGTTCCAGTGACAGCTCCAATAACTGTTTTACTCCGAGGTAAGATTTCTATTATCTCATCAAACCACTTTTCCGCTCTATCAAACACAGAATCAATTGTATTCATATATTCACTTATTAAAAAGTACCATGGACAACAATTATCCAAGAAAAAGCAAAAAAGTCAATAGATAGACCGACCGGATAATCATTATTTATAACCACACCCGAAAGAAAACATTACTTCATTCGTCAAATAAGGCTCGACACAACTCTCTCCCTATTACTCAATATAAATTTCCCGAGCTTTTGCCCCATTCACCGGCCCAATAACCCCATTTTCCTCCATCTGATCAAGTAAACGAGCGGCTCTCGCATATCCCAATTTCATTCGTCGCTGAAGAAGTGAAGCTGAAGCCTTCCGACTCTCAACCACAATCTGTAAAGCTCGTTGATATAAAGCGTCATCGTCAGCATCATCACTCAAATCACTTTCAGGTAATCCAGAAATCCTTTCCTGAGCAATTTTTGGTGAAATAATATCTTCATCATAGTTTGGTGGACCAGCAATTTTCACCTGATTGGTCACCCGTTCAATCTCCTTTGGTGAAATATAAATCCCTTGAATACGCATTGGTCGGCTCATACCACCATCCAAATAGAGCATATCACCCTTTCCTAAGAGATCTTCAGCTCCAATCGTATCCAAAATGGTTCGTGAATCGATGGAAGAAGAAACCGCAAAAGCAATTCGAGTAGGAATATTTGCTTTAATCAGACCCGTAATAACATCAACAGAAGGCCGTTGAGTTGCCACAATCAAATGCATTCCCATTGCCCGCGCCATCTGAGCAATTCGACAAATCGAAGCCTCTACTTCTTTCCCTGCAGCCATCATCAAATCCGCCAACTCATCAATCACAATCACAATATTTGGCATTTTAGTATGTCCCACCTGATCAGGGTTTGCTTGATCATGTTGTTCAGTACACTGATTATACTCAGCCAAAGTACGGTGACGTAACTCTGCACAAAGTTTATAACGACGATTCATCTCAGCAACTGCCCAGCGTAAAGCCAAAGCTGCTTTTTCTGGCTCGGTAATAACCGGGGTCAACAAATGCGGAATTCCATTGTAATTACTCATTTCAACCCGTTTCGGATCAATCAAAATCATCTTTAAATCATAAGGTGAGTTCTGATAAAGCAACGAGGTCAAAAAGGTATTCATGCCGACCGATTTTCCTGAACCTGTCGCCCCGGCAACCAACAAATGTGGCATTGCTGCCAAATCTCCACAAATCGGTTTTCCTGCCACATCTCGCCCCAGTGGCAATCTTAAATTAGAAGAAACATCCCGAAAATCCTTACTCTCCAAAAGTTCCCTTAAATGAACCAAAGACCGTTTGTCATTTGGCACTTCAATGCCCACCAAATCTTTTCCTGGAATTGGTGCTTCGATACGAATCGCTTTTGCTGCAAGAGCCAAAGCAAGATCATTCTTCAAACTTGTAATTTTTGAAAGCTTCACCCCTTCATCGGGACGCAACGTATACTGAATAACCGTAGGTCCGACTTGTGCTTCATGCATCTCCACATCCAAACCAAACTGACGAAGTTTATCGTGAATTTTTTTTGCGTTCACTTGCAAAAACTTGTCATCCAAAGCCACATCAGGTGCAGCAGGAACCAATAAGTCCAACGAAGGCGGAATCCAAACATAATCATCAGCAGGACCATCAATCTCTTCTTGCTTTATAGCAATTTCTCGTTCTCGCTCTGGTTCCTCAACCCGTTCATCACTTGCACGACGAATCTTAATCATTTCAACCGGTTGTTGATCCTGTTGAACTCGGAACCTTTCTTGCTCCACATCCTCTTCACTGAATTCATCGTCCTCAAATTCCTCCACATCCTCTTCTTCATCAACCTCATTCTCTCTTGGAACAACCGATCTTGTTTTCTTTTTCACCAATTTAATTTCTGGTTTAAAGAAGCGAATCAGAGCTGCCAAAGAGATTTCAAAAGTCAAAAGTACACCAATCAAAAACGTCGTCAAAAAAACGGTAACAGCACCCAAATCACCAATATTAAGAATCTCCCGAAAAATGAAATTCATGACAAAACCAATATATCCACCATTGCGTCCCTGCTGAGCGGTACTGTAAAGCTCAGACATCGGTACATAAAGATGAAGAATACTCAACGAAGCGGTTACTAAAAACACAATCCCTAAAATTCTTGAAAGTGGGAAAGTAACTTTTTTTGCAAAAAAGAGCGTGAGAGAAATAAATAAAAAGAAATAAGGAAGAACAAAAATCCCCCACCCTAAAATTGGTTTCAATAAATTCATCCAAAACATTCCAATGACACCAAACACACCACTTAAACTCAAAAAAGCACTTACACCTAAAGCCAAATAAACAACCGCCCAAATCTCGCGTAAAATGGTTTCATGCACCTCAATCGAAAAATTACTTCGTCGACTCGTCCGCTTTTTTGAAGATGATCTTCTTCTACGTGCCATAAAAAACAATAATTTTACCAAATCGCTTTTAATATACACAAATTCAGGCTAGATTTTAAATGATAAATTCTTACCCCAAATTATGACCGTCCGAACCCGCTTTGCACCATCACCAACTGGCTACCTTCACGTCGGAGGACTCCGTACCGCACTCTATGCTTATATTTATGCAAAAAAACACCAAGGAACTTTTCTTCTCCGTATTGAAGACACCGATCAAAAACGTTACATCGAAGGCGCTACCGATCACCTCATTGATACCCTTCAACAAGTAGGAATTAATTTTGACGAGGGTCCACACACCAAAACCAACCCCTCAGATACCGGTAAATTTGGTCCTTACATCCAATCCGAACGTACCGAAATCTATCGCACACACGCCCAAATCCTCCAGGAAAAAGGAGCCGCCTACCGCTGTTTTTGCACTGCCGAACGCCTGGAAGAAATGCGCACCCGACAAGCCGCTGCCAAACTCGCCCCGATGTACGACCGCACTTGTCTCAAACTCACCACACAAGAAATCGAAGCAAAAATTGAAGCGGGAGAATCTTTTGTCATTCGACAAAAAATCCCTCATGGTCGCACCCTCAGCTTCAAAGACCATATTCGCGGTCAGGTAAAATTTGAAACCTCCCACATCGACGACCAGGTCCTGATGAAATCTGACAACTTTCCCACCTATCATCTCGCCAATGTCGTGGACGACCACACCATGGAAATCACCCACGTCATTCGCGGGGAAGAATGGCTACCATCAACCCCAAAACACCTCCTCCTCTACGAAGCTTTTGGGTGGAATCCTCCAGAATACGCACATCTCCCCCTCTTGCTGAATAAAGACAAAACCAAACTCTCCAAACGCCAAGGTGATGTTTCCGTCGAATCATACCTTCAAAAAGGCTACACTATCGAAGCCCTCATTAATTTTATAGCTCTTCTCGGTTGGCATCCTGGCTCCGGCGTCGAACAAGAAATATTTTCACTTGAAGAACTCATCCGCGAATTCAGTCTCGAAAAAGTTCACAAAGCAGGTGCCATTTTTGATCTCGAAAAACTCAACTGGTTTAACTACCAATGGCAAAAAAAACTCCATCAGGAGAAGCTCGCAAAAATTGCTCATGAACTCGATGAAAAATCAGAAATATCAACCAACGAACGCGGTGTAACCCTCTACAAACTCAGCACACCTGAACTCGAACAAAACTTCCAAACGAAGCGTGGAGAAGAAATTCTCAAAATCTGCCAAAAAGATCTTCCTGAAACCTACCTTGCTCATCCTGAAGTACTCAAACGTGCACTCATTACCCTTGAAGACAAAGTTCTCAAAGATCTTAAATCCGCTCTCGAAGAGCTCTCACTTTTCTTCGAAACAACCGAATACACGTCCGATCTCCTCAGCAATGAAAAAATGAAAGTTACTCCAGAAATAGCCAAAAAAGCTTTGGAAACATCAATACAAAAACTCGAATCTTTTGAGCATTTTGAAAGCGAAGCCGCGCTCCAAGAACTTCTGATGCAAACCATTCAAGAACTTGAACTCAAAAATGGTCAACTCCTCTGGCCAATGCGCTCAGCTCTCAGTTGCCGCACCTTCTCACCAGGCGTGTTTGAACTCCTCTGGTCCCTCGGCAAAGAAGAATCACTCAAACGCCTCAAAACAGCTCTCAGCAAATTGGAATAATTTGGTGCAAAAACTGATCGCTATTTAAAATAGCCGCCGTTGGAGCCTCCAATTCTAAAAGCATGTAAAGTACATTTATTTGACAACCCAAAAACGAAAAGGGCATGATACCCACACGATAACTTACGACCCATGAATTTCAACGATCTCAAAAGTATTATTCGTCAGCTGAAGAAAAGTGTTAACTGCACCCAATGCAGTAAAAAATTTATGAATGATGACATCCAAGTGCTCTCAACATTTGGCAACGAAGGTCTCTTCTTTTTCAATTGCCAAACCTGTCAAAACCAGCTCTTTGTTCACATTAGTATTTCCGAACAGGACGACCAAAAAAATCTCAACATCCAAACTCAAAACGCCATGAATATCACCCAAAACGATGTTCTTGATATTCACAACTTTTTAAACCGCTTCAACGGCGATTTTAAAAAACTGTTTTCTAAATAATTCCAAACGAGAACTATGAAAAAAATATCCCTTGGCCTTATCGCCACCTTTACCCTTTTAAGCCTTGTTGGTTGTCAACAAATACAAGACAATACAGAGAAACTCAAACAACAGTCTGCTGAAACCATAAAATCAGCATCTCAGCAGTTTGAAAGTGCAAAAACTCAAGCCAACCAAGCCAAAAGCCAACTTGACGAAAAAACAAAACAGGCGCAAAACGCCCTTGACGCTGTAAAAAAACTCGGGGAATAAACACGCAACCCCTGGAGTGTCTTTTCAAAGTGCCAACAAAAAATGGTAACTTTGGAAGCTCCAACGCTTGCGTTGATTTTTAACGAAACCATTTATGCACGAAAAAAGCCTCAAAGCTCAACTCCATGTCCATACGCGCCAAGACCCCATGGATAACATTCGCCATTCTGAGCGTGAAGCAATTGATTTTGCCGCAGCACACGGCTACGAAGTCATGGCCCTCACCTGTCACAACGTAGTGCTCTTCAACTCCGATCTCAAAAAATACGCCGAAGAAAAAAATATTCTCCTCATCCCGGCAATCGAAAAAAGCATCCAGAAAAAACATGTTCTCATTCTGAATGCCAATATCAAAGCACAAAATATTCAAACCTTCGAAGACCTCAAAAAATACAAAGAAGAACATCCGGAAACTTTCATCATTGCAGCTCATCCTTACTACCGTTTTTTTATTTCTTTGGGGAAAAAACTGGAAAAACACATTGAACTCTTTGATGGTATTGAATATTCATGGTTCCATACCAAAAAGCTCAATCGCTGGAACAAAAAAGCTGCAGATATCGCCGCTCAACATAACCTCCCCCTCATCGCCACCAGCGATAATCACATTCTCAAATACTTCGATTACGGGTACACGCTTATCAACGCTGAAAAAAATATCCCCGCCATCTTTCAAGCCCTTAAAGAAAAAAAAATCCAAACCCACTCCACAAACCTCAAGTTTTGGCAACCAATCTGGATCTCTATTATTATGGAACTTCGACTTTTGATAAAAAGGTTTACGCTAAAATAACCAAGCATCAAACCATCAAATAAATTCTAATTTAAAATTTAGAATATTAAATATTCATTGGTCGGTTGATGCTTAATTATTTGAATTTAACATTGGTCGGTTGATACTTAGAAAGCTGAGAATTTAATCACCTCCGTTTTTCTTCAAAAAAGGCCCTTTTTATGCTATAATAAAACAAAAACAAATAAAAATTATGGAAAAGTTTCTTGAAACAGTCCACAACCACGCCCGAGAACTCCAAAAGCGCATCATCTACCCCGAAACCTTTGATCCTCGCACCCTCAATGCGGTCATTGAAGTCGTGAATCAAAGGCTCGCAATTCCCATTCTCATCGGCAACGAGCAGGAAATCCAAACCCTAGCCCAAAATCAGAGTCTCACTCTCCCTCCAAACCTCACCTACCTTGACCCTAAAAACACCGACCTTCAAAAAAAATTCGCTGACCGTCTTCTGGAATTACGAAAAGAAAAAGGACTGACATTGGAAGAAGCAAACCAATGGGTAAAAAACGTCAACTATTTCGGGGTTATGGCCTTGGAAATGGGGTATGGCGACGGGCTCATTTCCGGCGCGAATTCAACCACAGGTGACACCGTCAGACCTGCACTCCAAATCATTAAAAGCAAAGAAAAATTCCACAAAGTTTCGGGCATTTTTTTTATGATTCTCCACGATCGCCTCATTCTTTTTGCCGACTGTGCCATCAATATTGATCCAAATTCACATGATCTGGCGGACATCGCCATTGATACCGCTGAAACGGCAAAAAGATTTGGTATCACTCCAAAGGTCGCCATGCTTTCCTTCTCTACTCATGGATCAGCTCATCACCCGATGGTTGAAAAAGTTCAAGAAGCCGTAAATCTCATCAAAGAACGTCACCCTGAGCTTTTGGTTGAAGGTGAAATGCAAGTTGACGCTGCTCTTGTTCCTGAAGTTGCCGCCAAAAAATACCCCGAATCCAAAATACAAGGTACAGCAAACATCCTCATCTTCCCCGACCTCCAGAGTGGAAATATTGCCTATAAACTCGTGGAACGATTAGCTCAAGCAAAAGCAATCGGGCCGGTACTTCAAGGCCTTAAAAAACCGGTTAACGATCTTTCACGAGGATGCAGTACCGAAGACATCATCAACCTGACCGCAATTACCGCCTGTGAAGCCGATGAAATAGATTTCCAATTCCCTTCATCTTTAGTCGAATGAAAATCCTCGTCCTCAACGCCGGATCATCCTCGCTCAAACTCCAAATTTTTACCGAACAAGAGGAAAAACTCACGTGCCTTTACCACGGAATTATTGATCGTATAGGTCAAAACCAAAGCACACTAAAGGAAAATGACCATTTCACCGAGCATCTTGAAATCAAGACTCATTTTGACGCCATCCAACTTGGCGTCAAACGCCTGGAAGAGCTGAACATCATTCACTCACCACAAGAGATAAGCCTTATTGGCCACCGAGTTGTACATGGTGGAGAAAAATATCATAAAGCAACCCTCATTACCCCTGAGGTGATGAAAGCGATAGAAGATCTCTGTTCACTTGCACCACTCCACAACCCACCCAATTTGGCCGGAATACAAGCTTGTGAGCACTTCTTTCCCCAAGCAAAACAGGTTGCAGTTTTTGATACTGCTTTCCATCAAACCATGCCGCCAAAAGCCTATCAATATGCGCTCCCAAAAGAGTACTACCAAGATCTTCACATTCGCCGCTACGGTTTTCATGGCATCAGTCATTACTACCTTTCCAAACAAACCCTCCAAGAACTCAAGAATCCAACCGAATCAAAAATCATCACCTGCCATCTTGGCAACGGTTCCAGTATCACTGCAATCGAGAACGGGAAATCAGTAGATACCTCCATGGGCTTTACTCCACTGGAAGGGCTTCCCATGGGCACTCGCTCAGGCGACCTCGATCCGGCAATTGTACTGGAAATACAAACAAAAAAACACCTTACTCCTGAACAAACATCACACCTCCTCAACAAAGAGTCAGGCCTCAAAGCACTCTCCAGCATAAGTTCTGATATTCGTGACATCTGGGCAGCGCACGAAAAAAATCCAGAAGCCGATTTCACTCTCAAATACTTTGCCTATAAAATCGCCAAATACATCGGATCCTATATTATTGCTCTCAAAGGACTTGATGCCATCACTTTCAGCGGTGGCATAGGCGAAAACGCCTGGTATGTACGCCAAGAAATAGGTGACTACTTAACCACTTTTGGTGTAGAATTAGATGATGAACAAAACAAAAAAAACTCACGTGAAATCCAAAAATCCTCGAGCAAAATAAAAGTATTGGTGATCCCCACCAATGAAGAACTTGAAATTGCTGAACAAACCTACCAATTAAAATAAAAACTAACTCACTCTATGTACTACCTCAAACCTCAAAAACTTGATATCCACGTTGGTAAAAAATACGTGGTTGCTATCAATAAAACCACCGCCCAACATCTTGATCTCCACCCTGCAGACCGCGTACAGATCAAAAATGGAAAACAAGAAATTATCGCCCTGGTCGAAATCGCTTCTCAAATAAAACCAGGAACCATCGGAATCTACAACGAAGCTTGGGCAAAACTTAAATTTAAGCCCTTTGATCGTCGTGTATCAGTTTCGCTTGCGAACAAGCCAATATCAGTGGTCTATATCAGAGAAAAACTTGATGGTCAAAAACTCAGCAAAGAAAAAATGAATGCCATCATCAAAGATATTACCGAAGAAAGACTTTCAGACATCGAAATTACCTATTTTGTCGCCGCCTGTTATTCTCAAGGACTCAGTGATGATGAAACCGTCAATTTGACGCAATCAATTGTCAACAATGGAAGCCGACTCAGCTTCGATAAAAAACAAATGGTTGTTGATAAACACTGTATTGGAGGTGTTCCGGGAAATCGAACCACCCTGATCACCGTTCCCATTACTGCCGCAGCGGGACTCCTCATTCCCAAAACCTCGTCACGTGCCATCACCAGCCCAGCGGGAACCGCAGACACCATGGAAGTTTTGGCCAACGTCATCAATGACTCGGACAAACTCATGAAAATTGTAAAAAAAGTTGGTGGATTTATTACTTGGGGTGGAGGCGTAGACCTTGCACCGGCGGATGACCACATGATCTCCGTTCGTAACCCTCTCAGTCTCGACCCTCAAGGCATGCTTCTCGCTTCGATTCTTGCAAAAAAAGCCTCCGTTGGTGCCACCCATGTTATTATCGATATCCCTTACGGACCACAAGTAAAAGTTGCCAACGCAAAAGCTGCTGAACCACTGAAAAAAAGATTTGAAACCATTGCCAAAAAACTTGGGATGAAAATGAAAGTCCTCGTTACCGATGGAACCCAACCAATTGGTGACGGTATCGGTCCAATCCTCGAATGTATCGACTGCCTTAAAGTGCTCAAAAATGACCCAACCGCTCCCAAAGACCTTCGCAAAAAAGCACTGATGATCGCAGGTGAAGTCATGGAACTTACTGGAAAAGCCAAAAAAGGAAAAGGCGTAAAAATGGCTGAAGAACTCCTCACTTCGGGAAAAGCCTACGCAAAATTTCAAGAAATGATCGTTGCACAAGGAAAAAAGAACACGCCACTCACACCTGGAAAATTCACTGCCCCAATCCTCTCCCCCAAAAAAGGAAAAGTTACCGCCATCGACAACAAACTCATATCGCGCTACGCCCGCATGGCCGGAGCACCAATGAATATGGGCGCAGGAGTGGTCATTCACAAAAAAATCGGTGACCTCGTAACCAAAGGAACCCCCCTTTTTACTGTCTACACCGAAAACAAAACCGTCCTCAAAAACACCATAGATTACATCAAAATCGAAGATTGTTACCAAATAAAAGCATGACCTACCAACAAATTACTCAGGACATCAAAGATCTGAAAATCCAAGGAGCAGAACGTATTGCCATTGCTGCTGTGGAAGCTTTTGGGTTAAAATTGCAAGAAACTCAAGATGAAACGCAGCTCAAAGAAGCGGCAGAAGAACTCAAAAACCTCCGTTCCACTGAACCAGGTCTTCGCAACGCCATCGAATTTTGTCTTCAAAACTACCGAAACAATCCTGATGTTGCAAATACGGCTATCAATCACTTCAAAACATCGAAAGAAAAAATCGCCGCAATGATTGCCGAAAAAATCGAAACTGGAATGAATATCTATACCCATTGCCACTCATCAACAGTGGAAGGTGGCATCAAACTCGCCTGGGAACAGGGAAAACGTTTCACTGTTTATTCAACGGAAACCCGTCCCAAATTCCAGGGCCGCATCACTGCGGAAAGCCTCGCGAAAGCCGGAATTCCCGTCATCCAAACCGTCGACAGCGCTGCCTTTGTCTGCCTCAAACAGGCCAACCTCTTCCTCTTCGGCGCCGACGCCATCGCCAGTGACGGCCGAATCTACAATAAAATCGGCAGTGGCTGGATCGCCCGCCTCGCTCATGACCTTAACGTCCCTGCCTTTTCGTGTACCAACTCCTGGAAATTCGCCCCAGAAACCCTCAAAGGCGTCGAAGAAAAAATCGAACAACGCTCTCCAGATGAGGTCTGGGAAAACCCTCCAGCAAACGTAACTATCCTCAATCCCGCCTTCGAAATTGTGCAACCCGACCACGTCACCGGCGTCATCTGTGAACTCGGTGTCATCAAACCAGAAAACCTCCTCAATCAAGTCGAAACACACTATCCTTGGCTCGTAAAATAAACCCGTTATGGCCATCACCAAACAAGACCAGAAGCATCTTGAACTCATTGATCAACAAGAACCCAATGCGCTTTGTCTCCGGGCCCAAATTTCCTGTGTGGTCGCCAAAGGAAGCAAAGTCCTCGTCAGCCACACCAACGACTGGCTCAGTGGCTATAACTGCTCAAAAATCGGCTGCGTCCGTGACATGTACCAGGTCCCCTCCGGCCAACGCCGCGAAATCTGCTACGGCATCTGCGCCGAACAATGGTGCATCGCCCTCGCCGCCAAAGACGGCATTTCACTCAAAGGAGCCACACTCTACTGCACCAAACACCCCTGCCGCATCTGCGCCAGCCTCATCGCCGTCGCCGGTATCAAACGCGTCGTCTACCAACAAGGCTACCCCGAAGTCCTCCCCGGCTTCAACATCCTCCAAAGCAGCGGCATCATCGTCGAACAATCCGAACCCACCATCTACAAAAGCAAAAAAGTATCAAAAAGCCACACGATCTAATGTATGGCAAAGATCGAACACTACTAAAAACCGCTCCCGTTGGAGCTTCCAATTCTAAAATAAATTAACAAGCTCTGCGTCCCTCGTAGCTCCCTTTTAGGAGCGTAGTGGGATCCAATTCTTCCAGAGATAAAAACACCCAGTTGCACGAAAGCATCCAGACGTTTATAGTTCTCAAAGAAAAAAACTACCATGATCCTCCTTCAAAAAACCCATCTCTACAAAAAAACCCTTGAACTGCTCAACGATTTTCGCAAACTTTTCCAAGAAAATCTCGATCCCAATACCTCGCCTGAAGTAGAAAAACTTATCCTTCATACCGTCCAAAACGTCGCGAATTTCTTCAGTAATCTCAACCAGGAATCCTATGAGCCGCTCCTGAAAAAATGCAAAGAAAACATTACCTCGCTCATTGCAATTAGCGATTTCTATTCACAGTTCATTAAAGACCAAAACCTCCTCGAAAAATATGTTGATCGATTAGGAAAACTCACGCATGAACTCGAAAATTTTAAACAAGGTCAGAAAAAAATCCTCATCTTAAGCGCCCAAATCGGCCAAGGCCACATGACCGCTGCGAAAGCCGTGAAAGAAGCCCTCGAATACCTCTACGGTTTTGATGTTGATGTCGAAATTGTCGACTTCATGGATTTTGTAAACTCCACCATCAACAAAGTCACCCAAAGAACGTACAACAATTCCACTAAATTTGCCCCTTCATTTCTAAAATTCTTTTTCGACAGTACCGATAAAAAATGGCCACTGAAACTCTTGAATCAGCTGAACTATCCGTTCATCTACACCAAGTTGATGAAGTTTTTTGACGAAAAGAGTCCCGACATTATTGTTTCCACCTTTCCCGTTTGGGACTATCTCACCAAGGAGATCTGGAAAAAAATTGACCGCAATATCAAACAAGTCAGCATCGTGACCGACTCCATAACCATTCACAGTGGATGGGTTCTTGCAGAAAACGATTACCACATCGTTGCGAATCAAGATACCGCTTTCTGCCTTGAAAAAAAAGGAGTAAAACACAGTAAAATCAAAACGCTCGGCTTTCCAGTAAAACTCAGCTTCCTTGAAAAACCGAACAAATCAGAGTTTTTAAGCAATCTCGAACTGGACGAAAAAAAGTTCACCATTCTTTTCCTTCCCACCGCTCAAAACCCAAAAAAGAACCTGCAGATGGCTTCAGAACTCGCCTCAATTCAGAAAAATACGAATATTATTATCATCACCGGCCGTGATGAAAAAATTAAACCCAAAATGGACAAGTTCGCTTCTGAAAACGTTAAAGTTCTTGGTTGGGTCAACAACATGCCCGACTTCATCAAAAATTCCGACATCGTCATTACCAAAGCCGGCGGTGCCACGGTAATGGAATGTCTTGCCGCACAAAAACCAATGCTCATCTCTTCCATTATTCCCGGGCAAGAAGAAGGAAATGCCGAACTCATTGAGCGCTACAACCTCGGTTTTATCCTGGAAAAAGAAAATCAAGGAGGAATACTCCACGCAATTGAAACCGTCCGCACCAACTACGACGAATATCTCACAAACATCAAAAAAGTGAGCAAACCCGAAGCAGCCATCAATATAGCGCGCTTCCTCCACGAACTTCTCTAGAGTTTTTTTGAACCATCAAAAATAACTTCCACACTTTGAGTGGGAAGTTATTTCTTTCAGAATCCTTTTAATTTGAAGCAACCTGAAGGAGGTATACCTTACTCTGATCCAAAACATAAATTTTCCCGGTATCCTTTTCAACATACAAATCGCGGAGATCAGCAACATCGTCTAAAATGAACTGTTGGGTATAAGTCGCACCATTGCCATTCACATCCTTAGCAAAAACCAAAATACGTTTTTCAACCGGATCCAAAACATAAATATCCTTCATATCCGGCTCAGTAAAAATCTTCGTCGGTGAAGTAAGAGCTTTTACTGGCTGTTTTTTAATTGGGAAATCTTCCTTACTTCCATAAAGAAGTTTGGTGATATAACCATCCTTATTCAAGACATAAATACTCGCATCAATAGCAAAAGATACACCGTTTTTCACATCAGCATTCACAATATACTCAATGGGTTTATCAAAACGATCCTTCGGTCGCGAATATTTCCAAATCTGATTGTTTTCTGGATCAAGAATATAGAGATAGTTTTTATAATCCTTAATCTCCACACCTTTCTTGAAAACACCATCAGCGGTGTCAACAAAACTCATCCGGTTGTCTTTAAACTCTTTTAACTTTCCGGACTGGGTATAGAACAATAAAGAGTCTTTGTCTTCATAAGCCGTAGCAGAAACCACTTTTTCTTCTTCATCAATCGTAAGTGGATCTTGAAGCTTATCGAGTAAAATCGGATAAAGCGCATTATACTCATACGCATAAAGAACCTTATTCAGGGACAAAAGACCAATCGCACTCACATCTGAGCGTTTTTGAGCAAGATCGGCAATAATCTGAAGTTGTGGACGAATAACACCATCAAGTCGATCACGAGTTTCCTGAATCGATTTCAAAACCATATTGGCTTTCGCTCGATTTTGACCGGAATTCAAAACCTCCAACGCCTTTGACTCAGCATCATTCAAAAGAACAGCAGCCTGATCTTTATTAAAACGCCCATTCGTTTCAGCGGTACCGATCTGAAGCGTAGCATCATCAAGCATTTTATCGTATTTTGCCAAAAGTTGCTGTTGAGCAGAAAGAGTTCCATTCCACCAAACGAGTCCACCAAGAACGATGATTCCAACCACCATCAAGGCCAATATTTTTTGCTGTTTATCCTTCTCACCATCTTGTAAACGTCTCCCGACCTTTTTTCCACTCAATTTTCCGCTCATATCAACAATTCTTCCCTTCATGCCATCCATAAAAGAGGAAATGGTTTGTAAAGCATTCGTATAATCCGCTTTATCCGATTTTTCACGTTCCATTCGCCTTGGGGCTGGAAGATCATCAACCGCATAAAGTTCTTCCTTTTCAAGATGAGATTGAATCTGCCCCTTTTCAACGTCACTAAAATCCACCCGGCCGGCCAAAACACTCATCCCAATAATACCAACTTTCCCAAGAACTTCAGTTGAAAGAAAGTCCTTAAGATCAGAAAGGGCTGCAATAAAGTTTCTTCCACTACAAATTTTCGCCAGGTCATTTTTAGCAATATAACGAAGAAGTCGGGTGGTATTAAAAAGAACAAAATCCCCCACCTCTAACGTACCACTAGCAATATTCGTAAAAAAGTCGGTCGAACCATCCTCACCGAGCCCATCAGAAACCACCGTAAGTAAACGTTTTCGAACTAAATAAGCCTCAGCTTCACCGCATTGAGTCAAATAAAGATTATTCTCAACAATAGCAGCCAAGATAACATTCATATTTCCAATATAGCGAGAAGCCTTACTATTTCTTATGGCATTCAGAGCTAAGTTAATCGCCTTTACCGAATCCTCAAAACGAACATAAGGATCCTTTTCTAAATCTACAAAAAAAGTTTTTCGTACCGTATCAAAAATCGTCTCGCCAATCATCTCTGCTTCAGCGGGATTGTTTTGAATTTCCAGATTAATAAATATCTTACCACTATGCTCACCACTCTCACCCAAATCATAAGCATAATTCTCTACAAAACTACCTTCTTCCTTACCAACAAAGAGAAATTCGTATTGTGTTTTAAGGGACATTTGTATTTATTTACAAAGTTTTTATTTTACAAAAAAACTGCCCCTGCAGAATACTATATTCATATGAGTTATTCAAGACAGTCACGAAAGGAAACTGGCCTCCTGCGCCGTCTTCAGGATTTTCTTCACTTGATGGTGAGATAAAAGTCCCTTCTTTATGAGCTTTTCTAACTCATTTTTTACATTAGTATGCAAAAATACGGGGCCATCCGAATTGATGGTATACCGAACATGATGGTGATCCAAAAGCTGAAAAATCTTTCGGAAATCTCCCCATTTTTTCACGACACCTGTTTGAACATTTGATGAAGGACAAATTTCCAAAACAATCCCTTTTTCTGAAAGCATATCCATAAATTTTTCATCCGTCACGGCTTTGATCCCATGCCCAATCCGATCGGGACGAAGTATTGCTACCACTTCTCTCATTTCCTCCACACCTGTAATCTCACCTGTATGAAGGGTAACCTTTAACCCCGCTTTACGGGCAACCTGTATTGCCGACAATACACTCTTGATGTGAAACTCCTGTCGAATCGGCCCTGCCAAATCGATTGCAATCACACCTTCTGCTGCAAATTTTGCTGCTTTTTGCGCAATAATAAGATTCTGCTCAGGAGAAAATCTTCGATCCATAATTAAAATGATCCCAGCCCTAAGGAGCGGAAAATCCAAACGTGCCTTTTTCATACCTTCAAGAGCCGCATAAATAATGCGATCGAGATCAACTTTCCCACCTTGATTATGAAGCATAGGATTAAAACGCAGCTCTACAACGGATATACCTTGATCATACATGGTTGAAAAAACATGATAAACCGACTTTTCAACAGCCATCGGTGATGATTGAATCCGCTCAGTAAGATCAAAAAGCTCCAAATAAACATCATAAGACCGCTTCGAAAGCTCAAAGAGATGGAGATAATCATCAAAAGATTTAACGGGTAAGGCAAGACCTTGCTCATGAGCTAATTGCCAAAGAAAATCAGGTAAAGTGGCGGAACCAAGGTGAAGATGAAGATCAACCAAAGTCTGCCCTGTTAAAAAAGCATGAACCGACGAATCTTTCCCCTGACCAATCTTTTTTATGGTTTTCTTCATGAGCCGATTGAACAATTGTATCTCTCTATAATATCTGAAAACGACAATTGACACCAACAAAATCTGCCGCTATCCTCGTCTCACACTCAATTGACTTAAACACATTCAGATATGCTAGGCAAACTTAAGAAAAGAAAAAGAGCTCGAACCCACGGTTTTCTTGCTCGTATGGCAACTGCAGATGGAAGAAAGGTTCTGAGCCGTCGCCGTGCAAAAGGACGTCACAAACTCACCGTTAGTGACGAAGCAAGGTTACAATAAGTCACTTCAAAATGACTGGGGTTCAATAAATTACCTGTGCCATCATGTTGGCGAAAAGCCATCGTCTTACCTCAAATGAAGTAGGGCACATCATCCAAAAAGGCAAAAAATACCATCACGAATTCTTATTCGTAAGGGTACTGCCTTCATATGACCAGAAATCTAAGTTCGGGATTGTTATCTCAGCGAAAACCGTCCCTCATGCCGTAGATCGTAACCGGATTCGTCGACAAACCTATTCTGTGATCCAAAAGCATACGAGTACCACACCATTCCCCTTCCGCACCCTCATCTCCTATCGATCGAATCCACCAGGTTTATCATTTGATTTGATCGAAAAAAACATGGTTTCATTGCTCAAAAAAATCCATCAAACCTCATCCACATGAATAAAAAAAATATTCTGACTTTTGTCATTGTCTTCCTACTGCTTAACTTCATCCTGAGCTATTTTAGCCCAAGTCCCGGGACAGATACCCTAGCCCAGGGAGATTTTGGTATCCAAACAGTAAAAAAAGAGTGGGCCGAAAATGAAATTATTGATGTGAAAATTAAAAATAACACCCAAGCAAGCGTTGTTATTAAAAATGAATGTCCTGAAGAGCCCCTCAAGGTACTGTTGAAAAAAGGTGGGAATTGGGAACAAAAAACATATTCAGAGAAACTCGATTGTTCAAACACATCCGATCTCATCATTGAACCTGGAAAAGAGGTACAAATAAATTATAAAAACTGGAACCACAAGCTTTTTAATACATTAGGAGTTTATAAAATTCAGGCAGAAATCTACAATCAAGACAAAACACAACTCCTCAACACTCTTGAAACAAACGAATTTGAAATCAAACCCCAAGGCTGGTTTGGATACTTTTGGACCACCATTTTTTATCAACCAATCTACAACACTCTCGTTTGGCTAACATCAATTGTTCCGGGTCAAAATCTCGGTTATGCCATCATACTCCTGACCATTCTCATTCGACTCATTCTCTTGGTACCTTCACAAAAGGCACTCAAGTCACAAAGAAAACTCCAAGAAATTCAACCCAAATTGAATCATTTGAAAGAGAAACACAAACATGATCAGGAAACTTTAGCCAAAGAGACAATGGCTCTTTGGAAAGAGCACAAAGTAAGTCCTCTCGGCAGTTGCCTCCCCCTCCTCATCCAATTTCCTGTTCTTATTGCCCTCTTCTACGTAATACAGAGTGGACTCACCCCAAACAACTCATACCTTCTCTATGACTTCCTAAAAAATATTTCCCTCGAACATATTGACATCATGCTCTTCGGCATTCTCGACCTGACCAAGGTAAATATTTTTGTACTTCCAATTCTCGTTGGTGCAGCACAGTTTGCCCAAATGCAACTCACTATGAGTAAACGAAAAAATAAAGATGACAATAAGGCGAAAAAGAAAGAAAAAACTGCAGCATCTGAAATGGAAACCGCCAACAAAATGATGGTTTACGTTATGCCTGTAATGATCGCATTTTTCACCGCCTCAGTACCTGCAGGTGTTGGTATTTACTGGATCACCTCAACGATCTTTGGAATTGGCCAACAACTTGTGGTAAATAAACAAGTGGCAGAAGAAACTGCTCAGGTTCGTGTCATTGAAAAAAATTAAAGTAACGCCTTAAACGAATAAGTGAAGCTTAAACTACCTATTCTCTAAAGACACCTTTATGGAAACACATATTCAAGAAGTTCTTGAAGAACTCCTCAAAAAATTGAATTCACCTTTCCGTCGCATACGAATAGAAAGGCGCGAACCAGAAATCTATCGGGTAAACATTGAAAGTGAAGAACCAAGTATTATGATTGGAAAACATGGCGAAAACATCAACGCACTCCAGAATATTTTTAGAACACTTCTTTGGAAAAAGAACCCTGGTTCTTACAGTATTATCCTTGACATTGATGATTATCGAAAACGCCAAGAAGATAATGTTATTGAACTTGCAGAAAGAAAAGTAAACGCAGTAAGAAAAACTCAAAGTATTCAAGCACTGCCACCAATGTCATCCTATTTCCGCCGACTTATTCATCTCCATCTGGCCTCGAATTATAATGATATCGAAACACAATCAGAGGGTGAAGGTGAATATCGTTACCTCACCATCCGTCCAAAAACTTCACAAGCCGCAGAAATTTAATCATTTTGTATGAAAATACCAACGGTTAGAAAAATTTTAGGAATTACACTTATCAGTCTCTTCTCCTTTCAGAATGGACTTGCATCAGCAAGTGAAACATTCACCGATGTAAACCTGGGTAATGAAAACTATGTCGCTATTACCTACCTCAAAGATCAAGGCATTCTCGAAGGATATCCTGATGGAACTTTTCAACCTCTGGCTGAAATAAAACGAGGCGAAGCGCTCAAAATAACTCTCTCTGCATTCAAACAAACCAAACCTTCATCCGAAACAACAAAGAAAGAAGATATGAACTTTAGTGACGTATCTCCAGATGACTGGTTCGCTCCTTACATCGAAGAAGGAATAAAAAATGGGATCATTCAAGGCTATCCAGAAAACAAGTTTTACCCTGGAAAAACAATCAACCGGGTTGAAAGTCTCAAGATGACCCTCCTCCAGTTCGGCGAAAAGATCCCCGAGGATGTTACCACACCACCTTATAGCGATATTCCACTCAATGTCTGGTTTACACCTTATGCAGAAGTTTCTCGGATCAAAAATCTCTTTTTTCTTGATCGGAAAACTGGCGGACTGAATCCAGACCAAAAGGTAAACCGGGGCTCATTTGCTGCACTCATTTATCGCATCATCAAATCATCCCAAGGAACTCAATTTGGCCGTGCCACGTGGTATGGAGTAGGAAAAGGAACTGCTTCCGGTGAACCCTTTAATCCCAATTTACTAACTGCAGCTCACAAAACACTTCCTTTTGGAACAAAACTTAAAGTAACCAATCTGGCAAATGGCAAAAGTGTCATCGTAAAAGTAAACGATCGTGGTCCATATGCAAAAGGAATGGACATCGACCTCACTAGTGCCGCTTTTGAAGAAATTGGGTCCCTTTCCAGCGGGATTATTAACACCCAGTTCGAAATTGTCACCGAAGAAACAACCCCAGAAACCAATGGACTTTGAGTCACTCCAAAAAAGCAGGCAAGGAAAGATTATTACCAACCGAAAAACACTCTCCGCTGAAATTAAAAGGAGTATTTCCATGCTCATTTTTACACTCCTTCTGATTATTATCCTTTTATCAATTGTCTACCTCCTCAACACGAACACCTCAGCACAAAAGGGATACATATTTACACAAAACCAAGTAAAAAAACAGGAACTGCTGATCGAAAACCATGATCTGATTAACAAGATTATTCAGGTGATGACCTATAAAAATATTCAAGAAAGTCCTCTTCTCCAGAAAATGATCAAGCCCGAAAACCCCGTCTACATCAAACCGAATTGACAGTAAACAACAACCCGCTATACTAGCGCAGTCAATCATACAGAAAAAAAATATTCGGGTACGGTCCCATCGTCTAGTGGCCTAGGACATCAGGTTTTCATCCTGAAAACAGGGGTTCAATTCCCCTTGGGACTACCAAGAGTTACTCAAAAAGAGTATCAAACAAATACTTACAGAAAGTACTCATCACTTAACGTATCATCCATGAAAGTTGTTGTTGTCCGGGATCTTTGCATAGGAGCAGCGCCCTGCGTAGCTATTGCGGGCACAGTCTTTCAGCTTGATGATGAAAATAAAGCAATTGTTATCGATCCACATGGTGCTGACGACGCAACCATCCGCTTAGGCGCGGAAGCTTGTCCGGTAAGAGCCATCTTCCTTTACGATGAAGTCACTGAGGCTCAACTTTATCCACCAAATTAATCCGCGCAAAAAAGCACTAGAAAGCCAATATTACGAAAGACTCACGAGAGCATCTGACCCTGATGCTCTTTTTTGTTAATACCCACCAAAAAATGGCTTTAAAAAAACCTTATTTTTCCTCTACCCCTAGCGGAAAAATATATATGTGTACAAATCAGTTTCAACGTCAATAAATATTTTAAAATTGTACTTTAATCCCTATTTTTTTTTTGCTAGTGTTCATGAACGTTACACCCATACAACTAATAGTATATTTCCCAAGGTTTCTCTATGAGCCAAAGCCAAAAAACCAATCTTCCTCTGCAAAGTTTAGTTCTCTTATCACCCAACAAGAAATGACACAACGCAACGCTCTTTCTATCGGTCGAAATACCGATGTAACTGCTGATATCGAAGCCTTAGATCAAAATAAACTCGATACCTATGATGTCATTGCTGTAAGAAAGCTTTCGAATTCAATAAAAGAAGATATCCAAGCCGCCAGTGGAATATTTACTACTGAAGATCAAGAGCGTTGGGCAAAAAAGCTCGAGGCAACAAACGCTACCTCCACAACAGAACTCAAAAAGCTCGAAAGAGAAATTGATGAAGAAAAAAACGCGATCCAAAAGATGATCGTGAGTTATACGCGTGGAATTGAACAAAACCGCAAATTTTTCGGCGTCGACAAAAAACGAAAAATCGACACCGCAGAACAATACATTACCGAATTTCGTGAACAACCTTATGAAACCAAACTTGAATGGCTTGCTCTTCTAGATTCTGAAATCCAGGGACTGAAAAGCCTTTTTGAAGAAGCTCAAGCTCTGGCACCGGAGTCAATGGCACATTTCTCAACACTTCGCCGCAGTGAAAAAAAGACCCTCATTGAATCATTGAGAAAAAATAATGAACGAATTGCCGCAGTTCAAAAAATTCTTCAGGAAAACGCAAATGATTACACCGCTGACGAAGTTGCACAAATAAAAACCGAATTTCACGACCTTACTCCATCTGAACAACCAAGATACCTTGCCAAACTTCATCATGAACTTGATGAACGAAAAAAATATGCTCTAACATACAATGGTCTCCCTCCCAAATATCAAACCCAACTCCCGAATTTCACAAAACTTGGGTTGGATGAAAAAAAAGGTGGTATTGACCAATTGATTGCAGCTCTTACGAGCGATTACCAAAAAGGACTTTTTTCGACTGAACATATTTGTTTAGAAAGCAAACTCGATGCCTTCACCTGGTTTGTCAGCGCTCCAATCAACAAACGCGGAGAAGCTTTTCAACTTCTTCATTCGCAAATTGAGTTCGAAGCAAGACTTTCAGCACAGTTTGAAGAAGAAGCCAAAAAACTGCCACCCACGGAAATCAACGGTTACCGAACAAAATTCTACAACTCACCTTACGAAAAAAAAGTAGGAATTCTGAGTGAAATTGAAGAAAAAACCGCACAACAAGAAAATGAAAAGGATGCATCTGAACGATGTGTCCAAGATTACACAGATAAAATTGATAAATTTGAAGCTAGTGGCGTACTTTCTCAGGATACAGCAGAAAAACTCAGAGACTGGTTTGAAAACAAAACCGATCTCACGACTAAAAAACGTGAATTAGCTCTCCTCGGATCCCGAATGGAACCACGAATCGAAACAAAAAATCGATTTGAACGACTTCTTAGCAAAAAAACTCAGGAGGAAAATAAAAGATTCTATACCCTTGGGCACCACGATCGCAATGATCTGTTAAAAGAACTTCTCGATAAAGAAGATGCTTTAGCAAACAAAGAAAAAGCTAAAACTTCTGCAATTACAGAAGAAAAAAAAGTACCCGAGAATGATCAAAAACTTAATACTGCTCAAACAAAAGAAAAAGTTGATGCCACAACTGAAACATCGGTAGTCCTCACTCAAGAGCTTGAGCACAAAATAGCAGCGGCACAAAATGCCTCAACACTAAAAAAAGAGCGTCAAGATTACACTATTCTCAATGAATTTGCTCAAGCCACAAAGTCAAGCGATCTCCTCAACCAAAATATTGACGCCACCAGCAAAGATAATCATTTAACTGATGCTGAAGCTGCCATTCAGGACGAACTTGCAGCTTTTTCCGGAAAAGTAATCGATAAAGACGGAGAAGCGGTAGACCTGGTAACACTTGACCTCAATAATTTAACTGAGATGACCGGTCAAGAACGTTACTCACTCCTCGTTGAAGCTCGTGGCAAACAACTCGGTGCAAAAACTGACGCCAACAGCAACAACTACTTCCAAATCAACAATAATGGGAGAATGGTAAGTGGACAAAATGGTCTCAATGAGGCAATGAAACGTGAAGCAGAACTCAAAGCAAGAATTGCAGATGAAGTAATCGCTGATGTCAAAAAAGATAAAGGGAATATTGACACGAAAACGGCGAAAAAAATCCAAGAAATGACGGAAGAACAAGACGTCTCGATCAAACTCGCCGCCTAAAACTTTCAAAAGCCTTCATGAACTAACCTTTCAGGAGGCCTTTTTTGGTAAGTTCAACAATCACACGATAAATATTTTGTCGTGAATATCCCAATTTTTTAGCAATTTCCGAAGAACTTTTAATATTCTTGATATGAATGCACTGAAGTACTTTTGATTCCAAATCACTAAGATCAACAACAATGTTATTTTCAACATCTACCGCACCAAATGAAAGCTGCTTAAAAACATCAGCAACCTCAATCAACGATGCTAAAATCGCTTCAGAATAAAATTCAATCCATTGAGTATAATCCCTAGTTTCAAGAGACGATTCAATAAGATCATAATAACGTTCAATATTTTCTAAAAAATAAACTCCAGTAAATATAAGTGGTTCTTGAAAAACATCGTTCGCAGCTAACGCCATTTGTTCAAAAACACGTGCAACTCGCCCATTACCATCCAAAAAAGGGTGTATTTCAACCAACTTAACATGAGAAATAGCCGCCAAAACAATAGGATTTCCCCCCTTGCGATAGGAATGAAACCACCGAAGAAAATCATGAAGTTTGGGTAAAATCTGTTCAGGCGTCGTTTTTACTTCAAAAGTAATATCTTTCAAAATCCCATTTTGAGTAATACTTTTGGTCAAAAGACGCTTTTCATCGCGGAAATCACCTCTAACATTTGGACATAAAAAAGAATGAAGTTGTTTAAACCATTGGATATTAATATGTTCTAAATTTTGTGGAACACCAAACTGACAACCTTTCTCAAAGGTAAGATAATGAGCATAAGCATCTTCTCCGACCAGTGAAACTAATTCTTGGGATTTAAGCACCTGAAATGGCGTAATTCGCTGAGGTATTTGTTTATCAATAGTCACTGCTGCTAAACCATTTTTGAGCGAAATATACCCCAATACTCTTTTAAAGAGCTGCTGGTATCGAATAAGGGAAACCATTTTACCATACAAAACACCAATTTTTAACGTCCTACTCTGAACCGAATGTGAAATCGTATAACTAATTGAGTTCATAAATTAAAGAAAAAACAGAGCCTTGTAACATATTTATTTTACACATGTAAAATGAGTATTGACATTTGTCGATTTAAAAATAGAATGTTTGCGCATAAGTTTGTAATCAACCTATCTATAATCAACTTTTTCAAAAAATCATGTTATGAAAAAAATATCGATAGCACTCCAGGCACAAATTAGTCTAGTTATTGGCTTTCTAATATGCCTAATTGTAAGTCATTTCTACTATTTTGTAAATGATCCACGTTTCCCGGCAGAGCAACCATGGCTACTCTGGACCGGTTTCGCATTAAGTACAGGATTTTATTTTTGTGGGAAATTTTTAGCAAAAAAATATCAAACGGGCACAACACTAACCCTAAAAGAAGGAGCACAAGCAGTACTCATGGCATGGGCAATAGCAATTTTCACCTCTACGATAGTGTTTTTACTTGCAGGTTTTCCTGACCCCGGAAAAACAGGAGATTACTCATTGTTCAGAAAAATCGTCGATGCAATATATGAAACGATATCAGGATACACTACAGCAGGAGGAAGTATCCTCCCGAGCGTTGAAGTTTTTCCAAGAGGAGTACTTATGTGGAGATCTATGACCCATTGGCTTGGTGGTGTCGGTATTGCTGGACTCGCCTTAACTTTACTCAAAAGTTTTCGTTTTAAAAGAGAAACACTCCTCAATTCAGAAGCTGAAGGTCCAAATTACGTTGAGTACAAAGACGAAAATGATGCCTTAACTGCAGGAAAAGATTTTTTGAAGACCTACACGGTAATCACCTTAGCGCTCGTAGCACTCCTCATGGTTTCAGGAACATTTTTCCGGTCCTCGCCTTACAAAGAGTGGTATGATGTTGGATTTGACGCCTTCAATCACGCACTTTCCGTTATGGGAACGGGGGGGTTTGGAACTTACGATGCCAGTGCGGGACTTCCAATTACTGAAAACGGTGTAAGTGTCATCGGTGGTCTAAGAAACCCTGTATCTGAATGGATCATTGCAATTTTTATGTTTATTGCAGGAGGAAATTTCACTCTCTGGTTCTTTATACTCTATAAAAGAAATATAAAAGAGGTCATCAGAAACAAAGAGTTCCAGATTTATTGTGTATTTGTCGCACTCATCACCTTAGGTATCACCCTAGTACTCCTGCAAAACAACGTATATCCAACTCTGGCAGACAGTTTGCGCTATGCTTTCTTTAATGTAACTTCAATTGTTTCAACAACAGGTCTCGCTACCTCCGATTTCACCAAATGGCCTGCAGGCGCAGAAGGGCTTCTTTTTATTTGTTACCTCGTCGGTGGAATGGTTGGATCAACCGCCGGGGGGCTCAAAATGGTTCGCTTCGCCGTACTCTACAAATATGTGGTAATGAAAATCAAAAATCTCCTGTACGGAAGACACAAAACTCGCTTTGAAATCGATGGAGTGCTTTATGATGAAGCTCAGGTAGGGCTGATCGTTGTGAATATCGTCCTTTATTATCTCATTTTCCTTGGTGGCGCTGTTCTCATTATGCTTACAAGCCATCACAGTAAACTCATTGATGGAAGTAATACAACAATTGATTTCACCTCTGCAATCACGGCATCTATTGCCAATCTTGGAAATATTGGGCCAGCTGTTGAAATTGGAAATATTAACGCAGGTCCTGCAGGAAATTATTTCGCATTTTCAGAAATCTCCAAGATCGTCATGTGCATTCTCATGATGATTGGACGTGTTGGTGTAATTACCGTACTCACCCTCTTCATTACCAATAATGGTCTCAGTGCCGTCACACAATCAATCCAAGAACAACGTTTCGACAGCGACGAACCTATTCTTCACGTATAATATTATCTTATTCAATCATGAACATCTTACTCTTTGGCTTCGTAGGATCAGGAAAAAGCTCAATCGGAAAAAAAATAGCAAAAAATCTCAACATGCACTTCGTTGAACTTGATGAATTAGTACTTGAACATAGCGGATATAAAACAATAGAAGAAATTTACAAAAAAAGACCATCGCTCTGGAAAGAGCTTGAACTTCAAGTATCCAAAGATATGAGTGTTGAAGATAATCTGGTGATTGCTTGTGGAGGTGGATTTATTGAGAACGAACTGAATATTCAATACTTTAAAGAACGTCCCAATAAAGTGGTTTGTGTCTATCTTTCAGCAGAAGTCGACACTTTAGCCTTCAGAAGTTACGAAAAAATTAAAATGAAAAACTCCAAAGTTCCCCTCGATCAAATTCGAACATCGATCGAAAAAATCTACGCCAAGCGGGATCTTCTCTACCGAACCTATTCTGACATCGTTATCAATACTGACTTCACCGAGGTCTATAAAGCGGCAAATGACCTCACCGAACTTGTGAAAAAACAGGAAGCAATTTTGTCCATTCAATAAGATAAGCGGCCGATTCATATGCTTGTTGGTACCCAACCCAACGGGGTCAATAACTGGGTTGAAATCTTAAGAGCGTAAAGAGCTCAAAAGACCTATGCGGCAACATATCAACCCAGTTGTTCTTCCAGTTTCAACAAAACTTAAGGCGCAACCAGAATAGTAAAGTTTGTCAGAAAAAGCAAAAATTGGTATTATAGAACGATACTTCAACTTTTTTCATGTTCTATCTCCAACAGCTCATTCTCATGGCAATGATGATATTTCTTCTCATCATTACCGGAACTTTTCTCATGAACTGCATTACTCGCGTCCCTTATGTACCAACAAGTAAACGAACG
Organism: uncultured Candidatus Peribacteria bacterium; assembly: GCA_964624115.1. Lineage (GTDB taxonomy): Bacteria > Patescibacteriota > Gracilibacteria > UBA1369 > UBA1369 > CAZUXI01. The sequence goes on from CAZUXI010000002.1 coordinate 245,787, forward strand.
GTAAGAAAAATTGTTGAATACGCAAATATCCAACCAAAACAAAAAGTTTATGATCTTGGCTGTGGTGACGGCAGGTTTCTCCTTGAAGCCGAAAAAAAATATAAAGCACATGCTGAAGGCTACGAACTCGCTCCCCTTCCCTATATCCTTGCACAGTTTAAAAGAGCTTTCCACAAAGCAAACTTCAAAATTCACTGCAAAAACTTTTTTGAACACAACCTCGAAGATGCAAATGTCATTATCTGCTACCTGGGGCCTGAAACCATGGATAAACTGGGAGAAAAAATCCTCAAAGAGTGCAAAAAAGGAACCAAAATTATCTGCAATACCTTCCGTCTCAAAACACTGACTCCAGTAAAAGTTTGGGAAAAAAATCCAAAATCACGCCTCCCTTCAATCTACCTCTATGAAATTTAACCTGACCGATTTCACCCTTATCATGTCATCCGTCATTGTACTTATACTTTTGGTTTATTTGAGTCCAAAAAATATGTACAACCCTTATACGATGGCCATCATGATTGTGGTCATGATCCCAACACTCAAAGCACTGTTAAGGGGAGCTCCATTTGTACCAACACCAATGGAAGCGATAAAAAAAATGCTCACTTTTGCTGAATTGAAACCTGGCTCAAAAATCTATGACATTGGTTGTGGTGATGGACGAAGTGTCTACCTTGCTGCAAAAGATTATCAAGCAGAAGCGGTAGGACTCGAACTTTCTCCTTTGGTTTATTGTTTAGCAAAAATTCGGAAATTTTTCTGGCGCTCAAAAGCCAAAATTAAAATGAAAGATTTTTACTTCTATAATCTCTCCGATGCAGACGCCATCGTTTGTTACCTCTTACCTGAAACTCTCAAACGCTTAAAAGAAAAACTTGAAGCAGAATTAAAACCTGGAACCAAAATCATCTCATATGCCTTCCAAATGCAAGGGTGGAAAGAAAAACACCTGGAACAACGAAACCCAGAACTAAACATTGCTCCGATTTGGGTTTATGAAATTCCCGCGAAAAACATTTCGTAACCAAGGTTTCAGAAGAAAAATTCCTAAAAGAAAATAGCACAACACCACCAACCATTCTGAAAATGGAACCTCAACCATAGCATAAGGTGTTTTTGCCATAATTTGAGCCAAAAAAAGAAAAATCTGTAACGAATAAACATAAAGAAAACTAAGAACATGACCTATCAAAGGCATCCATCCCAACAACAAACCCAAAAAAGAAGTCAACATTAAAAAAGGAATAAAAGGTAAAAAGAAGACGTTTGAAACTGGTGAAATTAAAGAAAGTTGGCCAAAATTCGCCAAAATCAAAGGTAATACAAACACTTGAGCCGCCATGGTCACCATTAAATTTTCTCCAATAAGGCTGGGAAGTTTCTCGGCATAAGGCTCAAAATAAGGCAAAAGAAGAATAAGCCCCAAGGTTGCTAAGAAAGAGAGTTGAAAAGATAAATCCCAAACCAGTAAAGTTGGCTGAAAAAAGACCATACATCCACCACTCAATAACAAAGTATTCAAACCACTCGATCTTCGTCCCAAAAAACGCGCAAAAGCCACAATCCCACCCATCCACGCGGCCCGTAAAACACTGGCAGAAAAACCGGTGAGGGAAATAAAAATGAATAAAAACAACATTCCAACGAAAAACCTCGTCCTCCTTGAAAAACGCTGAGTTAAGCGATCAGCGAGCACAATAAGCAGCGAAATGTTAAAGCCCGAAACAGCCAAAATATGGGTGAGACCGAGCGTTTTAAAATCCCTCAGAATATGCTCAGGAATACTTCTCCGCAAGCCAAGTAAAATACCAGCGGCAAGCGAAGCGGCAGGTTCCGAAAAAGTTTCCTCCAAACGAGATAAAAGAACAGCTTTTAATTTCAAAAGGGTTCCAAAAACAACATCCGCCTCGGAATGAAACAAATCCACTTTTGGCCGACTCATGAATGAATAAATCTGATCCTTCGCAAGAAAGTCTTGATAAGAAAAGTCAGATGAATTTTCCGGTCGCTCCAGACGCCCAGTTAAACGCAAAAAATCACCATAGAAATACTGAGGATATCGATCTGTTTTCACCAGGACTTTCCCATTCACCTGAATAACTTTTCCTGGAAGTAAAACACTGCGAGACTCAAGAAGAAACTGCTGATGCGTTGAAAAGACCTGGGGCTCACTCATGATCCGACCTTGAACGTGAAACTCTGAAGCCCCATGAAAATCCTTCACCGTATCGCGTAAATAACTTACCGTTTGCACCGCTTCATATTGAAAACATCCCAACAAAAAAATAATCGATAAAACTAAAATTCCACTCCTTAACAATCGAAATCCTACGAAGAAAAGAAAAAATAATACAAAGAGTATAACCATTCGAAAAAAAGCATCACTGCGGGAAACAAAAGCAATACCTAAAAAATACGCCCCAAAACTCATTCGGAAAAAAATATTTTTGAGATTCATAAAAAAGACAAAAGCTGAGATGCAAAATTACAATGATCATTTAAAAAACAAATAATATGATGAAGTATGATAAAAAGTAATACTGGACAATGTATTTGACAGGAAGAAAAACATAATATATTTTGACATTCTTCTTTACTCTCTCCTTATGCGGATGGATTATTTTAATAATGAGGAAGCAAGAATCATCACCCTCATGAAAGAATTCGGTCTCACCTTAGCCGAAGCAAAAACCTACCTTGCGCTCCTCAAATTCAACAACAATTCAGCAAGTGTTATTGCAAAAAAAGCAAAAATGAATCGTTCGCAATGCTACATCACACTCGAGAATTTAGAAAAAAAGGGGTTCGTCGAAAAACTTACACACCGCCACCTCAGTTATTTTCAGGCCAAAGACAGTGAAGAAGTCCTGAAAGAAATGAAAGAAAAACAGATCAACATGTTAAAAAAACTCGATCTCTTAAAAAAAACTTTCGAACTCTTTTCAAAACAGCACCCCTCGCGTTACCACACAAAAATAAGCAAACCTTACCTCAAATTCTACCAAGGTGAAAGTGGGCTTCAAAGCTTACTCGACGATACACTGACCGCCAAAACACTCATCCGGGCCTATGTTCCCCTTTCAGATCTTGAGAACCTCATCCCGAACTATTTTCCAAACTATTACAAACGACGTTCGGAGAAAAAAATAAATGTCCGAGCCATATACCCTGCAGATCAAAAAAGTTTTCTCCACAAGCTGCGTGACCATCTTGAGTATCGAGAAAGTCGACTCATTCCAAACAATCTCAACTTTCAACTCGACCTCCTCATCTACGATGAAAAAATATCTATTATTTCACTCGAAGAAAAATTCGGGATACTCATAAAAAGTGAACGTCTCAGTAAAACCTTTGGCGAAATCTATGACCTGGCTTGGGAAAATATCAAAAAAATTGACCTGAGCATTTGCAAAAAATTTCGCATGGAACAAAAAAAAGAGCCGTCATCAGACGGCTCTTTTGGTAACTCGGAAGAAAAAACTATTGACCCATAGCTTGAGTACCAGTCAAATCGCCTGAATCCAATAATGCAGAGTTTGGATCCATCATTGATGGATCAGTTGGCATTGCACCAGCTCCTTGCATCATCATCATGATTGGCATCATGAACTGTTCAACCGGGAAGTCAGTAGCATTTGCAGGTGCTTCAATCGTTACAGGTTTATTGACATCATAAATGGTTGCTTCAAGAGACATAACACCACTTGCTTCAGATGCAGAAGTAGATTTTGCATTAAGTTCAACTTTTACTTTGTTCAAAGTGTTGGTAGAGGCATTAACCCAACCATCAAATTTCATATCAACTTTTTCCATGTCCGCTTCTGCCTGTTTCATTTCTTCAGCACTAATCGTTTGTCCTTGTTCAGCTGAAACTTTTTGAATGAAAGCAAGGAAAGCTTTTTTATCTAAGTTAGCAGTATAGTGATAACTTTTTTCACCTTTGACATCTTCAAGACCAACAAATTTGGCATCACTAATGAAGTTTGATTCAGCAATAGCTTTTTTCATTTCAGCTTCCTGACTTTGCATCATAGCATCTGAAGGCATTTCAGCTTTCATCTGTTCAAGTGTTCCAGCAGGAATAGCAATTTTCCACCATTTGTTAAGATATGTAACAACTTCAGGAGGAAGAGTTTCACCCTTAACGTCAAGCTTCATTGCATTGAAGAAGAGATTTGTTTTATCCATCCGAACTTCAAGCTGAGCACTTCCACCTTGTCCGGCACCAGAATCAAAATTTCCGTTGAATTTCAAATTGAGTTTTGGATCTGCCAAATCTTTTTTATCCGCAGAACCTTCAAGGCGAGCGTCAAATTTTACATTACCAGAAACCGGATCTTTAATATCAGCCATGAGGGCAATATCAAATTTATCTGAATTAACAGCGGTAAGATTTGCAGCACCTTCTTTAAGCATTTCAACTGGTGGCTTTGAAGGTTCGTTTGATACGTTGGTACCTTGTTGACAACCAGCGAGCAAAGCTAAAGCCATCATTGAAGAGGCCAAAGCTACTTTTCCCTTTTGATTCGGCATAAAAATATAAAATAAAAAATTAAACTTTTTTCTTTAAAGCATGTTAAATAGATTTTTCAAAAAGTCAAAACTGGATCAAAAAAAGGACTTTCTTTGATTTAAAAAATATTCGCTCTTATAATAAGAAAAATACCCAAAAATCATGTTCAAAAACAAATCAAGAAGCCAAATCGAGAAAAAGCAATCCATCATTCACCTTGTGATTTTCGTTGGATTGCTTTCGCTTTCCCTCTATTCTGAATTTCTCTTCATTACTCCAATACAAAAAGTAAACGCCGAAAGTACATCAACAAGCAACGCTACCCATTTTCCGAACCTCAAACTTAAAGAAGAAATTCCAACCACATTTTATAAAAATGAAATCTATTTTTTTGAAGGTGAAATAAAAATACCTGATGGTCAAGATGTTTTCTTTTTCTTAGCACCCGAAAATGAAAAAACCTCCAAAAACTATCTCATGTATTCTGGAGAAACAGAAAATCAACAAATAAAAATTCCGGTATTTTTTGAAAAAACTGGAACCTACTTCCTGGGTTTCATTGAAGGCAAAAGTGGTAAAAGCAAAACCTTAAAAATTGAGGTTCTGGATAAACTGCCGACAACGACCAACGGACCTTCAGAAAACAAACCTTCAAAAACCAACCTCACCTATGAAAACTTTCAGACCGTTATAAGTTGGAAAAACAACAAAAATAATCTTACCAAACTCATCGTCAGCCAAGGGAAAAAAGAACAAACGATTTTTTTCCGCCAAAACATTGAGAGTTACAATGTCGATTACAAGCTCTTCAGTATGTTTACACCGGGCATTATTTCGGTTGAAATCGCAGGCGCACAAAGCACACAAGAAAATAACAAATCATTCAGCCTTAAAACCGACTGGAACAAAAGTAGCAAAAAAAGTTTCAGAGTCACAGAACATGAATTCACCAAGATCGAAAAAGATCTCGTTGATTTAAAAACTTTTCCAAAAAAAATCGAAGCAAAAAAGAATATTTCATTTTCAGGAAGAACAAAAACAAATATTTATCTCGAAGCAGCAGTGATTCTTCCGGACGGAAATGTGGATACTTTTGAACTTGCCACAAAAGCAAAACTCATCGACTACTATGGTTCAAAAATAATCCCTGCCGGCAGTGATTTTACAGCAAGTTACACTCCAGAAACACTTGGAATATACCAATTTGAAGTAAATTCACAAGACGGTTCAGCAGTCCTCAACTTTCCCGTTTACCCTCAAAATAGTACCGCCTTCATCCCCAACTTTTTTGACCTCAATAAAAAATACCCGACCGAAAATTATACCTTGGAAGAATACCAAAAAAAACTCCTCGAGCTCATCAACACTGAACGGACCAAACATAACCTCAGCACATTAAGAAAAGATGATCAACTTGAAAAAATGGCTCAAAGCCATAGTGAAGACATGGTTACTAGAAACTTTTTTAATCACATAAATCCTGACAATAAAAGCCCAAATGATCGGAGAAAAGATTTTCAAATTCCATTCATGGTCGGTGAAAATCTTGCCAGTGCACCTAGCCTCCTCCACACCCACTACGGACTTATGGAAAGTGCCATCCATCGAGCAAACATCTTAAACCCCAAATGGACCAAAGTAGGTATTGGCATGAAAAAAAATAATAACGGTCAATACATTACCACGGAAGAGTTCTCTTCAGATCCACCAAACGAAACCGATCTTTTAGAAATAAAAAATGAACTTCTCAAAATGATCAATGAACAACGAAAAGGTGATAAACTCTCAACACTCACTATCGACAATACACTCGGAAGTCTTGCGAATGAATGGACAGAAAAAATGATCAATCAAGACTTTTTTGATTTCACATCTCCACAAAAAGAAAAGCTTTCCACACTTGTCCAAAAGAAAATTGATAACCGAACCGTCCAAGCCTTAATACTGGAATCAAATGATAAAGAAAAACTTATCGAAAAAATCCTCGCTTCCTCAGACCTCAAAAGCAGTCTTTGGGAACAGATCGGAATTGGACTCAAAATAAATAACTTGGGAAGCTTTAAGTCAACCCTTCTTTTCACAACGCATTGATCGAAAAGAAAAAATGACTAGAATGATTGAGCATGTCTTCAAACTATGGATTTTAAAACCCAAAAAATCAGGCCACATTCAAGCAGCCCAAAAAATTCCCCGAATCTCAACCCCTTCAAAAAATCTTCAGAAACGTCTTCACCTCGAAAAATAAACCAAAGAAATGCTGACTCAAAATTAAAAATGTATGGGGCTAGTATTGCAACTGGCCTCTTGGTTATCGTCATTCTCATTTTTGGAATTAGCCAAATTATTAAAAGCTTAGACTTTTCCTCCATCGTTTTTTCTTTTGGCAATAAACTCCAAACCGGACCAACAGGGAAAACAAATGTATTACTCCTCGGTATTGGTGGCGAAGGGCACGATGGAGGAAACCTGACCGATACCATGGTAGTAGCGAGTATCGATTTTGATAAAAAATCTGTCTCAATGCTTTCCATTCCACGCGACTTTTACCTCGATACCAAACTGACCGGAAAATCAAAAATCAACAGTGTGTTTGCGAGTGCCAAAACGGAACTCGGCTCCAATAAAGAAGCCCTCGATTATACTAAACAAGTCGTCAGTAAAATTACTAATCTTCCCATCCAGTATTACGTCAAAGTAGACTTCGGAGGTTTTGTAAAACTTGTTGATAGTATGGATGGAGTTGATGTCACCCTTGAAGAAAACATCAACGATTACGAATATCCAAAAGGTGAAACGACAAAAACTGAAAGTTTCATCATGAAAGCAGGTGAACATCACCTTGATGGTGAAACAGCACTCAAGTACGCACGCAGCCGACATGGAACCAACCAAGGTGATTATGATCGTGCAAGAAGGCAACAAGATCTCCTCTTTGCCATCAAAGAAAAAGCCCTGAGTTTAAACATCTTGACCGATCCAGGAAAAATCAAAGGTATCTATGACTCCATTAACGAAAGTATTGAAACCAACCTCACCTTCCCCGAAATTATCGAACTTGCGAAATATTCAAAAGATTTCCAAAAAGATAAACTCGCCAACATCGTGATGAATGACGACCCCACTTCTTGTGGTGGACTCGTTTACACACCAGCTCGCGAATACTTTGGTGGTGCTTCAGTAGCATTGCCAGTTGGTACCGAATATGAATACCTCCATTTTTTCATTGAAAATACTTTTAACAATGCCGAAGCCATCCAAAAACAGGAACCCATCCAAGTTCGCAACGGAACCAAAACAGCCGGCCTGGCACTGGAAGTTTTAAACCTTCTGAGTCGGTTCTGTCTCAACACCATTTATTATGGGAATAATTCTGACGTAACACTTGAAACCACGACCATTTACTTCCGATCGCATGCGGATGAAAACGGTACTGAGGAAACATCAACCGTAAAACCAACAGCGCTGCCACTCATTCAAGCATTGATCCCAAACGCAGAAGTTGTTGAAGGAATTCCCGAAGAGTACCTTGCAAGTGAAAAAACTCAAGACAGCGAAATCGTCATTCTTCTTGGAAAAGATTATCTTAAAAACCGCCTCCCGGATCCGTGGAATAAACTCCGTTACTTAGCACCTGCAACACCCGTAAAAACAATCACACAAGAAACAACTCCATCCAAACAAACCAGCTCCAATCCCACTTCCAACTCGTTATGATAACTACACTTTTGGGGCTCTACACCAATCTTGTCATTGCCGGTGAGAATCCCATGAACACCTCTTCAGCAAACCTCGTTCACACCATGCCCTGGAGTGATAATCGCCTCTTGGATCCCCAAAAAATCCCAAGTAAAAATAACGTAAGCATTGCCCCGGTTATAAAAGCCAAAGCAGCACTTGCGATCGACCTGGAAAGTGGTGTTGTTCTCTATGAAAAAAACATTCACGAACCGCTCGCCATCGCCAGCCTCACCAAGCTGCTTACCGGAATTATTATTATTGAAAACCACAAACTTGACGAAGTAGTAACCATTTCAAGAAAAGCCAGCGCCACCGATGGGTCAAAAGCCTGGCTTGCGGCAGGAGAAAAAATCACTATCGAAAATCTCCTCTATTCCATTTTTATCCACTCAGCCAACGACGCTGCCGTCGCGCTTGCCGAATATGACAGTGGTGATGTCGCAAGTTTTGTAGAAAAAATGAATGAAAAATCACGAACAATCGGGATGCTCAATTCACACTTTATCAACCCCATTGGTCTGGATGAAGATGAAAACTACACCGAAGAAACTGAAAATTCTAATGAACAACCACTGACAGCAGAACAAGAATTAGCAAATAAAACAAACGTTGCAACCGCATATGACCTGGGAGTACTTGCCAAATATGCCTACGGAAAAAACTTTATCAAACAAGCGGCAAGTACCAAAGAGCTTGAAGTGAGTTCAACAGACGGAGCGCTTGTTCATAAACTCAAAAACACCAACGAGCTCCTCGGCAGCTACCTTCACGTCATTGGATTAAAAACTGGAACCACTGATCTGGCAGGGCAATGCCTTATCACCATCATCGAACAACCAAACGGCGAAAAAATTCTCACCATTATGCTCAATAGCCCAGATCGATTTACTGAAACAAAAATACTGGCTGATTGGGTCACAAGAAACTATAATTGGCCCGGTGACAAAAGTGAACTGGAATCAAACATCTCCACTCAAGAAACACTTGAAAACGAAACTCCGTCACCAATCACCGAGCAAGAAGCTACCCCTCATTAAATCCAATGGAGACAATTTTCACTACGATCCGTCACCTCTTTCTGATTTTTGGTTCACAAATATCAGCTTTTGTTTTAACCATCGTCTTGGCTCCACATTTTATAAAACTCCTCTACAAGTATAAATGTAATAAGCAACTCCGTGAAATTGCTTCCAGTGGCGAACAGGCAGCTATTTTTCAGTCACTCCACGGAAAGAAAAAAGGTATTCCAACCATGGGTGGAATACTAATTTGGGGAACAACGGTACTCGTATGTTTGCTTTCAGGACTTTCAACATTACTTGGATTCACTGAAAACTCACTCCTTAATCGAAGTGAAACCTGGCTCCCACTCTTCACACTAGTTACCACAGCACTCCTCGGCGCCTTCGACGACTGGCTCAACATTAAAGGACTCGGGAAAAGTAAAGGAATGAACATTAAACCAAAATTTATCTGGTTAACCATTTTTTCCCTTCTCGGGGCGCTCTGGTTTTATTTTCCTCTAGGAAATAACGAAGTTCACATCCCCTTCGTTGGGAATATTTTTCTTGGCTTCTGGTATATCCCTCTCTTTATTCTTGTCATCACATCCACTGCGAATGCCGTTAACATTACCGATGGACTTGATGGGCTCGCTGGGGGGCTTCTCATCATCAGTTTTGGCGCCTTTAGCATCATCGCATTTGTCCAGAGCCTCTTCATCCTCTCAGCCTTCTGTATGGTTATTGTAGGAGCACTCTTGGGGTTCATGTGGTACAACATCTTTCCGGCCCACTTCATTATGGGTGACACAGGTGCGCTTTCCCTTGGAGCCACCCTTGGAGTCATCGCCATGATGACCAATTCAGTTGCTGTACTTCCAATCATCGGCTTCATGTTTGTTATCGAAACGCTTTCCGTCATCATCCAACTCACTTCAAAAAAGTTCTTCCATCGAAAAGTATTTCTTATCGCTCCTCTCCATCACCATTTTGAAAAGAAGGGCTGGTCTGAACCAAATATCGTTATGCGTTTCTGGATTCTTGGAGGATTCACCGGAACTCTTGGCCTCATACTAGGAATGCTCGCCGCCAAAGGAATCTAAATGATTAAACTCTAACTCAACGGGAGTCACCTGTGAATCACCTGATGCTTCACTGTCTTGAAGGAGTTGATCTGTAATTATCTCATCAAGCTTTGACTGATTTTCATTAAAGAGTTCATCCATACGTTCCGTAGCGTCATCACCTACCTTCTGAGTATCTTGAAGATAAAGCTCACTAAAATTCTGGAGTTGAGTTAAAAAGCGCTGTGCTATTTTCACCGATTCCTCATCCGTTGGAGCAAGCTTCAAAAGCACTATCAATCGATTCACGCTTGAGTTCTGAACAGCATGAACCCGTGCTTTTAAACCATTTTGTTGACTCAAAACAAGAAGATTCTCCAAAGCAGTCAACTCTTTAAGCTGTCGAAGTTCTGAAGTAAACAATTCTTCCGTTTGAGCCATAGGTAACGTTTTTACAAATCCCTCTGCTTTCGCAAATAACCGAGTTGATTGAAGTTGATAATTTTCAATGGCTTTAAAGGCATCAGCAGTTTTTTCTTCCTGAATTAAGTCCTGAATTTCCAGTAAACCTCTCTCCGCCTGAGCTAATTGAACTTTGATAATATCAAAGTCACCATCAGTAAGCATAATCTCAACTTGAGAAATAATCTGCTTTGCTGGATACTGAGAAGCTGTTGGCAAAACAAGTGCCAAAGACTTCATTGAAAAATGAATTTTTTCTTTCATATAGTTCATCAAAAGTTCACGACTCACTTCATCAGCAGAAGTATTTTTACGAACATCTACCAAAATCTCTGATACTCGGTACTTGAAAGATTTCACCAACCGATTTCCCTCAATAACATCACCGGCCTGTAAAGCATCTTGTCCTTGAACAAACTGTTGATGAGCAATGACAAATTTTTGTCGCAACTCTTCCAAATGTGAATCAGGAATAATCGTATCCGTTAAAACTACAGGGATCTCTGAAGATTGAGGTTCCTCAAGACCATCATCTGCAAAAAGATCCTCACCTTGTTCCATATTCTTTACCTGAGCGATCTCCTGATGTTCACCATCAAGTGTAAGGGAATAACCAGCCACGACTGTCCGCGACGTAACACCATTATTCGCCAAATCTTTTACTTCAATATGGTTATCATAAACTTCAATAGTAACCTGAGCGTCAGAAGTCGAAACCTCAAAAGTCGCCTTATTGGTAGCCTCGGCTTCGAGCTTAGAAGTCACAACCTTATAATAAGCCTGGTCATTGAGAAGAGGAACTACCTGAGAAGTCAAAGTCCCCTGCCCCAAATTTAACTCAACCTCAGTTACCAAAGGATTAAGTGGCTGTTTATAAAGTTTTTCGACACTCAAAGCGCTATTTTGTTCCAATCTGGCAACACTATCATCCAAAAAACGCATCGAAGCAAAACTTCCAGGTGTAGTATGCAAAATATCCCCTTCCTGAAGAGAAAAATCTTTTTCTGCCTTATATCTTTGACCATTTCGTTCAACCGTTACATCACCAACAACTTTCAAAAAGTAAGAAGCTTTTGCATAAGGAATTGGTGTTTTTCCGGGAGTAATAACAGAAAAAGTAGCTATCAATGCCACCAAAAGTGGGGCAGCTACCCATCTCTGTAATTTTGAAGTCATCTGGCCATCTTCCGAATGCTGAAATAAATGTCCAATGGTCGACATAATGCGAACCCGCATCGTGTGAGCTTCAACAGGATCCAATTGAACGTCCCGAGCAACCGTCCTCACACGTTGACCAAATTTCACCTGTTCAATACGTTCTGAATCATAAAACGAACTCCTTTGAGCCATGGAAACAAGCCGTTGACGTTGTTGAAGCTTCTGTGAGACATCCATTTGGATGCCAGAAAACTTTCGAAGTTCTGCTTCCAAAAAAAGTTCCTCTTTCTGATCAAATTGTATCTTTCGAAACCACTGAAACATTCTTTTAAATAAAAATTAAACTCTCTTGTACACCTTTAAACGTAACAAAAAGCCATTTGTTACTCCGAAGACACATTCATTTGCTCCAAAATCTGGCGAAGCGCCTTCAACGCGCGAAATTTTAGAATTCGTACACTCCCCTCATTTCGCTTCATGATGCGGGAAATTTCCACATTATCCAAATCATTAATAAACTTAAGGAGAATAACCTCCTGATAACTTTTTTTTAATTTGGAAATAGCTTTTCTTAAAACATCCTTACTCAAGCTCTGTTCGGTAAGGAGTTTCGGATTGTTATCTCGATTGTGATCGGGAATATCGACATCAAGTTCAACACTTTCTTTCCGAAAACGGTAAAAATCCACCACCAAATTGTGCGCAATTCGAAAAATCCAGGCACCAAACTTTTGATTATTATCACGATAAGACTTCAAATTTTGCCAAACCTTCAAAAAAACATTTTCCGTAAGATCGAATGCATCATCTTTTGAACTCACCTTAAAAAAAATATAACGATACACTTGATCAACAAAAGCATCGTAAATTTTACCAAATGCTTCACTGTCGCCAGCTTGAGCTTGAAGCACCAGCTCTTCGATTTCTGTTACCGATAACTTAGAATTATTCATAAAAAAAACTTTTGAACCATCTCAACTTCGAGCTTTGAACCCAAAATTACCGGGACTCGTTGATGATACTCTTCTAATGATAACGCTAAAACTCGCTCTTTATTACGAACTGCTTTTCCACCGGCACGTTCAAAAATCAAAGCCATCGGTCCAACCTCATAAAGTAACCGAAGTTTCCCCATGGGCTCACTTACTGATCCCGGATAAAGAAATACCCCGCCACCCTTCTTCAGGATCTGATAAACATCTGGAACCATCCCACCACTATAACGTAAAACATAATCGTGAAGAGCCAAATATTCCATAAGCTTTAAATAAGCCGGCACCTCTTTTGCCGCCCTTAAATTGCCGGGAGAAAAATATTTTCCTTGTTCGCGGAGAGTGAGTTCACCCAAGAAGTGAAATCGTTCAAACACATCTTCCCCTAAAGCTTCCTCAACAACATACTGAAAATGATAAACCTTTTCCTTGAGCGTAATAACCACCACCAATTGTCGACCGTACAACGCAAATAATGCCGCCGACTGTCCCTCAAGTGTTTTTCCTAATATCTCTGGGTGGTCATAAACTCCAACAATCGTACCCACCGAAAAATTCACATCAAAAATCGAAGATCCATCAAGCGGATCAAAAAAAACCGAATAACGCCCTCCATCATGAGCCAAACGAATCGGTTCCATGAGCTCCTCCGAAGCCAAAGTCGCTACATTGTTGTTCTTTTGAAGCTTACCAATCAAAATTTCATCAGACCGAACATCAACTTTGAGCTGCTGTTCACCAAAACTATTCTCTGTTCCCCAATATCCCCCCTGTTCCTTTTGTAAAAGAGAAAAGATATCTAAAAAACCTTCCAAAAGGTCATGGAGTACTGCTTGAAGAGATTGATCAATCGCTTCTTGATCAAGATAATCGCGGAAATTTTTCATGGTCAGAACTTACGAATATAAAACAGACTTTCCTTGACTTCCGAACGCTTCACGCATCATGAAACGGATATGATCAGTCATCGCTTGACGAGCTTGTTCAAGAATCACTGGATCGAGTGCATCAATATCGTTCTCAACATATTTTAACGTTTTACGAAATTCAGTCCCTTTCTCCGCAGCCAATTGAGTCATTTTATCTTTTAAATCCTGAGGGAAATACTTAAAAAGAATATCCGAAACTGAAGTAGCATAATTAAATTTTGCAGCACCTGCCGCTACAACCTTACGAAAAAACTCCGGTTTCAAACCACTCCCTCCATGAAGTACGACGGCAACATTATATGGTTCAACAGCACGAACAATCTCTTGAATTCTTTCCAAACCAATTCGGGGATCATCAACATAGTTTCCGTGCCCATTACCAACAAAAATTGCCAAAGCTTCTGGACGAGTAGCTTCAACTAAAGCCAGCGCATCTTCCACCTTGGTATAATATTTTTCAACATGCTCAAAATCTTTGAGTGCAGAAGCAAAACCAATTTCCCCTTCTTCCACTTCAACAGAAATACCCAATGGATGCATTTTTTTCACAATTTCCATTGATCCCTTGATATTTTCCTCGAGCGGTAACCGTGAAAGATCCACTTCCACTGAAGAAAAACCAGAGGCCGCAGCCCGATCAATCAAGGTAAGATCTTTTTGGACATGATCCTGATGAAGAACAACCGGAACGGTATAATCATACTTTGCAATCATCGCTTCAATACCCTGAAAAACCAACTGACTCATACGCTCTGGAGGCATATTACAATATGAAGCCTCACTTTCAGCACATTCTAAAATAATCGGTGATTTTTCTTGCCAGGCAGCTTCCAACGAAGCCTGAATAATATGAGGTGATCGCTGATTGACAGCAATAACGCCAAATTTATGTTCACGTGCAACAGAAAGGACCGTCCGTAAATTCGAAAGAGTATAGCCACCAGAAAAGACTTTCACTTGAGGATTATTTTGTGGAGAAAAGTCCGCCAGAAGCGGGATTTTTGATTCATTCATGGGCAGAAAATTAAAATCTATTTTCAGCTTAGCCAAAGATAAAGAAAAAAGGTAAACAGTTTCTTTGAAAAAGATTGCAAAATAAGGTATTATATTACGATATATATCACAACCAGGAAATTTTCATGAAAACAAAAAACAAAATCATGAACCTGTTTCAAAGAGGTTTGGCCCAACCTCAAGAGCATTTGAAACGGTTAAACAAACATCCATTGGCAAAACCAATCGGCTTTCTTGTCATTGCTCTCATCATCACCTTGAGCATAACTGCAACTTTTGCCTTACCTCAAGCCACTTGGATTGCAACCAGTTCCAACAATTGTCTTGCCCAAGGAACAGGAAATACCATGGTCGAAGTGAACGGAAAAATCTACGTTCTTTTTGGCGGCTCAACCTCATTTAAACGTTATGAACCAGCAGGAATAAGCGGCGGAACCGGTGATTGTGAAGTGGCCAATTTAGCCGCAGCTCCGGTAACCATTTCCGATGGGGCAACCATGGAAAAAGTTGATAACAATACCATTTACGTCTTTCCTGGTGACGACAATGGAACCGAAATATATATCTATCTCATCAATCATGATACCTGGATAACCTCAAACCGTGGTCGATCCGGTGACAGTCTTACCGCAGCACCAATTCCACAACACTCTTCAAGCATTCAACAGCTCGAAGGAAGTAATGTGGTGGGAGTAGATAACTTGATTTATACGCTCAGCGGCGGTCTGAGTAATACCTTCTTCAAATACAATCCAAGTTCAAACACCTGGACCCAGCTCACGAATGCCCCGGGAACTGTTACAACCGGTTCAGCCATGACCGGTGTTGGAAACACCACGGACATCTATGTCCTGCGTGGAAATAGTACCATCACCGCCAATAATTTTTGGCGCTACAATATTGGAAGTAATACCTGGACCACACTTGCCAATGTCCCAATTATTAAACCAGTTCTCCCATCTGGCTCAGAAGCTTTTGGTGCAGGTGCCGATCTTGTTTATCCTGGAACTGGAGACTACATCTACGCATTTGGTGGAAACAACACCCGCAGCTTCTATCGATACTGTTTCCAAAACACCGGCTCAGGTTGTACCACCAACACCTGGGATAACACCATTGAACAAGCACCTGATCTCGTCCGCGAGGGAGGTTCACTTGCTTACCCTGGAAGTGGAAACTATGTTTACGCTTTCCAAGGAAATAACAGTAATAACTTCTGGAGATACGACCTTGTTGGTGACAACTGGGAAACACTTGATGACGCCCCAAATGTTGTAGGAAATGGAGGAAGCCTCATTGGAAAAAGTGGAAACATTTATGCGGTACCCGGAAAAAACACTCGTGACTTCTGGGTTTACAATACAACAACCAACGATTGGACCGTTTTCGACAGCACCAAAATTCTTCCGGTCCAAGAAGGAGTAAACACCTTCACGAATGAAGCCCGAGGTGGCCTTGCAGTGATCGATAATGGCGCTTCAGGTGGAACAGAAATTTTTATGATCCCCGGAAACGGTGGCGGCAGCAGCAATATTGGTTCGCTTTTCCGATATCCGTTGAGTGGAAGTAACGCCAATACCTGGGTGACCTACCAAACGCCCCCTCGATTAACGAATGCACAATTTGGAGTGGGAACGGCCTTCAGTTACCCTGGAGTAAGCGCTCAAGATCCGACCGGAGATTATTTATACATCCTTGCCGGCGGCGGCTTTAACGCAGCACCTTTCTGGAAATACAGCTTAAGCAAAAACGACTGGTTCATGTGGAACCGAAGTAATCTGACGGTAGGAGCAAATTCCAACATACCGCTCTCACAACTTGGTGACCTCAACAGTAGCTATTACCAAGGTGCAGGAAACACTTCAGTTGAAGTGAACGACTTCATCTACGTTCTTGAAGGACAAAATAGCACCACCAATCGAAGATTCGATCGTTTTGATCCAACCACGAATAGCTGGAAACGTTTGAGTGATGCCCCAGCAGATATCGGATCTGGTGCAGCACTTACCAAATACGATAATAATACCATTTACGCACTCGGTGGAAATTCAACAAGAAATTTTTACCGCTACGACATTCCGTCAAACAGTTGGATTACCTTTAACTTGGGTACCCTCGAAGATGGAACCGTGATTTCACAAGACGGAAGCTCACAAGGATATGGAAACAGCGCGGTTGAAATAAATGATGAAATCTACGTCATTGCAAGTAGCAACGATTTTAATAAATACAATCCTGCCAATAACACTTGGACTCGACTCGCCAACTATCCTTCAACTTTCTACACCGCTGAACATTTTTCAATGGTGGGAGTTGGAACCGATATCTATCTCAGCATGGGTGACTCGGGACGATGTCTCACCAAATATAACACCCTCAATGACACCTGGACCCCATGTGAAACCGGCTCCGGAACCCCTACCGGAAGTCTTTCAAGACCACCAGCTTCACCTTACAGCGGATCTCAACTCGTTTATGATGGTTCAAACTATCTTTATCTCGTACGAGGAAGTACGTATTTCAACTACACCAAAAATTTCTACCGCTATGACATTGCTGGAAACACCTGGACCACAATGGCGGATGCTCCAGAAATCACTGCCGGTGGTGGCGATGCCGTCTACCTTGGTGGCTATATCTATGCCCTCGCAGGTGGAAATACCAATAAATTTTGGCGATATAACACCACCAACGATACTTGGGCAATTATATCAACTCCTGCACCTGATTCAGTTGTGAGTGGGGGAAGTTTGACCACAGACGGAACTTATCTTTATGCAACAAAAGGAGGAAAAACAAAAACTTTCTGGCGTTATGAAATTACTAATCCAGGTGATGGCAGTGGTATTTGGACCAATCTGAGTGACGCACCTGCACGAATTGGCGAAATCACATCTGGCGGAATTCCGATCAGTAACCGTGGTGGAATAACATTCCGTGACCCGGATAACACACCAAATAACGGTGATGAGGAAATCTGGCTCGTAACGAGTAATGGTTTGAATGGTTTTAACCAACCAAATGATACCGATACCGGAGGACTCATTTTCCGTTACAAAATCCAAACCGACGAATGGCCAGTTATGGAAAAGGCAAGCACTCCCCCAATCGAAGTCTACACTGGTGGCTCACTTTCATACCCTGGAACTGGGAATGTTATTTACGCGATGCGTGGAAACTCAACCACAGAATTTTGGGGATATAACGTAGTAAGTAACACCTGGTACGCATTCACAAAAGGACTCTCGGACACTCCCACTCCCCTCTCTACTGACACAAGAGACCAGACCGTAAGTCCGGCAACATACGCATACCAACAACCGGGAAATACATTCACTGAAACACTGGGGAACCTCTATTTTCTTGGTTTAGGTGAAACCTCTGGAATTGTTAAAGAGTTCAGAAAATACTCAACCTCAACTGACACCTGGTCACTTGAATCTGACACTCCTGCAAGCATCGGAAGTGGTGCCAATATCACCACAAAGGATAGTGATACACTCTACGCTTTTCGTGGAGCAAACTCAGATAACTTCTGGAGATACGATACCAGCAGTCAAGTCTGGATTCCTTACAACATCGCCAACAACAATTCAGAACCTATTCCACAAAACGGAACAACCCAGGGCAATGGAAACACTATTGCTCAAGTCAACGACGTTTTCTATGTAATTACAGGAAACTCAAGTGGAAACTCCTTCGAAAGTTATAACCCAGCAACCAATACCTGGAGTCCACTCCCGAACTTCTTCCTCAATTCTTTTGGAAATGGTGCAAGTATGGTCGCTGTTGGAACTGACCTTTACGTAGCAATTGGTGGCGGAAGCAGCACCTTTGGAAAGTACGATACCCTCACGCGTGAATGGACAACCCTCTCAAATTTTGCAAATCCCAGCATGAACGCGGGAGCTGCGATGGCTTACAAAGGGAGTGGTGATTTTATCTATGTATTAACCGGTGGAAACAGCAACTCATTTCGACGTTACAGCATTTCAGGGAACAGCTGGACCACACTTGGAAACACCCCAGCAACCGTCCAGGGTGGTGGTGCACTTACCTTCGTTGGGGATGATATTTACGCCCTTGGCGGAAACGGAACCACGAACTTCTGGAAATACGATAGCACTCAAGCAACACCGGGAACTTGGGACTCACTCACGGGAAACAGTATTCCCAAAGAAGTCTACTCCGGAGGTGCACTCACCAGTGACGGAACTTATGTCTACGCCACGAATGGTGGTTTTGATAAATTTTTCTGGAGATATGATCCAAGCGGAACATCCGGTGATCGCTGGAGAATAATGGAAAACCTCCCAGCAAAAATGGGAAATCGCTCTTCACAAACCAGCCAAGCCCGCGGTGGAATTACTTACTACGACCCGGATGGAACACCAGCGAATGGAGATGAAGAAATTTGGGCAGTAACTGGAAAAGGAAGAAAAACCTATGAAACTGATAGTTTTGACTCCGAAACCTTTGGAAGTTACGACCAGGAAACAGGGGGCCTTCTCTTTAAATACGATATTACCAGTAATACCTGGCCAATTTACGAACGAACCGAACCAGCACCTGCTGGAGTCCAAAACGGCGCCCTAACATATCCAGGAACAGGAGATCTTCTCTATGCTTTTGGAGCTTCATTCAGTAACGCGCTTTGGACCTACAACACCGTTCAAAATGAATGGAATGCATTCACCAAATCAAAACTTGATTCTGGCTCCAGCAACCGTGCGCTCTCACAACGTGGTGCCACCCAAGGAAACGGGAATACCATGGTGGAAGTGAATGGAATCTTTTACGTTTTTGCCGGAAACTCCACCACCACCTTCGAAAGTTACGACCCGGTCAATAACCTTTGGAAAAAACTCCCACCAGTACCTGCAAACACAACAAGTGGAGCGGCACTTGTAAAATTCGACAACAACACCATCTTTGCTTTCATTGGAGGTTCAACCAGCTATTATAAATACTCAATTCCAATTGGAAAATGGACTGCAATGGCCAGCGCACCTGCTTCAGTTGCCGAAGGTGGCTCACTTGCTTACCCGGGTTCAGGTGACTACATCTATGGTTTCCGTGGTGGAAACAATAATACCTTCTGGGAATATTGTGTTCAAAATACCGGATCAGGTTGTACCGTAGACACCTGGACCGCACTTGCAAACGCCCCAGCCAACGTTGTTGGTGGAGGTGCACTTACCGGAATAAACCTTTCAGGAACCAACTATATTTACGCTTTCCCTGGCAATAGTAATAACTTCTACCGTTTTGATACTGGCGCCGGAACATGGTCAGCAGCACTTGCGTCACCGGGGTGGGTAGGAAATACAGGTTCAGGTGCTTCATTAACCAATGACGGCACCACCTACATCTACGCCAGCCGAGGAAATGGATCAACCGATATTGCTCGCTACGACACCAGTGGTGGTACCTGGTCGAACCTCAACGCCTTCCCGGTCAACATCGGTACAGCAAGTACTTCATCGGCAAAAGGTGGTCTCTCTTATGTAGCAAGCGGTCCATCCGGAGGTGCAGAAATTTATGGATTAAGCGGAAACGGAATCACAGGAAATACAACATCAAGTGCAGGACTCATTTATCGACATCCATTCACGGGTGGAAACGCCAACACGTGGCCAACCCTCGCCGTCGCATCAACAACACCAAGCACCTATGGTACCGGGGCAAGTCTTACCGGAAGTTTAAACGGAGCCAATCCAATTCTCTATGCCCTGCGTGGTAACAGCAACAGTGATTTCTGGAGATACAACATTACTGACACCACCACTGGCGCAGGTAGCTGGACCGCACTGACAAGCATTCCCGGAAGTACCGCGGTTTGGGGTGGAGGTGCATTAACCATCAAACCAACAAACCCAACCTATCCAACCATCTACGCCGTCAAAGGAAACAGTTCAAAAGACTTCTACAAATACGATGTATCTGACGCAAGTGGAAACGGAAGTTGGACCGCTCTCAATGACACTCCGATGAGTTTGAACAGCAATTTCGATACCCGTGGTGGCCTCGCCTACTCAAGTACCACCGATGAAGTATACGAAAGTCCTGGATTCGGTATCAGTGAATCATCAGCACCAACGAACAGTTCTTACTACACAGGAATTCTCTATCGTTACCCACTTACCGGTGCCAACGCCAATACCTGGCCGGTAAGCACCAGTCCAAGTGCAACACCTTCAACCATTGGTTCAGGTGGATCACTGACCGGTCTAGCAAATATTCTCTACGGTCTGCGAGGTGGAAGTAGCAATACGTTTTGGAGATACAACATTACCGATACCGATACCGGTGCCGGAAGTTGGACCGCACTCACCAGCATGCCCGGGGGGACAACCGTAAACGGAGGTGGCTCACTCACCATTCGACCAACTAACCCAACTTACCCAACCATCTACGCCACAAAAGGAAATAATACCAATGAACTCTACAAATTCGACGTATCGAATGCCAGCGGTGACGGAGCATGGACAGCTCTTGCGACTGCCCCAACCAGCATCGGTACCAGTTTCTCTGATCAAGGTCAGGTCGTCTACGGGAATACAGGTGGAACACATAGCCTCTGGCTGGTCACCGGAAACGGAATAAACGGATACAATGACCAACAAGGTTCAACGGTATATACTGGCCTCATGTACCGCTATGATATTGGTTCAGACAACTGGCCAATTTTCTACGAATCGGCGGATTTACCAAGTAGCCTCAATACCTTCTTTGCAGGTTCAGATATCACCTCAACCCCAGACGCATTAAAGATTTATGCACTTCGAGGAACCAACACCACCCCAACAACTCCAAATCCTAATTTCTGGAGATATGATATTTCCGGATCAGGAAAAGGAAGCTGGACAGCACTGACGAATCTCCCAAACAATACCTCTCCGGTAAATATTCAAGCCGGAGGATCCGTCCAAGCCATCGACAACAATTTAATCTATGCCCTTCAAGGTGCTGGAACAACCAACTTCCTCCGTTACAATATCGGAACAGATACCTGGGCAACACAATCCGCCTTTCCAACAAGTGTCGGCGAAGCCACCATCAGTGAAGACCGAGGTGATCTCGTCTACGTTCCAACCTATAGTGCCCTCTACGCCACAAGCGGAAACGACACCACAAGCCCATTCACCATTTACACTTATCCAATAACCCGGGCAGTCATCACGAATGTCGAAAAAACCGGCGGTGGAACCCCAGTTGCCGGACAATCCATCGATGTTACCGTCGAAACTGTTGATGCTCAGGACAATCCTTATAACGTTGCCGCTAACACTGACATTACGCTCACTCTCAAAACTGGCGTAGGAATTATTGGCGGAACGGTCACAGGTCAAATTACCAGTGGAAATAACAGCGTCATCATCAGTGGACTTACCTACAGTGTACCGGATGGTGGAGTTGTTCTTACCGCATCAGATACCACCAATCCAGCCAATCTGATCACTTTAGCGCCAAGCGACAGTGATCCGTTCACTGTCGATTCCGCAGCACCAGACCTCACATCACTCAATATTATCACCGGTCCAACTGCGGGAACCACCGGAGCAACCCTCACCGGAAACAATTTCTACACCCACTACAACAAAACAGTTACCATTACCAATAGTGGCTCAAGTCTTACCGACTACCAACAACTTGTTACTTTTAATACGAAAGAACTCATCGATGGAGGGAAAATGCGTTCCGATTGTGCAGATATTCGTTTCACATCAAATGTCGCCACCCTCCCTTACAGCGCTGACACCCAACTCAACTACTGGTTAGAGTCAGGATGTAACACTCCGGAAACCAAAGTATGGGTCAAAGTGCCATCCATTGCCGCTTCACCAACCCTCACCACCATTTACCTCAACTACGGTGACTTCCGACTGTCTTCTTTATCTGACGCCGAAAACACCTTTGAATTCTTTGATGACTTCAGTGGAACCACCATCGACACCGGAAAATGGACCGTCAACAATAGTAACAACGCCATTACGCAAAACGATCGTCTCTACTTCAACTTCCCATTCGCCGACTCAGGAATCTATAGCGTGAGTAATTTTAGCCGTGCAGGTTCGCATCTGGTGGAATTTGAAATGACTTCAACTTCATCAAACACTTTCTACGACGCCCTCATGGGTTGGAAAAACACCACCGTGAATACCACAACTGCATCCATGCTCCACGCCATGAATCTCAATGGCAACAACTCTTCAGATGACGTGTACGAAAGCGGTTCAAGTTTTGACAGTACCAACTCACAATTCTGGCTAGATAACGCCACCTATCTCCTCAAAGTCATTTTAGATCCATCAAACGGTGCCATTTACTCCCGCAGTACCGATAACGGAAACACTCAAATCCAATGGTACTCTTCAAGCAGTGATTCAACAGCAAGCGCAAAAGTTGCCATCGTTATCCCATCGTTTAACGCCCAGCAGTTCAGCATCGATAACCTCCGCGTTCGAAAATACGCAGTAAGCGAACCGACCGCAGCAGTCGAAAACGAATCCCCTACCCTCGAAGTTAACTTTGGTAGCAACCCCGCTTCAATTCTTTCAATCACCGATACCCAAATCAAAGTGGTAACCCCATCAGCCGCCTCCATCGGTAGCGTGAATGTAACCGTAACCAACTCTGACAATCAAACCGACACCCTCACCAACTCCTTCACCTACGTTCACCCAACCATTACCACCATCGTTCCGAACAATGATTATCCAGCCGGTGGCGCAACCGTTACCATCACCGGTACCGATTTTACTCCGGAAACTTACCGCCGTGCGGTAACCATCGATAACTCCTCAGGTCCTCTCCTGACCGATTACCAAATTCCCGTCATTTTCGACTCTCAAGCCCTCATCACGGCAGGAAAAATGCGCCGTGACGCTGGTGACATTCGTTTCTACGATACCGACGGCACAACTCCTATCAACAACTATTGGCTCGAAGGACCACTCGACAACAGCAGTACAACCAAAGTGTGGGTCAAAGTTCCAACTATCCCTGCTGCCAGCACAAAAACCATCTACCTCAGCTACGGAGATTTTTCTCTCACCTCCCTCAGTGATGCGAACAACACCTTCATTGACGTCATCGAAAACGATCTCCGCGCAAACTGGACCTTTGACGAAAGCAGTGGAACCGCAGATCTCGCCGACCAATCAGGTTACGAAAACAACGGTCTCATGAGTGGTACCAACGCCAGTACAAACGTGATCACAGGTATCTACGGAAATGCCCGTACCTTCAACGGAACCGATAACTTTGTTGACGTTGATCACGCCAGCAACCTCAACATCAACAACGGTCTCACGATAGAAAGTTGGGTGTACCTCACCGCAACTCCAAGCTTTAACAGCGGTGTACTTACCAAAGCCTGCAGCAACCAATTCAGTCCAACTCGTGGCTTCTACAGCTTACTCCTGAACGATTTCGGCAGTTACTTCAATAAACCATATCTCAAACTGGGTGATGGAAGCAACACCCGTAACGTTGGAAGCACAGGTGCTGACCCTGCCCTCAGCGAAAACGCTTGGCATCATCTCGTAGCCACTTACGATTCAACCACAGGAACCGGAAAATTCTACATCGACGGCGTTGCCAAAGAAACCAACACCAGCATGACCGCATCGGCAATTCTCAACAATACCGACAACCTTAACATCGGTCGCTGTACCGCTGGAAACTATTTCACCGGAAGAATTGACGAAACCAAACTCTACCGCCGTGCCCTCACGGCCGGTGAAATCACCGATCTCTACAACAACTACGGTTACAGTACCCCAGAATACCTCGGAAGTGTCCTCATAAAACAATTCACTTCAACCGAACCTGGTGTCACCCTGGGAGCCGAAACCGGAACCATTCCCGTTACCTTCAACGGCGTTCCTGCAACCGTTACTGACGCCACCCGGACCAGCATTACCGTAACCGCTCCTGCCAACCCAGCCGGAACCTACCCAGTGGTGGTCACCAATTTAGATGGCGACACCGCAACCACCAACTTCATTTACGGAGTTCCACCAACCATCACACCTCCACTTTCACCAGATTTTGGGAACATCGCAGGTGGAACCGTCGTCACAATCAATGGCTCGGACTTCGTAAGTGGTGCCACCGTTACCTTCGATGGTATCGCCTCACCAAATGTTACTTTTGTGAACTCAACACAACTGACCGCTGAAACCCCAGCACATCCCACCGTTGGACTCGTTGACGTTGTGGTCACCAATCCAAACACTCAATCCGATACACTCATCGACGGATTCACCTACGAATCAGCAACCGATGCCAACGCTTCAACCGTTACCGCTAACCCAACCACCGGAGTAGAAGCCGATGGCGTCGAAACCTCTGTTGTTACCGTTCTTCTCCAAGATGCAACTCTTAACCCAATTTACAATAAAGTCGTCACCCTGGCTCAAATTGATCAACCTATTGGTGGAACACTCACCATTAGCGCTCAAAACTGTCCTCTTCCTGAACCGGCTGGACCAGCCCCTGGCACATCAAACATCAATGGAAAAGCATGTTTCAATGTCAAAACTTCACCCAACAGTAGCGCCGGAGTTGTGGGTACCTATGAAGTCGAAGCTACCGACCAAACCAGCAGCATCACCATTGTGGATACCGCGACCATCGACTTTGTTTCCCTCATTACCGACGAAGACGATTCAACCGTAACTGCCCCAGTTGGTAACGTCATAGCCGATGGCATCGATACCAAAACCATCACAGCAACCATTCGCAATAAAAACGGTGTTGCAATTCAAGGCAAAAACGTTTCACTCGCACAAGAATCTGGGCCGGCCGCAGCAACAATAAACACCCTCAGTGGAACCACTAACGCACTTGGTGAAGCTACTTTCAGTGTCAGCACGACCGTTTCAGGAAGTTACGTCTTCCGAGCAACTGAAACCTCGAGCAGCATTATCCTCGTCAATGACGATGTCACCGTAAACTTCATCGCCGGAGCAACCGACCCAAATGCACCTGCTTCAACCGTTATTGCCGTACCAACCACCGTACTCTCCAATGGCCTCGACTCAAGTACCGTGACCGTAACCCTTCGTGACAGTTTGAACAACCCAGTGGTAAGTAAAAACGTATCACTGGTCCAAATAAGTGGTCCAGGAAGCTTAACCATCACTTCAGGAATTAACCCAACCAACTCAAGTGGTATCGCTACTTTCACCGTTAAAACAACCGTTGCCGGAACCTACAGCGTGGAAGCCACCAACACCTCAGAGTCGGTTACCTTAACTCAAACACCTAGCATCACTTTCACACCACCGACCGCTGGAGATTCAACCGTTACCGCCAACCCAACCACCGTGATTTCAGACGGAAGCAGTACAAGTACCGTAACCGTGACCTTGAAAGATGCTTCAAATAATCTCTTTGCGAACAAAACCGTAACTCTTGCACAAATCAGTGGTTCAGGAACACCAACCATCACCGCAGGAGATTGTCCAAATCCAGAACCCGCAGGTGCCTTACCAGGGACAACGAACATCAACGGAAAAGCCTGCTTTACCGTAAGTTCAGGAGATCCAGGTCTCAAAACGTACCAAGCCAGCAACACCTCTGATAGCCAAACCATTACCCAAACAGCAGATATTACTTTTGGAGGAGGACAAGCTTGGGCAGCCAATGGAAAAGTCATCGCCAACGGAAAACGTGATGTCTCCACCTATCTTTTACCCGATCAAAACCAGGCCATTCGAACCTCCGACAACAACTACATCGTGGGTTGGGTTGATGAAAACGGTGTCCACGCACAAAAATATAACAGTACTGGAACCCCCCAATGGAGTGTCCCGAACGGCATAACCCTTACTACTGAAATTGGTGATGAACTTCGTGTTATCCCTGATGATACCGGGGCAATCTTCACTTGGTTAGAAACCGATGGACTCACCGGTTACATTTCAATTAATGGTCAAAAAGTGAACTCCGCCGGTACACCCCAATGGAATGCTGGTACCCCAATCGAATTCGTTACCAGAATCGAAGCATATCCATCAATTTACGGTTACAGCTACAAAGTCATTTCCGATAACAGCAACGGCCTGTTCATGTTCTACGTTGACGCGAACGATACCACATTCTATGGGGCAAAACCAAAACTCACCCGTATCGACTCAAATGGTGCAACCTATGCAGGTGGAAACTACGTTTGGCCACAAGTTGTCCCAAATGATGGTGTTCATTTATGTCATCGCTATGTGGCAGATATAAGCTCACCTGACGCCGGTGTTGTTCGTATCGCCTGGATCTACTCCTATGGAACAGGATGTAACTTCTCTTTCCAAAAAGAAAATCTGGTAGATATTACAACTTATGATGACGTAAACCTCAGCTCACCATATGCACTCCGTGCCTTCATATTGAGTTCAGACAATGCAGTACCAGATCCAGATCCTGATTTCCAACAAGATTATGGCAGTGGCTGTCCAGTTGATGCAGATCAACAAAGTTCACCACGAATTATCGAAGAACCAAATACCGATAGTGTCTACGTCCTTTTCAAAGAACTCTGTGTTGATGATCCTCTTGCAGACCAAAGACCACACATCTTCCTCAACTTCATCCCAAACGATAACTTTACCGATTTCAATCACTTCCAAGCCCAATGGAGTATCAATTTGGGTGCAACTTCAGGAACCATCTACGAACCGTACAGTACTCAAATCATTTCCGATCAAGATGGTGGGGTCATTGTCTATTGGAATGATGTCCATAACAACACCAGTACTGGTAACCTCCAACGTATTCGTGACCTCGATGTTGGTGCCGACCACGAACCCGAAGTTCTCTGGAACGGTGGCGACGCCCTCCCTTACTACATCACCAACATGACTGAAGGTCCGATCGGTGGAGTAAACTTTGTTTGGGGTGGTACTCAAATCAACGATCCAAACGGTTACCCGGGTGCCTTCGGTTACACCACAAGACTCTGGGGACTGCAATTGGATTCATCAGGTCTCGTCGCGGCTGGTTGGGATCCAAACGGAACCCAAGTCAGCGATGATCCAATCACCACCCAACCACCAAGCAACTATCCATACTGGAACGAATATCCTTACCAGGATGCGGAAAACAGAACCTACACCATAACACCCGATGGAAGTGATGGCATGGTCGTCCCATGGGTTAAAACAGGTATTCCATATTACGAACAAATCGATACGGACAACTTTATCCAAAGAATGAGTAACGCTGGAGCCCAACTGTTTGATAGCGGAAATGAGGTTGAAATCACCCCAAATGCCGACACATCAACCCTCAGCGAACAAACCCAAACCAACGCCCACGCCGTTCAAACTTCAAGCAATCAAACCATCGTAGCTTGGATGGATGACTGGAACCCCATTGAAGAAGGTTTGCGCATCAACGCAGAAAAACTTGATGCCAATGGTGATCCGCTCTGGAACCCTTCCGCACCTGGCCTTGGCGTCCTCGCCAGTCGAACCGACAACACCACAACCACACACGACTCACCAAGCATAGCCGCTGATGATAACTCTGGCTACACCGGTGGACTCCTCCTCGCTTACCGCAGAGATGACAATTACGTCCATGCCCAAAAACTCAACAACGACGGAACAGCAAATACCACTTGGGATGCCTCAGGTCTTGGGAAACAACTCAATAATGGATTCAATTTCGTGAACGAGAATGAAATCCAAATCATTTCTGATCGCCAAGGTGGAGCTTTCGTTGTTTGGGCAGAAAATACCGATATTTACGGTCAACACCTCCTCGGAACTGACGGAAGTAATCTTTGGGGAAGTAATCAGTTAACTTCATTTGTTACCGATAACAAACCACAAGTCATCTACAACAGTAGCAATGAACTTTTCATCATCTTCGAACGTGGTGGGGCAAGCACAGATATTTACATTATGAAAGTAAACCCCAACACGGGAAGTATCACCAACGGACCACTCACCATCACCAATACCTTGACCGATGGTGGGCAAAATCAAAAACTCGGCGAAATCACTACCGATAGTAGTGGAAATGTCATGGTAACCTATCGTGACGATACTTCGGGGCTTGTCTATGCTCAAAAAATCAACCATACCAACCTCTCTCAAGTTTGGGGATCATCGGGAGTTATAGTTTCACCTCTTACCAATACCAACGATCAAAACCCTCAAATTGCCAGCGATAACAACGACGGCATTCTCATCGCCTATGAAAAATGGGATGGTGGGAACACAGCAAGTGATATCGCAATCCAACGTCTTGATACCAACGGAGTAAAACTCTGGAACGATGACATTCTTATCACTGACAGTTCAGACATCGTGATCAAAACCAACCTCGACCTAATTTCAGACACCGTACGCGGTATGACCCTGACCTGGGAAAAATGGAATATTGCCCAAACCGAAAAACATATCTACAGCCAACATATCGTCAATACGATCCATCAATGGCCACAATATGGTGAACAATTGAGTAATCTCCCAACTCGCGCCGATACGCATCCAATCCTCGGAAATAAAAATCTTGGAAGCGGAGTTGTTACCTGGGACGGGAAATCAAGTCCTCCAGATATCTACGGTCAATACATCTTTGAAGAAAACCGTTCAAACAACTCCACATTTACCACTGATCTCAATCTGGTTTCAGGTGACGGTGTGTCATTTGCCACACTCACCGCAACCCTGCTGGATAGTGGTGATAACCCAATTCCAAACAAAGATTTCCAAATCGATGTCATTAACGGAAACCCCGCTACACCCACCATCACTGCCATCGATTGTCCTCTCCCAGAACCTGCCGGCACCTCACCCGGAACAACCAACACCAACGGGAAAGCTTGTTTCACGATCTCTTCCCCAAGTAACGGTGACTTCACCCTAACCGCAACAGACATCACCGACAACAACCTTACGCTCACACCAACCGTCGATATAAGCTTCGACTCTGTCACAAGTGCAGCAACCTCTACCGTTATCGCCAACCCAACGAGTGTTATCGGGAATGGAGTAGAATACAGCACCATTACCGTTGCCCTCAAAGACGGTGCCAGTGTCCCAATAACATCTCGTCCAGTTGACCTGATCAAACTTTCAGGCCCAGGAACACCAACCATACTCCCGGTAAACTGTGACCAAACCGATGTTCACATTGTTACCCCAGGTACCACCAACAGCCTCGGAGAAGCATGTTTCCAAGTAACATCCACTACCGTGAGTGCAACACCGGTAACATTCCAGGCCGCTGATCCAGCAGTTCCAGTGACCATCACCCAAACTGCTGACGTAACCTTTACCACCGGACCGATCAGTGTCCTCAACTCTACTGCAGTTGCCAATCCAAACCCAACTCCGGCGGATGGCGTAAGCGAAACAACGGTTACAGCAACAGTTCGGGATACAACCAACAATCTCATACCAAACCTCACGTTAAGTCTCAACCAATCTGGTCCGGGCTTGGCCACACTCAACACCATCGATGATTCAACCAGCGGAACAACCGACATCCCATCTGACGACGGAAACACTGGTGAAGCAACCTTTACTGCTTCAACAACCACGAGCGGTGATTATAACTTCTCACCATATCTTGCGAGCGGCTCATCCTTAGATAGTTCCAACACGACCATCGAAGATACTAATATCATCAATAAATTCAACGGAAGTTACGCACCTGCAGACCTTATTCCTGGAAGCCAAAATGATGGATCCACACCAGTAACCACGACACTACCTTTCGATATCCAAGTCCCTATTACACCATCTATTCCAACCGGAATTATTCCTGCAGGCACCAACATCTACATGTGTTCAAAAGGCTCTATCTCTTTTGTTTCCACAGGGTTCTGTACCAATACCGGTTTTTCAGAAAATAGCATTGTAGGCGCTTCAACAAATGCCAGATCAGATGGTTTTGCCATCGCCGATGAAGGAATCTACAAAATTGTCTCGGCTGATAACAACTCTGTTCGTTTCTTATGGCGTGTTGAACACAGTATTGCCGGAACACCTAACATATTCGAAATGGTAATTTACCGGGACAGTTCCTACGAATTCCATTATTTCGACCTGGATATCGTCACAAGAATAGGGAAATGGGTTAACTTCGCCTACACGGCATCAAGCCTCCCATTAGTCGGAATTAACCAACAAGCAACACGATATGAAATTCCTGAAGTAGTAGGACCAGTCACCTTCAACCCAGCGCCTGCCACCTTCACCGCTGGAGCAGTTGTTGATGGCAATTCCACCGTAGATGCCTTCCCTTTCCAGGTACCGGCCAACGACGTGGATTTCAGTCTGGTAAGTGTCACCCTGCGTGATAGCTTCAACAACGGCGTCCCTGGTATCCTCGTCGAACTCAATGACGACGATGATCTCCCAAGTGATGTCAATTACACTCCCGTCAATCGCCGTGCAATCACCGACGCATCGGGTATCGCCAATTTTGAAGTTCGCAGCCCGGTACGTGACACCTATACTTTTTCGGCAACTGTTGATCCTGATGGTACTCCCCTCACCCTCACCGATACTGCCACCGTCGAGTTCACCTGTGATGTCAACGGAAACCAACAATGTCTCCAGGTCAATGTCCAAAATGGTGCCGGAAATCTTCTCTTCGCCGAAGTCCCTGACAATTTCACGTTCCCAAATATTACCAGCTCAAACCAAAATGAAGATCGCTTCAGTGCTGATGCCGTCAATTACGACCCCAACCAAGAAGCCCTCCTTAGTATTGAAGATACTGAACAAAATACTGGCTTCCTTGTCCAGCTCCAATCAAGCGCCTTTACTGCTGGCGCCAACAGCATCCCATTGAACAATCTTTACGTTGCCACCTCGCCATCATCAACCGGCGGAACTTACAACGCTTGTGGTGTGGAATGGTCTTACCTTAACCCAGGCGTAAGTGATGTTGAAGCCGTTTATAACACCACTGGCCCGCTCAATAGTGCCACCACCTTCCTCACCGACGGAACCAATCTGACGGCGCCGATCGACCTCCTCCGTGGCGGACTCCCAGCTCCGGATGGACATAACGGAACCTTCTCAGCCAACGTTGACTACTATGCCAAAATCCCTGCATTCCAACCTACAGGTAATTACCAAGTGACTCTCACCTTCGACCTTACCGATTCCACCGATATCGTCCCCGCATGTTAGTCCCCTAGCCAAAAAAAAAAGAGCGATGAAAAACACATCGCTCTTTTTTTTTATCGACTTGCCAGCGCGGTATTCCCATGCACAAACTCAACGGCTGAAGGCCGACGCATTTTACCAACCACATCACTATTCATAATTGTCCGCATTGATTGAACCTGAGCGAGTTGAGTATTTTGTATATCGGTTTTATTCATAAGCGTCTGACGATCAGCTTCCAATCGACGAAGATCATAACCCTTTGTCGCCGATTGATTGGTATGAACAAGAGCGCTCACCGTCATGAGAATCGCAACCCCAACCATCCCCAAAATCAAAGTTTTAGTATCAAATTTAAGCTTTAATGCCGCCACATTCGGAACTTGAAACGAAGGAAGTCGAAACGATTGAGACGAACGACGACGACGATTTGTTGTTGATGAACTCAACGAACTTCGATAAGGACTATAACCAACGTGAAAAGACATGAAAAAGAGAAAAGCTATATTTTTTCCGCAACCCGCAGTTTTGCACTGCGACTTCGGGGATTTATTTTTATTTCTGCCTCAGAAGGCACGACCGGTTTTTTTGTAATTAAACGGAACTCTGGATTGTCACCACGACTCTCCGTACGGAAAAGCTGTTTCACCACCCGATCCTCCAAAGAATGATAAGAAATCACAGCAATTCGACCTCCAGGCGCCAGAAGAGTTCTGGCCTGTTGTAAAACTGAAGCAAGGACACCAATCTCATCATTAACTGCCATCCGAAGCGCCTGAAATACTCGAGTTGCCGGGTGAATTTTTCCAGCACGAGGAAACAATTTTAAAATCAAATCAGCCAAATCTTGCGTACTTTTAAAAGGTTTTTGTTTTCGAACTTTGACAATCTCTTTTGCAATTCGCCCCGCATGACGTTCTTCGCCAAGATTGCGGAAAATATCAAACAACTCTTTCTCAGTGGCTTTCTCCAAAAGAAGAGCCGCAGTGAGTTTCGTCCGTTTATCAAAACGCATATCCAAAGGCCCCTTCTTCATAAAAGAAAACCCTTTTTTTGCATCATCAACATGGGGAGAAGCCAACCCTAAATCCAATAAAATCGCATCCACCTCTTTAACCTTCAAAGCAGCCAGTTCATTTTCCAGCTGAGCGAAATTCTCTTGAATCAAAGTAACCCGTTTTTCAAAGTTAAGCGTCTGCTCCTGAAGTCGGAGCTGAGCCTCATTCAAATGTTCAGTATCGAGTTCAAAAGCATAGAGTTTTCCACTTTTAGGAAGTACCTTAAGCATTTGAATGCTGTGACCACCCAATCCGAGAGTACAATCCACTACAGATTTCTTCCCTGAAAGATCCAATAATTTGATCACCTCATCGAGCAAAACAGATTGGTGAACAAGAGCTCCCTTCTTTTCAGAAACAACAACTTCTTCTTTATTTAGAGACTTTTTTGGCATTTTTGTTTTTGCGGTGTTCAAAACTTGTGTACAAATTGTGTATAACTTTTTTACTCGCCAATCTTGACTAGAAATTAAGATTTTCTGGAAAAATTGTCAAACAAACCATTCCCGACAGTACTAATTTTTTAATCAAAGCCACCATAAAAAGATGATTTTAAAGCTCAAATAAGGGAAAATTAACATTACAAAAGAAATATTGCACGCCTGGCAACATATTGCATAATATTTTTATACACAAATCGAATAATAACTTCCAAAACTTAGAAAAAAAGGCTATAATAAGCTCAAAGAAACAAAAATTAATTCCCTTTCAATGAAAACAAAAATTGCCATTAATGGATTTGGCCGAATTGGCCGAATCATGTTCCGCATCGCCGAAAAAAATCCCCATCTTGAAGTTGTTGCCGTCAACAACTTATGTGACGTCCAAACCATCGCTCACCTTCTCAAATACGATTCGAGCTATGGCCACTTTGATGGAGAAATCACAACTCAAGGAACCGACAAAATGATCGTGAACGGCCGGACCGTCCATTACACCCAAGAAAAAGATCCCACCAAACTCCCCTGGGCACAATATGGGGTTGATATTGTCCTTGAATCAACCGGGGTCTTTACCGAAAAAACCAGTGCATCGGCTCATTTAACGGCTGGTGCTAAAAAAGTGATCATCACGGCGGCGGCAAAAGATGCTGATGCCATCATCTGCCTTGGCGTTAATGAGGACATTTATAACCCTGAAAAAGATACCGTCATTTCCAATGCTTCGTGCACGACCAACTGTATGGCACCCATCACCAAAGTTATCAATGAAGCCTTTGGTATTGAAAAAGGACTTATGACCACCATCCACTCCTACACCAACGATCAAAACATTTTAGACCTTCCTCACAAAGACCCACGACGCGCACGAGCTGCAGCACTCTCAATGATTCCAACAACAACAGGTGCAGCAACCGCAGTTGCCATGGTCATTCCTGAACTCAAAAATAAACTCAACGGGATCTCCATCCGAGTTCCCACTCCAACCGTTTCACTCCTCGACTGCGTTTTTACTGTTAAAAAATCAACAACCGTTGAAGAGGTCAACCAAGTTCTCTCAGAAGCAGCAAAAAAATTACCCCAAATCCTTGCGGTCAATAACGAACCCCTTGTTTCAGTTGACTACAAAGGCGACACCCACTCAGCAACGGTGGACACTCTTTCCACCATGGTGATGGAAGGCAATCTGGTAAAAATTATTGCCTGGTATGACAACGAATGGGGTTACTCTTGCCGTGTCGTGGAGCTCGCGGAACTTATTGGAAAAAAACTGTAAAATTTTCACAACTTCAAGTAAGCTTGGTGACGAAACTCACCAAGCTTTTTTCATAAATATGTCCAGAAAAATCCCGGCCACCATGGCCACCCAACACCCTGACAACGCCGGAATTCCTTTCTGGCATAATCAGGCTTTTATCAGTACTCAAGACGAAATAATCGAAATATTTGAAAACTTTTCTACCCTCGGTGTTGATGAGTACATGTGGGACTGGGAAGGAAAATTCGCCGATGAAGCCATCCTTGAAAAAATCTTTAACCGTTATCTCGAATTCTTTCAAAAAAAACAGATCGGAAAAGATGTTTTCATCACCCTCCGTGTTCCCAACATTTGGACGGAAAAAACTTTTAAACTCGCTCGCTCATACGTAAGTGTTATCTCTGCATCCGAATTTACCAAATCACTCAATCTCCACTCTCCACCGGTTTTCGAGGTCATCCTTCCAATGACAAAAAGCGCAGATCAACTCATCCATATCCAAGAAACCTTTAGGAAAACCGCCGATCTCCACGAGCAGATTTTCGGAAATAATGAAGATACAAAAAAAACTCCGTTCACTAACGGATATATCAACATCATTCCCCTCTTTGAAAGCATTGACGACCTCGCCGATTGTGCCAACATCCTCACCGATTATATCAAACTTCACCTTGCCCACTATAAAACCAAACCAAAGTATTTACGTGCTTTTATTGCCCGCTCTGATCCTGCACTCAACGCCGGTTTTATCCCATCAGTAATCGCTTCCCGTCTGGCACTTCGTGAGTTCTATCGTGTGAGCGAAGAACATGACTTTCCTATTTACCCGATCATCGGAACCGGTTCACTCCCTTTCCGTGGAGGAGTAAATCCAGAAAATATTGAAGAGGTACTCAAACTTTATGAAGGTGCCAAAACCTTCACCATCCAATCAGCTTTTCGTTACGATTACCCTCAAGAAGAGGTAAAAAAAGCGATTCAAAAAATTAATAAACACGTCAAAACCTGCAAACCGCTGAAGTTCACTCAAAAAGAGTTCGACACCCTCCGCACCATTAACAACACTTTCCGCGACCTCTACTGCCCAACCATCGAATCAGCTGCTACCCACATTAACGAACTTGCCGCTGTAGTTCCTCGCCGTCGCGAACGTGTTCAACATATCGGGCTCTTTGGTTACAACCGGGGAATCGGAAAAACAAAACTTCCTCGAGCAATCCCCTTCACTTCTGCGTGGTACTCCATGGGCATTCCACCTGAATTTATCGGAACCGGTCGAGGTCTCAAAAAAATCAAAGCCCAAGGACTCCTTCCCCACCTTGAAAAACATTTCCCCGGAATGCGCCAAGAACTCATCCACGCGGGGAAATATCTCAATCTAGAAAACCTCGAAAACTTCAGTAAAAAGTTCAAATGGGCAAAAGAGATTCTTGAAGACATCAAACTTTGTACCCAAATTTTAAAAATCGATCTTGGTCCCCAAAAAGACCACCATTTCATTCACCGAAATCTCACCTCAACCATTCTCTTGAAAAAGAATTTAGGTCAAGATTACTCAGCTGAACTCCTTGAAGCAGCAATGCTGAGAAAAAGCCTTGGCTAAATCAGAAAAATCCAAATCCATGCTCATCACCCCTTCTCCACGAACCCAACTCCTTTCGGCGTCCGCTACGCTAGCAATGAACGCACTTGCAAAAGAAAGACATAAAAATGGCCTCCCAGTTTTTAATCTCTCTACTGGTGAGCCCGATTACCCAACCCCAGATCATATTAAACTGGCGGCCATCAGTGCCATTGAACAAGGTTTCACTCATTACACCGCTGCCGGTGGAACCCCAGAACTCAAACACGCCATCCAAACCAAATTCCTCAGAGACAACCAACTGAACTACGAATACAAGGAGATCACTGCCGCCAACGGGGGAAAGCAAATATTGTACAACCTCTTCCAAGTACTTCTTACTCCTGGAGACGAAGTTATCTGCCCCAGTCCGTACTGGCTCTCTTATAAACCTCATATTGAACTTGCAGGAGGGACATTCATTGAAGCCCTTCTTTCGGAAAAAGACCATTTTACTCTCACCGCAGAAATTATTGCACAATACCTCACTCCACAAACGAAAGTCCTCCTCATCAACTCACCTTCCAATCCTTCCAGTCGAATCATTCCCGAATCAGAATTGAAAAAAATTGGTGAACTCGCACTCAAAAACAATCTCATCGTAATCTCCGACGACGTCTATGAATTTTTTTATTTCACCGAAAAAAAACCTCTCAACATCATCAACCTCGTCCCTGAACTGAAAAACCAAACCATCATCGTCAACTCCGTTTCCAAAACCTACGCCATGACCGGCTGGCGACTCGGTTACGCTGCTGGCCCCCATGAAATTATTGAAAAAATGGAAAAACTCCAAAGCCATGCGTCTTCAAATCCTTGCTCGATCAGTCAAAAAGCTGCCATTGCCGCCCTCACGGGACCTCAAGCCCAAGTTGAAACCATGCGAAAGCATTTTCTCAAACGTCGCAATCGCCTCGTGGAAATCTTCACCCCTCACCCACACCTCGCCCTCATTCGCCCCGAAGGAGCCTTTTACGGACTCATCAACATCCAAAATATCAAACAACCCCATGAAACTCCTGAAGATTTTTGCAAAAATCTTCTCAATGAAACCGGTGTTACCCTCGTCCCTGGCACCCCCTTTGGTACTGTAACGCAAAACTACATTCGCATGTCTTTCGCTGTCCACGACAATATCATCGAAGAAGGAATGCAAACACTCGTGAAATACAGAAAATAAAGAAACTCAAAAAAATAAACATTCAAAACAAAAATGACCACCCCCCCCACTACTCCTGATGGAGAAAAACTTCTTGATGCGTACGAGCTCGATCCTGAAAAAAAAATACGCCATCTCCCAACCTTTGGGCAAAACACACCTCCAATTCCTCAAAGTATTGATGATCTTCTCGCTTACTTTGATCGAAAAAATCCCAGTGACCGTCTCTACGCGTTCTGGTACGGAACCTATAGAGAAAAGTTCGATCAAGAAATTCTCCACCGTTTTGCACTCTACTCGGCTGCCGAGCTTGAAAGCCGACTTTTTGATGAAATCGGGCCATGCCTTGAACCAGGGTTAAAACAAATTTTCGATTATCAAAAGAAAAGACTGAGAAGTGACCACCCAAAAACTTCTGACAGGAGATTCCAAGATGGAGTCATTATTCCTTTTCCAATTGCGAATCCACTCCTTTTTCAACTCAAACAATACGGAAAAGTAACTGCGCGAAGCATTTCTGGTATTCCTGTTCTTATCATTGACCGTTCAATCCTCGAAGGAGCCGAAGAAGAGTTTGATGGCCTCTGCAAACCAGATCTTGGAATCATTATTTACGGAACACCCGGGGAAGAACCACCAGAACACTACCTCGAAAACCTCAAACACGAACTCGTTCACATGCTCTTTTCTTGCCTTGATTTCAACGCTGAACTCGAAGAACCCAACGAGAAAAAAGCCAAAGCGCTCGTAAGTTTTATTGATGAAGTACTAGCTTACGGCATTAGAAAAAATCAAAAGCTGGAAGATTTTATCGAGAACGGTGATTGCATCTGTCGAAACTTTCTCTACCTTGAAGCCAGTGATGATCTCTATGCTGAAGCAATTGACCCGGCACACGCCTGGGCGGAGCTTTTAAGAAATATGACCACTTCACGTCTGAATCGACTCAAAATGTATGTTCTGAGCCACTTAAAAACCTGGGCAGATTTTATCAACATTACCCAGGCAAAAAACTATCTCCAAGAAACTGCCACTGCTACTTCCTCATATCCTCCTGAATAAAAGCCAAGACCTCTTGATGATGGTCATCAACTTTCACTTTTTCAAAAATTTTTATGATTTTTCCTTCCGGATCAATCACAAAAGTATTTCGTTCAGTCCCCATATACTTTTTTCCCATAAAACTTTTTTCTTTCCAAACTCCATAGAGTCCAACCACCTTCTTTTCGGTATCTGCCAACAATGGAAACGGTAGTTGATATTTTTTTATAAATTTCTGATGAGAATTCATGTCATCAACCGAAACACCATAAATTTTCGCTCCAACACTTTCATAATCAGCAACTCGATCACGAAAATTACACGCCTCTTTGGTACAACCGGGAGTATCATCTTTCGGATAAAAATAGAGAACCACATACTTCCCTTTCAACGAACTGAGAGTCACATCCTTCCCTTCAGAAGAGGGTAGAGTAAAATCAGGAGCAAGAACACCTTCATTGATTTCCGACATAAAAATTTAAAAAAGATTTCAAAAAAACTATAGAGAAAAAACGCCCCCTTGACCACCGAAAAACTTTTGCGTATAAAACCATCCCATTAAAAATGACAGAAAAATTATGAGTAAAATCAACAACCCGCCACCCCTCTACAATGGACAGGAGTACGATCAATTTTTAAATTTCCTGGAAGTTCCCGGGAAAGACCGTTGCCCTTCAGGCGAACTTGGGAAAGTAATACCAGACCCTCTCAACAGTCAAACATTCGTAGAACCACTTATGGAAAAAGTACGTGCACGCGCTACATCTTTTATTCAAGTGGCTCCTGAAGATCAAGCAGGTCCATTAGGTCTGAGAAAAATGGAAATACTGACTCCCAATAACGATGATATTGAGCATCTCTTCATGCCGGACGCCAATAATCGAGGGAACTATATACAATTTACCAAATACGGTGGGTCAATTGTAATGAGAACCCTCTGGCGCATACGGCATCCGCTCGGAGACCCCCATGCAGTAATGAGCAGTACTATCGGACAAATTCCAGGGGGTGATTCAATGGAAGTAGAAACTCGTGAATACGACGCTGATTTATTGAATATGAGATACGTTTCTGAGGCCAACGTCACAACAGAAATAAACCAAGGAAGACAACCCTTTTTCAGCGCATCACTTTTGATTCAGGGTGATGAGATTTATACGGTTCGAGATGACTCCACCACAGGGATACAAGAAAGAACCAGTGAAAAATTTCCACATACCAACCAAACTTGGCACCAAAGCAGAATCGGCATCAACAGCAGCATCATGGCAAAATATAATACTGGCAACGCAAAAGAAACCATCGTGTACCAAAATCAAAAATTAAGTCCGGACGGACAAGAAGTGATCACCACACTCAATGAACACGATGGAAAAACCGGATACCACCGATCAGAACTTATTATCGTCCACGGAGAAAAAAACCTTATCACTGAAATCACCTACGTCCAAGATTTATCCCCAAACATCTTCAGAAGCACCATAACTTATCGCTGATAAAAATCACATTTGCACTTGAGTTGAAAAAGTGCCACACTAACCCCTACTCAACAAAACTTTATGGCAGAAGAAAACAATACCACAAGTTCCTCAAACGAAACACCAACAAGTGAGGAGAGCCGAAACAACGAGCCCTCGCTCTTTGAATCCATCAAAAACACCATTACTGAAGTTGTTGATGGAATCAAAGAAACCGTGAGTAAAGTCCTCGAGTGGGGAAAAGCTAAACTCGATGAAATTTTTGAAGAAAAACCTGCCAACAGTAAAACCCAATCAGCACCTACACCACTTCCATACATCGGCCCCCATCCTTCACAACCACAATCCACATCTGCGAATGACAATTCTGACAATGATACTTCACCTGCAACAGAGCCATCCACAGACACTTCCACGGATACAGC
This sequence comes from uncultured Candidatus Peribacteria bacterium, assembly GCA_964624115.1. Taxonomy (GTDB): domain Bacteria; phylum Patescibacteriota; class Gracilibacteria; order UBA1369; family UBA1369; genus CAZUXI01. Next base: position 286,276 of record CAZUXI010000002.1, read on the forward strand.
CAACGCACCTGAAACACCCGAACCATCAGACAGCCCAGACTCATCATCAGACAGCGGCAGCTCTTCACAAGCAGCCTAATCCATGAAAAAATAACCCGTGCGGCAAAGATTCTTTTGCCAGTCATTTCATTGGTATCCCATGGAAAATCGAAAAAAAACCGTTCTCAAAGCCATCATTAAGCATTTCATAGATACCGCCGAACCGGTTGGTTCTCAAACCATCATTGTCAGCTACAATTTTAGCGTAAGCCCGGCAACCATCCGCAACGACATGGCTGCTCTTGAAAAAGAAGGTCTTATTTTCCAACCCCACACCTCAGCCGGACGTATTCCCACCGACCTTGGCTACCGGCTCTTTGTTGACGAAATGGCAAATTACGATGAAGCACGCAAAGAAGCCCTTCAAGTCCTCAAAAACGTTCAAAAAAGCTACGTTGTCGAAAAAGCCAAAGCAAAAATTTATGATGCTGTCGAAATCATTTCACGTTCCACCGAAAACGTCTCTTTTGCAACCGTCCCGGATAACCGTCGAACGTTTTACCTCGGCCTTGGCAACGTTCTGCGCCAACCTGAATTTCTCACCGACTCCGTCCGTGCCAGCCAAGTAGTTGAACTCCTTGAAAAACACGACGGCTTCATCAACCTCCTCAACGCATTGGAAATTGACGGAACGGTAAAAACCTACATTGGGAAAGAAAATATCATCGAACAAATTCAAAGTTGCAGCCTCATGGTTACGCGTTATCATGTTCACGGCTATCAAGGTTACTTTGGAATTATCGGATCAACTCGCATGAACTACCCTTTTAACCGTGTTATTCTCGAAGAGGTCAAAAAACTCCTTGAACAAAACTAACCTAATCCTAATACTCACATCATGTTCCAAGACGAAGATCAAACCACTACCCCTCAAACCGAAAAAAATACTTCATCTGCATCATCAGACATGGAAGCACTTCAAGCCGAAATCCAATCCCTCCAGGAAAAACTCCAAGACATGACCGTGGTAGGTCAACGCGCCCTTGCCGACCTTCAAAATTTCAAACGCCGCAGCGAAGAAGAAAAAAACTCGTTTATCTCCTTTGCGACTGGTGACTTTTTTATGGGCATCAGTCCTGCGATCGACAATCTCTACCGAGCGTTGGAGCTTCCAAAGAAAGATGAAACCTGGATCGCGGGAACTGAACAAACGATAAAACAATTAATGGACCTCCTCGAAAAAAAGGGAATCAAAACCATCCCTACCGTTGGCCAACCCTATGACCCCCGCCAGCACGAAGCCCTCCTCACCGCCCCGGGCGAAAAAGACATCATCCTCGAAGAACTGGAAAAAGGCTACACCCTCAACGGCAAAGTCATCAAACCCGCCCGCGTGAAAGTGGGAAATGGTGAATAACACCAAAATGTAAAATCAGAGCGTCCAACCTACCTCAATCATCCAATAAACCGGATAGGCACCAAACGATTACTCAAGCAAAACTTGACTTTTTAAAATTTCATGGTAAATTAAACCTCATTTTATTTTTCCTCATGAAATTTCCAAGAATTTCTGAAGCATTATTGCCACTTGCAGTAGCAATAACCGGCACCTCAGAACTCGGCTGTGACCAAATAATCGATGGGAATAAAAATGGCTTTGGCGCAATGGTAAAAAAGGGAAAAGATGTTGTTGGTGACAACGCCGTCGCCGACATTGTCACAAATTTTAGAGAAAACTTTCCTGCCAGCCAAATTCAACCAATACCTCAAAATGAATTTGCCCAGGAAGGAAGAGACCAAATCTCCACCTTAAACTCAGAGAACGTTTTCCAACTCATGGATGAAGCACTCAACGAACAGTTCTTCCGCCATGATACCTACAAAGATGCTAAATTCAGCCTTCAGGAATTGTTAACCGCAGAAGAAGTTTTAGATGAAGACGGAAATAAAACTTTTATTTTCCAATTGAAACCAGATTTTAATGATGCGCTGGAAAAAGCAATACAATCCAACCAGGTCGCCATTGACTATGAAGAAAGCGGTCAGATCGGAGAAGAAAAAAGACTCCGAATAACTTTGAAGGATTTAAAGTCTCCCAAACACTATACCATTGAAGTCGGATGGTATGGAGCAATGTATGTCAGAATCTCTCAACAAGAAGGCGTTATCACAATCGATGATCAGGATATATTTTTTTATGACACTGATGTGCAGGTATTGGATTACGGAAAACAGAGCTGGAATTCCATCGTAGCATCAGATTCTTATATACCGGGAAAAAATGGCGCCCATGATTCAGTAAAACTCCTGTTATCAACCGATGGACAGGTAGTAAAAATAAGAAAAAACTACTTAGACACAGACAACGACCTGCATGAGATGACAACAGAATTCTACTCCAGCGCTAACCCAGCCCAACGCACCTCAGTCCAAGACATACCTGCTTTAAAAGCTATGCTTTCAAGTCTCCAGAGCAGCAAAATGGTCGTCGATGTTTTTGAAGAGTTTGGTGAAGACATCGAAAGAAAGCCCATCTTTGACTGCAGTGGAATAACCAGTGAAGAAGAGTTCCGGTCACTCGCAACCCTCATGCCCAAACGAATAGATTCCTATATCAATTTATTACGAGCCTGTTCAGGATGGGAAGTAAATGATCAAAATCAAATTAGCCCGGCATATCAAACCCTTACCACCGTCAAACCAGACTACTTAGATGTCATCCAATACACCAGACACGCCATGCGCTACATGGGTGGCGGCCAAGCCCCTGCCTTATGGATTTATCGAACCTACGAGTACGACAAATCCGAAGGAATTTTTGATAATGCCTCAGTGATCGAAACCGAAGTTTGTGTCAACATTGAAAATCCCAACCTCATTTTGGGTGACAATGCAGGAACAGAAGGTGAATCAACCAACGCCTTCACCAAAAGCAAATGCGTCAATGGTTTTGGACACGTCTCCACCTGGAACAACGAAAAACTGGCACAGGAAGTTGAAGGATCAAACCCAAGATCAGAAACCCTCAACTTCGACTTTTTCTGGTAAACCAACTTCACACAACTATCGAAGTTGCTCTGCTGAAATCAACCGATCAAACCGTCTTCCATCAAAAAGAATGGTCGGAATCTTAATCGTCTTCACTTCCTGTTCCACGACGAAATTATTATTTTTCAACATCTCCGCAACCTCAGGTGAATCAACCTTCTGAAGTAATTCTTGAATTTGAACTTCCGTTAAACCACCAGTAACCAACCAACTTTTCAATTCCTGTTGAACCTGATTCACATCATATTTTTCATTAAACACCTCTTGCCAGTTTTTCCCGCTCGCGTCTGTTCCAGTAAAAATATGCTCCAGTAAATACCAATCGGCAGTCATACTTTTTCCACCAAAAGACACCGAATAAGACTTGGCGGCCATCAAATACTTTGCCAACAAAACGGAATGCGGAAACTTATACCCACTCTCCGTATCACCCGGAATCGGGTAAGGAATATAGGTGAGATTATATTTCTGTTCAAAACCCACCGCTTTCATATTCAAAAACATCTGCTTACAAAACACACAGCTCGGATCCAAAATTTCCAAGGCATAAGGTTTATTGGAATCTTCAGCAGCATAAAAAGTTTGCCCTTTCTGGAAATAATCCTGCGGATTCCAGGTTTTTAACCGATCAGGAATCCGTGAAACCGTCTCTGCAAACATCACAAAAGGTGACGCCAACCATTCACTTCCCCTACCGTTTTGCCATGCTTCCATAAAGTTCATTTGCGAAATCGGGCGTACAATTCCACAAGCCTCGCCCCCAAGGGAACAAGATTCACTATCCATGGGATTACAAGTGTCATACACCCACAAATTAAGTCCAGCCAAACTTACTGAAATAAGACTCCACACGGATAAAATCACAAACACAAACGCCACCAAATCTAACAACCACTTATCCAAAACCTTGGCAAACTTCGGATACTTAAACACCACTTTTTTCAAAATACTCGTTTTTACTTCCTGCCCAAACGTCGTATCACACGGCCGCAAAGTCACTCTGCGGAGCACACATTTCCATGCTTTCAAAGCAAGCGCCCGATGCGTTGCCGAAAAAATACCCAAAATGGCAAAAACAATAAAAGCTGCAATACAAAGCATAAAAATTATTACGAAAGAATACGACGAAGATACCCCAAGAAAGTTTCTATCTGCTCCTCAGTATTATTATACCCCAGCGAAGCGCGCAAAAGCGGTGGAACTTTCAAAAGATTTTTCAAATAGTAATGACAACAAAAATACCCGCTCCTGCACATCACTTTCTGTTCGGATAAAAAGCTCGCCAACTGGTGTCCATCATACCGTTCATGAGAAAAAGAAATCACCGTACTCGGCTGAGTGTTAAACATCTTGAGCCCGGGAATTTCCAAGAGCCCCTGGTAAAGTTTTTGGGCCAATGCGTGCTTTTGTTCCAGAGCACGATCGTTGGTTTGTTTATCAAGCCAATCGATCGCTTCATGCAGCCCGGAAATGCCAGCATAATTCTGCAAACCCATCTCCAAGCGTGTATGTGCTAAATCGCTTTCCCCGATCAAATCATAAGAGTCATGGTGAACATCCTGAACCATTCCTCCACCAATCAAATAAATTTCCATATCTTTCAAAAGGCTCTTGCGAACAATTCCAAATCCCATACTTGGTCCATACATTTTATGACCCGAAGAAAACACCACATCAAAATCTGTCTCCTGAATAAGTGAAAGATCATCGCCAAAATGTTGAGCCCCATCAATCAACACCAAGCCACCGCGTTCACGAATATCCTTTGCCACAAGAGGTAAATTAACACACTGACGCCCATCAATATTGGAAAAAGAATTCACGAGTAATACCGCTTTATCCATCTCTACGCCATCCATATTCAAACCACCATCTTGAAAACGTGACAGTACTTTCCGCTCCCAACCATTTCGTTTGGCCACAGTTATGGAAGGAAGAAAAACGGAATTATGTTCAATTTCTGACACAAAAATTCGTTGGAACTTTTCAGGCGCCAACTGATGCATCACCTGCTGAATCGCTGAAGTGGTGTTTAAAGTAAAAAAGACCGTAAACTCATCACTCTTTCTTTGAACCATTTCCAGAAGTTTTTTTCGGGTTTGATGAACCGTCGTGGTAACCCGATCCCCCCACTCGTGCTTTGCACGATCAGCACAAGCATTGAACTCATAATAATATCTTTCTTCCGCATCAATTACCCGTTGTGGACGAAGGGTCTGACACGCGGAATCCAAATAAATCGCCTGTGGATCCAGATAAGAAAAATCCCCACCTTTCAATGATGTTTGAGCTTTCTCTCGAACTTTTTTTGAAAAAAACATAACAAAGATAACAGCGTACAAAATACTATACCCAAAAAACGGAGAATGAAATACCAATAATAAAAGATTACTTTTTATTGACAACTTTATCCTAGCACTCTAAATTAGTGAGTGCTAATTTATGAAAAATTAACAAATCATACCATGTCAAAAATTATTGGAATCGACCTCGGAACCACCAACTCCTGCGTAGCAGTAATGGAAGGTGGCGAGGCAATTGTTATCCCAAACAGTGAAGGTCACCGAACAACCCCGTCCATCGTTGCCATCAAAAACGGAGAACGACTTGTTGGGGTAACCGCAAAAGCACAAGGTGTTACCAACAGTGAAAATACAATTTTTTCCGCCAAGCGTTTCATTGGCCGCATGTACGATGAGTCCACAAACGACATCAAACGAATGCCCTACAAAGTCGTCAAAGGAAAAGATGGTGAAGCCGAAATTATTCTTGACGGGAAACAACACCGTCCTGCTGAAATTTCCTCAATGGTCCTCGCAAAGCTCAAGGCGGATGCAGAAGCGTTTCTTGGAACAACAGTAACCGAAGCCGTTATCACTGTCCCCGCTTACTTTAACGACGCACAACGTCAGGCAACCAAAGATGCCGGAAAAATTGCCGGACTTGACGTTAAACGTATTATCAACGAACCAACCGCCGCCGCTTTGGCCTACGGTCTCGACAAAAACAAAGCGAAAGACAAAAAAATCGCAGTTTTCGACTTTGGTGGAGGTACCTTCGACGTTTCCATCCTCGAACTTGGTGAAGGAGTGTTTGAAGTGCTTTCAACCAACGGTGATACCCAACTCGGTGGAGATGACTTCGACCAAAAAATCGTTGGCTGGCTTATTGAAGAGTTTAAAAAAGACCAAGGCATTGACCTCTCAACTGATAAAGCAGCACTTCAACGTTTCCGTGACGCTGCTGAAAAAGCAAAAATTGAACTTTCAACTCTCCATGAAACCGAAATCAACCTCCCCTTCCTCACCATGGATAAGGCAGGTACACCAAAACATTTCATTATCAAACTTTCTCGCGCTCGTTTTGAAGATCTCATCGCCGACCTCGTTGAAAAAGCCGTCATGCCGTGTAAAAAAGCCATCGAGGACGCAAAAGTTTACGTGAGTGATCTTGATGAAGTCATCCTTGTTGGTGGATCAACCCGAATTCCAATGATCCAGGCCAAGGTAAAAGAAATCTTCGGAAAAGAACCACACCGCGGTATCAACCCCGATGAAGTGGTAGCCCTGGGTGCTGCGATCCAAGGTGGAGTCCTCCAAGGAGATGTAAAAGATATTATCCTCCTTGATGTAACCCCACTCTCACTCGGTATTGAAACCATGGGCAGTGTTGCCACCAAACTCATCGAACGTAATACCACCATCCCAACCTCAAAATCACAAACCTTTTCCACCGCAGCTGATAACCAAACCTCAGTAGAAATTCATGTGGTTCAAGGCGAACGACCAATGGCCATGGATAACAAATCTCTTGGGAAATTCATTCTCGACGGTATCCCACCGGCACCACGCGGAGTACCTCAAATTGAAGTAACGTTTGATCTTGACGCCAACGGAATCATCAACGTAAAAGCGAAAGACAAAGCCACCAACAAAGAACAACACATCACCATTACCGGCTCATCCAACATTCCGGAAGAAGAGATCGAACGTATGAAAAAAGAGGCCGAACAGTTTGCTGAAGAAGACAAAAAAAAGAAAGAAAGTATTGAAGCTCGAAACAAAGCTGAAAGTCTTGTTCTCCAGTCTGAGCGTACCCTCAAAGAAAGTGGTGATAAAGTGGGCGATGAAATCAAACAACCGGTAACAGAAAAAATTGAGGCCCTCAAAAAACTCCTCGAAGATGCAACCGCAACTCCCGAACAGATTACCAAAGGCTACGACGAACTCTCTGAAGCGATCCAAAAAGTAGGTGCCGCCATGTACCAACAGCCGACTCAAACTCCACCCGCTGAAGGCGCCACCGAAACAGACGAAGATGTAAAAGTATACGAAAAAGATAAAAAACCTGAAGACAACTCCGGACCTGTAGAAGGAGAAGTCGTAAACTAGAAACCGAACCAATAAAACGAAAAAGAGCTCCTAAAAATCAGGAGCTCTTTTTTTACACACTTGTCGTACCATAATCTATCACATAGAATAATCGAAAATAAACAAACCAATTCATGTCAAATTCACTCGAATGGCACCAGTTAAGTGCCAATGAAACACTGGAAAAACTCAAAACCAGTCTGGACGGACTCGATCAAGAAAATATCAAAGAACGTCAAAAAGAATATGGGAAAAACCTCCTCCCGGAACAAAAAATTCCCGGCATTTTTCATATTCTGTGGAATCAACTTCTCAATCCCCTGATTTACGTGCTGCTCTTTGCAGCAGTTATCTCCTTTATTGTAGGTGACGCTAAAGATGCCTTTTTTATCCTCCTGGTTATTGGCATCAATACCATTCTCGGAACTTACCAAGAATTTAAAGCGGAAAAAAATACCGCCTCCCTCAAAAAACTTCTCATCACACTCGTCCGTGTAAAACGTAATGATGAAATCAAAGAAATCAATGGTGAAGAACTGGTTCCCGGTGACATCATTCTCCTAGAATCCGGAGTAAAAGTACCGGCTGATGTCAGACTTTTGGAAACCAATCAACTCAAAGTCGACGAATCCATACTCACCGGGGAATCGCTTGCTGTAAACAAACATACCAAAACTTTAAAAGAAGCCACTCCACTTGCTGAAAAATATAATCTCTGTTTTGCCGGAACAACCATTGTAACAGGACGAGGTATGGGGGTGGTTATCAGTACGGGGTTACAAACAGAACTGGGAAAAATTGCTGAGGCAGTTATGTCGACCGAAAAATCCAAAGCTCCACTCATCATTCGTATGGAACGTTTTTCCAAACAACTGAGTATTATTGTGCTCGTTGCTTGTGGAATACTCGGCATGAATGCGTACATCCAGGGAATGCCAATTACGGAGGTATTTTTTTTCGCCATCGCCCTTGCGGTAGCAGCCATCCCTGAAAGTCTTCCCATCGCCCTTACGGTTGTACTCTCGATTGCCACGTCTCGTATGGCAAAAAAACATGTCATTGTCCGAAAACTTGCTGCCGTGGAAAGTTTAGGAAGCTGTACCGTCATTGCCAGCGACAAAACCGGCACATTAACACTCAACAAACAAACTATTCGTAAAATCGTTCTACCAGATGAACAAGAATATAATGTAACGGGTGAAGGTTACGAACTCAAAGGTGAAATTATCGATCATCACCATAAAAAACATTATCACCATGAAAAAAGTATTGGGACACTTCAAGACCTCATCACAGCCGGAGCACTCTGCAATGAAGCAAGCATTACCGTTCATAACAACGAAACCACTCATGTTGGAGATACCGTTGATACTGCCTTTTTGGTTCTAGCACAAAAATATGGTTTGGATGTCCACGAACTGAGAAAACAACCAATTTTAGGAGAAATACCTTTTGAGTCTGAAAAAAGGTTTGCCGCAAAGTTTTTCCAGAGTGACGCCGAAACCAATATTTATGTAAAAGGCGCAGTAGAGAATATTCTCAACGCTTGCAATCTCGACAAAAACGATCAGAAAAAAATCTTGGAAAAAGCTGAAGCCATGGCAGCTCAAGGACTCAGAGTTATTGCCCTGGCATCCGGCAAGATCAAAAGCCTATCATCACTCCCCGAAAATCCAGAAAAACTTCTCAAAGATCTCAACTTTTTAGGTCTTACCGGCTTAATCGATCCATTACGAAAAGAAGTCAAAGCGGCCATTGAAGAGTGTAAACAAGCAGGAATCAAAGTTATCATTGTCACCGGTGATCACCCCGCCACCGCCCTTGCAATCGCACAAGAACTCGGCCTCGCCGATAGTCCGCAAGACATCATTACCGGTGACAAACTCGATAAAATCGGCTCGTCTGACATTCCTGAATTTCTCGAAACCATAAAAAAAGCGCATATTTTTGCCCGAGTAACTCCAGTTCAAAAACTCCAGATCGTCAAAACACTCAATAAAATCGGACATTATATTGCAGTAACCGGGGATGGCGTGAACGACGCACCTGCACTCAAAAAAGCCAATATAGGCATTGCCATGGGATCAGGTACAGATATCGCTAAAGAAGCAGCCTCCATCGTGATAACTGACGATAATTTCACATCCATCAAAGCGGGTATTGAAGAAGGCCGCTACGCATACGACAATATTCGCAAAGTAACTTATCTTGTTCTTTCAACCAGCTTCGCTGAAATTGTCCTGTTTACTTTGGCCATCATTAAAGGACTGCCACTCCCACTCCTCCCAATTCAACTCCTCTGGCTCAATCTTGTCACCAATGGAATCCGAGATATTGGTCTCGCCTTCGAGAGCGGTGAAAAAAACACAATGAACCGTCCCCCACGTGATCCAAGTGAAGACATCATTAACCGAAAAATGATCGAACAAACCGTTATTTCAGGACTGGTTATTTCACTCCTGAGCTTCTTTATGTGGGACTGGCTTCTGACCAATAATTGGGATCTCAATTCAAGCCGAAATGTCATTTTACTTTTTATGGTACTCATCCTCAATTTTCACGTGCTCAACTGTCGATCTGAAACCAAAAGTACCTTCAAAATTTCTCTCAAAAAGAACTTCTATCTTCTGGGAAGCGTTATAGTTGCCCAATTTCTCCATACCATTTCAATGTTCATTCCACTCACCCAAGACCTGCTTCGTATGACACCGGTCTCTTGGAACATTTGGGGTATCCTCACCCTCATGAGTATCAGCATCGTCATAGTTATGGAGATCTACAAATACTTCAGCAAAAAAAATGAGACAAACCTTTAAAAAGAATGCTACACTTACCCCAGAAATACTTTAACAAAAAAAAATTATGGAAAATCAAAATGCTAAAAATGCCTTACTCGTAACCGCCGCCATCTTCCTTATATGTAGCTCCGTGTTTGTTGCCTACAATATGTTCCAAACCCCTTGGTACAAAAACCTAAAAATTGAAGCAACCAACCAACCTTACGCCCGAACCATCTCCGTTGACGGTGAAGGAAAAATCACCGCTAAACCTGATATTGCACTTGTTTCACTCTCGGTTGTTAATCAAGGATTCAAAGTTCCGGATGTAACCAAAGAGGGAAATACCAAAATGAACTCTGTTATTGAATCGATTAAAAAACTTGGCATCGAAAGCAAGGATATCACTTCGACCCAATACAACCTCTACCCTCAATACGTTTATCCTGAAAATAAATCACCACAAATCACCGGGTACTCTCTCACCCAGGAAATTCAAATCAAAGTCCGTGACCTCAACAAAGTTGACGAAGTACTTGATGCTGGAACTACTGCTGGTGCCAACCAAATTGGACAACTCACCTTCGACATCGACGACGCCAGCAAAATCAAAAATGAAGCTCGAGGAAAAGCCTTCAGTGCTGCTCGTGAAAAAGCTGAAGCAATGGCCAGTGCTGCTGGGGTAAAACTGGGCCGTGTAGTTACCTTCTCAGAAGGCTACATGAACCCATATCCACCTGCCTACGCAAACTACAGCATGGATATGGCTCGAAGTGAATCAATCTCTGCTGCACCAACCATTGAACCAGGAAGCAAAGAACTCGCAATTAACGTTTCTGTGACCTACGAAATTGAATAATTTAACTCTATTATCACTCCCTCAATCCTATGATCGACCTCCAACTTCTTGCCCAAAATACTGACCTCTTCAAACAAGCCCTCGCCAAAAAACGTTTCTCCGGCAACCTTGATGAACTCCTCCGAAAAGACCAAAACCGTCGATCAATTCTCCACGAACTTGAAAACCTTCAGGCAGAACAAAATAAACTGAGCAAAGAGATTGCTTCAGCCACGCCTGAAACAAGACCAACACTCTTAGAACAGTCAAAAAACCTCAAAGAAAAACTCAAAGAACTCGAACCCAAACTTGAACAAGCCGAGACCGAACTCCGGCCTCTACTCCTCACTATTCCGAATCCTCCGCACGAATCGGTCCCCGAAGGCAAAGACGATACCGAAAACGTGGTCATCAAAACGCATGGAGAAAAACCAACGTTTACTTTTACACCAAAGGATCACGCTATTCTCGGCAAAGAGCTCGACATCATTGATATAGAAGCAGCTGCCAACGCTTCTGGCAGCCGCTTCTACTACCTCAAAGGGCAAGGTGCACTTCTTGAACTTGCCATTATTAACTTTGTCGTTCAAAAAGTCGTAAGCAAAGGCTTTAAATTCATCGTCCCACCGGTTCTGGTGCGTGAAAAAGCCATGGAAGCCACCGGATTTTTCCCTGCAGACCGCAACGAAATCTACTCGGTAAACCCTGGTGAAGATGATCTCTACCTCGTGGGAACCTCTGAAGTTCCACTCGCCATGCTCCATGCTGACCAAATTATTGACACCGAAAAACTTCCACTCCGCTACGTTGGATTCTCACCGTGTTTTCGCCGTGAAGCCGGAACCTATGGAAAAGACACTCAAGGTATTCTTCGTGTTCATCAGTTTAATAAAGTAGAGATGTTCTCTTTTTGTTCACCAGAAAACTCCTTAGAAGAACACGAACTCATCCGCTCCATCGAAGAAGAAATCATGCAAGATCTCGGCTTCCATTACCAAGTCCTCAATATCTGTGGAGGTGATCTCGGTGCTCCTGCTGCCAAAAAATACGACATCGAAGCCTGGATTCCCACCCAAGAAAAATTCCGTGAGCTCACCAGCTGTTCCAACTGCACCGATTTCCAAGCCCGTCGAGCCAACATACGTTCTAAAAAAGACGGAAAAACCACCCCAATCCACACCTTAAACGGAACCGCCATTGCCACCGGTCGGGCGATCGTTGCCATACTTGAAAACTATCAAGAAGCCGATGGATCCGTTCGCATACCAGAAGTTCTCCGCCCCTTCATGGCAAATGCCACCCACATCAAAAAAAATTGACGAAAATAAAATTTGCCGTTTAAGTTAGCGCGGACGATTTTAAATATCAATATGAACTATCTTGGAAACAATGAATACGAGGTCGATCTTTCCGATCTCGAAGCACCGCCAAAACCTCAACCACCACTTACCAATGGTGATGTCCTCCGAATGATCCAAGAATTTGAGAAACAAAGCCCCCCGAAACCAGTAAGCGAATTTGCAACTCCAATGAACTATCGGCACGCCCAATGGGAAGTTGTTGATCCAAACTCCCCTGCCGACACAGGAACCTATGAATATCACTACGTTGACCTCCCTGAAAACTTCTCTCCATATACGGACAGATTTGCTTTTGCAAATACAAACACTCGTATTCTCTTTACCAGAATGAAACGAACCTATTTTCGAATCTTCAAAACAAACCCCTATCGCTAAAAATGATAAAATATCTTTAGTTTTTCGCAAAAATCCCCTATAATACAAAGATATATCAAACAAAAACCCAAAAAATGCTCGCAATCTCTACCGACACATTGAAAGGATACGGTCTCAACCGGATATTTCAAATCGTCAAAAACGCCGGCTTTGATGGTGTAGATCTCGCAATCGACCCGAAAAACTACGACACCCAAAACGCTCAATATATCAAATCACTCATTGACCAAACGGGAGTGCCAGTTCTTGGTATCCAAACACCACCAACCGGAAACCCAAAAAAAATCCAAGAAGCAGTAAATATGGCAAAAACCCTCGGTTGCCGCGTCGTGGTCATCCAACCACCAAAAATCTTCGATTTTAAATACATTCAATGGTTAAAAAACGAAATCCCCAAAATTCGTCAAAAAGAAAACATCTCCATTGCTCTTGAAAATGCCCCTTCTCAAAGTTTCCTCGGCATTATTCCCGAACACGCGATGGGGAACATTCTTGACCTCAAAAAATTCAAACACGCCTGCCTTGATACTACACGTTTAGCTCAACGCAAAGAGGACCTAATTCGTATCTACAAAGCCCTCAAAAAATTCCTTGTCCACGTTCATATTTCAAATGTTCGCTCTGGACGAATGTATTCACCACTCGAAAAAGGTATCCTTCCTATCGAAAGTTTCCTCACCAAACTCAAACAGGATGGCTTCCCAGGAACCATTTCACTTAAAATTAACGGAAAATTCCTCAACGTTGGTGATGACGAACAACTCATGAAATCGCTTGCAGCAGAAAAACTTTTCTTTGATACTTACTTCACCAATGTTAAAGTAATGGCAACCAGTTCCGAACCGGAAATGGAAAATGAATAAACGCCATCTCCTTTGATTGAGCTCAAAAACATCACCAAAACCTTCAAAAACACCAGCGAAGAAGTTCAAGCCTTAAAAGAAATCAACCTCACCATCCCGTCGGGTGATTTTGTTGCAATTATGGGACAATCTGGCTCTGGGAAATCCACACTCCTCCACCTCATTTGCGGGCTCGACAAACCATCAAGTGGCACCATCACGGTCAATAACGACAACATTCTGACCCTCAACGACGAAGAACTCTCCCATTACCGCGGCAAAGAGATCGGTTTAGTCTTTCAAGATTTCTACCTTCAACCCCATCTTACCACCCTGGAAAACGTGATGATTCCAGCTATTTTCCACAAAAAAACCCATTTTCACCACGAATCTACCCGTTCCCATGCCAAAGATCTCCTCAACGAAGTCGGACTCGAAGGAAAAGATAATCGTTACCCTCACCAACTCTCAGGAGGCCAAAAACAACGCGTCGCGATTGCTCGCGCCCTCATGAACTCACCCAGCATCGTTCTCGGCGACGAACCCACCGGAAACCTGGACAGCAAAACCGGAAAACAGATCATTGAACTTCTGGAAAACCTTCACAAAAAACATCAAACCACCCTCATCATTGTCACTCATGACCCTGACATCGCCAAACGTGCCAACACCATCATCGAAATCCACGATGGCCGAATGAAAAAAATTTAAACTTCAACGCGCGCAGTTATCCCCATATGCCACCCATTCACACCCCAATTTTTCCCCATATATCCATTGGGATGGTAGTGAGTCTCCGCAGTAAACGAATATCGCTTTCCCTCAATCTCCTCAACCCAAGAATCACCAAGCTTCCTTGCCTGTTTTAAATGGAAATCAGCCATCTCTCGGACCTTCACCGGAACTCTTCCACGGATCGCTTTAAAATGACCACTTCGCGTAAGAGCATCACGATTTCCTTCATCATTACCATGATGATCAAGGCGTTTTTTCCCCGCCGCTTCACCCAAACCATCCTGCTTATCTTCATCATCATAATGGTGATCACCTAAAACTTTTGGAGTTTGATTCACAATGGTGCTCTCCATAAATTTACGACGTAAAAGTACCGGATCTTTCTGATCCGCACCCGGAGTTCGTGTTTTCAATATTACCACTCGATCTCCCGCATGAACCGGTACATACAAACCAGTTTTTTTATCAAAATACCCAATACGTTTTGCAGAATTTATCGCCCGAATCGCGCGCGAAGAGATAATTTCACCCTCCGAATTCACTACGCTCACCTCTTCAACTTCTGGTGGAAACATATCCCCAAGACCAATATGCTTATCAGCAAATGTCTTCTCATGAAAATTAACCGAATAAACATTTTTTTGAGCCGAAGGTTGTTCATCTAAAAATACCCCTCCCAGAGTTGCAAACCGCTTCATTCCATCCTTCTCCGTCACTTTTTGATCAACAAAAGCTTTTCTCAATTCATGAATAGCATTCATATACTCCATTGAGCCTGGGCGAAGACCTTTGGTAACATCATCAACTTTAGCCAAAAATTCAGCTTTTTGCTGTTGAGTCATCTTTTCCCGTTTGGAGTGAAAATCCTGCAAATCCAACCTGACCTGATCATCATTTTCGTGAACACGCTCAGCTTTATTGCCGGATTCTAAGGGAATTGTTACACTTGGATTCAGTACCTCACCCTTCTGACCATCTGGTTCCTCAGTTTGTGCTTTATCTCCTGCCATAAAAATAAATAATATCCTAACATTTTAGCATAAAATCAATGTATTTGAAACTTGCGGTAAAAAACCTCCTTACCCACAAAACGAGAACATTACTCACCAGTATAAGCCTGGCAATTGGCATTTGTTCCCTCGCACTCATCCTCAGCCTGAGCGATGGTCTCAAAAGTGCCATCTATTCAAACGTCACTGAACGCAGTCCTCTGAACCAGATCATGGTTCAAACTGACTCAAAACAATCAGGGTTCTTAAAACTACTTGATCGCGAACAAAACAGCATCAAAGAAACAACCCTTGAAGAGATAAAAAAAATCCCTCACGTTACTGAGATTCATCCCGAAATCAGCTACAACAATTTTTCCTCGCTTCAAATCAACATCCTCGGACAAACCTTCCAAACCGATTCCCTGATTTTTGGACTCAGCTACGACTTCCTTCAAAAAGATTTAGAAAATAAAATCAGCAAAGAAGATTGGGATAATGCAAAAGGCGGACCATATCCTGTGGTTATCTCAAAACGAATCCTCGACCTTTACAACTTCACCGTCGCCACCACCAATAATCTCCCAACCTTCAGTGAAAACAATATCATCGGGAGAGAAATCACCATCCTCCCTGACAGTTCAACCTTTTTTGGAGGAAATGCAGAAATTAAAACCACCATTCAAGGCAAAATTGTCGCCCTCAGCGATAAAGTAAATCTCACCGGAGTAACCCTTCCACTCAGCGCCGTTCAGCACCTCAATAAAAATCATAACGACCAATACCAAAACAGTTACTTTCACGTCTATCTTCTCATCGACTCTCCTGAACATATACCTCAAGTCACCAAAGAGCTTGAAAAACTGGGACTCAAAACCACCACATCGGAAGAGTTTCTCAAAAATATTGAAACCAATTTTCGTATTGTCACCCAAGGACTAAGTCTCATTAGTCTCATCATTATCCTGGTATCCGCACTCAACATTGCCAACAGCTTTTTTGCTGCCAGTGCGGAACGAAAAACTGAAATTGGAATTTTCCGAGCCGTCGGAGCAAAACAGAATCAGATTCTCAAACTCTTTCTTCTCGAAGCCGTCTTGCTCGGCTTTACGGGTGGTGGTATCGGGCTCATCATTACTTTCCTCTTACAACTCCCACTCGACCGCATCATCCTCAACAGCCTTCCAACCATTTCCACTAAACCTGAAACAGTCTTTCTCAACACGCCACTCATGTTCCTCCTCTGCCTCGGTCTTTCAATCGTAGTCTCCAGCAGCGCCGCGTTACTCCCTTCCTATAAAGCTTCACGCCAAGTGCCTCTCAAAAGCCTTACCAATAGCTAAAAATCATTTGACTTGTGTCAAATAATCTCTAGAATAAACCTGCTATCCCAGGTGCCCACTTTGTGTGTGCAAATGATTGTGTGATGGGAAGATAGCGTGGCCAGAAGCTAAAAACTTCAACCCAATAGCTAATTTTTCACCAGTTTTTTCATTATGGCAAAGAAAACTCCACCGAAAGCCGCTCAAAAGAAAGACCAGAAGAAACAAACCAAGCCGGCTTCTTCAAAGAAACCGCAAAAAGTTGCTACAAAACCAGCAAAAAAAGTAGAAAAGAAAAGTAACATCAAGCCGGTAGCCAAAAAAGTTGTGAGCAAACCAGCTGCACCGAAAAAAACTGCTCCTGCACAAAAGAAATCAGTACCTCAAGCAGCTCCAAAAAAAGCTGAAGTTAAAAAAGAGGTAAAAACCGTCGTAAAAACTGCCCCTAAACCTGAAAAAACTCCCACTCCGGTAAAGAAAGAAACGAAATATGTTCCCACTTCAAATATTACCGATGAAATCTCGAAGCTTTTGCCAAAAGAGAATATCATCATGAAAGAAACCTCACACCGTCGTTACTTCTCTGACCGTATTGATCAAGAGGTGGTACTTCCAAACCTTATTGAAGTTCAAATCGATTCATACCGTTGGTTCCTTGACGAAGGTATCCGTGAACTCCTCGACGAAATTAATCCAATCTCAGACTTTTCTGGGAAAAAACTTGAACTCCAATTCCTCGACCACTCCATTGGTGAACCAAAGTACGACTCTGAAACCTGTAAATTTAAAAACCTCAGTTACGAAGCACCACTCAAAGTTCACGTACAACTTGTCAATAAAGAGTCAGGTGAAATTAAAGAGCAGGACGTGTTCCTTGGTGGAGTTCCACTTATGACCAATAAAGGAACCTTCATCATTAACGGTATTGAAAGAGTTGTTGTGAGCCAAATCGTGCGTTCACCTGGCGTCTTCTTCTCAAGAAACCCAATGGCGCAAAACTTCTGTAACGCAAAAATTATTCCAAAACGGGGAGCTTGGCTCGAAATCGAAACCGACAAAAAAGGAATTGTGACGGTAAAAATTGATCGAAAAAGAAAAATCCCCATCACTTCCCTCCTCCGAGTTTTTGGTTATCCAACGGATAAAGACATTCTCGACATTTTCAAAGATGTCGTCAAAGACCCAATTCACGACTACATTAAAATCACCCTCGATAAAGACAGCGCCAAGACTGAAGATGAAGCGTACCAAAACATCTACAAAAAAATTCGTCCTGGCGATCTTGCAACTTCTGAAAACGCCAAAGCGCTTATCCAATCCATGTTCTTCGACTATCGAAAATACGACATGGGTCCGGTAGCACGTTACAAACTCAACAAGCGCTTCCGCATCGACATTCCAAACAACAAAAATTATCACACCTTTCAGGTTGATGATCTCATCCAGATTCTCAAACATCTGATTAAACTCAACAATGGTGATGTTCAACCAGACGATATCGACCATCTTTCCAATCGTCGTGTGCGTGCGGTAGGAGAACTGGTTCAAAATAAATTCCGCGTAGGTCTCCTCCGAACTGATCGTATTGCCAAAGATCGTATGACCGTTATGGATCTCGAAACCGTAACACCAACTCAACTTATCAACTCTCGTCCAATCACTGCGGCACTTCGTGAATTTTTTGCAAGTTCACAACTTTCGCAGTTCATGGATCAAACCAATCCACTCGCTGAATTGGCCCACAAACGCCGCCTTTCAGCCATGGGTCCCGGTGGTCTTTCACGTGAACGTGCTTCGTTCGATGTCCGTGACGTACACCCTTCCCACTACGGAAGAATTTGTCCGATCTCAACTCCTGAAGGTCCAAACATTGGTCTCGTCGTTCACCTCGGAACCTATGCCCGTGTCAACAAATACGGATTCATCGAAACCCCTTTCCGCGAAGTTGCTCACACCTGCAAAAACAACGTCAAAGAACTTCTCGGTCGTGACCTTGGAGAAGATCTTTATGATCCTAAATCTCATAAACTGGTCGCCAAAAAAGGTACCGAAATTACTGAAAAACTCGCAAAAGAAATCGCAAGTCTCAAACTTGAAGACATCCAAGTCCGCCCCTACCTCACCGATAACATCCGCTACTACGATGCAGACGAAGAACGAGATCTTGTTATCGCTCAGGCCAACACTGAATTTGATGAAAAACGCCAAATCCTCCAAGATCAAGTTTCAGCTCGCTTCAACGGCGAACCAAATACCGGAAATATCGAAGATGTAACCCACATCGACGTCTCTCCAAAACAGATTATTTCTGAAACAACCTCACTTATTCCCTTCCTTGAACACGACGATAACACTCGTGCATCGATGGGTTCCAACATGCAACGTCAAGCAGTATCACTCGTCTCTCCACATGCGCCTGTCGTTGGAACCGGTATGGAAGAAATTGTAGCAAAAAGTTCAGGTCAGGTAATTCTCGCTGAACATGACGGAACGATTTCCTATGTTGATGCTGAAGAAATTACCGCCATTTATGATAACGGCCGGAAAGCCACCTACCGTCTCTCCAACTACGAACGAAGTAACCAGGGAACCTGTATGCATCAACGCGTTAAAGTTCTCAAAGGTCAAAAAGTAAAACGTGGTGACGTCCTTGCCGATGGTGCCGCTACCGACAACGGAGAAGTTGCACTCGGTCAAAACCTGCTCGTTGCCTTCATGGCTTGGCAAGGTTTCAACTTTGAAGATGCGGTAATTATCTCTGACCGTGTCGTAAAAGACGGTCTTTTCGACTCCGTCCATATTGAAGCTTTCACTGTTGACGTTCGTGATACCAAACTCGGTCCAGAAATTATTACCCGTGATATTCCAAATGTTGGTGACGCACGCCTAAAAGATCTTGATGAAAACGGTATCGTTCGTGTTGGTGCCACCGTTCACGAAGGGGACATCCTCGTCGGAAAAATTACCCCAAAAGGTGAAACCGAACTTACCGCTGAAGAAAGACTCCTCCGCGCAATTTTCGGAGACAAAGCTCGTGACGTAAAAGACACCTCACTTCGCCTCCCGGGTGGTGAAGGTGGAAAAGTAGTGGGAGTTCAAGTTTTCTCTCGAAAAAATGGTGATGAACTTCCAACCGGAGTAAACCAACAAATTAAAGTCAACGTTGCTCAAACCAGAAAAATTTCAATCGGAGATAAAGTTGCCGGTCGTCACGGAAATAAGGGTGTGGTCTCAGTGATCGTACCACGTGAAGACATGCCATTCCTCCCAGACGGAACACCGGTCGACATCGTTCTCAACCCACTCGGTGTATCCAGCCGTATGAACATCGGACAGATTCTTGAAACACACGCTGGATGGGCAGCACAAAAAATGGGTATCACCGTAGCAACTCCTGCCTTGAACGGTATTACCACCAACCAAATTACCGAACTCTTAAAAGAAGCGGATCTTCCAGAAGATGGGAAAATCCAACTCTTTGATGGTCTTTCCGGTGAAGCTTTCGACCGACCATCAACCGTGGGTATCATCTACATGATGAAACTCAGTCACTTAATTGAAGATAAAATCCATGCTCGCAGCGTTGGTCCTTACTCCCTCGTTACTCAACAACCACTCGGAGGTAAAGCTCAACACGGAGGTCAGCGTTTCGGAGAAATGGAAGTATGGGCGCTTGAAGCGTACGGCGCAGCGCACACCCTCCAGGAAATGCTCACCATTAAATCAGATGACGTATACGGTCGTGCCAAAGCTTATGAATCCATCGTAAAAGGTGAATCCATTAAGAAACCTCGCACACCTGAATCATTCAACGTATTGGTAAAAGAGCTCCAAAGTTTAGGATTAAGCGTAAAACTCCTCGCAACGGATGAATCAGCCTTTATCCCTGACGAAGACCAATACACGCTCGAACAAACCATTAAAGAAGAAGAGACCCTCAAAGAACTCCCTGACGATCAAACCGAAATCGATCCCGAGATTGAAAAAATGTTAAAATCAGAAGAGGTCGCTCCCGACACTATCGGTGAGGGAATGCACGCACTCGACGACGATACCAATATGGAGGATGCCCTCGATGAAGGTTTAGACGATGAGGACGCAGATTTCGCCCTGGAAATCGACGATACTCCCGTTGAAATGCTTGAAGACGAACCATCAGAAGAGGATCTCCGTCTTGAAGAAGAACGCCTCAGAGAAGAAGATTTATAGTTTTTGGGCAAAAGTCGAACGGTGGCGAAAAAAGCCACCGTTGGACCTTCCAAATCTGACACTTTTTACTTAAACCTTATCCTATCCACCTATTATGAGAAGCATCAACAAAGTCATTTTGATCGGTAACCTTACTCGAGATCCAGAATTACGACAAACTCCAAACGGACAAAACGTAGTAACCTTTGGCATCGCCACAAATCGCGAATGGATCACCCGCGACGGCCGCAAACAAAACCTTGCTGAATATCATGATCTTGTTGCCTGGGCCAATCTCGCGGAAATTTGCAAACGTTATCTCAAAAAAGGAAAACTCATTTACGTTGAAGGGTACTTAAAAACCCGCAGTTGGGATACACCAGAAGGTATCAAAAAGTTTAAAACCGAAATTGTTGTTCAAGATATGATCATGCTCGACCGTCGACCACATGACGAGAGTAACGAAGAATATATCCCTCAAGAAAACGGCGGCACCAATGACTTCCACGACGAAGAAATGGAAGCACCAACCCTTGGTGAATCTTCACATCAAGAAGAAAATCATCAACACTCCAATAACCACAAAAATCCAGGAGCAGTAGGGATTGACCAAGACCTTGGTCTCTAATCCATCAAATCATAAAGATCGCGTAGCAATACCTTATCTAACTCATCACTCTCCAAAGTCATGTCAACCCAAACGTTAGACGCCCACGGAAATAAACAATCAACCAATCTCGACTATTTCGATTCGATTTCACTTTCTGTTGCTTCCCCAGATGAAATCCTTGGTTGGTCTCATGGTGAAGTAAAAAAACCAGAAACCATCAACTATCGAACCCAAAAACCTGAACGTGATGGTCTCTTCTGTGAAAGAATTTTTGGACCTACCAAAAACTGGGAATGTTACTGTGGAAAATACAAACGCATTCGTTACAAAGGAGTTATTTGTGAAAAATGTGGCGTCGAAGTTACCCGCTCAAGCGTACGTCGTGACCGCATGGCACACATCAAACTTGCCGTACCAGTAAGTCACATCTGGTTCCTTCGTTCTACTCCAAGCCGTATCGGTTTACTCCTCGATCTTCCCATTAAAGCGATTGAACAGGTGATCTATTTCGCTGCCTACATCGTGACCGAAGTTGACGATGAAGGAAAAACTCAAGCCCGTGAACAACTCACCAACGAGTACAAAGTCCTCCGCAAAAAACTTCAGGATGATCATGGCAAAAAGTTGAGTGACCACAAAAAACAACGTCCGGAAACCGATGAAGAAAGTCCAAGCAAAAACGAAGCCGGAGAAAAAAGTCTTGGGACCGAAAACATTGATAAAGAGTACGCTCAAAAAATTGAAGATCTCGACGAACAACATCGACAAGCCAAGAGCGAAATCGAAAATATTAAAATCGGAAAAATCTTCTCTGAACTTGAATATCGTGAAATGTCGACCAAATTCGGTCATATTTTCAAAGCAGGAATTGGTGCTGAAGCCATCCGTAACATCATTCAAAACCTCAATCTCGATAAACTTGTTGAAGATCTCCAAAAAGATCTCAAAAAGGCTTCCGGTCAAAAACAGAAGAAACTCATTAAACGCATCAAACTCGCTGGAAGTTTGAAAAAAGCTGACATCAAAGCCGAATGGATGATCATGACCGTCCTTCCGGTTATTCCACCCGATCTCCGACCAATGGTTCAACTCGATGGAGGACGTTTTGCCGCTTCTGATTTAAACGATCTCTATCGTCGAGTCATCAACCGTAACAACCGTCTCCGCCGTCTCATGACCATCGGTGCACCTGAAGTTATCTGCCGAAACGAAAAACGTATGCTTCAAGAAGCTGTGGATACCCTGCTCAACAACAGTGCACGTCAAGGAAAAACCGTCTTCAATTCCGGAGACAAACGAAAACTCCGTTCACTTTCCGACATGTTGAAAGGAAAACAAGGTCGTTTCCGTCAAAACCTCTTAGGAAAACGTGTGGATTACTCTGGTCGTTCGGTTATCGTTGTTGGTCCAAAACTTCGCCTCCACCAATGTGGCTTACCAAAAAGTATGGCACTTGAACTCTTCAAACCATTCGTTATTGGAAAACTCATCCGTGATGGTTACGCCCATAACATTAAAAACGCTGAAAAACTTATTCAAGCAGGGAAAAAAGAGGTTTGGGATATTCTTGAAGAAGTAACCCGTGATCGTTACGTACTTCTCAACCGTGCTCCAACCCTTCACCGTCTTGGTATCCAGGCATTCCAACCGGTACTCGTCGAAGGAAAAGCCATCCAAATCCACCCACTCGTTTGTGCCGCCTTCAACGCGGATTTCGATGGTGATCAAATGGCTGTGCACGTACCACTCTCTCAACCTGCCCAGAAAGAAGCTCATGAACTCATGGTTTCAAGCCGTAACCTCCTCAAACCTTCAGCTGGAGAACCAATTATCTCACCAACCCAGGATATGGTTCTTGGCTGTTATTACCTCACCAAACTCACCCATGAGAAAAAAGGTGAAGGTATGAAATTTTCAGACATCAACGAAGCCATGCTCGCGTATCGTTTAGGACATCTTGATCTCCAATCACCTATCATCGCTCGTTACGAAGAGGAACTTCGAGAAACAACTCTTGGTCGCCTCATCTTCAACAGCTTTGTCCCTGATGAACTTGGTTTCATTAACGACACCATTGGAAAAAAACAACTCACCGATCTCATTGCTGAATGTTTTACCAAATGTGGTGAAGAAAAAACTTCTCATCTTGCTGACGATCTCAAACGTATTGGATTCCTCTTTGCAACCAGATCAGGTCTTTCAATTGCAGCATCAGACATGATTGTACCAACCGAAAAAGGAAAAATGATTGATGATGCATCAAAAGAGGTACTCACTATCAACGACTTCTTCAACAAAGGTCTCATGACCGATGACGAACGTTACGTCCATACCATCAAAGTATGGTCACGAGCAAAAACCGTGATTACCGCTGAAATGATTAAAGGCATTCACGAAGAAAACGATCTTCACTACATGATCAACTCTGGTGCTCGTGGTAACTGGGGACAGATCACTCAGCTTTGTGGAATCAAAGGTCTCGTTGCCAATCCGGCCGGTCGAACGATTGAGCTTCCAATTAAATCAAACCTCAAAGAAGGCTTTACCATCTTGGAGTACTTCATTGCGACTCACGGAGGACGTAAAGGTAAATCTGATACTGCGCTTAAAACTGCTGAAGCGGGTTACCTCACCCGTCGTCTCGTTGATGCGGTACAGGATGTTGTTATTCGCGAAACCGATTGTGGCTCAAAAAGCTCACACTTTGTTACCGACGAAGAAAGTAAACAAATCGGTGAACATTTTGAAAACCGTATTTACGGACGTGTGGTTGCAGAAGCCGTCGTTGATAAAAAAACCGGTGAAGTCCTCATAGAAAAAGACACAGAAATCGATAAGAGCATCATCGATATCATTCAAAAAAATAACATCAAAGGGGTGAGCGTCCGCTCAGTAATGACCTGCCAAACCCAAGGTGGTATTTGCGTCAAATGTTATGGAAAAGATCTCGGAACCAATCACACGGTAGAAATTGGAACAGCAGTCGGAATTATTGCTGCCCAGAGTATCGGTGAACCAGGTACCCAGCTCACCATGCGTACCTTCCACATGGGAGGTGTGGCGGGTGAAGGCGACATTACTCAAGGTCTTACCCGTGTTGAAGAGCTCTTTGAAGCCCGTACCCCAAAAAACCCTGCCATCCTTGCAGAAATCGACGGTGTCATCAAAATCAGCCGGAAAGGAAACGTGGTCGAAATTTCTCTTACTTCAGAAGATCCGCAAGAAGAGGTGTATGACATCCCTGCCGACTACACTATCAACGTTAAAAAAGGTGATAAACTTCGTGAAAAAGATGTCATCGCCCGCAACGAAAATAACAAAGCGGTCATTCGCGTAAGCGAAACCTGTACTATTAAGTCCGTAACTGCCGACGAAGTTATCGCCGTCTCAACGGAAAATATTGTCAAAACATATAAGATTCCTTTTGGTCGAACACTCAAAGTAAAAGAGAACGAAAAGGTCAAAAAGGGTTCACCACTTACCAGCGGGCACTTGAACCTTCGTGAACTCATGAAACTCACCGACCTGTACACGGTACAGAAATACATCATGACCGAAGTACAAAGTATTTACGCTTCACAAGGTCAGACCATTAACGACAAACATATCGAAATCATCGCACGTCAGATGCTTTCAAAAATCCGCATCATTGATGCTGGTGATTCTGAATTCCTCCCAGGTGAACTTGCAGAGTTCATGACCTTTGACGAAACCAATAATGCGCTTCGTGAAAAAGGCCTCAAACCGTCAAAAGGTGACCGTCTCCTCTTGGGACTTACCCGAGTTTCCCTCTGTACCGACAGTTGGTTATCAGCAGCTTCCTTCCAAGAAACCATCCGTGTTCTCGTTGAAGCGTCAACCACCAACAAACTCGATAACCTTGAAGGACTCAAAGAAAACGTAATTATCGGTAAACTGATTCCAGCAGGTGAAACCTATCGAAAACGCCACGCCGAACTCCATCCTGACTACATCAGCCCAGATGGTCGCATTGATGAACGAACCATCCAAACCCCAAAAACCTACGCCATCATCTAAAGCCTCGTGAAATTCCCTTGCACGAATAAAAAAAACTCTATACATTTACCAAGCATTCTTCAGAAAATATTCAATGCCAACAATTAATCAACTCGTAAGAAAACCACGAAAAAACAAGTCACGAAAGAGTAAAGCACCTGCTTTACAATCAATCATGAACACCCTGAAAAACCGTTCTCTTGAACTGTCAGGACCTCAAAAACGTGGCGTTTGTCTGAAAGTAACCACCATGACTCCAAAAAAACCGAACTCAGCTCTTCGTAAAATTGCTAAAGTTCGTTTAACTAATGGAGTTGAAGTAAATGCCTATATCCCTGGCGAAGGCCACAATCTCCAAGAACACTCCGTGGTCCTTATCCGTGGCGGTCGTGTAAAAGATCTTCCGGGTGTACGTTATCACATTGTTCGTGGAAAACTTGATACTCAAGGAGTACAAAACCGCAAACAAGGCCGTTCACTTTACGGAGCAAAACGTCCAAAAGCTTAACAGACAGGAGGACGGGCCTTTTGCCCTCCACAGTGTAGAATCATAAAAATCGCGAAGCGATATCAACAAACAATTTTCACTTAATTATCATCACACAACATTCATATGGGACAGAAACGATGCCAATACATTCCCGAAAACTCTAATCCCCTTCAGGAAAAATTCATCAATTACATCATGAAGGATGGAAAGAAAAACCTTGCTCGTAAAATTTTTCGTGAAGCACTCGTCATTATGAGTGAAAAAGAAAAACAACCTGAAAAGGTTTTTGAAAAAGCAATCGAGAACATCAAACCAAATCTTGAAGTTCGAGCAAAACGTATTGGTGGTGCCGTTTATCAGATCCCAGTTGAAGTAAAATCTCATCGTCAACTCGCTCTTGCTTTCCGTTGGTTACTCGGCGCAAGCCGTGCCAAAAAAGGCCAACCAATTGCCAAAAAACTTGCCGATGAACTCCTCCTTGCAGCAAATAATGAAGGTGGCGCCATCAAAAAACGTGAAGATACTATTAAAATGGCACAAGCTAACAAAGCTTTTGCACACTTCGCGAAATACTAAAAGATTAGTTGTACCACATCTCAACAGACCTTTTCAACCAAAAGGTCTGTTTTTTTGTAATATTTCATAACTCTCAAGGTTATATATCTATGGTGGAGGAATCGAAAGAGAATCGACTCTTGACACATTTAAAAAAGATATGTAATTTCACCGCGCTCTTAAAACCATATATCAATTACTAAATAGTTATCATATGAAATATCTTGATCAACTGGGAACAACCCTTCCAGAATCTGAGCCAACCGGCCGCATTGCCAATAGCACAACCAAAACACTCCCAACAAACACCAGGCCACTTTTCAACAAAATCACAACCGCTGATGATGTCTTCCGAACTGTAGAAGGTATGGCAACATCTGCAAATAGAGCAAATTTAACCACTTCAAATGCAGCTCCTGCCGTAGGAAGTGTAATGCAAGATACAAGTACTCAAACTCAACTGGTCTATACCAACGGAAACGCCCTCGACACTGATGGTGATCTCGACACCATGATGGCTGCTTGGAACCAAATGGGTTCACAAGCCAACCATGGATATAATCAATGGGTAGCTCAAAACAACGGTCCAACAGAACCTACAGTCGATAAAAGCTATGCTGCTCTTGCTGCAAGCCTCACTTCATTCTTTGACAATCTCCGAGCAAAATTACCAAACCTGAGTGACATCGACTTCCAAAAACTTTCACAACGTCTTGCTCCAGCTATCAGTGTCCTCCTTATTGGTATCATTGGTGCCGGACTCATTCCAGGCTGTGGTAAAAAAGCCCCAACTTCAAACACAACTCCAGCAGCATCTGCAAGCGCTTCAGCCTCTGCTTCAGCAGCAGTAAGTGCATCTGCTTCAGGTTCAGCATCAGCCACACCTGCTGGCTCATCAAGTGCATCAGGTAGCCAACAAGGCCCAAATCAATGCGTTGCTCCAACCGGCAAAGAATTGGAAGCACTCTGCCAACCGCTTATTGACGCAGCAGTTGCGAAAGGAAAAGGAACCCCTGCTGAAAAAACCGGTGACGAAAAACCAGGATCATCGAAAGCAAAAACAGCCACGGTAGACAAAGGAACTCAAACACCTCCTGTCGTCAAGACAGAGCAACCACCGGTTGTGATAAAACAACCAAAAGTTGACCAACCAGCACCTGCAAAAACAGCGCAAACCACACCACCTAAAAAAACTGATAAACCTGACGAGAAACCAAAAGATATGGAAATGAGCAAAGAAGACAAAGAAAAAACAATTGTCAGTCTTGTAAACTCACTTCGTGAACTCAACCTTGAAGAAACAAACGCAAAACTTCTCACTCCATTCCCAACGGTTGAAATGGGAAACACCCTTCCGTACTACAGAAATCGCTACAGTTTCAATCCAAAAGATCCTGGTGAACAAAACACCCAATTAGGAAAAGCAATCACTGCTTTCCAAGTGGCATATAAAGATGCCAATGATTTCATTCATATAATCCAGACCTTCGAACAAGCAAAAACTGCCGTAGCAAAAATTCGTGATGTAAACCAAAAAAGAGAAAATGCTCTCACCATGCGCAATAACTTCCTCAAAATTCATTTTGAACAGGCCGCAATGGTAAATTACGTTTTCACTGAAAGTGCTATCAAAGCTGCTCAAGAAAAAACCAGTGACCCAGTAGAAGTAAAACGCCGAGTCGAAAAACCAGACGGCGAAGTTGTTACTCGCCGCACCCGCCCGCTCGACCTCAGTACTTTTGCAAATCAAGAAGGCAATATTAAAGAGACCAAAACCGTTGAAGAAGCCAGAGCTCAATATAAGCATAGTCTTGAAATGATGCGTTTCGGAAATGATATTTCCAACACCGTTTTCAAAGGAGACTGGAAAGGCGCTTATGAAGCCAACACTCGTATCTTCGAACAACGTATGGCACAAAAAGAGTACGAACATCAAGAAAGAATCAAAGAGATTCAAAAGAAAGAAGCTGAACTTCGTGCCGCTGGAAAACTCCCTGCCGATTACAAACCAATCGCCGAATCGGAAGCTGAGATGAAAAAAGCAGAAGCAAAAGGAAAAGAAAAGAAAGAATTAAAAAATTAATCAAACCACCGAAGTAAAAAAGAGCGTTGGTGACCCCAACGCTCTTTTTTTGAACCTTCCAAGAACCTTAGAGAATTGCTATCGTACAAAAGCTGATTCAAAAACCTATCCATGCTCAAAGCCATCCTCATCGACTGTATTCCCCCATCCATCAACAAAGAAGAAGCCGACTACCGTTTCTCGGAAGCCGAAAGCCTCGTGAAAACCTACGGCGGAATTGTCCTCATCAAAAAAACACAAAAAAAACTCATCCCCTCTTACCAAACCTACATCGGTTCCGGCAAAGTAGAAGAACTTTTAGAAGAAGCCAAAGAACTTAAAGCGAACATCATTATCATCAACAACGAACTCAAACCACAACAAACCTACAACCTCTCAGAAAAATTCCGTCCCCTCAAAATCCAAGTCTGGGATCGCATCGATCTCATTCTCAAAATCTTCCAAAAACACGCCTCCACCCGTGAAGCCAAACTCGAAATCGAACTCGCCAGCCTTCGGCACATGGGCCCAAGAATTTACGGTATGGGCATGCAACTCACCCGCCAAGGAGGTGGAATCGGAACCAAAGGAGTAGGTGAAACCAACCTCGAGTTTATGCGCCGTCACCTTGATAAAGCGGAACACCGCATTCTCGAAGAGATTGAAGCGTGTAAAAAAGTCCGCAAACTTCACCGTGACAATCGAACTCGCCGTAAGCTCAAAACCGTGGGGATCATTGGCTACACCAACGCCGGCAAAACCAGCCTCTTAAATGCCCTGACCAACAAAGGTGCCTACGCCGCGGATAAACTCTTTGCCACCTTAGATACAAGAGTTGGAAAACTTTACTTCCCTTCCCAAAACAACACAGACCAAACCACCATCCACTCTCACGGCCAGGAAATCCTCATCTCCGACACCATTGGATTCATTCAGGATCTCCCCACCACCCTTATCAAATCCTTTCAATCCACCTTGGAAGAAACCATCGAAGCCGATCTCCTGCTCCATGTCATCGACCTGAGTGACCCAAAAATGATGAGCAAAATCAAGACCGTAAACGTAGTGCTCGCCAAGATCAACGCCCTTCACAAACCAACCCTCTACGTTTTTAACAAACTCGACCAGGCCCTCAAAACACCAGTCCCGCTCAAGGAGAAAAAACGTGATCTCAAAGAACAGTTCAAGGAATTTGACCCCACCTTCATCTCCACCATCAACAATCAGGGATTAGAAGAACTCAAAAAGAAAATTCAGAAATGGAGTAAATGATAAAAAAAATTTGAAAAATAAGATCTTTTCTTTCAAACAGAACAAGTGTACTTTCGCCGTGGACAATCATGTCCAGGCCACCACACAAGAAAGGAAGGCTGAATTGGGATTGGCCACCCATACCGGACGCAGGTGTGTTTGTGAACAGCAGAAGGAATGATTCTTTCTGTTGGGCCCAACGGCTCACAACCACTCGGGGTGAATAGAACTGAAAAGCTCTTAGGGCTACCCGCCCGATATCCGACACCCTGCTACCCCACTCTCAAGGCGCAAGCCAAGAAAGCGTGGGCAAAAAGTTCGTGGAAGCCTCGGGTACCATGGAAAAGAAAAACGGGTCGATTGCAGTTGGGCGTGCAGCCAGTGAGAGCTGGCTGACCAATAACGATTACGAGGGCATGAAAGTTTTGGTCCTCTTGATCATCTGTATGATTACGCTCGGCCTTCATTGGCATGCAGAGTATGAGTACAAGAAGGTAAACCCCCACTTTCAAATCGACCCGTCCGGGTACTAAAAATACCCGGGAATCCGCTTCCTTAACCGTGGGGCTTGTCACACCAGCAGTATTGGTGAAGGCCAGGCCCCCAAACCACTTCCTTACCCTCTCGTCTTTGAGACACTCCACCGGACCGGCTCCGGTGCGTTGCAGATTCAGACGAGAGGGTGCAGTTTCTTAAGTGGAAGAAATAAAACTACCCCAAACCTACAACCTCAACCTAAAAATATTTCTAAAAAACTCCTACAATTTTTAGGGATGCAGCCGAACAACCAAGAACAAAACCGAGCGTTGTACGTTATGAACTCTTTTGAAATAAACTCAGCCTGAGACTTTTCACTAAACACAAAGCAAAAAATCCTCCCCGCGTACAAAACCCATCGAAAAATCAGCACACCAAAAAAAGGGAAAGTCAGAGAGGTAAGAATCGGTGGGTTGGAGGGGGTGAGTCGGGCGTGCATTCCGTGCTCACCACCCCCTTCCCGGTTTCGAGACTGTTGGTAACCCGCTCAAGTCTCAATGCGGGGTCTCCTCAGTCTTGGCGAGTGACGGAGGAGGGGTTGTGGGACGCCGGCGACGCGTCCGACGATTCGGAGGGGGGCGAGACCTCCGCTTCGGCCGCGTTGGGGAGGAACTTGTTGAGCCCGAAGATGCTCAACAAGGTGGTGAAGGTGATCATGAGCACGAACGCCGTGAAGACGTCGGTCGAGATCAAAGCGGTGCCGCTGAGCGTGATCGCAGCGCCGCCCTTCACCATGATCGAGGCCACTTCGCCACGCGGCATCATGCCCGCGATGACGGCCATCCGACCATCTTCTTTTTTCACCACCACGCAGCTCACGATCTTGCCGATCACCGTCGCCATCGTGAGCAGGATGGCGAGGAGGAGGACCTTGGGCTGGAGGAAGGCGCTGGCCGGCACCTTCGTCCCGACGAGGAAGAAGAACACAGGGGCGGTCACCGAGACGACCGGATCCACCGCGTGCTCCAACTCGTGGTTATGCCCTTCCTCTCGGTAACGCAGCTGCTGGAACAACAAGCCAGCCGCATAACCGCCGATGAGGGGCGCGAGACCCGCAAACTTCGCGCCCAAGAAAGCGAAGAGGAGGCACAGCGACATCGCCGCCCCCAGGATAAGCTGCGGGTTGTGGATCTTGATCGGCTTTTTTTCAAACCTCGGGAAGATCCAAACCCCGAGGAAGAACGCCACACCGACGAAGCCGACGCCCTTCGTGGCTTCCCATCCGATGTGAGCCCAATCGATGGATCCGCCCTTCGCCACAGAGCCGGCCAAGGCTCCGAGGGCGGCCATCACGACCAAACCGCCCACGTCGTCCAGGACGGCCGCGACCACCGTGGTCGTGCCGGCAGGGCTTTTCAACTGCCCCTTCGCCTGGAACAAGCTGGCGCCGATGCCAGCTGACGTCGGGGTGAGCGCTGCACCTATGTATACCCAGGTCAGCCAGTGCGCCTGGGGGTACATCGCGTACGCCACCCCCGCGCCCACGATGCCGACCACGAGCACCCCGAGCCCCGCCACGACCGAAGCCTTGACGAGGTTGGCCTTGATACTGTCAGGCTCAGCTTCGAGCCCTGACTTAAACATCAGGCCGATGACACCAAACCCTCCGAAGAGCGCCAAAAACTCGCTCTGGAGGAGATGGGTCATCCCCGGGATAGGGAGATTTGACACGAAGATCCCGGCGAGGATCTGCCCCAAAATCGCCGGCATCTTGAGCAGGTCCATGACCTTGGTCATGAGGGTGCACGCCCCCAAAACCAACATGAGCCCGAGGACCATGCTCACTTCATCCGGACCTTCGCCTCCGGAATTGGCGAGTGCCGTTTTCGGGGCCAAAAGCACCCCCAGGGCCAGCACCAGCCCTGCAAAGTATCGCACCATCACTACCTCCTTGGTAGCGCCCACTCAAGGGCAGAAACTTACTCAACTACATGCCCGCACCATTGCGGGTAGTAGCCTACTGGGAAACAGAAACGAACACTAAAAATTAGTATCCCTTTCCGTTCCCCAGTAATATTTCCTGAATATTTCCTAAAACCAAAATTTTACAATTATTTCCAATTTTCTTACCTCTCTGTCAAAGAACACCGCTTGAAACCAGCCAAAAAGCTATTTCAAACGAAGTGGTTTTTCTGCATATCCAAAACAAAAGTTCTGGTTTACGCCCCAAAACAGGAGTGGAAACCAGGGAGACAGTGCCTTTAAATGTCTTAAAAACAGCATCATACCTTGAATATACAGGACGAAAATTATAATACATTTCTCACGAAAAGCAACTCTCAAAAAATTTACAAACCATCAAGCTGGTTTTATAAAACAATTTCAAAAAAACAATCCAATCTCCGCACCCAAAAAAGGCTAAAAAAAGACCCTATCCCCTAAAATTCCAAAATTTTCCACCCTTGATTTTTTTTCAAAAAGGAGAAATGATTATTCGCCGCAAAAATTTGGTCTTATTAATTCTTTACCTCTTTATGTTTAAAAAGCTCTCCCTTTTAAACGCCGCCGAAGCCAGTGTGATCTCGTTTGTGATCGCATCACTCCTCGGTGGTTCACTCTTGTGGTTCACCGAAAGTGAACGTCAAGTCCAAGCCCGTGTTCCCATGCTGGAACAAGTTACCGTCACTCCCCAAGACAGCATCGACCCTTCTGGGGAATCCTACACCCAAACCCATACCTTCACACTCCCAACCACCTACCAGGGAGAAAGTTTTATCGACAGTCTCTTTACCGCAGTTTCGGCACTCTGCGTTACCGGACTGACCTCCACCGACTTTACCCAGTACACCCTCAGTGGACAAATCATTACCCTCATCCTCATCCAAATGGGTGGTCTCGGAATTATTGTCTTCACTTCCCTCTTTGCTTTTGCAGTCGTAAGAGGAATCTCTGACCGAACAAGTTTTAAAGGTCTCCTGGCCGGCATCATGGATACCGATCACAACGACGTGAGTCGTATGCTCAAACACGTCATTCTCTACACCTTCATTTTCGAAGGACTCGCAACCATCATCATGGGTTCCTACCTCCAATTCTTTACCGATCCCAAACTCATCAACAACCTTAACCCTTGGTGGTGGGCACTTTTCCATTCCGTTTCCGCCTTTAACAATGCCGGTTTCGGCCTCATGAACAACAACCTCATGAACTTCGTCACCGACCCAATTATCAGTATGACCATTGCCATTCTCATCATAGTTGGTGGTCTCGGTTACCCGGTCCTTATCACTATTCATACGGCACTCCGCAAAGCATTTTTTCACCCCCACGACGCCAAACAAAAAAAACTGGATGATGATATTAAAGGAATCGTAGCTTCACCTGTCCAAACCAAAGTGGCCATCTGGGGAACCATCGTTCTTCTGGCCTTTGGAACTATTTTTATGATGGCCGTTGACTGGATGAACCCCGCCATGACAAGCCTCAAACCTTGGGAAAAATTGATGGCAAGTTTTTTCCAAAGTGTGAGTACCCGTACTGCCGGCTTTAACACCGTAGACATCGGTGCTCTCCACATCGCCACCCTCATCATCTTCATGTTCCTCATGTTTGTGGGTGCCAACCCAGCCGGTACCGCCGGTGGTATCAAAATCCCAACACTCGCAGTACTCTACGGTTACATCAAAGACTGGTTCAAAAAACCAGGTGAACCCGTCATGCTTTTCAAAAAACGCATCAGTAAATTTGCAGTTTCACACGCCATGCGTCTTTTCTTTTTCTCAGTCCTCTTTATTTTAGTTATCACAACCTCTATCTGCGTCATCGAACGCGAATACCTCATCACCCCCGACCCAACTTTCAACTTCACCAAAGTATTCTTTGAAGTCGTTTCAGCCTTTGGTACCGTTGGGCTTTCCATGGGTTTCGCCGGTGGAGTCACCAGTTTCTCAGCAATTCTCGCAAGTTCTTCAAAATTCCTCATCATCGTCACCATGCTTTTTGGACGTCTTGGTCCCCTCACCTGGCTTGCCGCCCTTCCATGGAAACGTAAACACGCCGACGCCCCACTCTCTCCTGACTTTGAAAACACCGAAAAAATCCAGATTGGTTAGTACCCACCAACACCCAAAAAGACCCTCAACCGAGGGTCTTTTTTTATGATTAAAGTTTAAACGTTTTTACTACAAAGATTGGTCCCCACAAGATTCACAAGAAAACATTTTATAAACTAGTCAAACTCTGGAGCCTTGACTATGAGAAAAAAAAGACTAATAAAAATAAACTGAAGAATAAATACCATTTCTATCAACCTATCCAATTCATATGAAGATTCGTCACCGACTCTTCAAAGCCCAAATGACGGCCAGAATCCCTGATGAGCGCTTTGAAAAAAAACATCACCACCTATCACTTTTAACGAACCCCCTCTTGAAACTGCGACAGCTGGTCTTCGAAAATAATTTCGAAAATCGCCTATCTCGGTTTCCGGGGGTTCTTTTATAATTCGGAAATATTAGGTTATTCACCCATTCTTGCTGACGTTTCCAAAGGAAAATTTACTTTTCTTTTGCTCTCCCAACGTCAGCATGCCCGGGTGAATAACCCGAACTTCAACAAAGCCTAAAGCACAGTATTTTCCACTGTGAAAAATACTGTGCTATCGTTCGCAGGGTTTGCCGCCAGACATCAAGGTCTTGCCAAACTAAGGGGTGAATGAAAACGAAAGTTTTCTAGGGCGCCTCGGCCCGAATCCAACAACCTGCTCGAGTCTCGTTACCTGAGACTGACAATAAACGGTCGGCTTTTGGCAATTTCTCGAGGGAAATTGCGCAGGAGGAAACATGTCCCAAACCACTGAACCCCCTAGTAGCGGGGTCAAAACCATCGCCACTGTCCCGCCCCCGGCGGACAGCGGCGACATCACGCTCATCACGGAGGCTGCCCCGCAGTCCTCCACACCCACCGCGCTGCGTAAGCTGCGCGAGTGGTTCACGATCGCCCGCACGATTCTGTTCAGTTTCATCGTCGCCAGCCTCGTTGGTGGCGGAATGCTCATGGTTACGGAGCCGTCGCTCCGCGCCA
Organism: uncultured Candidatus Peribacteria bacterium; assembly: GCA_964624115.1. Classification (GTDB taxonomy): domain Bacteria; phylum Patescibacteriota; class Gracilibacteria; order UBA1369; family UBA1369; genus CAZUXI01. The sequence continues at coordinate 321,644 of CAZUXI010000002.1, forward strand.
TGGGCTTCGCCGGCGGGTACCTCGCAGCCGTCTTTCAAGCGGTGAGCGCCGTCTGTGTGACGGGGCTCACCTCGGTCGATTTCAGCGCATGGACCCTCCCCAGCCAGGCCATCATTGCAGCCTGGATCTGGATGGGCGGCGTCGGCGTGCACACCGTCGGTGTGCTCGTCACGCTGCTCGTCGCCCTGCGCATCTCAAAGCGCACGGCGTTCTGGTCCTTCACGAAAGATTTGTTGGGCATGAACGGTAAGGCGCGCGACATCAAAGCGCTCCTCTACCAGATCGTGCTCTTCACCGGCGCCATTCAAGTGATGGCCGCGATGGGGATGTTCGTCTACCTCGAGTTTTTCGCCACCCCCACCATCCACGATGCCGCGCAAAACACGCGCGGTGGCATCCTCTGGTTCTCGGTGTTCCACGCGATCAGCGCCTTCAACAACGCGGGCTTCAGCACCCGCCAGGACAACCTGGTCGCCTTCATCAGCGACCCGGTCATCAACGGCGTCGTGTCGTGGCTGATCATCGTGGGCGGAACGTTCCCCCACATCATGTCGGCGTGGCGCATCTGGCGCGGCGGCAAGCTCACGGGCTTGCCCAGCTCGTACCAAAACCGCCTCGTCGGCTACATCACGCTCAGCCTCTTGCTCCTCGGCACGGCGATCCTCGTGATCGAGCCGTCGTACGCCGACAAGTCGTTCCCTGAGAAGATACAGATCGCCTGGTTCCACAGCGTGAGCGCCCGCACCGCGGGATTCAACACGGTGGACCTCGGTGCCTGGAAGGTGCTCTCCCTCGCCTCGACGATCGCGCTCATGTTCATCGGCTGCGGGCCTTTGGGCACCGGCGGCGGCATCAAGCAGACCACCGCGGCCACGGTCCTCGCCTGGTTCAGGCAGTGGGACCGCAAACCCATGAAGCCCATCGAGCTCATGGGCCAGAAGCTCTCGAGGGTCACGGTGCAACAGGCTCTGCGCAACACGAGCGCGAGCCTCATGTTTTGCTTCTTCGGCTGGCTCACAATTATCGTGTTCGAGGAGCAGCTCAACAGCGACATCACCCAGCTGAAGGACTGGGTAATGCGCGTCACCTTCGAAACGATCTCAGCGTTCGGTACGGTCGGCCTCACCATGGGAGACACCAAAAACGTCTACTCCCTGGCCGGCTCGTTGACCTCACCGTCGCAGATCGTCCTCATGGCGTTGATGATCGCCGGGCGCGTTTCGCCCTTGATCATCCTCGCCTCGATCACCACGCCAGAGTCGTCTGACCCCGGGGACGCCCAGGGCCAGGACCTCAACATCGGCTGATCGCTCCTTCACCGCCACGCAGTTCGGCGGGATACAAAAACGACTGCACCCTTCGAGTTCCCTTCGAAGGACACACAAGAAGGCCGGAGTGTAAAAACTCCGGCCCGCATGCACTGAGGTAACCAGTGCGTCATCCCCTCACTTCCATCGACTCCGGCAAGAGACTGGAAGTGAGATGCCTACATCACGGCAAGTTGATCCTGATCATCTCCCGAGAGCTCTCCCAAGTCTCAAAGAAGATCAGTCGATCGGCCGCGGTGCGTGTAAACGGCGGTTTCCTGCTCGAGCCAAGGCTCGCAGGGGACCGCCTTTTCGTTGTAGCAAATCCCTTCAAAAATACAATAAGTCAACTATCGACTTACATTGATAACAGAGCCATAAATTTCCCCTTGCAAAAAATAAAAAATTAACTAGCATCAAAAATCTGAAAACCCGAATTACTCTCCCAAGGATATGACTCGACGTCACCTCTACAAATCTCCCTTCACGGCCAGAGTCCCTGATAAGCATCCCCTTAACTCGGGTATTTTCAGCAAACCAATTTTCAAAAATCTTTCTACGGCAATGGGAAGATTTTTTAGTTCCTTCACAAATTGCCCATAAAGCGTTATCACCCCTGCATTTGAATCTCATGGATATCATCCCCACTTCAGATTCAAGGCACGGGTTCATAACCCTACCTGCCTTTCGTCTCAAAAACGAACAAGCCGAACCCAGGCAGGGAACCGGAGACAAGCGTACTTTTGAGGCAATGGTGCCTTGAAATGTACTCGGGGTGAAGCGTAAAACATCACACCGGGCGACTCGGCCCTAACCCGACACCTTGTTGTAGTCATTCCGCCAGTTCAGAGAAAACTGAACTGCAGAAGTGATACTTCGGAAAGCTTGAAAGTTTCTTCAGAGCCAAGAAACTTTACAGGAGAAAACAGTCATGTCCGCAATTCCCGAAACCGAACAGACCGAGCCTCCGGAACCGGCGGCTCAGAACAAAGAAACCAAGCCGAAGTCTGGCTTGGTGATGATCTTCGAAGCCTTCTGGAGTTGGCTCATCATGAGCCGACTCGGGCAATTCGCCAAGAAGCACCACGTCGGTCTCTCATTCGGCGCCCTGGGCGTCGTCTTCGGAGACATCGGTACGAGCCCCCTCTACGTCATGAAGGAATGCGTAGAGAAAGTGGGGAACACCCAAGCAAACATCATGGGGATCCTCTCGATGATCTTCTGGTCGCTCCTCGGCGTTGTGGCGTATAAATACGTCACCTTCGTCATGAAAGAGGACCAGGAGGGAGAAGGCGGGATCAACGTGCTTCTCGCGCTCCTCCCGGAGCACATGCGAGAACAGGCCAAAGGCATCGCCCCGGCCGCAGTGGCCGTCATGATCGGCGCCGCCCTCCTGTACGGGGACGGCATCATCACTCCCGCCATCTCCATCCTCTCGGCATACGAAGGCCTCTTCGTGGTCCTGCCCAAGAGTGTGGAGGTATACAAGGAGATCATCGTCGTCGCCCTCACGGTGGTCACCCTTCTGGCACTCTTCGCAGTCCAGAAGAAAGGTACCGCCAAACTCGGAAACGTCTTCGGCGCCGTCATGGCGGTGTACTTCGTCAGCATCGCCGGCCTGGGCCTCAAGGAGATTTTTCACAACTCGAGCGTGATCCACGCCGTCTACCCCAGCCACGCCCTCAACCTCATCAAAACCAACCCGCTCGTCGCGTTCTTCCTCATGAGCTCGGTCGTCCTCTGCGTCACCGGCGGCGAGGCCCTCTACGCGGACATGGGACACTTCCATGGCCGCAACCCGATCCGCAACGCCTGGTACACGACGGTCCTGCCCGCGCTCTTGCTGAACTACTTCGGCCAAGGCGCGCTCCTCATGCGGGAGCCGGAAGCGATCGAAAACCCGTTCTACCGGATGGTCAGCGTGGGGTGGCAGACCTACGCTCTCATCGCACTCGGGACCGCTGCCACAGTCATCGCGAGCCAAGCCCTCATCTCCGGCGCCTTCAGCCTCACCAGGCAGGCGACCCAGTTGGGGTTCTGCACGCGCGTCACCATCATCCACACCTCACGTGAGCACGAGGGGCAGATCTACATCCCGGAGGTCAACCGCCTCCTGGCCGCAGCCTGCATCATCACGGTTCTCGTCACACGCTCGTCCAGCAAACTGGCCCTGGCGTACGGCCTCGCCGTCACCGGCACCATGGCCATCACCTCTTTCATCTGGTACCAGGTCCAGGTGAAAACGCACAACAAACCCTGGTGGAAGGTGGCGCCACTGCTCGTCCTCTTCCTCTCCATCGACCTCATGTTCTTCAGCAGCAACGTCGCCAAGGTGGTGATGTCGTCGATCGTGGCCTATACCGGCACCGACCACCATTTCTTCGGCCACATCGAGATGAAAGCGGAGACCGGCACCTATTTCGGGTTCATGCCCATCGTGGTCGCCACCATCATCGCCCTCCTCATGTTCACCTGGAAGAGGGGCAGACAGGTGCTCGGCACCAAGCTCGCGGAAAGCACCATGCCCATCGAGCAGTTCGTGGAAGAAGTCAAAGAGTGCGTCCATGTTCCGGGCACCGCTGTCTTCATGTCAGCGAACCCCAAGACAGCGCCACTCGCGCTCCTCCACAACTTCAAACACAACCGGGTGGTCCACGCGACGACCATCCTGTTGTCCGCAGAGACCGTCGCACTCCCCCGTGTCAGGAGCAAGCACAAGCTCCTCCTGACCAACCTCGGACCCGGACTTTACAAGATCCAGGTCCGCTTCGGCTTCATGGAGGAAGCCGACATCCCCAAAGCCCTCGCTCTCGCCGTGGAGCAGGGCTTGCTCAGCATCAACGTCAACGAGGTCTCCTTCTACCTGGGCAAGGAGACCCTCATCATCAACGGCGGCGAGGAGCTCTCCCCCTGGAGAAAAAAGCTCTTCGCCATGATGGCCGGTTGGAGCAAACCGGCTACCGCCTACTTCCAGCTCCCCCCCTCCCGGGTGGTGGAGTTGGGCATGCAGGTCGAGCTCTAGCTCCCCTGTACGATCGCCCACCGCACACCTCCCAACGTGGCCCAAGGGAGGTTAAAAAAAGCCACTTCATCAAAGTGAAGTAACCCCGATCAATTCTGAGCCGGGTGTTCCGCGGAGATGAAAAAGAAGGCGGCGGGGTCGAGCTCACGAGCTCCCCCGACCGCCTTTTAATATGCCCAAAAACATTAAACAATTTTTTACTCTTAAATGCGTCAGCTACCAACATATGGCAAGAACACATATTCACAACACATATCAAAAAAAAAGTGTTCTAAGAACCCTTGCTTTTTTTTAAAATGTATCTAATATTTCTCCGATTCAATCAAAGTAAAAAATTAAATAGCTTAATGTAAAGCTATTTTTTTACAAATGCCACATATGGAACAAACAGAGATTCAAAATCCGAAAAAAGACCCGAAAGAAATTGCTGAAATCATGCAACGCCTGACCCGTCAAAGAGTCCATGCCTTTTTTCAAACCACCGGAATATCTCTCCTTTCCATTGCCATCTTCGGCAGCATCGGCTACGCACTTGATCTCTACTTCAAAACCAAGCCTGCACTCCTCTTCACCGCAATTGGAGTGTCTTTTATTTGTACCCAAATTATCCTGGTCAAGTTTTATAAAAAAGTAATTCCCCATAATAAATAAGCAAGATTTATGATTAAAGTAAGCCTCGCCTCACCAACGGTTCTGGAATTTGGTCCTGTGCACATAACAAATACAGTACTTGGCGGTTTAGCCACCACCGTCATTGCTATCATCCTGATTATTATTGTCGCCCGAAACCCAAAACTTGTCCCCGGAAGACTTCAGGTACTTTTTGAAATGATGATCACCACTTTTGACGAGTTCTTAATAAGTGCCTACGGAAATAAAAAACGCGCAAGAAAATACCTTCCCTTTTATGTAACACTTTTCTTCTTTCTTTTAATTGCCAACCAGTTCTCTATTTTACCACTCATCACGAACATCGTAACCGGTGAAGGCGATTTCCTTTTCCGTATGTCAACCGCCGACTTCAGTCAAACCATCGCTCTCGCTCTCATTGCAGTAGTAGGAGCACACATTATCGCCTTCAGCATTGCTCCAATTAAACACATCAACAACTTCTTTAAATTCGACAAAATTCTCGCTATCCGCAAACCAGGTGACATCCCAAATGTTCTCCTTGAACTGTTCCTTGGAGTCCTCGATATGATTGGGGAACTCGCAAAAATCATGTCTCTCTCCGCACGTCTTTTCGGTAATATTTTTGCCGGTGATGTTATGGTCGCAGTAATTGCCGGGATCTCAGTCTACACCGCATATATCGTTCCAATTCCGTTCCTCTTCCTTGGTATGTTCTCAAGTCTCGTTCAAGCATTTGTATTCGCTATTCTCTGCCTTAACTTTATGGCTGGTACCATTAAGGCAGTTGATCCGGAACCCACACCAGCACTCTCACAAGCTTCATAAATATTTATAATTTTATTTTTTTAATACAATTTTTATGGAATTCGCAACCGCAATCGCAATCGGAATGAAAGCCCTCGCTGCAGGTCTCTGCATGGGTATCGGTTCAATCGCACCAGCTCTGGCTGAAGGACGTGTAGCCGCAAAAACAATGGAAACCATTGGAAGAAACCCAGAAGTGGCAGATTCAATCTTTCCACGTATGATCGTAGGTATGGCGATCTGTGAATCAACAGGTATTTACTCACTCGTTATCGCATTGATCATTCTCTTCGTCATCTAATTCTAAAATTTCTAACCTGTAAGCTCATACATCTATGGACGCGTTACTTAAATTAGGTATCGATTGGCAAAGTATCATTTTTTACGTTGTAAACTTTGGAATTCTCTTTGCTATCATCGGTAAATTCCTCGTTCCACCTATCATTAAAATGTTAGATAAGCGAAGTGAAACCATTGCTCATAACATCCATGAAGCGAACAAACTCAAAAATGAGTTTCAAGAAAAAATGGAACAAATGAACAAAGAAAAAGAAGAAGCACATTTGGCAATGATGAAAGAGATGGATAATCTCAACAAAACGCTTGAAAAGAAAAAAGCTGAACTCAACGAACAAATGCAACTTCAAAAAACCAAGTTACTCGAAGATGCACAAAAAGAGATTGATCTCCGCAAAGCGCAACTTATGGAAGAAGCTGAAGCACAAACCCTTGAGCTTATCAAAAAAGTTGTGGTCCACATTGTTCAGAACAAACTACCAGAAGATCTGGTAAAACAAAGCGTGAAAGAAGCCTGGGAAGTTTATAGAAAATAATCCACAAGATACATGCTCAATACGCTCTTATCATCAGTTCTCATTGACCTTATTACTCTGCTCAAAGAGTCACCTAAGTTTTTCGAACTCAGCGAAAGTGAACGAAAATCACTGCTTTCAAAACACCACTACTCTCACGAATTAGCACAGTACCTCGAACAAGTGAAACTTGGTGGATTCCTTTCAGACATGGAAGAAATTACCAAGAACCTTCTCATGAGCCCTTTCAAACAAAACCGGAGCATTGGTATCAAAATGTTGGAACTCCTTTCCACCTATTTTGACTACGATCTCGATGTACGTTTGGAAGAAATCATTGAAGAAAGTGATGGACAGCACTACATCCTCGTTCAATCACCAATCAAACTTGAGGCTGCAATGAAAGACGATATTCGAGAACATCTGGTCAAAAAATATCCCAACTCCTCTCCTGTTTTTGTCGTCAACAAAACTCTCATCGGTGGTCTCAGAATCTACATCGACGGAAAAACCGAAGATCTCTCATGGATCTCAAAGATTAATATCCTTACATCGATTAATACAATCTAAATATGGCTCAAGGTAATCTCCAAACATTTCTTGATAAAATTGAAGGCGCGCTCAAAAGCGATCAAGAAATTAATAAAAAAGCCACTGGCCGCCAGGGTATCATTCAATCCTACAAAGATGGTGTTATTGCGGTGAAAGGATTAAGTGGTTTAAAAATGTCTGAAGTAATCACCGTCGAAGGTGGAAACACTAAAGCACTCGTGATGAACCTCGAAAAAGACACCGCTTATGCAGTAGTTCTCCAGGGAGGACAAAACTTAAAAGAAGGTCTCTTTGTAAACTCCTACGACGAAAGCTTATCAGTACCTGTCGGTGACAAACTCATCGGTCGCGTGGTTGATTCACTTGGAACGCCAGTCGATGGTGGCCCGGCGATTCAATCAGAAAGCCGAGGAATGATCGAAAAAATTGCCCCAGGAGTAATGGTTCGTAAATCAGTACATCAACCAGTACAAACCGGTATCGTTGCTATCGATGCCTTGATTCCTATTGGTCGCGGTCAACGTGAACTTATCATTGGTGACCGTCAAACAGGAAAAACCACCATCGCAATTGATACTATTCTCAATCAACGCGATCAAAACATGATCTGTATTTATGTTGCCATCGGCCAACGTGAATCAAAGATTGCTCAAGTCTATGAAATTCTTAAAAAGAACGGAGCGCTCGACTACTCACTCATCGTTTCAGCAGCAGCTTCAAGCTCTGCCGTAATGCAATTCTTGGCACCATTCTCTGCCATGGCGATTGCCGAACACTTCATGAATAAAGGGAAAGATGTCCTCGTAGTTTTTGACGACCTTTCCAAACATGCGGTAGCCTATCGTGAAATGTCACTCCTCCTCCGCCGTCCACCGGGTCGTGAAGCGTACCCTGGAGACGTCTTCTATCTCCACTCTCGTCTTCTCGAACGTGCCGCAAAACTCAACGAAGAAAATGGTAACGGAAGTATCACTGCTCTTCCAATTATTGAAACCCAGGCAGGTGACGTTTCCGCTTACATCCCAACCAACGTTATTTCCATCACCGATGGACAAATCTTCCTCCAAGGTGATCTCTTCTACAAAGGTATCCGCCCTGCCATCAGCGTCGGTATCTCCGTATCTCGTGTAGGTGGTGCCGCCCAAACCAAGATTATGAAAAAAGTTTCCGGTACTGCAAAACTCGACCTCGCTCAGTACTATGAACTGGAAGCCTTCTCTCAGTTTTCATCTGAACTCGATGACTCAACCAAAGCACAGCTCACTCGTGGAAAACGTGTCGTTGAAGCAATGAAACAGAAAAACTATCAACCATATAAATTATGGCAGGAAGTAGCGGTTATCGTTGCATCCACCAAAGGATATCTTGATAAATATCCGGAAACCGATTGTGCCAAAAAGTTCAAAGAACTCTTCAGCTATATGGAAACCAACGCTGCCGACCTCATCAAGAAAATGGAAAGCGTAAAAGAATACACCCCTGAAATTGAAGAAGAACTCAAAAAAGTATTGGAAAAAGTGTATACCTAAAAAATTACTTTTAGCTCATGGCCTCACTTCTTGAAATTAGAAAAAAAATAGGTGGTATCAAAAATACCAAAAAAATCACGAAAGCCATGCAATTGGTTGCAACAAGCAAAATGAAAATGTTCCAACGAAAAGCAGTATCTACTCGTAACTACGTTTGGGATCTCCTTTCAACGCTTGAATCAAACATTGACCCCGATATCGAAAGTGTTTACCTCGAAAAAAGAACCGCAGGAAAAACTCTTTTTGTTCTCTACACTTCAGATAAAGGTCTCTGCGGTGCATTGAACACCAACATGATCAAAACGCTCCTGCGTTCTGAAAAATGGAAATCAACTCCCGCATCTGAACGACTTCTGATTACCATCGGGAAAAAAGCTTATGAATTTGCTCGGATAAATAAGATCAAAGTTGAAAAACATTTCAACGGCTTACCAGAAAATCTCAAAACCATCGATACTTTTACCGTCATCGATAAAATCTTAAGCTATTGGAATTCAAAAGAGTGCAAAGAAGTTATCTTCATTGCACCACATTTCCACAACACCTTCACCTTTTATCCAAAACTAAAAACTTTCCTGCCTTTTTCAAAAGACATGGTCAAAAGTCAATTGGGAACCAAGCCTGAAGATAAGACCAAAACGAAAAGTTTGGGCTACATGATCTACGAACCAAGTAAAGAACGAGTCATCGAATCACTTTTTCTTCTGGTAATCCAGGGAATGTTTATCCAATCATTTTTCGAACTCAAAGCTTCCGAATACTCAAGCCGTATGCTTGCAATGCAAAACGCAACCGACGCCGCGGACCGAATTATTACCGACCTTACTCGCACATATAACAAATCACGTCAACAAGTTATTACTCAACAGCTCGCTGAACTTATTGGTGCCAGCGAAGCCATCAATTAATGATAGAAAGCAATCAGTTAACCTCTAATCATACGATATGAAAACAAGTGAAAGTACAACACATCGCGCAACCCTGGAAGACACACTTCCAAAAGGAAAAATTGTGAAAATTATCGGTGTAGTTGTCGATGTCTATTTTGCTGAACATATTCCAGACACTTACAACGCACTGAAAGTGGGTGATGTTGTATTAGAAGTTCAAGCCCATCTCGGAGGCGGCATTGTTCGTACCATTTCCATGAGTACAACTGATGGACTTTCTTGTGGACAAGAAGTCATCGATACACTTTCACCTATTCAAACACCGGTGGGAAAAGAGGTTCTCGGACGGGTATTCAACGTAACCGGAGACCCGATTGATGAAAAAGAGGCTCTCCCGATGAGCGTTGAACGACGCCCAATTCATATCACTCCCCCAGGTTTCACCGACCAAAGTGGAAAAGTAGAAATTTTTGAAACTGGAATTAAAGTTGTTGATCTTCTGGTACCTTTCATTAAAGGTGGAAAAGTTGCTCTCTTCGGAGGTGCGGGTGTAGGAAAAACCGTAATTATGCAAGAACTTATCCACAATGTAGCTATGAGTCACGGTGGATACTCAGTATTTGCCGGAGTAGGAGAACGTTCCCGTGAAGGAAACGATCTTATCCATGAAATGACCGATTCAGGAGTTATTGATAAACTCGCCATGGTGTTCGGACAGATGAACGAACCACCAGGTGCACGTATGCGTGTTGCCTTCACCGGACTCACCATTGCAGAAAAATTTCGTGATGAAGGAAAAGACATTTTGATGTTCATCGACAACATCTTCCGTTTCACCCAGGCAGGTGCTGAAGTTTCAGCGCTCCTCGGTCGTATGCCATCAGCGGTAGGTTATCAACCAACCTTGGCAACTGACATGGCGGTACTTCAAGAGCGCATTACCTCAACAAAAAAAGGTTCCATCACCTCAGTACAAGCAGTATTCGTTCCTGCGGACGATCTTACCGATCCAGCTCCAGCAACCACCTTCGCTCACTTGGATGCAACCGTAGTACTTTCTCGTAAACAAGCTTCCATGGGTCTCTTCCCGGCAGTGGATCCTCTCGATTCCACTTCAACTGCGCTCAACGAAGAAACCGTCGGAGCAGAACATTATCGGGTTGCCGTTGGTGTTCAACAAATCCTCCAAAGATATAAAGAGCTCCAAGACGTAATTGCCATCTTGGGTATGGATGAACTTTCTGAAGAGGATAAACTCACCGTATTCCGCGCACGTAAAATTCAGAAATTCTTGAGTCAAAACTTCTTCGTGGCCGAACAGTTCACCGGTACCCCTGGAGAATACGTAAAAAAAGAGGATACGGTCCGCAGCTTCAAAGAGATTCTTGACGGAAAATGTGACGATCTCGATGAAGTACATTTCTATATGGCCGGAACCATCGACGACGTACGTGCACGTCAAAAGAAATCAGGAAAATAAGACACTTTTTCTAAAAAATCCTATCAATGTCCAAAACATTCGATCTCGTTATCAGAACACCAGAAAAAGAAGTATACCAAGGAAAAGTCCAGGCAGTAAAACTGGTAACTGAAGAAGGACTTATCAAAATACTTCCCAACCACGCTTCACTCACCGGAACCATCGCTTACTCCCCCATTATGCTCACCGATGCCCACGGGACTGAAGACGACTACGTCGCTCGTCGAGGACTCCTCCGCGTTTCCAATGAAGAAAAGAGCGTCGATATCATGGTTTTCGACTGCACCCCTACCAAAGAACTCGACCCCATGTCGGCCCGTGAATACCTTAAATTCCTTGAAAAAGAGCTCGCTGAAGGGGTAGATGTCACTGAGTTCAAACTCGCTTATCTCAAAGAAGAAAAGCTGGTCGTCGAAAAACAGCTCAAAAGCATCCCGACTGAATAAGTCAAAAACCCAATCAACAAAACACCAAAAATCCCCACCACTGGGGATTTTTTAATATTTTAGAAAAACCTGGCGTTTCCCCCTCGTGAAAACGTTGGTACGTTATATTCTTATCGATCAAAGAAATAAGCCTATTTCTTTTTTGTCATATTTTCCAATTTCCCCAGTTATACATTTCAGCTTACAGCCAAGAATATTTGACTTTTTATAAAAAAACGGAATAATACCCACCTCAAACGACAATAAAAATGGCAGAAACCAGCAGCCACATCCAGATTCCCCCAGGTCGAGCACCACTGACAAAGCAGCTCCTCGAACGCTTTTTAAGTCGTTCACAAGAACGAATTGCTGCCAAGAGCAACGATCTGCTTGGAAAAAACGAAGTTATCCGTGAAAAAATAAAAACCTGTTTAAGAGATGCAATATACGATGTAAAAGAAAGCATACATATCGCAACAGATGAAAGAGAAATTAGATCCGAAGAAGAGTTAAGGTTCATTTGCAAAACCGTTCAACGAGCCATTGAAAATTTTCTCAATAATATAGAAAAAATACCAAACGGAACAAATCTTAAATCTGCCCTTCAGGACATTACAACCACAGTATTACAAGAAGCTCAAAACGCAATCACAAACTTTTCACTACCTCAGTATAACGAACCAATAGCCGAACAGGAAATTGACACTCCAGAAGAGGCAATGGAAGAAGTATACCCATATCTCTTATCTTTTTTTGAAGCTGTCTGGTATCAATTGACCGAAAACGAAAAACTTCTTTGCAAAGCCAAGGGCTGTAAGAAAGACAAGCACATTGATCAAAAAAACGAAGAAGCTTACGCCCATCAGTACAACCAGCTTGGGAATCTAATTGTTCAAACTTTTGATGATCTCAGAAAATCGTATCAGGAAGGAAATCACATCACCCTGGCAACAATTAAACAAACGCTTTATCAAGTACTTGAGAATTTTGGTCCCGCAACAGGCTCATTCAAACATCCCCACACCCGTGGTCTTTTACAACTGCTTCATTATGACCTAAAAAAACAAATCTCATCCTGGAAACCAAAAGAAGACCTTGATGAGTTTCTCGTTTACCCATCACTTAATGACTCATTGACAACCATACTCCAATCAAACGCAAACATCTCCGTCGAAACAGCAAACTTCCTAAAAGAGAAATTCGATATCCTTGAGGTGCTCAAAACATTTATAACGAAGATCATCAAACCACTCATCGAAAAAGATGTACCTTCAAGCTCAATCTATAAACAGATCTACAAAGAAGCAGAAGAACACGAAGATCAACTTGCAAACCTTATCACTCAATTTTTCGATCAGCATCCAGACCTCATCACAACCATTGCAAAAAAAATTGGCGGTTACGGCATTACCAGACAACACTTGAGTGAAAAAATCGCCGAAGAATTCAAAGAGGATCGTCACCCCAGCGAAACCCGAAACCTCACAATAAGTACACCAGAAGTTATCAGGGATATCCAAATACTCCTCGTCCCAGCCAAAACAAAAATAAACGATTTATACTCAAATCTTCTTGATCTTGATAACGAGCAGGAAAAAGATGATCAACAAACAGAATCCAGTTTAAAAGCCATAGAAGAAGCACAAAAACTTGATCTTGAAACAACAGATCCAGATGAAGAAACATGGAAAACACAAACCATCGAAACGGCGTCAAAGCTTCTCGATAATAATCCAACCACACCCGAACAAGCTCAAACAACTCCAGTCACAACAAAGCAGTTTTTTGAAAATCAACTTCTTGCCCTAACCGACTTACATAAAAAACAACTGAGGAAACTTCAGGAGAAAAAACAAAATCAACAAAATCGTGACAATCAAAAACTACAAATTCTCCAGGAAGCTCAAAAGAGACAACAAAACAGAGATTCCCAACGTCTTCAAATATTGGCGGCAATTCAGGAAGTCCAAAGGAAAGAACTAAGACAGTTAGAAATAATCCTCAAAACATTACACCTCGAATTCTACCCCTAATGCCTAAACCAACAGTTCTCACCTTCGTTCCACCAGATATAAGAAAACCCACTACTTTCCATGTGGTTAATTTTGAAGTGCCTGAAACAAATCTGCTCCCACCTCAACATGAACGCAAAATTCTAAAAACAATAGGCAAACAGGTAGGAGAAGAAGTTGCAAAAGCCCTCCAATCTGCACAGGAAGAAGCTGCAAAACTATTTCAACAACAAAATGAAACACCTATTCATCTTTATGAAGCAAATCTACAACAAATCGAATCTGAAATAAAAAAACTGGAACAGGAAATCCAAAATATTGAAACCATCTTGGCGGCTATCCAAAAAAACATCACTGAAATTCTTCACCAGTTAAGTGCCTTAACCACAAACGCCAAAACTGAAAAAATTGCCGAACTTCTTGAGCTGGGGAAAGAATATTGTCTTGAACTTGAAGAAACTGAAAAAAAACTTCAAGCGCTTCTGGAGAGAAAAATTGACCTGATAGCGAAGCGAAAAACACAACAGGATCTCACCTCATCGTATCAAAGTATTGTTGCCGAAATCGAAACCCGTCGAAGATTTATCCATGAATTACCTTCAATAATTCAAGATATTCTCAGTGGAAAAATTCCTTTTGACCAGCTGAAATAAACACCACTCATGACCTCCAACATCCACCCAACTCCGCTCAATATTCCTTTCCCCTGGAACAAAGTTGCGCCAGCAGCAGATGTGCAACTACTCAAAACATTTTCTCCAGATGTTCTTGCAGAACTTACAGATCTTTTTGACCCAACACACTTAAAAGATCTTGAAGAATTAGCGCAGGAAAAAACACCGGAAGCGTTACAAATCTGTGCTGACTACTGGTATACAGAAACCAAATATAGGGCCTATCAACAAAAAATTTGCAAAATCACCCAGAAAATCACCAAGAGCCTCCGAGCAGAATTTGAAAAATTAATTGCCACACCTGAAAAATCCACCAACTGGAAAGAAACACTTGGGGCAATCTACCAAAAACTCATGCTGCTTCTTTGTCCATTTCAATCAGAATCACATTTCACCCCTCATCTCCTCACTTCCATAAAGGTTGAGTGTTACGCCTCACTCACCTGCGCCATTGAGCATTGGATTGAAACCATAACCGAAGAAGATCCACAAACTGCACTAAAAGTGTCCGAAGCACTTGCCTACCTGAATCACGCGCATCAGCACCAAAGTGGCTTACCTCTTCCAGGATACAAACAAAAAAATATCCTTTTAAATTTCAGAAAAAAACTAAATACAGCCAACGCAAAAACATTTTTTACACATTTAGAAGCAAAAAACATTGATCAAACAAATCAGGCTGATCTCCAAGAAAAACTTGATCTCATCAATCATTTTACACCAACCGACTACCTAGAATCGATCGAAGACCACATCAACGGAGGTACCATCACATTAAATGCACTAAAATCACCTTACGTAAACGGTATTAACACCCCACAAACTTACGAAATCCAAATCAACTACCGTGAAAAAACAAATGAACCGGAAACAGAAGAAATCTCTGAAGATGGTGTCATCTCCATCCACCATCAAAAAAACGGATTTACCTGTTGTTTTGACCTCCTCCGTGGAGAAATTTACATCAAACAAAACATCCCACTATCAGCGATAATGCCACCTGAAGATTATAACAATCTGAAAAACCATATCCTCAATCTCATCCTTGAAGGAAATGACAGTGAAGATTCGTGTCCGGTCAAAAATCACACGAACAACACAACACACGAAATCCTACAACAACTCCCCTCTGAAACATTAAGCAAACAAATTGAAAAAGACATCGCTTTATATAACACCTCACAGCAAAAAACCATCCGAACACTGATCGATCGAATAAAATCATCAAATGGAATTGCACAAAACATCACCAGGCTGGTTTCAGAAGGACCAAATCTCTATCGGCTTAAACACGGTCCATGGAGAATCATTTTCATAAAAAAAGATAGAGTCATCGAAATAATCAAAGTATCCATGCGCTCCAAACAAACCTATCGCCACCTCCATTAAAATTTTCCATTCATATTGACTTCACCCCCTCACCACCTATAATGCCAAAGTCCACTTTGTTATCAGTGGGCATTACTGCGTTATGCAGGACAAAAAACCTATCAATCACACTAATTAACACCACACCATATGTCTCAAGAAGACCTTAGTAAACTGCGGAATTTTGGTATCATTGCCCACATCGACGCGGGAAAAACAACAACAACCGAACGTATCCTTTTCTATACCGGAAAAAACTACAAAATTGGTGAAGTACATGAAGGTGCTGCCACCATGGACTGGATGGAACAAGAACGCGAACGTGGAATCACCATCACTTCAGCTGCGACCACCTGTGCTTGGAAAGAATGTCGTTACAACATTATCGACACTCCAGGACACGTAGACTTTACCGCTGAAGTGGAACGCTCACTCCGCGTACTCGACGGTGGTGTCGTTGTTTTCGACGGTTCACAAGGTGTAGAACCACAATCAGAAACAGTATGGAGACAAGCGGACAAATACCACGTACCACGCATCGCGTTTGTCAACAAAATGGACAAAATCGGCGCTGACTTCTATATGAGTCTCAAATCCATTCACGACCGTCTCAGCCTCCAAGCAGTTGCTGCTCAACTTCCAATCGGGATTGAAAACGGCTTTATGGGAGTTGTTGATCTTATCGAGAAAAAAGCTTTCAGCTTCGCCGGAAAATACGGTGAAATCATCAACGAAATGCCGATCCCTGACGATATGAAAGATGATGTAGAACAGTACTACAGCACTCTCGTAGAAAAAATCTCTGAATGTGACGACGCCCTCACTGAAAAATTCTTAAACGGAACCCCAATCACGACTGAAGAACTCAAAGTTGCCCTCCGTAAAGCAGTGGTTGAAAACAAACTCTACCCAGTATTCTGTGGAAGTGCACTTGCGAACAAAGGTGTTCAACTCGTACTCGATGCCGTAAACGCATACCTCCCTTCCCCACTCGACAGTAAAGGAGTTGTTGGAACAAACCCTGACACCAATGAAGAAGAAGCACGAAAAAACCAGGACAGTGAACCGTTCTCTGCTCTCGTTTTCAAAATTGCAACCGATCCATTCGTAGGAAAACTCGCCTTCTTCCGTGTTTATTCAGGAAAAATCGATTCAGGAAGTTACATCCTCAACACAAGTACCAATAATAAAGAACGGGTCAGCCGTCTCCTCCAAATGCACGCGAACAACCGTGAAGAAATCAAAACCGTTCGTGCAGGAGACATCGCCGCAACCGTAGGTCTCAAAGGAACCTTTACTGGCCACACCCTTTGTGATCCAGACAAACCAATCATCCTTGAATCCATCACTTTCCCGGAACCGGTTATCCAAATTGCTATCGAACCAAAAACGAAAGCCGATCAAGAAAAAATGGGTATTGCTCTTCAGAAACTTGCAGAAGAAGACCCAACCTTCCAAGTAAAATCTGACGCAGAAACCAGCCAAACCCTCATCGCAGGTATGGGAGAACTTCACCTGGATATTATCGTCGACCGTATGCGTCGCGAATTCAAAGTGGAAGCGAACGTTGGTAAACCGCAAGTGGCATACCGTGAAACCATCCAAAAAGAGGTCAATGCGGAAGAAAAATATGTCAAACAATCTGGTGGTCGTGGTCAATATGGTCACGTACTCATCACGCTCCGACCAAACGAAGCTGGAAAAGGTTACGAATTTGTAAACAAAGTAGTGGGCGGACGTATCCCACGTGAATACATCCCTGCCGTAGATAAAGGTATCAAAGAAGCCCTCACTCGCGGAATTCTCGCTGGCTACCCAGTGGTAGACGTTCAGGTTGAACTCTACGACGGTTCTTACCATGATGTGGATTCATCCGAACTTGCGTTTAAAGTTGCCGGATCCCTCGCATTCCAAAAAGGTGCAAAAAATGCAGCCCCAGTAATTCTCGAACCAATCATGAAAGTAGAAGTCACCAGCCCAGAAGAGTTCTTCGGTGACGTTATGGGAAACCTCAGTTCAAAACGTGGTCAAATTTACGAAACCTTCAACCGCGGTATGGCAAAAATCATCCACGCGTTTGTACCACTTTCAGAAATGTTTGGTTACGCAACTGATCTCCGCTCAATGTCACAAGGACGTGCAGCTTACAGCATGGAGTTTGAACGATATGACAAAGCCCCAGCAAACATCGCAGAAAAAATTATCGCAGAAAGAAGCGCCAAAGCGTAAGTTAGTTTTGTTTGGCAAAGGCCTTCAATTCATACAAATCGCTTCCAGTGGAACCTCCAATTCTTCCAAAGATAAAAACACGAAAAATTCTCTTGTCAGTAAAAACTAAATCCTATACTATCCTTTCGCGTTTGAAAGAACGCAGATTAAAAAATTACTCGTAAATCGATAACTTCACCATTCCTATGGCAGATGTATTCCAAAGAACAAAGCCACACGTAAATGTGGGAACCATTGGTCACGTAGATCATGGTAAAACAACATTAACAGCTGCAATCACTCACTATTGTGCATCAAAAGGTTTAGCGCAAGCAAAAGACTATAGCCAAATCGACAACGCTCCGGAAGAAAAAGCACGTGGTATTACAATTGCGACTTCACATCAGGAATACGAAACTGCTAACCGTCACTACGCACACGTAGATTGTCCAGGACACGCGGATTATGTAAAGAACATGATTACCGGTGCTGCTCAAATGGATGGTGCGATCCTCGTATGTTCAGCTGCTGATGGTCCAATGCCACAGACACGTGAACACATTCTTTTGGCAAAACAAGTAAACGTTCCATACATTGTTGTTTTCATGAACAAAATGGATATGGCTGATCCTGAAATCGCTGAACTTTCTGAAATGGAAGTTCGTGATCTCCTCAAAAAATACGGTTACGACGGTGATAACGTTCCAGTAATTAAAGGTTCTGCTCTCAAAGCTCTCGAAAACCCAACTGGTGCTGACGGTGAATGTATTCAACAACTCCTTGACGCTCTTGATACTTACATTCCTGAACCAAAACGTGATCTCGACAAACCATTCCTTATGCCAGTTGAAGACGTATTTTCAATTAAAGGACGTGGTACAGTTGCTACCGGACGTGTTGAAACCGGTATCGTAAAAGTAAATGAAGAAGTTGAGCTCGTTGGTATTAACCCAACTCGTAAAGTGGTAGTTACCGGTGTTGAAATGTTCAAGAAACTTCTTGATCAAGGTCAAGCAGGTGACAACGTAGGTCTCCTCCTCCGTGGTATTGAGCGTGAAGAAATTCTCCGTGGACAGGTTATTTGTAAACCTGGATCTATCAAACCTCATACAAAATTTGAAGGTGAAGTATATATCCTTACCAAAGAAGAAGGTGGACGTCATACTC
>CAZUXI010000003.1:0-33762 GCA_964624115.1 uncultured Candidatus Peribacteria bacterium
ATATACCCACATGTCATCAAAGCGGTAAAAGCGGCACATCCTTATGAAGAACCTGCAATAGATATCATCCCCTTACTGAACGAATAATGCCGAATGAAAATCCAAACCTGACTCCCATGATGAAGCAGTATCTTGAGTTAAAATCAAAGTATCAAGATACGATTCTCTTTTACCGTCTGGGGGATTTTTATGAAATGTTTTTTCAAGATGCCATCGAATCTTCAAAAATTCTTGGCATTACTTTAACCGCAAGAAGTAAAGGAGAAAATAAAATTCCCATGTGCGGAGTTCCTTACCACAGTGCTCGAAACTATATTAATAAATTGATTGCTTCTGGGAAAAAAGTTGCCATTTGTGAACAACTTTCAGATCCAAATTTGCCAGGTATTGTTGAACGTAACGTTGTAAAAATTATTACCCCTGGAACCATCTTAGATGAAACAGTACTTGATGAAAAAGAGAACAATTTTACACTTGCTATTTTTCCTGACTTTTCCATTGCCTATGCCGATCTGAGTACAGGAGAATTTCAAACGGTACAGAAAAATAAAATGGAAGATCTTTTTATTGAAATTGAAAAAATTAATCCTCATGAAATAATTTTTCCTCATGAAAAAGGTCAAAGTATTCGCCAAGAACTCGAGAAAAATTTTCAGAAAACTTCCAAACAAATCACACTCAACAGTTTTGAAAATGCTGCTCCCACTGTTCAGGATTTTTTAGTTGCCTACTTTGAAAATAGTCAAAAAAGAACGCTCAATCATTTGAAAGTCGAAACTAAAGCTGAATATGAGCCAACAATGCCTTTAAGCGAAACGACTGTCCGCAACTTAGAACTTTTTCAAACACTTTCTGAAAATAAGAAATACGGATCTCTCCTCTGGGTACTCGATCAAACCTTAACCCCAATGGGGGGGCGTTTATTGCGAAATTTTATTGGTAATCCTTTACTGTCAGTAAATAAAATATCAGAACGATACGACGCAATCACCGAGCTTAAAAATAAACATCAACTGCTCCTTAATCTTCGCGACGAACTCAAAAATATTTTTGATATTGAACGAACCATCACAAGATTAAGTATTGGGCCTGGTTCGGCTCGTGACCTGATTGCCATCAAAAACTCCTTTGTTATCCTTCCAAAATTAAAAGTTTTTTTACAAGATCTACATAGTCCACTTCTCAAAAATCTTAATCAAAATCTTTCTGATCATGACCAATTAACACAAACCATTGAAAGAACAATCACCACAGAACCGCCAGTTGCAATTAATGAAGGTGGGATGATTCAAATGGGAGTAAACACAGAACTCGATGAACTCAAGAATATCGTAAATAACGCTAAAGCTTATCTTCTGAATCTTGAAAAAGAGGAGATTCAAAAAACTGGAATTAGTACCTTAAAGATTCGCTTCAATAAAATCTTCGGTTACTACATTGAGATCAGTAAAGGACAGGCGAAAAATGCTCCTGAGCACTATCAGCGAAAACAAACTTTAGTAAATGCTGAACGTTTTGTTACGGATGAACTCAAAATTGCAGAAGAAAAAATCATGGGGGCAGAAGAAAAAATGATTCAATTGGAAAGCCAAATTTTTCAAGAAATTCGCCAACAAGTTTTAAGGGAATTATCGTTTATTCAAACGACTGCACAACAAATTGCCCTTCTGGATGTACTTACAACTTTTGCGATCAACGCCATCGAAAAAAATTATATTCGACCAAACCTCAATCATGAAGGAAAAATTGAAATTACTGCAGGTCGGCATCCGGTCATTGAAGAAGTTCAATCCAGAAATGGGTTCATTACGAATGATACAAATCTCAATAATCACACACATCAATTTCTTTTAATTACCGGGCCAAATATGGGGGGGAAATCAACCTATCTTCGTCAGGTAGCTCTAATCTCACTCATGGCGCAAATTGGAAGTTTTGTCCCTGCAGAAGGAGCAAATCTGTGTATAATCGATCAGATTTTTACCCGAATTGGAGCTTCAGATAATCTTGTTCGTGGACAAAGTACGTTTATGGTTGAGATGCAAGAGACAGCAAATATTCTCAAAAATGCTACTGAAAAAAGTCTTATTATCCTTGATGAAATTGGTCGTGGAACCTCAACTTATGATGGATTAAGTATTGCCTGGACACTGATGGAATATATTCATAACAAACTCAAAGCCAAAACGCTTTTTGCAACACATTATCATGAACTCATTCAGGTAGCGGAAAATCTTTCTCAAGCACAAAATTATGCGGTACAGGTGATAGAGAATGCAGAAAAAGGTGTTATTTTTCTCTACAAAATTCTGCCAGGTGGTGTTGATCGTAGTTACGGAATTGAAGTGGCAAAGCTTGCAGGAATACCTGAAGAAATCATTCTTCAAGCTCAAAAAATTCTTCTCCTCCTTGAATCCACAGAACAAAAAACGCCAGAAGTCACTCACGATCAGTTAAATATTTTCAGTGAAGAAAGATCACACCAAAAAATTAAACCAAATCATCTCGAACAAAAACTTTCTGAAATTGACCTCAATAACCTAACGCCTATTCAGGCTCTCCAAGCACTAGCCGATTTAAAAAACGAACATCTTTAAAAATATCTTATGAGCACTGAACTTGAAATCGAAAAATCAACAAGCGATGGAGCTTCCACAGCTTTAAATCAATCCAATACGGAAACTTCCATAACTCCAAAAATTCATGAGCTTCCGGAGCAGTTGATTAATCAAATTGCTGCAGGTGAAGTGGTTGAAAGACCAGCATCGGTCTTAAAAGAACTCATTGAAAACTCAATAGACGCAAAAGCTGATCAAATTACAATTGAAATCCAGGATGAAAATCCCGATTTTTTAAAGGTATCTGACAATGGCATTGGTATGGAAAAAGATGATGCTCATCTTTGTTTTAAACGTCATACTACCAGTAAAATTCACGAACTCGATGATCTCTACAATATTCGTTCACTGGGTTTTAGAGGTGAAGCTTTAGCAAGTATTTGCTCAGTTTCTAAAGTAAAACTTGAAACAAAAACAACTGCACAAATACAAGGAACGGTAATTATGAATGAAGGTGGAAGAATTATTGAAACTCGACCTGCAGGCCTTCCAAACGGAACAACCATCACTGTTTCTGAACTTTTTTTTAACACTCCAGCACGTAAAAAATTCTTAAAAAACATCAGTACTGAATATCAACATATGGTTGATATGATGACCTCAATAGCACTTGCTTATCCCCAAATAAGTTTCAAGCTTATCCACAATCAAAAAATAATTTTTGATCTTCCAAAAACCAATGATGATCTTGTTCGCATCCGAGGAATTTTAGGTAAAAATATTGCCGACGAACTTATTCCAGTATTTTACGGCCACTCTGATCTTAAAATCCGTGGTTACATCGGCAAACCACTCACTGCCAAAACAAGTAGAAATGATCAATATTTCTATGTGAACAATCGAGAATTTCGCTCACACGTTCTGAGTTTTGCAGTAAAACAAACATACCACTCTTTAATTCCAAAAGATAAACACCCGGTCTTTTTACTTTTTTTTGAACTCGATCCCTCACAAGTTGATGTGAATGTTCATCCCCGAAAGCAGGAAGTTAAATTCATTAATGAAAAAGCGATCTTCAGTGCGATCACTCAAGCTTGTACAAAAGCATTGGAAACTTATGTACTATCACCCAAAATTATTAGTAACGTTGTAGAAGATTACGAAGCAAATCGAAGCCACGCCCAGAATTTGACTACCCAAAAATATTCAGTTCAAGAAACTCCACTAAAGTCTGAATACATCCAAGGAGCAATTAATTTTACTGAAAATTTTTTAAAACTTTCGGAAACACCTGCATTAGAAGTAACTGAAAAAATTGAATTACAAGAAGAAAAAATTACTCCGGTTAGGATTCAAAATTTCGGGCCGTCAAACGAAATCCTTTCAGTACCTGATGAAAAAATTACCGAAAAAAACAGTTACGAAATACGCGAAGAAAAGGAAGAAATCATTCCATTGGCACAACTCAAAAACTCTTACATTCTCTGCAGCCAGGGAAAATCACTTGTGATTATTGATCAACATGCTGCACATGAACGCATTAAATATACTGAAATTCTTGCAGAATTTGATTCAAAAGAAATTCAGAAACAACCTTTACTACTTCCCGAACAGTTCGAACTTTCCCTTCAAGAACAGGCAGTAATTGCTGAACATAAAACAACACTCGATAGTTTTGGTTTTGAATTTGAACCCTTTGGTGGCAACACTTACATCATTACTACAAAACCTGCTTATCTCAATAATGACAATTTAGTGCAAACATTTTTGGGTCTTCTCCATGATCTTAAAAACGAACATGAAAATGGAAATCACCGAGCAGCTATTGAAAAATCTCTTACCTATCTTGCCTGCCGAAGTGCGGTGAAATTTGGTGATCCACTCAATATGGATGAAATGAATCATATTGTAAAAAAACTCATGACTCTTGCCCTTCCTTATACTTGTCCTCACGGTCGTCCGACGATGATCAGTATGGACGAAGAAGAGTTGAAACTGAGATTTAAACGCGATTATAGGTCATAAAATTTCACCCTATGCCAGAACTCCCCGAGGTCGAAACAATCGTCCGCCAATTAAGAGAAACAGCCCTCAATAAAAAATTTTGGGGATTTGAATCTAAACATAAATCAACCGTTCAACCAAATCTCCAATTCTACGAAGAGCGGCTTCAAGGCGCAAGAATTTTAGATATAACACGTCGGGGGAAATTTATTATTTTTATTCTTGATAATAAAATGCGGCTCGTTATTCACCTGAGAATGACAGGGAGATTAATGTGGGAAAAAGAGCAGGGCCGTGGAAAATACATTCGCGCTATTTTTAAATTTTCTGATGGCACTCGACTCTACTTTTCTGATGTAAGAAAATTTGGTCGAATCTGGCTTGCTCATGAAGATGAGTATGAAAAGCTTTCAGGAATAGCAAAACTTGGGCCAGAGCCACTCGCCGAAAATTTCACTGTTGATCAACTTACACACCGTCTCCAAAATAAGACAGGTGCTTTAAAGAATAATCTTTTGAATCAAGAAAATATTGCTGGAATTGGAAATATCTACGCGGATGAAATTGCTCATCGCATCAAAATCCACCCCACCGCACCACTAAAAAAACTTAAACCAGAACATTATAAACTTCTTCACGAAGCAATAATTTATTGCCTTTCAGAAGGAATAAAACACTGTGGAGTAACTCTTTCTGACTTTGTCGGTACCAATGGAAAACAAGGTGAGCACCAAAAATACCTCAAGATTTATGGTCGCGAAGGCCAAAAATGTCACAACTGTAAAACCATTATCCAAAAAATACGCGCCGCAGGTCGCGGAACATTTTTCTGTCCTCAGTGTCAGATAAATTTAACGAACTAAATACCCCTCAACAACTCAATTTGACAAAAATTTTTACGCGCGTATTTTAAACCTACAAAAAAGAACTATGAAACACCTTTTATCAACAACACGTCCAACTTCCCAAAATCACCTCGGTTATTGGTACACCACCTCTCCGCTTTACCGTTGGCGATAGGTCGTTTTTAAAAAAACTTTCCAAGCCGATGCGTAAAGCATCGGCTTTTTTTGTTATTCTTTTTTTATCCCAATGCTTACAACAACTTCTAAAACAACCAATTTTGAACCCAAAAAATACACCGCAAATATCTACCAAAAACTCTTGCGCATTTCCTCAGAAAGTCCTGCAGGTCCACTCAGCCTCGCAAATACACAAGAAGACGGACACAATTTTCAGGGTCTCTGTCGCCTTCTTGCATCACAAGAAATTACGCCGGATCAAGTGCTCCTTACCTCAGGTTTTGGGCTTCCTAAAGATCATCAAGATATTGTGCCCGTAAGATTGCCTGCCCTTATTCTCCCGGGATTAAGCGTACTCCGCCAATTTCAATCTCACGGTTTACCAGTTCCAAAATATCAAATTTACCAAGCAACTGAATTCATTATCGAAACCAATAAACTCCCGGAAATAGCTGCAAGAAATCAAGCGAAGCAGATGGAAGAGTACTTAAGGCAGTATGTTGCAACCATGTTTCCTGATATTGCTGCACATGTAAACATTAACTTTCTCTCCACCTACGATCGCAAAACACGTGAAGCTGTTCATGGTTTGACTGAAGAAATAAAAAATCAAGCCGTTTCAATACTACCAGTACAAGACAAAATGAAACTTCTTGAACAGGCTGAGCAACGTCATTCTCAATCACGTGGTAAAGCTTTCTATTATGCAGCAGCAAACCTAATTTATAACGGCATTAGGCCGAATGAATACCCAATGGAACTGTCGACGACAACACGAATCATCATCCCTATAGGTGGAAAAGCCGAAGCACCATTTTATTCACTTCATCCATATTTAAAAGTACCTCAAGCGCCAGAAAACATTCCATTTTTCACACATCTTGGTTCTCGCCCCACCTACTATCCTGTTCCTGAAAAGGGAGAAATAACCAATGTACAAAGCTATCAACAAGCGGTACAGGAGGGGTTTAAAAGTGTAATCGATGGCCCTGTCCGACAAGATTTAAGTGCACTAGAAAAATACGGACTTACACCAAAAATTCTTGCTCAAATTTATTAATTCCTTTACCTGTAAATTTATGAAATCTAAAAAAACAGTCGGTATCCTTGGCGGTATGGGGCCACAAGCGAGCATAAAACTTTATGAACAAATTATTGAAAAAAGTAGTACCGACCACCAAGCAAAACGTGGGTCAGATTTTCCTCATCTCCTCATAAGTAATCTTCCCATCCCTGACCTTATCCAAAATGATAAAGATCTCTCAACCGCAGTAGAAATGCTATCCACTGAAGCGAAAAATTTACAACAAGCTGGAGCAGATTTTCTTGTTATGGCTTGTAATACGATGCATCTCTTTCAAGCTCAAATAACAAAAAATCTACACATTCCCTTTCATTCGCTCATTGACCATGTCATTGAAGAAATATTGAAAAGAAAAATAAAAAAAATTGGTCTCCTTGGTTCAACAACAACGGTCAATTCAGGTCTCTATAGTGAACCTTTGAAACAACTGGGTGTTCAAGTCATCACTCCTCACTCCCAACAACAAGAACAACTTGCGTACATTATAAAAAAAATTATTGCCAAAAGTTTAACCAAAAACGATCATCAAGTACTAAAAAATATTATGAAAAATCTTCATGAACAAGATGTACAAACAATTCTTCTTGGCTGCACTGAACTTCCATTGGTAATCAAGAATGAAGATTCAAAGGTCCCGCTCATAAGATCACTCGATCTTTTAGCAACAAAAACGTGTGAACAACTCTACGCTCTGAACTGAAATAATGTCTCATAATCGTTTCCTAAACACGCCCGAACCATTGTTTCAATAACAAGTTCATTTCCAACTCCTGTGTTGTCTTTATACCAATCCATCGACCACAGGAGTTGGAAAAACATATAAGCTTGAAGTCCTACCATGATGAGCCGATTTTCTTCTTCAAGTGAAAAATCACTATCACCATAAGTATTACGATAAGATCTCAAACCCAAGGCAATTTTATCTTGATTATACAAACCACTTTTTTTTCCACCATACTGCCAACAAGCCTGTGCGATCGTCCCGGCAATATCACTTATTCTTGAATCAAATCTCACCCAATCAAAATCAAAAATGCCACTTACGACATTTTCTAAGAAGTTCACATTTCCTGGGTGTAGATCAAAATGAACAATCTGTTGTGGCAGATTTTTATAGCCTAAAAGTGACATCTCAGCGCGTGTTTTTTCAATAAACGAGAAGAGTTCTTCAGAATGTGATATCAAGAGATTTTTCCCAGCCGAAGGGGGGATTGGATCGAAAAATACTCGAAACATTTCTTGTCCCTTCATAATGTGGGCGAACAAAGTTGTATCTTCAAAACCTTCTCGAAGCGGAAAATCACTTACTGTCATTGAAAACTGAGCAGCTGCCTTAAAAAAACTCTCAAGCATTGTGTCATTGAAGTTTGTTAAATCATTCCAACAAGCTTTGTTTTCACCAGGTAAAAAGTTCTGAAGAGTATAAAATTTACCATTATGAACAGTAATAAAATCACCATCAATATTCGGTAATATTTGTGGAGTGAGTGAAAATTTTTTTTGATGTAAAAAGTTCAGAACGTCGACTTCAAATTTCAAATGCACAAGTGTTTTTGTGGAATTTGATTCCCTCAAAACATATCGAGAATGCTCATGAACCACGATATAGGTTTTATTAACAAAACCAACAGTATTTTTTGAAATATTTAAAATGTCAATCAGTGCATACTGTTTCAAAACTTCCAACAAGTGTGGATCTTCGCTTTTTTCAAGCATGATCAATTTAAAAAGCAACCGAATTATTCACTATTCTTTTGTTGCGTACAAGCTCCTGTAATAAACATCAGAACGAATATTGTTAATACCGTTCGTGATCAGATGTGCTTGCCGATCCTTCTGATCTCGAACCTTCCCAAGTTGCTCGATCGAATGATCACCTGATGCTAAAAGAAAAGTGTAAGGGCGTTGATTTTGATCCGGAAGGTGTGTTGTCGCCAAGTAATCTTTTGGCGTGTCACCCCAAACCGTCATTTGATTATGAGGGTAAGTAATCCCTTTATTTTTAAGTTTCTCTATTGCCGCGCGAAGTATATTCGTTCTTCTATACGGTTGATCTGTAACTCCAGGATCATCATCAAAACCCCCGGTAAGAAAATACTTTCCGAGATCAAGATATTTGAGAAAGGCTTCAGCACTTTTACGCACATTTCCTGTAACAATAATTGCAGGTATACCAAGTGCCTTATTTTGTTCAAGAAAATTTCGAACACCTGGCAGGACAAGTTTGTTTTTTTCCTCATCCGATAAACTCATTAAAATGATATCCATAAGTTCTCCATACCCATGAACCAATTGATCAATCACAAGATCACGAGTCTTTGAGTCAGTAGGCAGCAAACGATACTTTTCACATAATATCCTGTGTTCTTGACGGTCACCTGGGCCCCAGCCTACAAACCAATCTTGCTCAAACTTTTGACGAAAACCTTCACTGTTCCATGGAAGCTCAGGAAAACGTTTCATATAGAGCGCACCCAACGCCCTCGCATGAATTGATTTCGCGTTTAATAGCGTACCGTCAATGTCAAAAAGTTGAACTATCGGTGCTTTTTGATCAATTTGAATCTTATATGGTCTTCCATGGAGATCGTAAAAATCAGATTTTACATCAACCAATTCAGGCGCATCTTCACGCACGTCAAGGAAGTTAATCATAGAACTGACATAATAAATTCAAGATGCAATTATAAATACAGAGCAAGATGTGTCAAGCCGTATTGAGGAAAGACAAAATGGCCACACCATTCAATATCATTGGTAAATTATAATCGAAAAATGGTGAAAGAATGGAGCCACTTTCGGGATTTGAACCCGAGACCTCTGCTTTACGAAAGCATTGCTCTACCACTGAGCTAAAGTGGCTTAAATATAGCTAATAAGTTCTTATCAGGCCTGTAACAACACCCTGGATACACAGCTCTCCTTCAGGATAAATATTTTCATAGACAGGATTTTCCGCCTGGAGATAGATACGTCCCTGCCCATCTTTCATATACCTTTTGACGGTATTTGCATGGTCCACGAGTGCAACCACTATATCACCAACTTTTGGTTCACGTGAACCACTTACAATCAATAAATCATCTTCAAAAATCCCAGCATTAATCATACTGTTGCCTTTGACCCTTAAAATATAGGCATCTTTAAGATTGGGAACCATATACTCCCCGACACTTACCCAACGTTCAATATACTCTTCTGAAATAACGGGGCCACCAGCAGGAATCATACCTAAAATGGGCAGCTTAATATCTCCAGAATCAAAACGTTCTTTAACAGAAGATAATAACTTAATTCCTCGAGGAGTATCATCCTTTTGAATATATCCTTTATCTTGCAATGCTTTAAGGTGCTTCAAGACACTATTATCGGAACTCAAGCCAAAATATTCCCGAATCTCACGAAGAGTAGGGGAAGAGCCGTTTTCAAGTTGATACCCTTCAATAAATTTCAATACCGATTCCTGTTTTTCTGTAAGCGCAATCTTTTGCTCTGCAGATCCACCTCTAGATTCCATTGAAGAAGAGTCATTCATCATACATTTATTATTAAGAACACATTTTATTGTTATACGTGAAGTATAGGTGAGTACACACTCACCGTCAAGTTTAAATGAGTTTCCTATATTTGGCTTCAAAAAGACGAAAACTACACTTCAATCTCAAGGAGAACACCTCTATGAAATCTAAAAATCAAGGGAATGAGGAAAAAAAGTGGAAAAAATACTCTTCGATTATACTTTTTCGCCTTATAGTTGTAGTTCGCAAGAAGCACTCGTACTTGTTGATTAGCCGTTTCAAGCTCACGCATACCAGCAAGAAAAACAGGATTCTTGACGCAAAGGGGATTTTTTGACGCTTCGGTAAGGAATCCTTTTAATCCTGAAGTAAAAGCATTATTTTTTTCCACCAAATCCTTATTCACCTTCTCCAAAGGCCAAAGTTCATCACGTTGTACAGCAAACTTTAAAACATCACCCCGTTTTTCTGGTACTAATTCAAAAAAAACTTGAAAAATAACGGGCAATCGATCGAGTCGCAATCGTAATTTATTCACCAACATTTCAGCATCATTCGCCAAATCCTGCTGAAGTGCACGAAAATAAAAGACCAAGAGCACAACGGCCAAGAGAACCAAAAGAATACCAGAGCCGAGAATGATTGTTGGATTATCCATCACCATTACTATATCACAAAATTTGTTCTCATGTCCTCAAAAATTTTTGCTAAAATATTTGCCCCATCATCCCAACTTTTTTTTGGAGCAAAATCAGAAATTTTTTCCCGATAGAGACGATAATAACCTTGATCCAAAAAAATTTTCAGCATCTCTTTCGCCATTGAATCAACAGAAAAGGGGTCACAATAAATTGCTTGATCACCCAGAAGTTCACGATGAACAGGTAAATCAGAAGTAAGGAGAGGTAAGTGTGAAACTGCTGCTTGAAGCAAAGGCAAATTAAACCCCTCCTGAAGTGAAAAATTTACAAACGAGTATGCCCCCTGGTACAGAGCAACCAGGTCATGTTCAGGGACAAATCCAGTAAAAATTAATTTTCCATGATGTTGTTGTTTCTCTGATTTTTCTTTTAATTTTTCATAGGAAGAGTAGAGCTTACTTTGAAGATGTTTTCCTCCGACCAAGACGAGGTCAATTTTAGAGTTTTTTGCAACAACTCGGGAAAATGCCTCGACGAGTCTCGGTATATTTTTCCTTTCATCAAATCCACCAGCATAGAGAAAATAAGGACGATTCGCTTGCAACCCATAGCGATGTCTAATTTCAGGGAGCCTCGCACGCTCATCTTTCAAAAACCCTGGGCTAATACCATTCTCAATAACTTTAATTTTTGTAGCATCAATCTGACAAACTCGAATAATATCTGCGTTGGAGCTTCCAGAGACGGTAAGTACCATCTGCGCTTTTTTCACTGCTCCCTTCGCCATGTCCTGGTATAAGCGTGTTAAAATTGATGCCCTGTAGGCTTGGGTTTCCCATGGAATCGTATCGTGAACAGTAACAGCGACAGGAATTTTTGAACCAAACCAGGGGTTCGATGGATAAGGAAAATGAAGAATATCCACCCGCTTTTTTTTAAGAATTTTTGGCACGACCACCTGTTCCCACCAGGTTTTTTTGATACCAGATGTGCCAAATAAAGGCTCTGGAGCAACAATAATTTCAACATTGGGTGGAAAATGAACCTCAACCTTTTCAGGAACCACGAGAAAAAAAGAAAAATCAGGAAAACGCTCAGCCATCGAACGATAAAGATGCTCAGTATATTGGCCAATACCGGTATAAGGCTTTGTCAGAAAGCGAGCATTTACACCAATTTTCATAAAAGTTTTTCCAAATGGTCAAGAATCTTCCTTTGAGGGAACTCATAATTCTTCCAAGGATTTTGTTTCTTCTGAAGTAGAGTTTGGATTGTTCCAAGAAATGTTTCGATCCGTAAATCATCTTCAAATGTAATCACAGCAAGATGATCTTGTACAAAAACTTTCGCATTTCGAATTTGATCACCTCGACTTGCCTGCGTCCCAAGCGGAATTAAAAGAGCCGGTTTTTGTATATACGAAATTTCACTCAAACTGGAAGCTCCGGCTCGACTTATGATCACATCGCTCAAAGCATAAAAATCTTTGAGCTCATCTTGGGCAAACTCTTGAGAATAATATCGTTGAGCATATTGTGGTTTCAAATGGTACTTTTCTTGAAGAAAAGCAGTATCAATTAAATTATTTTTTCCCGTGAGGTGAACAAGTTGAAATTTCTCCAGAATTTCATTGATGTGCTCAAAAAGAAAAGTATTAATTTTTTTTGAGCCCTGACTCCCACCCATAATAAGAAGCACGGGCAGTGAATCTTTAAAGCCTGTAATAATTCTTGCATTTTTCTCTTTCCCTTCAATTAAATCTGGCCTAACGGGGTTCCCAGTTATTACACAATTTTTCCCAGAAAAATATTGTGTTGTTTCCGAAAAACTCACACAAATAAGTGAAGAAAACTTTGCTGCAATTTTATTGGCCAAACCCGGAACTACATCAGATTCATGGAGAACCAATTTTTTTCGATTCAAAAATGCCCCAAGAGCCACAGGTAAAGAAACATACCCACCCTTTGAAAAAATCAGATCCGGCTGAAATCGAAAAAGAATCCAGGTGGCTTGGAAAATCCCAAGAAAAAACTTGGGAAAATCCACAAAGTTTTTCCAGGAGAAATATCTTCGAAGTTTTCCAGTAAAAATTGCACAAAAAGCTATGCCACCATCGGTCACCAATTTCTTTTCCGGCCCTTGAAAAGAGCCGATATACAGGATTTCAGCAGAGGGGTATCGACACTTAAGTTCTTGAATAAGAACCAAGTTTGGGACTATATGTCCTCCGGTTCCCCCGCCGGTAAATACTATGCGCATTTCCAGTTGTGTGTTTAGAAATTTGAAGAAGAATACCTACAGCCAACAAAGTAGAAATAAGTGAAGATCCACCATAACTTATAAAAGGAAGTGTAATACCTGTTACCGGCATAAGCCCAATATTAATTGCAATATTCATGTACGCTTGGATGACAACCCAAGATGTAATTCCAACGGCGGTTAGGGAAGTGAATTTATCAGGTGCATGGACAGAAATCCAGTACCCTCGATACCCAATAATTCCGTACAGAATGACAATTATAAAAATTCGAATAAATCCTAACTCTTCTGCAGAAGCAGCAAAGATAAAATCATCAGTTGCCTGTGGTAGCCAATAAGCTTTTTGTACACCTTGAGTTAAACCTTTCCCCCAAAACCCCCCAGTGCCCACCGCCAAATTTGCCTGCTCTGTTTGCCAACAGTAGGTCTCTGCGCAGTCAGTGTCTTGTCTGGTAAAAGCCTGAAAACGCTGATTAACTTTTTCATCGAAAGAAATAAGGAAAGCACCCGCCACCATGACAATCAATATTCCAACAAACAAATGTCGTAACTTAGCACCGGCGGCGAAGAACATAAATGCCACAACTAAACCCATAACCAATGCGCTCCCTAAGTCTGGCTGCAGAAGAACCGGGAATAAAATGATACTGGTCACAATACAAAAAGGTAAAAATCCATACTGAAAAGTCCCAATGTCCTTATTTTTTCTCTCAAACCAATGAGCGAGATAAAAAATTAACCCAAGTTTTGCAAATTCAGTCGGTTGTAGTGAAGTATTAAATAAAACCAGCCAACTCTTAGCAAAGGTGTTATTTTGAGAGCCTAAAATCAGAACTAGAATCAGAAGTAAAAACATTGCACCATACCAAAATGCCGAAGTTTTTTTCCAGAATCGATAAGGAACTTTACTCACAATAAAAAGTCCAAGAAGTCCAATGATCATCCTCGCAATATGGTTCTTAAACAGCATGTAACAGTCAATCCGTGCATCATTACAGTTCGGATAAATCAGCGAAGGATCGTTTGCAGTCGAAATGCCCTGCGCCTTCATCTGTGATTTAATAATACTGACAGAAATTTCAATAGATTTCGGAACTCCAATACTCGTAATCATGATGAGTCCAAAAAGCAAAAGTGCAAACACCGCCCCAATCAAATATTTATCCGCTTTCAACGTTTTCATGCAAACAAAAAAAAGTGCAGAACAACCAAAGTGCACCTATACTATCAATGCCTTTGTCTGAAGGCAAGCGAGGCCCTGACAATACTCACAAATGAACTTGAAAAAACTTCTATCTCTTGCCCCCCTCACGATCCCTTTTTTTCTTCTGGATCAAGGAACTAAATTTATGGCCCAAAGTCAACTCATAAGGCCGTTGGAATTCACCACCTGGTTCAAGCTTCAATATGCCGAAAACACTGGTATTGCCTGGAGTATCCCCATCCCTCAAGCCATTCTCATTCCATTAAATATCCTGCTCCTCGCCATCATTCCAATCTTTGCCTTAAAACATCTCGATTTTCGTTACTATAAAAGTAAAATTATTCTCACCCTCATCCTTGGTGGGGCGCTCGGAAACATTACAGATCGTATCCTTCATGGGTATGTGATCGATTTTATTTCAGTTGGCACCTGGCCAATTTTTAACCTGGCAGACAGTTTTCTTTGTATTGGGATCTTTCTCCTCTTCGTATTTTATGCTAAAATAAAGAGATCAACCTAAATTGGTCGAGGCAAAATACGCTTTCAATAGAAGAAAATCGCTATGGATCAGCAAAATAATAACACCATACCGCAGGGATATTCAGATCAGAATGGTGATCAAAGCCCTAATTTAGCCTATCAGCAAATTCCTGTAGCTGCAGCTGAAAGCGATGATAGCTTTGGTCCTCGACGGCTCAGCTTCTTTATACTCGTACTTAAAACCTTTGCCGGTCTCGCCGGCGGTATTGCCGGAAGCTTGGCACTTTTACTCATTTTTCTCGCCACCTCATCAATACTTCAACCCGTGCTCGGCTCGGTTGTTCAAGGTGAAGCAGCAGGAGGCGAAATTAGCACCCTCTTTATGGTTGTTCTTCTGGGGATGATCTTTACCACTTCACTTATTTCAAGTCTACTTTCCGTCCTTCTCCTTTCATATACTGAACGCGAGCGTTACAACCGAATACCAACCGCCATGGTTCAAGTTTTTATTGTGAATATCGTTATTTTTGCTTTTGCTGTACCTGTTTTCTTTACGGCATCTACCGCAAGAATTGAATTGACTGCCTTTGCTGCTGCCCTTCAAATTATTCTGAGTGCCACTGCGAGCGCCCTTATTCTTGAGTTGGTTCATGACCAAAAATATGCTCTCCTCGCGGTCTACAACACCATTTTGGCCATTCTTGTTGGATCAGGAATTAACTTTTTCCTTTACTACACACTTGGAAACGCTACTATTCTACTTTTTGCCGCCCTTCCAATTATTTGGGCATTAATCGGGTTTTCGCAAGCCGCTCTCGCAATCTTCTACTACTGGATTTATCAAAACTGGGGAAGTGACTTCCTTGCAACCAGCACAAGTTTTGGTGCCGATTATGGCGTTCCTGACCAAAGTGAAGAAGAGGAAGAGCTCCCAAAACGTCCAGATATCGAGGGTTCAGACTTTCTGAAAGGGAACTAAGAGAGTTTTTTGAGAATGATTTCCTTGAGTTCCTGAACATCCAGATCGGGTTTTTCCCCAAACCAGAGTTTAAACTGTTCCAATGCCTGGTAAACAAACATGAAATATCCTGGAATTATCTGGCAATCACGTTTTTCTGCCTCAAGAACTAAGGGTGTTTTCAATGGGTTATAAACAATATCAAAAAGGAACATTTGTTCATGAAAACCTCGAGTATCAATTATCGGTTTTTCACCTTCATGCAGGCCAACCGAAGTGGTTTGAATAACCAAATCTGGTTTTAATGCTAAAAAATCATCAAGCTGACCAGAAAAACAACCAAACCTCTTGCTCATTTTTTGTGCTTTCTCAAGAGTACGGTTCAGGATCCACACCTCTGCTCCATTTTTTACACATCCATAGACTAAAGCTGCTGCAGCACCACCGGCACCAAGAACAACTACTTTTTTCCTTTGTAAAAAATCTTCTCCACCTCCCATGCCCTCACGTAGTGCCTGGAGTGCCCCAAGGTAATCAGTATTATATCCAAAGAGTGCCTCACCCTTTCGTACCACCGTATTGACAGCGCCGATCTCCTCGGCATCGGTCGCAAGTACATCCAAAAGATCAAAGATAGCCTCTTTATGTGGAATGGTAACTGAAAGTCCTTGAAAATCTTGATCCTTCCGAAAACTCTCCAAAAAACTCACTAAAAAATCCGGCTGAACAGCAAACTTCTCATAAGAAGCTTGTATGCCCAATCTCTCAAAGAGGTACTGAAACAAATGAGGAGAAAGAGAATGTTCAACCGGATAACCAAGAACTGCAAATTTTTTCATTAAAACTATTTGGCTTTTTTACCCATTACTTCGGTTATTGCTTCTAAAGCTCGAAGAGCTTCAACCGGAACCATCCAAATGGTAGTGTTTGATTGATCTGAAGAAATATCATTAATTGATTGAAGTGTACGAAGATGAAGAGCGCCTGGTGCTGCTGCTAACATTTTCGCCGCTTTACTCATATTTTCAGCAGCCATCACTTCACCTTCTGCCTTAATAAGAACTGCACGTCGTTCACGTTCAGCCTCAGCCTCTTTCATAATTGTTCGTTTCAAATCAGCTGGAATAGTAATGTCTTTCAAATCCAAATTTTCTACCTTAATACCCCAAGGGTCAGTCGCTTTATCAACACTTGTTTGAATATTGACAGAAACTTCCTCTCGGTTTTTGAGAAGTTCATCAAGGGTTACCTGTCCAACCGCATTACGCATGGTAACCTGAGCAAGCTGGGTAATCGCATAATAGAAATTTTCAACTTCCAATACCGCACGCTCTGCATTGACAACTTTGTAATAAATTACAGCGTTGATTCCAACGGCGATGTTATCTTTGGTAATGGCTTCTTGTTCAGGAACATCAACCGTTTTGGTACGGATGTCAACCTTACTCATGGATTGAATGACAGGGAGAACAATTCTCCATCCGGGACCTTTAGTAGAAACATATTTACCAAACATAAGTTTAATCCCGCGCTCATATTGGTTCACCTGCCGAATGCTGGTAAACAGAATGAAAACAACAATGAGTGCCGGAAATGAGAGTAGAAACTCCATTGCATGAAAAATAATGAATAATTCAACAACATTCTACCTGCATCAATCATTTGAAGCAAACTGCCTTTTTTGGTATAATGAAAAGATTTATTTAAAGATATGTTGTCAATTTTTACCCAACTCGTTCAAGCGTCAGGTTCTTTGTTCTCCATCCCGGTTGCCTTTGCTCAAAAAGCAAGTGATAGCAATAATTCAGATATAGCTGGTGAAACAGGAAATCAGATTGGCACACTACTCACTTCGATCATTAACCAAATTCCTCTCTGGATTACAGCGATCATTGTGATTCTTTTTTCTCTTGTTCTCGCTCGTATTGTTAAGAGTTCGGTCGAAAACCGCATGACGGTTGAAGGATTTGAAGAAGAACATAAAGAGATCCAAATTGTAGCGGGAAGGACTGCGAACGCAGCGGTCATAATCATTGGCATAACCGTGGGTCTTAAAA
Source organism: uncultured Candidatus Peribacteria bacterium (assembly GCA_964624115.1). Classification (GTDB taxonomy): domain Bacteria; phylum Patescibacteriota; class Gracilibacteria; order UBA1369; family UBA1369; genus CAZUXI01. Next base: position 17,786 of record CAZUXI010000003.1, read on the forward strand.
TTGCCGGAATTGATCTTACTGCAATCATTGCAGCCGGTGCCTTCGGGGTAGGTTTTGCACTCCAGGATCTCATTATGAACTTCATTGCCGGGGTGATGATCCTTGGGGCACGTCACTACACGATTGGCGATATCATCAAGGTCGATGGTACGACGGGGAAAATCGTTGAAATTCAAACGAGAGCAACCATACTTCGAGCATTTAACGGAACCAAAATTGTTGTACCCAATGCAACACTTTTTAAGAATCAGGTGACAAGTTTCACCAGTAACCCTTTCCGTCGAATTCAACTCATCAATGGTGTTGCTTACGGCTCAGATCTCAAAAAGGTAATGGATATCACGCTTGAAGCAATCAAGAGTACCAAAGGCGTTGTTCTTGAACCAAAGCCAAGTGTTTGGCTTTATGAATGGGGTGATTACTCAATAAATTTTAAAATTAACGCTTGGGTTGATTCAAAAAGTGCCTGGGTGAAAACAAAAAATCGTTTGATGGTGAATATAGATAACGCATTTAATGCTAATCATATCGAGATTCCATATCCAATTCAGACTATTTATGTGGGGAAAGAGGAAGACGAAGAAACAAATCAGCAAGTTGATGAACTCAATAAAGAAACACCTAAATCCGAATCAATCACTACACAGGCTGTTGAAGTCCCCCTGGTTGTTGAATCTCAGCCACCTCAAATTCCTCAAATTTTCCCAACCCCGCCCGCCTTCAGTCCTATTCCCGTGATTCCACCAACTGAAACAGTACCACCATATTCCGTACCACAACCAGAAAATATCCAGTCTGTGCCACAAAATCCACCACCTGTTGTCTAGTTTTCTTTGAAGAAGCAAGCGATCAAATGATTTGAAAATTACTCAAACCTAAGTTAAAATCTGATTAGGAAATAATTTTTACGTATGTCACCTGAGGATTCAGCAAAAAAAGTAGACGAGTCGAATGTCGTACCGGATGTGAGTAATAAGGCAGCCATAATGACTCCTAACACTCCTCCAACAGCTGAAGAGCAAAAACTTAGAGAACTCCTAGCTGAATACCAATTACCTGCACTTAACAGTGAAGATCAGGCAGCAGCCATCGACCTCCTAAAAAATCCAGATAAAGAAAAAGGTTTAACTGCAGCGATTGAATGGTTGAAAGCGAGAGGAAAGAAAGAAACTCCAAACCATGATAAAACTCTGGTAATTGAAGATGAGAGTCAAAAACTCCACGCAGTTGCAAATAGGCTTGCGCTTACTTCCGTTGCCGGAAAAGATGTAAGTCCAAGAAACTATAAAGACTCCATGAGTGAAACCCGCTATGGATTTGAAACCACGGTCATCGGTGAAAGGATTTACTATGTTGAAAGTGCCATTGAGCGATTAAAAAAGGTAGGTGAAGATCACCTCATAAAAATTGGTGATGTTGGGGGTGTATTGGGCTTGGCGATTTTCAAAGACAAGGTAAGGCGCAAAGCAAGAATGTCAGAAATCGCCAGAAACATTAGCGATTTTGACCTTAATAAGTACTTTGAAGTAAAAAAACATAATGGGGATGTGAATGCGATAGCAGAAGACTGTACGGATATTCAGAATGGTGCATATTTAAGCGATCTTTTGCGTTTGAAGTCTGATGAGCCATTTCTGAAAGCGCTTGATCACCAACAGGCAATTGCCATGACCGTACGTACGCTTGAGGACTTACATACAAAAACGAATCGAGGCTTTGGTGAACTTTTGACGAACGATGTAGTACTTCAGGTAAAAGATGGAAAAATGACAGGAGTTCGTTTTGGGCTTCCAGATATGGTTTATGATGAAGAAATACAGCCGGTTGAGCAAAAAGCACGTGATCTTTTAGATTTTTTGATGTCTGTTGGTAGTTCCGGGTTGCAGCAGAACGATACCAATGACGATACTGAAAGTGCCAAAAAAAATATTCAAACTGCCCTCATTTCTTATCAGGATGGAGAAGTAACAGGTAAAGTAAAAGAGTTAGTAACTGCCGGATATCCAACCCCAAGCTATTTTGACTACAATTACGGGCGTTACGGCTTCGACCGAGTTACCAACCGCGAACAAAACTTTGAAAAAATAAAAGAATTAATTAAAGAGGCGGCCTAAAAAATAACAACAAAAATCAAAAGGTACTGTGGAATAATTGTACTGTGAATAATTAAGGTACCGAGGAATAAGTTAAGCATAGTCCAATTCTTTTTCGCTATAAAAAAAACCCTCCTTGCAGAGGGGAAATCCCGAGATATTCTATCAGCAGAATGAAAAGTTCATTAGAAGCTGAGAATAAATTTGTTTTTGTTGGAATTTATTTTTATTTTGGTACTGGTGACTATTCAGTCCTATTCTCTGCAGTGCTTCGGCGTATTATTTCCAGTCCGGCCAAGGACCGCTTGTTGGCGTGTTTCGACCACCATAAGGTGAAGTGGAAACACCAAGCCGCTTGTGGGGTGGCCCGGGGAGTCGGTGGGGGCCATCACAGAGCAGAGAGAAAGAAATCTTCAAGACTTGAGAACTTCTTTCTTCCTGCAAGTTATCTCTGATAAAGCTATTTCGTATGCCCTCAACCCTTTCAGAAAATTGATTCGGGGATGGCATGATTACATAAAAATATCAAAGAAAAACTTTTACTTTACCCTAAATGTGAAATATCATTCAAATTGAACACTGAATACTTATCTTTAGTGTTCATATAACTATAGCAAACTGTAATAATGTGGTCAAATCAGATGCATTGACGTACAGGTGTTGATATTGTAAAGATGTATAATTTGATGAATTGGAAATATGAATTCGATTGAATTTAAAGGGGTAAAAACTAGAATTATTACAAGTAAAGATCGTCTTGCAGATATCTTGGAGGAATATTTAAAAAAATCACCCATGAAAGACGGTGATATCTTGGCCATATCATCAAAAGTGGTTGCTTTAACCGAAGGTAGAAAGAAAAAGGTAAAAAATGAATATGAGTTTCAAAAGTACCTCCATGATGAAGCTGATTGTATTATTGGTAATAATGGTGTGGTTTTAGCCCTAAAAAATGGGATATTTGCACCTTGGGCTGGTATTGATCGCTCAAATGTGCGGGAAGGGGAAATAATTCTTTGGCCCAAAGATCCTTTTCGATCAGCAAAGAATATTTTAGAAAAGTTAAAAAATACTTATAAATTAAAGGATATCGGTGTGATTATTACGGACTCTTTTTGTTTGCCACTTCGTCAAGGAGTCTCTGGGGTGACAATTGGATACGCAGGGTTTCAAGGAGTCAATGATCTCCGAGGAAACAAAGATCTATTTGGCAATACCTTGAAAATTACCAAGCAGAATATTGTGGATATGTTAGCAGCTGGTGCAAACCTTGTGATGGGCGAAAGTAATGACGCCTATCCGTTCGTGATTATACGTGGAGCACAGGTGAAATTTGTGGAAAAAATTTCGGTGAATGAGACGATAATGGTTGGAAATGAATGCCTATATTCATCACTCTATCCAAAAAAATTGACTTTAAAGAAAAAAACTTCAAAATAAGAGACAAAAAATCCAGCCGAGCATGCTAAGCACGGCTCCAAAATTCATTCCAAAGGGATGCCTAACTATTCAATTTTCGATGTTGCCGGACCAATCATGGTAGGTCCATCAAGCTCACACACCGCTGGCGCATGTAAGCTTGGACAAATTGCACGTGCTCTCTTTCATGGTACTCCAGAAAAAGTAACATTTATTCTTCATGGGTCTTTTGCCACGGTCTACAAGGGACATGCCACGGATCGCGCCTTACTGGGCGGAGTGATGAAATTCAAAACGTCAGACTCTGAAATAAAAAATTCGTTTCAAATAGCGGAGCAAGCCGGACTTAAGTACTGTTTCGAAACCGCTGATTTAGGTGAAAAGTATCACCCTAATACCGTAAAAATAATTCTTGAGAAGGAAGGGCGTAGACCGATGAGTATGATTGGTTGTTCAATTGGTGGAGGGATTGTAAATGTTGTTCAAATTGATCAGTTTGAAGTGAATCTTGAAAATGTTGCCAGCCAGTGGAAAACTTTTATTGTTTGGCATAAAAATAAACCACATCTTTTGAAAGATTTTAATGATGAGCTCAAAAAACTAGGATCATTTATCCATAATAAACAAACGGTAACCGTTGGTGAACACTCACTTTCAGTGATAAATCTTGATGGAAGGGAGCTAACACTCAGTGAGGTTTTGGAATTAGAAAAAATTGATGGTATAGAAGATGTAAGGTCACTCATTTCACTCAAAGAATAACATTTTAAAAATGTATACTTTTCATACGACAAAGGATCTGATTGCACTCTGTGAAAAACACCAATGTACGATTGGGGAAATAGGTATTCGTTATGAAATGGGCCTCTCGAAAAAAAGTCGTGAGGAAGTTATTGAAAAAATGCGCCAAACGCTCCTGGTCATGAAAGAAGCGGTCCAAAAGGGAATTTACGAACCGGAAAAATCAGCCTTTGATATGGCCGGAGGCGATGCGCCTAAAGTTCTTAATAGCCTCCATGGCAAAAAGAACCTCATCATGCCCCCAATTGTGACTCGAGCAATGGCCTACGCAACAGCAACGGGTGAAACAAACTCCGCTATGGGAAGAATTGTTGCTTTTCCAACTGCTGGTGGGTCAGGTGTAGTGCCAGGCACGGTCATTAGTTTCGCTGAAGAATGGAAACTTTCAGATGAAGAGATGATTCAGGCTCTCTTTACCGCTTCTGCTGTGGGAATCGTTATTGCAACCGGAGCAACGTTTTCCGCTGCCGCGGCAGGTTGTCAGGCGGAAGTAGGTGCGGCGGTGGCCATGTCGGCAGCAGCAATTACAGAAATGCGCGGAGGAACGCCACAGCAAGCTTTTCATGCAGCATCACTTTCGCTCATGAACTATCTAGGATTAGCTTGTGATCCACTTGGTGGCCTGGTAGCTGTCCCATGTATAACTCGCAATATGATTGGGGCTGCTGTTGCCTACAGCGCTTCAGACGTCGCAATCTCTGGTGTGAAAAGCTTTATACCATTTGATGAAGTGGTCCAAGCAATGAAAAATGTTGGAAATATAATGTCCTCCAAACTTCGTGAAACAGCACTTGGTGGTTTAGCCGTAACGAAAACAGGTCTCAAAATTCGCAAAAAACTGGGACTTCCTCCATTAAAAAAAGCGGATATCGACTAGCCTGAAAAGGGCATGAATGCGGGAAGCATCAGGTGTATGATAAGTTATTTCATGATAATGCCAATGTACAAAATTGCTGTTCTGGCCTCAACCAATGGGACAGATCTTCAAGCGATCATAGATGAAATGAAAGCAGGAAAGATGCCAAATATTGATCTCAGTTTAGTCGTAAGCAATAAAAAAAACTGTTTCGCACTTGAACGCGCAAAACAACAAGGTTTTCCCACAATGTTTATTGATCCAAAGCAGTTCGAATCACCTGAAGCGTTTGATGAAAAACTTACTGAAATTCTCCTGGAAAATAAAATCGACCTGATCGTTTTGGTTGGTTATATGAGAATTCTTACCCCAAGTTTTGTCAGAAAATTTCGCAATAAAATTATTAATATTCACCCGTCACTCCTCCCAAAATTTTCAGGTCCAGGTTTTTATGGAAAAAATGTTCATGAAGCTGTGCTCAAAGCAGGGGAGCGTGAAACCGGTTGTACCATTCATTTTGTTGATGAGGGGGTTGATACAGGAAAGATCATTCTCCAAAAATCACTCCTGGTCGAACCACAAGACACCTCTGAAACCTTAAAAGAAAGGGTTCAAGGCTTAGAAAAAAAATGGTACCCAGAAATCATTCGGAAATTTTCCCAAGGGGAAATTCGTTAAAAGAACAAAAAAAAGTTGAAAAAAAAATCTCTACGAATATTGTAAAATAAAACAATAACGTAATCATTCTCATGCCTGGACCCAAAGGAGCACCTACAGGAGAAACAGAAGAAAATCTCGACGAATCTGATATTGATGATCCAACACAGAGAAGAACGGGCTCCGGGAATTATGCCACAGGGACGGGAAGGAGATTTCAAAGGGATATTGACGATGCAGCTGCAATGGAAAAGCCGACCGGTTTTAATCGTCAATTTCGTGCAGCACAGCATTTTCCTGCAAGCAGTCCAACTTCAAGTATACCACCCCATTCACCGGGGAGTATTTCAGGGTTTGTAAAACAAGAAATGTGTGAAGCTCTTGGCGAAACGCCAATTATACCAGAACATTCATTTTTTTTCATCGATGAAGAAGGCGGGAATGATGGAATTCTTACACCTCTCCCCCCACCGGTTGTACCCGTACTAGGAACTACACCTTCTGAACGCGCACGTGAAATTGGACCACTGCCATGTTACGAAGAGACACCTCATCTTCCACCTGAAGAAGACACTGATCCGCAAAATCCTTTCCGTTCCCCGTCTTCATCAACACTGAGAGCAGTTAAAGCGACAATATCATCGACACCGCCTCCAAACACTTTTGAAATCATCGATCCGAATCCAATAAGTATTTTTATTGTGAAGACAGCATTAGAAAAAGATACCGGTGCAGGTGATATCTATATCGACGAAAATGGAAAGCCACATCAAGTTATTGGAGTCATTGCAAGCTTTATGCTCAGGGCACAGCTAGAAAAAAGTCCGAAAATGGGTGAAGTTCAAGCCGTCTTGGCACATTTGCCTGGCCGTGAAACACAATATTGCTATATTCCTCACAGGAATGAAGAATTACCTAAACAAAAGTAACTAGCGTCCTTTCCATTTCCAGAAATATTTCAACGCACTGGAAACATGAAGCCAGAAAACTTTTTTGGTGAGGACTTTAACAAAAGTACCTTGGCTTAAGCGTTTATGAAAATGGTGCATAACCGCTTCTGGGTAGTAAACAACGCGTTTACCTGCCTTCGTTACTTCACGGCAAAGATCAAAATCTTCCATAAAGAGGAAGTAACGTGGATCAAAACCACCAATCTCATCAAAAAAAACTTTTTTCATCATCATTGCTGCCCCAGTAATAAGATCCACATCTTGAATCTTATGATGGTCAAAATCTTCCATTAAATACTTTTGAAGGCGTTTTTTATACATCGGAAGACGACCAAGAGGGGTTCGGTTCAAAACCAGGTCAAAAAACGACATATGCCTTCGACAAGAGTCCTGAACTTTCCCTGAGGAGTACATAAGTTTGGGGCCAATAAGTCCAATATCTGAATTTTTTTCCATAAAATCCACCATCTTTTGCAAACTATCCGCTTCCACTGTCACATCAGGGTTATGGAAAAGAATATACTCACCTTTGGCAATGGTTGCCCCCAGGTTATTGCCACGCCCGAAACCAATATTCTGGGGTGAACAAATGAGAGTTAAACGCTTTTTTTCATGGGCTTGTTTCAAGAAAGAAACACTTTCCTGGTCAACAGAGTTATTATCAACCACGATAATCTCGAAAGGAAAGTGAACCACACTTTTTTCTAAGGCCTCCACAGCCAGTTTAGGAAAAAAACGATGGTTATAATTCACAATGATAACCGAAAGCTTCATAAGATTTACATAAGAAGTTTTTTCATTTGTTCTCTTTTTTCCGGATCAATAACGGCTTTATTTTCTTTAATCGTTAGTTCAGTCTTGGCGTAAACATAAGAATTATCCACAATATCTTGTGCAACAACAATTCCTGCCCCAATAAAACAGTTATTACCAATCTTAACTCCCGGCATAAAGCTGGTATTGATACCGCAACGAACATGATCACCGGTGACCAAACCAAACTTATTCATTCCGCTATCAATCACATTCCCTTGAATATTTACCTGAATATTCCCTTCATCAAGGCGAAGATTTCCCGTTACTGTACCCGCACCAAAGGAACAATTATTCCCAATAACACTATCTCCAAAATAGTTTGAATGGCTCCAAACCTCATTGCCCAAATAACTCCGAGCCACCTCGGTTGAATAACCAACCACACAATTCGCACCAATATTGGAACCCCGAACCAAGGCATTCGTAGCAACTACGGTATTATCCCCAATATAAGCTGGCCCTTGTATGACCGCTTGATCCAGAACTTTAACACCCTTACCAAAATAAACCTCTCCTTTCACCACGGCGCTTGGGGCAATTTCCGCATTGGAAGCTTCCGCAGGGGACTCAATATCGCCAACGCCTGCAACACCAAGCAATCTCTTCGCTTCTGCCAAAAAGAAATTCATCACCGTAATGATATGCCAAGGATATTTAATCGGCTGCCAAAAGCCATTATATTCCACTGCCTCAAACTCAATACCATCTTTCATCATCCGATCCATTGCCACTTCATAACGATCATCCTGCTTCGTTTGTACATTATGGAGCGCGTTAAACAGGGCAACCGTCTCGGTATGAACATGAACCACAATATTCACCAAATCACTGGGTTCTGATCCAGGTGCAGGTTTCTCAATAATCCCAGAAATCTTTTGTGATCCATGAACCATAAGATAACCACCCGGAAAATAACTCTTCACTTTTTTCGCAAGAAGGAAGCTCTGCGCAGTTGAACCCTTAGCCTTCTTCACCAATGTAAGAATCGCCTCATCTTCAACCACATCATTGGCACTCATCACCATAATTGGACCACTTTCCAACTCTTTTTCTGAACTGAGAACAGCCCCGGCCATACCCTCTTCAAGATTTTCTTGTTGAATCACTTTTATTTTTCCCCCAAATTGATCAGCTAAAAGACGAAAACGTTCAATATTATGTTCCCCACCAACCAAAAGTATCTCCTCAAGTCCACAACGAAACAACTGTTCAATTTGATGCTGTACGAGAGGTTTCCCCAAAAACATCAGGAAATTTTTATCCTCAATCGGTTTCAAACGTTTACTCCTCCCGGCAGCAATTAAAATAACTTTCATAAACTGGCTTACAAACGTGCCCATCTTAACGCACCACCTAGAAAAAAAACAGGGGAAAACAAGAGTTGAAAAACACCTCGTGCGATCAATATTGCCAAATTGGCCAAATGAAGCTATTGTAAACCCGAACTTAGTATATGAAAGAAATATCAGGAAAAGAATACCGGCGTTTTGGAGAAGAAGCACAATCACTGTTGCATGCACAAGATGATGGCGAAATTAAGCTTTCTTCAGAGCATGAGGGTTTTTTGGCTACTCATGTTGAAGCAACTCAAGTACTCACCACACTCCAGGCGGAGACCAGTGTGCAGATCAACAGCTTTTTTGAAGGTGGAAACATTGGTGGCTACTACCGTCCCGGCAGTAATGAAGTCCAAGTCGGTGCTGATCATCTTCGAAGAAATAATCTGCGAAGCGTTCGACACATCTTGGATCATGAACTCGGCCATTTAATCACCGGTATTTCTGAAATTAACCTCGAAGAGCATCTTGAACCGCCACTTGTGAACCTCCTTGCTCACGCAACTGGCTTTCCTGATCTCAAAAACATCAACATAATGGAAGGCTTCAACGAACTGAGAACCATTAAACGGGTGGGCAAAGATAATAATTGTGCCTACCTGAAAAAAGAGGTTCCCGCTGCTATTGCACTCGAAGACCTCTGCCTTGAATACACCGGGAAATCCATTCTTGAAGCCTACAAGGCGGGCAATGAAGAAGAAATCTATCGTCGAATTGAAATGCTCGCCCATGCTCTTCTATTAGGCCAGACTTTAAACAAAATAGCTGCCTAAAAACATCAATTCAGAACTAGCTCACCAACTTATCCAAACTCCCTTGTTGGACAGCTTTCTTAATTTCCATAGCAATCCGTTCACCAAAACTCACACTTTCACCGTATAAATAGCCAGAATAAGGAGTAAAACGTGTGCCTGGTGACCCCGGAATACGTAAACTCACATCAAAAATAACAAGTTCTTCTCGTCCATCTTCTGCTGAAACCGCTCCTTGAAGAGCAAACGGTCCAATGAGTCCCGGCTCCATCTCTTTCTGTGTTAGGGCTATGAATCTATCTCCAATTTCATAGGCTTTTTCAATTAAAGACTCTTTAATCGTGCAAGCCACATGGCCTGTTTCAATCATTTTGGGTTTCATATACTTTAATACCTCAATCTGTTCTGGGGCAGGCAAACGAAGGAGTCCGTCCAAATTGGTTTGACGGCGCATGTCCGTCCCCATGAGCTCAACTTCACCATCAAGCGGTGAATAAAAGAAGTTAAAATTCACCTGAGCACCTACAATAAACTCTTCAATCACTGCTTTATCCAAATTCTCTTTTCGAATAATACCCGCATCCAAAAGTTCCTGAGATTTTTTTCGGTAATCATCAATATTGGCCGCCAAAAAGAAAGCACGTTCATACCCACGTTGTCCTTCATTAACTTTAATAATCGCTAAGCGATCAATCTCTTCCGGCATCGCAAAAATCTTCGGAATACGTATTTTTGCTTGTTCCAGAAGGTAATACTGATTATTCATCACATCACGTTCCTCCAGTTTGAGCATTTCTCGACTTCCAAAAATCGGCACCAAAAAGTCATTTTCAATCTCATGAAAATTACAATAAACCCAAAAATAACGATTATGAATAAAAATTGTATTAAGTTCCCGTAACCTTTGCTGAACCTCAGGTTTCACAATATCAGCAAAACGATCAACTAAAATTACCTCATCCACACAACCTTTTTCCGTCATCCACTGATCATCACCAGTAGGAGCGGCGTGCATAGAACTTCGAGTTTTATAATACTTACTAAAAGTCAGATCGCGCCCTTTTTGACACACTGCAACCGTTTTAAATCCAAATCTTTTTGCTCCTTGGCATACATCAAGTGCACTATGCCCACCTAAAACACCTATGGTTATCTCTTTCTGATCATATTTGGCCAGAGTCTCGAGCAGTAGATTTCGATCCATAAAACATAAATAAAATATTCGCGCCCACTATAAAACAAAATTGAAAAATAACCAATAATCAAGTATCACCCTTCGCTACATGTTTTTTTTGACATACTCACGAATTGAAGACGGAGCGGGGCCATTTCTTCTCCAGGCAAAATAATCCGCGGCAATGGGAACAAGAAATTCAAAAGCTTTTCGGCTCTTGGCTTTTTTTTCTTCAGAAAATTGCTCACCTGTATCGGTATTTTCCCCAGCTTGTATCCTTAATTTTCGATAAATTTTTTGCAAAAAGACTTCAGTAACCCTGCCATTATTTCCAAGAAACTGAGCAAGTTCCCCACTAAGTACTGCGTTAAAACATTCAAGTTCCAATCCATACGCCTTAATTTCACTGTCTAAAATATAGACTTCATCCCGAACATTTTTCCCTTCCAGTAGCTGTTGAACATCATCATAAACATGCTGAAGTTCATGAAGAAGGACAAACTGATCTACAGGTATCCTTGGGTCAAAATCTTCCGCTAAAAAAATTGTTTTTTCCTTACTTCCTGACGATAACTTGTAAAAAGCAATCGGATTTCTTAATCCAGCCGGAATCTCCTCTCGTCTCATAAAATCAAAAGAAAACCCATTACCATCACGTTGAGTTCCATCAGAATATTTAAGGCGATTCCAAGCGTTTACCCCTACAGAACGAAAATTACTTTCGGAAAAAATGAGGAGTTGTTGAAGCTCCTTTTGAACCGATGGTTCAAAAAAAACTCCGCCAATTTGGACCATTTCTTGAACACGAATAAGGGCTGATCGAGACTTTTGAATGATTTGATCTGCCTTTTGTTCTGGCGTCAATTCCCGAAGAATTGTCACTGTCACCGGTGCGAGAATGAGCTGTTCAGTCGCGATTTCAGCACGTTGGGGCGAAGTTGTAACCTTGTTTGGAAGTGACGGAGTACAAGTACTGCAAAGAAGAAAAACACTGGTGGTTAGCCATGAACGAATATTTAAAATATTGAGTCCCTGGTGGGAATCTCCAATTCGATCATTTTTTGACAATACTTCTTCTCGGTCTTTCGGCGACAAAATGCCCATATCAAGGAAAAAATTATCCGTACACTAATAGGAAAAATACTAATCGTCAATTTGACTGTTTGGCAAACAAGGCGTAAAATGAAAGGATTATTTCAATCTCGTATGAACGGAAATACCTTTGAATTCACCCTGTCGGAACTGTACTTACTCATCCAGCAATCAGAAGCGATGAAAACGGTTCCTCAAGATACATTAAAAAGCATGTTGGAACAGGTCCAGGATCCTAGATCTGAAAAAGCTCAACAGCTTTACTTGGCTCTCTTGACGGAAAAAGGAAAAAAATACGATGCAGATGAAGAGTTTCAGCACACCGCGAACAAAATTGTGACAAATCTTGAAAAGGAAATAAAACAACTTACTAAAAAATAAAACACTAAATACAAATATATATGCCAGAATTTTCACAAGAAACCGAAGTACTCGCCGCCAAAAACATTGAGCGCGCGATTAAAGAAAGTAAAAAACCTGAAGATTTTAAAGCAAGAATTGATACTTTGGCTAAAAACGCCCGCGCCGTTGATAACGATGCTCGATTGGCCGTTCAAATTGAAACCGCTGGCCGAACTGCCCAGGAAAAATTAGCGAAAGCCAATAAAGATAAAGAAGAAGATAAGAAAGCAGCAACCACTGAAGCCATTTTAAGTTTGGAGACTCTTTTTCCCGGCTTTGAATCAACTGATCCAAGTGTGAAAGCATTAAAAACAAAACGACAAAAAGAAACAGTTGAGTCAGATAAAAAAATGGAACGATACGAAGCATTAAAATCTTCAGCAAATACAGTTATTTCCAAAGTAGATTTCTTAACGACTGTGGAAAAATCAAAAGATTTTGATACGTACATGCGTATTCAAACCATGAAAAGTAAAGTGACAGGTTTAAACAAATATCTCGAACTCTATCGTCGTGCTGTAGCTATCTCTGCTGATCCAAAAGGGCATCAGGAAGAACTGAATGCGTTAAAAGAAGAGTATCAGCAAGCCAGTCGTTCTGGTGCAAAAGGTTCAGAGGTGGTTCCAATCTCTTGGGATAATCCAAATGATGCAAGTGGGAACAAGCCGGAAAATCAAATACTACGTTTAATCCAATACTTTTCTGGAACAGCAGAAGGTTATGTTTTCTCACTTTCCCGGCTCACCAACGGAAAAAACGAAGAGAATCAGTTGGATGCACCAGGAAGAAAAGTACTTGAACTCCTTCATGGTGCCCCAGCTGCAGCACCAAAAACTGCTCCAGGTAAAAAACCAGAAACACCAAAAGGTAAACCTGAAGTGAGTGATAAAGCGGTTGCACGTCAGACGGAACCAGCACCAGAACAACAACCCGAAAAAGAGGTGAAACTTACCGAAGCGCAAAAACTTCTGAAAGAAACAGTACTCTCACCTTTTATTTCAGAACTTCGTCGCGGAACAAGTCTACGAATGGGGATTATCAGTACTATGCAAGAGAATTTTAGACGTTTCCAAGTGGGACAGAAAATGGAAAGCCTCGTTGGCAGACATACGTTTAACATGGATCAAGTGAAAAAAGGAAAAGACATCGATACCGGAAATATCAGTGGTATGGCGGGTGATGTTGTGGTTGAAGTCAAAAAAATTGCGGAAGGAAGATATACGCTGGAAGTAGAATTCCCAAAAATACAGTTTCTCTCCGCTGCCGCCGATCAACCAACCAGTAAAGAAGCTCCAGTTTCAGAAGGAAGAAAACAAAAATATATTCTCGAGGTCAAAAACAACGAAATTATAGTAAATGCCAACCTCTAACTTGCTAGAAGTTAGCCCAAAACACTCTCCAGCTGATCCGACTCAATCGCCTCACGAATCTCACGAGCAATGCGTCGACCTGTACTCATCGGAATATCATATTTCAGCCAGGTATAAGGCGAACCCATAATATATGGGTTCGTTCCTGCTACAATTCTTGCGGAAATTTCAAAAACAAAAATATTGAGTTCTGGATCAACAATTGCTTCCAAACAAAACGGCCCATAGAGACCCTTTGCCATAGGTTTCCCATCACTGTGGGCCACGAGATTGCGTGACTCATTCACCACATTTTTCCCCATCATAAATATCTCAGGCAAAATAGACTCACGAACAACCAAAGGAATATTGCCGGTGATGGTATAGCTGGTTCGGATATTCGCATCAATCTGATCTTGAGCGGCAATACGTCCAATAGAGTCTGCATTCGATTCATACCGTTTATCAAACCCCATAATCTCAATTTCGTCCTTGAGAGGGGAGTAGAAAAAATGCGAATAAACAGGCACCCCAACAATATACTCCTGAATCACATAACCGTTGTGTTTTGGATATTCTTGAATTCTTTCATGAAACTCTGCCGGTGAATTAGCAATGAAATAACCTTTTCCCCCACCAGCACCATGAAATTTAATAATCACCGGACGATCAATCTCTTCAGGTTTATCAAAAAGTTTCGGCAATTTAAGACCCGCATTCATGAGCCAGATCTTCTCTTTATTCCGGTCGGATTCCCATTCCAAAATACCTTTTGTCCCAAAGTGCATGACTTTGATATCTTGAACCCTTTCCCAACCCAAATAGCTCACAAATGAACCATGAGGAATCATAATCGCATTCTTTTTCACCAACTCTTCCTCCAAAGAAAAATAGTCCTGAAACGAATCAATGACCATGATTTCATCCGCAACACCAAAACTTTTGTACACATCCTCTTGACCTCTTTTGGCAATGCAGATGGTTTTAAAACCTTCATCACGGGCCCCTTTCAAGATTTGAAGTGCAGTATGACTTCCCAGAGTGACAATCGCATAATCCTGAATATTCCCCATAGAATGAAGTAAAACAATATTGCCAAGATTTTACTGACAAGAATCGACCTTGTCTATACCTAAGATAAAATGAAAAGCAGTGAGAGTCCGAAGAGAATCCGATATACACCAAAAACAGCCAAAGAATGCTTCTTCAAATACTGCATTAAGAAGGCAATACAGACATATCCAGCCAAAAATGAACTTAAAACTCCAACACTCAAAACATCCCAAGCGGGCAAAATCATTTTGCCTTTTGAAACATAGTAACAAGCCAATACCGTTGCAGCAAAAATTGCGGTGCTCCCCAGAAAAAACGAAAATTTCGCAGCATCTTCACGCTTCACCCCTTGAACTAAACCTGCCGAAATCGTTGCCCCTGAACGCGAAACACCAGGAACCAAAGCCAAAGCTTGGGCCAGGCCAATGACGATCACTCTACGGAAATTCAACTCACTTTTTTGAACTTTTTTGGCAATGGACTCCACAACAAAAAACAGCAAACCAACAACAATCAGCATAATTGCTACCGATTTCCCATTTCGAAACCACTCATCCAAAAGATCGTCAAAGAGCAAACCAATAATGACGGCCGGAATCATCCCAATAAAAAGCCAAAAAATCATTCGGACGGAAGCTTGATCAGCTGGTGTAAGCTCACTTTGACGAAACCACTTCCTCGTAAAATTCACGAGACCTCGCGCCAGCAACAAAAAATCTTTACGAAAATAGATCAAAAGCGCGAGCAATGTTCCCACATGTACCGCGATATCAAAACTTTTTAACTGAACCGGATCCAACTTCATAAAATCCTGAATCACAATCAAATGCCCTGAAGAGGAGATCGGTAAAAACTCAGTAATACCCTGGACAATGCCTAAAATGACCGAATCAACAAGCGTCATAAAGAAAAGAAAAAGTAGCCAAAGTATAACTGCCTGCGGCAAAATCCGAAATCCCAATTTCAAATGACAATTTTTGGGGTATGATAAAAAAAACATATCTCTCACCCCATGATCAAACTTTACCAATACGCTGAGTGTCCATACTGCGAAAAAGTTCGTCAAAAACTCGCTGCGCTCAACCTTCCCTATGAAAAAATTGAAGTAGATCCCGCCAATAAACCTGAAGTCGTCAAAAAACTCGGTGGCTTTGTCCCCGTGATCGACGACAACGGCCAGATCATGAACGAATCATCAGATATCGTCGATAACTTTGAAGAAAAGT
>CAZUXI010000003.1:33772-63935 GCA_964624115.1 uncultured Candidatus Peribacteria bacterium
TGTGAAGCAGTTCTTCTGCCATATTCTTGTACGTCCTAGTGACGGAAAAAGCGAATCCCTGTAAAGACCATCGCTAAGCCAAGTTCATCGGCCCGCTTAATCACTTCGTCATCACGCATCGAGCCACCTGGTTGGGCAATTGCTGAAACCCCATATTTGGCTGCCATCTCAATTCCATCAGCAAAAGGGAAGAACGCATCTGAGGAAAGAACAGAATTTTTTGCTTTTTCACCTGCTTTGTAACAAGCCAAATACACCGCGTCTACCCGTGACATCTGCCCTGCACCTATTCCAACGGCAGACGTTCCTTGAGCCAAAACAATCGCATTCGACTGCACATGTTTTACAATTTGTGTGGCAAAAATCATGCTTTTAACCTGTTCAGGCGTCGGTTGAATTTGGGTAACCACCTTAAAATCTTTTTCGCTTACCCGATACGTATCTTTGCTCTGAATTAAGATCCCTCCTGCCACTTTTTTTACATCCCGTCGATGCCGATCCGATTTCAGTGGTCCAACTTCCAAGAGTCTCAGATTGGGCTTTTTTGCGAGAAGTTCAAGCGCTGCTGGTTCAAAACTCGGTGCAATAATAATTTCAACAAACAGTTTTTTTTCATTTATAAAATCTACAATCCATTTATTGCACTCTCGATTGAGCGCAATAACACTGCCAAAAGCAGACATCGGGTCACCATTGTAGGCCAACTCAAACGCCTCCTCAATCGTCTCCCCACTGGCGGCACCACAAGGGTTATTATGCTTAATTAAAGCCACCATCGGCGCCTCAAAATCTTTCACCAGCTCGAGCGCCGCATCACCATCGACCAGATTATTAAACGAAAGCTGTTTTCCCTGGAGTACCTTGGCATTCGTAATGTTCGCGTCATTATTGAGTGGATTACGGAAAAACGCCGCTTTCTGATGAGGATTTTCACCGTACCGTAAACTCGTAACTTTTTCGTAATGAAGATCCAAAAGTTCCGCCATACCCAGCTGGTTGCGGAAATAATGTTCAATATTTTCATCATAATGATAGGTTCGTGCAAAAGCTTTTCGCGCCAACTGCTTCCGAGTTTCTGGCAACGTATTCCCATGTTCACGAATCTCATTTAAAACCGCTTCATAATCCATCAAATGAGTCACCACGGTCACAAACTCACAGTTTTTAGCCGCCGCCCGAATCAAGGTAGGTCCACCAATGTCAATATTTTCAATCGCCTCATCAAACGTTGTCCCTTCGCGGTCAACCACCTGTTCAAACGGATACAAATTCACCACCACCAGATCAATAAGTCCAATACCTTGCTCCTCAATCTGCCGCATATGGTCAGGATTTTTTCGGTTGGCCAAAATTGCCCCATGAACTTTCGGATGCAAAGTTTTGACCCGACCATCCAAAATCTCAGGCGACCCGGTAAACTCACTGACGTCAACAATTGGAATACCTGCTTTTTTGAGGACTTCTGCCGTTTTCCCTGTCGCCAAAATCTCAATACCCAAATCAGCAAGTCCGTGCCCAAACTCAACAAGCCCTTCTTTATTCGACACACTCAAAAGTGCCCTCTTCATGTGTGTTTCCATGGAAAAATAAAACGGATAAAAGACCTCGCTACTTTAACGAAACCTCAAACCGGAGGCAATAAAACTCTCGAAAAATCACTTTACGGCATCCTCTCCACCTTGCGTAAATGGATTACACCGAAGAATCCGCCAAATTGCACGTGGAAGACCTTTGCAAACACCATACTTCAAAATCACCTGATATCCATATTCTGAACAGGTCGGATAAAATTTGCAGTACCCGTAAGGGAAAAAGCGCTTAAGCGGACCGTGATCAGGCGAAAGAGTATGTTGATACCCCCGAATAAGCCATAAGAATGGGAAACGGGGGAGGAAGATGATTTTTTTGAGGAGAGGGTTCAAGTGAGGGGAGAGAAAGCAATGGAATTTTGAGTGAGGAAAGAAACAGAGTCAATCTTCACTCAAAAGAAAATTAATCCTCATATTCTTGATCTTTAATCCAGTCAGTTCCATCAAAAACCCAACCACTGTCTTTAGCACCAGAAGTACCTGGATTAGATATTGGCTTAGGTCCGCGTTTACCTCTATTTACTTTAGGGGTATTGGGATTGCCAGTGTCACCACGTCGCGCAGGGGCAGTTGCTCCACCGCCCGCCCCCGCCACCGGCGCCGCCGCATACGGAGTTGCCGCACTAATTCCACCTTTCCACTCAGCACTACTATCAAACTTCGCTTTGTGAGCACCTTCCATACTTCCAATTTCTGACTTGATAATCCGATTCTGTTCACCTTTATCGGAAATTCCTCGTGCCGCAAGTGCCTGGCGTCGTTCGCCTACGAGTTTATCCATATCGGCATTTGGTTGTGAAAGCTGATCGCGGAAAGCCGCCGCTGCGTCCTGCATTCCCTGAATCGCTTGGAGAGCGTCTTGAGTTTTTTGATCCGCCAACTGCTTATCTTTTTGATTGGCAGGGGCAGCGCGGTAAGCGGCAAGAGCACGTTGTTGATCAGGAGGAAGAGCTTTTTCATATCCGGAAACTCCTGGTTCACTAAGCAGTGCATTGGCACCTGCAGAATCTTTTTTGCCACCCCCCTGTGCTGCTCCAGCGGTAGGTGTCGGTTCGGCTTGAGTTTTAAGACCATCCGTATACTTAGTCCAAAACGATTGCATGGTTGCTTCTGGTGCTTCACCTTTTTCTAACTCTTTACTAAAAGCAGCAAAGTTGGCATAAGGTTTCCCACCTTTATCTTTGAGTTCACCTTTCACGGCATTAAAGGCCTCTTCCATTTTACGGCGAATATCCACATTGTCCCTTTGTGAACGAAATAACGCTTCTTGAACTTGTTTGGTCCCTTTTTGATGTTCTGCATTCCTTACTGCTTGTCGATGCTCCTCAGGAGTTTTAGCTTCAATAATTTTATTAGCAGATTGATTCGCTTTTTGACCTGTAGCCAGTTCAACAAAACGTTGAGTCTTTTTACGTTCTTTATCTTCCATATTTTGTTTTAACTGTGAAATCGCCCCCAACGCTGAACCTGCTGAAATCATTTCCGGCTTACCACCTGCACTTGCTTCTCCAGTATACATCGGGAAAATCGGAGCATACTTGAACGGAGCTGTCGCAATAAACTTACCAGTACTTGAAACCACTTCTTTAAATCCATTCACCATGCCCTCGGCTAAGGTTCCTTGAACCGCATCAAAGACACCTCGCCACACCACAGCCGCCGTACCAACCGCAATAATCACCTCTTGGAGTGTCGTGAGACCCGAAGTAAAGAAACCCAAACTCATCGTTTCCGAACCAAGAGTAGTCGCACTAAATTGACTAATCTGGAGACCCCTCATCATCACATAACCAATCGACATCACCAGTGCAATGGGCAAAGGAGCGAGGGCATTTTTAATGAACATTTCACTAAAGTTACTCGACCCCTGCATCGCCGATTTAATCTTATCCGGCAAAATATACAAAAACACCACGAGAGGTGAAAGCACCATTCCCACCCACAAAGCCACAAGCCTCATAAGTAAAACCAGAAACAGCGCAATAAAAGCACTGGTATATACAATATAAAAAAGTGCAGAAAAGAGCATATTTAAGGTCAAATTCTCCAGTGTAGGGTTGGGAACCTGAACCTTATCTATGTTTCCAATATTCATAAAACTGAGCGCCATCACCACCGCGGCATTATGACCATCAAATTTACTGAAAAATCGTTTAGCATCTGCCGTTAAACGCATATTGGTGCCAGTTGCTGCCGTTCCGCACAGTGCTTGTCCTGCAAGGCCATTCACCGTTTTTTCGTATTCTGCCACACTTTTCCCCCCATAAAGTCCTTCACATATTCGCTTTTCAAATGCATCCGTACCCAGGGTCGAATTTGTCGAAAGTCCTTGCTCCACTGAATCTGGCAATGCAAAAATCGCCGTCGTCATCACATTCACGCCATCAATAACCAGTTTGACCCCTAAATAAGAAAAGTTTACGGCAATTAAAGCAATAATAAATTTGGGAAGTTGGGTTTTAAGATGATACTCCTGCCCCAAACCCATAATGTTATAAAAAGCGATCCCAATGAGGACAAGCACAAACAAAATATTCACAATATTACGAACATTGGCCCAAATCGCGAGCATTCGATCCTCCATCCCCGCATTAAACAAAATATCGTTCTTCAAAAGTGCCCCAATCATCAGGAGTACAGGCCAAATAAGCTTTTTAATAAACTCAATAATCAAGGTGAGAAAGTTGGTCACTTGTCTCATAACCTCATTGAGACTTGAGGGGGTAGCCGGAGCAGTATCACCCGGAGCGGCAAGCACAAAATGCGGCAAAACCAAAACTCCAATCACCACCATCATCAACACCAGGGAGTGATGCCGTTTGATTTGCATCAAACGTTTCAAGATCCTGCCCAAGATATTCTGCAAATATTTCATAAAATGATGGATAAACGAGGTCTAACTAAGACAATGATTACTAATACAAAGAACATAATGGCTGAAACTCAGGAACCCTTCCTGAATTTTGAGAGTTGTGTCTGGGTTAGAAACCAGCCATAAGCTTCCAAAAATCCCACCTCCACCAACCACGTTTGCTCCAACCGCAACGCGAAAAAGTCGCTTTCGCTTTTTTTTCGCTTCCTCTTTTTTATGTTGAAGTCGAGCTGCTTGATTATTTCCAGAAAAACTTCGTTGTCGTTCCACCGCTGCTTTCTGAGCTGGAATAGAGTTGGCAGGAACTTTTACCGTCCCTTTTTTCTCTTCATTCTTTCTTCCTCGATACTGTAAATCGTACTCAGCATTTCTGGATTTAAAAAATCCAAAACCTCGTCGAGGTTCGGCAGGTTGCTCACCACGATGAGGAATACGCACCCATTCTTCCCGAGTTTCTTCGGGTGCAGCTTGCTGTTCAACCGATATATTCAAATCCCCTTGCCCCATTAAACCTGCTCCCAGTGTAAGAGCAGCCAGACGTGCCAGATCTTCATCATTTTCCGCAACTTCTTGTGGCAGAACAAATGTCCCCGGTTTGTTTATGCCGGAAAGATCAGGTTTTTGGAAAACTCGTCGAGTCCGATTAAGCTCCTCAGGTTTTTCGCGCACCGTTCGATACTGTTCAGGAAGGCCAACCTCCATAGCACTCTTGCGCAAGCCCTCTTGAGGTTCAAACTTCTGAAGATCTTTCTGACTCAAGGCAAAAGAAAAACCGTTGAGAGATTTTCCTTCCTCATTTTGTCCACCATGAAAGGTAAACACAAACTTTTTTGGATCATGATTATCCAGATTCAAATTCACCGAAACCGTTAAATCTTGCCCATCAACATCAGTTACCTGACCATAGGCAATTCCATTCTCATCGACATAAATACCATCTTTTCCTACCTCTAAACCATTTTCTTCGAGTTGCATTTCTAGAATCAACTCCTGCTCCGCGCGTTCTTCATCAGAAAGTACGGCCATATCGGGCTTTTGTTCATAACTTTGAACCCCATTGGTTTCATTGAGAATCAATTTCCCATTCGCAAGAAGATCACGCTTTCCTTCAGCTTGTTGCATATCCAGCTGTCCTCGCTCCTCCTGTTCATCAATCTGTTTTGCAATCCGTTTTTGTTCAAAATTATGAGTAATTTTTAAACTTAATCGAAGGATTTCACGTTCCGCATCATCAGAAAAATCACCGTTTTCATTGGGTAAATAAGAATTTCTTGCTCCATTAGGGCCGGAAAGTTTATTCCGAAGTTTGAAAAAATGTTGGAGTTCATCAAAAAAGTTTTCACGTAAGCTCTTATCCTCAAAAAATGGATGACTCGGTACATTCCGCACCGGTGTCAAAAAATAGTCCTTCATAAAATCCGTCTTTTCAATAACCGTCATAGGCTCCTTTGCTTCATGGGTACCAGAAAATAACTTCCCCAAATATTGATTCCCTTTCCGACCCGTAGCCACATCAACCAGTACCTCTTTGAGGAGAGGAGTGACATATTTTCGTGTAAATTCTTGATCAAATTTTCTCATGAAGTTTTTTCAATACGATTCAAATACTCTAAAAACTGTTTCCCAGATTTAAAATTCAAAACGGCTTGAGCTTCACTGCACTGACCCAAGAGTATGTTCATCTCTTCTTCATTCAATGCCAAATGTTTCATACTCTCCAATCGTTCACGTTGTGCGGGTGAATCTTCTGCTTTAAGAAGAGCATCAATCGTAACCCGCGAAGCCGCTTGTTTTGGATTCACACCTTCAGGCGTTTTTCCGCGCTGTGCCAAGATTTCCTGTCGTAATCTCTTCATCGATTCAAATCCACCGGCCTGAAAATACTCACGCAATACCGTAGGGCCGCTCATATAGGCGTTCTTTAAAATTCGATCGGCATTCATTTGAAGTGTATTTGGTGATTTGCCTTCTGTAAGCCACTCTAAACCACGACTGAACATGCCGTTTCCAAATCCAAACCGGTCAGTAAAGTCGCCACCCTCATTGGGTGTTGAGAAAGTTCCTGTAGCCATCTCCGTACCTGCAACAATTGCAAGGGTAGCTGGTAAAATGTAAGGACTTGCATAATTGCCGGTCCCCCTCGCCACCATGAGACTTATACCCAGTTCAATCGCACCCCAGGTGGCAACAAGCGCCCCAAGAAGAGGCTTTCCGACAAAACGATTCATCTCGTTTCGGGCATAAACCGCCTGATATTGCGAAGCATGTTCTTTCATTTGCTGTTGATACTGCTGCCTCATCTTTAAAAATTGACCACTTTCAAGTTTTTTCTGAAAGTCATCCACGAGTTTTTGTTCACTTATTGCCCCTAGCTCAAGAGCTTTTTTCATCAACCCTTTCGCTTTTTCTCCTTCAATAAGGCCTGTGGTAAGCATTGATTCAACAAGTTGCGGTGTATCACCCTTCTTTTCGGAAGTCATAAAACTTTCAATCAATTTTACCCGTTGAACTTCATTCATAAGAGAAATCAACAGTCCGGCACTACTGGCGCGCAAGTTGGTGGATAAGTCTTTTGTGCGTTCTTGGCCACCGCTTGCTTTTGCACTTTCTGGGCCATTCCCGCCGGCAACCTTCAAATCACCCGGTTGGAGTAACCTCACCACTTCCTGATAATCGTCGGGCTTCAGGACATCATGGCCTTTGGATTTCGTGAGTTTATCAAAAATCTCCTGAACCTTCGGGTGCTCAGTTAAGATCTTTTCAACTCCCTCGATAGCATTATGAATCTCATCAACCTCCAGGCTCACCATGTACTTCCCTTTAATATTTCGATCTAAAATAGCTGTCACCGCTTGTATTCGCTGGTCAGCAGCTAATTCCGCTTTTTTCAGCATAGTTTCAGCAAGTGCCTTCCGATTGGCCATTGCGGTCAATTCAGTACTGTTTTCAAAAGCCTTACGCTCTTCATTGACCAAAATTTTAACCGTGGAAGATTGTCGATCTTTCAACTCACGTGCCTTTCGTAAGGCAACTTCATGCATCTCAGGATGACCGGCTGAAATCCTTGATTCAAAAACCTTCGCCATCTCTTCAGATTTCTTTTCGCCTACCTCCTGGAAAATTTTTCGGAACTTTTTTCCTTCCTCATCCAGCCGATCTTCTGGAAGATCGGCTGGACTTGGTGCTTCTGGTTGTTTAAATGGCGTATCATTCACCATATCCTAGAGTTTTAATAGACGAAAAATAACCTCGCTTAATTTTTCCTGTTTCCCTTCCCATTCAGGAATTTGAGAAATTAAATACTTACGAATCGGCTCAAGATCCTGATCTTCAAGCTGAAGGGCAATATCCGAATATGCCTTGTGACTAATATGCAAATGAAGCGTCCGGACACCCGGATTCAAATTGAACCAAAACGCCTGAACTGAGCCATAATCATAAAAAACCGGTCCAACGGAAATCCCCATGGTCGTAATCTTAATTTCAATTATTTTTGGTGGGTGATAATAATGAAGATACTCATAAACCACACAAAAAACGACAATTGCCGCTATCATGGTGAAATTGCCGCTCATGAGTCCATAGAATAGGAGGAGGAAGGCAAAGAGTCCGGCAATCAAATACCACCGCACACCACGTTCCTGTCGAACATATTCACGTGCTTTCCACGAAATAATGACCCTTTCTTGAGCCATTTTTTCCACTTCCGTTTCCGAACTTTCTTGTGGAATCTTGCTAAGTGTTTGCTGTTGTTTTGACATATCAAAACACTATAGCAAAAAATCGCACATTTCTCAATTCACCAGGCTTTCCCAAGCCGAAACTTGCCAAGAAAAGACTTGCGTAAAAGTAAAATTATTGCAAAAGGTTATTTATTGACCTTTTAAAGTTTGTCTCTTAACCCATGTAACCACTCATGAGCTGCTTGGGCAACCTCCACATTCAGAATATTTTGGGCACCTGTCTGAAAAACGAGCCGAGAGCTTTCGGTGGAGCTTCCAATTCGATAAATCGGCAAGCCTGCTTGTTCACAAAGTTGAACAAAGGCATCATTTTTTTCTGGAGCGACCTCCAAAACAAAACCTCCGGTTTCCGAAAAAAGCTTTACCCATGGTTCCAACTCAAAATCCGGCACCAAATCCAGATCAACCTCAATCCCAATTCTGCCTTCGCCCCAGCCACCAAAAGCCATCTCTGCTAGGGTAATTGCTAATCCACCTTCACTTATATCGTGTGCAGACAAAACAAGTTCTTGATCAATGGCATCCGTCAAAGTAAAAATCTCTTTTTGCACTTCAGCAAAATTTGGTAGAGGTAAATTCGCGCCCAGTTCACCATAAAGCCGATAATATTCAGACCCCCCAAGTTCACGTTTTCGTTTTCCCAGCAAGTAAAGATGACTCCCAGTTCGTTTGAGTTGTTGAGTAATCGCTTTCGATACATCATCAATTTTACTCATACAGCAAATAATCGCTGAAGGTGGAACATGCCCATTTTTCCCTTCATTATAGAGACTCACATTCCCCGAAATAATCGGCGTAGGCGATCCGGGATAGTTTTTAAGACCTACTCCCTCACACGCCGCCGCCAAACCTTCAATTCCACGTTTGAGCTCATACATTTGATCAGGTTTTTCCGGATTTCCATAATTGAGACAGTTCGTCAGCGCTTGCGGATAAGCCCCTACAGCCGCTGTATTACGCATGGATTCCACAACAGCATTGGCAGCTCCCCAAAAGGGGTCAATGATACTGTAGCGGGGGTTTGAATCAGTAGAAAACGCCATCCCTACTTTTTTAAACTCTTCAGGAATATCTTCATCAATGAGGGGAGCAACTACACTGGCATCAGCAACACCAGCTTCGAGAACCGTATACCCTTGAACCTGTTTATCATATTTTTCATAAATCGGTTTTCGGGAAGCAATGTTTTCCGAAGCTAACAATCGGAAAAGAATCTCCTGATAATCTTGGGGGGAAGGAAGGGTTGGTTCGGTAAGATTTTTTACCCCTTCCTGAAATGGACGATCATACGATAAGGCTTCAGTAATAAGTTTTGCTGGAGCATCAACCACCTTTTGCCCCTTATACATAAGCACATAATTTCCCTTTGCCACTTTCCCAATCTTCCGCGCTCCCGCTTTTTCTGAAATACTTGGAAGATCCCAGGTCTCATTATAATGCTTCAAAATAAGCTCAGAAACACTGGGGTGACACATCCAAGTGAATCTTTCCTGTGTTTCCGCGCAGGCAATCACTTCCGGTGGCATATTAGGAAAAGCGGTATGGACCTGTTCCAGATCAATCAAAGCCCCGAGGTCTTTTTTAGCTACCTGCTCAACGGTGGAGCAAGTAATTCCACCAGCACCCATATCTTTAAAACTCACTTTGGCTAAAAATCCCTTTGCTTTTAAGAGTTTAAAGAGATCATAAGTTGAAACGAGTAAATGTCTTTTCAAAAAGGGATTAGGCTCCTGAACCGCTCCTTTGTTTGCCTCTTTTTCGTTTTCATCGAGCATACCTGAAGAAAAACTCGCACCTCCCATTCCACTAAAATCGGTTGGTTTTCCAATAACAATGATATCCCAGGCTTCATCTGCAGCTTCAGGTGGAACAAAAGAGTGAATAAGTTCAGATTCCCGAAGCACACCCATCGTCACGACATTGACCAGACAGTTATCGTTAAATCGGTCATCAAAATAAACATCACCACCCAGGTTCGGAACCCCAATCGGATTGCCATAGCCAGCTATGCCCGCAATCGCACCCTCAGTAATTTGACGTTGTTGGTTCTCTTTGAGATTTCCAAAGCGCAATGGGTCCATTACACCAATAACCTTTCCCCCCATACATACCGTGTCACGAACACATCCCCCAATTCCTGTTGCAGCACCTTCATAAGGAACAATCTGTGATGGGTGATTATGACTTTCATGACTCACGATAAGTCCAAAACGATCACCATCAATTTTGGTGATTTCAACAACACCTGCATCTTCGCCGGGACCCAAAATAACATTGGGAGCTTTGGTTGGTAACATATTGAGGTATCTTCGACTACTCTTATATGAACAATGTTCCGATCCTTGGATACCCCAAAGAATCGCCTCTGTAAGTGTTAAAGCTCTGCCAAGTTCATCACGGATTTTCCGTGCTTCTTCAGGGGTAAGGCCGATTTTATGTTTTTGTAAGACAACCTTAAGCTCTTCAGAAGTCAGATCAATGAAATCGGGAAAAGAAGAAGATGGAGTGTTTGAAGGCATAAATCAGATAATAAAATGAACCCCTGAATCAATGCTACCGTGGCCTCAACTATAACCAAAAATACTTTCTCATCACAAGTAAAAAATGAAAGAAAATATCAAAAAAGCCCTACCGAAGTAGGGCTCAGTTTTCAAAACAAAACAAATTAAGCAAAATAGCGTCTCTTCCCGGTAAATGGAATAAGAGCCATCGTTCGCGCACGTTTGATTGCACGAGAAAGTGCTTTCTGATGTTTTAAACTCACGCCAGTATAATAACGTGGAACAATTTTTCCATACTGTGAGATATACTTATTGAGAAGCATGACATCCTTATAATCAATATAAGTGATGCCTTCGGTAGTAAATGGACAAGGTTTATTGTACTTATTTTTAGCCATAAAGATTGGAGATAATAATGAGAAGAAAAAAGGTCAAAAACTAGAAGTTTAAATCGGGATTGTCGATAATACTTTTGAGTTTTGCATCAACCTCTTCAAGTGTTGGTTCTTTTTTTGCTTTCGCTGGAGCTTTTTTTTCTTTTTCTTCAGAGTTAACTTCTGCCACCTCTTTTACTGGGGTAGCTTTTACTTTTGGTGCAGCTTTTTTCTCAACAGATTTTGGTGCTGGTTTGTCCTTCACCACATCAGTCTTCAGAGGTGCTTCAGTAACTTCCATAAGCTGAGCAAGAGATTTTGGTTCATATTTGAAGGGAAGGGTAACGATCATGTGACGTAAAACCTCATTTTCAAGCTTAAGGGTATTATTCATTTCAGCGATAGCGTCAGAAGTGATGGTGAAACCCAACACGACATAATAACCTTTATCATATTTTCGAATTTCATATGCCAGGTCACGAAGTCCCCAGACATCTTCGAAAAACACTTCACCTTGTCCCGAAGTGATCATCTTCTGAATTTCTGCAAGCCTCTTCTTAATACGGTCAGTCCCAATATCTGGTTGGATAATGACCATAAGTTCGTACTTCTTTGCCTCAAGCGGGGATTTTGTCCCAATTGAAGCTTTTATCTTCTTTTTCATAGTTCCCTATGGATTAAGTAATAATTACTTAAGTTTCTGCTATTTCTCAAGCAGAAACAGAAAAGCATGCCGACTCTAACAAATACTTCAGCCCTTTGCAACATTAAAGAGTAAGACGATTGCAAATATAACTTTTTTGATTGACTTTTATTTTTGTCAAGTTATACTTGCGCCGAATTGCAAAGGTTGTGAATTGATAATTGATTTATGGATTGTCGCCTACAGAAAAAGGAAAAAATTCACTTGCCCCCTGAAGTTTGAACTTGGAATAGGAAAATAAAATACAGGTAGGTCAATATGCCGTACTTGAAGAAAAGCCTCATCACGAGTTACCGTGATTATACGAGCAAAAAAAAATCAATGAGTACGAAGAGGAAGAATTGTAATTAACCAATCGACCCATTAGTACGCAGGATAACAACAACTCAGCAAATAATTTGGCGGTAAACATGGCTGCTCGAAAAGCTCGCCATCGTCGAATATTCTCAAATAAAGTGGTTGCACGAGCGCAATCATTGAAAAAAATTACCAGCATTTCCAGCACAATCGCGGAAAAAGGTGTTTCAATGAAAAGCGTTATTTCACCGTATCTACACCTCAAAAAGCGCGAAGCCGAGTTGTCAAACCCTTCGAATAAACTCTTCAGACACTATACCGCAGTTGTTGCCGCGATTTTTGTACTTGGTTCGGTATCGCCAATCAACGCCTTTTCTGATGAAATTGGTTTAGGCATGAATGGTGGTTATACATTTGATATCGAAGAGCCACAGATCATGTCGGATGAAGAAGGGTATATTGATAATACGAACTCACAAACTGACGAAGCGGACCGGAGTAGCATGAGTGATAAGATTGTACATATTGTGGCAAAAGGCGAAACCGTTTCAACCATTGCAGCAGGTTATGGCATTAAATCCCAAACGATTCTTTGGGAAAACGGACTTGCAAACGCCAATAGTCTCAAAATTGGTCAAAAACTTGTGATTCCACCTGTGGATGGAGTAACCCATAAAGTGGCAAAAGGAGAAGACCTTGCAAAAATTGCCAAGAAATACGGTATTGACAGTGAACTCATTAAAAAACAAAACAGTTTAACGGATAACACTCTTACGGTTGGAAAAGAGATTTTTATTCCAAACGGCAAACCAATTGCTGATGAAAGTGTTGCTTCAAGTGACTCAGTAGGATCAAAACCAAAAACATCGTCAAAGAAAAAATTTGACACTGGCTCTTCGAGTGGTGCGGTACTCGACGGAACGGGTGACAGTCCAAAAGGGGATAAACCATTCATTTTTCCGACCAAAGGAACGATTACTCAAGGATATCGATCTGGGCATTACGCTTTTGATATTGCAAATACCAGCAAACCAGCTATCTGGGCAGCTGCATCGGGAACAGTTGTAAAAGCTTCTTCTGGAACTTGGGGGGGTGGGTACGGGAATCATGTGATTATCGACCATGGAAACGGCCTCAAGACCCTTTATGCACATATGGAATACTTGAATGTGAAAGTAGGTGATAAAGTGACCCAAGGCCAGGCAATTGGTAAAATGGGACGTACGGGTAATGTAC
Organism: uncultured Candidatus Peribacteria bacterium; assembly: GCA_964624115.1. Lineage (GTDB taxonomy): Bacteria > Patescibacteriota > Gracilibacteria > UBA1369 > UBA1369 > CAZUXI01. The sequence goes on from CAZUXI010000003.1 coordinate 47,088, forward strand.
GCGGAAGAACTGGTATTCACCTTCACTTTGAAGTGATCAGGAACGGCAAAAAACAAGTTCCTTCCAACTATTTCTAATAGCCCACAAGGCTCAATATATGTTGACTCGTCGCTTTCTTGGTAAAGCATCCGGAGGTAAATATTTAAACACCTGAGTTTTTTCGTAATCTCCATTCTGCACCTTTGAACTGATCTCATCCAATATGAGACATCAGTTAGCAAAAGAGCGGTTTTTTTGGTATAATATTACGATAAATCTATGGGTGCCATGAACTGTTGTAAGAAGTATAAAATTCAAACATTTTTTCCCAATCGGCTGGTATACGTGAGTGTTCCACCGTCTTCAGGAGGAACACCGCCTCCAGATGCGCCTAATGAACCGGGAAACAAACCTGAGGTAACACCTGAAAACTTGGGTGACAAGCTTTTTGAGCTCCAAAATGGCGTAAAAGTTGGTGACCATGAGGTAAAACTGGGTTCAGATGAGTTTGAAAAAAGTATGGCCGTTATGAACTCTAACGATTCTGATGCTAAAAATCGGCTCCTTGTCATGGTGAGAGATCTCCTGATTGGTAGTTTAGCAGTGAGTGCTTTTGCAGCAGGTATCACCTATCTCAAAAATAAGTTATCCTCGCCTGAAAAAGCTGATAAATCTCAAGATAGTGGTGAGACTGGCCCAGTACAGGGCGATATTGATAAAATTAGGGGAAAAACTTCACAAGAAATTGACACTCTGTATCAAGACGTAAGCCAAGCCCAGAGCCATTTAAACGAGCAAGCATCCGGAAATCAGGAGCTCGCCAATGAAGTAAATCAAATTGCCGAACAACTCAAAGCACTTCGAAAGAAAGATCATGAGGTGAATGCCGATACGACCAAAACCCTCAATGGTCTTTTGTCTCAAAAGAAAATTGATAAAAAAGAGTTCAAAAGAGTAAGTGCACTTGATCCTTTGGCCGAAAATTTTGAAGTCGAATGGAATAAAATTGCTGAGGATTTGAAGGCGAAAGTTCCAGGAGAGGATCTTGCTCGTTTAAAAGCAGCAAAAATGCGTGAGGGAATCGCAGTAAAAGAGATAGAAAAGGAGTATGCCGAACATCTCCATAATCTCCGTGAAACACTGAAAAAAATTGAGGAATCAATGAACCTCGAAATGGAACGTGAGCGGGCAATCAAAAATCTTGAACGATCAACCGGGATTACGATCAAGCCAGGAAGTACTTTCAGCTACGATGGAATGATGCAATCCCCGGGAAAAGAAGGTGAGGCGCCTTCATTCAAGAAGTATCAGGTAAAAGGTAAAATCAAACAGGTAAAATTTGAAAGTGTTGAGGTCAAAGATAATACAGGAAATATTATTAAAAAAATTCCCTCCACTTCACCAACACTCGTTCTTCAATATGAAGAAAAGCCGGCACCTGGTTACGAGTTTGGACCAAACGAACTGAAACATGAAGTAACGGAGGATTTCCCGAGTATCAGGTTTCGTGAATTGGTTGATCTTTGGGACGTAACACCAATCATCGATACAAAAACTGAAGCTGAACTTTCAGAAAGTGATCGAAAACAAGGGAAATCGCTTGAAGATTATTTGAAAGAAAGCTTTCAGGAAGGTGATACCTTTGAGCTTCGCGAATATAGCCTTAAAAATAACCGAAATCGTGATGTTACAGGTACTGATAAAGTCTTCAAAATAATCAAAATCAACGAAGATAAAAAGACGATCACCCTTGATCAGCCGTTCCAGACCTCAACCGTACCGCCACGAACCGAACAGGAACTCTCCTATGGCGCTTTTGCCAAGTTTTTTAATCGAAATGAGGTTATGCGCCCGATTGAGACCTTGGACGCTTTAAAAGAAAAACTTCTCTTGGAAAACCAGGAAAGAAACAACCGTTACAAAAAAACTGATGGATCACCAAGAAGCTCCAGTGAATATCCACCAATTTTAGTGATGCCCAATGAGATTCTTTATTACGATTCAGTGCCACAGCAAACCTTTGTGATCAAAGAAGCCGACGATAAAAAAATCGTTTTGGATAATGGATCAGTATTTACACCTGCGAGTTTTTATCGTTGGGTAAAAAACAATGAAGTTGAAAAGAAAAGTCCAGAAGCTGAAGCAGCAAAAGAAGCCAAATTGATAACCGATGCCGAAGAACGTGAAAAAGTAGAGGCAGAAGCCATTGAAAGAGCAAAGCGAGAACTCGAAGAGCGTTTGAAAGCAGGTCAAAGTGGCGAAGATATTTTTGGAAAAGAGTTCAATTTTGACAATCCCGAAAATCCTTCCCCACCAAGTGTTGGCTATCTTGAACATGTCATTACCAAAACCTATTGGTTAAATGGCCAAGCCCTCTACATGATCGGTGAAGAGATTTATAATTTCATTTCCGGACGATTGGAACGTGGTTTAAAAAACCGTGTCGGTGTTGTTGGAGAGTTAGCTCTTAATCCAGTCTATCGTCAATTAGGAGCGCAATTTAAGAGTATTAAACAGGCAACTGAAGGTGATGCGGTAAACAAATTTAACGAAACCTACTCCCAATATGGTGTGGATGACTTGTTAGGACGTATGGAGTTAACCAACGATAAGTTTGAGTTTAAATCACTGATATATCTTCTGGCTGATAAAGGCTTTCTCCGTTGGGATAATAAGGTGATTTACGAAGCGGCAAATAGAATAAATGTATCATATGAAATTGATTCGGGGCTTACTGTTTTTGACAGCGACACTGATCTTGAGAAGGAAGAAAAACTTGGAAAACTTTTTGATAAGCTCTTTGGTATCGATACGTATCGTGAGCTGAAAAATAAACATGATGGAGCATACAACAGTGTAAAAAATAACTTTAAAACTGCAGCTGAAAAACTCGGTAGGTCATTGTTACGTGAAAAGCTCCAAACCATTCTTTTCCGACACATTCAGGGTGAAGTGGTAAACCCGGCCGAGTACGAAGCCTACCTCCAGTTTGCAATGGAAGTAGGAAGGTTAAGCATTGAAGATAAAATTTTCTTTACGATTATGGGTTTAGGAGCAGTGGCGGAAGGAAAAGAAGGAACGCCAGGTGCGACTCTTTTGAGTACAGAACGTATGGCACAAATCGAAGCAGGAACATTGAATATTTTTCCGATTGTCGACTACTTTATGGCAACATTTCCACAGGTAGATGAGGAGGGAAAACCAAAAGTTGAACGTGATAAGGAGGGGAACATTATCTATGAAGATGGAAAACCAAAAGTAAAAAAAGGTGGTCTCACACCACAGAATTATCGCAAAATGATCCGTGAAGTACTGATTCCGGATCTCCAAAAAAACTTTAATTACAACGATTTTCATAAAGTAAAATCACCAAACGAGCTCGTCCCGGGAAAATCACTTACCGCTTACATTCAAAAAGAGATGATCTGGAACCCAGATGTAAGAGTTCGTCTTGCCGATAAAGCTTCAAGTGATGCTTCGCGTTGGGATCACGATGATATGCAAGATTTTGCACCGCAACTGGGTGAAACCACGATTGAACAACTTACGGTAAAGGCAGGTGGTGCAAAACAACAGGCATCAGTGGCAGGTTTAAAAAATGCTTACGCTGGTCTGAACCACTACACGAAACTTACCATGGAAATGTTTATGGACGGAATGGAAAAAAATGACCTCGCAACTGCTCAAACCAATCTCCGACGCATGACCGATATTATGCGTTCATTCGTACGCTTTGATGCAATCCTCGATAAACGCCTCTATGGTGGAAAAGATCGAAGTACCCTCAGTGATGTCGAGAAAAAAACTACGCCTGGTGCAGATAGTGCACGTATAGTACAAGATCACATCGACGAAATGCACAACTTTATAGGTGAGCTTTGTAATGAATTAGGCATTAATGATATCTGGAATAAAGTAGCAAAAAAGGGGGTCGATCCACGCCAACAAGAAGAGGCAATCTTTAAATTTGGTTCGGTTTTGGAAGGCGCGCTCGAACAATATCGTCAAAAACACGATACAGGTGATGGCGGTTACAAGGCAGTAGCAGCACTTATGCAAAAAATTCAAAATAAAAATGGAGTCCCTACCATTCAAGGAATGATTGGGAGTCCTGACCCTGAACAAGCGAAAAAACTCAAAAAAGCTGAGGGTCTCAAGCTCTATCAGGAAGAAGAAATTAAGTCAAAAGTTGATAAAATTATTGAACTAAGGGGGAAAACCAGAAAAACCCAGTCACAGGTTCGTGCCGAAAGTAGGCAGCGCCTCGAAGATGTTATCAGTCTGGCAAAAAATGATAATTATGGACCAATTACCCAAGAAGACGTTCGGCTTCTCGATCAAGAAATTTCAGCACTCGAAGCACCAATCCAAGATAAAAACCCAAGTCTATAAAAGGCTAAAGACATTTGATAACAAGAAGCAATATGTTACTGAAGGGGGAGGCGGACAGTAAAAGTTGCCCCCTCACCAAGAGTGCTTTGTGCCAAAATTCTTCCATGAAGAAGTTTGACGTATTTTTTACAGAGAAAAAGTCCAATACCAATACCCTTACTATTTTGACTCCCTTGCTGAAATTTATCAAAAATAATTTTGAGATCTTCGGGTGAGATCCCAGGTCCATTATCAATAACTTTAAGAATAACCTCATTCTTAATAACATCAACCGCAAGTTCCAAACGAATTTTCGCCCCCTTGGGTGAAAACTTTAATGCATTTTGGATAAGGTTTTCAAGCGTAGCTCGTAACTTAATTTGGTCCGTAAAAAACGATAATTGCTTTTTCTGACTCAGATTATGAAACTCCACAATAACGTTCTTTTCCTTGCTCAGAACCGACATATTTTCGACAACGGTTTGGAGAAATTGAACGAGATCAATTTTTTCAAGATGAACTGGGACTTTCCCATTCTCAATTTGACGCATCTCCAAGAGGCGATTAATAAGATAGGTCAATTTATCAAGTTGCTCATAAGAAACTTTAATATCACTCAAGACTTTTTGAGAAACGCTGTTCCCGTGAATAAAAGAAATACTCTCAAGTCCGAGCATGGCAACAGTAAGCGGTGTACGGAACTCATGTGCGGCAAGCGAAATAAAGTTTTGTTGTTGAGATACTAGTTTTTTTAGTTTTCTGTTGGTTGACTGTAAATTGTGTGTATGCTCTGAAATGATTCGTTTCATTAAATCATTTTCCTTTGCCAAAGTATTCGTAATAAGGATATTCATAAAGCTTGTTTCCAAATTTCGCCGAATTTTTACAAGCTCATCCAGCTCTTCACGGCTCAAGAGATTTTTCTTCGCACCAATATCAAGTGCTAAAAATGCAATTAATTTCTTATTGGAAAAAAGTGGTAAGCAGATATGACATTTAAGCGCTTTAAGTCGATTTTGTACCTCAATGTTTTTGACCTCTTCTCGTACTAAAACGTCCTTGGTTTTCTTGAGTTGCTCTGTAAGTGCATCTTCCGAATAAATGGGAATTTCTTCGGAAACTTTATTTTCAGAAATGAAATAGAGTTCAACCTTTCTAAGGCTAAGTTTCTGAACAAAAGTATACTTAAGGAGCTCAAGAAGCTCTTGAAAACTTTTACAATCCAGGATATGCGTTTTTGTCTCTGATATTGTACGTTTAAATTCACGAAATTTTGGACTGTAAAGGTCAGGAAAAACCTTTTCTAAAAATGGATAGGAGAAAAAGAGGACAATGGTAAAGAAACTATAAGAGATAATTTTATTCGCTGGTAAATCAAAATATTGATAAATTGCCCGTATTGCCCAAACGAGAAAAAATAAAGAGAAAAAAAGAATAAGTTTTCGGATAAAATGAAGACTTAAGTAGCTAAAATGAAAGAAACGCTGTTTATAAATCGAATAAAAAACTGAAACAAAGAAAAAGAGCGAAAAAGTAACCGATTCATTTTGTAAAATAAAGATTCCAAAAAAAGGCAAAATTGCATTTGTTATGGTTGCTAGTAAGGCAAAAATAAAAAACCCAAAAGAGACATAGATGAGCTTTTTTCTCTCGACACCTTGCAGAATAAAAAGATTTTTGAAGGCAAGATAAAATGTTAAGAAAATCTGAAGTAAACAAAAGATCAAATAGGGACCATAAAGTACTCCAAACCTATCCATCTGAACACTATTTTCCATATACACTCCAGCCTCAATGAGATCTGTAAAAGACCCAATCAAACACAAAATAAGCGAAATTACGAGATTGAGTTTTACAATTTTTTCCGAAAAGAAACTGGCCTTATGAGGAAAATAATAGAAAAAAAGCACGAGCGAGGATAAAGCAAGGACCGAGAAACCATAAGCAAAACGAAAGAATAAAAGTGCTCCCGGTAAATCATCTGGAACCCGCGAATATCCCGAGAACATAAAGAACATCCAGCTGATAATCGCAAAAGTGAAGAAAAAAAAACTCCGATTTACCGCAGATTTGGTATCTTTAAGAAAAACAAATACGCCAATAACCAGCATACAAATAAAACTGAAACTGTAGACCAAAATATTATAAACGGGCATAGAGAAAAATATCCAAAACTAAAATTAAAATACCTTTTTCGACCCAAAATTGGTAGTCATGTTCATTACTGTTTTTTAAACTCCTCAGGTGGAAGAGAAAAACGTTCAGCCACCTGTTTTAAGGCACTTCCCAGAAGTACATATCCTTCAGGGAGAAAGCCGGCAACTGGTTGAAAACCACCGCGAAGTAAAATCCTATATGGTTTTGATTTTACATCTGTAATTGTCTCTCCCACGACAGGAAGCCTTCCTACCTGTTCAAGAGATAAAGATGAAAAAAAATTTGGAATTAACTGAAGCAGCACACCTGTACTGCGCATACGCGGCGAGACAACGCAACAATTCCAACAAAATGCCTTCATATCGAGTGAAGCTTCTTCTGGAAATCCTTGTAAGAGTGGCTCCATTGCAGCAAAAAACTTATTTTCATCACGTTGAAGAGTAGGTTTTGGGACACGAGAATAAGCATACGGATCGCGCCATTCTTGCTCAAATATCTCACGTAGTGACGCCTCATACCCAAAAGTAAAAGCTTCAATCTGCTGTGTTTCATGATCGCGAATAAGGCTAATGAGTCCAGGATTCTGAAATTTTTTTGCAAGTTTAGTCTCCGTAGCTTGTGGGTCGTGAAACAGTTCCATCGGTTCAGCACAGCCGGGACAGCATGGGAGTTGGGTGAGTTGATCCAAAACAACCAGTGGAACCTCGGTTCCTTCTGGAAGACCAAAAACACTCCAAGCGGGTTGTCGCTGATCACATCCCTGGCAAATGGCATATTCAGGAAAAGAATTATTAAAGGTAAAACGAAACATATCCGAGAGATCACGAATGGTTTGAGGTGTAACATCAGTATTACTGAGAGATTCAAATTGAAAACGACCCCCATTGAGCGCTAAAGCTTCGAGGTTTTGGTGCAGAGGAGTTTGCGTTGATAAGTTCGCACTATCCCTCACCTGAGATCGTATTTCAACAGCCGGCGTCAAAAGTCCACCTGCAACACGATGATCACTGCCCATAATTTCAACAGAAATAAGTGATGCATCTTTTTTTTCGATAGTCATAGTGTTATGCGTTATAAGTTACATATTTAGGTGGTGCAAAACCGTTGAATTGAGTGCTTTGAGAATCCATATAAGCCCCAGCATTAGGTACCCAAAGATGATCTCCATCATCAATGTCTTCCGGGAGTGGAATTCCACGGAGAACGTCACCAGAATCACAAGTACGACCAAAAACAGTAGTGGGAACAATGTTCTGCGAAAAAACTTTCCCCTTCCGGTTGATGGCACCAATTGGATACTTCCAGTCATGAATAACAGCATCACTAAAACAAGAAAAAACCCCATCGTTAAAATAAACGCATGGCTTTCCATCTCGTTTTTCCGCGCTCAGAACAGGAATAAACAAATCAACCGACTCTGCTACTAGTGCCCTCCCTAACTCAATAATTACCTGTGGATCTCTGAGGAATGATCCCCGTGTATTCTCATGAACCGAATGAGTAATAATTTTAAGGAAATGTGCGCGATCATAATGCAGCTTCGAAGTGTAACTGACAGGTAATCCACCTCCAATATTAAAAGTTTTCACTCCACCTTCTTTCCGTGCAATATCGGCCATAAAATCAATCGACTTCCAAAAAATATTTGGATCAGTCAATTGTGAGCCAACATGCATTGAGATTCCTGGTCTGCGAACACCGCTCTGACGGATATCATGAAGTAATGCACGCGCCAACAAGGGGTTTGCACCAAATTTAGATGAAAGATCTATCTCACCTTGCTCATAAGGAGTGATAAGGCGGACAGCAACCTCAAGTTCATTTTGGTCTGTGAATGGTGCACTTGCCTCTAATATTTTATCTATTTCCTGTTTTGTTTGGACCGTATAATGATCAACTCCCCGTTGCGCAGCATACGAAATATCCGAACGCGATTTTACTGGGTTATTGTAGTAAATTTTTGCTTCGGGAGCGAACCTTTGAACCTGTTGGATCTCGGCGGGCGACGCACAGTCGAAACTATCCAGTCCTTCTGCCACCATTGTCTTAAGTATAACTGCTTTTGGATTAGCTTTGACAGAATATGAGACAACCTTTCTTTCATCACCCGGAAGGAAATTTTCAAGCACGAGACGAATATTCTCTCGAAGTCGACCAATATTAAGGAAACAGAACGAATCATCTGGATGGGCATCGAGAAACTCACGAGAAATTTTTGCTAAATCCTTCCCCGGATGACGACAAAAAACGTCATCCTCTTCAGGAGGTGGTATGAGACTCTTTTTTCGATGAACACCAGAAGGAGGCCTCTTATGGAAAGGATTTCTTAATCTTTTGTCAGGTGAAGTCTTGAATGTCATAAAAAAAATTCAATACTCAACTATGCCAAAGGTATGATGATGGAAATTTAAAAAGTTTTTAAAAAGTTCTAAACTGTACTATGATTCTCAAAAGAAATTTAAAGCCAATCTATGAAAGCGCTTATTGTTGAAGACAACGAAGATATCATTTCATTTTTAAGAATTGGTTTGAAATATGAAGGTTTTTTGGTCGATGTGGCATCCGATGGGGAAGCAGCCTTAGAAAAAACGAGAGATTGTTGTTACAACTTAATTATTTTAGATTTAGTTATTCCTAAAATTGATGGGAAAGATTGTTTGAAGCGTCTTAGGAATGAGGGTGTTCAAGTTCCAGTAATAGTTCTCTCTGCAATTCACGATCAAAACACCAAGGCGGAACTTCTTGATTACGGTGCTGATGATTATATATCAAAGCCATTCTCAATGACTGAGCTTGTTGCACGAATTAAAGCCATTTTAAGGAGATCAAAAAACACCACTTCTGTCGAAGTAATAAAAGTGGAAGATTTGGTTATAAATCCAAGTACGCAGGAAGTATTCCGCCAAGAAAAAAGAATTAATTTAAGAAAAAAAGAGTTTGCACTCCTTTATTATCTTGCAAAAAATAAAGGGAAAGTTATTAAGCATACCCAGATACTTGAAGCAGTCTGGGATTTTAACTCGAGTCTACTTTCCAATACTGTTGGGACACATATCTCGAGTTTAAGAAAAAAGGTCGACAACAAACATGAAAGGAAATTAATTCAAACAATTCACGGCACAGGCTATAAAATTTCCTAATCTGATATTTTTTAAATAAATTTTAAAATTTTTTTAAATTTATTTAAATATCCAGAATGTACCCAATTCCATGGATATTCTTCAGGATACGCTTACTAAAGCCACGGTCGAGCTTATTTCTCAACCTTCTGACGGTAGACTGAACAATATTTGAATGATACCGAGCATGCGAAGACCAAACTTTGCTTAAAATATCACCAATTCTTACGGTCCGACCTTTATTTTGAATGAGATAAAGCAGAAGCTCACACTCTTTTTCCGTGAGTAAAATAACTTTCCCCTCACGAATAACGCGATTCTCCTTATAAAAAAAAGTTAAACTTTCAAACTGTTTAAAATCCTCATGCTGCTCCCCATTATCCAAATGTCTACGGTACAGTGCCTTTATCCGTGCGAGGAGCTCTTGGGCATCAAAAGGTTTGGTAAGATAATCATCCGCACCCTGACTTAATAACTCAACTTTTGAATGGACACCGCTCAAAGCACTTAAAACCAAAATGGGAATATTGTTTTTTCGCGAGCGCAAATCTTTCACCAAAACATCACCCGATTTTCCTTCAAGCATTAAGTCTAAAATAATAAGGTCATGCGTATCGTAATAGCTATGCTTCATGGCTTCTTCAATTGAAGGGCAGACGGTAACCATGTGCTCCTCATGCTCCAGAATCTTTTGGATAAACTCTGCAAGTTGCTTCTCATCTTCCAGTACGAGTATTTTCATAAATAATTTTTATACCTGATACTGTAAAAATATAAGACCATATAATTCCTATAATAGTAACTAGCGCAACGAATGCAAATAATATAAGAAAATATCACTCTTTTGACATAATTGAAGAAGTGTATTGACGAATAATATAATAAAGAGTTTTAAAAATGCAAGAAAAATGGCATAATAATAAGAAAAATTAACAAATCTATGAAAGGTGCTGAAAGACTCTTGATCGATTTTACCCACGATCTTGAACATCCACATAAAAATCATGCTGCAGAGGTCATGATTGAAAAGGCGATGAAGCTCGGTGCAATGAGCGATCTTGGCTTAAGAACAATTGTTGATGCGTTAGTAGAGTCTACTTTTAGAAAACAACAGCTACTTGGAAACGAGTTTTTGCTAGAATTTAAAAAGAATAAAATCGCTGATATCCTCGTGAAGCAGTTTATCCATCAGCTCCCCAGAAACATTGATAGTCAGATCGAAAAATACTTTCCTCAATTTTTTCTTTTTCTTCTTTTTTTTGTACTAAATACCTATCGCAATTTTGTACAAAATCAGAAAATAAAAAGACAGTACATAAGAGATAAAGGGAAAATACCTGGAGTTCAAGCGGACGCAAAAACTCACATTATAAAGATAAATGCAGATACGGAAGATCTTGCATTAGGGGAAAGAACAGAAGCAAAGGCTGAGATCCGCAACTTTGTGGCAGAGTACGCCAAAGATAACGGAAAATCTCTCGACTCCTTCTTAGGAACAATTAGAAAAGCTTACCCGACAGTAGATCTGCATGAACTTTGGGAACAAGATGTAGATCTGGGGGCACTACTTGCCGATCAAATTGAACAAGCTGCTGAGCTCATCACTACAGAAAAATACAAATCTTTATTTAAAAAAAACCCCAAAGATTTTATTCGTGATTTTATTTTTCGTCGGGTCATTAAGGTTTCTCCGGATGGAAATTTGCAAATTGAAAAAACTGCTCTCAAAGGTTTTTTAGAGTTTCTGGATGAACAAAACTATACCCTGGAAGATCTTAACCCTATCCTCTACGAGACTCTTTATCAAATGCACAATACTTTGGCGAAAACCAAGGATATTCAAGGGACGACAAAATCGATCAGAGCTTTAGTCGGAGCAGTAGCAACAGCAGAAAAATTCCATCTCCTCGATCATGGACTCGATTTTGATCGACTATGGGAAAAAAACTTCGTACCTGAAATCAAGGAATTGCGAGCTCGAAAATTTAGTAAGAAAAAACTTCGCCTCATTGATATCACCCGTATAAACCCAGAAGGAATGCGGGAAGTGATCCTCCCAGACGTTGCTACTCGCCCGCTTGAAGAAAAATTACAGATTATTTCCGACTCTGAAATAAAATTTGCTCAATTTCGAAGATTTTTTAATTATCGCGATGAAGAAAACGAACGTGATGATGAACGAATGGCCAAACTTGATGATCAAGAAATTGAAAATCTCCTCTCAGATCAGCTCTCGCATGCGAAAAGAACGATTCAGTACATTATGAGTAATGGCCTTAAAATGAGAGATGCATCAGATCAAATTCATGAAGACTGTAAGTTTATTCCCGAAATACTTGAATGTAAAAAGGTGGAAGTCCTACTCACATGGACCGCTCAGCCAGAAACCTTCAAACAACAATACCCTCAATATGAACATACGCCACATCGAATCGTTGCTCATTTTGCGCGAAAAATGCTGGAATTTCTCCTCCTCTACCGAAAACATATCTTTAAAGAAGAGTTCAAAGCACTTTCAAAAGATCGTGAAGTGTTAGAAGATTTTATGATCGAGGGTTTACATATTTATGAACGCAAAGAGGTGAGTTTTGAACGAAGAACAAGAGTGTGCATTGATCCTCACACCCATCAACCAATACCTGGCGCTCCATATGAAATCTCTTTTGAGCAAGAGTTGTTGACCGAACAGCCGAACGATGAATATATCCGCCAGGACCCTGTGAGTAAACTTTGGTACTGCTACTATCCCGTCGAAGTAACAAAATTTCAGGAAGTCAAAGCGCGCATACCGGTTGGAAAAAATGGTGAAACTCACGAAGCAACCTTACTTATTTACAGTGGTGATGGAAATCTCATCCATAAGAAAGGTGAAGAATCCTACCTTTCCAGTATTTTACGTGAAAAACAACCATCAGATAAACTCCGTTGGACCGTTGTATGTAAAAATGAAAAAGATCAGGAGGTATTTAAAAATTTCCTCTATGAAAACCACTCATCAGGTCATTTTGAAGTCATTAAAGATAATGAAGAAAAGCGGAATATGTCGGCAAAGATGAGCAAAAGTGAAAAAACTGAAGGGTCAGCAAATTTTGGTAAAGAGCGGGATTACTCCGGGGCAACATACGCCACATTAGCGGGCAGAACTCCCGATGGAATTGAACACACCCATATTGGTTTCGAGACACAAATTATGGGTCTGGAAAAACTTCTCTTGGCCACAAGTATGTACACTCCAACCTCACACAGTCACGCCTATACTCCTGAACGTGAATTTGAAAACCTCTTCCAGTACCTCTTTCCACCAGCAATATTTGGTGAAAAATTTGCAAAATATCGTCTTCAAGGATACCGCAACCAAAATGGCAACCTTGAAAATAATGGGAATGGCCATACGAAACTGAAGGTCACGGAGAGTTGAAAAAAAACTTGAAAACTGAAATGACCTAAGTTAATGTCTGCGCATATGATGACCTCAAAAAATCTCCAACTCGTGAAGACAATTACCCTTCTTAACAAAGGGGTGATTTGCCTTATTCATCATTGCGGAGAGAGGATTCAATAGTTGCACTGACCAGAACGAATACCAAGAACCTCTTTCCACCAAAGAGGTTCTTTTGTTTTGAAAAGACGTGCGAATATTGACAAAATTTAAAAAATCATTAAAATACCACTTAATAATTTACAAATATGTCAGAAAAAAGTAAATTCTCCGATGAGGTTTTAGAAGATGTAGAAGCACTTACTGCTCCAGAAAGCCTTGATCCTATTTGTGCACGACAATTTTTAAATAAAATTAATCGAATTCTTCAAACTCATCGGCCAGAAAACATTCAAGAGAAATTTGATAAAATCCGCACAAGTATCCAGATATTGGTCAAAAGATGCATTGAAAAAAGCACTGATGACAAATCGCGAAATGAAACGCTCAAACATCTCTCAAGTATGATTGATAATGTTGCTCCTGGAAATGCTGCCAAACTTCTCGGTGATGTCCAGAAAATTCTTTCAAGCCTTGAAGCACTTCCAGCATCACAGCGTCAATCAGACCCAGAAAAACAAGCACTCAAGTGGTTTAATGATCGAAAAGTTCCTTTTAGCCGTAAACGTGCCGATGATATAAAGTCGAGAACCAGTGAGGCAGGTATGGACGATTTTGAATTCGTGCTCAATGACAGAAACTGGCGAAACACACAGGAAGATCTTGAAAATCGAATGTTTCTGGCAATAAAAGCATACTATGAAGAAGTCCTACCCATCCAGGTTGATGGTTTCCAGCCCAAAATTATCTTTGGCTCACCGGAAAGAGTAAAAATACTCCAGGAAATCATTAAAGAAACCGAACGAGCACTGCAGTACCTTAAACGATCAAGCACTAATCCCCCCAAAGCACCGTCAAACGATGCAAGCAACCCTATTGATATTGAATCATTCGGGAATACTGAACTAGAATTGACGTACACGTCACCACCGATTGTTGAAATGAACTAAAACCAAAGAGCGATCGGATTTACGATCGCCCTTTGGGAACAATATTTTCTTATAAATTTCTTTCTCGAATTTCTTGCAGAAGCTTGTCTTTAAAATCACCAACCTTCATGACATCCTGCTCTTTTGTTTTATAGCACCGCGCGGCAACAGACTGTTGTTCAACCTCTTTTTCACCAATCACCAGCATATAAGGGATTTTTTTAAGCTCGGCACCGCGAATCTTTTTTCCTAAGCTTTCGTTCGTATCATCAAGCTTTACTCGAACTCCCGCGGCGTAAAGATCATTCACAATCTCTCGGGCAAAATCTAAAAACTTGTCCGAAACCGGCAGAACAGCAACCTGAATTGGTGCAAGCCAGGTTGGAAAACTTCCACCAAAATGCTCAATCAAAAACCCGATAAAACGTTCATGGGTTCCCAATGGGGCACGATGGATGACCAAAGGATATTTGGATTGACCGTCGGTATCTACATAAGTGACATCCATCCGTTTTGGAACCGCAAAATCCACTTGATTCGTTGCTAAAGTAAACTCTCTTCCAATGGCGCTCCAGACCTGAACATCAATTTTTGGTCCATAAAAAGCCGCTTCGTCCGCAACTTCCACCACTGGCACCTGAGCTTTTTTCATGGCGTTTCGAACCATATCTTCAGTTTTTAACCATAGCTCTGGCTCGTTGACATACTTTTCACCAAGACCTTTTTTGTCGTGAAGAGAAAGCCTCATGACATATTTTTCAATTCCAAACATCTTAAAATACTCCTGATACATCTCAACCACTTTGATGAATTCATCTTCAAACTGTTCATCAGTACAATAAATATGAGCATCATTCATTTGCAAGCTACGAACACGCATAAGCCCAAAGAGAGCTCCACTGTCCTCAAGCCGATAACAGGTCCCATATTCAGCAAAACGCAATGGCAGATCACGGTAACTCTTCGGAGTCGCATTATAAACCATATGGTGATGAGGACAGTTCATCGGTTTGACATAATAATCTTCCTCATCGATCGTCATCCCAGGATACATACTTGCTTTATAGTGCTCTAAATGCCCAGAAAGTTCATAAAGTTTCCCCTTGGTCAGGTGTGGAGTTCGAACCCGAACATACCCCCCTTGAAACTCTTTCTCTTTGGCCAGTTTTTCTAACTCCTCAATCATCGCAGTTCCGTTCGGAAGCCAAAGCGGCAAACCAGGCCCAACATTTTCATTAAAAGCAAAAAGTTCCAGGTCTTGACCCAATTTTCGATGATCACGTTTTTTCGCTTCCTCTTGTAATCTTAAATACTCATTCAAAGCAGTTTTATCCTTAAAACATACCCCATAAATCCGTTGAAGCATGGGATTTTTTTCAGATCCTCTCCAATAAGCACCAGCAATTTTCGTCAGTAAAAAGACCCCAGTTTTTCCAGTATTTTCACTATGTCCACCCCTACAAAGATCACTAAACATCACTTTCCCATCCTTCAATTTGTTCTCATAAAAAGTAACCATCTCTTCACCTTCACTCTTAAGACCTTCAGCAATATCAACCTTATAAGGCTGGCCTGCCTTTTTATAAAAATCGATCGCTTCATCAACATTTGCTTCCACACGTTCAAAAGTTTGCCGATCATTGGCAATCTTAATCATCTTTTTTTGAAGAATTTCCAGATCTTCGGGAATCAGGGTTCGGGGGAGTTCAAAATCATAATAAAAACCGTTCTCAATCGTTGGCCCAATCCCAAGTTTTGCTTCCGGAAACATTTCCAGGACTGCTTGTGCAAGCATGTGCGCACAGGAGTGGCGCATGTGATCAAGTTCCAGAGCATCAGCATCAACCATCTCGTTTGGTGACAGGTTTTTAGACATAAAAAAGAAAATTTACAGGCAGCCACAAGACTAATATATTTCCCTTAAGGATTCAACAATTTTGGGAAAACAACCCAATCATGTACACTCAATCAAGTATGATCATCCTCCATGAAACTTCTTTCGCTTGAACTCGAAAATTATCGAAATCATCCTCGGCTTCACCTTGAACTCGATCCTCAAAAGCCATTGAATTACATTATCGGTGCGAACGGTTTAGGTAAAACAAATGTCCTCGAAGCTATCTATTTATTAGCACTCATCAAATCTTTTCGTGCAACCAAGAATGAAGAAATTATCCAGTGGGGGAGCTCATATTCCCGAATTCAAGGAAAATTTCTCCCCGACCAGGAAGATGAGTCCCCAAAAGATCTCGAAGTCTTTTTAGGTATCCCTCCACAACCCCAACGAGTACTCAAACAAAACGGAATTAAAACGAATCCTTTTCAATTCATAGGTTCCTGCCAAATCGTTTTTTTTCACCCTGAAGATTTGGAAATTCTTTATCTGGGGCCAAGTTTTCGCCGACGCTACTTGGACATCATTAATCTCCAGATCAATAAAACCTACTATCGCGATCTAAAGACCAACCAAAAAATACTCAAACAACGCAATGCGCTTCTTAAAAATAACGTACTGCAAACAAAACCCCTTGATCTTGAGATTTGGGATGAGCAATTTGCACAAACGAGCGCAACTTTGATCCTTGAACGCCTTAAAACCATAGAATACCTTCAAAAATTTCTCACCATCTTTTATACGCAAATCTCACAAGGAAACGAAGAACTTAAAGTCCATTATCAAAACTCCACCCTTGAAGAGTTAAATCACCAAGGTCAAACCATCAATGCTGAAAAAATATTCGGAGCGTAGGTATTG
>CAZUXI010000003.1:63945-291286 GCA_964624115.1 uncultured Candidatus Peribacteria bacterium
TATGACTGATGCCCAACTGGCCGAACTGAAGGCTACACTCACTCAGCAACTTAAAAACCATCATCGTATTGACCTTCAGGCCAAAAGAACCCTCTTAGGGCCACATCGCGACGATATTATTTTTTCCATTAATCAAAAACCACTCTCCAGTTCCTCACGTGGGGAACATCGTTCACTCCTCCTTGCGCTCAAACTCATTGAACTGCAATTTTTTAAAGAAAAAACACAAAACACCCCACTTCTCCTCCTGGACGATGTTTTTTCTGAACTCGACCCCAATCGGCAACATATGCTCCTTAAGGCAATTCAAAATCACCAAACCATCATTGCAACTACACACGCCGAAAATTTTTTCTGGGAACTGCCAGCAAATGAGCTGAAAATCACTTCTTAAGATACGAACGGAGGAACGGGAAAACCTTTTCTCCTTGATTTAAAGCGTTAAATCCGGTGATTTTAAGGTGTTTACTGATAAAAGAAATACCCACACTGTTATCGGTAACCGGGCCAGAGATGACATCCAAAGGCGCTCCAATGCTTTTACATATCTCATAGAGCATCAGTGCTCCTGCCGGGTCATGGGCACAACCAACATGCGCACGAATCGATTGTTGAACCTGTGGATCACTTAAAATCTCAAGAACTCCATACTCGCCCAAAACACCATCACCAAACTCAACCACAATCAAGTCAGGTTTATCTTTCGCTAAATACTGAAGTGCGCCCTTGGTGACGCGAACTGAATCAATCGGGCTAATCACCGTTGATGTAAACCCCGCATCCACAATCGAAACCGTCTTTTTTGCGCCATAATCCTTCATGTTTTCAGTATCTTTAAGTGCTGCGATGCCCGCAAGCTTAGCGCTGTAGACCGTCAACCCCTTCCTCGTTGCACTTTTAATGATTTCACAAGCAATTGAGGTTTTTCCCACATTCATACAAGTGCCACTGACCACAATAATGGGCACCTTCATCTTCAAATCATCGATTGGTTCAAAGAGCTTATAATCTTTAATATTGAGAGGTTTTCCCTTGGAGCTGAGGACCGCGCCTAAAACTCTTACTTTTAAAGCATTTCCCACCTCTTTAACGTTCGCGCTCGTACAAATACCGGCAACCCCTCCTAAATTTAAAATATGAATCACATCACCCACCTTTAATTTTTTGGGAACTTCACCTACGAACCCCTTAAGTGCTCGTCGACTTCCAAGCGCAACAACCAAAATATCCCCTTTTTGCATGGTGGACATACGGCCAGAAGTGAGCTCCAGCTGGTTATAAATCTTTTTATCCATAAGGGCTTCAACAACAATGACCGCACCCTCTTCAGATTTTATCCGTCGTTGAATTTTGACCTCATGTTCAAGCGGGATATTTTTCGTTACCGAAGCAATCTTATCGACAAGAATTTTCATGAAAAAACAAAGAAAAAACAAAATGAGTCCCAAACATTGAACCCGAATTTATTCGAAAAATCACCCAAGAGTAATTTACTTTTTCTGTAAATATGTTAAAATATACTGATGGATTACAAAATCATAAAACTCGCCTTCGCACTTCTCCTCGCAATTGTTCCAGCCGCAATTTGGGGTTGGTTTTTCTATCACAAACAAAAAGGGAAAAAATCCATGATCCTAAAAACGTTTATGTTCGGATCATTTTTTGTCCTCCCTCTTCTTGGTTATAAGTACCTCTGGCAGTATTTCCCTTGGATTAACGCTTTTCAATATACCCACCCATTCCGAGATGACATCATTGGTTTTGCCAATATTTCCATTATCCCGCTTGATGTTCTTCTGACCTTTATGCTGGTTGGAGTTATCGAAGAAATCACCAAATTATGGGCCGTAAAATGCACCAATCGTAAAATTATCTGTTCCGTTGATGATGCCATAGAAATGTGCATTATGGCCGCACTCGGATTCTCTTTTGCTGAAAATATCGTCTATTTCTACAATATTCTGGCAACCAGAGGTGTCGAAAATATCATTTATCCTTTCATTTTCCGCTCACTCTTTTCCACATTTGCCCACATTATGTTCTCAGGAATTTTAGGTTATTACTACGGTCTTTCTCTTTTCGCCAATGATCTCATGAAAGAACAGCACAGCCAAAAACGCTGGAAAGGCATTAAATACTTCGCTCAACTCTTTAACCTCAAAAAAGAGGTCGTTTTCCACGATGAAAAACTCACCCAAGGTCTCCTCATTGCTATCATCCTCCACGCCCTCTTCAACATTTTCCTCGAAATGAACTGGACGTTCCTCCTTATTCCGTTCCTCACTGGCGGTTTCATCTACCTGAACTATCTTTTCGAACAGAAAGAACTCCAAAAAGACTACTGCGTGATCAGGAATCACAACGAGCTGTAGGTTTTAATTTTTCATCGCAAAGATCTTTGAGTCGGAACAAACGCTTCCGGTGGAACTTCCAATTCCCATTGGTTAATATTTGACTGAATTGAATAATTATTGTAAAATAACAAGACGTACTCAATAAAAACAAAATATGCAAAACAATAAACTTTCGGCTTTATTACTTATCCTCACTCTTGCCACAGGTGCTTCGGCAGTAAAAAACTATGTCAGTACCACTGGTCTCGTGAGTACTATGTCAAATACAGAAATGCACGAATCATCTGACGATGAGGAGAACGAAAATGAAGATCAAGACAACGACCAAGATAAATCCACCAGAGATTCAGCAATGTGTAAGGAAATGCTCAATAAACTCACCAGTCTCAAAGGCAGCGGCGATAACACAGCCTTTGCCAAAATGAGTAAAGAGTATCGCAGTAAATGCCGTGAATATATCCTCCGTGGTGGTGACGAAGATGAAAGCAGCGACGACACACAAAAAATTCATCTCTATGTAAAAGAGGATGCCGAATGTAAAGAACTGCGCGGAAAAATCGTCCAAATGCATCAAGACGGTAACACCGACTCTGATGCATTTCTCGACCTCCGAGCCAGCTTCACGGAAGAGTGTGGAGTTCGAAAAATGCTTCCACCAGCAGGATTTAAAGACCGCGTCCTCAAAAGCGTTGAATCTTACAATAATCCCTTCCCAGATACTGATACCCGTACTGAACTTGGACAAGCAGCATCAGAAATGTATCGTCGTGGTGTAGTTGAAGGCTCTCCAGAAGGTGATTTTAAACCTCAAGATCCAGTAAGTCGTGCTCAAGCAGCAAAAATTCTCCTTCTTGCCTGTAACCGAAAAGCAGTTGCAAACGGGGTTGTGAAACAGTTCCGTGATACAGAAAAAGGCGCTTGGTATGAAAACTATGTTAATGCTGCCGCTGAACAAGGAGTCATTGAAGGAACTCCAGAAGGGGACTTTAAACCAGCAGATGAAGTGAATCGCGCAGAGTTCGCAAAAATGCTTATGCGAGGCTGTAAAGTTGAGCTCAAGGAGCTGAAATCAAGCCTCAAAGATGTTCCAGCAGATGCTTGGTTTGCACAGTATGCCCCATTCGTCGAAAAATACCGACTCTATGATGGTATCGAAAACGGTGAAATGAAACCAGGAGCGAAATTAACCCGTGATGAAGTAGTTCGTGCAATTTACCGTTACTTAAAAGCACGAGATGCCGAAGCGAACACCGTAGCTGAATAAGCTTAATAATAAGCCTTTCAACAAAGCATAAATGAAAAAGCCGGAAAGATCTTCCGGCTTTTTTTAACAAAGTCTTCCTTGAAATTTCGCCAAAAATCATCCCAGAAATTCACCCCAGTCAAAAGAAAACTCTGCCCTCACCCTTGCCTAAAAGCAAAATCTATGCTAGCGTTTTTTCCACTTAACACAACGCAATGTCTGTCGATAAAATCATCGTGAAAGGGGCAAAAATCCACAATTTGAAGAACATTAATGTGGAAATCCCTCGTAATAAACTGACCGTAATTACCGGTCTTTCAGGTTCAGGAAAATCGTCTCTTGCTTTTGATACCATCTATGCTGAAGGTCAACGTCGCTATGTCGAAAGCCTTTCAACCTATGCACGTCAGTTCTTGCAGCTGATGGAAAAACCGGAAGTGGATTCGATCGAAGGACTTTCTCCGGCAATTTCAATAGACCAAAAAACTGCTGGTCGTAACCCACGCTCAACGGTAGGAACTGTAACTGAAATTTACGATTACCTTCGCTTGCTGTTTGCAAAAGTTGGAACACCGCACTGCCCAAATTGTGGAAAACCAATTATGCGCCAAACCGTAAGCCAAATTGTCGATCTCATCGCAGAAATGAAAGAGGGGAGTCGTATTTTAATCCTTTCCCCGGTGATTCGTGATCGAAAAGGTGCCCACGTGAAAGTTTTTGAAAAAATAAAAAAAGATGGCTTTGTACGTGTCCGAGTTGATGGTGAAGTCATGAGTATATTGGACTTGCCTCAGCTTGATGAGAACAAAAAACATTCGATTGAGATCGTTGTTGACCGTTTGGTGGTGAAAAATTTTGCTAAAGAGAAGAAAAAATTATCATCGGGAGAGGAGATCGAAATGCCAAACCCTGACCGCACACGCTTGGCCGACTCGATCGAAACCGCACTCAAACATGGTGAAGGATTGGTAACGATTCAGGAAAATGATACGAAAGAAGAACGAATGTTTTCAGAACACTTCGCTTGCCCCGATTGTGGCATCAGTGTGCCTGAAATATCTCCAAGAAGTTTCTCTTTTAATAGTCCCCATGGTGCTTGTCCAAACTGTCATGGTCTTGGGACAAAACTTGTTGTTGATCCGAAACTCGTCATTCCAAACCAAAACTTAACTCTGGCAGAAGGTGCGATTATGCCATGGTCAGCAACCACATCACATCTCACCTGGTACAATAAAATTCTTGAATCGGTTGCGAAAAAACATGGATTTTCCATGAATGTGCCAACCAAAAAACTTTCGGAAAAAGATCTCAATACAGTCCTCTACGGTACGAGTAAAGACGAAAAATTTACCGTAAGCATCGGGAAAAATAACGAAAGTGGCTTTAAGGGGGACTATTCCACGAGCTTTGAAGGGGTAATCCCCAATCTTGAACGCCGTTATATGGAGACCGATTCGGACTATATTCGCAAAAAGATTGAGAAATATATGCAAATTCTCGAATGTCCCGAATGTAATGGAAACCGTTTAAGACCTGAAGTACTCTCCGTAACGATCGATAATAAATCAATTATTGATGTGACCAAGCAATCGGTCAATCGACTGATTAAATTTTTCCAAAATCTCGATCTAACGGAAATGCAAAAACAAATTGCACACCTCATTTTGAAAGAGATTAACAATCGTCTTCAGTTTCTCTCGGATGTCGGTCTTTCGTACCTCACACTTGATCGTGCTGCAAACACACTTTCTGGTGGAGAAGCGCAACGTATAAGGCTCGCAACCCAGATAGGTTCACGCCTGTCGGGAGTTGTTTATGTACTTGACGAGCCCTCAATTGGTTTGCATCAAAACGACAATGCTAAACTTATTAAAACCCTCATTCATCTCCGTGATCTTGGAAATACCGTAATTGTTGTTGAGCACGACGTTGATACCATGCTTGCTTCAGATTACATTCTCGATATCGGTCCAGGTGCGGGAAAAGAAGGTGGACGTGTAATTGCTTCCGGAACACCTGAGGAGATTATGAAAGACAAAAATTCCGTCACGGGAAAATATTTGAGTGGAAAAATGGAAATTGAAACCCCAAAAAAGCGTCGAAAAGGAAACGGAACTTTTTTGAAAATACTAAACGCGACCGAACATAACCTCAAAAATGTAAGTGCCACTTTCCCACTCGGAACCTTTATTGGTATTACGGGTGTATCAGGATCAGGAAAATCCACACTCATTAACGATATCCTTGTAAAAGTGGTTGAAACAACACTCAATGGGACAAAACATCAGGTCGGAGCACACGCCTCAATCGAAGGGATCGAAAATCTGGATAAAATCATTAATATCGATCAATCGCCAATTGGTCGTACTCCAAGATCAAATCCTGCGACCTATACCGGCGTATTTACTGAAATCCGCGAACTCTTTGCCTCAACAACCGAAGCGAAATTACGCGGATATAAATCTGGTCGGTTTAGCTTTAATGTGAAAGGTGGCCGTTGTGAAACCTGTGCTGGTGACGGAATCAAAAAAATCGAAATGCACTTCCTTCCAGATATTTATGTTCCATGTGAAGTCTGTAAAGGGCGTCGATACAACTCCGAAGCCCTGGAAGTAACCTATCGTGGTAAAAATATCGCTGACGTCCTCGATATGACCGTTGCCGAAGCCCTCGAGTTTTTTGACGCCATTCCGAATATCAAAGTAAAACTCCAAACCCTCTTTGAAGTGGGTCTCTCCTATATTCATCTTGGTCAATCCGCTACCACTCTCTCAGGAGGTGAGGCACAACGTATTAAACTTGCATCGGAGCTTTCACGTCGCTCTACCGGTCAGACTCTCTATATTCTTGATGAACCAACCACCGGTCTCCACTTTGACGATATCAAGAAGCTACTTGATGTTCTCCAACGCCTTATCGATAAAGGCAACACCGTGCTCACCATCGAGCATAATCTCGACGTTATCAAGTCCGTCGACTATATTGTCGATCTGGGCCTCGAAGGGGGGGAAAACGGCGGTGAAATCATCGCCACCGGTACTCCTGAACAAGTAGCCCAAATAAAGACCTCCCACACCGGAGTCTGGCTCAAACGTTTCTGTAAACTTTAGTCAGCAGGAAGGGCCTTTTGCCCTCCACAACAAATTCCAATAAAATCTGAGCTCCACCACCGGAGCTCTTTTTTTTATGGCAAAGACCGCCCAATCGAAACAATAGCTTTCTTTGGACCTTCCAATTCGAATAGTCAAAATGTGAACCCTTCTGTGTCAGTAAAATGACCTCAATCTTATTAATGATCGAAATATAACTATCACAGACTCATTGAGTTTTATTTTTTTTGAAATTATAAAAGTATTTAATATAATTTAATAAAATTAACTAAAATTTAATAAATTGAAATATTAATCGAAAATGTAAAGTGTGGAACATGTTCATAAGTTGTTTAAAAGAATTTAATCAAATGGGTCTAAATTATTCAAAATATAAAAAACATTTGCATAATAAAAAAGGAGGTGCTATAAAGGCGTCGATAGATAGATAAAGGTGTACAAAGAGTTAAAGTAAATTAAAGTTCATTAAAAAAATATCAAACGAGTCTGAAATATGATAAAATAAAATTAATTGAGATAAATTTCTCTGCAATAAATGCAAAGAAAGCTCAACTCACTTAATTCACGAAAATCATGTCAGGTTCGCCCCAAACTACTGAGGATAATTCAAAACGAGCTTCAGCGCACCCCAGTCATCCCAGTGTTGAGTTTCAACAAGCCGATTTGCATACGAAAGAAATTCTTACGGCAGAACAAGTAGCACAAATTCTGCAGGTACATCAATTCACCGTCCTGAAATTCATCAAACAGGGCAAGCTCAAAGCAAGTAAACTTGGAAGAGTCTACCGAATACGCCGCCAAGACGTGAATCAGTTCCTGGACGACCAACTCGAAAATCGCCCAACGAAAAAAAACGTCATCAAAGAAGCAACAGAAGAATTTGAAGAATCGATACCAGAAAAGAAAAAGAGCAAAGAACTTTCCCCCGTAATAAAATCAGAAACAAAAACAAAAAGAGTTTCTCCTGAAACTCACCCAACCCCCAAAAAAACGGTGGAACAATCTGAAAAGAACCATAAGCCCCTTCCCCCCACCGACCACTATATTCTTAACCTACATAAGCAAGCATGATCTTTAATTGCCTCGGTTGCGGTATCTCAATCTCCTCCTACAAAAACAGTTGTCCTTACTGTAAAGAAAACAACGCCGAAGCAATGGCCCTTTTCACCGGAAAAGTTCCCAAGCCAGAAAAGAAAGTACTGAAAGAAAGACTCCGCGGAACCATCCTGGCCTATGTACACCGCTACTAAGCGGGTGCAGAAAGAACACTCACTACACAAGCCCTAGAAAAGCTCCAAAAACCCCCCAAGAAAAAACCTGCGGGGTTTTTTTCTACCTCTCAAGCGCCTGAAGGAGTCGGGAAACAGAACAAAACACCTCGTGCGATAGAGTTCCAGCAACGCGTGCCCTGAGAAGATTTTCAGCAATACGAGTTGAATCAATCGGAGTCACTTCACCACGCTGAATTTTTTCTTGAAGTTTTTGAAGTGCAATGGCATTTTCATCAGGTGGTAAACAGCCTTCTGCAGCCCAATCATCACGATTTACACCTCCATCTATACTTACTGCCATAAGAAAATATTTAAAATTTTACGCGCCCGAGATCATACTGTTAATTATAAAACCGTCAAGCCAAAGATAATTCCTTGAATAGAGAAATGATCTTAAATAATTAAAAACCTGATGTGTTGAAATATCACACATGAAACAAGAAGAACCTTCAAGAATTGTTTAAATAATCCTGGTCTTGTGTTTTTTTGATGACAGGTTTTCCATTGTTATATCCAAGATTAAAGTAACTGGCATTACTCAAATCATAAACAATTTGGAGTTCATCTCCTTCATTAACATCGGTATCGATTGGAAATCGGAAGAGACCTTTCGCTCCAAGTGGTGTAGTTATATAAACATTTTTGTGTTCAAATGTTCCGTCTTCGGTTTCAATCCTTTCACTTTCAACTTTTTCAATTTTTACAAATCTTCGTATGCCGGATTTTTTTAACGCTCTATTTTTTTTGATATTGTGTCGAAAAATAAGGAAAATTGAGGAGAAGAAAATAAAAAATATTAATCCATAGACTATAAAGAAAAATACAGTAATTATTGGTCCCATTTCCTCTGAATAGGAACCGACGTTTTCCAGAAAATTTTTGGCTAAATCTGGTGGATAATATAGGATGAACTGAAGAATTATTGCGAGCAGAATTGTCCAAATAATAATGACCAGAAGTGGTGTCGATACTTTCATATTATTGATTAGATAATTCCACATTGTTTTTCACCAATATCCTTCGTACAGAGAATCGTTTGGTTTTGGAATTCATAAGTGGATTTCACAATCTCATTCAAGAGGTCCAGTTTGAGCATTGTAGACTGCATGAACTCATCGGAAGACTCTCGATAAACCGCCTGATAACGGCCAAGATACTCCTGTTCCTCCTTTTGAGTATCATACCTCTCCGCAGCAACCGACTGTTCGTACTGGAGCTGATAAAAGTTAAAGCCACCCGGCAAGTTTTTTTTGAGTTCGTCAGTAATCTGGGTGAGCCCTTCCTTAGTGGATAATCCATTAATTCGCATATCAACAAATCCACCAAAAAAATCACGACCTAAATTTAAGGGAGTGTTCGCCATACGGTCCCATTTTTGCCCGATGGAACGGGCCGCATCTTTTGCTGCCCCCAAGCCCCCGAGATTGGTTTTGAAATCTTCCCATTTTTTTACCAGTGCATCCCAATCAGCATCTTTACACTCCGTGTACTCATTAATCTTCCCCTCATGTTTGGTCTGAAGCTCTTGAAACAAAGTGTTCATTTGTTCAGCAGTAAAATACCCTTTGGAATAAGCAAATTTTTCGGTCATGTCACTTAGAATTTCTTGTGAGGGGCGAACAATAACCTTTCCTCTTTCAACAAAAATAAATTTTCTCAAATAATAAAGTTCAGCTTCCAGACGGTAGTAAGTGGCGCGCAATTTGCTGGTGTCCTGGCAGAAGTAGTAAGCCTGACGGATCTGATCACGTACTTTATTTAAACGTTTTCGAACACTTTCAATATCTTGATACCAACAAACTTTTTGTGAGTATCTTCCTGCAAACGGAATAAAATCACGGAAATATTCCACAAAGTTGTCATAATCAAGAGTAGCGTGGAGGAACAAACTAAAGTCACTTCCACCCCGACAAAACAGCTCTTTGCCCGACCCGGAAGGTGAGGACGTACCAACCTGAGCCTGGGAAGCGGACGGCAGGCCCATCCCCCAAACCAAAAGTCCCACCAGCACTATGACTTTGAAACGTTGATGAAGAGCACTTATTCGCATTGTTTTTTATTTTTAAGAATCGTACAGGCCTGTGGCCCAGTAATTGCGTCAACCGGTTCATGGAGACTTTTAAGGGTATCCCGTAAGTTCATGAAGTAGATATTCATTTGGTCCATTTCCACTGCAAGTGGTCGGTAACTCTTCATTTTGGCATTAATTTCATCTCCCGTGCTTTGGGTTGCGGTCAGTCGTGACGTTTCAGCCTGGGCAATCTGAAGCCCTGAAGCAATATTCTGATTGATCGTACTGAATGGCACGGCATCAGGCGCTTGAGTAAGAGCGAGTTTTGTTTGAACATCAATAAGATTTTGTTGATCATCAAAAGTACCTTTTTTTGCATCATCACAGGCCGAGAAAGGGAAAAATGCCACCGAATTACAGAACGTTTTAAAATCATCACTCAAATTTGTTCCGAGCATAAGGTCATCGTTGAGTGGAGTTTTAATGGGCTGACGAATGGCATAAACATTCATATTCACCGAACTAAAATTTGCCAGAAGCGAACTTTTACATTTCGGAATTTCACCAAAGTTACCGGTGGCTTTATTTGGAGCTAAAGTATGACTTACCGTCTTTTTAAGCCGCTCATTAATCTTCTCAACATGACAGGCAATACAGTTGTCCGGATCAGCGTAGAGTGACTGCGCCGGTTTGGTAACATAGTTCACCGTCAAACAATAAACATCATTACACCCTTGGGGGAGTTTCCATTCATCCGCAGGCGCTGGTTGAACCGGCGGCGCGTTGGGTGTTGGGATTTCTGGGAGGACATCATCAGAACTCGCAAGAAGTTGTTGAGTATCTACGGGCAGTGCAGTACCTCCATCAGGGAGAGCATTTGGGGCATTGGTCGGCCCGTTGGTACCACTGCCATCGTTGGAGCTTCCAGTGGCATCGTCAAGGGCCGAAGCGAGGCTAGGATCAGCAAAACAACTGGCTGGGTCCACTTGATCTGAATCGTCATCAGAGCCGTCATCGGGTTCATTTCCATCAGTTCCTGGTGTATTTCCATTTCCTCCATTAGAGCCGCTAGAACCGTTGCCAGAGTTGTCAGGAGGAGTGTTATTTCCATTATTATCACTCCCATTATTTCCCCCACTTGATTCACCGGTACCACTCGGCCCATAAGCATCACCAATATCAATCGGACTACTCTGAAGGAAGAGCAGATTTTCAATCAAGGTAAGATCGTTCACGAGATCAAAACCACTATCACCCAAATCCCCATTTGCAAAAATTTCATTCATCGAAACTTCGGCATCAATATCTGCTTTAAGCTCATTGAGCTCTCTCTCTTCGAGAAGTTTTTGCTGGATTTCATACATTTTAGAATACGCCTGTTCCTGACGAAGAGTAGGTTTTCGTTTAATAATTGGCTCAATATTCCCCTGTTCAAGAAGTACGATATCGCCCTCACTTAAGCCATATTTACCGGCAATACCCCGGCGGGCTTTTTTTACCGGTTGATTTTTTGTTTGATTCAAAATGGTGAGATAGAGATTCTGTCCGACCTTTTTTTCATCGGTGGTTCCAAAACTCTGGGTCCAATCTGCTTCCAAATTGATACCAATTTTTTCGCCTAGCCCATCAAATAAACGTGCAGTAGAGTAAGGAACATCAGCCTCTTTTCCTGAAAACCTTTCTTGGGCCTGAAGCACCGAATGACCTCTCAAGGCGCAGCTGAGAAGAATAAAGAATCCGATAATATAAAAAGTTTTTTTCAGCACAGTGTTAATTACATTGAGTAGTGGTGGCATCGATAAACTTGCTCGGAAACTGATCAGTTTGATGCCGAATTTCAGACATTTTATCGCGATATTTCAGAAGGCTTTGATAAATGGCCATATATTTTTGATGCATAGGCCAAGCGGTACGAAGTGCATCATAAGCCGAAAGCGTTTGATCTAAGGTCTCTTTTGAAGCTGAAAGCTCCATGTCAATAACCTTCAAACGCGTACTGGCTTGAACCGCCCGCTGTGTAAGCAGCGAAGCACTCACGGTCGATTCGTAATCGGTTCCAGCAACCGCATCAATTGGTTTGGCATTGATCTCAGTCCATTGATCCCAGGTGGATTTGTCCTGAATTCCATTCACTAAACTATTTTTTCGGCATCGTAATGCCTGGCGATAAACCGTATGCCCGTAACTTTTATTCGTGAGCAAAGTCTGAGCAATACAGAAAGTACTGTAATTCTGCTCGGTACAAACCTCACCTTCCTTTGGGGGGAAACCATCGGGGTCGACTTTGCTGCTCTTGGCGGCTTCTGACTGTTGACTGATCATCCGTGCAATATATTCATTAAATTTCTTATTCATCGTTTCATGATAGAGCGAGATCATTCCCTCAAGGGAAAGGCTATCTTTATAAATCGAACCCTCAACCAAAGAGCAATCGCCGGTTGCACTCCCATCCGTTTGTGCTTGAGATGGACTGGGTGAAAGTGCAAACGCCACCATGATCAGCACCATGAGTGATCCAGGGAAAAGCAGTGAATGGGAGAAAAAACGTTTGATCATAAGTGTTTATTTATCCGCGAATACAGGAACTATGGACGTAGCACGGAAGTTTTTCCGCAAAAGTATCGAGATAGGTTTTCATCCAAACAATGTTTTGATTGAGAGTTCGTAATTTTTCATTAAGATCTTGATATTTTTGGGTAAGTGCCGTTGCTTGTTTGACCACCGAAGTTTTTAAAGCTTTCGATTTTAGCATCTGGCGTGCATTAGCCAATTCCACATCAATAAGCCCCAAACACGCACTCGGTTCGAGACCTTCTTTCACTTGGGGCGTACCCTGTTGAGGATAGTATTTTGCATACTCATTCATAAGCGATTCGCGGTACTCTTTGTAACGGTCAAAAGCCACGTCTAAAAGGGAAGAACTGGAACTCTTATTGGAAAAATGCGTTTCCAAAAACTGTTGGTACAATTTTTTTTGTTCGACCAAAAATGGCGAAATAGCCTGCTGACAGCGAATATCTTGAATGGGAACATCAGGCGAAGTAAGAAGTTGTTTTGCCGGTTGCGTATCTTGCGCTTGAAGAATTTGCAACGAAAAGGGAACAACCAGAGCCAAAACCAACCCAAAGATCAGGATCAACTGATGAAATTTTTTGAATTGTTGTCGGAGTGTCTTCATGGGCAAAACGTTGAAATATCTCAATATTATAGCAAACTTTCAGGTATTTTGGTGATTTTTACTTCATTACTGACTCGGAAAATCTTTTTGTCACTGACATCAGAAATAACCGCATATACTAGGTCACCTGGAATAAGGTCAGCAGTATGCTCAATAAACACCGGACAAGGGCACTGCACGCAGTCTTCTAAAATGAAATAATAACCTTCGGAAAGATCCGTTCGTGGATCAATGAGATCATCAGTTTTTTTATTGGGATCGGTCCCGCGTTTGACCTCTTGCCCATCCCAAACGGTTCCACCATCGGTGTCGGGATTGTTAGGATCCGTCTGATATTTATTCTTCTCATCAGCATCGGTAAGACCATCACCATCGGTATCTGGATTGAGGTCTTGAGAAACAGGTGTGTCATCTTTTGGATTATTCACCGGATTTGTGGCCTGTTTGACTTCAGCGCCATCCTTCACACCACCACCGTCAGTATCAGCTTGATGGGGATTAGTTCCGCGTTTGTATTCAGCAAGATTATTAAGTTCATCACCATCAGGGTCATCGTTGGCATCACTTGGATCTTGGGCATTGAAGCCATTCTTTTGTTCAAAATAGGTTGGCATACCGTCCCCATCTCCATCAATGACACTACAGTCGTAGAGCAGAAGAACTCGATCCGCCATCGCAATAAACTCACCACGGCTCAACGGTTGATTGGCCTCATTGGCTTCCTCCGGTGTATTAATGAAATAAGTTTTAAGTTTGGAAGAATCTTTAATATAAGGACCTAAATCCTGAGAAATTTTAATAATATTACTATACCAAGGGTTTCCATCCGGAACATTCCCAAGTTCAATCACCTGTTTAAGGACCAAAGCTCTGAGAATAATTTGGGTCGCTTCCGCTCGAGTAATAGTATTATTCGGGCGATACGGAGTAAGGCCGGTGGCTGGGTCAACGGCTTCACCTAAATAACCTTGAATCAAATCGAGGAGGAAGGCCTCTTTCACCGCAGCATAATACCAAGGGAGAAGTCCCTTTGAACCCGGTTGATAAGGGATATCATAAAATACATTCGGTTCTTCATAAGCCGAAGGTCGTGGAACAATACAGAAAATATCCAGAATAATTTTGGCAAACTCAGCCCGGGTAATCGGTTCACCAGGACCAAAATTCAACTCATTTCCTTGAGGAATTCCTTGAAGAACCCCCCGCTGATAGAGATTTAAAATGCTGCTGTAATAAGGTGTCTGTTCATTGACATCCAAATATGGAGAAGTCGCTTTTTCATTCGGATCTTTTCCATTGGCCACCTCTTGAGCATCGTTATAACCATCACCATCGCTATCGGGATTATTGGGTGAAGTTGAAGCCTGGTACTCTTCCAAGGCGGTAAGACCATCGCCATCTTGATCATTTGTTGCATCTTGGGGATCCTCAGGGTTTAATCCGTACTTATTTTCATAATTATCAGCAATTCCATCTTGGTCGAGATCAATCTTTGAATCAGCATTTTTATTGCCTTCAACAAACAGTTTGAACTTATCTGCTGAAACAAACTCCACACCTTTTTCACTGTGTACAGCAGTATAAAACTCACCAACAACCACGGGAGATGAATCTGAACTCTCTTGAAAAAGTATTTCCACCACCAGCGGGTCTTCAAGTTTTTCTGCAGATCTAAGCCGTAAACTTAAACGATTATCATAGATATAGAAATTCCCACCACTATCCAATAAGCCCAAACGAACCTGGTTCTGTTCATCAAAAATTTCAGTAGCTCCAGGGAAAAGTGGATCATCGGCACCTAAAAGTCTGAACTGAAGGGAATCAAGTCCATCAAGATCTTTCACATGAACTCCTTTGAACAACGCCACCGTGGCCTCATTATAAGGAAAATCAATCGGATCAATCGTCGTATCAATATTCACATCAGGAACCAGGAAAAGGGTGAGCACAACATTATTTGTTGCCTTCTCTTTTACCACAACGCGAGTCGGTAAAATCGGCTTTTCAGCAGGCAAAACCTCCAAAGTATAATTCTCGTTACTCAACAAAATTCTTCCATTTTTCGGATTAATTTCACCAATAATCTCATTATTACTGTTCTTCAACAGGACGGTATCTTTTAATTTTAAATCATCAACACTGAAATCACCGTTCACATCGCTTAAGTATTTTCCAAAATCGTTCGACTTATCAGTAATAATTTTAGTCACCACATCAGCACGTTTTCGTAAAATACTGATGGGCATCTCGGACACCACCGGTTCAAGACGACCCAAAATAACTCCTTTATCCGCCGTCGATTGATCGAGGATTATATTTGGAACAAACACTTTAATGGTAATCGTTTGGCCCGAAATATTCCCAGCCTCATCTTTGACATTAAGCCGAACTTTTCGTTCCGTAAGGTCATCAAAAGGACCCAGAACAAACTGCGGATCATCAGTATCATTATCCAAAACTCCGTCCCCATCGGAATCCACCTGGAGATTTAAATCATTACCAACATCAACATCATCGGTTGGATCACCATTTTGGTTACTATCCAGGTCCAGATTATTATCAATGAAATAGGAAACAATCTTACCGTTTGCATCAAAAGAGTTCGTTGCATCAAGCGGTAAGGTTTTAAAGAGTGCTACCTCACGTTCACTTGCCCCTGCAACCGTAATTGGGCTTTGTTGGTCAGCGCAAAGGGAAGGTGCCATGAGGGCAAGTTCCGACCACGTACTCCTGAATCCAACACCACCAAAGGCGCTGATTCGGGCATAGTAGAAGCCATTGGGTAAAACAAGTTGTTGTCTTGGCGAAGCCGCATCTTCTAAAAATTTCACCAAAAGATCTTCATGTTGTCCCACCTTTAAGTACGATCCATCTCCGAGTCGAATGAGAACTTCACCTCCATTTTTTGAAGTCAGGTAATCATCCTCTTGGATCATCATGCCATTAAAGAGTCGCTGATTTTTAACAGTTTTTTGAGGATCAATCACTTCAACAGTCCCTGCTGACACCTTAAGATCCAAAGTTTCTGTGTATGAATTTGGAATCGTAAAGGTACGATTTTTGGGGAGACTTATCTGTCCAACTTCAGTTCCATTAAGACTGAAAATCAGCGTGGCATCTTCAAGGGTATGGACAATTTCCCCTTGTGAAACCTTTGTTTGATTATCATTGGCAAGAACCAAAAGGCGTTCCTTCCCTTCAAAATAAATATCACCAGTCACGCCTTCAGACACCGCATACGCTTTCTCAAGCTTTTCGGGTTTGAAAGTCGACTCAACTGGAACCATGAGTTGCTCGGCATCAGGTTTTTGGAGAATTACACCAATTTTGTGGACTGTTAGACCCAAATCATACTTAAATCCATCAGGCGATAAAAGGTACTGAATTTCATACCCGGAAAGATTTTCCATTCCAGAAGCAAACCAACTCAGTTCCACAAGTTTATTATTATTATAACTTGCTTGGAACCCATTCACCGCTGGAGCGTAAGCGGCAAAATCAATAAGATCTTTGGTCTCTGGAGCATCGGCAATATAAACAGGTGATTTATTATTTTTATAATTTTCTTTGAAATAGAGATCTCCACCGTAACTGTAGAGAAGATCATTATCTTGATCGTTGTCTGCATCAATAAAACTCAAACTCGAAGGTTGATCTGCATCCTGAGTATTTGCCACCAACAGCTCATACGTCTGTTTTTGTGGGTTCAAAATATAGAGACCTTTGTTTGCTACTGGTTGAGGATTTGAACCACCATAACCCACATCCGGAATGCTCAAATCGGCGAGAAGATGAATTTTAGTTTTGAGTGCTTCTTCAACTTCCCGACCATAAGCTTCCAAAGCTGAGTTCTCCAATATAAACGCATCGGTTGAATTTTCTTCAACCGGTTCCAGCGAAGCAAAATATTTATTTGAAATACCTCGCTCTTTATTCAACTTTTCGTAAGTTTCAAATGGTTGAGCCTGCGCCAGAATTTTTCCAAAATCTGCCAAATCAGTATCTTCACCAAGTTGTTGACTCAACGTTTCCCGGTCATCAGTATAAGAAATAAGAGCATCTCTTAGGGCAATTAAACGTTTTTGTTCAGGTCCTTCAGCAATAAATTGTTGTGAACGTCCCTGTTTTACTTCCTCAATGGAGCGTTGCAATACGGGATCAGTTGGATCTAAATAGTTTTGTTGAGCTACCAAATGAATATCTTCATAATCTTTCGCCATTTCCGCATATTTTTTGGCATCAATCTCAAGTGCTTTTTGATTCACCTTGAGTTGTGCAATAAGGCTTTCCACTTGTGGAAGTGTTGAACTCAAATCTACTTTTATATCTTTATTATCAGTGGAATAATCCGTCTTCACCTGTTCTTGAGCAGCATTTGCCGCTTTCTCAAGTCGGTCATTCATGGATTTAACGACGTCAGTGCTAATGGCATTCGCTTTATCCGCAATATTCTGAACAAAATCATAAATACCATCAAAGTTAAGTTGGAAATTGAGTTTCCCCACCAACTCAATCCGATCAACATAATCGTACTTGATTGGAGGAATCTGAACTTTAAGACCTAAATCAATAGGTAACAGGGGACTGAGGGGACGTTCAGTAAGATTTTCAATATAACTCTTAAGTGAAAGCTCAGGAACAATAACCAAACCATTCTTAATTAAGCAGAGAATCCGCATGATCTCCTTCAAAATCGAAATGGTCGCTTTGATGCTCACCGGGAAATTCGGCACCTTGGGAGGAGGCGGAATATCAGGCAAAGACGGGAAAGGAAGTGCGGGAAGATCGGGCAAAACGGGCAATCCTGGAGGATCAGGCAATACCGGAATATCCGGTAATACAATGGTGAGTGTTGGGATATCAGGTAACTGAATTCGCGGCAGTTTCGGGAAAATAACCGGTTCAGGTCGGAACTTGAGATCTGGCCACAGAATCTTTAACCCCGTTTGAATTTGTGAAAAATCCATCGAAATATCCGGGAGTTTAGGGAACGGAATCACGGGTGGTGAAGGAATTACAATAAACAGTTTCAAAATCAGTTCAATAAGCGTAAACCGCGCGGAAGTACATCGATCACACGACGCCTGGTAATCAACGGTTAACTCAATCAAAGCCCGCCAATCACGAATCGTTTCTTTCACTTTTTGAACCATCTGAATCCATGCCTCAATCTTCTTTTGTTGTCGTTGAATATAACCACCGGTATACATGGTGATCGCATCTAGATAACAAATAATCTGGTAAATATATTTGGTAAAATACTGTTTGTACGCCAAAATCTGACGCGGTAACTCAATATACTTTTCGAGAACCTCAATATTTTTTTCAACCGCTTTCACGAGTTTCACGGTATCAACAAAAACTTTTTCACAAAGTGTTGCATTCGGCGGCGAGAAATTCGGATCAGTTTTTTTCAAACTCCAGTTCGCATCAACCTGATAAGTGGTTCCACACCACAATCCCAGAACTCGGTTCATTTCCGTTCGAGTATCTTGAATCCACTGACGAGCATCATTTTGCAATTTGAGAACCTCACGTTTGGTGATTGCCGGAATCTTTACAAGCACCTCTTTCGACTCAATCTGCACCAAAGGAATTGTATTAATTGCCGTGAGAATCGTTCGGGGACTGGTAATTTTTACCCCTTTCATGGAAGGGAATTGATAATCACAATTGGCTAAACTCCCTTTGGCTCCAGCTTTTGCCTTACATTCCATGAGCAAGCCCCGAACGTCCGGGTAATAGAAGAAAATATCAGGCAGATCCGTGAGTTTATTGATAATCTCTTCGGTCTGTTTATCGAGCCAGTTGGTAAGAACGGAAGGAAAACCGGGTATCCTAAAATTCGTACTCACACTGGCTTTGTACTGATAATTCCCGAGTGCCGCACTTCCACTCAATCCACCGGTCGATTGTCGGCCACTTGCGCCAGCTCCTGTCACCGACCCATCGGTACTCACCACGCTATCAGCATCTTTCGACTGAATATAATTATTTGCCGCAGAGATAGCATCATTAACACCACCCGCCAAATCGTTACACAAGTCACTTAAACCTGGAAAAGGAGTAGCAAAAGCAAAGCATTGCCCCAAGAGGAACGGTCCAACACAAATCGCTGTCCCCAAGCCCATGGTGAGAGTTGGGGAAACATAAATTCGCCCTCCCAGTGATCCCTGAAACGGACTAATCGGCCAGGTTGGAGGGAGTGAAGGTATTCCCCAAGCAAAAACCGGAAGAATTAATGGTTCATAACCACTTGGAACACCTGCAGCATTAATGAGTCCCGGAGTCAGGAACGAGTAATTGATCGGAAGTGGTAAACATCCACCATTTCCACAGCTAAAGGCATTAATCGTAGCTTCTAACGAATCAGCCAAACTGGTTCCCCCTTCATCAGGTTGGGATGCGCTGGCCTGTTCATTCTGTTGATAATTTTGTATCTCATCCGGCAAACCGTCACCATTCGCATCGATCGAAAGTTTTGAAATATCAATTCCACCCGGTGGAGTCGGTGCATCCGGAGCAGTTGGCGGCGGAGTAGTGTACTGACCATAAAGAATATGACCATTACTCTCTTTGGATTTTGAATAAAAATACACCACCCGACCACTCGTATTTCCTTCAGGCATCGCGGCAATATCCAAGAAATCGTCATCATAATTCGCGAGATAACCACTGTCCAAATCTTGCCCCAAAGTAATTCGAACTTTTGGTGTAGTCGTAACTTTCACTTTATAAGTAACCGTCCGATACTCTCCCGCAGGGATATTTCCAAGATTTATGGCAAACGGTCGAAGGCTGATCCCGGTCGCGAGCGTTGGTGTAGTAGCCGAGTCCACTGGGGAAGCCTCCTCATCACAATTTTCGCACCGTAAACTGTCTTCCTCGAGCGTAACGCTTCCCGGAATAATATCTGCAATCATCACATTATTAAGCTGGAACTGCCCAGAGTTTTTTATCGTGAGCTCATAACTTATCTCATCTTGGAGCGCTATTGCATCAAACGGGGGAGTAAGATCTTGAGCTTTTTTCACCGAAGCCGACGTTAAATTCGAATCCAGATCCAAATAGTGGAAATCCCGATCCACATTTTTCCCATCCTCCTGTTCAATTTGAAGTTTTACAAAATCAGTAGCATCCTGACCATCCGCAGCCACTTGAGGTGAACCATCATAAGCCACCACCACTTCATCTTTCAAATTCGCCGTACTATCAATCTTAAGACCAAGTGATCCCACCCTTTGGCCATTTGTTTCAATTGTTCCATTTTCATTATAAAACACCCAAACGGCCCCACTATCATCTGACATCGCGAGATCCGTAAACCCATCATTGTTAAGATCTCCCGTTTTAAGGACCGCAATTCGGTTTTTTGCTGAAAACGGCTGAAGATCAAGATGTTTCCGTACAAAATTTCCTCCATTATTCAAGTAGAGATCAATACAAACCTCTTGATTCAAACAAGAATCTTTCGTTGAAATCACCAGATCTTGTTGCCCATCTTGATTAAAATCACCACTCCCCATCGCCTGAATACCATTGGGGAGTTGCAACAGATTTCCCTGATCCTGAAGCCGTGGATACGCAAGCGAGTTTTTCAACAAACGAATCGTCCCATCCTGGTAAGAAACCAGAACATCATTCAAACCATCAGTGTTATAGTCCAGAGTAGTAAAGTCAATAATTTGGCTGTTGCTTGCTGAAATCAAAGCGCCGGTATCTTTAGTGAATCCAGTGGCACTCACGCCTGCCTGTTTATTATCCAGCCGTATCGTCGGGTCACCAAGCACCACCCCAATCTCAGAAGCATAAGGGACATTGGCCTCTCCCAAACTGCTGCCAGCACTCATCAATAAAACGTGTTTATTTTGTCCTTCAAAACCTATACCCGCAAGATCCGCCGCTTTTTCGAGTGAAGGATAACTTTGCCCCGGAAGCTGACTCGTAGGTAAAAATTCATCTTTATTCGTGAGCAAATAACCCTGAGGTATAGCCGTACTATTTCCACTAAACGCCGGTTCAAAACCATAACGATCCTCTTCTGTAATTGGTAAAATATAAACTCCAGCCGTGAGAACCGAATAATCAACCAGTTGACCTGGAGTAAGAAGTTTTACATCACTAGTAAAATGAGCAACCGTCTCAACAAAACCGACCTCTAAACCATTATCCAAAAGAGTATACGCCACTCCATTTTCAGTCATTGCCGCCCTTGGCTGAATTGCAAAATCACCTGAAAGAATCGTAATTTTCCCTTGTCCATCAAGTTTCAAAACCTCATTTCCTTCCTTAACCAAGCGAGTCATTTGGTCGGTCTGCAACAATTGATAATCCGTATTCTCCGTCAAAAGTTTTACGTATACTCCATCTTGATCTGCATTTACTTCCGTAGTGCCACTCAAGATCGTAACCTGTGATTGAGGTGGCAAAATGGTGAACACTTCTGCAAGATCTTTTTTACTGTCCAAATCGCTCACCACCATGGTGGTCGGTGTATCAGCATCAATACTCGGAACAGCCCGCACTCCATAAGTAACATCATCGAGTAAATTCAACTGCCCTTGGGGTGAAACATTCACAACTCCCAATGCAGGTTGAGCAGGTGAAAGCAGTGAAACCGCTCCTTGAACTTTTCCAGAAAACACAAACCAGCCGGCTAAATAATCTTTCTGAAACACGTTTCCATAATCACTTCCAAGCATGGTAGCCCAAAGAACTCGCGGTTGAAGTGAACGGAACTCTTTGCCTTGGAATTTTTTTACCGCCTTAAGCATAAGTGTGGCGCCAACCACTTGATTGGCTTGTGCAAACAAATTCACCGGACCACTTTTTCCTTTCCCCCGAACTTGAAGCGTTACTTCACCTCCTTGGGCAATTACATCCGCATTTCCAACAATTTCTGCAAACTCTTTACTCCCTTTGGTAAGTTCAAAATGAACCACGGTACTCGAATCATTCAAAACCCAATTTTTATCCACATCATAAAGTTTTCCTCGTATCTCAGTAATCTCACTACTATCAGCTGAAATGACATCAGTGGAAGTAGAAAGCATTAATCGATAAGCCGTTTTCGGCAGTACTTTAACCACCACGGTCTTCGGATCAAATCCATCAATTTGTGCGGTAATTTGTGCATCACCTGCCGTTCGACCTGCTTTAAAATTCACCTCGGCTTTTCCATCCTTCAAAGTCACTTCATTGGCTCCATCAATACTACCATAAGTAACATCACCAATTTGAAACTTCACTTTCCCTTCAAACCCTTGAACCTTTTCCCCAAAAATATCCAAGACTTGTGCAGTTATAGCCGTTGTACTTTTCCCATCTGATGGGAGTGTCCCCTGACTTGCAACCAGACTTAACACCAGATCATTACGAGATTGAACCAGAGTAGTGGCTTTCAAAAGTGGGAGCGTTTCAGGTGGCAACGCTGGTCCAATAAAATCAGGATCTTGGGCTGGGTTACCAGTACCATCAGCACTTACCACATCATCTTCGGACGGAAGCACCTCAGCTCGGACTTCAATAGCACCAATCTCTTCGGTAGACTGAAGCGTCACTTCATAATTTCCCTTCACATCAATGCTGCTCACCTGAACACCATCAACACCTGGTTGTTCATCATTACTCCCTACCAGTTTCCCCGCCCCAGTAGCGAAAAAACTCACTGTATGCGCATCAGTCACCAAATTTCCATTCATATCTTTAATGACACCACGAACCTTCGTCGTTGAGAGTCCTCCACTTTTGAGAATGGAAGAATCCGCTTTTAGCTCAAACGTACTTGGAGCAAGTGGCACCACATAAATCGGTCGATCATCCACCGGATAAGGAACACCATCAGTAGTTACCAATGCCGTAAACACCCCAGCCGTCTTGGTTGACTGGAGGGTAGTTTGAGCCACACCCTCTTTGACCTGCACTTTGCCATACTTCAATGTCGCATAATTTTCATCTCCATCTTTACCGGTAAATGTCACCTGAGTTTTTGAATCACTCACATCAATATCACCATTCTCATTGAGCAATGTTGCTTGAAGCGTTAGGGTACTTTCTCCATTCGCAGGCATTTCATCAGTAAACAGTTTATCTGGTTCTGTACTCCCATCACCAGCACCTGTCTGATAAACATAATCTTCAATAATCGTGTTTCCAACGGCGAATGAACCCTCTTTTCCTCCCTGAATTACCCCATCATCCGGCTCTTTTAACGGGTCAGTCCCCATGAGGATCTCATCAAAGTCGTTCACACCTCCATCATCCGTATCCGGATCATTCGGCAGAGTCCCGTGAGTAAACTCGTCCTTATTGAGTAAACCATCATTATCCATATCTTCAGCAGCATCACTCGCATTCTTCAAATCCAATCCATACTGTTGTTCGTACCAATCGGGCATACCATCGCCATCACTATCAACATTAAAATCATCACTCTTTTCGAGAGGATCCGTCCCATTCTTCACCTCATCAAAATCGTTCACTCCACCTTCATCAGTATCTGCTTTTCCAGGGTCCGTTCCATAAGTACTTTCTTCTCCATTTTTAAGTCCATCGCCATCGGTATCTAGGAGAGAGTTATCGTCCACCGAATCTAACGGATTGGTACCAAACAGAACTTCGGTCAAATCGTCCACGCCACCTTTATCGGTATCAAGAACACCTTTTGAAGTGCCATAGAGATACTCTTCGTAGTTATTACTCAAACCGTCACCGTCCACATCATCCTTTTGACAATCATAGAGTGAAATCAAACGAGAAACGATCACGGCAAATTCAGCACGAGAAATATCGTTCTGAAGCCATTTTTCAAACTCACTTCCAGCAGGTGATGCGAGCTCTTGGTCATACCAGACCTTAAAATCAGCAGGGGAGTAACTATCAACCTGAAAAAAGCGTCCTGTTGGGAAAATCTTTTCACGTTGAGCTGCAAGAACATACTCATAATACCAAGGTTTTCCTGGAACTAAGGCGGTGCTAATCACCAAGTCAGCACTCTCAATTTGTTGAATCGTCTTGAGAACAATCGTCAGCGCCTCCGCCCGATTAATATTTTTTTGTGGACGATAATAATCATTTCCACTCGCTTCCTGATAGCCCTGAATAATATTCTGATTTTTTGCCGTTTTAACACAGTACAAAAGTGACTCAGAAATATCCGTATCCGGGAAAGGAGCCAGCCCATAAGTCAAATCAACTCCCTGCTTCACTTTATTCGGGTACGAAATACAGTTAATACAAATCGCTCCCAGATTAAACTGAACAAACTCTTCACGCTTCAGCGGAGCATCAGGACGAATACTTCCATCCGGATACGCCTGAAGAATCCCGCGAGAATAGAGTTTAATAATATCAGCAAAACCTTCATGATCTTTCGAAAGATCGTTAAAAAGTTTTTCATTTTGCTTTGAAGGATTATACCCCTGTTGCAGCTCATCACCATCGAGATAACCATCCCCATCGGTATCTGAATTCGTCCGGTTATACCCAAGAATAACCTCTTCCAAATCGTTCAAATGATCCGCATCAGTATCCAATATCGCCTCAGCAGCGTGAGCAAAATGAATCAGTCCAGAAACCCCCAAATCAGCAATTTTTTTAGCTCCTTCTAAATCCGCTTGTGCCAACAGTCTTGATACCCAGGCCAAATTAAAATCCGCATAATCTCCGGATTCCTTCAATACCTCAACTTGAGGTGAGCTCGTCGCAACATAAACTTCAAATAGAAGCTGAGAATTTTTATCTTTAATCTGGAAAATCACCGGTTGTTCGCCTGCTCCTTCTGGGGGACGAACCTCTAAACTCAAATCCGTATTCAAATAAATATTCCCTCTTGGTTCTACCATTCCAAGAACTTGCCCATTTTTTTCTAAATACACTTTTCCGAGTAACTTCTCCCCATCATAACCACCAGGCGCTCCAGTAAGCGCAGAAATGTCATCACCTGTTTGAGTATCCTTAACATAAACTCCCTTCAATCCAACCGCATCAGTTTTCCAATCAATCTCATTCTGAACCATAACCACTTCATCACCTTTTGCTTGAAAATAGACGGAAGCAATCACGAGCTGCGTTTCCTTTTCACGCACCACCACTCGGGTCGGTTTTTCCCCAAACGCCGGCAGCGCACCCAGTTCAAATCGATCATCAGTAATCCGCACCTGCCCTGTTTCACTCTGAACTTCAGCAATCACTTTGCCGGTACTATCCTGAATCACAAACCCATCAAAATTTTGACCACTCGAAGCCAAACTTTCATTTAAGACATAAGAGGTCAGGACAATTTGTCGTTTGGTCGATTCAATCGTCAAAACATTTGAAGCCAAATCAACATTCACCGCACCAACCGCCTGAACCGTAAAAAATCCAAAATCATCACCTGCAAAAATCTGAAACTTCGCTTTCCCTTGAGCTAAACTTTTTGCACCCGTTTCAATCAAATTTCCCACCACTTTCCCTTCCGGGTTTTTCACCAGCAATTGCACCTGAGTGCTCGAATCCCCATTTTGAAGCACATTCGAACCATCAACCCCTTCAATCAAAACCGTCACTACATCACCCGTCCCAGTTTTTACCACATTTTTATCCGCTGAAATTCTTAATTTGGTGGTTTGATTTTGAACAT
The DNA here is from genome assembly GCA_964624115.1 of uncultured Candidatus Peribacteria bacterium. Lineage (GTDB taxonomy): Bacteria > Patescibacteriota > Gracilibacteria > UBA1369 > UBA1369 > CAZUXI01. Next base: position 89,735 of record CAZUXI010000003.1, read on the forward strand.
TTTGTTGGGCAGGGGTCTGGGAGCCGTTGCCCGTTGGTTGCGTTGGAGCCTCCAATTCTGCCCCTTCAGCCGGTACACCGTCCGGCTTGTCATCCATACTACAAGCCGGTGCCACCTCATACTTGCTCTGGACACTCACCGTATCAGCCACCCAGGTCGTAATTTTTTTAAACCACGAAGTAATTGGCACCCCATCTTCATATTCAGCATCCAAACCTGTATCACTCAACGCTTCAGGGTCCACATTGGGCTGTTTCGCCTGCTGATCAACCTGTAAAAAGTCAGTATCCTGTTCATCTTGAGGAAAATCCCCATTAAAGTTCATATGGAGAGTTCCATCATCACCATTGGAAACCAGGTAAAGCGTTTCATAACCATCAGAAGTTTCACCAATATAAGCATCCTCATTCGGACTCAAATAATGGCTTAAAACATAAAGATGTTTATCATCAATATTTGAGCTCTTCCATTCATAAGCATCAGCAACTTTGTCTTTATCAGCTTGGGATAAAGCAGGATCTTGAGCATCATCAAAAGTAATAAATTTCCCATTCAAAATATCCGTATCACCATCAATAACACTCGTCAGAAGGCCATTCGTAGGAATCGTAAGATTATTCGCATCAACGATGGCTTTTAATTCTGCCTCCTTATTTTTTAGCATTTCCTTCAATTCCTCTTCGTTGTTAGCTGCAAACAGATTCGGATAAACCACTTTTTGTTGAACCCCGTTTTTATCCCTAAAACTTACAAATCGTGGATTATCGGTTGGTAAACTCACTGGTGTTTTGGTTTGATCAGCTTGTGCCGCCAAAGTGTCTGCCGTGGGTTCTTTATGAAAAATAACACTCGGCAAAACCAAAGGTGCACCACCTTTGAGTGCCACCTTCGGAATAACACGTAAAACAACTTTATTCACGAAGGGAAGGATTTCGTTTTTCTCAAGAGTATACTCCACGGGGTCAGGAATTCCGTCACCGCCCGCAGGTTCAAAATCGACACCCTTCAAAATCTTTTCGGTTAACGCTTTATAATCATCAGGGACGATGCCAAAAGCTGAATTATCCTCATCATCTTCATCAATACTTCCATCTCCATCATTATCAATTTTGTCCCCTTTCCCAAATTTTTGAAGTACCGTTTCTAAATTCCAGGAAAAATCCGGCAATGGTGGTGTTGATCCCAGGAGATCCAAAACGACCAAACTCTGAAACGGGACATACTGAGAAGGTGGCTTGGCGACCTGCTGAATTGCTTCTTCATTATCTTTGGTCCCTATCTCAGCCAAATACTCAACTGCTTTTTGCTTATATTTTTCGTAAGCATCTTTTTCCTTAAAATCAAAACAGGCGTTTTCATTGAGCGCATCATCTGCAATTCCTTTGACCTCAAGGGCACCCAGCTCATCAAAGAGGGGGATGCGTGCCAGATCTTCATAACATCGCTCAGGATGTGGTGAGTTTTTTACAAGACAACCGGCATAAGAGGGATTATTTAACTGATCAAATCCATTATTAAGGTGTGACATCAAAGCCAAAATCGAATTGCTCCCAGGAAGTCCTTCGGAACCTTTGAAAAGTCCACAGTCCTGAATACTATCCACCTGTTGCGCTGGAATACCATTCATCACCAACTGTTCACCAAATCCCAAGTCATACTGTGCCCAGTTAATAAATTTAAGCGGTTTGCCTTTTTTCTCAATATCTCCAATCAAAGTAAAGGTCGACTCAATCAAAGTCTCTTGGAGAATCGCCACCGGTTTTTGCAGTTGCTGATCCAGTGGCTTATTGGCGTCATAAACAACACTATCAATCTTTTCTTCAATCGCTTCTGCCACTCTTCGCAAATACCGACGTGTCTCCCGATCCTTAATGGTAATGAGTCCGGGAACTGTTGATAAATCGCTTTTTTCCTTTCCGGCTTCCTTATAGGAAGTGTCATAACGCCCCGTATAGGTAACCCAGTCATTCACCTGCCCCTTAAACTTGTTAAAGAGAGAAAAATAATCACCCGTAAGCTTCCCCACCAATGGTTTGGTTTGCATATCCGGTATGGTGGCAAGCCCACCCGGATCGATAGAAGTGACTCCACCATCCGTATCTTCATCCGTTTGGCCATCCCCATCATTATCATTATCACTCGTGCCATCTTCATCGATTTTCCCATCTTCATCATCATCGACGGCAGGCTCTTCATCCACATATTTTTTTTCATCATCCTCCGGAAACAAGCGTAAAAATGGTATCGGACTCGTCACAAAATCCATTGGTCTGCTTAAAAGTTCTTGGGGGTCCGTGGGGACATTGATGGGAACCTTAGGTACGGTATTACTTAAGATATAAGTCCCATAATCCCGTTCATACCCATTCGAGTAACCATCCTGATCGTCGTCATAAGAATCCAGATCTTCATCAACACCACAATCTCCGCTACAACCATCATTATTTAAATCCCCGGGACCGTCCTCATCTCGTCGTCCATCTTGATCAAGATCATTATCCTTGGTGGTATCTTCATCGGTAAGACCATCCAAATCATTATCAATACCCTTAAAAAGATCACCAGGTTCCTCATCAATCTGCTCATCCACCAAACCATTGCCATCATTATCAATTCCATCAGCCACTTTATAAAAACTTCCAGCTTTCAGGTTATAAAACTTCCCAGTCATCAGTTCAGTACCCGGAATTGAACAGTCTTTTAATTTTCCACTTTGGCCCGCAGGGAGATCACAAAGCCCGAACCGACCTTCATCTTCTTCATCAATTTCCCCATCCGCATCATTATCAATTCCATCAGCCATCCCATGGAGTGGACTTCCCATCTCTCCATCACGATCATCATCCAGACCATTCGCCGGATCTTCATCAATTTTGCCATCCGCATCGTTATCCAACCCGTCACCCTTTTTCTGATCACCCTCAGACTCCTGAACCAATTGCTGCAACAAATATTTACTGTACCGATCGTACGTAAGGGTCTCCCATAAACGTAAATACCGCTTATAATTGGGGAAAGCAGTCTTATTCATCTGCTGAAACTCATTCAAAAAATCCATGTAGAGAATCTTTCGATTAAACTGCTGGTAATCGTTCGCGAGTGGCGCACAACCCCCATTGCTATCTTTACAATGGAAAAGGTAATTTTTATCAAAATACTCAGCCAAAAGAGCCCGACCTTCACTTCCACTTTCCGCCAATTCAACCGGTGGTTTAATCAGCCCATGCCACACTTCCGGTCCCGGATTTTTTACGGTCGAATTCGGAAGATAATCCCCACTTTTTGCATCAAAAAGATATGTTTTATCTTCAAAATCCGTATAAGGAAACATGCTTGGAAATCGGTACCCATTCTTATTCACCACCGGGAGTGGTACGTCTCCAATTAAAATCACACCAGTGAGTCGATTCACTTCCCCTGCAGTTCCATCTCCTTCCAATCGTAGCTTTTCCAAAGCATTCGCAATTTCAGTAACCTTTTCATCTTTTTTCACCTGAATAATCACCGCCTTCATGAGCGATTGTGAACGTTGAACATCCAATGCATAGCGTTGAATCCGTTGCGCTAAAGTCTTTGCCGCTAAAGCATTCGCAACCACTTGTGGATCTTTTCCAGGAAATGCTTGTAATGAAGCTGCTTTAAGCCCCTCATACTCACCTGAATCAGAAATAAGGCTTTCTTCCACTAAAATTGCCACCACCCCAAACTCTTCTTGTGCAGCAACTTGTTGAGGTTTTTCCTGTAAAATTTCTTGAGGAACACCCGCATGTGCAAGCGGAACTTGCAACATATCAATCTGCATAAAAAACACCAAAAAACCGGCAATGATTTTTTGAATTTTTACCTGTCGACTAAGCTTTTGTTTTTTTGATCGCACACCTTTGAGCATCACTTGGCTTAAATATCTGCAAATCCATCAGATCATTATACCAAAAAACAGCCAGGAACTCACCCCCTAGACCTCACCATTCAGCCAAAAACCGCCAAAATCACTTGACGGAAGACAAAAAAGTTTTAACAAGTAAATGAGGGCCTATCTCACCACAGCATAGACATCAAAACCCTCGTTCCCGGTTGTTTTTGACCATTCTTCAGGGATATTCATTTCACTTCGGCAAATTTTCCCTAAATCCTGCTCACGTGCATTCACTTTTTCCGATCCCTTTTCCATTTTTGCAGCAACTAAATAAAGAAAATGATCATTTTTATCAAGTTTACAGTAAAAATAACCAGAATTTGGGCACCCGCCAATCGTATTTTTTCCAAAATCGGTCGGAGCTTTCCCGTCTTTCAAATACAATCCTAAACTCTCCGGAAGACAATTTCCCTGATAGGGTTGAGGATATTCTGATTTGTCCGCATTATAAGACTCGAGACCCATCACGATTTGCAAAAGATCTGCAATTCGTGCGGCATCACGTGCCTTTCCTGCCGAACTCAAAACATTCGGTGCAATTGCCAGCGGCACCTCTGCCGCTTTATTTCGTGGAACTTTGCTCACAATTACTTGAGAATTCTCCAGAGACTGGAGAGTAACGGAAACATCCTCTGGTGTTAGTTTTTGGGCATCAATCTGGGAAGTTTTCTGGGTTGCTGACGGTGGACCCTCCATTTCTTTCGTTGTTTGCGGAGCCTGCCCACAACCACTCAAAGCCACCACTGAAACCCCCACCAAAAAATATCTCAACAATTTCATACATAAAAAAAACGGTATACCTGGTTCCAAGTATACCGTTTCAAAAATTTATCTCAAAAAGAAACTATTTCGTGATGACATAAACATCACTCGTATTATTTGAAGTATAGGTTGGGCTTGCCGCAGCAGCAGCGTTCGTACATGTCGTGAGAAGTTCTGACTCTAAGCCGTTTGCTTGTCCTCCAGTAATTTCCATTTTTGCTGCTACTGAGTAAGAAACAGGGTCGCCGTCATGCACACAATAATAATATGCACCATTACAACCTTTCACATCTTTACTATTTGGATCTTTAGGTGCGCTTCCACCTTGGAAATATTTATCAAGTACAGCAGGTACACAGTTTGTAATATCTGGGTCAGGGTAACTTCCTTCATCACTATTATAAGTCTCAATCGCAGTAACGATTTGAGCTACCGCCGCTACACGAGCGGTATCACGTGCACGTGCTGGTGCACCAAGAATCTGTGGAAGAAGTGCCGCTGCCAAAATACCAATAATGGTAATAACAACGAGAAGCTCAATGAGGGTAAAACCCTTGCGAGCAGAGACGTGACGTTGAGACATATTTTTTTTTGTTAAATTTTTTGTTTGATGAATGAAAATTCTTATCATAATACCACATCATTCTCCAAAATGCAAACGCTGTATTGACAGAAAGAAGGTCAAAAGGCAAAATCCAGTCCATTAGTGAGGAAGTAAGAAGAAATCAACGCATAACTGACACAAACCATGACGAAAAAACCGCGACAGAGCAGCATAAATGAACAATTAGAAGCTTCCCATAGCGGTTTCCGCGCCCTCAAAGCTGCACTTCCAACGACCGGATATATTGAAGGGGTAAAACACCATCTTGGACGAAGTGAACTGATTGCCTGGCAACAAGTGGGTGATCAGGTAAAAATAGCTCTTCTTGCACCTCCTACCCAAAAACAGATAACGCCCGGAAATGAAGTTTCACTTGATGTGACCCAGCTCGGGGGCGACGGACGAATGCATTTCTACGGAAAAGTGAGGAATGCTGAAGAAAGTGCTGATGGCCGAACCTGGATCACCATCGATCTTGACCCAATACCTGAAGGAACATCCATAATGGACGACCCAAGGATATATTTCGATTCACTCAGTATCAGTGAAGAGAAGCAAATGGAGCAATTAGGAGCACCAAATCCCCGAGAAAAAATCAACCCACTCGTAGAAAAAATTATTGCAGGAGTTGGCATTGCTGCATTAACTGGAATTCTTGGAATGAGTGCGGCAACGGATCATAACGAACGAGAAATGTGTGATGCCCTCGCAAACGGCAACGATGTCAGTGAAAGAAAATATTATATCCAAAAACCATCATTACCCGGAAAAACACTTCAGGAAGTCATCAATTATTGTCAAAAAGTGCACAAGATTGCCATCGACCCAAGCTTCGGTCAAAAACCCTTCGAAGACGCCCAAAAAAAATACGGCAAAAACCCATAAATCTCCCTTCGTTTCCCCTCCTCGTTAAAGACTACTTGAAATACTCGTCAGTTGAATAATCGGCAACATAATTGCTGCCACCAGCCCACCAACCGTTACTCCAATAAACACCAGAATAAACGGTTCCATAATTTTCGTGAGGGATTTAATCATATTATCCACCTCTTCATCATAAAATTCCGCCACTTTTTCCGTGGTATTTTCTAATTGAGCAGTTTGTTCACCAATCTCAATCATATTTACGAGCATACTCGGGAAAAGTTTGGTATCAGTAAGGTTTTCCGCCATAGGAATACCACGTTTCATATCTTCTGCTGTAAGAATTAGACGACGTTTATAAACCTCATTTCCAATTGCCGAAGCCACGATCTCCAAACTTTTAATAATTGGTACACCACTTTTCAGCTGATTACTAAAACCACGTGAAAACTTTGCAAGGGCTGTTTTTTGAATAATAACCCCAAAAACCGGAAGATTGAGTTTTATATAATCCCACTGATACCTACCGATACGTGTTTTTTTCCAAGTGACAAACGCGAAGATGAAAACGGCAACCGAAAAAATCACCACATACCAATAGTTAACGGCTACATCACTCATCCAAATCAAAATTTTAGTTGGAAGCGGGAGTTCACTTCCTGTTTGGGTGAATAGTTTGGTCACTTGCGGAACCACAAAAATCATCATCAAGAAGATTGCGGTAACCAATAAACACAAAATAACAATCGGATAAATCATTGCCCCCTTTACTTTTCCATTGATACTCGCGGTTTTTTCTAACTCTTCCGCCAGAGATTTTAAGTTTTTATTGAGCTGTCCACTCGCTTCACCTGCCCGTACCATACCAATTTGTGCCTCGGAAAAAACATCAGGATAATCGCTCAACGATTCAGAAAAACTCCGACCATTTTCAATCCCGATTGCAATCTGCATGAGGACTTTTTGCAATCGTGGATTCTTTTCTGATTGAAGTGATAAGGTTTTGAGCGAACGAATAAGCGGTAAACCGGCTCCAATCATCACCGCAAGTAATCGGAAAAAAATCGCCCGCTCCTTGGTTTTAATCGGAGTATGATCAATAAAAAAATTATTAACCCGACGATACGTATCAATAAAAACATTCCCGGTATATCCCAAAGAACGATCAGATTTTCTCAAAAGTACTTTGGAATTTTTTGCTTCAGAAATATTTAAAACAATCTGTTTTTCATCAGTTTTTTGACCTTCCGCAGGTGTTAAATCAGTTTTGAGGGAAAAGGTTTCACCCGTATCAGCTTGTCCAAACCCCTTCGCTTGTTTTTCTGGCATACAAAAGGATTAATATTCTTCCATTCTCTTGGCGACTCGGTAGACCTCTTCCAGACTGGTTTCGCCTTTTAAAGCTTTAATCACACCAATCTGTTCAAGACTCACCATTCCGTTGGCCATAGCCTTCTTTTCAATTTCAATCGAACTCGCATGATCCAAAATAGCTCGACGAATTTCGTTATTCATTCGCATAATTTCATAGAGACCAATACGACCCCGAAAACCAATATTGTCACATTCAGCACATCCTTTACCTACAAAAAACTGCAGTGCAGCAATCTTTTCAGGTTCAATTTCCTCGGTGGAATGGAGGTTTTCCATCGCCCGTTTGGCAATTTCCAAATCTTCAGCTTTCGGAGCAAGTTCTCCAACCGCAGGAATTTTACAGGCCTGACAAAGTTTTCGTACTAACCGCTGCGCAATAATCAATTCAATGGTTGAAGCCATCAAAAACGGCGGAACACCCATATTCATAATACGAGTAAGAGTTTCTACCGCACTATTCGTATGAATGGTCGAAAGTACCAAGTGCCCAGTAAGTGAAGCTTCAATCGCAATATCAATCGTTTCACGATCACGGATCTCACCCACCATGATAATGTCGGGATCCTGACGTAAAGCGGTTCTCAAACCGTTTGCAAAGGTATAATCAATATCCGCATGCACCTGACTCTGATTCAACCCATCCATCTGAATTTCCACCGGATCTTCAATCGTTAAAATATTCACATCAATGGTGTTCAAACGCTGCATAGCGGAATACATGGTTGTCGTTTTACCTGAACCGGTAGGACCGGTAGTAAGAACAATCCCATTGGGAAGATCCAATGCTTCTTGAAAGAATCTCAAAGCGGTACCTTGCAGCCCCAATTCTTGAAAATCAGGAATCTTTCGTGAACGATCTTGAATACGCATAACCACTTTTTCTCCACGTACAGTTGGTAAAGTAGAAACACGCAAATCCATTTCCCGTCCATCCTTTGTCGTCACATTACAGCGCCCATCCTGAGGAATGCGTTGTTCATCAATTTTTAAATTCGACATAATCTTAATCCTCGAAACCACTGCAGGATGAATATTATGAGGATATTCCACTACTTGGCGGAGCACACCATCAATACGATAACGCAAACGTACGGTATTCTCTTCCGGTTCAATATGAATATCACTGGATCGCAAATCGAGAGCATAACTGATGGTATTGAGCACCAGCTGAGGGATATTCCCCGAGAGAATTGCTTCCTGTAAAAGTTGTAATTTTGTGTTATCTGCCATTGCTCCACAAGTGAGTTAGTTTTTTACGACCTTCTTTTCTTCGACCATTTTTTGGAAATAAGCATTTCCGGCAATTGAAACATCAAGCGGTTCAACCGTTCCATCAGCGGCGTTCAAATCAGCAACAGGTAAGTTCAAAGAGATCGATTGAATATCCATTAATCGAGTTCGTGGTTCTTCTAAACTGCCTGAACCCTCAATATAACGAAGGAAATCATCCAGTTTGTTTTCTGTTGAAGTAATGGTCATTGCGAACGGTAAAACACTGTATTCAGAGTTTTTATCTGCCTTTGGTTTACTAAAACGTAAATCGTTCATAAAAATCGGGTCTACCGCACTATTTTGATCATAAAAATACTTATCAAACGTTCGAGTGAGTTCAGTATACTGTTCAGAATTAGGTAAAATAACCGCTAAACCATCCAGTATAGATTTATATTCAGCTTTTGAAGCAGTATTTAACTCCACATAAGCTTTTTTGAACTCATCATTCGATTGGGTCAGCCGAGTTTCCAAACTCTTTCCCGCATCAATTGCCGCCCAGGCGGTCGAAAGCTGTACAAACTGGAAATACCCCCAAACCCCAGCCGCAACAACCAAAACTGCAGATGCGATTAAATACATGTTAATCTGCTGCTGTGCCGAACGAACTGAGAAAATAATTTTTTTCATAAAATTTTAGAAGAGTGAGGTAGTAGTCGGTGTCGGAGTTGTTGGAAGATTTCGATCAATACTTGGTAATTTCCCAAGTTCATCAGCAACCAGAGTAAGATCAATTTTGAAATCAGCAGTATAAACACCCTCTTCATCACCCGTTTTGGTAAATGAACGCATCTCTACATTATCAAAACTATCATCCTCCAAATTATCAATCAGCCGACTCATCAAGGTGAAGTTCAACGCGTTGTCAGTTGTAGTGGTTCCTGAAAGCGTAATACGGTTATTATTGGCATTAAACTCAAAGCCCGTATAAACAATGGTGCTTCGACTCGAAACCTCTCGTGAAGCCGAACTTAATGTTTCATCTCGTACCATATTCAACTGCGCTCGAACCTTTGACCACTCAATCCGTTTTCCTTTAATGGTACCAATAATCGCTACATCGCTCTTCGTTGAGCTCAAGATTTTCGTAAACAGGGTTTTGATCGCTTGGCGACCATCAGGATCTAAATCCTGAATATAAGTGTCGAGCTGAGTTTGAAATTTATCAGGTGAAAGACTTTTAATCGTAGCAAATAAATTCGTATTTCCGACAAGTTTCAATGTATTGTCATACAAACGAATATCCTGTGAATTATCGACCTCCTTTGAGCTCGCAAGAAGTTCACTTCGGTCCTTACTCAAAGCTGTTTTTAACTCATTCTGAAAATAAGCGGTCATTTCCGCAGGAGTTTGTTCCTCCTCGGCAAGACTCTTGGTGGTAGGAACAACAATGTCCGTATCAAGATTACCTTTTATCCGTTCAATGAGTGAAGCCATTTTGGGTGTTAATTCAGTCACTCGCTGCGCAGCCTCGGTTTGATCAAAGCTGGAAGCATTTTTATCAGCCATCGTAGCCGTTTTTTCCAAAAACTCATCACTCAAAAGACTAAAACTGTTCAAATCAATTTGTGCCGCTAAATAACGACTCACATTGATTTTCGACTGAAGACTGCGAAGATTTTTATTTAAATTTGTAAGTCGAGTAGTAGTATTTTCACCAAAAAGATCAAAATTTGGGCTAAGTTCCATGAAAAAATATCCCGTTGAAACAGCAGCCAAGACAAAACAAGCAATAAGAGTAACTTTACTGTTTTTTAACTTTTTTTTGAGATGAAGCTCTTTGTCCTGTTCCAGCGATTTTTGTAAATCATTATTCGAACCAAGAATCGTTTTCCCCAAACTTCCCGGCATAGCATTACCACCTGTTGGAGCTTTTTTTTGGGCAACAATCGATTCCATAATCTTCGGCCCCTCAACCGTTGCTTCAGCTTTTTTCTGAAAAAAACTTGGAAGGGAAAAACCAAACTTTTTTTGAGTTCCTTTTGCCTCAGCGATAGAATTGAGTGCATGAGGGGCAGTTGCAGCAGCCTTCACCGGATCGATTTTTCCGGTTGGAAGGGGACCCACGCTTAAGAACTCACTTCCCAGGTCTTTTGCTCCAGGAGCAGGCTTTGGTGGCTCGGCAGAACTTCCGCCTAGATTCAAATTTATCAATTGATTTTCACCTTCCATGGTTGTGTTTTTGGAGATATATCACATCATTATAGCAAAAAATCAGCAGAAAAAAAAGCCTTCAGAGTGAGTGAAGGCTTGAAGTGGTTGCGAAGTTTTATGATACGAAGCTATTTTCCCTCTTGAGCTATCAATTCTCTGAGTCGAACATCCTTTTTATTACTCGATTTCACCAAAAGGTAAAAAAGTGTCGGAACAACAAACAGCGTAAGCAGTGTAGAAGCCGAAAGACCAAAAATCAAAGAAGCACCTAAACCTTGCCAGGTCTCATTTTCAACCGTAATCGGCACCATTCCGATAATCGTACAGATGGAAGTAAGAAAAATCGCTTCTAAACGAGATTTGGCGGCATCCACAATCGATTCAACAAATGGAATACCAACATTTAAATTGAGATTAATCTTATCGACCATAATCACCGCATTTTTCACCACAATCCCAAAGAGCGCGATAACACCAATCAAACCTGGAAAGGAAAGGCTAAATCCAATAAGGGTCAAACCAAAGAAAACACCTGTAAGGGCCAATGGAATGGCAACCAACACCAGGATCGATTTACGAAAAGAATTGAACTGAATAACAAGCGTAGCGACAATCAAGATCATCGCAAGCACCATCGCTCGTAAAATCGAAAGTATTGATTCGTTATTTGTTTCATTTTGACCACCAAAAGTAATTTCGTAGCCATCGGGTAATGGGTGATCTTTTAAAATCTTTTGGAAATCAACGAGGACCTCGCCGGGTAACCGAGGCTGTTCAACCCCAGCAGAAAGAACCACCACACGTTTTTCATCAATTCGACTGATTGAAGTAAGTGAAGATCCCACTTCAACCGCTGCAATATCACCTAGGAAATAAACCTGACCTCGTGCATTGACAAGTTTAAGATTCCTCAAGTCATCGAGGTTCTGAACAGTATTTTTTTCAAACTCAGCGCGTACTTTCAAATCATCACCATCGCGAAGTACCTTCGTAATTTCACTTCCACTCAAGGCCGTTCGCAAAACCGTGGCAACTTGTGATGAAGTAAGCCCGGAAAGCGCCAATTTTTGCGGATCAAGTTGAAACGTAAACTCGCCTGGACTCAAATTAAGAGAAGTTTTTTCATTAATGGTTCCTGGAATGTCGCTCAATAAGCCCTTATATTTCTCTGCAAGGTCCTGGAGAACCTTCATATCCTCACCTAAAATTCTTGCTTCAAAGTCCGCACCAGCTGGAGGACCACCTGCAAGTTCGACCACATCAATCGTTGCTCCGTTAATCCCCTCAACTGCCTTTCGAATACGCGGCGCGATTTCATAAGATTTTTCAACTTTACCATTCGGTCCCACCGGACGTTCATCAAGTTTATACAAATTAATCGCAAACTGAGCTTGATTGGAAGACGTATTACTGCCGCTTGCTCCCAGTCCACCTGAAGTATTCACACCAGGTGATCCGACAACGGACGAAAAAGTTTTAATGGTTTTTTCAGCAAGTAACACCTTTTGGACTTCATCGGCAACCTCTTTCGTTCGTTCACTGATCAATCCATTGGGGCCTTTGATATTCACGTAAAGGTATTCTGAATCTGCAGGTGGTAAAAACTCAGATTTCAAAATTCCTGATGCCGGCAACATAACAGAAAGAACAAAAAGTACGAGCGCAAAAATCAGCACAAATGCTTTCAAAAAGCCACTCCGAAGAATTTTGGTAAGTGACTTTCCATACGACGGTAAAATGCGATCAAGGTGAATAAGCCCATTGGTGAAACGACTCAAACCTTTTTTGTTCGACTCTTCATAGTGATGACGAATCTTGGCAATAATTTTATCTTTGCTCGCACGTTCCTGAAGGAGCATATCTTCATGATGAAGCAGTTGTGATTTCCAGCTTCTTCGATACTGAAGATAAAGCGCAATCATGAAACCGCCAACCACAAGTGCAAGTGCAACCATTATCGGATGACTCATATTTGCCAAAATCACCATCAAAAGAATTGTCAGAAAGCCAAAAAGTAACCAGAAAATCCCGCGCGTAACTCTGAACCTTTCCAGAATAATTGCCATCGGGTGGTTAATGATAATAGCAATAAAGTAAGAAGAAATGAGGGTAATCGAAGTCGTAATTGGAATCGAACGAATATACTCCCCAATAATACCACTCGAAAGAACCAGTGGTATAAACGCCCAGACCGTCGTTAAAGTTGTTGCGGTAATCACAACCTTATAATCTTTAAATACCAGAAGTACGGCTTCCTCAGGGGTAAATTTGCCAGTTTTAAGGTACTGTTTTGTTGCCTGAACCACCACAATTGCGTCGTCAACCAAGAGACCCAACGAAAGGATGAGGGAAAACATTGTCAGGAAGTTGAGGGTAATTCCAAGCATGTTCAAGAGTCCAAAAGTTGCGGCAAAAACCAATGGTACCGCAAGACCTGCAACAAAAGCCTCTTTTAAACCAACAAATAAAAATAAGACCAGCGTCACCAACAAAAAGGTCATCACACCATCTCGAACAAGATTATTAAAATCTTCACGTATCTGCTCCGAATAATCTAAAGTTGTTTCAATTTTTAAGTCAGCAGGAAACTTAGTTGCTTTAAGCTCTTCTATACTTGCTTTTCCGTCATCAATGAGTTTAATAATCGAACTTCCGGTTTTTTTAACAACATTTAAACTAATCGCATTTTCAGGTTCATTTCCTTCAACTGAAAACCTGCTAATAACATCACGTTCTTCAGCACGTTCAACAACAAAAGCGACATCTCGCAAACGAACCAGTTGCCCGCCACTATTCAAAAGTGGCAAATCACGAAGTTCAGCCGCACTTTTAAATTTCCCTTCAGCTTTAATCGTATAATTAAAATTTCCAACCTCAAGAGTTCCAAGAGGAAGTGAAATATTGTTCGCCCGAATAATATTATTGACGGTGTCTAAACTTAATCCATACTGTTCAAGTTTTTTAGGGTCATAACTGATCCGCAGCTCTGAAACATCGCCACCACTCACAAGCACATCATTGGTGCCTGGAAGTTTTTTGAGCTCATCTTCAATCTGTTTCGCAAACTTCTTTAAAACAAAATTATCGTAAGGTCCGGTGACAACAACAGTCCAAATAGGAGTATTACTAAAAGAAATTTCAGTGACAACCGGTTCAGTGGCATCCGTAGGTAATTCGGATTTTACCGAATCTACAGCATCACGAAGCCTTCGAAGGGCATCTTTTAAGTCTTCTTCAGCGCGAAATTCCACCGTAACACTGGCAAACGAATTCGATGCTGAAGAACGAACCTGTTTCACACCCGAAAGATTTGAGACCTTCGATTCAATTTTTTCAATAATCTGTTCCTCCATATCTGCAGGCGACGCCCCAGGTAAACTGACCGTAACCACTCCATAGGGAATTTTGACTTCAGGACTCGATTCAAGTGGTAAAAGTTGAAAAGAAATCACCCCCCAAATTAAAATTCCCAAAATAATGAGAACTGTAACCCGAAAGTTTTTAATAAAAAAATTCAACCAGGTTTTGCCGACATCATCTGTATACTCAAGTTGTTTGAGATAAAGTGAGTCCGACGTCTCAAGTTCATGATGATCTTTGTGTGAATCCATAATTTTTTAAAGTTGAGGGCAAAGGCCGAAAATAAATAACCAACAGGCTCGTTGGAGCTTCCAATTTAAAAAGTATTTACGAAACTTTTTCTCCTTCAATAAGCTCTTTAGCACCTTCCACCACAATCACATCCTCAGCATTCAAACCTTGGACAATCTCAACTTTATCACCGTAAAGTGTTCCAAGCACAACATTTACTTTTTTCACAACTCCATCTTCAACCGTGAAGACATACTGTTCTTCCGAACCAATAATAACGGCGTCTAACGGAACAGAAATTCCTTGAACCTTCAGAGGTAAACGGACCTGGAGCTGTTGATTTCCACGTAAAGAAATATTGGGCAATTGAAGTGTTACTGAAACCAATCGAGTTTGTGCATCTGCTTCAGAAGATATCCCTTTCATTGGCACAGGAACATATTTCCCGCCAATCTTCACCTCTGCTGGTGCAGAGAAATCGATCTTATCCGCATCTTCCGAACTCACTCCCACTTTTAAATCATTGCTGCTCGGATTATTGAGTGAGACCACAGGATTCTGTTGAGAAACCAATTCCCCGTTTCGGGTAATCACTTCATTAATTGTCCCACTTGCTGGCGCATAAACCACCAAATTGGCAGCCTGTTGTTTTGCCGCATCCAAATTTGCTTTGGCGATTTTGAGCTGGGAATTGATCTGATTTAAACTCGCCTGATTGCGAATAACTGTTGCGTTGTAAGATTCTTGAGCTAACCGTAGCGGATCAGTAATAATTTTGCCTGTCGAATCATCGTACCCTAATTTTGCCGCCATACTTTGTTGATTAAGCGCAAGGGTACTCAATTGAGTAAGTGAATTTTCCAACTGGCCCAAGATCTGATTTTTCCCCATGTCTTGTGCATAAAGGAAAGAATCATAACTGATTTCCGCCTGATCAAGTTGGTCATAAAGATCCTTCAGTTGGGTATCCATGGTATCAAGTGCCGCTTCCATTTCACCTTGGAGCTTGTCGGCAGCTTCACTACTTTCAGCATTACGAATGGCTTTTTGATAATCATTAATCGTATCATCCTTGGCAATTTCCAGGCTATCAATCGCATCTTTAAGTTTTTCAATTCCTAAATCTGTTTTTTCCAAATCCAAACGATTTTTCTCACCATTGGCTTGAAGAGTATCATTCATAACTAAAACTCCATTTTTTATACCCGTAAGATTTTGATCAAAAACCGTTAAATCATAAGAGTTCGCCAATGCTTGATTTTGCGCATTCTCCAATTGAATCTGCGCCGTTTTTAATTGAGAGTTATTCGCATCCTTGGTGGTTTGAACACCAGAAGCAGTAGCGTCATAATTGACCTGGGCCAGTTTGAGTTGAGTAAGAAGTGGATGTTCCATTCCATTCACGCCACTTAACTCAATAAGTGCTTGCCCTTGTTCAACCTTTTCACCATCTTTTACGAGAATTTTCTGCACTAAACCACCGGTAGCCGGATAAACCTTTAAAAATTCCGTAGCTTTCACCGTTCCGGTAACTTCCAAAAAAGCTGAGTTTAACTCATTCACTTGCTCTGTTGTAACTTTTTTACCCGGAAGATCAGATGTTTCCTGCGACGATTTTTTACCGTCAACAAGTACTTGAGTTTCCTGACTCTGCTGTGTTTGGTTTCCATCAGTATTAGGCTTCACTAAAAGCTGAGGCATAAACGCTGAAATCCCCAAAATAATAAGAACTGCCGTAATAACGAGACCAAGAAGAATTTTTAAAAAAGTTTTCATGTACATGGAAAGGAGAATGATACTAGGCATGTAAAAATAAACACTTTTATGTATTATGTCAAGCAATCTCTGTGAAAATGATAGAATGAAGGACATAAACAAAAAACCGATCCCACCTGGGATCGGTTTTTTGAAAGGTGAAACTATGGCTTGAACTATTTCAATTCAACCTTAGCACCAGCAGCTTCGAGGTCAGCTTTCATTTTAGTAGCTTCTTCTCGTGGTACATTTTCTTTCAAAGGTTTTGGAGCACCATCAACGAGGTCTTTAGACTCTTTGAGGCCAAGACCAGTAACTTCACGAACTACTTTGATCACATTGATCTTCTGTGCGCCTGCATCAGCAAGAACAACAGTAACAGTAGCAGAAGCTTCTTCAGCGGCAGGAGCAGCACCACCAGCGGCAGGAGCAGCACCCATCATAACAGGAGCAGCAGCGCTCACGCCGAATTTTTCTTCCATGGCTTTCACCAAGTTTGCAAGATCGAGGACAGAAAGTTTCTCGACCATTTCAAGAATCTTTTCTGCGTCTTTGCTGAGTTGAACATCAGACATATGAGTTTACGTTAGTAAATAGTAAAATAATTGATAAATAGATTAAGCTTGAGCCTGTTTGTCGTGAACTGCTTGAACAGTACGAACAAATTTGGACATAACCCCATGAAGTACTCCATGAAAGCCAGAAATTGGCGCATTGAGTGATCCAAGAAGTTTGGCAAGAAGTTGTTCCCGTGAAGGAAGTGTTGCAAGGGATTTTGCTTCCGCTTGAGAAACATATCGACCTTCAACCATACCACCAAGAATTTGAAGTTGTTCAGCTTCTTTTGAAAAGTTGTGGAGAACTTTTACTGCTGAAATAACGTCGTCATAAGAAACCGCCGCGCCTACTGGTCCCTGCATCAAATCATCGGGAACATCAGGAAGGTTGTTGTTCTTGAGTGCAATTCTCATGAGCGTTTTTTTTGCCACCACATATTCAACTTTCTGTTCCCGCAAACGTTTGCGGAGTTCACCGAGTTTGGTCACACTCAGACCACGGTAGTCAGAAAAATAAACTGCAGTCGCTTTTCCGAACTTTTCGTTCAGCTCCGCGAGAACTTCACCCTTTTTTGCTTTAGAAACAGCCATAAAAAAGATGTAAATCGAAATAAAGCTTCGCCTCAGACGTGAGAACAAAACTTAAAGTACAAATCAAATTGAAGTGAACTGTGCTGTTTTGTCTCGGCGGGATTTATTCATAAAATTTATGAACCTGCTGTCTTTGACATGAGCTTTATACCCGATTTGTTTTCTTTTTGTCAAAATATTCCTCGCCACACGAGATATATATTTGGTGGACAAATTTGTAAAAATGTTGTAATGTGACAAGATGAATAACAAAATTTTATGAAAAATAAAAAAATATTGATGGGGCTTGGAATCGTTGGAATTCTAGGTATCACCGGTTTGGCCATTTACTTCAATAATGGTGAATCATTTCAAGGGAAACTTATTCAGGGGCAAAGGGTTACATCGACGGTCTCAAATGGGGTTTTAGATACGAATATTGGTAGAGAAAATCTTCAATTGCCAGGAAAAACAACCGCTTTAGCCAATATGGGACTTACATGTACAGCCACACCAACCGGCGATGTAACCGTAGGAAACAATGTAACGTGGGAAGTAAAATCTTCCCAAGGGGGCGATGTAAGTTTTTATAATTACAGTTGGAGCGGAATTGGGAAAAGCGCAACGACTTCAGTCGTTACGGTCAAATATGATACGGCGCAAGAGCTCAAAGACGCCAAAGTAACCATTTCATCAAGTTCGGGCAAAAAAGATATCTTGGGTCATATCATTTATGACGACATTCTTTTTCTTGAGTGTCCTGATGTGAGTGTAAAAACAACCTCTGCAGCCAAGCAGGATGTCGAAACAGAAGATGAACTCCTTACCGCCGATAATTTTACTTGTACCGCTTCACCAAAAGGCGATCAAAACACCGGAACGACCATACAATGGAAAATTAATACAATATTGCGTGGTTACATGATTCCAAAATATGAGTACCGATGGCGCGGGGTAGAATCGGCAACCTCCACAAGCAGTTGGGGGTCAACCCTAGAGTTAAGTAAAAAATACACAAACGCCATTGACCTTTCCAATGTAACTGCTGAGATTCGCGAACAAGTTGAACCAAACAGCATTAAACGGGTCACTACGATTTCCATTCCGTGTGAAAATGTAAAAATTGTTGCTCCAGATTCAGACAACGTTGATCAAAAGACTGAGCCGGGGAGTGATGAGAAAAACGACGATAAGCAGGATACAAACAATGATGAGAAAAATAACGATACTCCTGATAAAACCCCAACCTGCACCACCTTCAAAGATGTGAAAAATTCTGACGATGACTACAAAGCTATTATGTGGGTGAAAAGTACCGGAATTATGACGGGAAGTGACTGTAAATTCCGCCCAGACGATACCCTTAAACGTGCCGAAATCCTTGCCGTGGTACTTCGCGCTTTTGACCTCCATTCAGCAACCAAAAACTACTGCAACAATAACGATATTTTCCCTGATAATGAGCCAAAAGGATGGTTCTACCAAATTGTTTGTAATGCCTATAAGCGTGGAATCGTCAAAGGATACACCGAAGGAAAACTCAAAGGTCAATTCGGCGCCAATCTAAGCGTTGTCCGTGCAGAAATGTATGCCATGCTCCTCAGGAACCTTGATGAGACGATGCCAAGTGTCACGAAATACCCTTGGCCTGACGTACAATTCAGCGACTGGTTTTCACCTTACGCCGCCTACGCCAAACGAGAAAAACTTCACGATTCCAAAAATTTCCACGGCGCCGATTTTGTAGAGCGCCGCGAAGTAGCACGGGTACTTTATCTACTACATGAAAACGGTGACCTGTGATTTTTTTTCATCCAGCACCAACCATTTCCAATATTGTAAGCATAGTTCTTCGTCTTTAATGCTAAATCATGTCACCTAATCCTGAACAACAACGCAAGTCACCTGAATCAAACCATCTTGAAAAATCACATCAATTCAACGTTTCAGCAGATGAATTGTCTGAGATGATGGAAGATCCAGATTTTGCCGAATACTTTAACAGCATCACGGGAAAAATTATTCTAAACCCCACTACCAATAACGACGTGGTTGAACAAACCGCCGCCGGCGCAATTGAGCAGGAACTCGAAGGGTCAAGAGACGGTAATTCAGAATTAAGTGAAGAAATGAAACTCGCAATCAAAGATCTGGCAAAACACCTCGATGCCGATTTGCCGGATTTGGTTGATGAAGAAAAATCGAAACAATTGAAAGTTTTGCGTGAAAGTAAAAATACTGAAATCAAAAAAGATCTACAAGCCAGACTCTTCTCACTGAAAGAAAATCAAAGAAAAAAAATCGCCGCAGTGGAAGAAGAGTATTATCAAATCCAGCAAAAAATTCTTGAGCTCGGTCAAAGGTGCAAATCGACCCGTGAAGACTTTGAAGAGTCAGAAAAAAAACTCAACGACATTCTTTTTGTTCAAGGCAAAGAGTCCAAAATTGATGCTGAAGGAAGGCTGAAAATTGACACAAATCCTAATCCTAAACTTTTTAAAGAAAATCCTTTTCATGCTGCTGATTCAACCCCTGAAGATCCAAAATTTCATACCGGAGAAGTTGATGAAGAAGGGAACCTTAAACTCACCGGAACCACCACCGAATCAGGACGTTATTCCAAGTATCTAAAATTGACCCCAGAACAGTTAAGCGACGCCCAAACCGATGCCGAACAAAATTACCACCTTGCTCGCAGTAATCACGAACAGGCAATTTTTGCTTTCCGTGAAGAAGTACAAAAACTCGTTCCAGCCAACGCAAAAATTGAGCGTGTAACGCACGAAGATGACGCAGCGATCAGCGTAATCGAAAAACAATTAACAGCCTGAAGATGAAAATGACAACTGAAATCCTCATTCAGCGAATCAAAAACTCACTTTTTGCTTCTAAACTCTCTACCGCTTTTTGGCAGAATTTGGAGCGAAATATTGCGAGTACCAGTAGTGAACAATTGCAAAAAATCTTCAACAAAATTGTTGCCACTGACTTTTTACTCCAAAAAAAAATTGAGGAAAATCGAAAAAAAGTCTCTAAAAATAAGCTTCAGGAATCCAAAGTGAACGAAATGATCAGCGAAATTGACAACATGTCACTGCTCTCAAGTTTGGAGCAAAATTTTTTATAATATCGCAATTTCAAAGATTTGACAGTTTTGGGTGAGTGTTGTATTTTAATGCGCCATTATTTTTATTTATGACCAAAATTACTTTAATACCCGAAGGAAATGCTGTTGACGCTCAACCAACAATCGAAACTCAAGATCATAAGAATCAGGGGTCACCGAGATTGTGGCAAATTTTAACTGCGGCATCAATGGCAATAAATCTTGCTTTGACCGGCACCTTGATCATGGTAGAACGTAGTAGAAGTGAACTTGTGGAGCAGAGAGAAAAAGATAAAAAAAAACTTCAGGCCCAAAAATTCATCACTGCACGATTAGATTGTGAAAACAATATAGCGATGGTTGGGCAGGGGGTGAGTTTTTATACAGCAGTCTCAACTTTACCAAAGACTGCAATAATTTGTGCAAATTTAACGTACCTACAAAGCCAAATTCCAAGAGCACGTCGTGCCTGTGAACAGGGCTTTTTATCGCTGAATCCACATGAATACTTCTACGGCAAAGCAGACTTTTCAACAGTCGTCAGTCAGGGGCAGCAATCAATAAAAGATGAAATCGATAATCAGCGGACTCTAGAGCAAAAAATACAGCAGACATTATCCACAGAATGTCAGTAATTAAATTTTTTTAGCATTATTACTTGTTGTAAAAAGTGCTTGTGTTGATTTCTTATCTCTTTGGAAGACTCAAATTCGACCAATATTTATTTGGCCTCTTTTTGACTTTTGAAAAAAAAAAGAGCACTATAAACAGTGTAAATTCTTAACAAAACCTCTATGAAAACCAAGATAAATTCTCGGTTTGTTCGATCGGGTCTCTCGGTGTTAACCGGGTTAGTTTTGGCCATTGTTGGTCAAATTTCACTCGTGTCAGCTGCTGATACCTATTCTGATGTTACGGGTGTCTGTGGTCCGACCCCAACAACCATCACTGAAGGACAATCGACAACCTGGAAAGCAACCGTGACCGCTATGGTCAGTAACCAAAATGGTGGTTCAACTCAAACCATCCCTGCCAATGAACTCGAGTACTCATGGTACAAAGCTGGAACAAGTGGCTGGGAAGACTATCAAGCATCAAACACCAAATCGGTTCAGTACGATCAGCAAGCGACCGTTGACTTTGTGGGTGTAGCGATTCGTGACAAACAACAACGTTTTGATGATTTACAGGTGAGCTGCGCCGACTTAACCGTCGTTAAACCACTCCCACCTGCAGTTTTCAAAACCTATTCAGATGTAAAAGCTACTTGTACTGTTGACCCAACATCAATCGAAGCCGGAGACTCAGCGACCTGGAAAGTTGTAGTGACTGCCATGGTCACAACACAAGATGGTGGCTCAACTCAAACCATTCCAAGTAGTGAACTTGAATACTCTTGGAATAACGTGAGCACCAGCGGTTGGGGAGAATATGAACCGAATGCAAACAAAACCGTTAAATACGAAACTGCAGGTTCTGTTTCAAACGTTGGAGTTGATATGAAAGACAAACAACAACGTTTTGAAGCACCGCAAGTGAACTGTCCAACCTTAACGGTAAAAGCCGTAACACCAACCGACCCGAATACCTGTACCTCATTCTCAGATGTAAAATCTTCAGATGCTGATAAGGAAGCCATTAACTGGGTTAAAGGTGAAGGTATTATGGTCGGTGATGATTGTAAATTCCGCCCAGATGACACGCTCAAACGTGCAGAAATTTTGGCAGTAGTACTCCGTGCTTTCAACCTCCACAGTGAAACCAAAAACTACTGTGCTGGAAAATCATACTTCCCAGACAACGATGCTGCGGCTTGGTATTTTCAAACCGTTTGTAATGCCTTTCAGCGTGGAATTGTAAAAGGATATACCGAAGGTGCTTTGAAAGGAAAATTCGGTCCTGGATTGAGTGTTCAACGCGGTGAAATGCTTGCCATGCTCCTCCGGAACTTGCCAGAAAGTGCATTGCCTGCTGTAAGCCAATACAAATACAGCGACGTAGCGAGTAGCGATTGGTTTGCTCCTTACGCTGCCTATGCCAAAAAACACAGCTTCTACACTTCAAGCAAATTCAACGCAGGTGACTTCGTTGAACGGCGTGAAGTAGCAAGAATTCTCGCGAAACTCCACGATTTAGGAGAACTCTAGTCTCTCACAGCCAAACGAAATAAAAACTCCCCAAGCTTTTTATAAAAGTGTGGGGAGTTTTTTTATAACTTTTTTAGAAAAACTTATTGTCACGTGATCATAAACTCTATTATGATCAAATATAAACTCACTGCAATCCATGTCCCAGCTTCTGAAATCAATTCATCAGTTCATGAAAGAAGCTCAAACGAGCCATAAACCACCACTGTTGTCAGTGGTAGGCCCAACGGGGTCTGGAAAAACCGCTCTCAGTATTATCTTAGCTCACGAATTTAATGGTGAGGTTATTATTGCTGATTCACGCCAAATCTACAGCTCAATGGATATTGGCACCGGAAAAGTAAAACTCGAAGAAATGGAAGGTATAAAACATCATCTCCTCGACATCGTGAACCCAAATGACGAATTTAGCGTTGCCGACTATAAACGATTAGCACATAAAGCGATCCAGGATATTTATCGTCGAAACAAACTCCCCATTCTGTGTGGAGGAACAGGTCTCTATATCAACGCAGTAACGGAAAATTATCAAATACCTGCTGTTCCTGCTCAGTTCGATGTAAGGCTCAAACTCAATCAATACTACGAAGAAAAAGGTGCAGAAGCGCTCTATGCATTGCTCCAAGAAAAAGATCCGGAGGCAGCAAAAAAAATACATCCCAAGAATGTTCGTTATGTCATCCGTGCCCTCGAAGTAGCCCACATGGGGGGAGCAAAACCTCAAAAAGGGGAGCAGGAGTTCACCGTTTACTCCACTGGAATTGATTGGCCAAGAGAAGAACTCTATGAGCGTATCAATCAACGTGTTGATCAGTTTATTGATGAAGGTCTGCTCAATGAAGTAAAAAATCTTCTCAATCAGGGATACCAAGAAAATTTGCCGGCAATGTCCTCAGTGGGTTATTTGGAAATGGTAGCATACTTGAAAGGTGAAATTACGAAGGAAGAAGCGGTGGAAACTATGAAAAAAAACAGCCGAAACTATGCGAAAAGGCAACTCACTTGGTTTCGACGCGATCATCATATCCATTGGATTACCCCAGAAGATTTTCAAGAGCTCACAAAGAAAAATACTGCTTCCCAAACCACCAAATCACAATGAAACAGTGGATTATACAAAATTCTGATCCTCATCTTTCTGCAGAAGAAAAACTCCTTTTGAACAGGGGGCTACTTGATGCCAATGAAATTCAAAAGTTCATCGAAAGTGATGTTACAACGGGTTTGCACGATCCATATCTGTTAAAAGATATGAAAAAAGCTGTCGAGAGAATAAAATCAGCGATCCACAAGCAGGAAAAAGTTATCATTTTTGGTGATTATGACGTGGACGGAATCAGTGGAACAGCACTTCTTTACAACGTTTTACGTGAGCTTGGGGCATTAGTTTCATACCGTTTACCACACCGCGTCGAAGATGGTTACGGCTTAAGTGATAAGTTTATTCATACCTTTCACGAGATCGGCGCAAATCTTGTGATTACCGTCGATTGTGGCATTTCCTGTAAAAAACAAATTGCACTCGCGGCGGAGCTTGGCATCGACGTAATTATTACCGATCACCATACCGTTCCTGCTGCAATTCCTGAGCATGCCGTTGCTATTCTTCATCCGCTTCAACCAGATTGTCTTTACCCTTTTAAAGGACTGACTGGATCGGGAGTTGCCTTTAAACTGGCGTCCGCCCTTCTCGCCGAAAAATACAATGGTGAAGAATTAAACCGACAAATTTTCTCGTATATTGATTTGGCAAGTCTTGGAACCGTTGCCGATATCGGTCCGTTAATTGATGAAAATCGAATAATTGTGAAAAACGGCCTGCGAGCACTTCGCAAGAGCCGTTGGCCAGGGCTTAGTTTACTTCTCGAATATGCAGGCGTTGATCCTGACCGCAAACTGGATACGACCACCATTGGTTTTAAAATCGGTCCACGTATTAATGCTGCTGGAAGAATCGACAGTCCATATTATTCGTTGCAACTCCTTATTCAAGAACAAGCGGGCGAAAAGGGGAACTCGCTTGCCCGTCACTTGAACGAATTAAACGTGAAACGCCAAGATATGGTCATAAAAGCGATGGAAGAAGCTGAGCGCGAGTACCAAAATAACCACCAAGGTCTCAATATTATCATTGCGTACAGCTCGGAGTGGCATGTTGGTATTTTAGGACTCATTGCTGGAAGGCTGGCAGAAAAATACCACCTCCCCACCATGATCCTCCATGATTTCGGAGATCGACTTGTTGCCTCAGCACGTAGTCCGGAATATTTCAATCTCGTCAAAGCGATTACCCATTGTAAAGAGGTTTTAGAGCATTTTGGCGGTCATGCGCAAGCGGCAGGTTTTAGCCTCTCGAAGGAAAAACTCCCTGAATTCATAAAACTCATGATCGATTACACGAATCAAGAAGTTGCCGGAAAAGAGCATCCACATACACTCCAAATTGAATGCGAACTGAAGCCGGATGAGTTGCAAATGAATCTGCTGGATTTTTTGGAAAAACTCGAACCTTTTGGACAAGCAAATGAAGAACCAAAATTTTTGATTTCACAGGTGAAAATAAAGAATACGAAGCTCTTCGGAAAAGAACAAAATCACCTCGCTTTTACAGCCTATAAAGACGAAAAATCTTGGCCGGTAGTGGCATTTAAAATGAGTGAAGAGTACCGAAAACTCCGCCCCCATCAAACCATAGACCTCATCTGCAGGCTGGAAAAAAATACTTGGCGTGATAAAACTGAACTCCGTCTCCAAGCTGTCGACTTCAAAATCGCAGAATAAAGACAAATATTTGAGTTTTAATATTGGGATTTTGAATTAATTTGAAATTGAATGCTTGATTATTGGAATTGACCTAGCCAGGTACAATATCTTTTGGCATAATCCACCCTTATTCAAATTCGTATGTTCCTTGAATGGCGCTTACTTACAAAACTAAGATAGAGATGGTGCTTGACTAAATGTGTAAAAATTGTGTAATATATATGGAATCATGAACTCACTATGGAAAGTATTCGTAAACAGATCATTGAGCAGATAAAACATCACCAGAGCTTTCTCATTATGCCATCAGCACCGCCTGATGGAGACTCATTAGGAAGTGCACTTGCGTTGTATCTCGTTTTGAAAAAACTCAATAAATCAGCAACCGTTGTTTGTGCTGACCCAATTCCTGATGCATACCAGTTTCTTCCAACAAGTCGAATTATCAGTAACGAATTTTTATCACCCAAGGACTTTATTGTGACCCTGGATTGTAAAAAGGGGAAAATCAAAACCATTAAAACCAAGCTGGAACAAGAAAAAGTAAATATTATCCTCACAGCTAAATCTGGTCAATTCTCATCAAGCGACGTCTCATTTCACCACGGCCCAAGTAAGTACGACGTGATAATCACGGTTGATACTGGGGATCTTTCACAGCTCGGCCGATTTTATGAAGACAATACAAGTCTTTTTACTCAAATTCCCCTAATTAATATCGACCACCATCCTTCCAATAACTATTTTGGCCGAATCAATCTTGTGGACATCATGAGCTCATCAACAACCGAGCTTCTTATCCCCCTGATTCAAGACCTCGAAAATGAATACGATCTGAAAATTATGGACGAAGATATTGCTACATTGCTTCTTGCCGGTGTGATTACAGATACCGGAAGTTTTCAACATGCCAACACAACTCCCAAATCCTTTGCTGCTGCAGCCCAACTTATTCGTCACGGCGCACGGCAACAAGAAATTATCGTTCACATTTTCAAGACCAAACAGCTTTCTATGCTTCGTTTATGGGGAAGAATTCTCACAAAACTCAAAACGGATGAAAAATTTCACCTCGTCTGGTCAGTCATAAGCCAGGCGGATTTCCGAGATACTGAAAGCCGTGAAGATCAAACGGGCGATATCATCGATGATCTTCTCACGAACGCACCCGGGGCCGAAGTGGTGCTCCTGCTCAAAGAAAAGAAAGATCATATCATCAGTGGAAGTCTTCGCACCACGAATGCTTCCATCGATGCCAGCGCAATTGCCCAAATGTTCGGCGGGGGCGGTCACGTCCAAGCAGCAGGTTTTAAAGTAAAAAACTCTGATCTTGAAACGGTAGAAAAAGAGGTTATTCAAAAAATTCGTGAGTATCAAGCCAAACGTTTAAACCTATCAGAGAATATCTTAGAATTACCACCAACAAAACCGCTTGAATTAAAACTTCCACCAGTCCAAGAGTTGACTCATGAAAATACTCAGGAGTTTGTTGGGGCTGAAGATCCCAAAGATACTCTTGAAGAAAACACCCCTTTTCAGGATGAACCAATAAACGAAACCTCTTTTATTGATACGATCATCAAAACGATCCCAAGGAACCAGGAAGACAACATCGATGAAGAAAACACTGAAACCGAACTTGAACCAGGTGTTACCTATAAGTTCGAAGATTAGGCATTGGTAAATACTTGAACCACATCATCATCCTCTTCGATTGCTTCCAACATATCTTCCAACTCTTGTTGAAGTTTTTCATCTTCGATTGGAGTATGAGTAAGGGGCAGGTAAGTAAGCTCCGCTGACTTCACGGTAACTCCTTCACTTTCAAGTTTTTGTTTTACGGAAAATAGGTTTTGAGGTGAAACGTAAACATCGATCAAATCATCCACCACTTCAAAATCATCAGCCCCGGCATCAATAATTTTCATTTCCAAATCATCTAATTGATCTTTATGAGGTATATCTAAGACTAAATACCCCTTTTTCTCAAATAAATATCCAACCGATCCTTTTTCGGCCATTGTCCCGCCACGTCGGCCGATAATTGTTTTTAAACTCGCGACCGTTCGATTGCGGTTGTCGGTGAAAGTCTGAATATAAAGAGCAACACCACCTGGAGCGAAAGCTTCATAAATAACCTCATCAATCTGAACGTTTTCCTTGAGCTCCCCCGAGCCCTTTTTTATTGCCCTTTCCACGTTGTCCAATGGCATGTTATCTGCGCGGGCATTATCGACAGCCATGCGCAATCCTGGGTTCATGGAAGGATCTGAACCATTCTTGGCAGCCAGACAAATGAGTTTTGCATGCTTTGTAAAAATCTTCCCCTTTTTTACATCATCTACGGCTTTCTTTCGCTTAATTTGATGCCATTTTGAATGTTTTGCCATGTGAATTGGTATCAGATAAAGAAGAAACATAATCGTGGAGCGCTTTTGGATAGTCAGTAATGATTCCATCAACGCCAAGGGACAAAGCTTTTTCCCAAGTTTTTTTTGAATTCAGAACAAAGGAGATGACATTCATTTTTTTGCTCTTCCCAAATGCAACATTTTTTCTACTGAGAAGTCTCTTATGAAGATGAAAACTTTCAGGTAAAATCTTTGCCGCCAAAAAAAGTTTAAACATAAAAAGCCAAAATGGGTTTCCACATAAAT
Source organism: uncultured Candidatus Peribacteria bacterium (assembly GCA_964624115.1). Lineage (GTDB taxonomy): Bacteria > Patescibacteriota > Gracilibacteria > UBA1369 > UBA1369 > CAZUXI01. The sequence goes on from CAZUXI010000003.1 coordinate 117,827, forward strand.
AAGCCCGACGAATTTTTGGATCTAATTTTTTAAGTTGGATAAGGACAAACGGATTAAATGATTGCACCAATGTTTTTTCATAATCAAAAAAACGTGGAAACTGCTCAACAAAATTTCGTGCAAAACAGTTCCGAAAAAGCGCTATCGTTTTAAGTTCCACCAAATACTCAATATTCTGGGGAAGCGCATCAACAACCTTTGATAAAAGATTCTTTTTCATTTTGGGGCGATGAAAAAAATCATGTTCCAAGTAAAACTCTTTCTTTAAATGATTGAGCCGAATGTCCATCTCAATAACCTTACAACCCTCTCGAATCGCATGTTCAAAAGCTTCAACACTGTTTTCCTTAAAACCATTTTTCCCACCTCGATGGGCAATAATAATCAAGTTTTTCATATCCTTAAGTCATAAAACAACTTTCAACCGCATCCGCAATCTTATCTGCGATACCTATTTCAAAGACGCCTGGAACGACTTTATCTGCTGTTGGATTTGGTACAAGCTCAGCAAGTGCAATCGCAGCAGCAATCTTCATTTGTTCCGTAACTTTCCCGTGGCGAGTTCTGAGTAATCCTTTAAAAATTCCGGGAAATGCTAAAATATTATTAATTTGGTTAGGAAAATCTGATCGTCCAGTTCCAATGATAAAAGCACCTGCCTCACGGGCAATATCAGGCATAATTTCAGGAACAGGATTCGCCATGGCAAAAATCATCGATTTTGAGGCCATCTTTCGAACCATCTCGCCAGTCATCACGCCTGGGCCGGAAACCCCAATAAACACATCTGTATTGTCAATAACCGTGCCCAAATCACCGGACTCCTGGTGTGGATTCATTTTTTTTGCAATTTCGAGTTTGTATGGGTTCTCCACAAGATCATTTCGCCCCATATGAATTGCACCTCGAGTATCACATAGAATAATATTTTTGATACCAAAACTCGTGAGCAAATGGGCACTTGCGATCCCAGCAGCTCCTGCTCCCGAAATGACAACCTTGATCTCAGCTTTCTCTTTACCAGTTATTTTTAAGCCATTCATAATCGCGGCTAAAATAACAATCGCCGTCCCATGTTGGTCATCATGAAAAACCGGAATATCCAGCATTTCAATGAGTCTTTGTTCAATTGTAAAACAACGTGGAGCCGCAATATCTTCGAGATTTATACCGCCAAAATTGACAGCAATATTTTTCACTGTTTGCAGGAACTCTTCATCATTCTGTGTTTCTATACAAATTGGAAAAGCATCAACATCTCCAAATCTTTTAAACAAAACCGCTTTCCCTTCCATAACTGGAAGCCCAGCGGCAGCGCCAATGTTCCCGAGACCCAAAACGGCAGATCCGTCACTTATAACTGCAACTGTCCTCGATTTAAGGGTGTAGTCGTAGAGGGACGCCTTATTTTTGGCTATCTCAAGACATGGACCTGCAACACCGGGTGTATATGCCAGACTTAAATCATCACGATCCTGAATCGGAAACCTCGGAATTTGAGAGATTTTTCCCTGATGCTCACGATGAAACTGAAGCGACTTTTCGTAAATATCCATACATAAATTATAACCTACCTATCAGGATCTTTGCTGAGTATCAAGCTGGTAACGTGTTTCAACCGTTTCGGTGACTGCCTGTGGTTGTTTTTGATCGAGAGCATGAGTATCTGGTGGAGCAACAGTTGGTGGAGAAACATTGGGTGCTGAGTCTGGTCCACGCATAGCAGGTACGAGTGAGCCAGACTCTGAACTTGAGTGCGATTCAGGTTTGTCAGCTGTCGATTGGCATCCAGTCAAGCAAAAACTCAAAACAAAAACACTTACAATAAACGATGAACGAAAAAACTTCATAATGAAATCAGGATGAGGAGACTAATTTCCAGTCTTCTGTGTTCCTTCAGCCTTGACCATAGCACCTTCTTTTACTGAACCGGTCGATTCAGTGTCAGTCATTGCTTTCTTTTCCATGGTTGCTGATGTCTCCTGAGCTTGCTGAGTTCCACCGATTGTTAAAGTTCCAGTGGTTTGACTTGTTGGAGATTGAATAGTAAGAGTGCCTGTAGATGAAGTTTCATTTGACGGTTCAACTTTAATGGTTGCTGTTGAAGTGTCTTTTTTTACCTCTTGAGGAGCTGGTGCTTGTTGCTGACACCCAACGAGAAGAAGTGTTGCAAGAGTAAAAACTGCAAACGTGATTTTCTTTGTCATATTTTTTTGTAAAAAATTATTTTTTTGTACGAGCATCATAACCTTTTCTCTCCAAAAAACGCAAGCTTCCTAAAAATTAAAAATTAGTACTTTTGGTCTCTTTCACGCCTAAAATCGTTTTTGAATTTCTTTCATATTTTAAGGTTACATCATATTTTGAACTATAATAATAATCAATCGGACCTGTTCCAATACCAATTGCATCGGTTTCAATAATAATCCCATCACCAAGAGATTGAAGGGCAGCCTCGCCTTCCCCATTAACGAGAATTTTTAGCCGAAGATCAGAAAGGAATTGAGCGATATCGTTGGTTGAATTCCCATCAGAGACGACTGGAGGAGTTGAATTATTATCGACTTGGGGTGCAGCGGTTTCCAAATACCGAACACTCCCGGTTAAATACCGAATCTGGTCATTAAGTTGAGTTTTATTGAGCCCATCTCCCACTTTTGCATAAATAAAGAGAAACGTTTTATTCGGGAGTTCAAAATAATAATGAATATCATGAGAATCCGCATTAATAAAAGAGGCAAAGGGATACGAGTTTAAAGTTGAAATTCTTAAATCTTTTTCAGTTAAACTATAAATTCCTCTCACCCAGGCAATATAGTTGGCAAAACTCGTTTGATCCTCATTTTTATCCACCGCCAAAATCAATACGGCACCATTAGGTGCTTTATCTAAAAAACTTACCTGTCCATTCGCATCATCTCTTTTCCACAAAATCACATTATTCCCGGCATTTGAAAGCAAATACCCATAAGGATATTTAAACTGATAATGATCAGTGGCGTGCTGGTATGTTCTCCAAGTGGTACTTAAAGGGAAAACTTCAAGATTTTGCTCTTGAATATACATCATTCGAAACACCATTTCGGCGAACTCCCCTCGTGTAATCTCTCGCTCTCCATGAAGATTTCCATCATCTAAACTCCAGGAGACATTTTTAAGTTTTGTATAAGCCGCATAAGGAGCAAACCAAAGGTCTTTCGGAACATCCGGATACACATCTTCCCCAACCGATTCACCAACGGTAACACCAAAACTCAGTGGAACAATTTTTAAACTTTCCGCCACTTTCATATTATTTCCTGGTTTAAACGTTCCATCGCTATATCCAGCAACAATCTTGTCTTGGACAGCTTTACGAACATAACTATAAAACCAGTCATTCTCCCCCACATCAGAAAAATCTATATCGATACTCGAACTTAAATCCTTACCAGCAGCCGAAAGCAAAATTTTCACTGCTTCTGCCCGCTTAATCGGCTGATCCGGTTTAAAGGTTCCATCATCATACCCTTTAATAACCCCCTTACTCTTGAGTGTTTCGATCGCCATGGAAAACGGAGTCCCTTCGGGAACATCACTAAAAGTGGCTGAACGAACAAGCAAGGGAAAACCCATGAAGAAAAAAAATCCAAGAATAAACCACAAAAATTTCTCGGGCAAATTCAACGCAAAGAGCGAAGATCTGGCACTAAACATGAGTATCTTATTTTTCATCTGCTGGAAGATAAGGACAATTTGCAAACTCGGCCAATTGTTTTAATGACTGAGTGCCAAGCACCACTCGATTCTCAAGCGACCAGACCGGGTAAACCTTAATACCCTTCTTGTCGCACTCAGAAGCACTAAAGTCGCAATTCTTATAATCGATTATAGCAAAAGCCTCCCCAAACAAACTCTTTTGCCGTTGACAGTTTTCACATCTATCGGATCCATAAAAAACCACCCCTTTTTCTTTCAAACATTTCGCGAGATTTTCTTGTGCTGAAAACTCTGAACCATCAATTTTTGACGAACAGCCAGTAATCACCAAGATGAGTATAATGACAAATACATGACGTTTTTTCCATCTCGCTAGCATTGGAGCTTAATTGAAAGAGATAATCAAAACCTACATCACAATCTCCCCTGGAGAATAAATATCTCGATTTTTTTCTCCAATTAATTTAATCATTTCAGGGACAGTATCTTCAAATTTTACCGTTTTTTGAGTACCCACGCTCATATCTCGAATAATCGCAGTTCCTTCGCGAACCTCGGTAAGGCCAATAATGACGGTATAAGGAACTTTAAACTTATCAGCGAGACGGAGTTGAGTTTTGATGGCACCTTTTCCAAGTGCGCCCATCGTTCGAATACCTGCTTCACGTAGATCCATAATGAGCGGCAAACATTTTTTCTTGGCTTCACCACCGAGCTGAGCCACAAACACATGGAGGTCATCTTTTTTGGGTACCCGGATTTTTTCTCGTTTCATATTGGCAACGATACGCTCCATTCCAGCCGCAAATCCAGTTGCTGGTGTTGGCTGACCACCCATCAATTCAACGAGTCCATCATAACGTCCACCACCACCGATCGCATTTTGGGCACCACTGGATTTATCCCAGAACTCAAACACCGTTTTAGTATAATAATCCAAGCCACGAACCAGCTGAGTATTTTCAATAAACGGAACTTTGAGCTCCATGAGCGAGTCTTTGAGCTCAGTGTGAAACTCCTTACACTCTTCACAAAGATAGTTCACAAGTTTTGGCGCGATTTGAGCAAGTATTTGGCAGTCTTCTTCCTTACAATCCAGGAGTCGAAGCGGATTCTTTTCCAAACGATACTTACAATCAGCACACAGTGAACGCTCTTTTCCGAAGTAAAAATCTCGCAAAGCGTTCAAATACATCGGTCGGCAAGTCTGACAGCCAATACTGTTAATCTGGAGGTCAAAAATATGTTGAATTCCCAGGTCAGATAAAATTTGATAAGCCAGATAAATTACCTGGGCATCAAGCGCAGGATCAGATTCGCCAATGACTTCAAACCCGAGCTGCCAAAACTGACGATACCGACCTTTTTGGGGCCGATCATAACGGAAGTGAGGTTCGATATAATAGAGCTCAACCGGTTGAGCCAGTTGATTCATATTATTTTGAATATAAGCTCGTACCACACCAGCAGTACTTTCAGGTTTTAAAGTAAGGCTTCGACCCTTCCGATCCTTAAACGTATACATCTCTTTACTCACGATATCGCTGCTTGCCCCAATACTTCCGGTGAACACTTCGGTAAACTCAAAAATAGGAGTAGAAATACGTCGAAAACCTGCCTGACGACAACGGTGACGAACCACTTTTTTAATGTAGGTATGAAACTCATGATCAAGTGGCAAAATGTCATGAACACCCTTTGCAGTTTGATACGGTGGAACCTGATTCATTGGCTCATCTTCGCCCATATCTTGTGGGAGATCCTTCACGGTATTTTTATCCATAAAAACAATTTAAATTGAGACCCTAATGTATCAAATGAGTGACAAAAAAACAATACGCAACCTGTCTTACTTGAGAAAAGCTTTTTTCATCATACTTAAACCTTGTCGGGAAGCATGAACAAGTCCAATGAGTACAAAGACCAGATCTCGAATACGAATAATAAAGACAAGAACAAAAGCATTAATATTGACGCCTAAGAGTGAAAAAATCGCTGCATGGCCACCTTCCAGTACGCCCAAGCCACCTGGAATCGGTACAACGTAAGCAAGATAAGGAATAGTGCTTGATAAGAAGGTCTGAAAAAATGTAAGCCGGACACCCATAAAATAAGCAACAAGATAGTGCTCAAGGAGCAGAAAACTGGTAATAACAAGTGAAACCAAAATCAACATCACAAAAGAACGAAAATGATTTTTATAAAACCAGGACATCTGCGATTCAATCTCTTTGACTTCCTTTTCAATATTTTGAATCCGTTGAAAACGAGTTAATCGAGTGATCCGCAAAAATGAGCTAAAGACCCCAATATCCTTCCATGAAGCATAGTAAAACCAGGCAATCGCAAAAACCAACACCACTAAAGTGATACCCATTCCTGTTTGGGCCTCTTGAGGAAGTGATCCTTCGAGGAGCGCAACAAAAAGGCCAAGTCCAATAAACGTAAAAAGAGTTGCAAACTCAAGTGCTTTATCAATAATCACCGAAGTGGTTCCAATTTTTGTTGGAACATGATCATGGCTAAGAAGCATTATTCTCAAAGGTTCACCTCCCGTTTGTGCTGAAGGAGTAAGATAACTCAATCCAAACGAGGACATTCGATGAAGAAAAAGTCTTCCAAAACTCAACTTGGGTTGAACTGAAGATTTTTCCACAAGTTCACTATTGGTCTCTTTTTTTAAGAGGAGTTTGATAATAACCTCCCAACGCCAGGTATAGAGCCCAAAATTCAGGAGTGATAAAAGGAGGAAAAGTAAAAATCCCATGAGCGAAAAATGGGTAAGATTTTCCCAAATAGTTCCAAGTCCAGTTTTTAAAATAAGTCCAACAAATAAACTAATTCCAAGAATCAGGAAAATCAGAAAGATAAAAAGTTTTTTTTTCATGAATCAAGTCAAAAGTGAGATACAAAGCTGCAGTTGGGGATCTGGAAGTACCGTCTGCATCGAGGTAAATCTATCAGGAAATCGGTGAAATTGAAAATACCCCGCCGCCGCGATCATGGCGGCATTGTCGGTACAAAAACGAAAATCCGTTGGGAAATAAAATTTTAATTTTTGAGAAAAAAACTGTTTTTTGCCTTTCCAATCAAGAAAGAATTGCAGTTGAACTTTTTCCTCAATCAACGCCCGTAACCTTTGATTCGCCGATACTCCACCCGCCAAATGAATTTCTTGTGCCCCGGTTTTTTGGGCAGCCAGGAGAAGTTTATTCGATAAAACCTCGCAAACTGTCTCCTGGAAAGCAGCGGCAACATTTGCCCGAAATTGATCGCTGAGAAAACCTTCGCGCACAAATTCTGCTTCAACCAACTGCATGACGGCAGTTTTTAATCCAGAAAAACTAAAATCTAAACTCTCTTTTTTTAGAAAAATATTCGGTAACGAGATGATTTTTGGGTCTCCCTGAAGCGCAAGTTGCGCAATTTGTGGCCCACCAGGATAAGAAAGCCCTAAAATTCGTGCAATTTTATCGAAAGCTTCCCCGGCGGCATCATCTAAAGTTTCCCCTAAAAGTTCGAACTCATACTCGTTTCTCATGAGAATAAGTTGATTGTGACCACCGGAAACGGTCAGGACAACCAGAGGAAATTGAGGATGATAACCCAAGTCGCGCTCCAGACGGTTTGCATAAATGTGTCCTGCAATATGATTGACGGGAATAAGCGGTTTTTGTAGTGAAGCAGCCAAAGTATTTGCAGCTGTGACACCAATAATCAATGAACTCAATAATCCTGGCCCTTGAGTAACAGCAATACCATTTAGCTGATCGAGTGAAATATTCGCCTCTTTTAAGGCCAGTTCTATAACCGGAATCATTTGGACCACATGCTCCCGTGCGGCCACTTCAGGTACCACACCACCGGTTTTTTCATGAATCTGAATCTGTGAAGAGATGACATTTGAAAGAACCTTGGTGCCATTTTCCACAACCGCCACTGAAGTCTCATCACAAGATGTTTCAATACCAAGAAGGAGCATAAAAAAAAACTATCTTCGAAATAAAATGAAGAATGCAAAGCCAGATTATCACATCAAAAAAATCACAGCAAAAATCAAATTTTCCGGAGTGCCCACGAGAGGACAATTGTCCAGGAGGCCTTTCAGCCGAATCGGAAAACAACGTTTTTCTCACGTGATAAACCTTTCTCCAAAGCCAAAAATGAGGTATAATTGTTGACATGAAACTGACATCACTCGAAATTATTAAGAAACTTCGCAATGCAGGATTTGAAGCCTATTGGGCTGGCGGATGCGTGCGTGACCTCCTCTTGGGAATTAAACCAAAAGATTTTGATATTGTTACCAGCGCCAAGCCAGAACAAATTGAAAATCTCCTAGAAAAAACGATTCCGATTGGAAAACAGTTTGGGGTAATTCTGACGATTGAAAATGGTCACCATTTTGAAATCGCCACCTTCCGTTCTGACAGCGGCTACACGGATGGACGCCGACCAGATGCGGTTGAATTTACAACAGCGGAACAAGATGCTCAACGGAGAGATTTTACCATCAATGGTCTTTTTTATGACCCCCTCACGGATCAAGTTCTCGATTTTGTTGAAGGACAAAAAGACCTTGAGGCTCAACTGATTCGTTTTATTGGTGATCCTAAACGTCGAATTGAAGAAGACCATCTCCGGATTCTTCGTGCCGTACGCTTTAAAAATCAGTTAAATTTTCAATACGAGCCGAACACCTATAAAGCTTTGAATGAAAACTCATCTCTCGTAATCCATAAGGTAAGCCAAGAACGAATTGCAGCTGAACTGAATGCAATGCTTCTCACCCCAAAGCCTTCCAATGCATTGAGTGACCTCGAAGATCTCCAGATTCTCAAAATTATTCTTCCTGAGCTTCAAGCCCTCAAAGGTTTAGCTCAACCCGTCAAATATCACGAAGAAGGAGATGTTTGGAACCACACCATGGGAGCTCTTGATTCACTTACCTCAGATACGCCACTTTCAGTCCGTTGGGCCACACTCCTTCACGATATTGGAAAATATCAAACCTTTGAACTCAAAGAACGAATTCGTTACGACCATCATGCCGAAGTATCTTCACAAATTTCGCGTGAAATTCTTATGCGTCTCAAACAACCCAAGGCATTGATCGATCAAGTAATCTGGCTTACAAAAAATCATATGATCATGGGGCAACTCTTAGAAATGTCACTCGGGAAAAAACGAAACTGGTTCCTTCACCCCTGGTTTCTTCATTTGCTTCAAGTGATGAAAGCAGACATTGCAGGAACCATACCTGCCGATTATTCCCTCTACGAAAAAATTCTTGCTGAATACCGAGAAACCCTCAATCTTCATCCCGAAAAACCAAAACCACTCCTCGATGGCAATGAGATTATGGAATTACTGAATCTTCGTCCAGGAAAAGAGTTGGGCAATATTGTTGAAATGCTCATGGAACATCAACTTGCAGGTGAAATAAAAACAAAAGAGGATGCAAAAAAATGGTTGGAAAAAATTGAAAAATAAAACTCAAAAACCTTTTCACGATACCTGAAAAAACAAAAGGAAGTTGCCAAGAAATTCATTCAAGTTTAAGATGAACTCATTAAAATAAATTAACCTCCTTGCCCATGTTCAACAAGAAATTATTAGCATCTCTATGCAACTTCCTTGGTCTTTTACTCGTGGTAAAATTCCTGTTCTTATTGACCATGTACGTATGGAGTTTCTTTGCGGCGGAAGTACCGGTAGCGGTCATTGATAAACGAATTCCTGGGATGCTTCCACACATTCTTTTCTTCCAAGAACTCGCCGTCACGCTCTTTTACTACGTTCTCGTAGGTGCAGTAAAAAGCTTTGTCAAACCAGATATGGATTGCTGCTGCGACGATGAAATGTGTTCACCTGAAGATGTGCCAATGGTGAACCGCCCAATGCCATCTATGACTCCACGTGCTCCACTTATGACCAAACCAATGGTAAAGCCAACATCTCGTCCCGCTATGAAAAAACGATCAACTCCCAAAAAATAAAGATCACGAGTGACATTGTTAGGTTAAGCAAGGCTGATACCTAAAATAAACACAAATCAAGCGGATGAGAAAATACTACTCATCCGCTTTTTTTTTTCGTAATTGAGCAACACACTCAATATGGTACGTCTGGGGAAACATATCGACGGGTGTAACTTTTAATGTTTGATAGTTCTGTTGAGTAAATAGCTTAAGATCACGGGCAAGGGAAGTTGGATTACAGGAAACATACGTAATTTTTTCAGGGCCAAATTCAACAATTTGCTCAATTACCTCAGGGGCAAGCCCATTTCGTGGTGGGTCCACAATCACCACGTCAACTTTTCCCTCAAGCTTTTCTTTTAACTCGGGAAGTTTTTTTGAAACATCACCAACATAAAAATCAATATTCGTAATACCATTAATCTCAGCATTCCTACGGGCATTCAAAATGGCACTTTCATTCAGTTCAATGCCATACACCATTTTTGCTTGAACCGAACAAAAAATTCCGATGGTTCCGGCACCACAAAAGAGATCAAAAACTACCTCATCACTTTGAATTTCCGAAGCCTCCAAGGCTTTTTGATAGAGGAGTTCAGCCTGAAAAGTATTCGGTTGAAAAAAAGCTTGGGGTGAAATTTCAAAATGAAGAATTTTGTGTTCATTGACTTTCATCCCATCCAAAAATGTCGCTTTACCAAACAATAACTCTTCTTCGATACGTTTTCGTTGTCCCTTTTGATTGTGGATTTGAGTAAAATAGACGGAAACCAATTTTTTTGAAGGGTATTTTTGAAGAAAATCAGTATTTTGGAAAAATTCTTGGACCAATGTCAGGAATTCAGAAAGAAATGCCGGTCGTTGATTTTCTGCAACCAAGTTTATAAGCACTTCACCAGTTCGTTTTCCCTCCCGAATAACTAGGGACGTCAATGGATGCTCAAATGAATTTTTCTGTGCTGGACCCAGTTGTGTGCGAAAAAAATCTCTTAATTGAAGAATAAATTCACCAATATATGGTGCCATGAGATAACACTCCCGGAGTTCAATCGTATCATAGTGCCGTCGTTTGGCATGGAGGCCTAAAGAAAGTTCCCCACTTTTACTTGTTCCAAAACTAAACTCCATTTTATTCCGATAAAACCAGGGTTCGTCGCAGCCAATGATTGGCTGAACAATATCCTGAGAAAGTCCGCCAATTCGCACGAGTGCATCCACAACCTGTTGTTGTTTCATCGCCAACTGATCCTCGTAACGTAAGTTTTGAAAGGAGCATCCGCCACAACCTTGAGGAAATCGCCCTTGCTCGTCCTCAATAATTTTTGAACCAAAATGGGAGCAACGAGGAGTACTTCGAAGTTTTGATGGGACTAAAATTTCGTCAACATAAGCGTATCCATAATTTTTTTTGACCTTCCCCACTCGTGCTTTAACGACATCACCAGGGACAACATCTTCAAGAAATAGAGTAAATAAGCCATCATTGACGGGTAGCTTCGCAACGCCTTCACCTCCAAATGCCAGGGATTCAATGGTTACTTCCACCACATTGCCACGTTGAATCTTCATGTCCATAAATTGCCAAAAGAGATCTTTGTAACTATAAATAAATCACCAGGAACCTCAACATCTTTTTCGTTCTTTTCATGCTTCTCAAAATAATCCGAATAGGCAAAATAAAAACCTCATTTCTCCTTGAAGCAGAGCAAGAGTATCTTAAGCGACTGAGACCCTATACCGAAATAGAACAAGTGACCCTAAAAGAAAATATTCAGTCGACACAAGAGCTGACAAAAGAACGAGAGGCAAAAATTATCCTCGAGTCGATTCAGCCCAAAGACTACGTGGTAATACTAACCGAACACGGAAAAACGTTTACAACCGAGAAATTTTCAAGCCATCTTAAAAAACTCCAAGAAAATTTTCCCAATAAACTTGTCTTTTTGGTCGCTGGCCCTTACGGTTTTCATCCATCGGTGCTTGAAAGGGCCCAAGAGCAGCTTTCGCTTTCTCCACTGACCTTTACCCATGAATTTGCCCAAGTGCTCCTTTTAGAGCAAATCTACCGGGCCTATACCATTCAAACGAACAAAACCTACCACTATTAATTATAAGGTTAACACTTAAGGTTAAAAAGAAATATTATTGACAAGATGTAAATTTAATGATATTGATGTATCTTAAAAATTTATTTGTCATTGATATGCAGAAAAAATTAATGGGAAAAGCCTTGGTAGCAACGCTCATGCTGGTGATCCTCGCCGCACCTCTCCAATATGCTTTTGCACTTCAAACCAGCTCAACACCCGCTGATCCAAGTCAGGCGCAAGGTCTTTCCAGTAATGGGACCACAAACCCTGCTGGTCAACAAAATACTGGTGGCAACCCTGCCCACCAGGAAAATGTTGATGATAATCAACAAGCGAGCTCAAACCCTGCACAAAAGCAGAATGTGGAATCATATACCAACCCTGCTCAGCAACAGGAAGTTGATGATAATGATTCAAACAACAGTAATAATCCTGCTCAAAAACAAGATACTGACGACGATAATGGCTCAAACAATAACAATGACAACCCGGCACAGAAACAACAGGTGGATGATAACGATGATGATAATGATAGCTCTTCAAATCACCGCAACCCTGCTCAAAAACAACCCGTTGATCGTTACAATGACGATAATGACGATGTTGAATACAGCGCTTGTAATCACCGACCTTATCCAAAAGATGTTGATGGTCACTGGGCAGAAATTTATGTTCGTCGTCTCTACGATCTCTGTATCGTTCAAGGCTACAACGAACGTGAGTTCCGCCCAAATCAACCAATCACCCGTGCAGAATTAGTAAAAATGGCACTCGCTTCAAAAAGCATTGCCCCAAAATCAGGTTGTTATGATGAAGATTGTGGAAGTCCTTTCAAAGACCTTCTTATGTGGCAAGGTCCTTGGGTTCGAAAAGCTTGGGACCTTGGAATTGTCCAGGGCTACAACGGAAACGAATTCCGTCCAAATCAAAATATTACTCGTGCTGAAGCCGTTAAAGTTGTTCTTGCGACCTACGGTTACCATGCTCTTTCGACCAACGTCAGCTTCTTTAAAGACGTAAAAGGTTGGAGTGTAGGTTGGATCCAAAATGCCTTTGAAATGGGAATTGTCCAGGGAATGGGCGACGGGACCTTTCAACCAGATCGTGCAATCACACGTGCAGAAGCGGCCAAAGTGATCGTCAAAATGATGGAATACTGGGACACCCACATTCAATAAAAGATATTCAGACCATAAAACGAACAGCCCTCGCGAGAAAAATGAGGGCTGTTTTGAATTTTAATCAAATAATGCTTGCAATTTTTTTAAAATTTTGTAATTTAGTGAACAGGTGGGGAAATGGTTTCTATTATACAAACCACTTATCCCCACCTACTTTTTTTTGTGCTCAATGAAAAAGTAAATACTGCTATTCCAGTTCAAACTTCTTTTTACCTTCAATAATAATTTTGAAGGCCTCTTCATGGTTTTTCCACCCATGGACTTTCACAAACTTATCTTCCAGGTTTTTGTACACCTCAAAAAAATGGCTGATCTCTTTAATATAATGATCATCAAGATCTTCAAGGGTATGAACATTTTTAAAAAAAGGGTCCTTTTCTTCCACCGCCAAAATCTTATAATCCACCCCTTTATCATCCTCCATGTCCAAAACACCAATCGGACGAACGGCAACTAAACAACCAGGAAAAAGAGGTTCAGTTCCAATAATCATGACATCCAAGTGGTCACCATCATCCGAGCGGGTATGCGGGATAAAACCATAATCGGTGGGATAAAAAACAGGTGAATGAAGTACCCGATCAAGTCGAATGACATCAAGTGACTCATCGTATTCATATTTGTTTCTTGAGCCTTTTGAAATCTCAACAATGACATTGATGACCTGGGGGGCGCCTTGCCCAAGCGGAATATTTTTGTATGACATTCCCGTGAAATAAAGCAATAATAGTAGATGTATTTATAATCGAAAGAACAAAATTTCTCAAGCAAACCTATGTCACCAAAAATTCAACTCATTGCCATCGCCTCATCACCTGAAAAGGGGCTCAATTCAGACACAATGCTCGATCACTTTCTCACGGGTGTAAACCAAGTCGCGACCAAAAATCCGCATTTGAACACAGAAAAAATCTATCTCAGTGATATAGACTTTGCCCTGTACGATCATCTTCACACCCAACCCGATCCTGAGAAAGAGAAAGATTTTTTTGAACTCATACAAAAAATTAAAAACGCCAATGCCCTGGTCATCGCTACACCCACCTATAATTTTAATGTTCCCGCAAAACTCAAAAATCTCATCGATCGCATGAGCACTTTTGCCCTCGACTACAAAAACCTCAATAAATTCAAACAACCCACAGGGCAACTGGGGTATCTGAAAACTTTTTTCTTGGTCTCAGGTGGTGCTTCCAACTTTGTGCAGAAATTCATTTTTTTTCTCTACCCGGCCTTTTGGCTCAAAGCAGCTTTTCTTTATTATGGTGCTCCCCTGGGGAAAAGTTTGTTTGGTGGAAACCTTACCTTCAGAAAACAGGCAAAGGACAGACCAAAGCTCCTCAAGAAATGTGAAAAAGCCGGAGCGAAATTTGCACAAAAAATCCTAAAGCGTACGAACAATATTGTTTAATTGATCATACAAATGCTCATCCCCCATGAGCTTTGCAAGTTCACGCATCCGCACATAGGTAGTTTTATGTTTTTTGGCATCGGCCTGAGTAGAAATTCCGGCAAGCTGACGTTGGAGCTTCCGGTATTCTTCGGCGTACCCCATGCGGAAAATTTGTTGTTCAAAAGCATCATCTTGTGTTTTTCCCGCGAACAGTTTTGCCCCAGCAAAGTCACCCTTTTGAACAAGTTCCAGAGCTAAATTATGGTATGAAATTCTCAAATTACTCCCGGTAAGCTCTTTTTGGCTTGAAAGGTGATAGGCAAGCTCACAGCCCTTAACAAAATCTCTTGGTTCAATCGAACGACTTTTGTCTCTTACATCGGTAATATCAAGCAGATTTGTTGGAATAATCTCCACCAGAGGAAGAATCTGTTCATATTTTTCATACTTCTGAAATGACCCATTTGTGGCTTCAATATCTATCCCTTCATAGTGCAAACAAACATGCCCCGGAAGGGTTTTAATTCGAAGATCATCGAGGGGAAAACGGATGGAAAATAAAAAAGCGTAAAAAGTTACGATCTGATTACAATCACCAATCATTTTCTCTTTTGGAACAGGCTGAAGGAGCTTACTAAAACTCGCACCTTCAAGATACTCATAATGAGTTCCAGGCCGTAGAAACGCCGCAATGAGTGAAAGGAAACGCAGCCTTTCCCAACGATCAGGCGTTACGCTTAAACCAAATCTCTGGAATAATCCTTTAAGCTGCACATCATTGACCAGATGAGTTGAGGAAAAAATTTCAAACTCTTGGAGAATCGTTTGCGTATTTTGATAAAACTTCTTTCGTTTTCTTTTGGAAAGATTTTTATACCCTTTAAACCTTTTTTCCAGCCACAAATTGACCACCACCAAGTTTTCTTGCATCAGTTCTTGAATTCGCCGTTGAGTCTCCAGTGGGGTAAGAAAAATAATCCGCTTGAGGAGTTTATCCACACGTTTTTCCAGATGATCAGCGTATTGAGAAAAAGGATTAAATATCTTTTGAAACTGAATCATTCGACGTGAAGTTATTGCAGTAATTTCTTAAACAAAGACTTTAAGCTATTATAGCACAGAAATTGTTTACTTTTTTTATGAAAAAAATCCAAATCAACGAAACCGAGACCGACACGGTCAAACTCCTCCAGACCCAAAACATGATTTTAGCCGAACTCTACAATCTCCAAATTTCCCAAGCGAAAGAGCAACATCGATGGGAATTGTTGAAAGGTTTTATCCATTTGGTCCCGTTCATTCTCCTCGCAATCGCACTCATTTGGGTCTACCTTCAGCTCTCAAGCTATATTGCCACCCTGAATACACAAATTGGAGCAATAAAAAGCAATTTTGACACCCTCATGACCGTTGTGAACCAACAATATCAGTTCCTCACCCAAAGCTTTCAGTCCGTTCAACAAAGTCTCCAAAATCTTACTCCCAACCTCGATAATATTGGAGATTCAATTAAAAACATTCTTAATTAACCTACTGATAATCGGCAATTTTACGAGTTCCAAATAGCTGAACCACAAATTCAGCTTCCCGTCCTTTATAAATACCCCGGGCAGTGGCAATCCCAATATCAGTATAATTCCCATTCACAATATTTGCTCGATGACTGGCCGAATTGAGCCAAGCATCATGAACATCTTCAGATTCAGCAAAATTCACTGCCAGGTTTTCTCCCGCATAACGATAATCATATCCCACCAGTTGAAACCAATACCATGGGTTCAATCCTTCTGGACTCGTATGTGCAAAATATCCTTTGGAAGCCATATCTTCTGCCTTTAACTTTGCAGCTATTTCCAAAAGCGGATCGGTTTTAAGGGTGGCAAGATCCAAATCGATGCGTGTTTCGTTGGTTAAACTCACCAAAACATCAGAAAAAATGGCAGTTTGTAGCTGCATTTGAATATCCTCAAACGACCGCCAAAGTGAATCAAAAAACACCCCACTCAAAGTCAAAGCGATAAAAACAACCAGGAGGAATGATTGATACCACGGTGTCCGATTTGAAGAACGTTTGTATTTCATCAACCTATTATACCAAAAAAGCCCCTCCAGATATATCTGAAAGGGCTTTTGAGACAAACTTACCATTATATTTATGGAAGTTGTGGCATTGGGAGGTTAAGAGAAGGACATTTCACCATATTCACCCAACGTTTGGTTGTTTTATAAACGTAACCAGTAGAGTATTTGATTCCCCAAGGTTTCAAAACCTCTTCGTAGTTATCAAGTTGGAACTTACGAACGGCAGCTACCGTCGCTTTTCCATAAAAGCCATCCACAGGAACATCTAAACTCTTATATTGCTCATTGAGGAATAATTGGAGTTTGGTAACTTCATCGGGATTATTCTTTGCCCCATACTTAATATATTCATTGAGGTAAATTCCACAGCTTGCATTGCTGCCCGTTGAAGCATTTTCAGGAGGATTAGTCGGAGTTGCTGGTGTTGCAGGAGATTCAGTATTTTCACCGAGAACTTCTCCTCCATTAGTATTTCCAGGGGTTGAACCTCCGTTATTCCCAGTGCTTGGTGTTGATCCGGTGCCGTTTCCACCATTCGACCCACCTGTATTTCCACCATTACTTGGGCCACTTCCGCCACCGCCGCCACCACCACCACCACCTGCACCAGACCCCCCTTGATTTCCAGATCCACCATTATTTCCACCACCATTATTCCCACCCTCGTTTCCACCATTGTTTCCTGGGGCAATGTCATTAAGATTCAAGAGACAAGTCTTTACATCACCTAACGCAAGTGTTGTTTGACCTGCTGCATTACAATCACCACCAAATGCAAAAGTATAACCACTTGCACCACCAAAACTCGTGGTAAAGGTTCCAATTCCAGGTGTTACCGTCCCGCCACTTCCAATTTGATTACCTTCAAAGAAAATAATCAGTTGATTTGGTGTAACCGTTCCCCCGTTATCATTGGTAACCACTGCGGTAACAGTCAAAGTCGGTGCAACATCATTAAAAACAACATTACAAACTTTATTATCACCTAATGCTAAAACAACATTTCCGCCTGCATCACAATCACCACTAAAGGTTGGTGCGTAGGCAGGTTGATTATTGCCAGTAACTGCATAAGTTGAAGGAAGGAAAGTATTAACAGCAACACCTGAAGTGACAGGTGTGCCTCCGACAGCAAGGGCGAAATCATTAACCGTAAGTGTACCCCCGTTATCATTGACCACAGATGCATTTACAGTAATAACCGGTGCGACATCATCAACGGTAACCGTACAAACTTTATTGTCAGCAAGGTTTAAAACCAGGTTTCCTGCCGCATCACAATCACCCGCAAAAGTAGCAGCGTAAGCAGGTGCGCCACTTGCAGTGACAGCATAGGTTCCAGGAACAAAGGTATCAACCAAAACCCCGGGTGTTACGGTAACTCCGCCAGCTTGGACAACAAAATCACCTACAATTGCTGTACCGCCATTATCATTCACAACAACAAGATTTACCGTGAACTGACCTGCTATATCATCATTGGTGATAGTACAAACCTTGTTTTCACCGAGTTGAAGAGTAATCGAACCATCGGCAGCACAATCGCCTGTCCAGCCTGATCCCTGATAACCAGAAACATTGAGTTCAGATGCTAAATGAAGGCCTGCATTAATAATATTCAAAGCCCCGCTGGAAACAGAATTCCCATCGATCTGAAGAGTAAAGTCAGGAACAGCGAGTGTTCCACCATTATTGTTATTCACCACTTTATTCAAAATGAGTGAAGCAGGAATATCATCATTGGTAATGGTACAAGTCTTATTTTCACCAGCATTCAAAGTAACGAGCCCCGCAGCATCACAATCACCACTGAAAGATCCGGTGTATCCGCCAAGGTTCGTTTCACTGACAGTATACGTGCCGGTATTAAGTGTGTTTGGAGTTCCTGAAGTTACTGGGTTGCCATTAACAAAGAGAGGGAAGTCAGCAACAACAGCCGATCCGCCATTATCATTGGTCACCACTTTGGTAACGGTAAGAGTTCCAACCTGATCATCATTGGTAATAGTACAGGTTTTTGTCTCGAGTGATGCAATGTTTCCAGCACAATCCACACTCAAGGTTTTAGCATAACCAGCATCTGCAAGCTCATCAACAGAATATGCACCTGGATCAACCGTTACGGTTGTACCAACGGCATCCCCAGGAAAAGAAGAAAGAGATACGTTTGTACCTGTCACATTCATCGTAAAGTCAGAAGCGACTTTGGTACCACCGTTATCATTCACAACATTCTTAATAACGATAAGCGTACCTGGTGGCGGTGGAGGTGGTTCGTTATCGTCATTGGTAATCACACAGGTTTTGTTTTCCCCTGGTGCTAAAGTAACTTGTCCTGAAGCGTTACAATCACCGCTGAAAGAGGCGGTATAACCCGGAAGATTCGTTTCACTGACGTCATAAGTACCAGCGTTTAAACTGTTGCTTACACCAGAAGAAACGGGGTTCCCATTGACAAAAAGCGGGAAATCTCCAACAACCGATGTCCCTAAGTCGTCATTAATAACAACCTTGGTAACAGTCAAAGTTGGTTGAATATCATCGTTTGTAACCGTACACAACTTAAGATCACCAACATTAATCATTCCTGAACAGTCAGCGCTTAATGTTTTATTATAACCTGCGTCTGCAGCTTCATCGACAGAATAAGCACCATTACTCAAGCTCACAAAAGTACCAACGGCATTACCTGCAAAAGAAGGTTGTGAAACATTGGTCCCAGTGACATTCATAGTAAAGTCAGAAGCGACTTTAGTACCACCATTATCATTGACAACATCTTTCACTACCACGAGCTGTGGTTGGAAAGAAGCACATTCAGGATCTGCCAAGTCAATGAGAGTATCACCATCATTATCTAAACTATCGGAACATGCAGCAATCGTATTTTCATCATTAATGGTTGGAATAACCACCGTGATGTTCGTCGTAGCTTTTACGTTTGCAAGATCAGTTTGGTAAAGAGTAGCAGTAATATTATAACTCCCAGGAGCGGCGTAGGTATGATTATTACTCCAAGTACCAGTAAAAATAGCTGGTGCGGTTGTTCCATTCGGATCAACAAAATTCACCGTTGAGGTATTCGTAACGTTTCCATCTCCCCAGTTTACTTGAACGTTATGATCCGTAAGATCTCCAACGTAAGGTTGAGCTGTTCCGGTAGTACCGGCACCAGCCAAACTAAGATCAAGATTGTTGACAGAATAGGAGAGGAGATTGATCGTATATGTACCGCCTGGTGCTGCTGGAGCAGCAAATACTACAGAAATCGCTCCAAGGCTTGAACCCTGAGCCATGATAAAAAGACTCATAAAAGAAGCCAGCATCCTTTTCAGTGCAGGATTCTTCCAATTTAGTCTACCGTTGAATCTCTTCATAGGAAGATGGATAAGAAAATATGATTTAAATATGACAAGGGGAAAAAAGTCGGGGTATTATTATCAAACAATCCTTAAGAAGTCAAAAGAATGATAAGCTGGATGACTACCCATAAATACAAACGATCTTGGCTTTGGAACGTTTCAAAACGAAATCAAAAATGAACATGACTAATCATGCTTCTTATGATGAATAGTCAAAACTCTAAAGGAATTACCCCGTATTCACCCGACTTGATACCATGAATTTTATGATCTAAATTAAGACCAATTTCACAACTTAAGAACGCCATGGAAAAACTCCAAACCCATCTCTTGAATATCGTCACAAAAAATCTTGAAGTTCCTGTAGATCAACTCAATTCGAAAGAGAGGTTCATCATTATTTTTGACCTGAAGTCTCCATTAAGCCGTGTACTTGCTGAAGGGTATCAAAAATTACTCCCCCACGCGATCAACATCAATTTTGATGAACAAAATCCTGAAGAGCTCAAGGTGAAAATAAAAGAGTTTACTCCAGGAAAACTCTTTATTCTCATTGAATCATCAAGTTTTCGTCTTTCCAATTTTCGTTGGCGGCTTGAACTGTTTAACCGCGGCCATGGAGTTATTGAACACGCCCATCTCGGTTCAAACCTTGAATCAGAAACAGAAAACTATATTGATACCCTTGAGTACCGCCATTCCGAGTACGAAAAAGCTGGAAACTACCTCAAACCGCTGATCGAAGCGTGCAAAAAAATCACTGTCGAGTGTGTAGGCACCACCCTCATCTATGAGGGAGGCATGGAAGAGGCTAAAAAAAATCTCGCCGATTTCCGCAATATGAAAAACAAAGGTTCCGGATTTCCTGTTGGAGAGGTCTTCAGTGAGCCAAAAAATTTTGATCAAGTCAACGGTGAAGTCATGATTTACGCTTTTGCCAACACTCAACACCGGGTGATTTTTCCGGAAAAGCCTTTTAAACTCATTATCGAAAAGGGATGTGTCCATGCGGAAAATCCACCACAAGAGTTCCAAGAAGTCATCGATATGATCAAAACTGAAAACCCGGACGGACTCATCCGAATTCGCGAATTTGGCCTCGGTTTGAACCCAGGAGTAAGTAAAACCAAACGCCTCACTGACATTTCCGCATTTGAGCGCGTAAAAGGTCTCCATGTTTCTCTCGGCATGAAACACGATATCTATCGCAAAAAATTTGGTGAAAAACAGGTCCAACGCTTCCACGTAGACATTTTCCCCGACGTTCAAAAAATCACCATTGATGACACTGTCATCTTTGAAAATGGAGAATATTTTATCCAATGAATAACTTCTTCACCCAGCTTCTCCTCTTTCTTTTCGCTTTTTTCCCGATCATAACGGCAGGTGGGTTTTATTTTTGGCTCAGATGGAGAGACAAAAATAAAGTCATCAAACGCACAACTCTTGTTCCGGAATACACCCCGCCTCAAGGCCTCACTCCCTCACAAATGGGGGTACTTTTAGACAACAAATTGGACCCTTTCGATCTCAGTGCCGATCTTTACGACCTCATCCTGCAGGGGTGTATCCATCTGAATCATCATAAAGTTACCTTGGTGTGGAATCCGCTCCAAATCAGTCAATTATCAGCTCCATATCAGGAACTTATCAGCCTCATTTTTGATGGACAAACAAAACGAGAGGCCGACCTCAAAAAACTCAACGAATTTTCCAATCAACGCCTTCGAAAATACGCCGACTACCTTTACGATGAATTTTCAGACCAAAAAATCTACCCCATTTCACCAACAAAACAGAGAAACGAGTACTTTGCCCTTGCCTACGCTTTTTTTACACTGGGTTTCATTCTTCTCATGTATGCTTTGTACATCAACTTCAAATATTCTTACCAATTAAACGTACAAAGTTTTACTTTTCCTTCCCTCTACATTCTTGGTGGCTTTGGTATCGCTTTGGCTTCTGAAAAAGTGGCTCGAAAAACGCAAAAAGGTGAAGATCTTTTTGCTCGAATAAATGGTTTTAAGTATTACCTTAAAACCGCAGAAGAAGATCGAATACAGTACGTGATCAAAGAAGAACCCGAAACCTACCTCAAAATTTTGCCCTACGCCTACCTTTTTGGGTCAATAAAACGGTGGCAAACACCAGAAACACTCAAGTATCTCAATAAAAATCTCTTCAAAAACCTTAACCCGGAACTCAACGACTTTGACGAAGTTTTTACCAAGAAAAACTCCCTCATCTGGTTCCTTCAATTTACGCTCTTTTTCATAAAAACTTTTTTCCTGGGAATCATTAATTTTATCATTTTGAAAAGACCAGAACTCAAAAAATACATCCTCCCCTCATGGCTGCTCCAAGTTGAATTGAAGGTAAGAAAATATAAGACCGAAGATTCACAAAACATTCCAAAACTCATCCACGATGTAACAAAAATCCCCAGTAACTTTCAACCACCAACTTTACCTTCAGATCCAAAAGAGCTCGATAACCACATCCAAACCAATCTCCAAAAGGGGGGTGAATTTCTTGTAGGAATATGGAAAGAACAGGTCGTCGCCATTGGCTCCTATATCAAAATTTCACCCACTACCGCAAAAATTGAAACCATCATGGTCCATCCGCAATATCAACGCCGGGGTTTCGGACTTACTCTGCTAAGATATATCGTGAATTCAGCAAAAAGAAAAAAGTATAAAAATCTCCAGGTCTTTACCCCAAAAAATCACCGACCAGCTATTAGATTTTATAAAAAGAACGGTTTTAAACCCCAACCAGCTTTAGAAACTGCTACCCATGTCCTCCTCCAAAAATGAAAAAATAGGATCGATTTTTTCTCTCACTCATGCAGTGGTTTGGGGGATTTATGCAGTGTTATTAAATAAATATACACAGAATGTCCCTCCCATCAGCTTCGCTGCCTGGTGTACTTTATTAGCTTCAATATCAGCTTTTATCCAACTTATTTCCCAGAACAAACTTGGTGAACTAAAACAACGATCAGCATACAAATCACTCATTCTGGTAACATTCTGTATCGTTGTTTTTCCCTATACACTGCTATTTATGGGGACAAAACTAACTTCTGGTCTCAACGCCTCCATTTTACTTTTAGCCGAAATTATTTTTACCGTCATCTTTACCCATTTTATTGGTGAAAAAACAACCCTCCCCAAAATTCTTGGTTCTTTCACAATCTTTTTTGGTGCCATCCTAATTCTTTATAAAGGAACTCTCCAGCTTAATCTCGGAGATATCCTCATTATTCTAAGTACATTGACCTACCCCATTGGCAACTACTACTCCAAAAAAGCCCTCAATCATGTATCCAGCTCAACTATAATTTTTACACGCTACCTTTTTGGAAGTCTCTTCATTTTTACCTTTGCTCACCTATTTGAACCCCAAACAAATCAATTCGAACTTATTCAAAATAACTTTCTGCTCATTTTCATCATCGG
Organism: uncultured Candidatus Peribacteria bacterium; assembly: GCA_964624115.1. Classification (GTDB taxonomy): domain Bacteria; phylum Patescibacteriota; class Gracilibacteria; order UBA1369; family UBA1369; genus CAZUXI01. The sequence goes on from CAZUXI010000003.1 coordinate 141,079, forward strand.
AAGTCTCATCCTCGGATGTGGTAAAATCCTTTGGTACCAATCTCTCAAACGTCTCGACATCACGAAAGCCTTCCTTCTCACGATGACCTTTCCGCTCTTCAGTCTCTTGTTTCTTGTCATCACCGCTTCAGAACAAATCACCATTCAACAAACCATCGGTACCTTCATCATGCTCCTCGGTGTTTATATCAACTTCAAACGCCCGTCCGTGGCAGCACACCTTACGAGATACGGAAAAAAATCTGAAGAATAACCTTCAAGTCTCAAATACCTCGCCTTTAAAATCCTGGTATTTTCCAGTATCCACCTCCCAAAAATTCCCTTCCGGAACCGGTATTTTTCCAAAACTCCCTTCACTTTCAATGGTAAATTTGACGGTAGAAGCTATTCCTGAAAGCCTTGGTCTCAACTGTTTCCAAATGGCTACCGCTTCCTCAAATGGAACCGTAAACCGTTTCGCCCAATACACCGGATCATTTTGAAACAAATAATACGGTCGTATCCCCTCTTTGGTGAGCTTTTCAAACAACTCCTGAAGAACCACCACCGAATCGTTCACACCCTTCAAAAGAACCGTATGACTTAATACCGTTGCCAAGGCATTTTTCCGCATCCGATAAAGAACGTCAAAAGAATCATCCGTAAGTTCCGACGGATGATTCACATGGAGCATAACATAAGGATTCCGAAGTTCACAGAGCAAATCAATGCGCGAATCATCAATCTGCAGAGGGTTCTGAATCGGTAATCGGGTCCCAATCCGAACAATGTCCAGATGCCCATCAGTCTGGAGGCGTGCTAATCCTTGAATAATATGAGCAAAAAGCTCACTGGGTAAAGTAAAAGGATCACCACCCGAAAGAATAACTTCGTTAAGTTCTTGGTGTTGACGAATAAAAGCAAAAACCTCATCGATATCACGAGGTGTAAGCATCCCTTTCCGCCCCAATGCCGTTTTATCATTCACCACAATGGTACTCGCCACTCCTACCTCCCGTCCACGGAAACAAAACCGGCAATATGAAGCACAATAGCGGGTAACAGTCCAAAGCGCTCGGCCATAAAAATCTACAGTACCATCAGCCTTTAACTTTCCTCGGTATTTATAAACCAATCCAGGTGCAACCTCAAACTCATCTTCCCGAAAAGGGTCAACGGAACCGTTGTTTTCTGTCTCCAGATCATTCCCCAAAAACTGCAAACCAATTGGTCCTTGAGCACCACCTGTGCGTTCAATGAGTGACTTCAGATAAGGAGAAATAACTTCCGGTAAACCTTTCATAAAAAAACATAAAAGATCAATCCCAACTCTTATGACTATCACCCGAAAGTGGAATCGGCTCACCCAAAAATTTCGGTTTTGCCCCAGTATGAACATCCACCCATGCCTTGCTACGTGCTAGAACTTCTCGTAACTCGTTCCAAACCATTCCGGCATACTCACGCTTATCAGCACAAACCCCCTGAATTTTCATCCCCAACGATTTCCCAATATAAACCGCACGATAAACATGAAAACACTGTGTCACAACTGTTACAGAATCTGCTAAAAACAGCTCTTTTGCCCGGTAAACACTGTCATACGTATCAAATCCTGCATGATCTAAAAAAAGATCTTCAGGTTTAACCCCCTTAGTCAAAAGATAATTTTTCATCGAATTGACCTCATCATAAGTTGTTTTTCCATGATCACCACTCACCAAAATTCGCTGCACTTTCCCGTGAGCATAAAGCTCAAAAGCCGTATCCACCCGATCCGTAAGCATCAGGCTTAATCGTCCATCTGCATACACTTTTGCCCCCAAAACTAAAGCCACCTGCGAAGGAGAAACCTGATCCAATTCGTTGTACTGAAAAATGTCTCCAGAACTCACCGAAAATACCTCATGCTGACAATAACTCAAAAAAAGACCAATACCCAAAAAAATGGCTAAAGTAGAGAGCAAAATGGGACGAATTTTTTTCATGTGGTTCACCTATTACGCTCTCACCTCGGCCGGTTGAATAACTCCAGTTTTTTCCTCATTATTTTTCGCATCCAGACCTTGAGCAAACCTTTGATTTTTCAAAAGTTCTTCTTGTTCCTCCAGCTGAGCCAAAAATCTTTTCTCCATTTGAAGAATTCTTTCCTGTACTTTTTGGAGCTCTTCGGTTGACCGAAGCTCACTTTGTAAATCATAACGAGCGATTTTTCGATCTTTTTCACTCTGTCGATTTTGCGACATCATAATGATTGGAGCCGCATAAGCCGCTTGAGTTGAAAACACCAAGTTCAAAAAAGTAAACGGATACGGATCCCACTGGTAAATGAGAGCAGATAAGTTCGCAATCATCCAAACCAAAACGATACCTGTCTGGATCAAAATGAATTTCCAAGAACCAATATTATCCGTAATCATATCGGCAATCTTCTGCCCAAGCGTAAGCTTTTCTGCATCGTCATGCAGGAGTTCATTTTCCACCGCTTTTTTTAATGAATCCAGAGAAGGTTCAGTATTTGACATACATCAAGATAATTAAAATAACCATCCGCTTTGTAGCACAAATGGCAGAAAAGAATCAATAAAGTGTACGAGAAATCCTTAACCAGCATTTATGAGCAGGTAGAAATCAACCGCGTATTCACACAGAAAAAATGGGCAAACCTCAAAGTAAGAGTTGATTTTTATGTAACTGTAGCGTAAAAATTATCAGAATATTTTCCGTTGAAACCAGAATGAATACTTATTTAACACGTAAGAACCCTATAAAAAATCTTTTCAGTATAATCAAACAATCGCTGAAGAGTGAGCACCAAGACTTTACTCAGGGAAATATCGGCCGCGCAGTATTTCTCCTTGCGATCCCGATGATTCTTGAACTCAGCTTAGAAAGTGTCTTCGCAGTGGTTGATATCTTTTTTGTTGGAAAACTCGGTCCAAATGCCATCGCAACTGTAGGTTTAACGGAATCCGTCATTACGATTGTTTATTCAGTTGCCATTGGGCTCAGTACAGCTGCCACCGCAATCGTTGCCCGAAGAATTGGAGAAAAAAATCCAGAAGCAGCATCCCATGCCGGTGCCCAAGCACTGGTTATCGCCATAATAGTTGCTGTTTTTACAAGTGTTTTTGGTGTCATCTTTGCCGATAAAATTTTAGCCTTCATGGGAGCAAGTACTGAAGTGGTTGCAGAAGGAACCATATTCACCCGAATTATGTTGGGAAGTAGTCTTGTGATAACGCTTTTATTTCTTATCAATGGAATTTTTCGGGGAGCAGGTGATGCAGCAATGGCTATGAAAAGCCTTTGGATTGCAAGCATTATTAACATCGTTTTATGTCCCATCTTTATCCACTTTTTTGGTTTAAAAGGTGCCGCAATTGCAACCGTGATTGGCCGAAGTACCGGGGTATTGTATCAATGCTACCATCTCATGAAGGGGAGTGGCATCGTAAAACTGAAAAAAAACTACTTCAGATTCGATCATGAGATTTTGAAATCACTCTTCAAAATTGGCTGGCCAGCGACCATTCAGTTCATCATCATGAGTGGGAGTTGGATTATCTTAGCCCGTCTCGTTGCTGAGACAGGTGGTACTGATGCTTCTGCAGGTTACCAAATCGCCATCCGTAACTTTGTTTTCTTTATTTTGCCTGCCTGGGGGTTGAGTAACGCCGCCGCGACTCTTGTAGGCCAAAATCTGGGTGCAAAGCACCCTGATCGTGCTGAAAAAAGTGTCCGAATTGCAGCCAAGTATAATGCCATTTTTATGAGCTTTGTCATGGTACTTTTTGTCGTTTTTCCACAACAAATCATCCAAATCTTTACGCAAGAAAGAGAAGTTCTCAATTATGGCGTTCAAGCCCTAAGAATTATGGGAACGGCCTTTATTTTTTACGGTGTTGGCATGGTTATGACTTCTGCATTTAATGGTGCCGGAGATACCAAAATCCCCACGATTATTAACGTAGTATCTTTCTGGTTAGTACAAATACCACTGGCATACTTCCTCGCTCTCGGTCTTAACCTCAAAGCCACGGGCTCGTTCATCGCGATACCAATCGCCCAAACTTTCATGACTCTCTTGGCCATCTACTATTTCAAAAAAGGTCACTGGAAGAAGGTAAAAGTCTAAAACGAAGTTCTTGACTTTTTCTCAAACCTGGCAGAAACTTAAGTTAGTCTGCCATAGTCATAGTGTGAGTTGTAGAGTTGAGGTTAATAACAAACCTGCAAACAATAAACCATAGTAGCTGTGCAGCGTATATTATTAACCATTCATTTTATGATGGAAGGTACAATTAAAAACCTGAATGAAAAAGCATTCGGTTTTATCAGCCCAGACGATGGAAGTAAAGATTACTTCTTTCACAAATCAGATCTCCTCGGTGGGATCGAATGGGATCAACTTCAACGTGGTCAACGCGTGAGCTTCGAAGTTGAAGAATCACCAAAAGGTCCAAAAGCTACGAAAGTATCTTTGATCTAATTTTTCTTTCAAGAAAAAGAAAAAACCGCCTCATCATGAGGCGGTTTTTTTACATTCATTGAAACTAAAAGTTATTCCAAATCACTTGGTTATAAACTTCATGGTGATAAATAACCTCTCCATTTTTTACACGTGTTCCAAGGGCCTCTGGACTTCGTTTGGCAGCATTTGATTTAAGTTCAAGATACTTCATCCGATTTTCCTCGCCCATCACATCATGAATAAAAGTGCTATTTTTAAACATCTCTATTGCCTCATAAATTGTTCCAGGGAGCTTTTTGACCGGCATATCGTAGAGTGTTTCATAGGTTTTTAGTGTTTCCCCTTCTGCCATCATCCCTTTGAGTCCCGCTTTGAGCAAAAGATAATAAGCTAAATAAGGATTTGCATCAGGTGCAACAGTCCGTACCTCAATACGTGCTGAGCGTTCATTGGCAAGGGGTATACGAATCATCGAACCACGATCGGTCGAAGAGAACTTAATCTCATTTGGCGCTTCAAAATGCGGGTCTAAACGACGATAAGCATTAACACTGGAGTTAAGTGTTAAACATAAATCATGACCATGAGCCAAAATGCCCGTAATAAAGTGGTAAGCATCTTTTGAAAGCCCATATTGATCACTTCCATCAAAGAAAAGATTTTTCCCTTCGCGATTGAGCGAAATGTTGGTATGCATTCCACTTCCATTGATGCCGGCAAAAGGTTTTGGTAGGAAAGAAGCTGTCATTCCCATCATTTTTGCAATCTGACGTGCAGTAATTTTATAGAGCATGATCTGATCAACCGCCTGAAGAATATCAGTGTATTTATAGTTAATTTCAAATTGTGACGGTGCGACCTCAGGATGATCCTTTTCATTTTCAAAGCCCATCGCACGAATAGCTTCAGCTAAAAAGTCAATAAACTGACGGAGTGGATCGAGCGGAAGAACATTAAAATATCCCCCCTCTGAAACCAGATCAAACCCCTCGAGTTCATCATAATTTTGTTCAGCATTCTCTCCATCAACTAAAAAACCCTCAATTTCTGGTGCAACATTCACGAGAAGTCCCTGTTTCTCCATAAGATCAGTTTTTAACTGATGAAGAAGTCCCCGATAATCACTCCCATAAGGTTTCCCCTGTTGATCATAAATAAATGAAAACATTAAAACCTTTCCACTCCCAAAAATATCACCAGGTAAATAACGGAAACTCGACCAATCAAGTTTTAACCTAAGATCTGACTGGTTCTGAGGGGTAAATCCTCGAATGGAAGAACCATCGAAAGTGAGGTTATCAAATGAGTCCATCAAAAACTTTTTGTTGTAATCCAAAAGTTGAAGTTTTCCTTCCAAGTCAGTAAAACAAACCGTAACTGCTTTAATACCACTGGAAGTTTTGAGAACATTGAGAACATAGGCCTGAAAATCTTCGTTGCTTTTTCCATTGGCACGCATTGCTTTCAGTTCCAAATTTTTCTCTTCCAACTCTTCATAACTAAACTCGGTAAAAGTTTCTGAAGTTTTGAGACGCGGACTTTTATAAAAATCCATAGATGAAAAAGTAAAGAATAATGCGGCAATTATATGAAGAATGGTTGGCTCATCAAGGCCAAAATATTTGATTATTTTGGGGTGTTGAAAATTTAAACTCATCAAAATGAAGAGGCCACCTTGCTTAAAAAAATATTTCCCTTACAATAAATGTTGAAAAATTTTACATCAAAAAACACTTGAAGAAAAAACTCCACCATGTTCTGGTAAATACCGGACTCACCGAAAAAGAAGCAAATATTTACCTGGCCCTTTTAGAACTTGGTGAAGCAAGTATTCTTAAACTTTCACGCGCTACGAAGCTAAATCGTGCCTCGCTCTATTACATTATGGAAAAAATGATCGAAAGAGGTTTGGTGACCAAACTCACCAAAAAGAGTGGCGATTTCTTTACCCCTATCAATCCGAAACTGTGGTTTTCTCAGGAAAAAACGAAAGTTCACGATCTCGAAAAAATCATTCCCGAACTCATGGGTCTCCAGAATAAAATCGGCCAACGCCCACAAGTGAGCTATTTTGAAGGAATCGAAAATGTGAAAGCCATCTATGCCGATTCTCTTCAAGCTAAAACCGATATCCTCAACTATGCCAACTCACGCGAAGTTCGAACCTACTGGCCAGAATACGACGAAGAGTATGTAAAAAAACGTGCAAAAAATAAAATCTGGCTTCGGGGAATCGCACCAGACGATGATTACGGTCGTCGAGTTCAAAACGAAGACCAAAATTTTTATCGTGAAATTCGACTCATTAATAAAAGAAAACTCGACTTCAATAACGAGATTATGATCTACGACCACAAAATTGCCACCATCACATTTGCCGAAGAAGTTTTTGGTGTCATCATTGAGAGCAGAGAAGTGAGTAAAACCAACCGGGCTATTTTTGAAATGGCCTGGAACTTTGCAGGAAAAAAACTAAAATGATACCCCTCGATCTTTCCGTTGAAGTTTTTTTGGATTTACTGCCCTAACTGTTTCACGATCTCTTGAGCGGAAATCTCATTCCCAAGCCCGTTGAGATGCGTATCATAGGGGAAGAAAAGGAGAAAATCCTTTGCTTCTTTTTGAAGCGCCGAGGTGAGCGAAATAAATTTTAGTCCGCTTTTTTCAGCTAAAGACCGTACAACTGTTTCCAGATTACCAATGTTTGCTTCCATCGTTTGAGGGTCAAGATCATCAACAGGTGTTCCGGGCAATAAAGTTTCAAAATATTTTCCATAACCAAACTGACTTCCAAGTAAGGGGTAATAGACATGAAATTTTTCTGGGAAATAAACGAGCGTACAGTTCAGATCATATTGTGTGCACACTTCACTCATCAGTGAGAAAATCTCTTCAAGGGCAAGAAGATTTTTGTCATGTTGGATATCTTCAGAAGTACGTAAAAGTCCATCCACATAAGGCTTTAAAAAGAGGAGCGGATACTTTTGACCATGAATTGAAAACTCAGGAAGAGAAAGCGATATTCGTACTTTTTTTGGTGACATGAGTTGTTCATAAAAGTACTGCAGAAATGTTGCAAGATTCTTTTTGGTGCGATTCTCAACTTCAAACGAAAGACTTCCCAAGTCATTCCCTTCAAAAAAAGCAATGAGGACAGTCGTTTTGGGCGTAAGTTTTGGTGCCAAAAATTTTAATATTTTTAAATAATTCTCGGGGCCAATCTGATTGACAGCGGCATTATATCCTGGCACGCTCATGCTCTTTGCTACAAGTGCTGGCCACGCCAACTCCTGCGGTAGGCTTGAAGCAATCGTATAGGAATCTCCAACGCTCACGATTTTTACCTGTTTCAGATCCATGCCCAAACGATTTCGAAAGCCATTCTGATCGATTTGATAAGGAAAATCATAAGTTTCTTGAGTTGGCAAAGTCGGCAAACTTTGAGGATCAATCCCATAAACATCCAGAAGATCACCGTTTTTCGCTGCATCAAATTGAACTTGCATGGCTAACCCTGGAAGGTTTTTAACCCCCATTTCTTCGTCATACACCTTACGAATTTTAAGGGCATAGGGGTCAAATCCAATGCCCATAATTACCAAGTCAATAACGATAATGGTAAGACCTACACTCAAGACGCTCAACCAAGCCCCATCCACCTTTTTTTTATTAAAAATCATCCAGCCAAAGATGCCTGCCGTTAGCAGATAAAATGCCCCCACAATGACATCAAAAATGTTCAAATTCATGATGAAAAAATCTTATGAAGCCATTGAATTGCCAACTCCTGTTCAATAAAAAATGGCGAACTCGCCACGGTCACCACGGAAGCGAGCGGCAAAAGATCTCGCAGAACTCTTAATTTATCTTCATTCCCAATGTAATCCAGTTCCGGCGCAAAAAAATCTAAATCAATATCGAGGATAAGGGATTTTTTTTCTTGAAACTTTTTAATGGTGTTTTCTGCATAAAACGTTTCAATAGAGCTCGCAGAATCAATAAAAAGAGTATCTTTTACAAGACCACTTTCCCACGCCGCTGGAATAAAATTGCCCACATTTAAAACAGAATTCGTGTATTCAAACACTTTTGTTTCATCCAAGATTTCTTTGGCGGTAAGAAACGAAGTTGGAACACGGGTGTCTTTATGCTGATCCACATGAACAAGCGTTGCGCCCATCGCTAAATTACCCTTCCAAAGTTCCTGGCACCAAAACGCCAATGCATGATTATGATTGTCAAAAACATAAACTGGAACCCCTTGAAACTCAAACCGGACAAATGTTGAAAGTCCACCGTGGAGCTTGAGTTCACCATTATCATCCGAGTCTGCAAAAACCACCTCATTTCCTAATTGAACATCATCGATCGAACCTGAAATAAGTTTAGGAACGTAAACCTTTGCTTGATTTTCACCACCACGCTCCTGAAAACTGAAAGCATTATTGGAAACGCATTCCTGAATAAAAAAGCCGCGTTCGTACATGAATCAACTTTTAATAAATCTCTTCAAATTCACCACGCTCCCGATTTTTTTGCACATTATCCCAGGGAAAAATTCGACCATTCATGGCGATATAAACCCCAGGTTGCAAGGTCTGAACAAGTGCGAGTGCGCTGCCTAAATTAAACATCCCATCAGAGCTGCCAAATTTGTATGGCACCATTGCTCCGGTAAATACGACAGTCTTATTTTTAATATGTTTCCCCAGAAGTTGAGCGCTTTGGACCATCGTATCAGTCCCGTGGGTAATGAGAATTTGTTCGCTTTCACTCTTTTCACATGCTCTTAAAATAACCTCACGATCTTCTGCGCTCATATCAAGACTGTCCTTAAGCATAAGCGGTGTAATTTCCATCGGGATTTTACATCGACCAAGCTCAAGCATTTCAGAAACATGGGTATCTTTAAAGAAAAGTTTTCCGGAAATCTCATCATACTCCTTATCAAATGTCCCCCCAGTAACAAATATTGTAATCATAATGAGTGTAATATTTACTCAAGAGAAGAGTTAACATCATTAGCAGTAAAAGGACAAGATGTTGACTTTTACGAATAATATGATAAAACGGTAGCCGATCTATCCAAATACTATGGCATTATCAAACTCAGTCAGTTCAAGTTTACCTCAAGTTTCTCACATTACCGATGCGCACGAGTTTTTCCATATCGAAGCGCTCTATAGTGATATGGCACCAGTAGCGCCAGCTTGGGAAAAACTCAGAGTCGAAATGATTGAATATGAATCGAACCAAACCCAACAAAAACAAACGCATCTTCACATTCAGCTCCGGAGTTTTTTTGAAAGTATAAAACATGCATGCCACATGCATCGTATAAGGAGAGGTAATGACCATGAAGCGCTTGCAACATTTGGTATTAAATTTAGCCAAGCCATCAAACGTATTTATGATCGTTTTACAGAAACTGAGAATATCTCTTCGCAACAATATTTAACACAACTCCTCCGTGAAAGTTTCCCAGGATTAACGTTTAAAGATCCTGATTTTGCCAGAAAAATGCGGGATGAGTTCATCGAAAAAGGCAAAACGCGTGATACCCTCCGGGGAATTCCTGCTTCACGGCCCATACTCGCGACAGATCTGAGTCAGGCTGGCACACCAGGATCGGATTCGGACACCACAGATGTATTGAACGAAACACACGACGAATATACAGTCGCATTGTCGGGACTTCAAATGGCAATTCCTAGTGGAATCGAAGCAGCTCAAGACACTCAATCTCAAGTTGTTGAAGAGTCAGGAGAAAAACTTCGCATGGTTATGGATAAACCAGTTGATGAGCCATTGCCATCGGCAAGTACATCAATCAGTATCCCCTACAGACGAGGTAAACTTACAAGCTCGCCTGTGGTTATAAACGGAGAAGTAACCAATGCCATCAACCTTGCATTGGGGAGATTTTCAACCCCCACAATATCAAATCCCTCCATGACAGTGGGAAACCTTACAAAAAAAGAAGTGAGGTACGAAATAAAAGACGGATCGTATATTCCATCAAGTCCAGGTCCATCACCATTAACCGTTTCAAAAGTAAATCTTGAGTATCTTGAACATCCGGTTGACTATCGAGTGCCAGTTAAAACTGAGAAAAAAGACCAACAAGAGGACAAAGATCAACCAACAGTCCGTCCTCAGACATCAATACTTGAGCGCAAACGAAGAGAGGTGATTGCGACCGTTGGCCTTGCAACAATGCTTATCATTTCGGGAATCTTAAGCCGAAACAATGGTATTGGTGCTCGTATGATCGAATTTGCCTCCGCTCGAACAAACACAGCTTCGACGCCCATGAGTGAAATGAATAACGAGAAGATAACCCCATCTGCTGCTCAACAGACACCTCCTGCCGAACCTGAAATGACATCCAATCTGGTTGGAGTAAATGCTCAGTCAAAAAAATTCATCAGATTCCGGAATACTTTTAAAAATCGTGGTCAAACTGATCTTTCAGACGGAATGGACCGTTTTGCAGCAAACGCTATTGCCGAGTACAAGGAAAACGATACTGAGTTCCAAAAAAGATTTAATGCCTATGTTGCCTTCCTTAAGGCCTCTCAGGTTGCTCCAAAGCCCGGACATCGTGGACTCGCCCAGGTGAATAAAGATTATTTTGCAAATCGTCTGAAAACTGCAGAAAAATTTCAAAAAGATGTATCATCCGGAAAAATTGCCGATGAAGATACCCTCAAAAAACACATGCCCGAGAGTGACGATCGCAACCTCTTTGACGCTATCGATTCCACGGTTGCCAAATCAGCACCTGCCTCAATTCAAGATTACAATCTGGAACTTAAAGGAAACGAGGGCTACAACAATATTGTCCGTGATGCAGCCGCTCACTCGAATCAACCACTCTACCGTTTTTACCAAGAAGTTCTTGAAGAAATGAAATCTACAAGCCTTCCTACCGACAACCCTGCAGATGCAGCAGATAAATTTTTTCAAATTGCACGTGAGAAACTTGGGGGTATTGACGAAGCAGGGAGAGCAAAATATCCAATGGGCTCCGATGTCCGTGGTGGATTGACCTATTGTATTGATACCCACGAACGCGGAATCAAAAGAGGTGACAACAACCTCGTGATGAAAGCACTTACCAAGTTTAAACCAAATCCCAAGAAAAAATAACGAGGAAAAAATCTCCTGAATTTCTCAAACAGGAGATTTTTTTGTATTCAAAAAAAAGTCTAACCTGTTTTTAAATTATACTGAGGTGTTAATGAGCCCTCAAGCGCCCGTAAATACTCCACGACGCCTGGATACAGCTCATGGAGAGCTGAAAAAACCTCAGCATGCAAAGATTCATCGAGTTGAAAACAAAAATCAAGAACATCACCATGATCACCTTTTATCACCAAATGGATAAGGTCCAAAAGGTTATTTCCCTCTAAAACATTTGCCAGTTTAACTTGAAGAATTGTTGAAAAGGGAACCTGAGGTTTTATCGGTTCAACAGTTGCTTGTATAATTTTTGCCCTGACAGACTGAAGAATTTCGATTGCTCTTTTTCGATCAGAAATTTGAAGTATCACCTCACGAATTTTTTCAAGTTTTTCACGACGTGGATTTTCAGGTGGTAAACTTTGAAGAGTTGACTGAAGAACACGTAAAATTCTTTCACGTTGTTTGGTAATCTGGTCTCGATTATTTTCACCCACAAGACGATGGAGCGCCGTCCCCACCTCTCGAAGGTAAGTGGATGCACATCGCTTGTCAAGCATGGTAGGTCTGAGTAATGCATCAATATTTTGAAGCAGTTCATTTTCAAAATCAGCGAAAACTCTATGTTCAGACATATAACATATTAAGAGAGTCTAATAATTATACCATATTTTAGTTTTGTCAAATTTTTTATGAACAAAACGCTTACCAGGAACATCTCCGAAGAGAATAACTAGAAAAGGGTATACACAAAAGGAGCCAAAACTGTCCCATGCGTAAAAATCATGAGTGCCCCAAGAAGCATAAGAACAATCAAAATAGGAAAAAGCCACAGCCGTTTTCGATTCATAAGAAAACGAAAGAGATACTGAATATTTTTGAGTCTGGCCATGATCTTTTACTCTAAAGATGTAAGGAGCGGTTTGAGCTTATCAAAAATACTTTCCGCTGCCAACCGGTTTCCAGCTACGTCAAAATGGGGGTCAATTTCAGCAAAATAAAGTTCATCTTGCCTATGTTCCCGAAAAATTGGCAATAAATCTAAGCAGGTGAGACTATTTCGTTCGCATATCTCCCGGAATTTTTTCTGAGGAAGATCAAGAGAAAACTCTTTTTCACCAAAAACTTTTGTTGGATATTTATCCCAATATTTACGATCCACCTGAACATCCATAGGAATAATAACCACAAGGAGTTGAGCACCTTTTTCATCGAGTAACTTCTTCATACGTATGAGATCACCTTCATATTCTTGCCATAACCAATCAATATCGCTTGGATATGATGGATGATCTTTATCAAGAAAAACTGCCCAAATATAACCTGGATAAGCATTCCGACTCATCGCCAAATCTTTCCATCGTTTCATAATATCTGCGAGTGCTAAGCTTTGAAGCGGTAGGGTAGTACGTGAAGCCAAATAACCGGGATCAAGAACAAATACCTCTTTATCATAGATTGAAACCGGAAAATCATTGGCATCCCGCGTAACATCTGTTCGACGCTGTTCTGTCAGATCATTTCCAACAAAAACATTCAAAATGACAACTTTAGGTTGTATCTCATCAAAATGTTCTCGTAAATAAATAAGCTCCTGCCGAATACTGTAACCAATAACCCCTGCATTCATGAAATCCCACCGTTTTCCATCAACTTTTTTCTGTAGATCAGCCGTCATGGTTTGATCCTGGGCTACATTCATCCCGAAAGTAAAAGAGTCACCCAACATTAACACTTTGTTTTGATTCCGAAGCAAAGCGGTAATCTCCTCATCCCGATGGCCAAACCGATTCAAAAACGATTCTCCGCCATTATAATCAAAGGTTATATTTGATTTATGATACCAACCCAGATGGGGGTCATTGAGATAAATTGGCTTATCAACAACAGTTTTTACCTGGTCATTCGCATTCATTTGCACTCTTAAATAGATCTCATAACCACCCAGGCACAACAAAACCAAGCACACAAAAACCAGGAGATTAATGCCAATGATTTTTAAGATTTTTTTCATGGTCAACCAGCACAACTAGAGAATTTCCGCACCTTTTTCTTTAATTTTTTTCGGATCAACTTTTACAATTTTACTCATATCAAGATCCTCTTTTTTGATGATAAAATTTTCCAAAACGAGTACATCCATATCCGTGGATGCAAAACATTGAAAAGCTTCCTTCGGAGTACGAACAATTGGTTCGCCACGTATATTGAAAGAAGTGTTAATGATGACATCAATACCGGTAAGTTTACCCACTTCCTGGATGAGATCATAATAAAGCGGTTCAGCATCTTTGGTAACCGTTTGGAGTCGTGCCGATCCATCCACATGAGTAATAGCAGGAAGTTTTTCCTTATATTCAGGTCGAACCGGTGCGATAAAGAGCATGAATGGACTCTCCAATCCATTCATTTCAAAATATTTATTCGCCGAATCATGGAGTACGGATGGAGCAAATGGTCGAAATTTTTCACGATGCTTAATTTTCACATTCAAAATTTCCTGCATATCTTTGCAAGCCGGATTCCCTAAAATACTCCGATGCCCAAGCGCACGCGGACCAAATTCTTGTCTTCCCTGAAACCATCCCACCACTTTATTGTTTGCAACCAAAAGGGCCGTTTGCTGAGCAAGTTCATGCTTATTCGTATATGTCTTATAAGGAATATGCTCTTTTTCCAAAAAAGTCTGAATATCTTGCCCCTGATACTCTCTTCCATCGGAACCATAATAAGCATTCACCCAAGGGTCTTCAGCCACATAATCCTTTTGCTCAGAACCACCCTTTTCGGCCTGTATTCGATTCCATAAGTAATACGCAGCTCCAACCGCTCCTCCACCATCACCTGCTGCGGGTTGAATAAAAATATTTTTATAAGGTCCATGTTTAAGAAGTTCAGCATTTGCCACACAATTTAATGCCACTCCTCCTGCCATACAGAGATTTTCACTCGGATAAAGAGTGTAAAGATAATTCACCTGCTTCAAAAGAATTTCTTCAGTAACCTTTTGAATACTCGCCGCCACATCTGCTGCTTTTTGAGTATATTCCTTTTCCGGTGGAACAACCGCTCCAAAAAGTTCCTCAAAACGCTTATTATAACTTTTAAACGAATGCTGAAACCCAAAATACTTGAGATTGAGCTTAAAACTCCCATCATCATTGACCTCTAAAAGATGTTGATAAATAAGATCTTTATAAATAGGTTTTCCATACGAAGCGAGACCCATCAATTTATACTCACCACTGTTCACCGCAAAGTTCAAAAATGCCGTAAAAGTACTATAGATCAACCCGAGTGAGTGAGGATAATGCATCTCTTTTAGAACCTTCATTTCACCATCTTTGACATAACCAAGGGAACTCGTCGTCCATTCTCCAACCCCATCTGCTGTCAAATATGCCGACTCTGAAAAAGAAGAGGAGAAAAAGCTGCTTGAGGCATGACTCATATGGTGATCGCCATAATATACCTCCCCTTTGTACCCCAGTTCCTTTTTTACAAAATGTGAAAACCACAGTTTTTTATTGAGCCAACTTGGAATTGCTTTCACAAACCACCAAAATGAATGAGGAAAAGTGGCGATGGTGTTGTAAAGGATGCGCTCAAACTTAACAAACGGTTTTTCATAAAACACCACTGCTTCAACATCTTTGATAGTAATCCCGGCACGCTTCAAACAAAACTCCACGGCATGTTTGGGAAAATCATTATCATGTTTTTTTCGTGTAAATCGTTCCTCTTCCGCGGCAGCAATAAGTTTTCCATCTTTGAGGAGTGCAGCAGCAGCGTCATGATAAAAACAAGAAATACCCAAAATATACATACAAGTCGATAGGAAACTAAAACGGCAATTTTAAACCATCAAGGTGGT
This sequence comes from uncultured Candidatus Peribacteria bacterium, assembly GCA_964624115.1. GTDB lineage: Bacteria > Patescibacteriota > Gracilibacteria > UBA1369 > UBA1369 > CAZUXI01. Next base: position 156,591 of record CAZUXI010000003.1, read on the forward strand.
CAATATTTTCTTTTTTTGCATCCCGCCAATAAGATTTTTTCTTGGTTCTCAGGTTTAAAAAGTCACGGCGCAAAACAAAAGCCAAAAATGCCAAAACTCCAATGATAATCCAATAGACGAAACTCAGGAGAAGAGTGGAGGTAATAAGCCCAAGAATATCACCAATCTTGATCCAGCCTCGATAAATGTGGTCGAAAAAACTTCGAAATATTTTCATGACGTCATACTAATTGAAAAATGTGGTCCAAACAAGACTGGAAGCGGACCGAAAAAGTTCAAATATTGACCTGTATTAAGTTTTATTGTAAAATAATAAGAAGGCTTTAACAAAAAAAATATGAATACAGAAAAATTTAAGAAGAATGCTCCAATAATCGCACTGGCAATCGGTGTTGTGCTTGTGGGTGTTATTGTCTATGCATTCAATTCGGGAAACTCTGAACAATTTCAGGGAAACCTCAGCGGAATCAAAAACCGTGAAAATACGGAATATAAAGAAAAAAATGACCGGGAAAATACGGAACATAAAGAATTACCGCTAAACAACTGCTTAAAAAAAACCCTTTAAAATACTAAAAAAAAAAAAAAAAATCACCGGTAAATTACGAAAAAAAAAAAAAAAAACGACCGGGAAAAAACCGGGTTTGAAGCAAAAAACGATCGAGTAAATACCGGTCTTGAAGCAACAATGAATCGGAATAATATGAAAATAATGGAAAAAAACAACCAAGAAATGAAACAAATGCCAACGAATACCTTCGAAAGAACGAATCAAGAGTATAAATACGATGAGCAAAAGGCCACATTGCAAGCGACTCCTAAAGTTTATGACAACTCACAAACCCTCAAGCCAGCGCAAAAATTAAACACTTATTATCGTGCTCGTACTCAATAAAAAAATATATTTCGCTTCACTCTTCGGTTTTGCACTTGGAATATTGAGCATTGCTATTATTTCAACACTTATCAATTCTGGCGATCAACTCCAGGGAAAACTTCCATCCGTTCACTTTGCGAGTGAAGCTGAAATAAAAACTCAAACCATTCGCTCAGAAACAGTAGCAACACTCGAATCACTACCTGAAAATCAACCGGAAAAATTCATTCCGGAACCAAGCATACCAAGCAGAATTCTCCAGTTTATTGAAGATGCGTTTCCTGAGATGATAAAAAATCAAGAATCAAGCGAATAACTCGCCAGTTTTTCGAGAAAACTTTTTCGTTCGTCCTCATTCATCAGGACCATCTGACTTTTTCGAATCTGAATTGGGAAAAAATAAGACGTTACTTTTTCATCTGAAATTATCAATCCGATTCCTAATCCTACCTGGGTGTCTGCAGAAAAATACTGATCAAACACTGCATTACCCAACGAATAAAAAATTGGTCGATCCTTGTAGGTCTCAACACTTTGAACCACATGGGGGTGATGTCCAATAAGAGCAATAGCTCCCGCATCAATAAGCTGGTGTGCGAGATCTTCCTGACGCGCATTGGGTTGATGCTTATACTCAATGCCCCAGTGAATGACCGGAATAACTCCGTATCCTTCACTTGTAATATCTTTCACTGTTTGAATCGCTTTTTCAGTATCAATTTTATAAATAACCTCTTCCATCCCCAAAAATGCTAACTTTCTTCCACGGATCTCTATTTTGGCAACACTTTCACCCGTTATACCTTCAGGATTACCAAAAGGAAGAATGCCGCCTTCACGGAGAAGATCAAAGGAGTCATAAAAACCGTTACGTCCCATATCAAAGCTGTGATTGTTGGCGAGACTCAAAAGATCAAAATGATACTTTTTTAAGAGCGGAACCACATCTGGCATAAATCGAAATGCAATCGTCTTACTCGTTTTAATGGCATTTCTTGCAATCGGGCCCTCAAGATTCCCTAAGAGCAGATCATTTGAAGCAAGCACATTGGTATCCATGGTAACAAAAGGATAGTCCAATCCGTTCGCATTCATCAGCGTTCTTACATGTCTTCCCAACATAATATCCCCAAATGAAGTAAGGAAAACCGTTGAGTCTGAAACCGCTACCCCGGGCTTATAAATAACCTGAACATCGGCAGAATCCACCACTTCACCTAAGGTACTCTCGCGAAATTTAGCAAAATGAGTTGCCAATAAAAGTGGCTCAAGATGATCGGTTGGTAAGTTCTGGAACCTCTTTTCGTCAAAGCTCTTGAGAACTATGGATGTAAACTCCCGTAAATACTCGGCAAGGTCAGCATAGGCAAAAGATCGTAAATGGAATTCACCTAAGACCAGACTTTCCTCAGGTAAGTGAATCTTAAGACTTAAAGCAATCTGTTCAAGTTGAGAATTTGGCAACCCAGCGGGAACAGAAAGAAAAATTAAATGCGCAGTAGGAAAATTCTCCTTGAGGAGCAGTTTTTGGTCAGGAGTGAAGAATCGGTTCAAATCAGTTTCATTGACTTCCTTCGCGAGCATATTTTGGGTAATGACCCGTCCTGCTTCCATCACATCAACTGATTCGAGCTGAGGAGAAAGGAGTGAAATGTTGTTTTGGGCTTGAAAAGGTTCTTGATAAAGCTCAGCAGAATCAGCTCCGCCACTTCTCACTAAAACAACTACTCGATAATTAGGTTTATTTTCGATTTGTGTTAAGAGTTTTTCGAATTCATCAGGTTGCGAAGAAAAAAGGCCTGCTTGGGCTAAAAGTGGTTTATCTGTTTGAAAAACATTCGTTTCTATTTGAGAGTTTTGGGAAAAGGTACCACAGCCAACAAGAATAACCCCCAGAAACAAGGCACCAAGAATCTGTCGAGAAAATTTCATACTTGAACGTAAAAATTCCTTTAAGAGAGTACCAAAGGATGAGCATCAGCAACCAAGATCATTCCAGAAAAACTCAACATTGCCAACAAGATGGTAAAACCCAAAATTTTAATAAGTTTTTTCATAAAAATTAAGAAAAATTCTTATAATCGAGACTTAAACAACAAAAACACAATAGCAAAAAAATAAGAAAACCAAAACTTCAATTCTATTCTTGCCACTTTTGAAATACATTTTTTACTTCCTGTCCAAATTTCTTCAGGAAAAAAAGTAGATCACCATCCTCACCTATTTTCACTCTCCTTTTATCTGAAACAAAGCCAAAAGAGTCGTTATCTCCATTCAACAGAAAAGAGGTCAACGAAAAATTTGTAAGAAAAATAAATTCCAGTTGTATAATAGAACGGTAAAGTTTTTAGTTTTCAGAAAAATCTTTTGAAACCATCGAAAAAAGATCAATCATTGTTGAACACTCCCAGCAGCACGAAACAAAATCAGCCTCCTTTGAGTGATCTTGATTTGGTAAAAAAGACACTCGAAAACCGCGAGAACTTTCAATACATTATGGAAAGATACGAACCAAAGCTTCTCAGGTACCTCATCTATTTTACAGGTCAAAGTCGCGAAGCATCTGAGGATATCCTTCAAGAAGCGTTTCTTAAGGTTTACCGAAACCTCAACGGATTCCGTCAAAATTTAAGTTTTTCCAGTTGGGTTTATCGCATTGTCCACAACGAAGCAATTAACTATCTGAAAAAAAACAAACAGAAACAAAAAGTAGTGAGTCTTGATGCAGAAGACGAACAGAGTTTTTCCCTCATGAATATTTTAGCGAGTGAAGAAAATATTATGCTTGATCTCAAAGCGAAAGAAACAAGTGCAAAAGTCCGTGAGATTCTTAAAGAAATTCGTGATGATTATCGTGAAGTCCTGGTATTAAAATATCTTGAAGATTACAGTTACGACGAAATCAGTGATATTTTAAAAAAACCGTTAGGAACCATAGGAGTGCTCATCAGCCGGGCAAAATCGAACTTTAAAGAAATTGCAAAACAACATAATTTGCTGAACCATGAGTAAAATAAGCCAACAAGTCCTCGAACAAATCAAAGATGAAAATCTTAAACCATACCCCAAATGGTTGTTTATTCTTTGGCATGTTTTCCTCATTATTTCATTACTTTTGACGGTTGTACTCGGTGGTTTTGTCATGGCGCTCGTTTTTCTTCATTTTGATAATATTGATTGGGAATTTGTGAGTTTTTCGGGTGATCAAGGTCTTCCACCATTTTTGGAAGTGCTTCCTTTTCTTTGGTTATCAATGCTTATCGTGGTGAACTTTTTGGCACTCAAAGTTTTTTCACTCTTTGAACAAGCATACAAACATAGTCATGTACTAATTGTTCTTGTATCCATTGGTTTATCGATTCTGTTGGGCTGGAGCATTAACCATAATCGGGGGGCCGACTTTTTCGAACAATCGCTCCGAGACAATATTGGTCCCTATGCCGAAATGCAAAGATCATTTGAAGATAAATTCTTAATTCCTGAAAAAGGCTTACTCCCTGGAAGAGTTATCCAAATCAACTCAAGCGTTGAAATTGAGCTCGAAGACCTCAAAAGCAAAAACTGGACCATCCACTTTGACCAAAAACTGGCGGATAAAAAAGGAATTCAAATGCTCCAGCCAGGTCAAATGGTAATGGTGGTAGGAAAAATCCAAGAAAACGATACTTTTCTTGCTCGTGATATCCGTATAAAACGTATATTTGGTGAAAATCTACGAAAAAAAATAATCCAAAAAAGACCTGTTTTAAAGCCACAAATTAGATTTACACAACAAATTCCCTAAGAATTTTGTAAGAATTTTTTTCAGGAGGTTGTATGAACAGTGAAGATTGCCATGGAATCTTCTTCTTAAATCTTAATAAATAAAAGATGAAACATTCAACAAAAATCCTGAGCACCATACTCACCGTTGCTTCACTCGGCGTTGGTGTTGTCGGAGCTCAAGATCTTAACACCCAAAATTCTACTCCAAATAAAGATATTCTCAAGCCATTTGGCCTCCATCGTGAATTCAAAGGAGAGAGGAAAAATAAACTTCCGTCAGAATTCGAAAACCTTTCTGAAACCGTAAAAGCTGAACTAAAAGCTGCACGCGAAGCAAAAGATTTTGAGAAAGTTCAAACAATTCTCAAAGAAAATGGTATCGAACTCCCACCACGAATGGAAACAAGATTAGAAAATCGTGCGGAATTCCAAAAACTTTCAGAAACAGTAAAAGCAGAATTGAAAGCAGCACGTGAAGCAAAAGACTTTGAAAAAGTAAAAACAATTCTCGAAGCGAACGGTATCCAACTTCCCCCAAGGAGAGAACACCGTTTAGAAAATCGAGCGCAGTTCCAAAAACTTTCAGAATCAGTAAAAGCAGAATTGAAAGCAGCTCATGAAGCGAAAGATTTTGAAAAAGTAAAAACAATACTTGAAGCAAACGGTATTAAACCATTTCAAAAGAAAGTGGTGACACCAACCCAATCATAAATTCGATTGCCAAATTGAAGCACCAAAGGGACCTCCAGGAGCATACGGAGGTCCCTTTGGGTATTAAGTACCAAAAAATTTAAATCTCAAAAAGAAAATAATCCTTGCTCTTGCGGTAAAAATAAATTATCTCTTGTAAGCATCTTGAAAAATCCTATGCTTATAACACAAAACCTCAAATACGATCACTACGGTGAACATCTTTTTGAAAATGTAAATGTTTCACTCGATTCTGCAGCGAAAAAAAGGGTCGCAATCGTTGGGAAAAATGGTTGCGGAAAATCAACCCTATTAAAACTACTGATCAATGAACTGGAACCCACGAGCGGTACCGTAAGCTCTTCAAGAGAAATTATTGGCTACCTTAAACAAGAACCAGACTTTGGTGACGAAGAAATGACCGTTGAAAAATTCCTGGAAACCAAACTTGAAGAAGATTGGATGGTCTACAAAATTGGCATGGTATTGGATGAGGTAAGCTTGAGCGAAGAAATCCTACAACTCCCATTAAAAAATTTAAGTGGTGGTCAACGCATGCGTATCGCCCTCGCAGAAGTCCTTATGCTTGAACCCACCATACTTCTCTTGGATGAGCCAACCAACCATCTTGATTATGACAGTATTGAATGGCTTATTGGTTTTGTAAACGCTTTCAGCGGTACCCTCGCTTTTGTTTCGCATGATCGGCATTTTATCAATGCAGTTGCCAACGAAATTTGGGAAATTACGAGTGACAAAAATATTGAAGTCTATGGAGTTAAGTACGATGAATTCCTCCTTGAACGGTACCGTCGTTATGAAAAAAAATTAGCAGCATTCGAATTCAGCCAACGCGAAATGAAAGAACTCCAAGACTGGTTAAAAGAAAATGCCAACCACCCCAAGTACAAATTTACTTCAACGGTAGCCCAAAGAAAAAAAGCGCTTGAGCGCATGGAAGTCAAAGCCCCACCTGAACCAGTTGCCGATCCACGAGTTAAAATGCATGACATCATCAAAGACCAACAGGGGACACTAATAGGTGTTAAAATCATTGAAAAAAAATTGGGCGAACGGAAGTTTTTTGAAAATCTTGAATTTAAAATAAAAGCAGGTGATCGTCTGCTCATCAAAGGCCCCAATGGATCAGGAAAAACTACACTCCTGCAAATTGTCGCTGGTCTCGATAAAGATTTTCAAGGACAACTCACCCCCAAACAGGGGTTAAAAATTGGCTACCTCAGTCAATTTTCTCAACTCAACCCGGAAAGTACCGTGATTGATGAATTTTCTCAACGGACTAAAGAGGATTACATGCTTTGTCGCAGTATTCTTTCCAAATACCTTTTTCCAACAGAATACATTGAGGAGAAAGTTAAAAATTTAAGTTTTGGACAAAAACGAAGATTAGATTTAGCAATTCTTTTAACACAAAAACCCGATCTCCTGATCTTAGATGAACCAACCAACCACCTTGATATTTTCTTGCGTGAAGATCTGGAAAATTTTTTAGTTAAACAGGATATCGCCATGTGCATCGTTTCACACGATACTTATTTCATCGATAAAATAGGTATAACCGTAACCGTAGAACTTCAGTAGGAAATAAAAAATAACAACGCGTTATGCAATCGTTATCAACTTCAAACCCCCTCTTTTCAGGAAATATTCACGGAGATAAAAAATATTGGACCGTCGGTGGAATTTTTATGATCACCGGAATAGCGCTGGGGGTGATTCTCCCTTATCTTTTGACCCCCCAATTGAATGCCGGAGATGAGCTCACCACTGGTCAGGTGATTGCCTACACGAACGATGGAGGTTCCAAAAGCGCAGAGATTTATAGCTTCGAAACCAAAACAGGTGACACCTTGGAAGGCATAAATGGTATTCAATCCTCGAGTCCATCGTACCAGATTGGAGATAAAATTGAGGTTTATTATTCACCATCAAATCCCGAACATTCCTGGATAAAAGACGATAAAAACCTCGAAATGATGAATTTTATCCTCATGGCATTAGGTGGCTACTTCTTCTGTCTTGGTTTCCTCATCATCTTGTTGAAACTCCAAAATCTCAAACATACCACAATTGAAGTCATCATCGGCACAATTGGGGCTTTAAGTTACGGAATACCTGCAACCATCACACTCCCAGGACTCTACTACGCTTATCTTACCCGGCCAAACCTCTTCTTTAACGTTACCGATGAATTCTTTACAACAAAAAATATGGTGATTGGGAGTGTATTTACAGTAACCGGACTTCTGACAATAATTGGAGTCCTTTTTATGCTCAGACATTTCCAAAAGACCGGTTCAAATACCTGGAGTAAAAAACTTTTATAAATCAGTACACGCTTTTTGATTCATGAACGAATTCAGTAACACTAAAGAATTTTCTCTCGAAATGAAATCAAAAGAGCTCATCTCAGGCGAGATGATACCTAATTCAAGTGCTTTTGAAACATAAACTTCGTACCACGTTTCACTTTCAGTCAAACGACAACCTTTCGCATTGAAAAAAATCTTTAACAGTTCAACAATTTGAACATCATCGTTTGGATGAAAAGAACCATCGTGAAAACCAACAGCAATATTTTGTGCTTTTGCCGCTTGTAAATAAGGTCCGTACCATGAATCTTGCTCAATATCGTTATAGAGATTCGGATTTGGAGTTTCTGAATGAGGTAATTTAAAAGCTAAAAGGGCAATTTTGACTGCTTCAGCACGTTTTAAATAATCCTTCGGAAAAAACTGACATGGAAGTTTCCCTTGAACAACTTTCAGTTGATGAAAACGCTCAATCAACTCGATGGGTGAACCATTTTCAAGATCATTAAAAAGACATTCTTCTTGTTCTTGATCAACAGGTGATTCGTGTATTTCTTCTTCATGTTGTGTTTGATCAGGTTTTGCAGGTGTGTTTTGGTCTGGTGAAGGTGATGGCAAACGTTGCTCCCCACAGTTTGAACAGCCGCTCCCACCTCGACGGCCGCTTGGTGTAGTAGGTGGAACAACAGCAGCGGGACTAATATTGACAACATAATTTTTGAAAAGTGAAAAGAAGTTGCCAGTGGGGAGAGTATCAATTGCTTGGAGCGAAAAATTAGAAGCTCCAGACGTTGTTGGTGTTCCTGAAATCACACCACCAGCCAAATTTAAACCCGTGGGTAATGTTCCAGTGATCTGAAAAGATTCTCCTCCTTGTTCATCTGAAACACTAAGGTTTTGACTGTACGCGGATCCAACCGTACCGTTCGCTAAACTGTTTTCATTGATCGACAAAAAGCGATAAATAAGTACACGAGAGTTCGATGTGTCTGCAGCAAAAACTAAGTTATTCGCAAAATCATAATCAATATCCTGAATACCACTTAAACCATCCTGCGTCGTATTAAATGCACTGGTGACAAAATCATTTTGGCCGATAACATTGGAAGCATTTTGGCCATTCACGAGGGTATCCAAATCATGAAAAAGTAAACGCGGGACATAACTGTCACTTACCAAAAGTCGGTGGGTATTCGTATCAATGGCCATCCCATAAGGGCCTGCCAAACCATCGGCAGTAACATTTATACCAAAAGTAGAAAAATCAGGTTGTCCTAAAACATTGATGGCATTCTCACCATCACTCAGAGCACTTACATCAAAAATCATAATACGACTATCACTTTCATCACTCACAAAAAGATACTCTAAATCAGGGTCATAGGTTAAACCTGTTGGCGCATTAAAAGTACTTTGTGTTCCAACATAGGTGGGAGGAGTTACAAAGTTCGGCGCACCCAAAACATTCACCGCATTCTCCCCATCGGTAATTGAATTGACATCGTATACCATAATTCGAGTATTACCATTGTCTAATACAAATAATCGTTGATTTAAAGCATCATATGCAAGATCAAATGGATATGAAAAGCTGCTTTGAGTTAAGTCCGGTGTATCAGTGGAAAAATCAGGTTGTCCTAAAACATTTACTGCCGCCTCACCGTTAGTTAATGATGAAACATCGTAAATCAGCACTCGGTTATTCGAAGAGTCTGCCACAAATAGCCTCTGATTATCTTGATCAAAAACCATTCCATGTGGACTTGAGAGATTGATACCACTGAGACCCGGATCACGACCACTAAAGTCCGTCTGCCCTAAAACAAAATCCGCAACATAATCAAAAGGTATATTCTGTGCATCGAGTTGAAATATTAAAATTCTATTCAGTGTGCTGTCGCTTACAAATAAACGATGCCCATCAGAATCAATAACAACCGACGATGGGCTCGCAAAACCAAACGGACCGGTAGAAGAGTCATACGCATCAGAGCTCGTGAAATCCGGGAGCCCATTGATGTCATACTGTCCAATAACGTCTGCGGCGTTCTGTCCGTTGGTTATACTCGAAACGTCTTGGACGATAATACGATTATTCAGGGAATCAATAATGTAAAGGAGCTCATCGGTGCCATAAAAATATAAACGTTCAGGCCCATTGAGGCCGTTTTGTGTAGTATTTGAGAGGACCGTAGTGAGATCAGGTTGGCCCAAAACATTGACTGCGGTTTCATCTGTTGTGATGGTGGAAACATCATAGACCAAAACTCGATTTCGATTCGTATGGGAAACATAAAGTCGTTCATTGACATAGTCATATTCAATTGCTTCACCTCCGAGCCCACTAAAAGTTAAATCTGCACTGCCGAACTTATCCAAGGCAGATTGTCCATTAACTATTGCTGACGTGTCATGAACAAGAATGATCCCAGTGTTAAAATTTACAACAAAAAGTCGATCATTTATTTGATCGTAAGCAATGTCTTGTGGAAAAGACATTTGATCTAATGCTGAACCACTAACATTTGTTGTAAATAACGTTTGTCCTAAAACATTGATGGCATTCTCACCATCAGTGATGGTGCTGACATCAAAAATCAGAACACGTCGATTCGAGGCATCAGCAACAAATAAGCGATCATTTGCACTATCGAATTCCACAGCTGTCGGAAGAGCAAACTTACTTTGACTGAGACCAGTCGTAGCAGTTGTAAAGTCTGTCTGGCCCAAAACATTCACCGCAGCTTCTCCATTCGTCAGTGTTGAGACGTCATAAACCAAAACCCTGAAATTTGCTGCATCTGCCACAAATAAACGTTGTCCAGTTGAATCGATTGCCATTCCTAAAGGATTTTTGAGTCCAGTGTCACTCGTGGCAGAATTAAAATCGTTAAAATTTGTTTGTCCAAGGACAAAATCAGCAACGTTATCAGTAAATTCATTATTCGTGTCTAAATTAAAAACCATGATCCGGTTGGCAACTGAATCACTGACATAAAGCCGATGTTGTACTTCATCGATAACGATACCCTGTGATTGCTGAAAACCCATGTCTCTCAAATTTCCATTTTCATTTCCTTGGGTGAAACTCGGATCACCATTGTGATCGAGCTGACCTAAAACATAGGAAGCATTATAGGCACCATAAACCTCACCTTGCGAAAGGAAAAAAGTCGAAAAAAAGACGAAAACAAAAAGTAATTTTTTTAACATATATTTTTCATTTTTATTTACAAATGCCGCAATCATAACATGAGATAAAAATTAGCATCAATAAAATAAAAAAAATCCTTTTTTATAGATGAAAAGGAAGAGGGTTATGATAAAATACTTTATGAAAATTGATACAAAAATGAAGAAAAAGAAAAAATACATAAAAATCAGCGCAATTTTTATCAGTATCAGCTGTTTCTTTTTTGCTCATACAGCAAACGCCGTCATACTTTTTCAAAATGACGATTTTGCAACTATTGAATCTGATAACCTTGTGATTAATAGTGACAACGGTTCACTGAGTAATACGATCAGTATCCAATTTGGTGTTAGCCCTGTTGAAAGTCTTACCTGGAATATCAGTTCATCTTTTTTCCAGTTCAGTGATGATCTTGACCTGAGCGGGAATCAACTGAGTGATTATCGGATAGAGGTAGTAAATTCACTTCCGGGTTCATTAGGTGTTGGTAATACGGGACGCTCAGTTTACCTCAACGGAACCGATACGGTTGCTCCAGGATGTACAGTAAGTATTCCCTGTCTAGCTGGTGCGTATAGTTGGACAGGGCTCAGTTGGATTTCAATGTCAAAAAATCTACCGGGAGGAAACGTGAATGATCTGCAATATAACACGGGTGCTGGGACCTTTGGAGGTGAAGATGCTCTTGAATATGATGCAGCAAACAACAATCTCACGGTTCCAGGTGTCACCATAAACGAAGATTTTTCACGCACCAATGATATCAGTCCCACAACCCTCGCTGCCGATCAAAACGATTATAATCCCACCGGGTTAAACACCGCTTCAGTTGTACGCCTCACCGGTGATGCCTCGTTAAGAACCATTACCGGTTTAGCGGGTGGAACAGATGGGAGACAGATATTCCTTCAAAATGTAGGTGCGAACACAATACTATTAAAAAATGAAAGTACGGCATCAACTGCTGCAAATCGTTTTGATTTAGGCGGTTACGATTACCCGCTCTTTGGTTCAGGGAGTGTTGAAATTGTTTATGATACCACCTTAAGCCGTTGGCGCTTAAATAACACGTCAAGTCAAATCATCCCTCCGTTACGTCTAGGGCTTTATTATGCTTATAATATGCTTGGAATCATCGCGAATGAAGGGATTTCTTCCCAGGTGAGTGGAACAGGAGCTGCGAACTCTGCAACGATCATCGTTGGTATTGCCAACCACCCAGGTGTTGTCCAACACCAAACGGGAACCACCGCCACCGGGAGGGCTGCGATGGCAACAACTAATTTTGATAAAATTCTTCTCGGCAACTCCTGGTATTGGCGTTATGAATCCATGATCCGTTTAACAGCCCTCTCAAGTGGAACCCAAAGATATACCTTCAGAAGTGGTTTTCTCGATTCCGTAACAGCAGATGCAACCGATGGTGCCTATTTCCGTTATACTGACAACGTTAATTCCGGACAATGGCAGTTGGTATGCCGAAATAATGGCGCCGAAACCTTTACCAATTCGCTGGTCGCTCCTGCGGCGGCAACATGGTACCGACTGACCGTCATTATTAATCCGGCAGGTACATTGGGAGAATTTTTTGTCAACGGAACCTCCATCGGTACTTGTGCAGCAAGCATCCCTACCGGTGTTGGTCGTGGAACCGGTTTTGGCTCAACGGTCATAAAAAGTGTTGGGACCACTTCAAGTACGGTTGATCTTGATTATATCGAGGTAGTTTCTTACGCAAACACCACAACATAAAAGACCTTCAAATAAATTGAAGGTCTTGAAACGGCAAGAAAAGATTAAGCTTTTTTAGCTTTCTTCACTGCTTTTTTAGGTTTTTCTACCACTTCTTTAGCTTCGACCTTCGGCGCTTTTTTAGCTTTTTTAGGCGAATCGGTCTTTTCAGAAACAGTTTCTTTTGAACTATTTTTTACCTCTTTTTCTGCAGCAAGTGTTACAAGGATCTTGAGAATACGGTCAATTTTCCCTTCCAGTTCCTGAAGTTTGCCTTCAGATATGCCAGAACCACCTTTTGGTGCTCGTTCACCACGGTCTCCACGATCATTTCTCTGGTTGCCACCACCTTTTTCAAAGCAGTTACTGCAGTAAACCGGTTTTTCACCTGAAGGTCGGAACGGAACCTGACACATTTCACCACAAGAATCACAAACGGCATCGTGCATCATTCTTGGTCCACGGTCTCCACCAAAACCTCCACCCCCGAAGCCACGGTCACGGAAATTTGGTCTCCCTCCGCCACCAAATCCACCTCCACCTCCGAAACCTCTTCCACCTCGGTCATTGCCTCTATCACCTCCACGAAAATTATTTGCCATAAAAATAAATATATTAAGAGCCGAATCTTAAGCTATAAACGGGAAAAACGCAATACCAATATCTTTTCTAAATTATGAGTAAATTTTGTCAAGTGACCTCCTAAAAAGCCTATCACAATGATCATCACAAAATAAGGGATGAGAAAAAACCAAAAAAACCTCTCGTTCAGAATGCCAAAAGTTGTAAATATTGGCAGAAGCAACATATTGAGAAAATTATGATGAAGAAGATAGATCTCATAAGAATATTTTCCAAGAAAAACAAAAAATTTCTCCAAGAAGCCGATTTTTATGAGAAAAGTTGATGCTGAAGTTAAGAAGACAAATAAACCAACAGCAATAAAAAAATCAGAAAAAATCCATCCAGGGCGATACATATTGAGCACGAAACCAAAAAGCGTTGTTCCCCAACCAACAAAAAACCAAGATATCTTTCCAAGCGTTGCCAAGAAATCTTTTTTATAAAACTGAAACCACGCAATTGCCATTCCGAGGCCAAATTCTGCCAAACGAGGGAGAAAGAAACAAAAACCTTCATAGCTGTTTTGTGCACTGGTAAGAACTCCCATCGGTGCGGTATCCAAAAATGAAATTCGTATCCATGGAAGCAAAAGTTCATAACCAAAAGTAGCGAAAAATCGATAACCAAAAGTCAGAAGAGAAATACTGAGAAGGAATTTTTTCAGACCAAAGCGTTGAAGCAACCAAAAAAGAACCGGAAAAATCAGATAAAACTGGAGAATAATTGTAATATACCAATAGTCTCCATTGAGCATTTGGAGTAAGTCCAGATCAAAAAAAAGATAAGGAACCAGGAGAAATTTTGTATAATCAAACCAAGTATAAGGTGGCCACCAAGCTATTGCAGGGAAAAAATAATTCCGAATCAGCATGAGAACAAAAGTAACCAGAATAGAAATATAAAAAGGAATTAAAATCCTCCGCATCTTTTTAAAAATGTAAATCTTAGCTTTTTCCTTTCGTTCCATTGCTTTTCCTGCATCTTGAAGCCCACTCCACGTAAGTACAAAGCCACTTAAAAGAAGGAAAACATTCACGGCAGAAAAACCGTAAGCAAATAATGAAGTAAAGATGTTTTTAAAAATATCAATAAATCCACCTCCCTGAGAAATTTGTAAGCGCTGAAAATTAGCCATAATTCCATCAGGTTGAATTAAAAAACCATTCCCTAAAAATGCCTGTTGATAATGGTAAAGGACAACCATAAGAATCAAAATTCCTCGAACCACGTCGAAAATTCCAAAATAAACTTTTTTCGGAACTCCTTCGTTCAGCGACAAGACTTCATCCGTCGATCGTGACATGAAATATACTTAATCATTAGAAGCCTAAAGCTTGATCATCATACAAAAATTAAGGAGGGGATGAAACTAAAAATTCATTACCACACAACAAAATTATTTTTTGAGGATCATTTTCGGTATCCATAAAACAGTTCGAAAAGCACCCGTACCTTCATATTCATTTGCAGGATAAGAAAAAATTCGTTTTTTCCCTTGGTTATAATCAGCTCGAATACCACTTCCTTTTTGTCGAATTTCTTGTGATGTAAAAAGCCATGCCCACGAATGTCGATCGAGTTCCAAAATGCCATCAATAAACTCGTAAATATCAACTGGCATGAGCAGAACGCGATTTTTTCGTGCAACTCCACCTGCACTTCCAAGGCAATTTTTTCTCCACCGAATAGCTTTTTCAGCGTCCTCATCATATGCATGGAGTCTTCTTTGTTGTGGTGCATAGTCAAAACAGTCACCTAAAGCATAATGGGTATCATTTTCACTCACGACATCGGGTTCACCACCACTTTCTTCCATCCAACGAAGCGCTGAATGGGAGTTATGTGCATTTTTTAGAGCAATTTCAAAATCCTCCCATAAAACATTGGGATGAAGTTTGAGGTGTTTTTCATTGAAGAATCGAGCTTGAATCAATGGAAGAACTCCCGAGAGAAAATCAGGTGCCGTTTGAACATCAGATAGATCAGAAAACGTTATTTTAACACCACTCTGAATCATGTTTTGTACCACGAGCGTGGGTGGAAGAACCACGCCAGATTTTTCTCGAGTGGGTTGTTTATCGGGTGTTTGATCATTTTCTTCATTTTGAGCAAGCGCTGCCTCAACATCCTTTTGTGAAACCTTCCCAGCTTCGATAAGTTTTTGAAGTGCTTTTCTGAGTTCTTTCCCTTTATGCCTTTTAAGATCGAGTGAATCTTCAACGAAACGCGGTTTTTTCATAAAAAAAAATTCAAGGGATATTAATGATTTGAATTTTATGATTTGTCAAACCTCGCCAATTTTTTCAATACCTCCCATTCTTGTAAAAATAAAAACGTTGAACTATCTTAAAATCATTAAGAAATAAGTATGAATACCTTTTTATTTTTAGGATTTCTAACCCTGGGCGTTGGGTTTCAAGCCATAAATATTCTTCAAAGAAAAATCACCAAAAGCAACGCAATTGGTCTTGTCTCGATTATTGTGTTTTCGAGCCTAAGTTTTTTGCCAAGTAAAAATGAAAAAAACTACGAGCCAACTTTTCACCTGTTTGCCTTTCTTATGATGTTTTGTGGTCTTTTTGGAATTGTTTTTCGTAAAGAAATACTTCCGAAAGTTAACGAACGAACGCTTCTCTTTTTCACCGTAATTTTTTGGTACGCCTACCTAAGCGCAATAGGTCCCTATTATATCCTTTTTTTATGGCCCACCTGGATAGCATTTATTCCAACTTCTGCTGTTATCTACTCTGTTTTAAAAACGGAAGAGTTTTCTTTTTTAATAAAACTTATGTTTTACATTTGGTATCTCATAATTATTTTTTCACTTTCCTGTTTACTTTTTAGCCAAGCCATCCTCCCAGCACTTTCATCACCAGAAACAACATCCATGAAACCTTATGAAGGTTTCTTTTATGGGGGAACTTTCCTCTATTTTATTTCTCATCTCGTCTACCTTGTCCAATTGCTTCCAATACCTGGAAAACGTGAAACCTTTGAAACTCGAATAAAAGAGTGGAAAACTTATTTAATTGAACTCGTAGGAAAACATCGAGACGACGAAATGCCATTTTCGGAAAGTATTGTGAGTCTCAGCGTTCTTTTAGCAGTTTGCAGTTTAAATTACACACTCAAAATTGTCCCAGAGGGTATACTCATAAGCACATTAATTCTCATATTATCGATTACCAATCGACCAGAGAAGAAGAGAAATCAACAAAAACAATCTTAATAGTCACCTTCGTACAATTCACCTTCTTCAATCGTCAAAGTATTGTTAAAGAGTGCGTCCCACGTAAGTGGTCCAACAATCCCATCCATCTCAAGACCATTTTGTTCTTGAATGTAAAGCACGGCATCAAGAGTATTTTGTCCAAAATAACCATCAACGGTAAGGTTGTACCCAATTTTATTCAATCGGGTTTGGATTTTTTTAACATTGGCATCATATTTTTTGGTATCAAATTTCAAAGGATATCCCGGATAAGTAGTATCATTCATATTTACTGGGGCTACTTTGGGTTGTTCCACAGTTTTTTCTTCTGCTTTTACTTGCTGAGTGATTTGTTCAGTAATTTGTTGAGTAATCACCTGGGTAATCTGTTGGGTAACCATTTGAGTCTGAACTGCAGGTGCCTGTGTTTTTTGCGACTCACCACAGCCACTGAGTACAACAAGTGAAACAAAAGATGTAACAAGAAGAAAATATTTTTTCATAAAAAAAGAAATGAGATGCCACCACAGTATAAAAGAAAACAGATGTGAACACTAGAATACCGAAATGATTTTCTCTATGATCTATTTATGTCTCTCCTTCTCCAAATCAAAAATCTTGAAATGTCTTACCACACCCAAACCATCCTTGATGGCGCAAGCTTTAGTATTTCAGAAAAACAAAAAGTAGCGGTGGTGGGTCGAAATGGGGCAGGGAAATCAACACTTTTTCGTCTCATCGTTGGAGAAGAAGAGCGAACTGGAGGTGAAATTCTAATCCCAAGTGATACCCGCATTGGTTATCTCACCCAACACAGCACGTTCGAACCAAATGAGACAGTAATCAACTATCTCATGAGGACTTCAGGTAAAGAGAGTTGGGACTGCGCGAAAGTTGCCTCACAATTTCAAATCAAAAACGACCTCTTGGAAAAAGAGGTCACCGCTTTGGCTGGCGGATATCAAATGCGTGTAAAACTAAGCGCAATCTTAGCCAAAGAACCGAACCTACTACTTCTGGATGAACCGACAAACTATCTTGATCTCTCAACACTGCTTTTATTGGAGCATTTCTTAAAGAAATATAAAGGTGCCTTTATGCTCATTTCACACGATCGAGAATTTATAAAAAAAACATGTGATCAAACCTTGGAAATTGACCAGGGAAAAACAATTTTATTTCCTCAACCAATCGAGGAATATCTTGCTTACAAAGAAGAAAAAAGCCAAAGCATTGAAAAATACAATAAAAAAATATTAAAGGAAAAAGAGCATTTACAAACGTTTGTTGATCGATTTAAAGCCAAAGCAAGTAAAGCCGCCCAGGCAAAATCAAAAATGAAACAGATCGAAAAACTTCAAACGCTTGAGGTAGTTCATTCTTTGAAAACAACGAAGATACGTATTCCAAGAATTGAAGAAAAAAAGGGTATTGCCCTTATCGTAGAAGATTTAGCCATTGGTTACCCAGAACGAACAGTCGCAAAAAAATTAAATTTTAATATTGATCGCGGTGAAAAGATTGCCGTAGTGGGTGACAATGGCCAGGGAAAAACCACATTTCTCAAAACCATCGCTGAAGAACTTTTGCCTCTCAACGGGAAATTCCAATGGGGCCACAAAATCCGAGTCAGTTATTATGCCCAACATACTCCCACCACCCTCAACGATCAAATAACGGTCAACGATTTTCTTTTGGCCTCTGCCTCCGATGAAATCAGCACTGAAGATGTCTTTAAAATGGCCGGAAACTTTCTCTTCTATGACGAGTCTTTGCAGAAAGAAATTTCAGTCTTAAGTGGTGGTGAAAAAGCCCGCCTTTGTTTGGCAAGTATGTTACTTCAAAAAAATCACGTTCTTTTGTTAGATGAACCAACGAATCATCTGGATTTTGAAACAGTAGAAGCACTTGCACAAGCTCTAAGCGAATCAAACACCACCGTTATTTTTGTAAGCCATAATCGAAGTTTTGTTGAAACATTAGCCAATGGTATCGTTGAAGTGAAAAACGGCCATGCCGCACGATATCTCCATGATTACGAAAACTATGTTTACCATATGCAGCGCGCAATTGAAGAAGATTTGTCTGAAGAAACAAAAAGCAAAACAGCAAAAAGTTCATCCTCTTCACTTCCGGTACAAAAAAACACCAATCGCGAAGAAAATCGCTTACTGTTGAAGAAGGTGAAGAACAAAATTCATAAACTGGAAAATTCAATAAAAAAACTCCAAGAAGAAAAACAGCAACTCTTGATTTGGTTTGAAACACATCCCACCGAATATTCCGAAGAAAAAAGCCTTGAAATGGGAAAGATTATAAAAAATTTAGAAGATGCTGAAGGCGAATGGCTTCAAACACAACTGGAAGTCGATCAACTGGAAAGGATGTAAAGAGCCTCATTTTTTGTTTTTAAAATGTAAAGCTTCATATTATAGTGAGTCGGATATTAACTCAATAAAACCAATACCATGCCAAACTTCGTAAAACGCATCGAAAAATTCGCTGACAACAAACTCCATTCCGGCGAGCAAATTTTAGCAACAGGCTTTTTCCAACAAAAAGGTTCGCTTTCCGCTGCCACAACACAATCAATGCTCGGGCTGATCGGTGCGCTCTTGAATCACTTTAAATCAAAGAACGAGAAACAAAAAAAAGAAAGCACCTCTACCCCACTCACCAAAAAACTCCCAGACGGGACACTGCTGATGGCAATCACCGATAAGCGTATTCTTGTTTATAAACACAAAGAATTGGGAGCAAAAATTGAATCACTTGTGGCCGAATATCACAAAGGCGACATTATAAAAGTAGATCTAAAATCATATTTAATTATGACGGTAGTGACCCTACATTTTAAAGATGGAGGATCAGTAAAACTTGAAGCGGTTATGGGCCAAAACCTCAAAAAATTTGCTGAGCTTGTTGTAAAACACAACTAGAACGAAACAAAAAAAACGCCGTGCATCACCTGCTCGGCGTTTTTTTGTAGAGTGATACCTAGATATTATTCATAAGGGTTAGGGTTACCTTGGTTGCCTTTTCCGTTGCGCTAACCTCAGTTTGGCTACAGAGAACAACCATATTGGCTTTTCCATCGGTATAGGTAGTTTTTGAATACGTTGATTCCTTTTTAAGTGGCTCCTTAATAGTCCATTTGGCATCCAACATGATCTTTTCCTGTGTTGCACATGCTTCATCAACCGTGGCATTGCTAATATATTTTAGTGCGCTGTTCTTTCCCATTTCTGAGGTCTCAGCATTCTTTGCCGATCCAGGAATAGAGACGTTGCTAATCATAGGTTGAGAGCCACATCCTGCGAGAAATATTGCCAAGAAAAGACTTGATACAAGTATTGATTTTTTCATATTTATAAATTGAAAATGAAATATACGGAAATAATACTTGAGAACAGAAAATGATGGTATTTATTTCTCAGAATGGGAAATTTTTTCATACAGAGAAATTTGAAAATCGACCTGAGTACTGAAATTTACCTGCTGTTCAAGAAGTTTTTTTTTATTTTCAGAAAGATGCCAATAATAGGGAGTCATTTGTACTAAATTCATCAGGTCTTCTGTATTCTTGAGCGTAATATCATAATGGACCCGAGTGGTATCAAGGAGGGAAAGATTGAGATCTTTCGTATGGTCAAAAATATTTCCCTGATGTTCAAAACGCTGATAAATTAAAGTAGCTAATTCCTGTAAATGATGAGATCCCGGCCGAACAAGAAGAAATTTCCCGCCTTTTTTTAAAACCCGTAAAAGTTCATCCGTGGAAAACGGTGAAAAAATAGAGAAAATAATATCAAATGAGTTGTCCAGATAGGGAAGTTTAAAATTACTGCCCACGGAGAAGTGGATATCTTGATACTGTTTACTTGCTTTTTGAAGTGCCGGTTTTGAAATATCAATACCCCACATTTGAAACTCTCGTGGGATTTTTTGTTGTAAAAAAAACTTTTGGACTTTTGCTGCATAAAATCCTACACCACAACCAAGGTCTAAGATATGACATGGAATTTTTGATCCGACAATTTTTTTTGTGATAAAAGGAAAAAGGATTTGATTGATCGATTCAACCAAAGCATCATAGTACCCCTCTTTCAAAAACTTTTCCCGTCCCAACAGCATAAACTTATTATCCCCAGGATTTTGAGTATTTTTTTGATTTGCCAATAAAAGATTCACGTAACCTTCTTTTGCAACATCGTACGAATGTTTTTCTTCACAAACCAAACGACGATCAAGAAGTTCAAGTTTTTTCTTACAAACCGGGCATTGATAAATTGATTCCATGAAAGATATGCTGATCAAATGGGAAAAGCTAAACTGATTTGTCAGACACCTGAATAATACGAACCGGACAAGCTTCTGCTGCTCTTACATTTGCATCAACCTGATCTTCACGGATTTCAGCAACATAAGCGTCTCCCTTTTTTTTTCCATTGATGAGCTGTGATTTTGCCTCAGTTTCATCCATAAACCAAGTATCTGGGTCTGCGATAACACAAGCATTACATCCAATACATTTTTTTCTAAAATGAATCACTTTACGCATGTGAGTTTGGCTTGAGAACATAAACCTGATCATCGCGTTTTACCTCCTGCTGGAAAGGAACAGTTACCAGCTGTTTTTGTGCCGAATCTACGTCATGACCTTCTTCATCCAGAATTTTTTCAACTTTCTCATACACCACCCCGGTTTTCTTACCGGTAATCAGTAATTGATCACCAATCTTTAACTCATGTGCCTGAAGTTTGATTTCAGCTACTTTTGCTTTTGGAAAATAATGAGTAATCAGACCCGTAAACGTCTTTTCTTGTGTCGCCTGACTTCCTGGATTTCCACTCCAATCAGGGATTTTTTTGCCTAAAAAATAACCATCAGTAAAGCCCCTATTGTAAACGGTCTTGAGTCTTTCCATCCAATTGTGAATCTTTTCCTGTGTATATGTTCCATCCATGATGGCATCTACCGCCTCACGATAAACCTTCACAACCGTTGAAACATACTCCGGAGCACGGCCACGTCCCTCAATCTTAAAGACTCCAATACCCGCATCAACCAACTTATCGAGAAAAGGGAGGGTGCAAAGATCTTTTGGGCTCAAAATATAGCCATCTTCAACCCGTAACTCAACACCTGAATCTTCATCGATAATTCGATACTGTTTCCGACATTCCTGTAAGCACGCACCTCGTTGTGCTGAAGTGTTGTTGGAAATGAGACTCATTTGGCAACGACCGCTTTGAGCCACACAAAGTGCTCCATGAACAAATGTTTCAATGCGAATGAGTTTCCCGGCCGGACCTTGTAATTGATCTATTTGAATTTTTTTACATATGGATCTGATCATTTCCAGATCGAGCTCACGTGCAAGCACAATCGTATCAGCAAATTGGGCAAAAAATTTCACACTCTCATAATTGGAGATTGATAATTGTGTTGAAGCCTGGACAGAAACCCCAACCTCACGCGCATACATCATTGCCGCAATATCTTGAACAATAACAGAGTCAATGGAGGCCTCTTTGGCCGTATCGATGATCTTTTTCATCAGGCTTAAGTCATGCTCATAGAGCAGGGTATTCATCGTGATATAGCTTTTTACCCCTGCTTCTCGGCAAATATCTGCCACTTCCCGTAACTCATTCAACTGAAAGTTATGCGAAGATCGTGCTCGCATATTCAAGTGTTGCGCACCAAAATAAACACTATCGCATCCTGAGTGAATAGCGGCGCTTAAAGCCTCAAACGAACCAGCCGGAGCCATAATCTCTGGTTTATTTATTCTTAACTTTTGCATAAAACTTTACTTCAATTTTATATTGAAACGATCTGGAATGGTCTCCATTATGCTATGTTGACAATTTTTGACAAGTGAAAATATCCACAGATTATCTCGTAAAAAAGTGACCAAACCGAATCACATCCGTTCGTAAATACAAACACAAAAATTCATGATAAATTCTAACCGGTGAGAAGAAATATTAACCTACTATGAACAAACTTAATAAATATCTAAGTTATGGTGGTTGTCTTGTTGGGGCGCTGTCATTTTTTCTCTTCGTTTTGCTCCCCGCAATCGTCTATGGAATATTTCCACAGCACGCAGATCAGGTGGATCAATTCATGACCAATACAGCAAAAAAACTTCATTTGGTGGAAATAATGAGTTTTGTCGGTCCCTATCTTCTTGCATTTTTAATTGTCGGAGTACCTTTAATCGCTTTTTCTCCGCTCTGGCTTGGTTACTTTCGTAATAGACGCAATATCACTCGATTAAAAACAGTAGGAGTCAAAGGAAAAGCCAAAATCATTGCAATTCAAGACACAGGAATAACGGTAAATAACAGTCCCTACGTTATCTTAAGCCTTGAAATCGAAGGCATAAATGCCAAAGTTGAAATAAACAGCTATGTAAGCCGCGTCAATGTGCCAAGAATAGGAGATAGCATTGAGGTAGTTTATGATCCCGCCAATCCCAATAGAGTTATGCCTGCGGATCGAACCAAATGATGAAGCTCCTTGCCAATGAATTTACCAGAGTTAATGACCACAACTGAGGGGTGTTATTGAGAATGGCAGGAATATTGACACCAAAATAATTAGCACTCTATAATGGTTAGTGCTAATACTTCTTAACCCAACATTCTATGAAACTCATTCCACATGAGGATCCAAAGAATAGGCAGTTTTTAAGCCTTAGAGATGCGATGAATCGTCTCTTTGAGGACGCTTTTTGGGATCCTTTGAGTATTTTTTCTGACCGAGGCACCTTTCAAATCGAACCCCAGAGAGGAAAATATTTCCCGCAGGTCGATATTTCTGAAGACGATAAAAATTTTCAAGTCGAAGTGAACATTCCCGGCTACGAGCCAAAAAATATCAAAGTTGACCTGGAAGAAGGCCGTCTGATTATTCAGGGGCAGACGGAACATGAACACGAAGACAAGCACAAAAACTATTATCGTCGAGAACGTACATCTGGACAATTCTACCGCGAAATTTCTTTACCTCAAAATATTGATCTCCAAAAAGCCCAATGTCATGCAAAAAATGGTATTCTAAAGATTATTTTCCCCAAAACCGAAGTCAAAAATCGTAAATCTTTGGAAATTCAAGAAGAATGATAAAATTCTTTATACCTATTTAAGTCAAAAGAGCCCAAGTTCGTTATGTAATGAACTTGGGCTCTTTGATAAAGTGAATTGGCTGGAGCTCACTAGTAGGGGACGTCCGAACCAGTTTCTCTATTAGTGTATAAATCTCTTAAGCCACCCCATAATGCTCCTTAATCGTCCTTTCAGTTAAAGTAGAAGTTTGTTCCATTGTATACCCCATTAATTCAACTGCTTTCCTTAACTCTTCAGTACTAGAAGCCTCAATTTCCAAAAAAGTAGGAATTTTCGGCAACGTATCAATCTCGAACAAAGTTTCGCCAAGTTTATAAGTAATTCTTCTCTTTTCCGAAGTCCCATATTGCGAAAACCCAAGCTCATTCAAAAGCTGCTTCATCCCTTCATAATCATCAAAAGAAATCTCAATTTCCTCATTTTGCATAATCTTTGAACTGCTGATTACCTTTTTGAATGTAAGTATATTTGCACCATCCATTTTTCTGAGTCTCAGTTTTTGCCCATCCTTATTTTTGAAGAAATCAGCATAAATAGCCCCATCAAAAACCTTCACAGCCCCCAACTCTATAAGTTTTGCTGTGATTTTCTCGACGTCAATTTCCAAGATTTTTACTTCGATTTCTTGAGCCATAAATTTAAAAGCACAATTTAACTAAATATTAGTTTATTTATAGAGAAGAGGAAGTCAAAACTGTTCATTTAAACTTAGGAAATGCACTTCCCCATGGCTTAGCTGTATTCTGAAGTTTGTTAAACTCTTGGTTGGCCTTAACTACGGCTTCCTGCACCTGTCTCACGTTCATGTGATATGTATTTGCATGTGGGACAAATATTGAATATCCCTGCCAGTCATTTTGGTCGACAATTAAGTTGGAGAAATGTCTGTAGTTATCTGTTCCTGGCAAATGTGAAACTGCAAATGTTAGTACCTGATCAACTACTCCTTCATTCAGCAGGCTTTTGTATGATTCTATTTCATGATCAATATCATCACTTGATTGATGGCCATTGCCGAAAATGCAGCTTGTGTAAATGTAAATACCGCTTTTTCGTAACTTTTTTAACAAGTGAGGTTTACCCTCATTTTTTGTTATAGTTAATAGTTTTGACGCGCGTGTTACTTTTCTGCTTCTTGGGTTGATTGGAATGTAGAGGGCTCGGCACATATTGTTTTCTAAAATGGCCTGTACGATGTCTTCATTGATATCTTCTATTGCAACTCCACCATTATCTTGCCAATAGAGGTTATGTTTCTTTAGCAGTTTTAAGATAGTTTTAAAGTGTTCTTTGTCTCTAAGCAGGTCGTCATCTTGTATTACTATTTCTTTATAGCCATGTTGTACGAGGTTACTCAATTGTGTATCAATAGTCTCCATACTGGATTTTATAAACCCATAATTCTTTGTCCCTGCAACACAAAACTCGCAGCTTTTTTCGCATCCTCTCGAAAACATAAAGTCGAAATATGGCCTATCTTGTGTGTCATAAGTATGTGTGGCAGGTATAGGTAAATGATTTCTGTGCAAAAAATCATTTTCAATCAAACCAAAATCTGCAAAGTCCATTCTGCTTCGTTCTTTGAGATTTATTATTGTTCCATGGTCTATGTAGGCAATTCCGCTCTTGGGAGTAGTTCTTCTAAGCAGTTCAACGGTTGTTTTTTGCCCATCTCCCAGGATGCAATGATTAATTGAGCCTTGGGCGTCATTCAGTATTTGTTCATATGCATGAGTAGCATGGGCTCCTCCAACCATTATTTTAATGTCGGCAAATCGTTTCCGAATTTTAGTTGCCAGGTTAACTACGGTGTTGTGGCTAGAAGTGCTAATCATCGATATGCCTATGTGCGTAGGGCTCTCAGAGGAAATTCTATCGAATATTTCTTCATCTTCTAATCCAATTCTTACAATATGTCTTCGATTTATGCCATTTTTGTCAAATGTGTCGTGTTTTTCTACGAATTGTTTAGGGGTGAGATTGTTGAAGTCCTTCATTACTTCTTGTCTAAACTCGTCATACGATGTAGCGCTGTGACGAAGTGTTTTGTTTTTTTCGCCCTCCATAAAGCAGTCTAGTAGACTAACGCTTAGAAGTTGTCTTCTAACATGGCTGGCTATATACATTAGGCCAAGTGGCTGTGAAACGCGGATGGGGTCGTATATTGCATCAACCTCCATTGGTGGTCTTAAGAGCATTAGTTTTGATTCCATTTTTTTAATTATTGATCAAGACATGATTATGAAATAATAACGAAAATAAGCAAACTGACCGTTTTAGATTTAGTTTAAAAAGCGTCAAATTGCATAATGTAATAGGCGAAATATTCAAGGATTATGTCTTTATGATTCGTGGTCTTAGTTGGATTCTAGCTTAGGAGCGGGTATTTTGCTGTTTTCTGTGGATAACAGTTGGTTTTCTCTGAAATGCCTAATGAAGTAGGTAAAAATATGCTATACTGTCAATATAGTATAAAAGACATTATGATTAGAGTGAATCTTGCTCATATAGCCAGAAAACTTGGAAAAACAGCATTAGAGATAGCTTTTGAAACCGGAATAAATCGAAACACTATTAATGGATTAATATCAGGGAGAAAACATGACGTTAAAATATCCACTCTCAATAAGATTTGCGAGACCTATTATATTCCTCTTTCCTCTTTGATTGTTGACTCACAACAAACAGCAGATATTAATCTGCAGTCTTATGTTGTTGAAGAAATCAACGATAAGCCATATATTCAAGAAGGGGAGATTACCCCATTCACGTGTTGGCCATTTATTTTGGATGCTTCCGAAAATGGTATAGATTTTAAAAAATTGCGGGCAAATTTAGGGCCTATTGAGTGCTTTTTTAAGGGAGATTATGGCTATGTCTATTTTAGAGAAAAATCTTTAAACAAATATGCCGAACTCTTTTATGAAAAATATAGAAACTCTAGGAGTTTTGAAATGGTTGTGAATCAATTCAAGATTTATTCCACTCAACTTAATAGTTTATATATTGAATCTCAATACCTTAATTCGCAGAGTATTGAAAGGCGAAAAGTTTTGAACTATTTCCATAACTTAAAAAAAGCTTACGCAGGCTTTTGGAAATTTAGCCTTTTTATAGAAGCCTTCGATTGTGGTAATGATCAAAAAATCATCCAACAAATTAACCAAAGCCTGCAATTGAATGCCAATGATATTCAAGCCTTAATTCAACCAACCACATACTCTTTTAAAGAAGAACGAGAGATGGCGCTATATGAGATAATTGCCAAGTTTAGCTTCACAAAAGCCATTCCTTCACAGACTAAAATAGTCGCTTTCATAGACAAATACAGAGAGGAATTGGAAAGTTACGCCAGAGCTTATGATTATCACGAATCGAACTATGCAAATACTTCTCACCTTCAATTAGAAGACGTCATTGCTCAAGTCACCAAGCTGCTTCAAAATCCTAAGCAATATCTAAGTAAATATCAAGAACTTCGCGAACAAACCGGCATATTAAAAGAAAAACAGTCAAATATTTTGAAATCACATGGTTTAATTCTAAATCCTTTTCACTTTGTGCAGCAAATATCGTATCTTAGAAATTTACGGACACAATATAACCTCATGGGTATCTATGCACTCAACTTTGTTCTTGATTGGTTGGTCGCACAAACATCAATAGCAAAAGAATATCTAAGGTATCTTTCCTATGATGAAGTCGAGAACCTTATCAAGGGCCTTATTCCGCCACATATTCTAACCGAACGCTACCATAACGGAATTTTTATTTCTGCCGCAGATGGTAATTATAGACTGTATCAGGGGGCAGAAGCTAAATCTCTTAAGAAAAAACTCGACTCAATTCTCAAAGGGGAGGTTCAGAAATCATCAACATTATCTGGTGTCGCGGCATCTCAAGGGTTGGTAAAAAGTCGTGCCCGCATTGTGACTAAATTAGCTGAAATTAAAAAAATTCAAAAGGGAGAAATCATCGTGTGTAGTATGATTAGGCCTGAATATATATCATATCTGGAACATGCCGGTGGTATTGTAATGCAAGAAGGCGGACTGCTTAGTCCTGGAATTGTTGAAGCAAGAAAATTAAGCATACCGGCACTCGTTTCAGTAAGAGGAATCTTGGACAGACTAAATACTGGAGATCTGCTTGAAATAAGTACAAATAGTTCTTCTGTAAAAATTTTAAAAGTATAGCTAGGTTAAGTTAAGTACTCCTAAAATCTACATATTTATCTGAGTTCTTTATTGGAAGAAGTTCAGACCAGTTTTAGTAAGACTAACTAAGCCTTGGTCGGATTTAAAATAATATCCATAGCCCTCTTAATATCCACTTTCTCAATCCCATCCTCATACCCTCCCCATAGCCCATAAAGTTCATTACTTTGCTTGGAATAGCCCCCCTAGTTCCTTTAATTTACTTATCTTTTCCATTGACCCTGAAAAGAATATCAAATTCTTTTTCTTCTCATCAGACGGTCCAGTTATAACTATATTGGTAAATTGTCCTTTTTGCTGAATTACATGCAAGTCTATCAAAAAACTATATTTAGGGATTCTAGTTTGATAATGATAGACATCAGGTGGATAAAAAGTCGGTTTTTGTTGATCTTCAGAGTTAATTTGAAATTCTTCAGGAGTGTAGCCTTGCATCTTAAGGTCTAACGCCCGGATTTTCTTTATATCTTCTTCAGAATAGCTCTTTTTTACCAAGCCATAGATATATTCCTGATCATTTATAGAAATCCCTGTTTCATAGTAATTCAACTCATAACCAATCAAATCAGCCACTTGTTGAATAGAGCTCTTAGAGTTTTCTCTATGAATGCCAAGCGAAGGGTATCCATGATGGTCGACAATGATAACTTCATGTTTTTCAGACAGTTTACCTTCTTTCTCCAGTCCAGGCATTTCAACGATAACAATAATTTGCTTCAAGTTCTCAAAAGTTTCTTCAGGCTCTTTATCTAGAGGTGAAAACCAAGTTGTTTGTTTAGACGTCCTAACTTCGAAATTATGACGTTTAAGTACGTCAATGATAGTGGCGCTTTCAGCATCGTTCTTTGGGCAGATGAAAGTGGTGTTTTGAGATGTTATTTTGTTTGTCATATGCCATTGACTAATTACCCACAGATTGCTAAAGTTATCTCAGAATCACGACGAAAAGTCCCCCTTGATGTTCTGTCTTCAAGGGGTCCTTTTCTTTTTGCTCCAAGACAGCTTTTTCTTGAGATCATTTAAGGCATTTAGCCTTTTCTTTGCAGTTTTTTTTAGTAAAGCAGAATATTTGTATCTATTGGGCACAATTACAGTCTCGAGCTTGTTTTTTTGATTTAAATATCTAACTAAACAGGCGAAGTCACCATCTCCACTGACAATAATCGCCTTACTATAACGTTCAAGATCAATCATTGCCTGCAAAACCAGTTCGGCGTCGCAATTTCCTTTTACTAGGCCATTTTTATGCTTAAAAGTTTCTTTGAAAATTAAAATGAACCCACATTTTTGAAGAGACAAGTATAAGTCTTGATTTTCCTCTAAGAAACCAATAAACAAGTAAGCAACCTCTACATTATACTTTTCTTTTAAGTAAACCCTAAATTTTTTCCAATCCAAAGACCATCCAAGATCTTTAATCCCAAGATTAAGATTTTGCGCATCAACGAAAGCATAATTACTAGCAAACTTCGCATCAAAAAAATATTAAATCGGCTAAATATTAACACCCCATTAATAAACTTCCAATCAACTTAATTCTTAACCTTCATCTTATTTCTTAATTCTTTTCTGGAGCTCCATCGTAGAGGATGTCCGGACTAGCTTGGTAGGGTCTTAACGGTGGCTAATGCTACCTGAGTACTTTTAAAAATTCACTATTGATATACAGGTTTTCTCGTCCAATTTTAATCTTGTTAAGCACCCCTAATTTTTCCAATTCTTCAAGATACTTACGAGCGGTTTGCTCTTTCGCTATACCAGCATCTACCAAAAACTTAGCTTTGCAATAAGGTTGGTGAAATAAGACTTCTAGCAAATCTTTAGTGTAAAGTTTACTAGCATGTATTTTGTTTTTCACTGTTCCCATTGCCGCAAAGATATCTTCAATTTTTTGTTCCGTAAAAACTGACGTTTGCTCAATTGCATCAAGCATATATAAAATCCAATCTTCCCATGCATTAGACTCAGTTACAGCCTTAAGTTTTGCATAATAGTCAGCCTTATTATCAATGATATATTTACTTAAGTAAAGAATAGGAGTTTTTAATAATCCTGATTGAACAAGATATAAAAGATTTATGATTCTTCCTGTTCTGCCATTACCATCACTAAAAGGATGGATTGCTTCAAATTGATAATGGGCAATCGCCATTTTTATAAGCGGGTCAAGTTCTTGATTTTCATGCAGAAACTTTTCTAGATTATGAAGTTTTTCTCTAATTATTTGTTCTCCTTCTGGCGGAACATAAACAATTTCACCAGTTTTTTCATTTTTGATACTAGTTCCCAAATGTTGGCGAATGCCCGCTCTATTTTTTTTTATTGTTTGAACAACCTGCACAAATATATTGGTACTTAACGGTTGCTTTTTTATAAGTTCCATTCCATACCAAACAGCTTCAACATAATGCAAAACCTCTTTGCTCTCACCACTTATATGCTTCTCTGGTTCTGCCATTGCTTGAAAAAGCTCATCGTCAGTCGTAATAATATTTTCTACCTCAGAACTCGCTTTTGCTTCTCGTAAAAATACCGAATTTAAAAGTACTGTTTGATTTGGCAAAGCGCGACTGGAAGATAATCTGGCTAAAGCCCTACTAGCAGAAACAAGTTTCTTAAAAATTCTAGAATTATTAAGGTCTACATTTGGTGGTAGGCCAGGTAGGCCATTATATGGCTTTTGAGGGTCAAACATGATACTTTGAGTGATTATTTAGCTGTATAATACACAATGCCTTTAAAAAAGTCAAAAAAATAAAGCTATTTTTATTAAAGTGTTACTTCATACAGGTATCCAAAAAATACCCTTACGATTGTGATTAATATAAAGGTTTTTCGTAAGCTAAGCCTTTACACATCATACGCATCACTGGAACTATCATGACAAAAATCATTTTTTGGCGTTAACCCATTACTTCCATGTTCAGGACAAAGTATTTTCATATGTTATTTCAAGATGCCAAAATAACATATAAATTAGTAATGTGTCGATTCATTGGAGCTCCTTACCTGATGTTATCCAAGAATATAGCTTAACAACAGATTTTTTATTAAGCCGCACCTTTGAGCCTTCCCCTAAAAATTTCAATCTCTTGAGCTAGAGTAGGATCTTCCTGGCAATATTTCTGATATTTTCTCTTAAAAATTTCTTTTAGGTGATCTGGTTTTAAATTAGGAAAAGAATCCAGCATTATCTCGATATCATCATGCTGCAGCCAAGTGCAAATAGTTTGTAGTCCTTCAATATAGGGTTTTGCCAACCGTCCACTTTTATAAAGTTCCTTCATATTTTCAAAACGCCAGTTATGTCCCTTTTCCAGCATATAAATCATTTCAATAAACATTGAAAAATGCTCCTCGTCAAAAAGGTGGTGAATAATTTCATGAATAAAGAGTGACTGTTGAAGGTCTTTTTTGTCTGCTGCTTTATCCAAATCTTCGATATCAGAAACATTTATATGCATATCCAGCCCACCTGTCCCATGCCTTCCACTTCTTTTAAATTTAAGAATATTATTCATCCCAAGGATAGAATCCTCTCCAATAACGCCTAAAATATAGCTGTAACCATTTTGGAGTAGCCCTAAAGCAGTCTCTTTCACCTTATCATCAACCGCAAGACTTTTTTCATCATAACTAAACTCCATTTCTCTCTGAGAATTTGGTATTTGTAACCGAAATTTTTGGCTTTCTGGAGAAAACGGGCTAAATTCCATAAAAAGTTTATTTATCAGCAATTATAGCACAAACTAATCATTTTGTTTATCTCGTGATCGAAACAAACAAAGCAGCACAAAGACCAAGGAAGTTTTGATTTATGATGTATGAAAATTTCTTTGGAGCGGGTGAGGGGAATCGAACCCCTGTCTTCAGCTTGGAAAGCTGTAATAATACCATTATACTACACCCGCAATTTGGAAGGACGGTAAAATTCTATAGGATCCAAATCCAAATGCAATAGTTTTTTGTTTACCCCAGAATTGAACGCAGCATCCAGGCGCGTTTTTCTTTTGCTTCCAGAATTGCTGTTAAAAAGTCAGCAGTTCCCACATCATCCAGTTTTTCCACCGATTCAATAACCTTCCGAATCAACCGGCAAGAACTTTCATAATCTTCCAACAGTATTTCCATCATCGAATCCGCTTTTTCCTGAATGGTATTTGCCTCCTTTAAGCTGTTTTTTGCCAGATAATTTTTCATGGAAGCCTGGACTTTTGTCCCCAAAGTTCGCATCCGTTCAGCAATCTCATCACTCGTTTTTTCAGTTTCTTCTGCCAACTCATCTAAAAACTTATGATATTCAAAAAAGTTTTCGCCTTCCACATTCCAATGGAAATTTTTGATCTTCACGTACATAACGTTTTCATCAGCCAACAAAGCCTCTAAAAACGCATTAATCTTTTTCAAATTTTCTTGTGGAATCCCAATATTAATTTTTTTCATAAGAATCAATTGATAGAATATAAAATACTATACCTCATTGGGATGAGAGTCAAAAATGGAACCCTCCCTCCCAGGAGAAAAAACTAGTGGTATACTAAAACCAAGAATTTTTTATCTCCCTTCCCTATGGACGACAAAATCAAAAAAACCGACGAAGAATGGCGAAAAGAGCTCACCGAAGAACAATACCGCATCACCCGCCAAAAAGGCACCGAAGCCCCAGGAACCGGCGAATACTACCACAATAAAGAAGACGGTACCTATCTCTGCACCTGCTGCGGCAACGAACTCTTCACCTCCGACACCAAATACGATTCAGGCTCCGGCTGGCCAAGTTTCTACAAACCCATGGACGAAAAAAACGTCGAAGAGCATGTTGACGAAAGTCTCGGCATGCGCCGCACCGAAGTCACCTGCAACCGTTGTGGATCTCACCTCGGCCACGTCTTCGAAGACGGCCCAAACCCCACCGGCCTCCGCTACTGCATCAATTCTGCCTCACTCAAATTCAAGAAAAAAGACGAACAGAAATAATTTTTTCATGGCAATGATCGAGCGCTTCTAAAACTGCTCACGTTGGATCCTCCAATTCTTACGCTTTTTCCGCTACCACCATGTCCTGATAAGAAACACCATCTGAACCTCCATGCCATTTGCCCGGATAAATCTTTACGTTGGTAAATCCATTTTTCTCAAACAACTTTCGCACCCATTCCTCCCGATACCCAACCTCAGCTTCCGGACAACCTTTATGCGAATAATAAGCCACTTTCTCCATCAAAAACTGAAAGTGAATAAAAGGTGTTCGATAAAACCCATCATCACTGCCCTTTCCTCCTTCATCTTTCACACCATTCGGTAACACAAAAAACGTAAACAGCACCCGCGCACCTTTGGTAAGTACGCCAGAAACCTGCTCAAAATAATGCTCAATCTCTTCAGGTAACATATGCGTAAACACCGAAGTTGCAAAAGAAAAATCATACGTTCCATCATGACGAAAACTATTCTTCGGGAACTCACACTTGAGCGGACTAATTTTCCCATGCTCATTATAAAACTGATTATAAACATCCATATGCAAAAACCGAAAATTCCGATGTTTATCAGCAATATGTTTTTGACACCACTCCACGCCCATCTTCACAATATCAAACCCAGTGTAATTTCCACCTACCAAATATCCCGTAAGTGGCAGCGCCATTCTTCCAACCCCACAGCCAATATCTAAAACCGCATCACTTTGCTTCAAACCACCGAGTTCAACAAAATGGCCTAAAAACTCCTGACCTACCTGTTCAAAATTTGCTGATCCCACAAAATTCATCTTCTTCGGGGGAACATTCTTTTGTGCTTTTCCCATCAATCGATTCTTCAAATCCAACACCGAATAATAAGCCACCTTGAGCGCTTTTTTCACTCGCCAAGGAATCACATATTTCAACCACTTTTTCATAAAAGAAACGCAAAAAAATGAAAACTATTTTCCTCCCTGTAATCGATAAAACATCTTTTTTCCCGCTTGTTTCAAACCTTTTGGCATAATTCCATGAAGTCGATAAACCGCATCATAAAAACTCTTCATCCACATCACCAATCGATTACGTACTCGATCTCCAAAAGTATTCTCAGCTACTTTCTGCGCATATGTAATCGTATCTACCAGTTTTACATTCCGAAAATGTCGCCCCTTGAACACATGATCCTTCACCACTTTTTTCGGTCCCTTCCAAATCGTCGTATCATGAAAAGCCATCCACCCACCGTCAATCACCTGGGGAAACCAAACATCAAAATCTAACTTCACCATGTCGTAATCATGAGAGCCATCAATAAAAGCCACTTCCACCGGATGAGTAAACTGTTTTGCTGCGTCTTCAGAAGTCTTATGAATTAACTCCACAACACTCACCACATCAGCTTCCCGAATATTTTTCTGAAACTCTCCAAGGGATCCATCTTTCCCATATTTATCCACTGCCGTATCACACAAATGCGGATCTACCGCATAAATTTTTACTTTATTTCCTGCTAAAGAACCTTTCCCCAAACACACCGTCGATTTCCCTGTATACGAACCAATTTCCACAATCACTCCCTTGCCTTCAGCTTTTTTCGCCAAATTATAAAGCAGCGTTCCTTCCCCCAGCGTGAGCCATCCATCTACTTTCTCTATAAGTTTTTGAATATTTTCCATACGTAAAGATAAGACCCCATTACTTTATAAAGTCTCACGATGCAAAGCAAGTTGGAAAATAACCAAATAACCAAGCATCAAACCTTCAAATAATATTCAAAATAAAAATCCTAATATTTAAAATTTAGATATTAGGATTTTTGATTTATTTAAAAGTTTGATGCTTGGAAAGCTTAGAATTTACTCTTCTTCAATCGTATAACTCTCTCCTCGTCCTGGTTGCACCACATTTTTGTAGCCACTTTCTTCCAAAATACCTTTAAACAATCCTGCTTGTTCTTCTTCACCATGAACCAAGAAGATTTTCTTAAGTCCTTCAACTTTACTAATATAATCTAAAAGATCACTTCGATCCGCATGACCAGAGAAAGCATCCATCACCACCACTTCCGCACGCAAATGGAAAGGTTCACCAAAAATATTCACAATTGGTTGTTTCTCCAAAATTTTACGACCCAAAGTATCTTTCGCCATATAGCCAACAATCATTACCGTATTGCGTGGATCCTCAATATTATTTCTTAAATGGTGCAAAATACGACCATTTTCACACATCCCTGAAGCCGAAATAATAATCGCTGGCCCATTAAGCTCATTCAAAGCCTTAGAATCAGCCACATCGCGGGTGTATTGCAACCGTCCAAACCCAAACGGGTCTTTCCGGTTATCTAAAAATTCCTTAAATGTTTCATCATCATAACATTCCGGATGATTCCCAAAAACTTCCGTGACATTCGCGGAAAGAGGACTATCAACGAAAACCGGAATATCAGGAATTAATTTTTTCTGCCAAAGGAGATTCAAATGGTAAATAATCTCTTGCGTTCGTTCAACCGCAAAGGCGGGAATCAAAATTTTTCCACCACGAGCCACCGTTCTTTTCACCACCTCTTCAAGTTTTTTACCGGCGTCCAAAATCGATTCATGAAAACGATTTCCGTAAGTCGATTCGGTCAGAAGGTAATCAGTTGGAGGTAATGGCTGAGGATCTCGCAAAAGCGGAAGGTTTTTACGCCCTAAATCACCCGTAAATGCAAAAGTATACCGTTTATCAGTCTTTTTATCATGAATAATAAGATGAACAAGGGAAGATCCCAAAATGTGTCCGGCGTCATAAAAAGAACAAACCACACCATCAGTCACCACAAAAGCTCTTTCATATCCCACGCCATAGAAGTTATTCAAAGTACGTTGAGCGTCATCAATACTGTACAAAGGTTCAATGGGTTTGAGTCCTTTTTTCTCCATTTTTTTATTCATGAACTCCACATCCTTTTCCTGGATGAAAGCACTATCCATGAGCATGTAGTTACATAAATCACGGGTAGCAAACGTTGAGAAAATTGGCCCTTTATAGCCCATTTTGACCAAATAGGGGAGTGCTCCACTATGATCAATATGGGCATGGGAAAGAATGACAGCATCTAGCTCTTTTGGATCAAATCCAAGTTCGCGATTCTTCACATCCGTTTCTTTCCTTCGACCTTGGAATAAACCACAATCGAGTAAGATTTTTTTACCGTTTACTTCGAGCAGATGTCTGGACCCCGTGACCTCTTTTGCTGCTCCCCAAAATGTAATTTTCATAAATTATTCCATTAAAAATCATCTCATTATAGCACAAGACCGCACTTTTTCCCATCTTTTTACTTTACAGAACAACCGGAAACTCTATACTGACGAAGGCCAATTTTTAACAAACATGAATACGAAAAATACTCCCAACACCGACCTCTGGAAAAAAATCTTTTTTGGATTTTGTGGTGTTTTACTTGCTTTAAATACCTGGCAATTAGCCACATTTGGCGGGATTGTGAACAGTGTTGATAAATACAACCGTGGGGTAGTTGATGAACTTGGAAAAATTCGTGGTGACGTGATCACTTTTGCTGGAGATCTTAATGAAATTCGTCAATTTCTCTTGTTGCCAACAAAACAGTACTCTTTTAGCGAAAATGAAGGAGATCTCAACACCCAAGAAGAACAAAAGTCTTCCGATACTGAAGTTGCCATCTACACCTTTCTTTCAAGCTTAAACAAGGATAAACAAGAAGCAAAAAACCGTGCTGACGCTGAAAAATTTGCCCTGGAACTTACAACCGATCAAACCTTTACAAAAAGTCTCAGCGCTGAAGGCCTTAAATTTGAAGCATCAACCAACGACGACGCGAGTATCATGACCAAAGTGCTCGATACCGATAACGAACCCCTCTACAACCTCATTCTGGAAAAAAACACGAATCTTCTGAGAGCCCAAAGTATCTTGGGAACAAAGGATTTTGCTGCTTACCCCAAATCTGACGTTAAACCGGAACTTTTAGGCTATCTCAAAGACAACAAGCTCCAAATCAAAGAACTTCGCAAACAGATCAAACAACTCCAATCTCAACTTGATCCAATTCTGCAAGACACAGAAATTACAGCAGCCCTTGCAGCAAAAAAAGTAAACTTCACACTACCACCAGAAGAGAACGCCCAAGCCATCAGTTATAAAATCATCCTGAATGATCTTGAGCTTCTCAAGCTTTCCATTTCCAAAAAAGATCTCAATTTCTCACTCAACGGACAAACATTTTCACAAGGAAACGATCTCAAATCTTCGCTTCTTCAGGCTATCAATCAAATTGATACCTCTTCACCTGAAGAAAAACTCATCAACCAACGCAAACAGGAGCTCCAAACCGTTTTCAGCCAACAAGCCTTTACTGATCTCCTTGATGCCAACCAACTTAAAGTGGAAACAACTCCACGCGAAGAAAACAATAAACTCGTTTACGACGTCAAAACTCCTGAACAAAAAGTTCAGTTCTCCTTCGCTATCGAACTTTCATCGGGCTTACTCAAGATCATTAAAGACGATCAAGAAATTGATCTTTCCTCTCTGCTCAATGCAGACGGCTCAAAAAAAAAATCCTAAATCTTCCGGCAAACATACCTGATTACGGTGACGAAGCCAAAAGCACCGCTGGGCAAATGAACATTTTAATCGCCGGCAAACATGGAAGTCTGGTTGACACCATGATTTTTGCGAATATAAATCCGGAAAAAAGACAAATCACCTTCATCAGCATCCCGCGTGACCTTTATTACAATAACCGCAAGATCAATAGCATCTACCCGCTGTATGGAATGGAAGAATTGAAACGAACCATCACCTTCGTCTCAGGGTACAAAGTCGATAAATTCATTCTGGTAGATATGTACGCTTTTATCGATATCATCGACCTCATTGGTGGTGTGGATGTTCATTTGGATGCTCCTGTTATTGACCCGACCTATAAAACTTTTGACGGTGGAAAATGGGGCACCCTCTACTATCGCGCCGGTGACCATCACCTGAGCGGTAAACAAGCTCTCCGCCTGGCCCGATCACGCCACACATCAAGCGATTTTGCTCGTGCAGAACGTCAACATCTCATCATTAAAGCGATACAGAAAAAAGCCCGCGAATTTGGTCTCGGTGATGCAGATACACTTACCAAAATTGCCAAAACCGTCCTCGATAAAACCGAAACAGATATCTCTTTTGCTGACGCCATCAGTTACTACTTCCGCTACCAAAACTTTACAATTAACTCGGGTAATGTTCTCTCAAGTGGAAACGTCCTTGAATCAAAAATGACCGGTGATGACGAGCCAGCCAAATGTAAACCAGATCCAAACACTCCCGAAGGTGAAGAGCCAAAAGAGATCTGTGAACCCAAAGACCGTGGTGCCTATGTCCTCCTTCCTCGAGGTGGAAACTGGAACACGATTCGCTGGTATTTTCATCAAATCCTGGAAGAAGAGATCAAGCCGGAATAAGAGGGGAAAATCGAACATTGTTGAAAAAACTCACGTTGGTACGTTAAAAATGGTTGAGAAATAACCATACCAATAAAAGGTGAATTTATTGATGAAATGCAACCATTCCAAGGCTTAGTATGGCAGCGGTCTCCATCCGTAAAATACGTTTACCCAAGTGATAACAAGAAAAATCTGCTTCACAGATAAGATTCTTTTCTCCTTCACTGAACCCACCTTCTGGGCCAATGACCACAATGACATGGTCATCTTTTGAAAAAACTTTTCCAGCTAAAACTTCTTGCAAATTTTCTCCATTCTTTCGTTCCATTGCCACCAGTACCAGCCCCTTTTTCTCATCCCGAATCTTGCTCAAATAATCCACAAGTTTTTTTTGAAATTCTGCGACGGGAACGAACGCCCGTTCAGACTGTTCAGCGGCCTCTTTCATAATCTTAAACAAGCGTTCAGGTCGTAAATGATGCTTCATTTGAGAAAAATCACCTTCCACCATACTCACTTTGGTTGCACCCAATTCCACCGCTTTCTCCAAAATAAAATCCAGTTTCGCCGGTTTATTCGGTAAACAAACAACTAATTCTAAGCCAAAATTCAGCTCATTCTTATTTTCTACTTTTTTAATATACTCAAACAAAAACTCTCCATCTTCTACTCCTCGAAAAACAAAATGAAACTCTGACCCTTTTTGAGGCCCTTGAACCGGTAAAAAAATAACCGCATCCCCAGGTTTTACACGCAAAACTTTTTTGAGTTGAAAAAAAATATCCACATCAACTTTTTCAGCAAAACCAATCATTTCATGAGTTTTCAACACCATATCCTCAAACCGAATTTTTTCACTAAAGAAACGATACGAACGTGCCATAAAATAGAAACAAAAAAATATTAACGACTTAAATCTGTAATTTTGAACATACGCTCTAAACTCTTCAACGCTTTCAATCTCACCTCTTCCTCCACAAAAATTTCCCTTTCAACAGGTAAGTTTTGCAAAGTCTCAAGAATATTCAATAAACTATTTTTTTTCATAAACGGACACATACTGCAAAGCCCCACAAATTTTTTATCAGGATATTCCACCTTCGCCCGTTCCGTAAATCCACACTCTGTCACCAAAGCATAAGAATCTGCTTTTACTCGTTCCACATACCTTAACATATCATTGGTCCCTCCGGTGAAATCAGCTTCAGCAACCACTTCAGGAGCACATTCACTATGGGTAATCACTTTGACCCCCTGATGCTGCCGTCGCAAACTTCCCACCTGTCCTGCTTTAAACTGTTCATGCACAATACATGTTCCGTTCCACAGTATCAGACGTTTTTTCGTTAAATTCTGCAAATTTTTCCCCATCAACCTATCCGGAAGAAAAATCACTTCGTCACCTTCCATCGCTTCTACAATCTTAATTGCATTTGCTGAGGTACAGCAGACATCAGACTCTGCTTTTACTTCAGCACTACTATTCACGTAAGTAACCACCGGTCGTTCCGGAAACTGAGCTTTTAACCGCCGCACATCTTCCGCCGTAATCGAGTCCGCCAGCGAACAGCCCGCCTCCAAAGAGGGGACAAAGACCCGTTTTTTGGGATTCAACACTTTTGCCGTTTCAGCCATAAAAACGACCCCAGCAAACAAAATAATATCCGCTGAAACCTCCTGTGCTGCTTTGCTCAACTGATAAGAATCCCCAATAAAATCTGAAACCCCAAATAAAATGTCCGGAGTTTGATAAGAATGCCCCAAAATAACCACATTTTTTTGACGTTTGAGTACCTCAATTTCAGAAGTAAGTTTGGCCATCGCTTCCAAATGACTTTGAGAAAACCCCAGAGTACCAAGCTTTTCAGTGAGCCGTTGCTGTTCTTCAACCAAAGAAACCATGGGAAAATATTGATATATTTAACATTTTTAGGAAAACACCCTATAATCTAGCTCAAAACTAACCAACTTCAAATGGCAACTGTTCAATACACCAACCCGATGGATTCACTCAAAAAAATCACCAAAACGATCGGGCTCACCCTTCTCACTATTTTAGGAATCATTATTCTCTTTAATATCTTCCGTTTCTTTACAGTTATTGAACCGGGCGAACGTGGACTCCTCCTCCAGTTTGGTAACATCCAAAAAATTCTCGAACCAGGCTTGCATTTCCAAATGCCAATCATTAATTCTGTCGTTGTTATCGATGTTCGTATTCAAAAAGGTGAAGTTTCAGTAGCCGCCGCCTCAAAGGATCTTCAATCGATTGAAACCAGTGTAGCGCTCAATTACCACGTTGATGCGTCCAAAGTGGATGAACTTTATCGCAATATCGGTACCGAATTCTACGAAAAAATTATCACTCCTGCAATTCAAGAAAGTGTAAAAGCAACCACCGCTCAGTACACCGCTGAAGAACTCATTACCAAACGTCAACTCGTAAAAGAAGATATCA
Source organism: uncultured Candidatus Peribacteria bacterium (assembly GCA_964624115.1). Classification (GTDB taxonomy): domain Bacteria; phylum Patescibacteriota; class Gracilibacteria; order UBA1369; family UBA1369; genus CAZUXI01. The sequence continues at coordinate 197,256 of CAZUXI010000003.1, forward strand.
AAAAAGATCTTTCCACAAGACTTGCCAGCTCAAACGTTCTCATCGACGATTTTTCCATCGTAAACTTCAATTTTTCTGAAGAGTTCAATAGTGCTATCGAATCAAAACAGACCGCAGTTCAAGAAGCGCTCAAGGCAGAAAACGACCTCCGCAGAATTCAAATAGAAGCACAACAACAAATTGAAACGGCAAAAGCGCAAGCGGAATCTATCCGAATTCAAGGTGAAGCGTTAAAAGACAATAATGGACTCGTCCAACTCAAAATGGTCGAAAAATGGAACGGTGTTCTTCCTTACTACATGCTCGGAAATTCAGTTCCTCTGCTTAACATTCCTGGTCTTCAATAAACCCCATGATCACCCCCTTTCGTGAAATTCTTGAAGAGAGCCAAGCGTTTTTGCAAAGCTATCTTCAAGAAAATCACCTGGAAGCCTATCGTCTCTACAACTATTCCCACCCGGAATACCGGGTATTTATTGATATTTGTAAAACTGCAGCGGTAATACATATTCTTGATGAATCCGCTCTTGCTCATCAGAAAGAAATAGAAAAAGCACTCCAGCAAACTCATCAAATCAAGAAATTTTTTTATAAAAACCGCACCAAACAGGTGATGAAAGTGCCCTCTTCACCTCCGGGTCAAACCATGGTTGTTGAAGAGTACGGCCACAAATTTTTCCTCAACCTTTCCGATTACCTCGACACCGGCCTTTTTCTCGATCACCGCGAGACTCGTCGCTGGATCGGCGCGCAAAGTAAAGGAAAACGCGTTTTGAATACTTTTGCTTATACCGGGTCGTTCAGTGTTTACGCCGCTGCCAATGGAGCTTTACATACGTATAGCGTTGATCTTTCGCGGACGTACACGGAGTGGATCAAAAAAAACTTTGAGATCAACCAACTCCCACTCGAACAAAACTACGTCTACAAGATGGACACTCTTGAGTTTTTTCGTTATGCCAAACGTAAACAGCTCCAATTCGACATTATCATTATCGATCCTCCTAGTTTTTCTAAAAACAAAAAGAAAAACTTCTCGGTCCAGCGTGATCACCCACTCCTCATCAATGCCGCCCTCGAAATTCTCAATCCCAACGGATTTATCCTTTTTTCCAACAATAAACAAGATTTCGTACTCTACAAAAGTAAACTCACGCCATGCGAGGTTCTTGAAAAAACAGACACAATTCCTGTAGACTACGAGAGTTCAAAGCCTCATAATTGCTATATAATTACAAAAAAATAAATCACACCTTGGGCGATAGTAGTACAATGGTAGTACACGGCCTTCCCAAGGCTGAGACAGGGGTTCGATTCCCCTTTATCGCTCCACAACCTTACAAACAAAATGTATAAAATCATCACCGAGTCACTTTTTATTCTCCTGCTCATTCTCCTGAACGGATTCTTTTCAGCAGCGGAAATTGCCATCATTTCCATTCGACGAAGTCGTACTCACGAACTGGTTCAAAAAGGAGATAAAAGGGCTAAAATCATCGAAGATCTTCGAGATCATCCGGAAACCTTTCTCGCCACCATTCAAATTGGTATTACCGTCATTAGCACCTGTGCTTCTGCATTTGGTGGTGCCAGTCTGGTAGAACAACTGGTTCCCCTCGTTCGCCAAATACCTGTGGATTTTATTCAACAACACGCTGATGGTATCTCCTTCACCTTTGTTGTTGTTCTTATTTCATATTTTTCGCTTATCTTGGGTGAACTTGTCCCGAAATCACTCGCCTTAAGTTTTGCCGAAAAAATTGCCCTTTTTGTCAGCTATCCACTCAAAGCTTTTTCAATTATTTGTTACGCATTTATTAAGTTTTTGACCTACAGCAGTAACCTCATACTTCTGCCCTTCAAAAAATCCACCAACTTCACCGAAACCAAACTTTCCGAAGAAGAAATCCGCTATGTGATTGCTGAAGGTCGTCAAGCCGGTACGATTGAAAAACGTGAACATGAAATTTTAGAAAATGTTTTTGAATTTGGTGATGTTGAAGTGCGAAAAATTATGATTCCACCAAACAAAATGACCGCTTTTGACATTGAAGAAGATGATGAAAAGCTCATTGAAAAAATTATTGAAAGCGGTTATTCACGTGTACCAATCTTTAAAGATCAAATCGATAACATTATCGGAATTGTTTACGTAAAAGATCTCTTTAAAAAGCTGGCCTTTAACGAAAAAATAAAAATCAGTGAACTCCTCCGTCCTGCTATTTTTATTCCAATGGCACAGCAGCTTCACGATGTACTCCAGAAACTTAAACGAGAAAAACTTCACATTGCCATCGTTATTGATGAGCATGGGGGGGTTGCAGGTATCGTAACTCTCGAAGATATTCTCGAAGAACTCGTGGGGGAAATTAGTGATGAAAGTGACGATGTTTCCAAAGATATTATCAAACAAAGCGACGGAACTTATCTTGTGGAAGGGAGTACGTCCATCAGTGATTTTAATCGAATCATGAAAACGAAGATTCCTGAAGACGGTTCTTATCAAACCATTTCCGGTTTTATTCTTGAACTTATGAAACGTTTTCCACGCGTAGGTGAAAAAGTTATCTATAAAAAACTCCAGTTTCGTATTAAAGAAAAAACCACCAAAATTATTAAACGGGTGGTGGTCACCAAAAAACACAACTCTGCAAAAGAATCCAAAGAATAAAATTATCCTGAATCACTTCTTCAGATATTCACTTCAAGCACCCAAACTTCTCAAAGTCTTAATGACATCTGAAAGAAGGGGACTTAGTGGTTCTTAAAATATACTTTTAAAAGCCACCTGCGGCCGGTTTAGTCGTTGTTTTTGGTGGATTTGAGTCATTCACCGGCTTGCTTGGAGATGGTGGTGGAGGAGTTTTTGGATCAGTCTTTTGAGGTGTAACAGTCTCGGTAGGAACAAATACAGAAACACCTTCAGCTGCTTGTTGTTCCGCCTTTTTCTTTTTTTCCTGTTCAATTTTCTGCTGAGTATCTTCATCAGGACGTTCAGATTTAAACTGGGAATCAAAGTTTTTTGTTTGAGCGAAACTTGGGAAAACATCTCTTCCAACATGTTTAATTCCTTCAGGTTCTGGAAAAGGTTCATCTGGTTGTCCCTCTAAAGCGCGTGTCATAAATTCCTTCCAAATAGGTGCGGCGGTATAAATACACCACGATGAACTTTTTAACTGACTTCCATCGGTATTTCCAACCCACGCTGCTGCAGCTAAACTTGGAGTATATCCAACCGTTAAAGTATTATTCGGATAAATTGCTTTCCCAACTTTTTTATTCGATGTTCCAGTCTTCACTCCAGCAGTATGACCAGGAATGGTCGTGTTGTTTCTCCACGAACCGGCGGGACGTGCCGAATTGTCGGAAAGCATCGAATTAATAATATAAGCAACTTGTGGATCCATTGCTTGAACCGGCTCAACATTTCCAAAAGTATCCAGAATATCTCCTTTTCGGTTCCTTACTTCTAAAATTGGCTGAAGTTCAGAGTATTTTCCACCATTCGCAAAAGCAGCATAGGCATTGACCAAATCAATCATTCGTACCTCTCCACTTCCTAACGCCATAGGCCAGCCGTAGAAAAAGGTCCATCCACGTGTAGCAGCATCTTTATTAAAAGTATCTCGAAACTGCCGGAGACTCTTGAGTCCAACCTTATCCAAGAAATCCAAAACTTTTTCCTCTTCACCTGCCAAATAGTACGCTTTAATTGCCGGAATATTTCGCGATGATCCGAGCGCCGTACGAATGGTCATTTTCCCCTGGTACCTGTTATCCGAGTTGCGGGGAACATCTTTTTTATTAAAAACCGTTCGGTAATCGCCTAAGATTGTTCCTGAACCTATCCCCGCATTCTGAATAGCAGTCGCGTAAATTAAAGGCTTAAAGGACGAGCCAGGCTGACGATTACTCGTGGTAACATTCACTTGTCCATCAATCGCAGGATCCCAGTAGTTTTTGGAGCCAACCATTGCCAATACCTGCCCATTTTTGGGATCAACAGCAACCAAGCCGGCATTATTTGCCGACCAGCGTTGTACATAATCTTTTGTCTGAACCTTAATAACATCCTCGGCAATACTTTGAAGTCGTGGATCTAAACTTGTGCGCACCTCAAGTCCACCATTCTCAACCAGCTCTTTCCCATACTTTTGTTCCAAAAGTTCACGGACATAGAAAACAAAATGTGGTGCTTCAATCTTATTAATATTATCTCTGAAATTTAAGGTGAGACCATCTTTCCATGCCTGATTCATTTCATCTGAGGTGATCAGTCCATCGTCGAACATACGTTTAAGAACATAATCTTTTCTTCCCCATACCCAGTTCGGATCATTGATTGAGTTACAAACAAACGCAGATTTGGGTGGCAAAACTTCCACCGGTTCTGATTTTACCTCTTGAGTAGCAATATCCAACTGTTCACCTTCCCGGAATAAATCTTCTTCATTCGGAAGATCGGGAGGAGTAGTAGAAACATCTTCATTCATTAAATGGGTATCATGAGGATCCTGACAATACCCCATAAGTTCCTTCTTGTTTTGCCCATAAGGAGAGTAGTATGAAGGTGCTTTGGGTAAAGAAGCAATGACAGCAGCTTGGACCAAACTCACATCGGAAGAACTCACCCCAAAAAAAGTTTGCGCAGCTGCCTCAACACCAAATGAATTGGTACCATAAGGAATTTTATTCAGATACATTTCCAAAATTTCATCCTTGCTATAGTTCCACTCAATTTCAAGCGCGAGAAGTAATTCCTTAATTTTTCGATCATAAGTTTTTTCTCGATTCAAGAAATAGTTTTTAGCCAATTGCTGAGTAATCGTTGAAGCGCCTTGAGAAATTTTATCGTTCTCAAGATTTTTCAACTGTGCTCGAACAATTCCAACCGGATCAAAACCCCAGTGTGAGTAAAAATTTTTGTCTTCAATCGCTAAAGTGGAATGAATAATATTTTTGGAAATTTTATTGAGCGGCATGAATTTACGATTTTCTTCACCGTAAATACTATAAAGAACGTTTCCTTCACGATCGTAAATGCGTGAAGTCTCAGCCAAATCCATATCTTTAAGCTTTTTGACATCAGGAAGATCACGACCAAAAATCAAGAACAGAGAACACAAACCTAGAAAAGAAAGGAAAATCAAAACCAAAACAATCTTGAAAAAAATCATGATCGGTTTTCGAAACTTCAGCGTATGTTTCCCATATTTTTTTCGTGAGATTTCACGTTCCGGTGGAGGCGTTTCTTCATTTAAATTAATTTTTTCTGCAAGTTCAAGATCGTGAGCACCACTGTCTTCTTTTAAATCGCCGAAACTTTTTTCATCAACAAGCGGTTCTGTTTTATTCGTCAAAGACAAGTCTTTAATCGGAGATTTATTCGACGATTTTTTTTTGTGAATTTTTTTCTTTGCAGAAAGCTGACGTTTTTTCTTATTTTTTTTCGCCATGGAAAGAATATTGTACATGCAAAAAATAGACAAACCAACGACTTAAGTCAAAACAAAAGCCAAAGATATTTGACGAATAAAACTTTAAAAAATAAACAAAAAAAGCCCTGACGAATCAGGGCTTAAGAAATGACAAATGAAAATTTATTTTTTCTTTTTAGCAACAACTTTTTTCTTTGGAGCAGCTTTTTTAGCAACAACTTTTTTCTTTGGAGCAGCTTTTTTAGCAACAACTTTTTTCTTTGGAGCAGCCTTTTTTACTACTTTTTTAGCAGCAACCTTTTTCTTTGGAGCAGCTTTAGCTTTTACAGCTGATTTCTTTTTGAGCATATGTGTTTTTAATATGAAATTAATTATATAATATCAGTAGTTTATAAATCTGCCAAATAAAATGTTACAAAAAATTATGGAAATTCACACCGATGGAAGTTGCAAAGGGAACCCTGGTCCTGGTGGTTGGGCAGCCATAATTAAAGAAGAGAATGTTGATGAAGGAGTAAAAATTTTGAAAGGACATGCGTTCGATACAACTAATAATCGCATGGAAATGTTGGCTGTAATTAGAGCACTTGAGTACTTAGAAGCAATGAAAAAAAAAAGTTTTCAAAATGTAAAAATTTATTCTGATTCGAATTTAATTATTCAAACCATTAATCAAGGATGGAAAAGAAAAGCAAATTTAGACCTTTGGTTAAAGCTTGATGAACTCAACGAAAAACTCATGCCAAAATATTTTTGGGTGAAAGGTCATGCAAAAAATAAATGGAACAATGAGTGCGATAAAATTGCCGTGCAAGAATCAGCAATCGCTCAAAAAAAACTTTTTCAATCATCTGCACGCATACAAAAAAAGCCCTAATAAAAGGGCTTTTTCTCGATACCTCAAAATTTAAACAAGAGCATCAATTTTTTGTTTCAAAGCTTCATAACTTTGAAAACCAATGAGCTTATCAACCATCTCACCGTTCTTGAAAAAAATAATTGTGGGAATACTTTGGATTTCATACTTCATTGAAACTTCACCATTTTCATCAACATCAAGTTTTCCAATTTTTACTTTTCCTTCATATTCACTCGCTAATCGATCAACTGAAGGTGCCATCATTTTGCAAGGGCCACACCATGGCGCAAAAAAATCTACCATTACCACACCCTTTGCTTTCAAAACTTCTTCCTGAAAATTTGCGTCGGTAAACGTTACTTCACTCATAAATAAATATATTAGAAATTATACTTTACTTCATCATTATAAACCCTTGAGTTGTGATCGGGCAAAAAAATCCTTGAGCTCATACTCAAGCTGATTACCAGAGGTTGCAATACTTTTCCCCAAAAAAGATTTTCGAAGCAAACGAAGATACGAAAGTTTTTTGATGGCAGTTTTGTATTTTGTGCGTTGAAGATCTTTTCGGTCACGATAAACTGGTGACCAATCACTTTTTAAAAGTGTAACCATCTGTTCCAGTTCTAAAATTTTTCCTGGCAATTTTTCCTTCACTTCACCTTGTTGAAGAATAATTTGAAAAATGAGAAGTTCCCCATTCCCATCGCGTCCAGGTTGTGCAATTACAATCAAATTCTGTTCCGGAAAACAAAAGAGCAACCAGGGAACAACGCTCGAATCTTTTTTATGAAGTTGTTGTTCTCCAAAAAGTCCAACATAAGTTTTATCATCACCAACAAGTTTTCTAAGAGTTGAAATTTTATCTTCAAAAATTGCCCGATTAAGAGAGGCAAACTCCCAAAATTTTCCTGGCATCTCTTCGTGTATCTTTTTCAGTGCTGTCAGTTGAATCGATTTTCCATCTTTTACTTTATGAGCAACTTTTAAGATTGAACCTGCATCGAAACCCGGAAGAGCTTCATGGAAGTACCCCATGATTTTTTCATAAAATCTACCGAGGAGATGTGAAAGGAGTTCTTCAACATCCTGAAAAGACGACCCAAGTTTTGAAATCTGAATAACCGTTCCATGATCAAGATAGAGTTTTAACACGTACTCATCTTCATCAAACTCATGACTCTTGAGAGAATTAAAATGGACACAGATGACTTCTTTCATTTGGGGAAAAATCACTAAGCTTCCTTCATAGAACTGCAAACGACACTTTCCTTTGTTCAGATGTTCACCCTGAGGGGTAATAATTTCAGCATAACCATCATGTTCGCCGGTGAGCATGCCAATCTTCATAAAAAGTTGATCAGCCAAAAACTCATTCCGGTGTTTAATAAAATCTTTCAAAAAATCATCGTAGAGTGGGGAAAAGTTTTTGAGCACATACTTCTCTTTGCTGTAGGTCGTAAAAGAGACGTGATCTTCACGAATAAAAAGATCTTTAATGTCACTAAAAAAAATATTTACTCCCATATCTCCCGCCCCTTTTCCTTTAAGCCGAAAAGATTGATGATTAATAATAATCTCGCCTTCTTTTTCAAGAAGAACCTTTTGGAAAAGATTGAGCTTTTTATACCTAAGACTATAACTGAGGGCCATGGAGAAACCTGAAAAAAACTGTCGAAAATAAAAATCCTTTGTTTCGGTAAGTAAAACCGAAGAGTTCTACCAAAAAACAGAGAGTTGAAACGTCAGAAGGCTCAAAAAAGCACTCGAACATATATAATAGTAATGATTTTACGCAAAAATGCAACTGAAAAACCCCTGTTTGTGTAAAAGCCAAGATTGAGATACGTTCTAATAAATGGTAAGATAATAAGATAAATTTCCACTATGCACAGCAATACAATCGCTCGGCCAAAACACATCTTAAAATCAGCAGTTCTCTTCTTTGCACTTTTTGCAGGATTCCAAATATTTTTTCCTGCCAAAGTTCAAGCTGCAAATGAACCTTTGACCAGCACTTTTGTTTCAGAAGTAAAAGAAGCCCCCATGACCTTTACTGCGGTGGGAGTTCGCTGGAACGAAAACAAACCTCTCGCAACATCTGCAAGTTTATTCGTGCGACTCCAAGAAAAAAAAGACAATAATTGGACTGATTGGCAGCATATCGAAGGGAGTATCGATGGCTTTAGCGATGAAAAGTCACACGAACAAATGGGATTTATTGCCGGGAATCCTTCAACCGCTCTCCAATATAAAATCATACTCACGAGCACAAACCCAGAAGTGTCTCCAATTATAGAAAATATTCGTTTCACTTATATTAATGCACGTGAAACCATTCAGCCGGTTTCAGAGATGCAAGTTGCCGCAGTAACGACCAAAAAAACACCTTCAAAAAGAACATCTTCTTCTCCAATCAAAGTAATGAGCCGAAGCGAATGGGGTGCTGATGAAAGCTTACGTCTTTACACCGGAGACAGCGTTGAGCCGGAACTCGTGAAGCTCGACCCCGACTATTACGATAAATTCAAAGATGAACTCCAAATTGAAAAGAAAATCACGACCGATGCCAATGGGAAACTTCTCACCTGGCCTCTTGAATATGCCAAAAATATTTCCAAAATTGTTATTCATCATACCGCAACCGTAAAAAATCTTGATGATCCCAAAAAAGCTCTCCGTGATATTTATTATTGGCACACCATTTCCAAAGGCTGGGGCGATATTGGATACAATTACATTATCGACCAGCAGGGAAATATCTACGAAGGACGTTACGGTGGAGAAAAAGTTGTCGGCGCCCATGCAGGGAAAGCAAATGTAGGAAGTATTGGTATTGCCATGCTTGGAAACTACCAGGAAAATGAAGTTCCTGAGCCAGTCATTACTTCTTTGGTTCAACTCATCAAAAACAAAACGTCGATGTATGGCATTGATCCAGAAGGAAAATCTAACTTTCGTGGAGAAGATATGCCAAACATTATTGGTCACCGCGATGTCATGAGTACCGCTTGCCCGGGAGAAAAGCTCTATGCCTACCTTCCAACCATTCGTTCTCTGGTAAAAAAAGGATTTAAGGCGGAAGTGATTGATAATATTCGCCAAGTAAAAGGAAAACGAGACTATGATTATTCTCCAATAAACACACCACAACAGATCACATTCCAGGCAGGTGAAACCAAAACGATCGATTTCACCATTAAAAACACTGGGAAAAAATCTTGGGCATCAGCAACAGTACTTGTCGTAAACCCTGATGAAGTGAGCAACGCCTTTTTTGATACCTCAAAACCGCTCACATCCAAACCCCTCGGGAAGGAAGTTAAACCAGGTTCGACCGCCAAATTGAGTTTTACACTCACCGCCAAATACCAAAGCACCCTCGGAAATCTCAAGTTTTTCCCTCTCATCAACAACCAGGAGATGGTGCAAAAATACCTGAGTATCCCATCAAAAATTGAACCATCAAAATACGATTACGAAATCGTAAAAATATTGGTAAAAAAATCACCACTTAAAAAAGGTGAAACTACTGATGCAATAGTGACCTTAAAAAATACCGGGAGTGTATCTTGGCAGAGAACAGGAGCGACAAAAATCCAACTCGGCACCCTGAATCCAAAAGATAAAAAATCGCTCATTACACCCAAACCAACCAACCGTCTGGGAACCTTGATGCAAAAACAGGTGAAACCGGGCGAGACAGGTACCTTTAAAGTAAAAATCAAAGCTCCGAATAAAGACGGCCGTTATCTCCAATACTTTGCTCCGGTCATCGAAAAAGTCCAATGGTTGCCAGATAAAGGTGCATCCATTCAAATTGATGTTGGAAATTCAACAACTCCCGTTCCATCAACACCAACCAAACCAATACCCGTAAGCAAAACAAATTCCATTAAAATTGGCCTTAGTTTTTCTGGAAATCCGGTCATTAGTGGTGACGGTGCTTTTGAACTTCTCTCGGACGGAAAACATATGTCAGATTTTACCAAAGATGAAAAAGTAACCGTGTCCTACGAAAACGAAAAATTCCAAGTAAAAGCAGACCGAAAAGCTTTTGTTCTCGACAAACCTGCACTTTTTAAACCAAAAGATAAAACCATCCTCCGTATTGATAACTACGAAAATCGCCCGGATTGGGACAAAACCCTCAACGATAACCAATACGAAGGAACCCTCGAAGTGACTTGGTATAACAATGAACTCAAAGTCGTGAACGATCTTCCGCTTGAAGATTACCTCAAAGGACTTGCCGAAATTTCTGCGAAAGATCCTGTGGAGAAAATTCGTTCCGTCATTATCCTCGCCCGCAGTTATGCCGCGCATTACATCCGTGACGAAGAAAAATTCCCAGGTGCTCCTTATCACCTCACTGATGATCCTCAACGCTCACAAAAATACCTCGGTTACAGTTTCCGCGTCAGAAATCTCACCGGTTCCAAAGCAGTAGATGATACTAAAGATCTTGTTGTAACTTACAAAGGAAAGCTTATTAAAACACCATATTTTTCTTCAAGTGACGGTCGAACCCGCAGTGCCGAAGAAGTATGGGGGTGGAAAGACACCCCATACCTCGTAAGTGTCGACGATCCCGGCTGTGCTGGCAAAACACTTGCTGGTCATGGTGTTGGTTTAAGTGGCTGTGGAGCTGCCTATTTCGCGAACCAAGGCAAAACTTTTAAAGAAATTATTCAATACTATTTCCAAGGAGTAGAAGTCGAAAAACTCTCGGAAATTAAATAAAACAAAAATATGCTCAAACTCATTCCCGCCGAGACCGGAACACAAAAAAAGAAACGAAACAAATCTACAAAACACCGATCGCAGAAACCACAGCGGTTGAACACCACGAACGTTCATCAGAAAAAAGAGTCGATGGAAAAAAACGAAAGCCATTCGAAAATCCGCATCATCTCGGGAAAACTTTCCGACTTTGTTGCGAAAAAAAGAGCTTTCACTGAGCAGGAAATTTCCCACCTCATCCAGTCCATGCAAAAATCAATTTTCCATCTCGAAAAACTCCGCCACAAACAAATTCTTATTGATAAGAAGAAAAAAAGGGGACTATGATAGCTGGGCAAAATAAAGCCCACGCATGATCACCCTTTTTCTTTCCACCGCAACCCGCCAAACCGAACTCGCCGTTCTGCAGGAAACTCCTACTTCTGAAGAACAACCAACCACCATTCTGATTCACGAAATCTGGGAAGCACACGCCAATGAAGCCGAGCAGCTTTTTCCTCGTATCCAAAAACTCCTCCAAACCGTTCCCAAAATTCATAAAATCATCGCCATTCAAGGCCCCGGCAGTTTTACCGGACTTCGCATAGGGGTGACCATCGCAAACACTCTAGCCTTTGCCCAAAAATCAGAACTCTACGCCCTGGACACCTTCAGCTATTTTCGCCTTCAAGTTGCCCCCGACCATCAACCTCACACCGCAATTCTCCTGAAATCCGGAAGCCAAAACTACAGCCTATTACTCCCCGGTGAAGAAATATCCCAAACCCACCGCCTCCACCACGACGAACTTATCGACCACTTCACCTCAAAAAACCTCAAATATTTTATCGGTGATCTCAACCAAGAAGATCAAATCTACATCGCAAAAAACACTCAACTCCTTCCCGCTCCAGCAACTCCCTTTATCGAACTCCTCCAAAAAAAACAGCTCCTCAAACTTGAATCCGTAAAAAACATCGAACCAATCTACCTGGCCGCTCCTGGCATCACCCAAAGCAAAAAAAAGACCTATACTTAAAAAATCTCATGCTCTATATCGTCGCCACCCCTATTGGAAACCTCGAAGATATTACCCTTCGCGCTTTAAGAATCCTCAAAGAGGTCGATTACATCGCTGCTGAAGACACCCGCCACAGCAGCATTTTGATGAAAAAATACGAAATCTCCAAACCCATGATCAGCTTCCATTCCTGGAGCGACGACCGCAAACTCCAGCAACTCATCAGCATCCTCCACGAAGGAAAAACCGTCGCCCTCATCTCCGACGCCGGCACCCCCGGAATCTCCGATCCCGGCTACGTCCTTATTAAAGCCGCCCTCGAACAAGGAATCCAAGTCACCCCCATCCCCGGCCCCTCAGCATTTTTAACGGCCCTTTCCGCCTGCGGAATGCCCATCAACCAGTTCACCTACCTCGGCTTCCTCCCCATAAAAAAAGGTCGCCAAACATTATTCACCAGCTTAGAAACCGAAGAACGCACCACCGTCTTTTACGAATCCCCACATCGCCTCGCCCGCACGCTCCGCGAACTCGAAAAGCGCTTCCCCGAACGCAAAATCGTCATCGCCCGCGAACTCACCAAACTCCACGAAGAGTACTTCCGGGGTACTGTCTCTGAAGCAAAAAACTATTTCACCAGCAAAGCTCCCAAAGGTGAATTTGTGATAATTCTGGCCGGAGCGTAGATAGTTTTTCCGATAAACCGAAGAGGGCATTTCTCGAGCTTATTTTTTATGGCAAAGGTCGAACGTTGTTAAAACTGCTCCCGTTGGATCTTCCAATTCGAGAAGATATAACAAAGCCAAGCATTTTTCCGTCCCGGGACGGTGGGAATTTTTGAAGGATACGCAAAGAGCCCCCGGAAATGAATCAACGAGGGCTCAGGCAGGCACAGCGCGGTCAACAGGAGACTCGGAAGTGAGTGATCCTGGACACTTGCAGTGTGACTGCGGGCGGCCTTTTCAACGAAGGACTGCGAGGTCACTCGCAGGTTTTGTAGACACCAACTTGTCCTGTACGCAAGGTGCAGGAGGATTCAACGCAGCTTGATGGTGAGAGTACCTCAGCCTGCAGACCAGCACCTTGAGAGGTGCCGTTTTGGGTGAGGTAGCTCATATCAACCGTGACCCAACTGGTGCAGGACGCTCCAGCGGAGTAGGTTTTCCAGTTCCACTGTTTGGGATGGTTGATGTTCTGGTCCGTGAGCCGGTGTTTGATGGTGTTTGAGAATCCACTGCCGTTGCCTTTGCAGATCCGATATTCCCAAGTAGAGCCGGAGATTTGGTTCATCTCCAGGCACAGCTCCGGTGAGTTCGGGTTCTGCGGGTTTGAGTAGCAGGGATCCTGGACAGTGGTGGTTTTGAAAACATCACTGCAGGCCGGAGCCGAGCAGTATGGCAGACCACCGGTTTCGAGACAGAGCTCCGTTGAGCCACAGGCCTCGTATGTTTGCCAGGCGTCTTGGGTGATCGCACCGTTGCACAAGCTTGAAGAGCCTGAGCAAAACTGGAAAACGTTGGCCACTTGGGCGTCGTCTCCCGGGTTGGTGCCAGAGCACCGGTATGTTTGGGTTGAACCACACTGCGTTGAAGCAGGGTAGTATCCACACCCGTTACAGCAGATGCCGGAGGTGCATTCGCAGGAGCTGGTTCCAGCGCTGCCGGTGTTGCCACCCGCGCCGGAGGTGCCTGCTTGGTTTGAGCCTGCTTGGCCACCCGTTCCAGCCGTACCTGAAGATCCGGATGTGGAACCAGCTTGGCCAGCTCCGCCGGAGGACGTGCCGCCAACCCCTGCGTTTCCGCTTTGGCCACTTTTCCCTCCCGAAGCTGAACCAGCAGCACCAGTGTCTCCACCGGCCCCACCCGTTCCGTCCACCGAACCACCATACTCGCAACCGTCGCCCTCGTTGGGATCACATTCAGGTGGCTTTTGACAGACCGCTTCCGGAAGCTGTGAAAAGAAATTCGCCTTCACCAGGCACACCTGAGGTGAGCAGAACTTTTCATCACAAGGAGAGACAGGAGTATTGAAACCCTTCTGACTCCGTGCCCTCATGAGAAGCGTAATGCCTTCCCCGCGAAGGATCGCCTCGTTTGGCCGAAACATCTTTTGTTTAGTGATGAGCGATGGATTCACGTAGTAGGCAGCGAAGTAGACGTATGGAATCGCCCATCCCATGCCAGCAAGGTTAAACGCATCATCTTGGAAGTGCCCTTCGTTGTAGGCCGTTTGGGCATAGAACTCCGCGAGTCCGCTGTTAAGGTACTTCTGAAACTCATCATGGAAAAACGTCTCCACGATCATTTTCAGATATTCCGCACGAGTTCGCGGGAGCATGGGGCAAAACTGCTTTCCAGCCTGAGCCGAATCACAGTCGCCATCCTTGTTAATCACCCCTTTGGTGATGAGAGTTTCCACATAAGGGTAAGCATCAAACCCAGGCAAGGGTGAGCCACCTGACGGGAACGGTTGAACATCGGTAAACGTAGGACTTGCCGGCAATGAAGTCGACAATTGCGCACCAACCTTGAGCCAGCGAACACTATCCCCACGCGTGAGTTGATCACCCCAACCAAACGACCCATCAAACTTCCCAAAGTCGATCCCAATCCGTCGTGCCTGCAACAACATAGCCCGTTGGGCCTTGATGTTCTGCTGACACAGGGTATCGGTCGCCCCACAGTCGAGGTCCGTAAACTTCTCGAAGAGGAGGTGGTAGGGGGAGAGGGTTTTCTCCACCGCGTTGGTGATGGAAGAGTTGTAACCTTGGTGATGAAGCAGACCCTGCGGTTTTTTCAGGGCATATTGGATTTCACTCAAGCTTTTCCAGCGTTTCACGGTAAAGTGAAGGTGTGGACCACTCACTTCACCTGTCCTTCCCTCTTTAGCAAGCTCTTGATTAGGCTGTACCCAGTCACAGGCAACAACCTTACGTGAAGTCCAAACTTCTTGAGGTGGGCCCTGAAGGTGGTAGTAGTGAAAGGTGAAAATTTCGTGTGAGTATTTAAACCTCACAGCATAAACGATCGCCTCTCCCCACTCACCTGCCGGTGCGGAGTAAACGACAAACCCTTTACTCACAGCGTAAACACCTGCTTGCCCAATTCCCCTACCAGTTGAAGAGATATCGATTCCATTATGACCATGAGCCTTTTCATGCTCAGGACACATGGGGTCATCTACAGGGTAATACTTAGCCGTGCGCGAAGTACTACCATTTACATTGAGCACCTCTTGACGTTGGCAAAAAGGTTTCTGGTTTTGACAGTTGTTGTTGATCGAAGAAGTCCAGCTCTCTTCACCATTGACTACAGCATGGCAGAAGAGAGGGTATTGTTCATCACACTTGTTGTCCTCACCCAGCTCGTAGAGTTTGTAACGAGCACCCGTTGTCGGAAGCTTACACATCTTTGAGTTGGAGTCGTCCGTGTTGTACTCTTGGGTAATGCTCATCTGTTCCATGGGCATCTTCAAGTCGAGTTCATCCAATTCAGGAATAGCCTCGACCTTAAACTTTTCGCAAGTACCAATTTTGGTTTTCTCTCCCTTCACTTTCGACTCTTCAGCCGAAAGATCAAACACAGGGAGTGCGAACACCAGGATTGGCAAGAGCTTATGCAGTACTTGCCATGGCTTGATCTGAAACATTTGCAGTCCTTTCTATTCTTCGTAGACGTCGAGAGTTTTCACCGCGGTTTCAAACTCTCCCCAGTTCTCTGGATGAGTTTTCTTGTCAACCTGATCGGTCATCTCCACCTTGAATATATGCCCCTCTTTCTCAAGGTAAGCATAGGTTATCCAGGTGAGTTCGTTCGGCAGTTCGAGAACGTAAACAGTGGTCTCTCCAATCTTTTCTTGAAGATAGATCGGTTGCCCACCACAACTGTCACCACAACTCTCCTTACGGATCCACAATTGGTTTTTAGCTTGCTGTTCAGCAGTCAGTCCATCAGGAGGAAGCCTATATATGTCAATTTTCAAATAAAGCTGACGAGAGTAGGCTCCATACTGATCGAACCACTTCCACCCCTTATCCTTCGAAAGTTCATAACGAAAGTTCACCTTCTTTTCAGCCGGCGGAGTTTCGTTCTTGCAGGCCGTCGTGCCCAGGGTAAGGCACATAAGGCTCGTGATGAGGGCAGCGATGAAGTTCATGGTTGGTTTGGTGAAGAAGTACATGGACGTTCTCCCTTCGGTTATTGGTTCGTTGGAACGGTTGGTTTACTGATTTTTTTTATCAGGTTCAGCATCCTGAATTTTAGTTGAAAAGGCCGAGTTGTTAAAGGTCCCTTTCCCTCCCTCTCATTTCTGAGAAGAGTGAAAAGATGCCTGCATGATAAGCAGCTTCTTTAAAAGAAATCTAATATATTCCTAAATTTCTCATAAATTTGTCATAAAAAAAGACCTCAATGGCTCTGAGGTCTTTAAAAAGGCTGCCCATTTTTCTCAGCACCATGGAGGTAGTATTAGTAGCGGAAAACGAACGTATAAACGTGATGAACATGGGACATCTCCTTGTCTTGTTTGGTTTATGAAGATTACTTCTTGAGCACCTTCATGGTTTCGACGAGCTTGACCAGCTCTCCCCATTGCTCAGGAGTCTTGTCAGGATCAAGGTCTCCCGTCATGAAAACTTCGAAAGTGTATCCATCCTTTTCGAAGAAGGAGTAGGCCACCGCTTGACCAGTGTCTTCAGGACGAAGGACATGGAAAATTGTGGTCCCCGCCTTTTTCTTGAAGTAGGTGGGCTTCAAGCAGTTTTGACACTGCTTATTATATTCACTCAAGAACTCATCAGCGTCTTGCTGAGCCCGAGCCCCTTTATCCCCCATCGAGACGTAAACTTTCATCAAGATTTGAGGAGAGTAGGCGACATAGTAGTCATGCCACACCCACCCCTTATCATCGGAAAGCTCAAACTTGAAGTACTGCTGGTTGTCAACAGTCGACGGGGTTTCGTTTTTGCAAGCCGTCGTACCCAGGGTAAGGCACATAAGGCTCGTAATGATGGCAGCGATGAAGTTCATGGTCGATTTTGTGAAGAAGTACATGGACGTTCTCCTGTTGGTTGTGGTTGCGTTGGAACGCTTGGTTTGCTGATTTTTTTATCAGGTTCAGCATCCTGAATTTTAGTTGAAAAGGCCGTGTTGTTAAAGGGCCCTTTTTACTCACTCCAGTTTCCAAGAAAAGTAAAAAGATCCTTTATCTTAACCACATCACTTAAAACAAATCTAATATATTCCTAAATTTCTCATGAATTTGTCATAAAAAAATTTATGGCAAAAATCTTGGGGCTAACAATCGTCCCAATCTCAAACTCGTCGCCTGCCTTGAAGATCTTTTTCCCAGACCTCGACCATTTAAAGCTGATTTCAACCATCGTTTGGCTGACGGTCACTTTCTGGTCGTACAGGTACTGGTAGTACTTTTCGTTATCGTCGGCGTGGACGACCCTAGTAATGAGCAACAGAAGGCCCATCACTAGGAAATACACGAGGTTTTTCACGTGACTTTCTCCTGGGTTTATTGAGGTTACTTTGACTTCTCTGAGCCATCCATCTTGAGGTTTGACTCAATCGGTTCGCTGAAAACACTAGGAACCGACCACTTCAAGTCGACATGAAGACGAATAACCCGAACGGTTTGGTCAAACTCCTTCTCTGTCATCGCTTCGATGTCCTTGATTTTCCCTTTGACACTAAAGCCAAAGGTACGGACATTACCCGCATTCAGAGCCTCAAGCAACATGATCGAGAAAGTGTCAGGTTCCGAGCTGTTGAACTCAGCAGCCTCCTTGATACGCTTCTCAAGAGACTCTTTCCGAGACTGGACCAATCCAGTAAGTTGAGTTTGAAGATTTTCATTTGGGCTCAACTCTTTCCAGAGAACCATCCCCTTAATACTGCTCATCACCGAAGTGATCTGCAGGTTGGGGTACTTCTTCTGGAACTCAGTCAGGTACGGAATCATCAGCTCGTAGTCCATGAGGGACACCGAAGCTTGAGCGAGGTCTTCCGGAGTTTTCTCCGCACGCTTCTTCAGGTATTCACGCTGACCGTAGCGCCCCTCCTCAAAACGCTTGGCATCAAGAATTTCAAGCTCTTCATTCGTAGGTTCCCGTTGAGGAACCTGGTTGAGGTACTCATCCTTACAGCCGGTGAGGCACGTAAGGCTCAGAGCAAGGGTGAGGATGGCGATGACAGCGTTCATGGTCGATTTGGTGAAGAAGTACATGGACGTTCTCCCTTCGTTTGTTTGCTGATTTTTTTATCAGGTTCAGCATCCTGAATTTTAGTTGAAAAGGCCGTGTTGTTAAAGATCCCTTTTTACCCGCTCTCATTTCTGAGAAGAGTGAAAAGATCCTTCATCCTAACCATATTACCTAAATCAAATCTAATATATTCCTAAATTTCTCATAAATTTGTCACGAATTTCACCAGAAAATATTCCGCTTTACCCATCAAAGGGATATATTAAAAACATTTGATCAGCTTACATGTTCACTTACACAATTTCACCATTTCTTCAGACAATCTTTTTAGGAATGGTCGCTATTGCAATGCCTCACCAAGTTCCCGCAGTCTCTAAAGACATCCAAGAGTCTTTTGAGAACCACTACCTCTTTGCACAACAACAACTTGATAAAAGAATATTCGAAGATTTTCAAAACATTTTTTCACCTCCTGAATGGGAAAAAATTGAGGAAAACGAAAGAGTTCAAGTGTACTTAAGGCTGAATGGAAAAATCTATTATGGAATGAGTTTTTACGACATTGTTGATGAATATATTGATGAAATGGATGTAGATTTAGAAAGTTTCATAATCAACACAAATTGTAACTTCATCGCAAAGGATAAAAACTCAGTCTATTTAGGTTTAAAAAAAATTCCCGATGCAAATCCAGCAACGTTTGCAATTATCGCGTGTCCCTACATGTATGAATACACCAAAGATGCCACAAAAGTTTTTTTAGGTTATGACCAAATTCCCGGCGCTGATCCCTTAACATTTGAATTTATTCACGGTCCCTATAGCAAAGATAAAAACAACGTCTACTTTGAAAATTTCCCACTCGACCAAGCCGACCCCAAAACCTTTACCGGGGATTACTACTATGGAAAAGACAACACTCACGTCTATTACGGAGGAAAGTTAATGATCGGCGCAGATCCAGCAACCTTTCAATACTATCCAATATCTGTTGACGGAGCTTCACTGGAAACCGAATATTCCATGGATAAAAATTCAGTTTTTTTACACGGAGTAAAATTAGAAGGAGCCGACCCCAAAACCTTTACCACTTTAAAGAATGGCTTTTACAAAGATAATCAAAACTATTTTGATATGAACGGAAATAAAGTCACCAAAGAAAACTATGAAAAAATAAAAAGTGAACGAGAATCAGAAAAAAAATCACAAACTCCATCAACTGACAACAACAAGCAAGAAAACCTTAAAACCCAAGCACCAAGTCGAACCGAAATTGAGGGCTATTATACAACCGATGGGAAAAAAGTTTTTTTTGATGAATTCCCTTTAGAAGGCATCAATATAAAATCGTTCCAAAAACTCGACATTAACTATTTCAAAGATAAAAACGGAGTCTACTTTATTCAAGATTTTATTTTTGAATATCCATATTTGGGAAAAAATATCCCCATCTATCAGAAGATTTGGGGTGCAGATTTTCGCACCTTCACCGTCATCGATTCCATCTACAGCAAAGATGCTTATAACGTTTTCCGTTTTGGTAAAAAAATCCCTGGTGCTGACGCTCAAAGTTTTAACCCTCTCAATCAATGGGGTGAACACGATTATTCCAAAGATAACAGCAACGTCTATTACCGTTACAATAAAATCAAAGATGTTGATATCCAAACCTTCCAAACTCTCGGCCGTTACGCCCGCGACAAACAACGAATTTTCTACGCAGGCGAACAAGTCGGCATTATAAAAAATCTCTTCGAACTTGAACTTTTTCCCTCCAAAAATCCAGCCTTTCAATCTCAACCACGCAAAGAAGTGATCCATTTTATGTGGTAAGAATTTTTGTGCAAAGATCAAAGTAAAATGAAGCAATGATGGCGTTGGACCTCCCAATTTCTCAATTCGAAAAAATACTAAAAATATGGTATAATAAAAAGAAACATTGCTCAAAAAAGCAGATGAAAAAACAAACCACCCACAAAAATCTCAACCATAAACCAGGCGTTTCCCTCCTCGTCAGCCTTTTTCTTGTGAGCGTCATTCTGGTTTTTGCCATCATTGTGAGCTCAACCGTCATCGAATCCATCGGCCTCAACCGCTCCGTATTGAACATGAACAAAGCCGAATACCTCACCGAAGGCGCCATCGAAGAAGGCCTGCTCTTTGCTTATAAAGTAGGTGACACCGCCTACGATAAAGAACAAAATATCTACTACTTTACCGATCCCGATTGCTACGGAAACCCCAACCTCATCGGCTGCGCCAATTCACTTGTCCGTGCAAATTTAAGCCTCAAAGGAACGGTACCAGCCGCATTAAAATATGAAGGAATAACCATTTCCAGTTCTGACTTTACCGAAGGCACCGCTTTCGGCATCCCTGTCCCCGGAACCGGCAATACCACCACCGATTGCGACAAGCAACAAGTAGTTTACCAAGAACCCTTCTACTACAACCCCGCCACAGGCGAAATCAGCCCAACCGCCGTACCTGGCCAAAATTTCATACAGGTCGACCCCACCGAACATCCTTGTAACTGGGGAAAAATTGAAGTTGGACAAACCGTCGCTGTCCCCCTCTATAATATTACACCCGCTGACGACACCACCCCCGAAAGCGTAAAAAATCCGGTTCAACTTGGACTCACAAAATTTGTAGTCCGATTACGAACACCATGTCGAGACGGGAAAGTTTATTGTAGCCCGAGCGAACGGTTGCAATTGAATAATACGAATGGAGATCCATTGTATGGTGGTGATGATCCAGTAGCGACTTGGAGGATTACGGGAACGAATGCTGATGAAACACAGACGTATGTGTTGGGGGCGAATTTGGTGTATGCAAATTCTCAATGGGGATTAAAAAATTCTATTATTCCAGAATCTTTTATTAATAGTAAACCTCAGCACTTAGTAATAAAACAAACAAACCAAGGAAAAGATTCAGGAATTAATGTAAACACAATTCTCAAATTTCTCCTCAATCAGTCACCTTGGGCAACTCAAATACTCACGAAACCAGTATTTACCCTCAGTATCATCCACAGTCTTGATCTCAAAAATGAAGCCCAACCAAACGTGAGCTACCTCGAATATCAAATTCTCACCAATAGCTCACTTCCCATTGCCAAAAACGAACAAACCATACGTGCCGAAGCGGTCTCTGATACGTTTAAGCAGATAACTGAAGTCAAGCTTCAGCGGGATAGTGGCCTTTTACGATATGTTATTCAACAATAAAAAATAGATTTGACAAATTCCGTCAAAAGGCGGAGAATCAGACATCTATTTTGATAACCTGTTTTGACATGTCCAAAAGTTCCAATGCACCCAAAAGTGCACCACGACTGCGTCAAACATCATCAATACCAAAAGCAAAATCGAGAAATCTAACCGACTCATTCATTGGAGGTGTGCTCAATAAAGCGGCCGTTTTAGCTATGCTGGCGGGATGTAGTACCGGACCAGAAGGGCGCGAGGATAATCTTGGACAACGATCCGATGCACTTACCAATCAACCCTTCACGACAGCAAATAGTAACTTTTCACCACACATTCAACGAAAAGCTTCAGATCCAGATAAAATTAGAGTTGTCTGGTCTACTGACTTTGCTGGTGGAGCTGGAGGTCGAGATCTGGTATTTGTTGAAAGCACAAATGGGGGAATGGATTGGACAGCCCCTGCACTTCTTCCCATCGTAAATACCAACCAAAGTGAACATTCTTATACAACATGTGAAGATAATAAAGCTTATTTCATCTCAGGGAGTGATGGTATTACAGAAAAACTTTATGAAACTGGTTTGGATGCAAACGGCATGCCTATGGGCGTACCAAGTTTAGTGAATACTAATATTAACTATGAAGTATCTGCACACCTCCATGTAAGTTGTGAAAATGGTTATATTTATGTGACAACTGATCATAACTTTATAAATCCCGACGCTTCTACTGCAGTGAAAAGAGTTGTCTCAGCACCACTCAGCACCCTCCAATTTGCTGAAATGAATAACTGTAATCAGGCACAACCCACAACAAAAGAAACGATTAGTTTTTCTGTAAAAAACGGCAAAGCCTACCACGGAACCAACCGCAACGGAACTTCATTAAACATAAAAGTAACAGACTTTGACGAAGCCACTCAAACTTGTAGTGGAACTCTCGTGGATACTACAATTGCAGGTCTTTATGACGCAACCAACGATGAACAAGACATGACCGTTGATGCTGTAGGCGATGCCTGGGGTGTCAAAGAGGTAAGTGTTGGAGATTTCAGAATCTGGCGTGAAGTCGGTTTCGACGTTCAAGCCGGAACTGGTGGAGCAGCAGGAATGGCTGGAGCAGCAGGATTAGGAGGTGCCCCAGGTGGCGCTGCAGGCTCAGCAGCTGAAGCAGGATCATCAGGTGCAGGTGCCGGTGGAGTAGGAGGAGTTTCAGGTTCAGCGGGCCAAGGTGGTGTTGCAGGCTCCCCAGGTGGAAGTGGTGGTGTAGCTGGAACCCCAGGGGGGGCAGCTGGATCAGCCGCCGAAGCAGGGGCCGCAGGTGCAGGCCAAGCAGGTGTTGCCGGACAACCCGGTGGTGCAGGTGGAATATCTGGATCCGCAGGCGAAGCCGGAACTGGCGGTGTAGCAGGTCAGCCAGGCGGCGCAGCCGGAGCTTCAGCAGCAGCCGGCGAAGGTGGTTCTGGAGGCGGAGGCGCCGGACAAGGCGGCTCAGCAGCCGAAGGTGGCACTGGAGGTGGCAGCGGAGCCGGTCAAGCCGGAGCAGCCGGTGAAGGCGGCTCTGGTGGAAGCGCAGGCGCAGAAGCAGGAAGCGCCGGTTCAGCAGGAGCAAACCCAGAAAAATGCCGTGCTGAGGTTATTGCAGCACAGTCTGATGCTGATGTTTGTAAGGTGACCTGTGAAAATAATGGTGGATTTCAAAGTAATTACATTGATATAAAAAACGGAAATTGTACTATTAGATATACGGATGCTTCAGGATATGGAGTTTATACTTTTGGAACAACTAATTTCCACACTGGAAAATCATATGTGATTAATATTGATAACGGTGGGAACTCACAATTTTCATCAGAGATCACCGTAGAATTCGATAAAAATACCAAGAAGAATCTCTCACTTAATAACGCAGTTCTTAATCTCGGTCTCATTGGAACCGGGGGGATGATATTCTTTCCAAAAAGTATTTCTGTAAACGGTAAAGAGGAGCCGATTAACCAGGATCGAGAAAATATTCAACGCAGCGTCATTGAACACGGAAAAGGCGAAGCCGAAGTGTTGGATGCCCAAGGAAATCCAACAGGAACCAAAGTCATTCTTGAACCAACCGCAGACGGCAAAGCTGCCTACATCGATATCAATCTTGAAACACGAGAAACGATTGGCAGTGGATTCGTAAACGCCAGTGAATTACCACGAGCCAAACCACCAGCAAGAGTAGTACCTGAAAAAGGTTGCAGTGTGAGCAAATGCACCGTAGGCGCCACACAGGGGGCGACTTCATCCTATCCATTCGCCCTCGCCGCCCTTGCATTCGCTGCAGGAATTCGACGCTCTGGAAGACGGGAAGAATAAAAAACACTTAAAAGACCTCAGTATCCCTGAGGTCTTTTTTTATGACAATTTTAAGAAAATTTAATGATAAATTTATGAGAAATTCACAAAGATATTAGCTTTCTCTTAAGTAAGCTGCTTATCATGCAGGCATCTTTTCACTCTTCTCAGAAATGAGAGCGGGTAAAAAGGGATCTTTAACAACACGGCCTTTTCAACTAAAATTCAGGATGCTGAACCTGATAAAAAAATCAGCAAACCAAGCGTTCCAACGCAACCACAACCAACAGGAGAACGTCCATGTACTTCTTCACCAACCAGTCCATGAAAGCTATCGCCGCCATCATCCTCACCTTCGTCCTGGTATTCAGCAGTCTGACGGGGTGCAAGGATGAAACCACTACGAACTCGAATAAGATCACGCTGATTCCGGACCCGCGGAGCGGGTCTGAGATTGCGGCTGACGAGATCAAGAAGATCAAGGAAATCATCGCTTATAACCTGGAAGATCTTCGCAAGAAGGCGGATGAAAATCCAAACCAGGTGAGCCTGGCGAACCTTCATCTGAAGGACTACTTCCTGATCACGACGCTCTTGGATTTCGCCAAGAAATACCCCAAGCTGAAGATCGTGTACACGGATGCTGTCTTGTATGGAGGTGTTTCAGGTATAGATGTCGACACCACAAAGCCGCTCTCTGAAGAGATCGAGCGGGCGATCGAGAAGAAGCAGGTGACTGCCAAGGAGTACCTTTATCTTGCGAAATCCCGCAAACCCACAAAGGGATATCCCCAGGATGCGGTCGATAGCTCGATCAAGCAAGCTCAACTCGAATACGACCTGGCGATGAACCGGACGGTTCGTACCTTTGGCTTCATTGTTGAAGGTACCAACCAGGACATCTACGAGATGGCGAAGCAGGAGGTGAGCAAAGACTACGTGCGAATTGCTCACAAAGGGCGTAAGGTTGATGGTCTGTACGACGCATATTTCTTTGAGCCGTTCTACGGCTGCGAGAAAGATTGCCCTAACCGCTGGAAGTAACCACAGAAAGAAAAGGAGACTGTTCCATGAATCGCAAGCTGAAGTTTCCCTGGATTTTGACGCTCTTGCTCACTGTCCAGAATGTTCACGCTGAAGATGATCCACCGCCAATCAGGGTGTGTGAAACCAAGCCGCAGACCTTCAAGCCGGCATTGGACTATTTCAAGTACATGACCAAACGCAAGGTGACGGTAACCGACAAACTGATCGACATCCGTTTCACCTGGGAAAAGCCTGGCAATGAGATTTTCTGCCAGGGTGAAGAGTTTGAACTCGGGGTCACCATTGACCCGAAACAGTTTGCTGAGCCCGAGTTGGGTCACGATACGATTTTGAGCAAAAAAATCGTAGACACCAATATGGAGTGTGGCTCAAACGACGTGTACAACTACAGCTCGCCACTCGGCGTTACCGGTCGCAAGGAGCTGTATAACCAGTTCATTGAAGGCTGCAAACTCACCGACATCACCCAATCCCAGAAGGATTTTCTGTGGAATCTGACGTCGGCCTACACTCTCGGCCCCTCGGACAAAGCTGCCAATTTCGTTGGCGTTTCCACCTGTCCGGAGAAGTTTGAGGCGAACAAGGAATACTTTATCAAGTACTTCCTTAAACCCATCGTGTTGACTCACGAAGAGAAGAAAAAACTCCCCCCTGACTACTCCTGCACTGATCCGGTGTTTCCTTTTACGTTTCAGGAGCCTGATGAATCTACCTGGATCCACAATGAGTGGGGATTCTTTTGGATCCGTGGGAAGGTGCAATCGGACACCCTGTTCATGAAGGATAAGTACGACACCGTGGAGGAGGTCAGCATCGCTGATTGTCCATACCTCGTTGGTTTGCCGCCAGTGAATGTATGGGTGCTTGATAAGCTGCTTGAAAACTACATCCCAAACAACACGGGTGTAGGTGCTACTCTGTTCAATCAGGGCTGTACCCCGGCCACAGACATGGACTGGGGGGACGATGAAGATGAACATGAGTGGAAGCTGGCTGCCGGTGTGATGTGCCGCGACTGCGACGGTGATAAGCTGTACGACAGTGACTTTAGTGTCCCGTTGTATGGTGACAAAGTCGGCGACTGCGATGATCGCTGCGCAAACATAACCAACAAACCTAACCTGAGTAACCCAGACGTGCCCATCGCCAAATCTACCTACTGCTCACAGCAGTGCGGTGGAAACGGCTGTGACGAAGATCGAGTTCCGCAAAACGCCTGTTACCTGCCCAACTGGTGCAAACTTTCGGGTGGGTGTAAACCATGGGATGAGGAGATCAAAAGCTGCGGGAAAAACGGTACGAAAAAACGGATGTGCGTGCTTTGGCCGCTGTGCACCTGGTCAGATTGGGGCCCTTGCCAAGAAAAAGACCCCGGTCCATTCCTTGGCGGGATCTTCGTGGACGACGATGACGACATCAAAGTCATCACGATTCCACCCTTCGGCCAAAGCGGAAGCAGTGGCGCAGGAGGAAACTCCCAAGGTGGATCATCAGGCCAAGCCGGCATGTCAGCTGGCGGCGCATCCACCGGCGGAGCAGGTCAAGCAGGTTCCACATCCGGATCTTCGGGTACGGCTGGAACCGGTGGCCAAGGAGGCTCAAACCAAGCTGGGACTTCAGGTGCTGGTGGCAACACCGGTAGTGCTGGAACCAGCTCCTGCGTTTGTACCTCCGGCATCTGCTGCAACGGTTGCACATACCACCCTGCATCAACGCAGTGTGGTTCAACGCAAACATACCGCTGTGCTGGCACCAACCCTGGAGACGACGCCCAAGTGGCGAACGTTTTCCAGTTCTGCTCAGGCTCCTCGAGCTTGTGCAACGGTGCGATCACCCAAGACGCCTGGCAAACATACGAGGCCTGCGGCTCAACGGAGCTCTGCCTCGAAACCGGTGGGTTGCCATACTGCTCGGCTCCGGCCTGCAGTGATGTATACAAGACCACCACCGTCCAGGACCCCTGCTACTCAAACCCGCAGAACCCGAACTCACCGGAGCTATGCCTGGAGGTGAACCAAATCTCCGGCTCTACTTGGGAATACCGGATCTGCAAATCGAGCGGGACGTTCCAAAACGAAGTCAAGTTCAGGCTCAGGGATCAGAATGTGAACCATCCCAAGAACTGGAACTGGCAAACCTACTCAGGGAGCAGCCAGTGCACCCCTTGGAAAAACTTTGATCTGGATCATGTGACCCAGACCGGAACTTCTCAAGGTGCTGGTCTCCAGGCAGATCTGCTCTCGCCATCGAGCTGCGTTGACGCCGTCTGCACCCTACGCACGGGGCAGATCGGCATCTACAAGACCTGCGAGTGACCTCGCAGACCTTCGTTGAAAAGGCCGCCCGCAGCCACACTGCAAGTGTCCAGGACCACTCACTTCCGAGTCTCCTGTTGACCGCGCTGTGCCTGCCTGAGCCCCCGTTGATTCATTTCTGGGGGCTCTTTGCGTTTTTATGAACCTACGAATTGGAAGTTCCAACGTCTGCGGTTTTTGTAATCTTCGATCTTTGCCATAAAAAATGGTATAATAACAAGATATTATCAACATCAATGCCCACAAAAACTGAGTTCAAAAAACTCTGGAAGAACAAAAAAATCACCACTCCACTTTTTGGCGGTCTGATTTTTCTTTGGGCAATCTTCTCAGTTCTCAACAATCCACTTAAAAACTGGGAACAAAAAGCTGAATCTTATCTCTACAATTTTAATCCTCCACCTTCAACAGAAATTATTATTGTTGGTATTAACAAAGAAACGCTCAATGAACTTGGTCCTTATAGCACTTGGAATCGGAGTTACTTTACTCAAGTAATTAAAAATATTTCCAAATATAACCCAAAAGTTATTGGTCTGGATATTTTTTTTCAACGACCGAAAGATGAAAATCTGGATCAGGAACTCAAATTAGCCCTCAAAGAAAATAGTAAAAATGTCCTTATTTTTACCACCCAACCTTTGAGAGTAAACAAAACACAACTCTATAACACAGCTGAAGCTCCCAACGATTTTCTTCCATTCTCACTCCTCCGTGAACTTACTAATACTACCTTTGCCCTTAATAACGTCCTTGTCGAAGAAGGAAAGATTGTTGATAAAATGTTTGTTGGCGCTTATGACGAATTAACCGATAAGTTTTATGAAACTTTTCCGTTTGCCCTCATAAGATCATCCCTTGATGGCTCATCAATTGAGAATATTCCAACAATAAATCAAACCAGTTATATACAGGATTTTGGTAATAATCAAAAAATAATCCCCCTCGAAGATGGACAAATGCGTATCAATTATTTTTCTAAATCTGGAGTACTAAACAAGAAAAATGTTCAGAATATAAGTTTTATTGATGCTTACAATAATCAATTTAACCCCCTCCACTTCACCAACAAAATCGTCCTCATCGGCGGCTACGACGACTCCTTCCAAGACGACAACTTCTACACTCCCATTGATTCAAATTTCCGCATGCCCGGCGTAGAAATCCACGCCAACGCCCTCCAAACCATCCTCGACGAAAAATTCCTCCGCCCCCAATCCACCATCTCCCAAATCATCACCGTCCTCTTGCTCATAGCCGCCTCATCCTACCTCTTCATGTACCGCCGCCTGCTCTACGGCGTTATCTTCCTCCTCACCTTCGCCATCGGCTACCCAATCATCGCCATCCCATTCTTCCAAAACGGCCTCATCCTCCACCTCATCAACCCCTACCTCGCCATTTTCCCGCTCTTCATCATCTGCCTTCTGTACCGCTACCAAAGCGAATTCAGTGAAAAAGCCAGCCTCAAATCTGCTTTTTCCAAATACGTAAATCCAACCCTCGCCGAAAAAATCGCCAACGAACCAGAAAAACTTCAGCTTGGTGGAGAAAAACGCCGCGTCTCCGTCATCTTCACCGACATCGCCCACTTCACCTCCATCTCCGAAAAACTCACTGCCCCAGACCTCGTCAAACTCCTCAACGAATACTTCGAAGCCATGGTCGAAATCATTTTTGCCAACGGTGGAACTCTGGATAAATACGAAGGTGACGCCATCATGGCCTTCTTCGGTGCACCCCTCGACGACCCAAATCACGAACACCACGCCGTCATCACGGCCCTCCAAATGCGCCAAAAACTCTCTGAACTTCGGCAGCAATGGGCTCAAAATCCCGCCCTCCTCGCCGCCAATATCAACCCTCAAGAGATCGATTTTCGCTGCGGCATCAACACCGGCGAAGTCATCGTCGGCAACATCGGTTCCAGCAAACGCTTCGAATACACCGTCATCGGCGACGACGTGAACCTCGCTTCCCGCCTTGAAGGAGCCAATAAAAAATACCAGACCCATCTCATGATCAGCGAACACACCTACGAAAAAGTCAAAGACCAATTCGCCTGCCGCGAACTCGACCTCATCCGCGTCGTCGGCAAAACCCAACCCATCCGCGTCTATGAAATCCTGGGCCCCGCCAATCAACTCTCTCCCGCGGCCCAACAACTTCTCCAAGCCTACGAACAGGGGATCAGCCTCTACCATACCAGAAAATTTGCCGAAGCCCTCCAAAAATTCCAGGAAATCCTCAAAACCTACCCCGCCGACGGCCCCTCAAACCTCTACGCCCAAAGATGCGAAGTCCTCCGCGACTTCCCACCAGCCGAAACCTGGGACGGCGTCTATGAAATGGGCACAAAATAAAATTTCATGGCAAAGATCGAGCATTACTAAAAACGCTCCCGTTGGAGCCTCCAATTCTTACACAAATAAACTCCGTTTCTCTTTCATCAAAAATCACAGCAAAAATCAAATTTTCCGGAGCGCACGTAGTATTTTGTTTTATGGGTCTTGCGGGTCCCGAAAAACAAAATGCGAAGTTAAGCGCAGGAAAAGTTGGTTTTTGACTTTAAAGGAAGGGTGGGCCTACGGGAGGGGAACCGCGTTCCCCTTTCGTTATTTATTAAAGAGAGTGGGGGAGGAGTAAGTAAAACCTGTCAAAAAACTTACCCCTCCCACCACAATGATGATTTTTCCCCATCACCCGGGGCGCTCTGGGGCCGTGCCTAATACTTACGGCACAACCTCCTGAGCAGTACAAGGCCTAGAAGCCCTGCAAACCCCCAAACTTCGGGAGTCCGCCGGTTCTTCCGCCTCGGCCGATGGAGCGAACAGCTGGTGTCACTCGCCTGGACCGCAACAGGTCGGCGGAGAGGGAAAACTTCTCCCTCCCCCTCCTGATACGGTTTCTCAGACGAGTATGAGGTCGTCACCTTCATGACGCCCTTGGTGGCAATACAGGCAACTTCTTCAGAAGCCTGCAAAAACTCCACTTGGGCAACCACTCCGGGTTCAACCGCCACCGTCTCTTCGTCCCCCAGCACTCGGACTTTAATGCTGGCCCCCTTGCCCTTCACGAGAAGACTTGAAACACGAATTTTCCCCTTTTCGAGGTAAATCTCCGTGCTTCCCAAGCTTCCAGTGATGCGTCCCACACTACCCCGGTCAAATTCGACCTGGATAGTAGGTTGCCAGGGCAGGGTTCTAAAGCACCCCTGCCCTTCCATCACCATCCGCCCGTTTTCTTCCCAATCAGGGCACTGCGTCAAATCCACCGGAGGCGGTGGCTCGTCAGCCCATGCTGACGAGTTGAAGCAGCCCACTACGAGCGAGATAGTTACGGTGAAACGCAACCACCCCGCTTGAACCTTTTTCAATAGAGACCTCCTTTCTTTAGATCTCTATGAGGGACATTATTATGTGAAAGAACATCTTCCACACGATCTACAGGTTTTCTATCACTTACAGCCCTCAATTCGTAAGTGACAGAAGACTGAGAATCGTATGACGTGAAATAATACTAAATTATCCTTGAAAATCAAGAGAATAAGTGCTAGATTTTTATTGAAATTTCCTAACTGAAATTTTTATGGGACCATCAGCTGCTCCAACTGGACCAAGAAGAGCCCCAAGTGAAGGCCAATCAAGCCCTTCTCTATTAGCAAAGTTAGGCCTCAAAGACTTTCCTCGTCTTGCAGCAGTAATCACCGCTGGGTCTTTAGCTGTAAGCACACTTCTGAGCTGTAATGAACATCCAGAGTCAGGACAAGAAAACACTATTGCTGCTGAAAAACCACCAAGCTCTAGTAATACCCCAGATAAAAATGATGAATTGAGCAAACGAATGATTGCCCCAGGATACAATAATACCACTGAAGGGTATGTGAATTATGGAATTTCCTTGAACTACCCTCAACCAATCACTGTTTTGATAATCCCTGAAGGATCACAAGAAGCTATTGTCCGCGAATTTGACCCAAATACTTATGAATACCAACAGATAAATGGTCATACGATCACTCCTCAAATTAACGGGAAATTTCCGCAAGAAACTTTAGGATACCGCGTTGAAGTCTACAATACCCAAGGTGAAAAGTTAGAAATTGACGTCCCTCCTCAAACAAAAACCGGTTTATGGGGGAATGATAAAGTAGATGCAAGACCTTTTTTGAGGTAATAACAAAGTATAAATAAACAAAAAGACCGCTTCGAGTGAACGGTCTTTTTTTATACCCCACCCCATATGGCTGTTCAAAATGCGCTCAGGTGGTAGCATCCAAAGCTATGATTTCAATCGGGCCGCGTCCCTCATAGCTCCTTTCTAGGAGCGAAGTGGGAAGAGCTGCTTTATTAAAAATAGCGCCGCTGGAGTAGCATTTTCAACAGCCACTCCTCGCATAATAACTCTTCACCTCATTATAAACCCGACTCGAAATCGTCGTCTGCAGCGTCACCGTTGGCACATCTCCAGAATAGTTCTTTAACTCCGATTCCGCCGGCGATAAGGTTAAAAGAACCGTAATATGAGGCTGCTGTTGAATTGCATCCACCGGATCACTTTCTGCAAACGCTTTCGTTGGATCCTCCAGCGGTGAAACATAAAACCGCAAATCTTTAATGGTCGTCCGCAGGGGACTAATCGGCACAAAACCTTCGTAACGGGTTGCTTCAACCGTTCCATCAAGCGTTTCATCCAAATTGGTATAAGTATCGGGACATTCAAACCCGCTCGCACAATAAAAATTTCTCGGTGGCCCGACGTCATACCACTGTTCTATAATCCCATCCAGATCCGCATCTGCTCCACGAATTTTGAGAAGACTTAACGCATATTCTCGATTGCCACCTCCCAAATCCTGAATAAGTTTCCGGGCCAAAAAAGTTTTTTGACTTCCATCAGGACTCAATAAAAAGAGTTCAGTTTGTTGTTGTAAATTGGCCATCAGCTCCGGAGTTGCAGGACAGCTTGAAGCCCCATTCACATCATCACAGAAAGCATTGGCCCGATCCTCAGCCGTACCTTGCCCAGCATACGGATTTTTCCCGGTATGATAATCCAAAGTCGCCTTATTAATCACACAACCTGGGGTTACCTTTGGATCAGCACCTGCCGGAACACTACACAAAGCTCCAAGCCCATTACTTCCCGGATTATAAAAATTATTCGCATAACAACCATGTTGTTCACCATACTGAGAATTTTCCAAAACCAGTCGATTATAATACTCCTCATAATCCACCGTATTCTGCTTAATCTCACGAGAAATCCGTTCCATCATAAACCGCCCATCCTCATAAATCGCATTTTCCAACGAAATCTTTTGTTGTGTCCGATTAATATTCACGAATACCGTCATTCCAATCACGCTCACCATCATAAAAATAATACTGGCAATGACCACTTCTGAAAGGGTAAAACCTGATTTCTTGCCTTTGCCTCTCACCAAATTGTTCAAATGTTTTTTCATAGTTTAAGGAACAACTTGTTGAAAATTTGTCAGTTTACTCACCAGTTCCACCTTGCGCGGACCCGTTGAGGTTTGCCATTCGACCGTTGAATACACCAGCATTTTTTCTGCAATATCCGGAGTCCCCGTCTCATAAACTACCTTCACCATCCGATAAAATGGGCTTCCACCAACCAGGGTCATATCCGTTGCCGAAGTCGAAGTTCCTTGGGTAAGATAAATATCTTTGCTAGTGGTTGAGCCATCATTACTATCGAGATCGAAATAATCCAATCGGTAAAGCGCATCATTCGCTCCAGCACCATCACTCAAATCCAGATCCACAACCCGTGAGGTAAGGAACCACTTGTAAGTCGTCGGTTCCAAATCCACCGTATAATTTCCTGCTGCAATCAAATTCGGATTCACCAAACAGTCCGTCACATCAACACCTTTATCCGGCAACATATTCCAGCAATTCAACTTGTCTGCGGAAAAACGCAGCCAGTTCGTATCCCGAATATTTCGCACCGCTTCCACCCCTTCCACGGCTAAATTCAACGCAATCAAATGGTCTCGATTATAACTATTTCCCTGTAGAGCGGAAACAATCAATGAAGTTGCTGCTCCTGCACCCACCGCCAACACAAACAGTGACATAATCACCTCAATCAACGTTTCACCTCGTTTTTTCGATAACCATTGTTTCATAAACATTCAAAAACTAATGACATTCACTCTCGTCCACGGCTTCTGCAACCCCTGCCTGAATTTGAATTTTTGAACATTTTTTACGTTCAACCGTTGAAGTCCCCGGCCGTTCTTTCACCCCAAAAACAAAAAACTTCCCGGCCAAAGGGGGAGCAAAGCTCGTATCGGCATAAACCGGAGTATAAAACACCGTTTGGGTCATTGCACCTGGCCACAATACAGGGAGTAAAAGATTCATATTTTTAGGTAAAACCAGCTTTTCGAGAAGAAAATCTTTACCTGCTTCATAGGTGTTCAAAGCATCTCCCGTAGGAGCATTAAACACCCCTTCATTTTGAAGTGCATCCAAAGCGCCACGATGAAGATCTGCAAAAAGAATTATTTCAGCCAAATCATCGCTTGAGTCCGCTACTTTGGTAAACACTAAACCATAGTGTGCAGGGGTAACATAATCACCATCCGTATCGTTGAGCGCATCCTGATCATAATCGGTATAATCTTTTAACGCTTTACTGGTCACCGCCAAACTTCGCGCTTGTCGCATCATTCTTTGCACGGTTTCATAAGAACTTTGAAACAAGAAGCTCTTTTGCGAATTCACTAAACCCTGCAGGGTTACTGCAGTAAGTAGCATCACAATCGCAATCACTGAGATGAGTTCCACCAGTGTAAAACCTTTTTTCATGAAGAGAAGTACAAAAATCCCTTCATTATACCAAAAAATCTCAAAAAAATCATGTAATTCGTAAGTCAATTCACATCATTCCCAAAAATGACAGATTGAAGTGTATTTGCATATTTTATTTGCAAAAAACAACAACCGTTGTATAGTAAGGTCCTTTTTCAGTACTTGTTCATGGGAAAAGACATCAACGAACAAACACGAGCCGAAGTTGATCAAATCATCGACCGCATCCAGGAACCTGAAGGTTCCATGGTTGACGATGACTTTCGGGAAACATGTTACGAGATTCGCGGTCTCATTGATAAAACTCGAAACGAACTCGGTTTTCGTCCCTACAATGATAATCACTGGGTCATTTTGTGGAATGAACTTCATTGGGGAAGAGTAAAAAATCGCCACCATAAGCGGAAAAATGGAGATCCTTATTTTGATAAACATCTTATAGGTACCTTAAAAAACCTCATTAACGACCAAGGTCTCACGGGAATTTCTTCGCTCCTTGCGGGTGCTAAACATGATGATATTGAAGATTTGGGACTCACTCGAGGACAACTCTTTCGTACAGAAACATACCGAGACCAACTCCACAATTTTAGCCCTGCTGAAGCTGATCGCGTACTTGATGAAGTGTATCGTACCGTAAACGGGGTCACGAAAGTAAAACAGGGTGATCGAAAGGCGACAAAGGAGGCGACATTTCGAAAGTTTTTTGAAGCCATTCGTGATAACGGAGTTCGAGTCGGTTATGTCAAAACCGCTGACCGAACGGATAACATTTTGACTCTCGATGGCATGGGGGAGAGCAGAAAAGACCGTCAACTCGAAATCGCTCAAGAAACAGTAGATATTTATGCTCCACTTGCACACCTCTTTAAAATCTTCAAATCCGAAGAAAAACTTATTCGTGGAAGTCTTGAAGCACTGAACCCACGATTATTAAGAGAGATTGACCAATTTCGTTATTATCAAGACGTGCGTTTTCTTGAACCCCACCAAGCAAACATTCGACTCCATTTGGAAGAGGCGAAGTTAAGGGAGAAACTTGAATTTCTTGAGGTAATATTCGAAAACGTGCCATTTCAGCAGTTGCTCCAGAACGCACCACAGGATAAACCGCTCACACACCTTCAGTTTGACGATCTTAACCTTGATCCCGAAGATCCAATGTTCGATGTTGTTGTGCTTCTCAAAGATGCTGAAATGACACTTCCAATGATCGGTCAAATTCTCCAGCGTTTTAGTCTGGGAAAAACCATCAATATTGATATTACTCGCCTCAATGAGGATCGTGGCATATTGGTGAAAGTACACAATCCAAAATTTGGAGGAAGGATGTATTTCCGCATCAATGGCGCTCAAGTAGAGGCACGTCGTCGTCGAGGAATATTAGCGAATCACGAAGGGAGTATGCCACATGGTTTACGTCATGGTGTGAATCAAATTCTTGAAAAATCAGCTCGTGAGCAGATAAGCATTATGGATCTGGCAAAAGAAGAACTTTTAAAACCCGAAACTGCATTTTTTACCCCTGAAGGAAAAGAAATATCACTTCCCGTTGGGGCCACAGCTTTAGATTTTGCCAGAAAAATTCACCGTGACGTCTTGCTTGGAGCTCAGGAAGTAACCATAAGCGACAACATTTTTGGAAAAAATCGCAGAAAAATTAGTCTCTTCGAAGAGCTTCCACCAGGAGTTTTTGTTTATATTAAAGTTGCAGCTGAGAGTGTTGAGACTTCAGGGCCAAATTCAGCCGGGTTTCCCCCGGAAAGCGGGAGTGCGCCGGTGATTTATGTTCCCCCTCCACGTGAATCGATAATAAGTACCGAAGAAATATCCCCACCTCCACCACCTACGCGTTCCAAAGCCAAGGTGATACCTCAGGTAAAACCACATTGGCTACTTTTCTGTCAGCAGAATGGCGATGTCCGTTCAGTAATTCATCAGTATCTTAAAGCAGCAAAAGTCCCTGTCGCAAAAATGGGTGAAGAGTTTTTACAATCGGTTTTCGAAGTCTTTTTTCCGGATGAAACCATCGAATCAGTCCTTCAAAAAATACCTGCAATGGAAAACGTAACCCAAAAGAGTTTTCTTTTTTTTCAGTCGGTAGGACGAGGTGAGATAAATCCACTGAATCTCTTATCAAGACATCCTGAATATGCACAACCATCATCCTATTGTGTTCAAGTAACTCTCCAAGATCGACCGAACGCCATGGCAGAGTTTACCACCAAAATGGGACATAAAATAAATGTCATTACTCCAAACGTTCTGTGTCGTCAGGGCAATCAAACCATCATTCGTTTTGAAGTGGATTTTGATCAACAAAAACTTCCCCCTAATGAGTTCTTTAAAACAATTCTTCGCCTTAAATATGAAGGATATAAGGTTGAGTTAAGAAAAAAAAATCAGGACAACTCACAAAAAGGGTTGATGGAAAATCAACAGGTTGAATAAGAATCTATCCAACCACAAAATTCACTAACTTTCCGGGAACATAAATCTCCTTCAAGATTTTACCTTCAGCGAGATACTTCTCAGTCTGTTTTTTGGCAAGAGTAAGGACTTCCTCCTTGGTAGCATTAGCACTTACTTCAATTTGTGCCCTTAACTTTCCATTTACTTGAACAACGACCGTAATGGTATCGTCCTGGGTAAGTTTTTCATTATATTGCGGCCATTTTTGTTCAAAAACACTCGATTTTTCACCCAAAAGTTCCCACATCTCTTCCGCTAAATGGGGCGCAAGAGGCGCAATCATGAGTGCCATCATCTTTTTACCTTCATCATGAATGCCGGTTTTCTGAAGACTGTTCACCATTTCCATCAGCTTAGCAATGACGGTATTAAACTGAAATTTTTCAATATCTTCGGAAACTTTTTTAAGCGTTTTATGAAGAATTTTATCAATCTGTCCCGCATCTTTTGCTACATCCCGCGAAGTTCCGAGAACAAAATATCGTTCAACAAAACGTGAAATCCCCGTAATCCCCTGGTCGCTCCAATCTCCACCTTCCGTGAATGGACCCATGAACATCAGGAACATACGGAAAACATCACTTCCATATTTTTCCACAAATGTGTCAGGACTAACCACATTCCCTTTCGATTTTGACATCTTTGCCCCATCTTTCGTAATCATTCCCTGATGAACCAACCGCTTAAATGGCTCAGGTGAATCCACATGCCCTAAATCTCCTAAAACCTTATGAATAAACCGAGCATATAAAAGGTGCATACAAGCATGTTCCGGGCCACCAATATACATGTCTACGGGTATCCATTTTTTATTTAACTCCTGGTCAAAAGGTCGATCGGTCAGTTTGGCGGAAGGGTAACGTAAATAATACCAGCTTGAATCAACAAAAGTATCTAAGGTATCAACTTCACGTTGAGCAGGACCGCCACACTGATAACACTTCACATGCACAAAAGATTCCACAGTTGCCAACGGACTTTTTCCATCACCCTTTGGGGTGAAATCAACATCTTTTGGTAATTCAATCGGTAATGCCTCTTCAGGAACCGGAACCTCACCACATTTTTCACAATAAACGATAGGAATAGGTACACCCCAATAACGCTGACGTGAAACCAGCCAATCCCGTAATCGGTAATTGGTTTGAAGGCGCCCGCTCTTTTCTTTTTCCAAAAAAGCTGTGATTTTTTTCCTGGCTTCTTCAGAACTCATCCCACTAAAATCTCCTGAATGAATTAAAATCCCATCATCGGTCATGGGGCCACACTCTTCAATTGCTTCTAAAGCATTTTCATAATCCTTATCCTGGACTTTTTCCTTACTCACCACAACCGTAATCGGAAGTTCATATTTTACCGCAAAATCAAAATCCCGTTCGTCATGGGCAGGAACCGCCATAACGGCACCTGTTCCGTAGGTCACCAAAACATAATCAGCAATCCAAACCGGTAAAACATCACCATTTACCGGGTTGCAAACGTAAGCACCAGTAAAAACACCGGTTTTGGGACGCTCGGTTGAAGATCGCTCAATGTCAGTCTCCTTTTGAGTTTTTTCAATATACTCTTGAACATTTTCTAAATGCTCAGGAAGGGTAACCTCGGTAACCAGTTCATGTTCAGGTGCGAGCACTAAATAAGAGGCACCAAATAAAGTATCCACTCGTGTAGTGAAAACCTGCACCTTTTTTCCACTTTTTTTGCCGTTTTCATCACAAAAATCAAAAATAACCTCAGTACCTTCACTTTTCCCAATCCAGTTCTTTTGCATCAGGATGGTCTTTTCAGGCCAATCAAGGCCATCATAATTTAAGAGCCGTTCAGCATAATCACGAATCTTGAAAAACCACTGGGTAAGATTCTTTTTCGTTACCTCGTGTTTGCAACGTTCACAATGTCCATCCACCACTTGTTCATTGGCAAGAACCGTCTGACATGAGGGGCACCAGTTCACTGGAGCATTTTTTCGATACGCCAAGTTTTTTCGGTAGAGCTGCAAAAATACCCACTGCGTCCATTGATAATATTCAGGATCAGAAGTTACGACCATTTTACTCCAGTCATACATCGTTCCGATCGAAGTGAGTTGCTGAGTCATCCGCTCGATATTGTCCCGAATGCTGATGGTTGGGTGAACACCATGACTGATGGCATAATTTTCAGCGGGTAAACCAAAACTATCGTATCCCTGTGGTTCAAAAACTTGATAACCTTTCATTCGCATATATCTTCCCCATGAGTCTGCGGGAGCAAAATTATACCAGTGCCCAATATGAAGACGATCCCCAGAAGGATATGGAAACATGACCAAATTATAATACTTTGGCTTAGATTCATCAGAAAAATCGGTGGTATAAAGCTTCGAGTCTTTCCAGCGCTGTTGCCATTTCACTTCAGTCGCTCGTGGTTGATAGATCGCCATAAAAAAAAATTACAAAAAGTTACGGTAGTGAGGTTAAAATCAGAGGAATTTTATACCAAAAGCAGTGCAAATGCCAGAACCACCATTGTCCGTTGCAGCATTAAAGCATAATTCGGACAATAAGAGATCTGCCGATGCCCGAT
Organism: uncultured Candidatus Peribacteria bacterium; assembly: GCA_964624115.1. Lineage (GTDB taxonomy): Bacteria > Patescibacteriota > Gracilibacteria > UBA1369 > UBA1369 > CAZUXI01. Next base: position 236,302 of record CAZUXI010000003.1, read on the forward strand.
ACGTTGAATTTGAAACCAAATCATCTCCACCACATAACTCACCATAATAACCAAAATGAGTACCACAAGTGCCTTAAAATCATAAATCTGTTGCCCAAAAATATTTTTTACCACCACATCCTGGAGCCCCAGCAAATTGACTCCAATCACAATCGTCATGAGATGCAATATTTGATCACCAAAAAATGGTATAAGCAGAACTTTAAACTTTGGTTCGAGTAAAATCTTAAGCTTATCAATAAAAAAATGTGCGATGGCTAAGCCCAAAACGAGGAGAAGCACTCGGGAATCATTCCAAACGGAAAAAAGTAAAAGAAGATTAATTCCGGCGTGAATAAATGCGTGAACAACAATTCCTCGCCAACTCGCATACTTCCATTTGACCAGTTTTTCAGGCTGAAGAATAAAGTCAGCAACTAAATGGCCAAGAATGAGGAGAGAATAAAACATGAAGAAAAATACCAAGAGTAATTACAGAACCTCAACCAAATCATAACTTCTTTAAGAGTTCTCTTCACGCAAATTATTCTTGAAACGTTTCAGGAACTCATTACTAATCCTGCTCGCCATATTTGGATTGAGACTCACCAACTGAACAAAATCCTCACGTTTGAGCTTAAAAACCTCACTATCTTCCATAGTCTGCACTGTAGCATTCCGCGGTTTGTCTTCAATAAGAGCCATTTCTCCAAAAAAGTCATTATCTGAGAGCATCGCCACCTCTTGGTCTAAAACAGCTGCTTCTCCAGCATGAAAAACCCGAATCATTCCGCGTTTAATAATAAAAAACGCATCCCCCTGATCACCTTCCTTGAAAATCGTATAATTCTTCGGATAATACTCCAGAGTAATCCGTTTGATAATCTCCTGGTGTTCAGCCTCATTCAGCTCCTCCATGAGCGGAATTTTTTTGAGTATCGCCGTAATGGTCGAGGTATCTTCAGAAGTGAGTGGCATAAAAATTAAAATTAATTCCCCTTATTATAAAAGAAAACGCTTAATTTTGCAAAAATACTACTCTACCAGAAGAAGGGGATCGGCAGTTGACATATTTAAAGTAATAGGTTATAGTATTCTGTTAGACTAAAAAAACAAAATATCCCAATGAAAAAGTTTTTCCGACAAAATAAGAATGTGTTTTTTATCGCCACTGCGCTGTTTCTTGTCTCATTCACTGGAATTCTTTTCTTTATGTCCGATGAAAAGGAGAACATCCACGAAGAACTGCGCACAGATGTCGTCGATTCTTTGTCTGTACGTCCGGCCCAGGAGGAAGAAAAGCTCTATCGTTCACAAATTAAGAATACAGAAGATCCATTTATCGTCGTAAATCTGAACAGTACGATTCAATACATGAGTTGGGATTTTGAAAGCGCTACCGGTTTAAAACTTGAGGAAGTCAAAGGCCAGCCAATTGCGAAAATAATTAATCCGGAAGACTTGGGAATATTCCTTTCCTCTTTTGTAAAAGCCATTGGTACTCAAGAACCCATTATTGCCATTGGCCCTTACCGTATTCAAAACGCCGATGGTGCTTATCACACCCACATTGGGTCAGTGTTCCCCGTTATCAAGCACGAAAAAGTTACAGACCTTATTATCACTACCCGTGATATCACCCCTGAACTCGAACAAGGGGATGATGAAGACAAATCCTCTGAAAAAGAAGTGAAAAAAACTTCAAACGGTAAAAAAATTCGGGACGAAGCAAACAGTGACGAGAAACGTCTTATGGTAGAAAAACTCGCCAGTCGTTAAACCTCCTCAAAATTATTCACCACTCTCTCGTGCTTCTTCCTCTTCCGCACGCTTAGTTTCGCGGAATTCACGTTTTTTTAAACGAATCTCATCAGATTCAGAAAAATTTTCCCGTGCACTCACAATCCCTTCATCCGTAAGTTTCAAAAAAGTAAACGTCCACACCGTTGCTGCGAACACATGGATAGTCCCACTTAAATACGAAGCGGCATAAAGAAAAATCAAGCCAATAATCGTACCAATCGTAATCCCTACCGCAGGAAAAGCACTCGAAGCAAAAAGATATATAAACCCAAAAATAATCCCCGGTATCAACAGTACAATCAAAATCTGGAGAATAATTCGAACACTAATAATCAGCATTAAAAAGAGGAGCAAAAGCGTTTCTTCCAAATGGGTAATAACCAAAGTGCTACTCTTCGCAATCGATTCCATCACCTTATTGTCATCAATAATGATAAAAAACTCACTATAAGTAAAAAGGACCGTCATAATAATTCCCGCAATCGCTAACAAAACAAAAATCGGTAATAACGATTTGAGAGTTTCCAGACCCAAGTTTCTCCCAATAAAACTCATCTGGGTAAGCATGGAGACCAAGCTGAACGTGCGAATTAACCAAGTATACTCAAAAATTGGCAAAAAACTCAAAAAACCAAACCGAATTCCATCTCGGGTTCGAATTGCATGTCCATTTTTCTTTCGTGCGATCAATTGAATAATTGCCCCTTCACAAAAAGCCGGAACAAAAATATACAAAAGAACAATAATTACCGCAATAATTATAAATGGTACTGAGCTTGAAAAATTCGACCGAATCACGTCTAAAACCGTGGTAACCGCAATGGAAGTAAAACTCCGATCCCAGTTTTCAAATAACGGTGAACTACGAAGTGCAAAATATTGGTAAATTAAAAGCAAAATCCCTGCAAGCGTTGTCAGCAACGACGGAAAAAACGCATACCAGATGATCATTTTTTTATTTTCTTGGGTAAACCCCCACGCCTCATTGACAACCTCGCGATAGTTCAACGCAATATTTTAGAGACATTTTTTTAGTGCAAAGGTCGAGAAATCGTCTAAAGAGCAATCATTGGACCTTCCGAATCTAAAGCAATTTTTCAACACTAAATACCATTTAACACGAAAGAAAGAAAAGACCCAAACGGTTTCTCTTGCCAAGGTCTCAGGAATTTGTTAAATTACAGTGCGAATTATCATCATTCTTGTCTAATGCAGAGAACACAGAAAAAAGAAATCATCAAAACCTTTGCCGTTCATCCAAAAGATACCGGTTCTCCACAAGTTCAAATCGCAATTTTGACTGAGCGGATCAACCAGTTATCAACACATTTGGATACTCATACCAAAGATAATCACTCACGTCGTGGGTTGCTTATGATGGTTGGTCAACGCCGAAAACTCTTGAACTACATGCGTTTGAACCACAAAGATGAGTACGAACAATTGTTGGAAAAACTCCAGCTGCGAAAATAACAGCGCAAATAACAAATCAAACACTCCTTTGAAACGAAAAACACCAAGTGACAGGTTAGTGAACAGAAAAAAAGTTCTGTTTTCTCACTTGTAACTTGAGTTTTTTGTTTTTCAAAGGGTTATTTATTAACCCCACTCTGTATGAGTAACGAAACCTTCAGTATCGACCTTGCAGGTCGTACCCTGAAAATCGAAACCGGACTCCTCGCGAACCAATCGCATGGGGCCGTTACCGTATCACTCGGTGACACCGTAGTATTTTCTTCCGCCATGATGGGCGATGTCCGTCCTGGTACGGATTTCTTCCCAATGATGGTCGATTACGAAGAAAAATATTATGCCGCCGGAAAAATTAAAGGCAGTCGTTTTATCAAGCGTGAAGGACGTCCCTCTGAACGTGCCGTTTTGAACTCACGTCTCATTGACCGTCCCATCCGTCCACTTTTCCCAAAAGGAATGGTGAACGATGTTCAGCTCGTTTGTACCGTACTCTCAGCAGATCTCGAAGTTGAACCAGCAACAACAGCACTCATCGCTGCCTCAGCAGCCCTTTCTATTTCTGGGATGCCATTCCAGGGACCAGTAGGAGCTGTTCGTGTTGGTCTCGTAAATGATCAACTCATTATCAACCCAACCTACCAACAGGTGGAAGAAGGTCGTTTAGACCTCGTGGTTGCAGGAACTATGGATGCCATCACAATGGTGGAAGCTGCAGCAAATGAAGTCAGTGAAGACGTGATGCTTCAAGCACTCGACATGGCTCACAAAGAAATTAAACGCATTTGTGAACTCCAGCTGCGTTTCCGTGAAGTCTACAAAAAAGAAGATCGTGAACCGACAATTGTACTTGAGAATGAAGAAGCAAAAAATGCGGTGAAAGAATTGGTGAACAAAGAAATGCTTGATGCGGTTTCAGGAGTTACCAAAGGTGAATTCAAAGCCAAACTGCACGACCTGGAAGAAATGCTCATTGAAAAACTTCAAGAAAAAATTGAAGCAGAAACCTTTTCAAAAAAAGATGTCAAAGAAGCTGTTCTCTACTATGTTGAACACAACATGCGTGAGAACATTCTTACGTCCGAAATGCGTCTCGATGGCCGCGGTCCCGATGAAATTCGTCCAATTAGTTGTAAAGTAGGTGTTCTCCCTCGTCCACATGGTTCAGCTTTGTTCCAACGTGGTGAAACGCAGGCACTTTCTATTACCACACTTGGATCACCAGGTTCAGCTCAAATTGTTGATACGATGGATGAAGACGTGGTGAAACGCTACATGCACCACTACAACTTCCCACCATACTCTGTTGGTGAAATTAAACCCCTCCGTGGACCATCACGACGTGATATCGGACACGGCGACCTTGCTGAACGCGCGCTCATCCCAATGATCCCAACAAAAGAAGAGTTCCCTTACACCATGTGGGTCGTATCAGAAATATTCACCTGTAACGGTTCAAGCTCAATGGCGTCAGTGTGTGGATCAACACTTTCACTTATGCACGCTGGGGTACCAATTAAACGGCCAGTTGCAGGTATTGCCATGGGGTTGATTTCCCGAAACAGTGATATCAATCAGGGATACAAAATCTTGACCGATATCCAGGGGATGGAAGATTTTGCTGGTGATATGGACTTCAAAGTTGCGGGTACCAAAGACGGTATCAATGCACTTCAGATGGACATTAAAGTTGACGGACTTTCACTGGAAGTTTTGAAAGAAGCTCTCTCAAAAGCAAAAACAGCACGTGTGTTTATTTTGGATGAAATGGCAAAAACTATTGCCACTCCAAACAAACAGCTTTCTAAATATGCCCCTCTGATCATGAACATGAAGATCCATCCGGATCTCATCAAAGTGGTGATCGGAAAAGGTGGAGAAACCATTCAGAAAATTACCGCTGAAACTGGCGTTGAAATCGATATTGAACAAACCGGTCTCGTCACCATTACCGCAAAAGATCAAGAAAGTGGTAAAAAAGCGGTGGAATGGATTGAGAAACTCACTTATCAACCAAAGCCTGGTGATATTTTCGATGCTCGCGTAGTAAAAATCATGGACTTCGGAGCATTTGTAGAAATGGTTCCAGGAAAAGAAGGACTCGTTCACATTTCCCAACTCGATACCAAACGAGTAAATCGTGTTGAAGACGTCGTAAAAGTAGGAGATACCCTCAAAGTAAAACTCCTCGAAATCGACGACCAAGGCCGCTTCAACCTTTCCCATAAAGTGTTGATGGAACAGAACTAGGCAAGGAATCAAAACGAACAAAAAAAGAGGGGATCAATGCCCCTCTTTTTTATTGAGTTGTGAAAAGAAGACTATCAACCAGTCTCCTCAATATAACGGAGTATTTCAAGCCAGGTTGGAACTCCTTCATATCCAAACTCTTTCCCCCAAATTTCTCGAAGGCGAGATTGTTTTGCCTCTTCAACTTGTTGAGGAGAAGCAGTAAGAGGTAACTCATAAGTTGACTGAAGTTCTTGAAGAACACGTGCTTGATATTCAGCCTTTAAATAAACTTTCAAAGCGTCGTGTACGTCCTGTACCGATGCGTTCAGGGGAAGATCTAATGCCTGAACCAGCTCATAAAAATAAGGAGCATCGGTTAAAAATTCACATTCACCTTGGAAAAAATGAAACCACTGAAATACAAACGAACTTTCCTTATAAGCTGTTTCGGGAATCAGTTTCTCAATAAGTTCATTCATATCAGCAGCAATTCGAGCCTGAATCTTTTCTTCCTGTGCTTTATCCACCTGATGTATCGAAAAATCATTAAAAGATAAACCATACTGGTCTGCCCACACCATGAGTTCATACAATCGTTCAATCTCATGAATTACGTAACGGGGAGTATCAATCGGTAAAAAAAACTTTTGTGCATATTCAGGATCTGGAAAATCGACAAGCTCTTGAGCACGACTCGTTTCATCCAAAAAATATTCAGGTTCAGAATCGTAAACACCTTTCATGTTTTCCATGCTTGGATCACCAGTTCGAAATAAAAATTCAGCAAAAGTTATAGCTTTTTGAATGGCATGAGAAGTCCCTTCAGCTCTAGGTTTGATCGGTTTTTCTCCATCAAGGAGTACCTCTTCAGGAAAAGACTCACCCGTAATGTGAGCCAGTACTACTCCAAAAACTTCTGCCCGAAAATTTAATCCCATTTCTTGAAGGGCAAAAATGACCTCTTGGGCATCTGCATCATCCTTTTGAACTAATCCATGAAGCTTTCCATAGTCTACAATATCTTTTTCAGTAACAGGTGATTTTTCCATAAAATATCCAAATGACGAATTGAAGGGCGCAAACTAAAGAAATTAATCGAATCTGTCAATGTTCGGAAAACAAAAGCTCAATATGCTATCATGCCACCATACTTAACCCCACACCATGATCATCCTCAACGAAGAAAAATGGGAAGACATCAAAAATGACTTCATTAAAACCATCGACTACACCTTTTCAGAAGCGCCACTCATGTACTTTGACCACAAAAAAAATCGTGAAGAAGAGATCGGCACTCGCGAAACCTACGAATTCACCAAAAACGAAACCGATTACATGATTGTTGTGGATATCGAAAACCGCGGCAGTGGAGAAAATTCTATGTATAAACTCAGCGTCAAATTCCGCGATAAAGACGGCTCTTGGAAAGACAGCTCAGCTCTGGAGAGTAATTTTGAGCAAGAATAACAAAAAATTCACGAACTCCTTCAGGTGCTAAAACCTTACACCGTCTGCGAATAAGGAATATTTGTTGACAGCCGGTCGTTAAGTGATATAGTAGCGCTCATTTTAAATTCAACGAAAAAATCATGCCTAATAGAACTTTAACTCAACCACCGCACCTTGAGCATTCACCAAGAACCCACTCGAATGAAACACAGAGAAATACCAAATCACACATAAAAATGACCGTAGCCGCAATTGCGCTTGCTGCGTTAGAAACGGCATGTTGTGCAACGGATAATCAGCCACAGAGGCAAGATGCCCCAGTATCAACAATTCAAGGTCCAACATCATCAAATGAAGCAGGTGAGATGTTATTTGCACACATGCCAATAACATCCGCACCAGTCCCATACCGTGATTATTTAAGGATAGAAGGCTTTTCTTCCCCCCAAGAACTTCATCTGGCATCAAGAAGGCTCGGAATAAATACTGAAAAAATTATCAATAATTCAAGAAGTGATCTGCGAAATACAGGTTCTGGGCGCATAAAAACGATAAAAAATATTTTAAGAGAAATTGTAAAAGCAGCACTTGAAGAACCTATTTTTAAAAATAATCCTCAAATCCAAAAAATGACGGATGAACAAGTTGAAAAGAACCCTTATGGCATTGCTGGCGCATTACAAACACTTTTTTTGCCAGGTGGATATTGGTTTGCTCTCCAAAATACCGGCGAATTTAACCCGCAAACCGGTGGAGTAAGTGATTTTCCTGAACTCAACTTTACTTCTATTTCGAACATCGAGAAGATTACATTTGAAGATTCAAAAGGCAAAGTGGATGTAAATGTGGCAACAGTTGGGAAAAAAGTTTACCGCGATAAAGATGATATATCTGGCTTATATCAGCCAAGAATAAATATTGGAATGATTGATGAGCAGGGAATTGTTTCGAACGAAGAAAAAAGGCTGAAACCCCTCTATGAATTTCAGCTTATTCCCACCATGGCAAATCGAGAAGAAATGAGAAAGCAATATCTGATCGATACCAAAAATCACGAAGCAACCCATGTGTTTATTGGGTTGAGATTTCCAAAGTTCGGAAAAGAAACAGAATTTGCCACTCAATTCCAAGTACAACTTGATTACCCGCTCATCGGGTCAAAACGAGTTAATCTCAGTGGATCCTATGGCCCGGTTCAGTTTCAGGAACTTTGCGGTGTTGGGAACGAGCTTTATCAAAGTAACGCCACCATTCCTGAGTCAATGTATCAATTCATTGGTTCAGGAAGCAATAATCCTACTTCAGGCTATCATTTAGTCAGTAAACTCCTTCCGGCAATTGTTCTGAATGTTGCACCTGACTCAAATCAAAAAACACAAATCATCCAAAAAATGCTTGCAGGTGATGGAATCAAGCCGGTTGAAATTTGTGAAATGGTTCGAGATACATTTCAGCCCCATCATATCAAAACTGTTGGTGCCAAGCTTTATGCTCATGGTTATGAGCTTCTTGAACAGGCTGAGAGTGGAAAACTAAAAAGGTTGGAACAATAACTCACTTGTTTATCTTCTTTAAGGCCTAAAAAATCAATTCCACAAAAAATTCATAAAAAAAGCCACACAATGAGTTCTTTTACGACGCCAACTTGAGGAACAAATTGATCAAGTTGAAAAAGTTATTATCAAATTCTCGATCCTACGAATCAAAATCGTTGAAGAAGAGGCAAAGTAATAAACCTAAATCCTACAATTCTTCAATCTGCGTAAGCAAATTCCTGGAGCGGGTAAGGGGATTCGAACCCCTGACCTCAACCTTGGCAAGGTTGCGCTCTAGCCAACTGAGCTACACCCGCGTAATTTCTATAGGCAAAAGTGATCTTAAAGGATCCCCTCAAAAAATTCAACCTGTCTTTTGCGTTACCCTCAAACATTTGGTATTTTTGTACCATATGACGGGAAAAATCACCCAACTCGGCAACGGCTTCGGCCATCTCACTACCTCGGTAGGCGATGAACTGTTTTTTCACGTGAGTGCACTTCAGGAAACACTTTTTTCGCAGCTCAAAATCGGTGACACCGTCGAGTACAATCTTGAAGGAAATACCCAGAATCCCAGCATAAAAACCCTCAAGAAACTCTAGAGTTGTAAAAAACGCCTCCGTTGATAGCGCAGCATACCCTGGGGAAGCTACCAATTCTTAAGCAGTCAGCTCCGCAAGTTTTTTCCGTATCCGTAAAGCTCCGGCCAGAACCATAAAACCTTCAGCAATAATCGCAGCTACCAAAATAATCATCAACTGAATGGTAAACCCATCAAACAATCCGGCAGCAAAAAACAAAGTCAATCCAATCCCCAGAGCAACAAATTCCCGTTTCATAAACCAAATATCTTCATCCATCGCAAACAGCGTAAGCAGGACAAAATCATAGCCATAAGAGATCACGGAAAGGAATAACAGCATCGGAAAAACAAACCACAGCTCAGGAATAAAATATTTTTTATGGGTAAGAGTTTCAATCAAAAACTGACCCAAAGATGCACCAAGAACAAAAATTCCACTACCAACAACAATGATGATGGCTGAAATTTGCTTCAGAAGCTTACGGAACTTGGTAAACTCTCTATTATCCAAATACTGTCGGTAACCGGGCAACACTGAAAACATTAGAAAGGTTGAGAGTAAACTCAAAACCTGAGTTATTTTCATCGAAATATTAAACGAACCAAACTGAACTGAGTTCATAATATCATGAGCAAAATAGTCCGGTAAAAAGCGAAAATAAAGATTATTGATGGCATTAATAATCCCAAAGGGTAAGCTGCTCAAAAACAGCATTTGAAGTAGCTTTATATCAACTTTTCTAAACAAATCTTTGATCGTCCACTTCACCCGCATCCTCACAAACCCCAGTGAAAGTACCATCGTCAAAAGGCTTCCCAGAAAAACACCCAAAAATACCCATTCTGCATCCACTCCCAATGAAGATTGAAACAACAATAGGAAAACTAAATTCAGCACTTTCCCCGCTACAAGAGCAAAAGTAGCTCTTCCCATTAAATAATTTACTTGCAACATTCCATCACATACCACGGTCACATAATCAAAAAATAACGATCCTAAAAATAATCCAACTCCTAAAATAAAAGCCCCACTTGCTCCAGTTGTCATCAACCAAAAAATACCCAGAATAAAAAATAAACCAGCGGTAACCATTCGTAAGATGAGCATATTGCCAAAAATCCCCACATCCTGAGGCGCGTCAGCCATTTTCCGTACCGTATTGCCAAAAATCCCCAAGTTCGCCATCGTCGAAAGAAAGAGTGCGAATTCCGTCATCGTGGCATAAAATCCATACCCCTGCTCGGTTAAAAAACCCGAGATAAGCTTAATACTCACCACGGACATCAAAAGCTGAAGTGCTTTTCCTCCATATTGAATAAAAGTTGAAAACGCAATTTTTCGATCGAGCGTTCTCAGTTGGTACGATCTCACCATGGGAATCAGAGGAAAAAATACCTAAAAACCATTTGTTTTTTTGCTTTCAGAAGCGGGAATAACCTCTAAGAATCTTTTTTTACCCTTTTGAATTGGCTCAGCATAGTCGTGTAAAGAACTTTGAAGTGTTTTCCAAGAATAAACATAATCTTTTCCTCGTTTTGTTCCAACATCAAGAGTAATAACCTTTTCTCCCTTTTTATAACCCTTAATGACCATGGCATGATAATTGGGGCCACCATTGGAAAAATTAGGATTTTTTAGCTCTTTCCCTGCAAAAGTGCCAATAATAAAATGTCCCTTATTCAGAATCTTTTTCACATCGTCAAAAGTTGGGTTTTCGTGAATAACAACGGTAAAACCAAAATTATCCTCAATCATCTGTTTGGTTTGTTCAACATCGGTATGTTTATAATCACCAAAAGTGATTTTTTCCCAATCCACCAGCTTCAAAATCTCCTCATTAAACTCATCTTTGGTCCACTCCTCTTTATCATAAGCGTTTGCAACTAAGAGCACACTGGCCTCTTCACAGGCTTCTTGCCAAGGATAATCCCAGTTCCCATGAGGAGCTTGGGCATAAAAAGCTGCCTTGAGATTGAGTTCTTCAGGGAGTGGGGTCACGACCAAAGGTTGGGGTGTGGTTGCCTTTTTTGGGGGGAGTCCACTCGCTTGACTTTCAGGAATAAGTCCACCAAAACCTCCGTTTGGAGTGGCTTCAGACTCAACACCAAGTAGACTGGCTTGTAAACTTCCCGGGTCAATCTCAAGAGGAACATCTTCCGGCTGGAATGGTTGAGATTTGTAAACATAATAACCTCCAAAAATTAGGAGAGCAGCCAAAAAACTCAGCGAAAAGACTTTTTTGAACATAAAATGAAGCATAAGTAAATCTACATTAGAAAACAATCACCTTGAAATCAAGATCTAAAACAGTAAATGCCCAAAATGTCTTACAAAAAAACTCAATTTTTGTTATAATAATGAGACATTAACCCTTGTTATGGACCTTATTACCACCCCAGAGAATTCGGGAGAAAAGCAGTATCGATTTCCCAACGAAATTCCGATTGTTCCTTTAAAAGATCTCGTAGTTTTTCCTACGATGATTGTAACTGTTTTTATTCAAAACGCTGAACTGGTGAAAGTCATGGAAGAATCCATGAAGCGGGATGAAGTGATTGGGGTAATTGCACAAAAAAACGCTTTTGAAAAAGTGCCACCATTGAGTAACCTCTACGACATCGGAACCGCCGTTGCCGTACTCCAGGTAATTCACGGGAACACTCCAGAAGAAGCAATGATTCTCATTGAAGGAATCAGTCGTTTTAAACTGGTAAACGTGACTCAGGAAATTCCTTATATCCTAGGTCAAATCGAAACCATTCAGAGCGTTGGTGAGGGGACTACTGAACTTCAAGCTGCACTCCTTGAGATGAAATCGCTTATCCATCAAGCCTCAGTGGAAGGAAAAACTCTTCCCAAAGAGCTCATGCTTAACCTTGAAAATATTCTCGATGTTGACCAGGTGGCAGATCTCGCCTGTTCCTACTTAAGTCTCGATATTAAGAAAAAACAAGAACTCCTTTCCATTCTCGACCCTCGCGAACGCGTCGTAAAAATCATTGAATTTCTCAATAAAGAAATTCTTCTCATTCAACTCCGCAAAAAAATTCACACCGATGTTTCCAAAGAGCTGAGTAAAAACGAAAAAGATTTTCTCTTACGTCAGGAACTCAAAGCGATCAAAAAAGAACTTGGTGAAAAAGACGAAGAATTTGGCGGTTTCCCTACCGAAAATCGTGAAGAAATTGAAGAACTCCAGAAACGAATCGACGAAGCAAATCTACCGCCAGATAATCTCAAAATTGCCCAAAAAGAACTTAATCGCCTCAAAAAAATCTTCCCATTTTCTCCTGAGTTTGGTGTTGCCAGAACCTACCTTGAATGGCTCTGTGATATGCCTTGGGGGAAAATTTCCTCAGAAAAAATCGATGTAAAAAAAGCCCGAGCAATCCTCGATAAAGATCATTATGGTCTCGAAAAAATCAAAGAACGTATTCTCGAATATCTGGCCGTTGGTCAGTTGAAAGGAAACTCAGGAGCAACCATTCTCTGCTTTGTGGGTCCTCCGGGTGTGGGAAAAACTTCACTCGGGAAATCTATTGCTAAAGCCTTGGGAAAAAACTTCATTCACACATCGCTCGGTGGAATCCGTGACGAAGCGGACATCCGTGGCCACCGCCGAACATATGTTGGCGCACTGCCAGGAAGAATTATTCAAAGCATTAAAAGATCCGGAACCTCCGATCCTGTTTTTATGCTCGATGAAGTTGATAAAATCGGCAAAGATTTCCAGGGGGATCCAGCGGCAGCGCTGCTCGAAACACTGGATCCCGAACAAAACCATGCTTTTACTGACCACTATATCGATCTTCCCTTCGATCTCTCCAAAGTATTTTTTATTCTGACCGCCAATACCCTCGATACGATCCCCCCTGCCCTCCTCGACCGCATGGAAACCATCGAAATTGCCGGTTATACCGAAGAAGAAAAAATTCAAATTACCAAAAAATACCTTCTTCCAAAACAAATCGAACTCAATGGATTAACCAAACTTCCCTTCGTACTAACCGACGAGGCAATTTCTAAAATTATCCGCTACTACACTGACGAAGCCGGCCTCCGAGAACTTGAACGGCAAATTGCCGCACTTTGTCGAAAAATCGCGAAAGAATGGATTGAGAAAAAAACGCTCACCAAAAAAATTGGTGTTCGAGAAATAGAAAAATATCTTGGTATTGAAAAATATTATCAGGAAAGCCAACGTGAAGATGATGTTTCCGGGGTAGCCACCGGCCTCGCCTGGACTCCAACCGGAGGCGACATTATCTTTATCGAAGCAAGTAAAATGAAAGGCAGCAAAAACCTCATCCTTACGGGAAGTCTTGGTGAAGTTATGCAAGAATCGGCTCGTGCCGCACTCAGTTACGTCCGCAGCCGTGCGAAAGATTTTGACATCAAAGACCAAATTTTTGAAAAATCTGATATCCATATCCACGTACCTGAAGGAGCAACCCCAAAAGACGGCCCCTCAGCTGGGATCACCATTGCAACCGCACTTGTGTCGCTTCTCACGGGAAAAAAAGTTCGACGTGATACCGCAATGACCGGTGAAATTACACTCACGGGACGTATTCTTCCGATCGGTGGACTCAAAGAAAAACTCCTCGCCGCCAAACGAGCCCGCATCAAGCAGATCGTTATACCAGAAAAAAATGCCAAAGACCTTCTCGAAATACCAAAAAATGTTCTGAAAAACCTCCAAATTCATACGGTAAAATCACTCGATGAAGCTTTGGAAATAGCCCTTGTTGAAGAAAATAACGAATAAACCATGGAAAAGAATCAGGTGATCATACTGGATATCGACAGCAACAACCGGCGTTTACTTCCAACGTTTCAAGATCGAAAACAATACTTGGTCCTTCGGAAAAAACTCCATGAAGCTGCGAAAAAACTGAAAATTCCCTACCTTCAGTTGGAGCATGAATATGAGATCAAAAACCAAAAACTTCTCAGTCTCCCAAGTCTTAAAGAACCACTCAAACATCTCAAAAAATATCCAAAAAAACAGCTGATTGTATTTGGTGCCGGTCTCGATTTTGCCATCGAATCACTCGCCGCCCAACTCTTACATCACGGCTACCAAATGTACATGCCGGTTGATGCTCTTGTGTGCATTAATGAAAAAAACCGTAAAATGGTCCTCACTGAACTTCGCGCTCTCGGCGCCGAAATGTGGAACACCGATTTTATTCTCCACCACCTTCAACAGAAGTAACCACATCCAAAAACAGCTTGAGCTCTTCATAACGGCCCAACATTTCTTCATGGAAAAGTGCCATAAACTCTGGCATCACCAGAAATGAATTATTGCCGGGAAGCTGTTCAAACGCTTGAAGATAACTCGCTCCAAGCTCTTCCTTGATTTGACCGAGCAGCTGATCCTTTTGTTCCAGTGTAAAATCATCCCGATAAACCACGACCGAAAAATTACTCGAAATTTCAAAGATTCTTTTTTTTATCGAACCCTGCGAATAAGACTTTTTTAAGTATTCCGTACGAAAAATCATCAAAGGAGGTAATTTGCTCACACGTTTGAGGTAAAATGCCGTAATTGCCGAAGAAAGTCGGTTAATATAAAGCCCTCCCGCAATAAGCCGATAAGTCCGGCTGTTATCATAACTATGAAAAACCTTCACCTCTTTGCCTTTATAAAGTCCTTGAGCAACTCCAGTATAAGTCGAATAAGCATAAGTCGACATTCCACCAAACGGCACCAGGTGCTGAAAATAGTACTGTTTTGGATCAATCGTCAGCTTTAAATTGGCAATATTTGGGCAATACTCATAAAACAGCTTTTTCATCCGAAAATACTGATGGGCAAAAAAAGCCGGGGTAACAATAAAAAGTGTGATTCCCATGATCAAAACCACTCCATAAATAAAAAGTTCAGGGTATGAAAGGGGAGTACTTTCCGTAAGCTTTTGGGTATTGAGTCCAAAGATCGAAAGCACCATCAAAAAAGGGAGAATAATCACCAAAAACAAACATCCAAATAAGTAGAAAAACCGCCCCTTCATTTGGTTAAGGAAATGTTTTTCTAAAGGTATATTGCTCGGAATTTGTTGATCTCCTTGAGGTTTTTCCATGAGAATAAATAAATACAAAACCATTCTCTCTCATCAAAATTCCCTGTACCAGAACAAAATATTGCATAATTCTAAATATATGTTATGATCGCACTCCGTAATCAACCAGTATGTCGGTCGTCAAAGCCGTATTAAAAATTCTCGTTCTTGCCCTGGTCGTCTTTGGTTTATACCAATTTTTCGTATTCCCGGCCATCTATAAAAAGGGCCAAATCGTCCACGTAATCGACGCCGACAGCTATCTCATCAAGATCGACGGCAAAGTGAAACACGTTCAACTCATTGGCGTAGACGCCCCAGAACGAACCGGTGAGCAAAAGCTGAGCCAATGCTACAACTACGAAGCCAAGCAGTACGTTTTGGACATCATTGACCAAAACCCCGTCGTCCAAATCGACACCGATTCCAACGTCGACGCCCATGATCTCCATGGTCGTGACCTTGTTTATATCACCCTCCCCAACGGAAAAATGCTCAATCAGCTCCTCGCCGAGAACGGCATGGCAAAAGAATCCAACCCCGAAAAAAAGAACTACCGCATGGAAAAACAGTTCCTCATCGCTCAAGCCCAAGCCAAAGAAGCACAAAAGGGGCTTTGGTCAAACGAAACGTGTAAGGGGAAGTTTTAGTCCTCATACCAGTTTTTCCTCAAGTCTGAAGAATGGAGGGTAAACCCACCTTCAGCACAGCCAAGACCAAAAAGTATTACACGCAAAAGTTACAAGCTTCAATCGCATTTGATGAAATAAAGTTCAAAAATTTTTCATAAAATGCTATAATATCAAGATATCGTAAAATTCTTTAAATACATACGATTATGTTTGATGAACGTGAAAAACCGGGTGAAGCACCCGTATCAATTGAACTCGATGCAACAACACTTGGAAAACTCCCATATGAAGATGTATTAGCAATTCAAGACGAAACAAGAGAAGCCAATGAAACCATACAACCGGCTGTCAGATTCCAAGTACGGTTGGGGTGGGTGGACCCCGAATGGGGCGAACCACGTGCTTATTTTGTGAGAGTTGCTGGTGCTTATGACACAGAGGAAATTTATGATGACTATCGAAATAACCCCAAAACTTTAGATCAAATCATTCTTAACATTTGGGATGATAATGAATATGCAGATGGTGAAAATTTAGATTTTATTGCCGGTGATGGTCCTGGTCGAACTTCGAAAATTTGTTTACAACAGGCATCAAGGGTAAAGGACAGACTACAAGATCATCAACTGCAACAAGAAATACGAAAAGTCTATAAGTTAAAAACAAAAATAAATGAGCAAAGGATGAAAGATGGTAAAGTCAGCTCCGAACTTGAAGAGGAATTCGAAAGCCGAAGATTAAATTTAGCAAAACAAATTTTTGGTGGTATCTGACGAAGAACTGATTAGACACTTATTTTGAAATTTTTTTCAAGAAAAAAACTATTCCAGCTATGTAAAAAAGTGGCTCTGGCCCTTTCAAATGCTGATGGAGATTGGAAATGAAGGAGAGAAATATCAACAAAAGCCAATTGCTGGGCAACATGACCACGAACTCCGAGTAGCAGATTGGTAATTTCAGGGGTCAATTCAGGGTCTTGCCACCATTCCAGACATTTTTGAGGCACACTCTTTGAGGCCGTTTGTGCGACCTGCAGTGAAGGGGTAATGACGAGTGTGTCGAGAGGAGTATTTCGATATCTTCGGAAATTATACAAAAAACATTTTGCTGAGCCTTCGTAGCCGATGATATCTATGCCAACACTGGCATCCCGAATGGCTTTTCGATTGGCATCTAAAATTTCTTCAAGCGCATCGAGGATAACAAAACTTTCCAAATGCGCGGGTGTAATATGTTCAGCATTTGGAACCTTGCGTTGATGAATAACATACCCTTGTTGAGAATCAGGATAAATATTTGTTTCAGGGATCCACTGCCCAAAATATTCCAATGCCAAATCCAGGTCCCGTTGTGCCTGATCATATAAAGAAATACTTGGAAAATAAGACTTCGGGATTTTCACCAGCTTCCCAGGATTTTGTGCATCTAAATAAACCTTATGCCCAGAGCCTTCACTTATTTGCGGTCCAAGTTCAAATGACATAATTCTTCTCAAAGTCGGCATGCAAACTACCAAACTCTCATCTCACGGTCAACAAACTTTTAATACCGAGGGGGCAGAATTGAACTACTCACGCAAAAAGACAGCGCAAAGCGACCACCCTTAATTCTTAACCTAAATTCTCAAGTCTCAATTCTTAATTTTGCCACGCAAAATTCTGGTGCCGAGGGGCGGAATTGAACCACCGACGCCAAAAAGAATCTGCAATCCTTCGCTTTAGCGAGCAAGATGAAGAATGGTGCCGAGGGGCGGAATTGAACCACCGACGCAAGGATTTTCAATCCTTCGCTCTACCACTGAGCTACCCCGGCAAGAGGTATAAATTAAACCAAATTGTGTTGAAACGCGGCCAACCGACGCAAGCAGTGATATTTTCTGGTCAATCCTTCGCTCTACCACTGAGCTACCCCGGCAAGAGGTATAAATTAAACCAAATTGTGTTGAAACGCGGCCAACCGACGCAAGCAGTGATGTTTTCTGGTCAATCCTACGCTCTACCACTGAGCTACCTCGGCAAAGGGTATTTTATCCCACTTATTGAAAACAACGGGGTAAACTTACCCGAAACTTTTTCAAATTTCAATCTTTCTCTTTTTGAACACTGAAAAGATTGATATTTAATGCTTGACAAATTTATTTCAATGGTATAACATTATGTGATGATCATTGAAAACCAGGGAAAAGAAAGAAGTCCGGAGACAGCTGATAGAAATCTTAGGTATCTTGGTTCCACCACCTCATACTTTTGATTTCTGTCAGCTTTCTCCCGGATTTCCGACGAAGATTTCATTCATTTCCTGCTCGGACTTGATTGATCTGATGGGTTTGGTTCATCTGAATAGCGCTTGTGGTTCATTTGATTCTGCTCACTTCAAGATTGTTTGTTTGCTTCTTGAGTTTTTTGCTTTTTGGCTTCACGGCCTCTTGGCTCAAACTTTTGGGGCTTGTAAACTTTTTGTCTCTAAGGTTTTTCCTTATTGGCTCTGCAAATCTAATCTTTTGCTTTTGAACTTTTGTCGGTTTCCGGGGGTCTAAAGTTCTTTTACAATTCAAAGAACGAAACTCGGGAGAAAGATGCTCTGAAACACTTTCATGGCAACTTTCTCCCTGAGCTTCAGGTTGATTTTTCTTTTGTGTGTTATGAAGTCCCCCAGGTTTCATACATACCTTTTCTCTTCGCATGGTGGGTCAAAAGGCCGTGCTGTAGGGGTTTAGGAATCAGCTTCGTTCCTCGACTGTGATGTTTTGCCAGGGCGTTGGGCTTTCGGGTCCTTTGTCCGCAAACATTATAAGCTGACGAATGAAAGAGATGCTGCTCGTTGTGTCCTCGTGGCATTGCGGGTAAGAGGCTACTTAGAAATGAAATATGTTCTGGGTGCTGTGTTTTTAAGACTTTTCCTCTTGGGGTTCAGGGGCTTTTTTTATGCCCAAATTCCTTCAGAAAATCCAGGAGCTTATTTTTTATGGCAAAGATCGAACATTGCTAAAAACACTGATGTTGGTTTCTTATCCTCTGGAGGAAGCTTCCAATTCTGTGTGTATTTATCATGTCTTGGAATTAAAAAATACTTAAGAGGTGTGTCCACTTTAATATCAATCAAAGCAACCAATCTTCTTTGTTCTTCTTCACTTTTCCTTGATAATGGCTGGTGTTTGAAAAATAACTCCAATACATGAAACCAATTGAGCCAAAACAAAACAAATTAACACCTGGAAAAAGATCGACAGAAAACCAATTTGCCGATTTAGATGACGCTTCAGAAGATGTAACGGGAAGAACTAAATTTAAAATTATGATGGCCGTTGGCCTCATCGCTTTTGCAGGATACGTTGCGTATTGGGTGCAACAACCAAGCACGCTCAGTCCCCAAGACCTTCGAAGTGATATTTTTGGCTCAGATCTCAGTGCATCAAATGATGGGAATACCGACAGCGGCCTCTTTGCAGCTAGCGATTCAAACACAAATACATCCGAAAACTCCATGAACACTTTGATGGCAGATTCAAATGCCACCGAACAAAATACTGAAGAAACGTTTGCCGCAACTGTTGAAATGAAAGATCTCGCTTTTGTTCCTGTTCGTGTGAATATTAAACCTGGTGATAAAGTAAAATGGGTCAATAATGACACTGTTGATCATTTGGTCACTGGTGCCAACTTTACGAGCGGAAACTTGAGACCTGACGAAAGTTTTGTCTATCAATTCAACGCAGAAGGGGAATTTGAATACATCTGTTCCTACCACGAAGAGATGAAGGGCAGTGTTATGGTAAGTGCCTCAACTCCTGAACCAGGCAGTTTCGAAGACCCAAACAACGCCAACACCTCCAAACTGGTAACTTTCTCAATGCAGCTTGACCCAAATAATGTGAATAATCAGCTCAAAAATGCCGCTTATGAAGATAGTTCAACCATGGAAAACGCTGGCACGACTTCTGAAGAAAGTGAACTGGATACCAATAAAAATGCCGGTGATCTTGATGCCCAACCGGTGGTAAAAAATACCAATTCAAAAACGAAAACTCGACGTTTAGCGACTACAGGTCCTGAAGACAGTTTGTACCTCGTTCTCGGCCTTGGAGTTGGATATTATATCTATCGTCGTTTCCGTCCAAAAAATCGAATCCAATTCAACGACTAAAAACGCATGTCCCTCATCTGTTTTCCCATTCAAGCGAGGACACTTGCCGAACTTAAAAAAAAGATCCAACAGCTTGAAAAAAAAGCTGATATTATAGAAATTTGGATCGATCACCTTCGAGAAAATCTCATTACTTCTCAAATAAAAAAGCTGGTTTCTTCATGCTCAAAACCCCTCCTCATAGTCAACAAACCAAAAGAAGAGCAAGGCAACTGGCACGGAAGTGAATCCGATCGAATCAAAAAAATCATCCCTTGGATTCATGAAAAATCAGCGTACGTAGATATAAACTACCGAGTAAAGTCAACGGATCTAAAAAAACTACGTTCCGCTTGTTCCCCAAAAAGTTCCACCCAGATAATTCTTTCTTATCACAACTTCGAAAGCACTCCTTCGCTTTTAACACTCCAAAAAATTTACAACCAAGCGGCAAAAAAAGAGCCTGACCTCATCAAAATCGTTACGTTTGCTCAAACTCCAGAAGACAATAAAACAATCTACCAACTTCTTCTTAAAAATAATCATCCCCAAAAAATAAAACTTATTGCTCACACCATGGGCACTCTCGGGAAAATAAGTCGAATAATTGCACCTTTACTTGGTTCACAGATCGTGTATCTTTCCTCAAGTAATAAGGCTCAAACCGCTCCTGGGCAACTCACGTATCAAGAGTATCAAGCCTGCAAAAAATCACTTACTTTCACGCCATAACTTATGCTTAAAATTGGTATTGTGGGGCTTCCCAATGTTGGAAAATCAACACTCTTTAATGCACTCACCCGTTCAGCAAGTGCAAAAGCCGCCAATTATCCTTTCTGTACAATCGAACCGAACGTTGGAATTGTCGAGGTTCCGGATGCTCGCATCTGGGTTTTAAAAGATATCGCCAAGACTGAAAAAGTAATTCCAGCCCTGGTTGAATTCGTAGATATTGCCGGACTCGTAAAAGGTGCCAGTGAAGGAGAAGGTCTAGGAAATCAGTTTTTGGCTCACATCCGGGAATGTGATGCGATTGCCCAAGTGATACGAGTATTTGAGGATAAAGATGTAACCCATGTTCACGACTCGGTTGATCCCAAACGCGATATTGAAATTATTGAAACCGAGCTTATTCTTGCAGATCTTCAGACTCTCCAAAAACGTCTTTCCAAGGCTCAATCCGAAGCGAAGTCGGGTGATAAAAAGAAACAAGAGTACGCCAATTTTCTTGCCCAGGTTGAGCTTCACCTCTCAAGTGGCAAAAAAATTATTGATGCAAACTACTCACCTGAAGAGCAAGAATACCTTCGCGATCTGCATCTTCTCACTGGAAAGCCCTTCCTCTATATCGCCAATGTTCATGAAAACGAACTCAAAGGGTTAGATGTGAATAAAATTCGTACGAACCTCAGCCTTCCACCTGAGAAAAAAATTGTCCCAATCTCTGCAAAAATTGAAGAAGAACTCGGTTCACTTGCCCAAGAGGAAGCTCAAATGTTTTTAGAAGAGCTCGGACTTCAAGAATCAGGCCTCAACAGTCTTATTCACGCGGCTTACGAAACACTGGGCCTCATGAGCTACTTTACTGCAGGAGTCAAAGAAGTACGTGCCTGGACCATCCACCGCGGCGACCGTGCTCCTCAAGCTGCAGGAGTTATCCATACCGACTTTGAAAAAGGTTTTATCCGCGCCGAAGTGATCGCCTATGATGATTATGTTGCAAGTAAAGGTGAGGTTGGGGCACGCGAAAAGGGACAACTCCGCCTGGAAGGAAAAGATTACGTCATGAAAGACGGTGATGTGGTTCACTTTCACTTCAGTAACTAAAACCAAACCTCTTAATAACCAATCTTCTTTCGTTGTGCAGCATTATGCGGAAGTATCTTCCCGCCAAGCATTACGAGTCCATTGTCTCCCGCATAACATTGGGGTAGACCGACCACTTGTTCATCCGGAAGTTCTCCTGCTTGGATCTTGTGGACTAAATCGTTGATAACCGGGTCGTAGTAGTCACGAGTGAGATGTTCTGGGTAGTTTTCGCGAATAATTTTTACCGTATCTACAACACAATGAGGTGACAAAACATAGTAGGGTTGTTGCCCCATCGTAAGGGTAACGAGTCCTAAATCATTGAGGGTTTTAACCATATAAAACAGCGCGGAATCGAAATCATCACCTTCAAATTGTTTTCGAATGTCACTTTCAGATTTATAAAAAAGATTTTCCGGTACTTTTGTCCGTGAATTACTGTCACTTTTTCCTGAGAAAGGAAAAATAACACCAATAAAAAACTGCGCATCCTCGGCGGCAATTGCACGCATATTTGTTACCCATTGGACCAGATCTGGAATTCGATCCATCAAGAGATTACAGATAATAATTTTCTGTGAGTTCGGTTGAATTCCTGTTTTTTTCAAAAATTCAGGCGTGGGTAAACAGACATCCACTTCAACACCATTAATATTATCTCTTCGAATTTCATCCACAAATGATCGAGCAAAATCGAGCCCGGTAAGTGTTTCATCAACCGCACCGTTTGATATTTTTCCGACCCCCTTTTGAATTGCATCAAGAATTGAGCGTATCGTCGATTTATTCGGTCGAGCTCCCCTCATTCCCTGGGTTGCTTCAGGAATACCGGCACTCGCCATTTTAAGTTCTGAAAGACGTCGAATAATTCGTCCGTCACCTATACCCATTTCCGTAATTCTTGATTCTTGAATACTGCCATCAGGTGTTTGATGATAAAGAACATCAAGTGGAGAATGGCGACGAAGAATAGTCGCAAGATTTGAATCATGAATTACCCCGGCGTCATAAAGCCCAAACTGTGCGAGCGTTTCATACCAGCCGAGTGGACTGTCAGCTTCGGCAAGAAGACCCTTTTCACGTAATTGATAAATAAGTCGTGCTTTTGTATTGTCACCCCAGTTTTTCTCAAGAAAATGTCGTTGTTGAAGGCTTCCATCGACCAAATTTGGGGTATCAACAAAATAATGATGTTGAGCAAGTAAGTTTTGAACACTCAAAACTAAACGCGTAGGAGGCAGGAGTGGATTTTCTGGTGGTTTTCCATTCCCATCACCCGTGCCCCCACCATCTGGTGCTTGAATATGCTGAAAAGGAGAAAAAGTTACCGGTCCTGTACTAAAGTGAGATTCTCGAATGCCACTCAATGAAGTATCTGTGTTCAGTATAGACCTTTGCCGAGTATGATCGAGGATACTCGCAATGGGAGGTAATATTTGATGGGGATGTAATCTTCTGGGGGTATCTCCACGACGATCTCTTTCCGAACCCCGAGGACGGTTTCTTCCAAACCCTCTCCCCCCGATATTTGAAATTCCACTCATAAATGAATAACCAAAGGATTCGTAATGTAGGGATTTTACTTATTTTTGTCAAGTTTCTCGTGGCCTGTCTTGAGAAAATTTTTAGCCGCTGAGTTGAGTGATTCTGCGCTAATGGAAGCGATGATCATCAAAATACCACCTAAAATAAACTTCCAATCAATATGAAGGTTGAGAAAGAGTATTTCGCTGAGTACAGTGATAATTCCGATATAAACCAAATTAAGTGTCAAAGGAATGACATTTAACCTTTTTGATGCAATATTCCAAAGCCAATAAGCGATACCTGTTGAGAAAAAGCCAATGAGTATGAGCTCTGTCCAGCTCGTGGGGTCAATTTTTTGAAAATCGCCAAATGGGACAAAAAATGTCACTGGAATTGCTGCAAACGCCAAAGTAAGCATTGTAGTGCGTAGACTCGAAACTTTTGGGTAAAGTCGTGAAAATTCACTGCTGAAAATGACGAAAACAGAGAAAAACAGCATCCCGGCAAATGCAATTAAATCACCCATGAACTTCACATTATTGGGGATAAAAGTGTTATTAATATCATTGATGAGAACAAGTGACGCCCCAATCGAGCCTACCAAAACAATCTTGAATAAACTACTCCAAAAACGGTGATTCGGAGCAATCTCTTTAACTCGATGTGCCATAAAGATGCTGCTAATGATGAGCACCGCCACCGGTGAAAAATTTTGAATAAGGTTTGAGTCAGAAGCAAGAGTGAATTCTAAACTTTTCTGAAAGCATAAAAAGTTGATTCCCAGGCTCAACGCGGCAATGAAGAAGTACCTGTGGAAAGGGAATTTTCCAGAAATACCTTCAAATTCTTGCACCTCTTCAGAACTTGTTGCAGATTTCTTGTTACGTAGTTTTTTTACCAGTTTTTGAATTACTAAAATCAAAAAAATCGTGAGCGTACCTATATAAAGTCGAATACCTGCAATTAAATACGGGTTAACCCCTTCTTCCGTGAGATGTCGAATAATCACTGAGTGAACACCCCAAAAGAACGAAGCCGAAAGCCCAGCAGCGTAGCCCCAAAAGAGTTGAGAATCTTTCATGTATGTTGATTAGGAATGATGCCGATCTCGATAAAAAATATACTCAGCGATCAAGTAGGAAAAGACAATGAGAATCAGCCCCAACAGAATAACCCAATTGAGCTCTAACTGGAAGAAATTGATCTCGGCAAAAATGGTGATAAAGGCAAAAGTTGCAATTCCAAAAGCCAAAAACCAAAATGATTTCGTTTCTCTAAGTTCAGGAAAACTGCGTTCCGTAAGGTTTTTAAGTTGAAATACAAGGAAAAAGAGGAGCGAAATAGCAAAATAGTTAAAAATATTTAACATGTTCGTATCCAGGACATTATTTTTTACAATATAGTAAACCACCGAAGGATGAAGGGCCCAAACCCCAAAA
This sequence comes from uncultured Candidatus Peribacteria bacterium, assembly GCA_964624115.1. Lineage (GTDB taxonomy): Bacteria > Patescibacteriota > Gracilibacteria > UBA1369 > UBA1369 > CAZUXI01. The sequence continues at coordinate 260,954 of CAZUXI010000003.1, forward strand.
GTAAACAGGAATCCGGTGAGGAACAGAAGATTTTTCTGCCAAAACATACGTTTTACTACTCGAACCCCATCGAGTTGTTCAAGGTTTTCAAAAACCTTCGAAACCTGCGAAAAACTTTCAATCGCCAAAATTTGTGAGCAGATAAAATCACCACTGAAAGGCGAAAGATAAGCTCTGGTTTTTAGTACATTTACTTTTAAATCAGAATAAACCTTTAAAATTCGTTCCAGTTGACCAACAGCATCCTTGCTTATAATCTTAATCGCCACTTTGGTGTAAATTTTTTCGGTAAGTTTAGAAACCGAAAAATGTTTTTCAAAAAACTTAATATTACTCAGTGTTGGTGAATTTTTTGGGTAGAAAAAATTAATAAATTCCAGTGTGGTTAATGATCCCTCGCCAATGGCAATTAAAATATCATCATTATCAATAAATTCGGGGTTACTTGAAAGAAAACGGTTCATTTTTCTTTTGGGGATGTCCCTGAAAAGACCAAGGCCCGCACGTGTTAACTCTTTTTGAACAAGTTCAAGTCCCGTTTGGAGCTTATAATCACGAGAAATTTTCTTAAAATAATCCTTAATTTTGTTTCGTGCATAAGAGGTTTTCACAAATACCAGCCAACTCCGACTTGGCCCTTTTTCTATCTCGGATGAGATGATTTTTACGGTATCACCATTCTGTAAAACCGTATTAAGAGGGAGAATTTGCCCGTTAATATCTGCTTTAACTGCGCGATGGCCAATCTCATCGCTGAGATGATAAGCAAAATCGATACAGTTCGCCCCTTGAGGAAGATCAACAGAATCACCAGCAGCGGTGAATACAAATATCCGATCACCTAAAATATCCTCTTTCAAATCGATCATGAACTTCGTATCCGGTTCCTGTTCTTTTTGTAACTCAACAATTTTTCCTGCCCAATATGCTCGCTGGTCTTTTCCCATTAATTTTTGATTGGCTTCGTCACCTTTTTGGAAAAAACAAGCGGCAATCCCATACTCATTTTCAATATGCATCTCATGTGTCCGAATCTGAATTTCCAAAGTCGTCCCTTCAGGGCCAAAAACACTGGTATGAAGGCTACGATAACCATTAACCTTGGGAACGCTGATGTAATCAACAAATGTCCCAGGTTTTGGTTTGAAGTTTTGATGAATTAAACCCAAAGCTTTGTAACAGTCTGAAACATTATTGACCAACACTCGTAACTGAATAATGTTGTCAAACTCATCCAGTCGTCGCTGCCTTTCAAAAACCTCTTTATAGATCGGATAACTGCTGCGTTGTCGCTGATAAACAACCGAAGAAATACCCCCCTGTTGAAGTTTTTCTTCCATTTTTTGTGAAAGGTTTTCCGCGAGGTTATGCCAACGTTCCTGACTCTTTTTTAAGAGATTCCCGATGGTCTCAAATTCACCCGGATGCAAATAGCGAAAACAAAGGTCCTCAAGTTCAGATTTAAACTCTTCAATGCCCAATAAGTTAGCTATTGGGACAAATATTTCTAAGGTTTCCAACGCTATTCTTTCACGTTTTTCAGGTTTGCTGATGAAACCCAGTGTCCTCATATTGTGAAGACGGTCAGCAAGTTTGACAATAATAATTCGTGGATCTTCAGCGGTATGAAGAAAGAGTTTTTTTAAGGAATCAACTTGTCGTTTAACCATCTCCGTTTGATAGTGCACCTTTGATAATTTGGTAATCCCATCAACTAAAAATGATACTTTTTTACCGAATTTTTTCTCAATATCTTCAATTGTAAAGGCAGTATCTTCCGGAACATCATGAAGAAAACCAGTAATAAGGGTATCTTCATCCATATGGAGCGAAGCAAGAATTTTTACAGTCTCTAGGGGATGGATAATATAAGGCGTCCCATCTTTACGATTTTGTCCATCATGTGCGAGCGCGGCAAAAACAAATGCATCATGGAGACGTTTTTCAGAAAAATGTTTACCTCCCCCCAAATACCTTTTAACCTCGCGCAGCAAAGGAGTCACCCGAATATCGAATTCAGAAGCAAGTTTTTCGACTAAAATTCTGTCTTTATTTCCCTTCATACCACAAACGATATGTATTGCTTGATAAGTAAAAGTGTGGCATAACAAAGGTGGTCTGTCAAATTTTAAATGCGTTAGAAATGAATACAGGAAATAAGAAAAAAGTTTTAGTCGGTATGTCGGGCGGGGTTGACTCTACCGTGACCGCTTGTTTACTTCAAGAACAGGGGTACGAAGTGATCGGTGTTCACCTCCGATTTTGGACAGATCCCACCATCTTCTCAGATGAAGAACAGGAGAAATTTCCGCAAAATAAGTGTTGCACCCTCGAAGGGCTCACCAAAACCAGAAAAATTGCCGCTAAACTTGGAATTCCCTTCTATGTTCTAAACTTTGAGGATATTTTTAAAGAACAAGTCGTCGATTTTTTTATCGATGGATACGGTGAGGGAATTACTCCAAATCCCTGCGTTGAATGTAATCGTTCGGTAAAATTTGGACTCTTCTTGGATAAAATGAAAGAAATGGGGGCAGATTACGTTGCCACAGGTCACTACGCGCGAAAAGTGGAAGTGATCGAAAACGGGGAAATTACCTATAAAGTACTCACCGCCAAAGACAAATCCAAGGACCAAAGCTATTTCCTTTACACCCTTACCCAGGAAAAACTGAGACATATACTTTTTCCTATTGGCGAATTCACGAAGCCTGAAGTTCGAGAATTAGCAAAAAAATTTGGCATTGATGAGGTCAATAATCAAAAAGAAAGCCAAAACCTTTGTTTTTTTCCTGAGCGTGACCACAGTGCTTTTCTACAACGCTATTTGGAAAAACAGAACTTTGTTCCCGGCCCAATTATTACTACCACTGGTCAAAAAATTGGAACACATCAAGGCTTACCCCTCTATACCATTGGCCAACGAAAAGGACTCGGGATTGGTGGAATCAAGGGCGTAAAGACGGAAGGGGAGCCATGGTATGTAGTAAAAATTGATAAAGAAAAAAATGCTCTGGTTGTTGGAAAACACCAAGACCTCTACACTCAAGGTTTCATCGCCGATCAACTGAGCTTCATCAGTGGAAAAATTCCACCCGACGGAACCGAATTTATTACCAAAATTCGTCACCGCTTCCTACCTCAACCCGCAAAAGTAAAATCAGAAAATAAAAAAATAACCGTAGAGTTTTTAAGTCCACAACGTGCGGTTACTCCAGGACAATCAGTCGTATTTTATCAGAACGAAGAACTTATTGGTGGTGGAATCATCAGTAAAGAAGAGGTATAATAAAAAAAACAAAACTTCATGCCTGAGCCAACAAAAAAAACAACCAAACGCTCCACAAAAAGAGAGCCGGTTCGTGATACTCGTACGAAACCAGTCACAATCTCTTCTGATCCTCAAGCTTTTCAGCTCGATCTGAATGCCAAACCTGCGGAAACGCCACAGCCAGCAGATGAAAAACATGTAAGCCCCCCTATTGTTGGATCCACATATACTCCCATCAAACCTTCCGCAAGTATTATCCCAAATTCGCTCCAAGGGACAAAAGAAGAATCGACAAAACCGTTTTCTACACCTGCATTAAACACAAGCACATCGAAAGAAGCTGAAAAGAAGAAAAAAAATCGTATCTGGCATCTCCTTGAATGGCTCACGACATCGCTCCTAATTTTCGTCATTTTCTTTTTTGCGATCAATTTCTCATCCTATTCTGAACTCCTCCGCTTAAAAATTGATCAAATACGGGGTGATTTCAAAGTAAACCCCTTTATTGAAAAAATTCTCAACGGTGGCAATGGAACCGTACAGGACCTTCACCAAGAGCTGCCCCCATTAAGCCAAAACTCTGAAGAAACCAAGCGGCAAATCCCCCCGCTGAACATGGAAGTCACACCACCAGATTTCCGCATTATTATTCCTCGCATTAACAAAAATGTCCCAGTAGTGCCCGTAAATACGGAAAATCTTATTAAACGCGACTGGGGGGCGCTTGAAAAGGATATTCAAGAAGCCTTGCGGGAAGGAGTGGTGCATTATCCTGGAACCGCTGAGCCAGGTCAAAATGGAAATGTGGTGATTACCGGTCACAGCTCCTATTTCCCATGGGATGCCGGTCGTTTTAAGGACGTGTTTGCTCTCCTGCATGAAGTTAATATCGGCGACCAAATCATCGTCTTCGATAACCAAAAAAAATTCCTCTACGAAGTCTATGACAAGCAGGTGATCCTTCCAAATCAGGTGGATGTCTTAACACAAGAAGGAGATGACCGCCTCACCTTGATTACCTGTACTCCCGTTGGAACCAACCTCAAACGCCTTATTATCCTCGCCAAACCTGTTTCACTCGAATAAACTTTTTTTAGGAGCAAAGGAGTATTAAACCTGAGACAGACGCTTTAAGAGTTCTTCCTCTTCAGCTTTCTCCTCTTCTTGTGACTTTTGTTCCGCCAGAGTCAAAGATTTTTTCTTTTCTTTCGATTCAAACTCTTTCCACTCAATCATGTGTTTTTCATTCAAACGGGTAAGTTCATCTTCATACTCTTTATCCAGAGCCGAAAGCTGATCTTTTTCACTTAATAAAATTTGTCGAAATTTCCCAATTTGATCCTCAGTCATGATGGGTAAAATCTGGAACCAATAATCACGTTCCTCAATGCTCATCGATTCCGTATTGTTGATCAAATCAATCAAATCCGGAAATTTTTCCCGTACCATTTGTGGAACCTCAATCGTTTTTCCATTAAAACTCACCACCCCATTCGCGTCGGTTGAGCTCGGTGAAGCAGCTGGCATTGTTGAAGTTGCGGGCGTTCCCACCGGCATCATGTCCATTGCACTCAAATCAATGACAGGAGGATTCCCAGCTCCTTGGGCCGAACCAGCATTGGTTTGACCAACTTGACTCTGTGGTGCTGGAGTGCTGCCACCGCTCGTAGGATTGCTACTCTTTATTTGGATATCGTCAGCCATAAAATCAAAAATCTAGAAATATTATATCAGATACTTGGAACCTCAACTACTCGAAGTTTCTTTTTTATACCCTGTTGGAACCCGAAAAAAGCCTAAAAGTTGTTGATCATAGTCGGTGTTGCCGGTAAGTGTAATCTCAGTTGCAATATCGGCTTTTGGTAGCACGGTTTTAACCTTGAGTGGATCAGTCTGAGTCACAAGTCCAGTAAGATTTGGCTCTGGAGAGTCACTCTTTTGAAAAAATACGATGTCACCAACCGCCGGCTTTACTCCTTTTTCTTTCATTTCACTTTTTTCCACATACTCAAACTGTTTGTTTCCCTTAAGAGCTTGCATAAAAAAGAACGGGGATGGGCGGTCCGCAAGTCCTACCGCACCAGCAACATAAGCAGTTGACCGTTCTGGAGATGGTTGACCTGGATCATTCGCCTTATCTTTAAGTTTTTGCAAAGCTTCATCACCTTTTTTCTGATCCAATGACATTTTTTTTACATCATCATCTTTAAAATGGTTCTTTTTCTGAACCTCGTTCTGTAAAATAGTCCCCAGGTTATTAAAGCCGTCATAGAGACTCATTCCAGACTTAATAAGTTCTCCAAAAAGTTCCCCAAGTGACATTTTTTCATACTTTGCTCGATCTTCCGTAATCTGCTTACTCAGTTGCTTCGCTAGGTCCGTCCGGGCACTTTCTGCTGCTTCAACTCCCTGGAGAGCTGCTGCCTGCTTTTCCGGAATATCTTTTTTAACATCAGGAGTCGCCTTGGTTTCCTCAATTGGAGTAAAAGGAGTATCGACTGTTGTTTTCGGTTGTTGTAGTGCTTCTCCGTCCATAAAACTTAGATAATATAAATATCTCCACCAATCTCTTCTAAACGCTCTTTTGTAAGCCGAATCCGATGAACAAGATTTTCAATTTGATAAGTGTTTTTCTGGCCCGCCTGCCATAACCGATAAATCGATCGAATGGTAGCTAACATATTAAAAGCATCATAATCAGCTTTCCCTTGCTCTACCGAACCTAATTTTTCGTAAACAGCAACATTAATGAGCGTTGAAGGTTCAAAAAGTCGAATCTCTTTTTTCTCAATCTTATCAACTAAGAGATGCAAAAAAGCCTCATCTTCAGCCGAAATGCCACCAGGTGTTTCGGTAGGTGAATTCAGCATTTCTTGAGTTTGCTGATCAATCTGAATGTTTTGGTGATTAATCCAAAGATCGTTGGTCGGGTCGTCCATCTCCTCAAAGATAAAAATTATCTTAAAATTATAACATAAATAAGCTTTTTTTTGAACAAGAACCAGATATAATGACAATAAAAGACCAAAAACCCGAATTTTCCCATGAATATCTCAAAAAAAGACATCCAAGACCGTATTGAAAAACTCAAAGCTAAAATAAAACTCCTCAACTACCAATATTTCGTACTCGACCAAAGCAGTGTATCGGAAGCCGTTCGTGATTCCCTCAAGCTGGAACTCAAAAAACTTGAAGAAGAAAATCCCGAATTTATTACCCCCGACTCTCCAACTCAACGGGTCGGAAGTGCTCTTTCCAGCCGTTTTCAAAAAGTCCAGCACCTCACCCCTAAAAAAAGCCTTCAAGATGCTTTCTCTGAACAAGATGTCCTTGATTGGTCTGAACGTTTAAATAAAATCATTTCTCTCGAACAAATCGCTTTTGTTTGTGAACTCAAAATCGATGGACTTAATATCACCCTTCACTACAAAAATGGCTTACTTGAACGTGCCATAACCCGTGGTGATGGTGAAGAAGGGGAGGATGTAACTCACTCGATCCGAACCATTGAAAGCATCCCACTTTCCCTCAATGAAGAAGTTGACCTTGAAGTAACGGGCGAAGTCTACATCGCCAAAGCCGACTTTCAAAAAATTAATGAAGATCAAAAACGGCTTAATGAAGAGCCTTTTGCCAATGCTCGTAACGCTGCCGCAGGAACCGTTCGCCAACTTGACCCAAAAATAACCGCTTCACGAAACCTTTCCGCCTTTTTTTATGAAATTGGCAAAAATACCTTGGTTTCACCACCAAAAACTCAACGAGATGTCCTCGAACGTCTTGCTAATCTAGGACTTCGCGTAAACCCTGAATTTGCTTACTTTCGCAGCATTGAAGAAGTAAATCAGTTTCTCCAAAGCTGGCATGAAAAACGAGACTCCTTAGATTATGAAATCGATGGAATAGTTATTAAAGTGAATGATAAAGCTCAACAACACATCATTGGCTTTACCTCAAAAGCACCAAAATTTGCTCTTGCTTACAAATTCCCAGCAATTCAAACCACAACTCAAATTCTCGATATTCACGTTCAAGTGGGCAGAACAGGAGCACTAACTCCTGTTGCTATCCTCCGTCCTGTGCGTGTGGCCGGATCAACCATCTCCCGTGCTACTCTCCACAACGAAGATGAAATGAAACGCAAAGATATTCGTATTGGTGATACCGTTATTATCCAAAAAGCCGGAGATATCATTCCTGAAGTGGTTGAAGTCCTTACAGATCTGAGGACTGGTCACGAAAAAGCTTTCCATTTTCCTAAAAAATGCCCGGTCTGTGGTGCAAAAGTTTCCCGATTAGAAGGGGAATCAGCTCACCGTTGTACCAATCCGAGCTGCTTTGCCCAAGACCGTGAACGCTTTATCCATTTTGTGAGTGCGTTTGAAATGGACGGCTTAGGTGAAAAAATCATTGACCAGCTCTTGGAAAATCAACTCGTCGAAGATCCTTCCGATCTTTTTTCACTCACGAAAGACGATTTCCTCCAACTTGATCTTTTTAAAGACAAACGTGCCGATAACGTTCTCCATGCCATCCATGAAGCTAAAAAAGTCCCTCTTACTCGTTTTCTTTATGCTCTTGGTATCCGTTACGTAGGTGAAGAAACTGCCATCATCCTTGCTCACCACTTTGAAGCAGAAATGCGTCATGACCCCTTCACCATTTCAGAACTCATTCAAATCTCTTCAACTTTTTCAACTGATCGTTTAAGTGAACTCGAAGGTATAGGTACTAAAGTTGCACAGGAAGTGTCAAATTGGTTCCATACCGAAAAAAACATCAATTTTCTTGAGAAACTCGAGCGCCAAGAAATCCATCTCCTCACGAGCGAGAAAACCCTCGATCAAAAACTCGCAGGTCAAACCTTTGTCCTGACCGGAACCCTCAAAAATCTTTCCCGGGATGTTGCCAAAGAAAGACTCCGCTCTTTTGGCGCTAAAATTCAGGGCAGTGTTACCATCAACACTGATTTCTTGGTAGCCGGTGAAAAAGCCGGATCAAAACTCCAAACCGCCAAAAAATTCGGCACAAAAATCCTCAGCGAAGACGACCTGCTTAAGCTCCTGGAAAACTAAAACTCGCTTCAAAAAAAACACCTGCAAAAAACAAAATGTACTCCGCTTAAGTTCGTACATTTTGTTTTTTGACATTATAGGAAGGGAGGGCCTACAGGAGGGCAGTTATCCAGGAGGCCTTTCAGCCGAATCGGGGAACCTCGTTCCCCCCTTCCCGTCACATCACCTCTCCGCCAAACATATCCAATACCTTTTCTGTATCTTCATCAACCGCCTCAACTGGTACACTATTGAGCCCACTGGCCACAGCTGTCTTTTTAATCCCGCCAAAATCCTTAATCTCTGCTGAAATTTTTACCTGCGAACCAACCAACTGTTCAATGACATTCTCGAGCTCAATTCGCTGAGTCTGTTCCATAACCTTCGATAAATGAAAATTGGTTGTAAAGCCCAAAAAAATCGTCGGTCCTTCTACTTTCAAAATTTGACCCAAGGGTAAAGTTTTTTTCAAGATCGAACTTTTAACCTGTTGGAGAACTTGAGGCCAAAGCTCCTTGACCTGATCAAAATTCAAATCCTTCATCTCAGCAGGTTGTAAACCCTGGTGATCACGAGCCGGCTCTGCATCCCGAGCTACCGGTTGAACAGGAGTTGCGGCAGCTTTTGGGGACTGATCGACCGGTTGAACCGTCGCTTTCGATGGTGCTTCAACCGCTTGGGTTGTTACCGTAGGCGAGATATTTGACGCCAGCGCCTGCGGTGCAGCCACCGGGGCATCGACCATTAAACAACCTTCAATAATCGCCATTTCTAACGGAAGTTGGGGAATTACCGCGTGTTTTGAATTCACATAGGACTCACGCAAGAGATCAATAAGTTTTAATAATCGAGCGGTAATTTGCGGAGCGCCACCCACACTCTGGAGTAACCGTTTTCGTAAGTTTTCCAAAAGATTTTTATTAAACTGCAGAAGGTCGTGACCTTCCTGATATACCAATTCAAGTTCCTGAAGAGCTTTGACTCCATCAAACTGAAGAAGCGCATCAATCAGTACATCCAAACTTCGTAAACTTCCCACGCCTAATACTTCACAAGCGTGTGAGTAAGTCAGTTGATCCCCCTCAATCAGTTGTTCCATCAAACTAATTGCATCGCGCATTCCTCCTTGAGCACAGTGGGTAATAAGTTTCAACGCATCAGGTTCTGCCTTAATTTTTTCTTCATCCAAAATAAACTGGAGTCGCTCCATTAAAACCGCATCATCAATTCTCCGAAAATCAAACCGCTGACAGCGGGAAAGAATCGTTTCAGGAATTTTGTGGGCCTCTGTCGTTGCAAGAATAAAGTACACATGAGCTGGTGGTTCCTCCAGCGTTTTTAAGAGGGCATTAAACGCCTCTTTGGTGAGCATATGGACCTCATCAATAATGTACACTTTGGTTCGTGCACGCGTTGGCGCAAAAGTAATTTTTTCTTTCAAATCACGAATCTCATCAATGCCCCGATTAGAAGCCGCATCAATTTCAATCACATCAATTAAACTTCCCTCGGTAATCCCCATACAAATTTCACACTGCTCACAAGGCTCATTATTCTGCAAATTTAAGCAGTTAATTGCTTTCGCCAAAATACGTGCCGTAGAAGTTTTCCCCGTTCCTCGTGGACCTGTAAACAAATACGCATGACTTACCCGTTCTGATGCTAAAGCGTTCCGAAGGGTAACTCGAATCTGTTCCTGACCCACCAGATTAACAAAATTTTGCGGTCGATATTTACGATAAAGCGACATAGCTCAACAATAATAAAACGATGATAAAAAAGTATTCCAATTCTCGCACAAGAGAGCAAAAACACAACGAGACTTCTCTTCTTAATGATGGTCTTTCATCACTTCGTTCACGATCTTGCGGAACTCAGTAATAAAACGCTGCTCAGAAAACTCTTCCGCACGTTTCCGGATCGCTTTCGAATCATATTTACTCTCGTTGATAATCAATCTTCCCAAACCGTCTTCCATCGATTCCACGGTTGACTCCTGAAAAAACTCACCAGTAACCCCTGGAATCACCGTTTCGCACACCCCGCCTTTTCCATAGGCAAGAACGGGTTTCCCACAAGCCATCGCCTCTACAACCCCGATCCCAAAATCTTCTTCGGCGGGATGAATAAAAGCCCGACATTTTTCCAAATATTGGGCCGTTTCTTCATCAGATTTATATCCAAGGAGGTGAATATTTTTCCCCGCAATATTTTTTAAGTACTCATACTGATTTCCACTCCCAATAATCACAAGCGGTTTCCCAATTTTATTAAAGAGTTGAATGGCGAGATCTAAACGTTTAAACGGAGTAAGTGCCGAAACAATCAAAAAGAAATCATCATGTTCTTTTTGCCACATAAAACGATCAACATTCACCGGTGGATACAAAACCTTGGAGTGCCTCTGATAATATTTCTGAATCCGTTTCTGTACATGTTTTGAATTAGCTAGATACTGATCCACTCGATCGGAAGCCAACCGATCCCAAATACGAATCTCATGGAGCATTTTTTGTGCCACTGCATACGTGAGGCCTTTAACTTTCTGTTCTTTCAAATATTCGTGAGTATAGTCCCACACGTATCGCATGGGGGAATGGCAATAACTCAAATGCACCGTCCGTGAAGGAGTCACGACACCATGCGCATAAGCATTACTTGAACTAATCACCAAGTCATAATCAGAAAAATCAAACCCCTCAATAGCACGTGGCATCAAAGGGAAAAGAAACTTTTGCCGTTGACGTAAAAAATTTGGAAATTTCTGCAAAAACGAGGTTTGCACTCGTTCAGGTGGAAAATTTTTTCCACAAATCTCTGGTCGATAAAGCAAGGTATAGACCGGTGCTTCCGGGAACATATCCATAAAAACTTTCAGGACACGTTCTGCGCCCCCAAGCTTCACCAAAAAGTCGTGGACGAGCGCAACTTTCATAAAAAAATAACCAGATAAAACTAGTCCGATTGTAACGAAACTTTCATCCAAAGTAAAACCTGCACCTCAGAATTTATCCTTGGAACCAGTGGAGGTCTCCGGGTTTTCTGGGGTCAACTTTTCCAAGTTTTACCATCATAGTGCGAAGCATAATCGATGGAGTGAAAGCGTTCTCAGTATCACAATCAGCCTCTTCCAAAAGTTGATTTAAAAGGTCACGAACTTCATTCCGATAGAAAACAATGGCATCACGCTCCTCAGCTGTTGCCATACAAAGAAGCTCAAGAAAATTGGTTAAATCCTCATCAGAATAATTATCAATCTCATCAGAAGTTTGAGGTTTTGAATCAAATTCTCCTGAAAATTGCTCTGCGAAGTGTGATTCAGATTCATCGAGTGCCATAAAAAGTTGGGAAGAAAATAACGCGCAAATTAAACCCTATTCTCGTATAAAGTCAATGGTACTTTCCGCAAAAACATACCACTTTGGTCCAAAAAACTTACAATAGAAGCACCTTATTTCCACTTATGAGCTCAGAATTATCACCCCAACTCCTTCTCGGTGCCCACATGTCAATTGCCGGTGGATTTTCCCAAACTGCAGAAAAAACAGGAGCCGAATATGGCTGCAATGCCATGCAAATCTTCACCAAATCACCCAGGAGTCGAACAGTTAAACCCATCGATCCCGCTGATGCGGAAAATTTCAAAAAGCTTTGCCAACACTATGAAATTAAACATGTCGTTGCGCATAGCTCCTATCTCTTGAATTTTGGAAAACCGCTCAGTGAAGTTCCCTGGGCTCTTCGTGATCTCACGCTGGATTTTGAACGACTGCATACCCTTGGTGGTCATGGTATTGTCGTTCACATCGGGAAATCACTTGATGCGAATCGTACTGAAGCAATACAAAATGTTGCAGAAAATGCGAAAAAAATCCTTGAACATACTCAAAACACGCCTTTAGATTATATACTGGAAAACACTGCCGGCCAGGGAAGTGAAATCGGCTTTCGCCTCGAAGAACTTGCTCTTGTTTGGAAACAACTTCGCTCCCACAGTCCCCGGATCAAATCCTGTCTTGATACCGCCCACATCTGGGCCGCCGGCTACGACATCGGTTCCGAAAGCAGCGTAAAAAAATTCCTCCAGGAATACGACGAAGCCATCGGGCTCTCAACACTCTCTTGCATCCACTTCAACGATTCCAAAAAAGAGCTCGGCAGCCGCGTAGACCGTCACGCCAATCTTGGTGATGGATTTATACCACTTGAAGGACTGGTGAGTTTAGCAAAATTCGCAATGCAGAACCAAGTACCACTCATTCTCGAAACTCCAGAAAAAGATGGCAAAACCCACTTACAGGATATCGAAAAATTAAGAGAACTTTTAAAATCTTAAGGTAAATCCATGCCACTCCACCTCACCCTCCTTCCCGAAGTATTCGCCGTTTGCCGTCTCGAGCCAACCGCAAAAGTTCCCAACTGGGCCCATTATGAAACCGTATTTTCTTCCATCACCCGCACCCGTGATGAACTTTCCATCGTCTGTACCCAAGAAAGCGTTCCAGAAGGAATCCAGGTCGAACGAGACTGGCGACGAATAAGACAAATAATCTGTGCCCGGGCACAGATTTAATAAGAGAAAACTTTATCGTAAAAATATGCAAGAACTCAAAAAAATTGAACAGGAAATCAAGAATATTAAACAAAGAAATGAGAAAGTTGAAAGAGACAAAGCCTGGGAAACCAGCCTATCAAGAAAGGTAATGATCGCAATACTTACCTATATTGTGGTTGTAATATTTTTCACCTTTGCGCAACTCCCGAATCCTTTCATCAATGCTATTGTTCCAACCATGGGATTTCTGCTCTCAACACTTTCCATACCCGTATTTAAACAACTCTGGTTAAAATATATCTACAAAAAATAACAAGAATTATATGCTTACTTGGGAAGATTTTGAAAAAGTAGAAATGCACGTTGGCACTATTTTGGAAGCCAAGGATTTTCCTGAAGCTAAAAATCCTGCCTACCAACTCACTATAGATTTTGGCGAACTTGGCATCAAAAAAACTAGTGCGCAAATAACGAAACTCTATACCAAAGAAGAACTCCCGCAAAAACAGGTCATCGCCGTGACAAATTTCCCCCCTAAACAGATCGCCAACTTTATGTCTGAATGCCTCGTTTTAGGCGTGGTTCAAGAAAATAAAGAGGTGATCCTTCTTCAACCTGAACGAAAAGTTATGAATGGAAAAAGAATTGCGTAGTGATCTCACCAAAGAAATTTTATGCCAACTTCCCCAAAGAAAAAGACTCCAACTTTCTCCCTCAAAGACAAACTTTTCAACCAGGAAAAAGTAGAATATCTCGCCAACCTCATTCAGAAAGCTGACCCAGCCTTTCCCACCAAAAAATTCCAGCAAGTAGCTCTCAAAAAATTCCCCTCACTGGAACTCATGGAACGAATCTATTTTCTCCGTGACCTTTTAGAAAAATATCTTCCCAAAGATTACGAACGCACCCTGAAAATTCTCCTTGAATCCCTACCAAAACAACGCCACGAAGATTTTATTTTCGCCCCATTTCTCGATTACGTAGCAACGCACGGCTGCACCAAAAAATACCTCAAAATTTCTCTAGAAGCCCTGGGAACTTTGACCTCATATTTTTCCGCTGAATTCGCCATTCGCCCCTTCATTAACCACTATCCAGAAGAAACTTTTTCTCAAATGCTTGCCTGGTCTAAGAGCACAAATCACCACCAACGCCGTCTCGCTTCCGAAGGTTTTCGACCAAAACTTCCCTGGGGAAAAGCCATAAAATTTCCCTATCAAAAAGCTGCCAAACCACTCGATAATCTTTTTGCCGACCCAGAACGTTACGTCACCCGTTCAGTCGCAAACCATCTCAACGATATCTCAAAATTCGACCCGGAGTTTGTCCATGATCTCTTAGAAAAATGGGAAAAAACTAAAAAACAAAAAGCCACAGAAATGAACTACATCAAAAGCCACGCCATGCGCACCCTCATCAAAAAAGGGCACGGCAAGACTCTAGAACTCATGGGATATCCCACCGTAAAAGACGTTAAACTCAAAAACCTCACCGTCAAACCCTCACATCTGAAACTCGGTGAAACCATCGAATTCTCTTTTGAAATGGTCACGCCGCATTCACAAAACCTCCTCATCGATTACCGCGTCACCTACCCACAAACCGGCAAAAATAAATCCCAGAAACTCTCACAAAAAGTGTTTAAACTCAGCAAAATTCAAGCCGAACCAAACAAGCCCATCACCCTCACCAAACGACACACCTTCAAAACCATGACTACCAAAAAACTCACCACCGGTGAACATCTCATTGAAATTCAGGTGAATGGAGAGATTTTAGAAAAAACAAAATTTTATTTAGAAATTTAGAATTTATTTGAAAGTTTGATACTTGGAAAACTTAGAATTTTTACTTCCACCACCCCAAAAAATCTTTAAGTCCTCGTGTATTCAGAACATCATCTTTTTCAACCCATCCTCTCCGTGCCACACTGACTCCAAACATCAAATTTTCGACCTGTTGAATATGGTGAGCGTCAGAATCCACGGTAAACATGGCTCCCATCGATTTTGCAAGCTTACAATAATTGTCAGCCAAATCTAACCGAGTCGGCTGTGAATTAATTTCCAAAGCGACTTTTTCTGCAATTGCTGCTCGAAAGATTTTTTCATAATCCAGTGAAATTGGTTCGCGTTGATTAATAAGGCGACCACTCGGATGCCCAAAAATTTTCACATAAGGGTTTTTAAATGCCTTGATCACTCGAGCCGTCTGTTCTTCCACACTCAATCGAAACCTCGAATGCACGGAAGCCACCACAATATCCATATGTTTCAAAACATCATCCGGTAAATCCATTCGACCATCCGCTAAAATATCACATTCAACTCCTTTCAAAATCTTGAAATGAGGTGCTCCTTTTTTTGCTTCAGCATCGAGTTCTTTCTGAATCTCATCTATCTCCGCCCACTGAAGTTCAAACCGGTCAGCATTCAAACCATGCGCCACGGCCACCGCAGGGGAGTGATCGGTCAGCGCAATATACTCAAACCCCCTATCCCGATATAACCGCACAATTTCGCCAATTTCTTGGGTTCCATCACTCCAGTGGCTATGCACATGAAGATCACCTTTTAAATCAGAAACCTCCAAAAGCTTAGGCAGTTCCCCGTGTAACGCGGCTTCAAGCTCCCCCCGATTTTCCCGAAGTTCCGGCGCAATATACGGCAACCCCATCGCTTTATACACTTGTTCTTCCGTTTCGCTCACCACTAACTCTTCAACCACCTCGCCCTTCTTTTCAACCAGTTTATACACCCCATACTCATTGACTTTGAGTCCCATCTTTTTCGCGCGATCCCGCAAAACCACATTATGTTCCTTAGAACCAGTAAAATAATGAAGCGCTGCTCCAAACACCTCTTTCGCAATCACTCGCACATCCACCTGCAAACCTGAAGCCAACAAAAAGGAGGTTTTTGTGTCCCCCTTTGCCAGCACCTTCGTAATTTCCGGGAACTTCACCGCATAATCCATAATGGTCTCAATATTTTTTCCAGCCACCAAAATATCCAAATCACCAACTGTCTCTTTCATTCTCCGTAAACTTCCCGCATACGTCACTTTCTCCACCCCCTTACACTTTTCCATATACTTAATAATTTCATTCGCCTGGGTAAACGCCACTTGTAAATTCGCCCGCTCAATATGGCGATCATAATCTTTAAGCGCGATTAAAATCTCTGCCTCACTTTTTTCCCCCATTTTTGGTAAATCCCGAAGTTGACCTTCCTCAGCCGCTTTTTTGAGTTTTTCAATACTGTTAATTCCCAAATTCGTATAAAACAGTTTCACCTTTTTTGGTCCAACCCCGCGTACTTTCAACATATCCAACAAACCATGATCAAACTTTTTCAAAAGCTCCTGATGATATTCACATTTTCCTTTTTCTAAAAGTTCCTGAATTTTCAAAGCTAAATCTTTCCCAATTCCGGGAATATCCATGAGCCCTTTTTCGCCTTCAGCCTGATAAATATCCCCCACATCCCGCCCCAAATCAGAAATAATCTGTGCGGCTTTTTGATACGCTAAAACCCGAAAACGATTCGCATCACTAATCTCTAAAATTGCCCCAATCTCCTCAAATACCTGTGCAATACGTTGATTATCCATATTTTCAAAAGAGGAAAATAATTGCCCTTACTCTACCATTTCTTTAGAATGAGATACATAAAAAACAAACTCATATGAGCAATAAACCCATCAACCCCGACGAACTCAAAATCCCCGCTTTTTTACGAAAAAAACAGCTCATTTCACAAGACAAACAAAAGCTCATTTGGACCGCCCTCGACCGCAAACAAGAAGCACAAGACCGACTTGAGAAAAGAAAAAAATATTTAGCACCAACAAAAGAAATCACGCCTCATCCTCGCCCAGCGACTACTCGATACATGAGAACCGTCCCCGCCCAAACCATCGAACCTCAAGCTCAACCATCCGCAACCAACCCAAACCTCACCACTATCGGCCCCTTCAAAGAAATCGGCACAACCACCCACTACTTCGAAAAAATCAACGTCGCCATTATCCAAACGACCGCTGCCCTCAAACTCCACGATCACCTCCTCATTCAGGGCCCTGATCAACTCTTCCTCCAGGAAATCACCGAAATGCAAATCAACCGCAAAAACGTCAAACGGGCACCAAAAAACTCTCACATCGGTATCAAGGTGAAAACCGCAGCCCTCGAAAACGGAAAAGTTTACTTGGTGAAATAAATTCAAAGCTTTCCAAGCACCAACCGACCAAATAATATTTAAATTAAAAATTCCAATGTTTAAAAATTATCCATTGGAATTTTTGATTTATTTGATGGTTTGATGCTTGATTATTTGTATTTAATCAAACAACACCTCAAAGGTTTTTTTCGCCGTCGCTTCCCAAGAGAAATCTTTTAACCGTTTTTCCCCCTCAGCAATCAAGCGGTTAATCAGCATAGCATCAGAAGCCAACCGTTTAAGCCCCACACTAATTTCCTCCACTTTTTCTGGATTCACCAAGTAGGCAGCATTTCCAGCCACCTCTTCCATAGCTCCCCCCTTGGAAGTAAGAACGGGCCGTCGCACTGCAAAACCTTCTAAAATTGGTAAACCAAAGCCTTCAGCAAGCGAAACAAAAGCCAGCATCCTCGCTCGATCCAACAAAAACAGTTTATCCTCTTCAGAAACATAACCCGTAAACTTCACACTATCCCCAAGTTCCAACATCGTCGCCGTCTCTTTTACAATATCGGCTCCAAACCCATCCTTCCCACACAAAACCAATTTCCAATCAGGAAACTCACCAGAAAACCTCGCAAACGCTTCAATCAACCGGACCAGATTTTTTTTCAATTCAATCCGCCCTACATACAGAATAATCAAATCTCCTTCAGTCAAAGAAAATTTCTCCAAATGAGCTTTGGTTTCACTCTCGGTCCACGTTTTTAACCGTGGAACTTCCGGTGCCCCATGAGGAATCACTGCGATCTTCGCCGCATCACATTGATAAATATCGATCAGATCTTTTTTAACCTCCAGACTCGGAACAATAATTTTCCAAGCTTTTTTTACCGCCCGTTTGGTTGAGTGTTCCAAATACCTATAAGCCTTCTTCGAATAAGCCTGAGGAAAATGACGAAAGGCCACATCATGAATGGTAATCACCGCTTTTTTTGGCAAAAAATAAGGAAAAACATGCGAAGGTATAAACAATAAATCCACAGGGTTTCGCAGCATCTCCCAGCTCAAAGTGAGCACCGTCCACCATTTTTTAGCAGGTAAAATTCGCTTCTCCACATTAAACGGCAGCTCTTCTTCCGGAGTAAAATCGTCAGGACTATAAAGCACCACTTTGGCATGATGTTCACGACCCAACAGGGGAATCATCGCATTGAGCAAATGGTAAGAATACCACTCCACCCCCGTCGCTTCCCGATGCCCAAACCGCGAAGCATCAATCCCTACCTTCATTATTTTTTGTTCACGTTTCATGTTTTTTTTACCAGAGTTTTCATCAGAATCTAACCCGATTATAGATCCCATAAACCCCAAAAGACAAGCACCCTCAAGACTTCCTTGCTACCACAATTGCAGAAACGATGGGGACACCAGTATTAGAAAGGACACTTGCCGCTTCCCTTAGAGTTGAAAGAGTCGTTGCCACATCATCCACCAACCAGATTTTTGGAAGTGCACCCTCCTGTATTTTCAGCTGTAACTCTTGAGTAAATTTTTTATTCAACTGAAAGGCTCCCACTACATTTTTCGCTCTTTCCTCCGATGTCAGTTCCATTTGTGGCTTCGAAAAATGAACCCGCATAAGCAATGAAACCACCGGCATCCCCGTCAAAAAACTCAACTCTTCTGCCAAAATTTCCGCCTGATTAAACCCACGCCACCGCTGACGTTTCGCTTCCAGCGGCACAGGACATAACCATCCATCCGCAGGTACAAAATCTTTTCGTTGCTGGAAATACCGTCGAAACACCTCCCGCGCGTCCACAATACCCTCGTATTTCAAAGCATGAATAAGTTTGGCCATCACCATGCGGTCTTTATACTCGCACCAAGAAATAACCTCTTTGAGCGGGAAATCAGGCTCTCGTTGAAAACACCGCGAACATTGACTTCCATTCGCAGAAACACGAAAACAAAGCGGACACTTTTGTTCTTCCAGATACTCAAACCTCTCAAAACAAAAATCACAGATCAAAGCACCCTCCATTCGGCAACCCACACATTGGTGGGGAAAAATCAGATCCAACCATGTATTCCAAAGCCCTTTACTCATCAATAAGTTCTGTTAATATAATCCTGCTCAGCTTTCTTGAAAGTAAGGGAAAGATCTAAAAGTTTTTTCAAAAAGTCATCAAATAATTCGGAGTTATAGCTCAGTTGGTAGAGCGCAACATTGACATTGTTGAGGTCAGAGGTTCGAATCCTCTTAACTCCACCATTCATCGCCAGTTTAATAACCATTTTTATGGACCAAGGCTTCGATCCAGCATCAAATCAACAAACAAATGGAAATCAGGGAGGCGGCCAACCTTTCCAACCAAACCCCGCGACTCCCCAACCATTTCAACCACCTGCTAGTGGTCAATCTGGTGCCCAAACGGGTGGTGCAGTACCACTTGGCGGCCAACCTTATGGTACTGGCCAAATGCCTCCAATAGGTATGCAGGGAGGTATGCAAGGTGGCATGATGCCTGGCGGCGGTTTTCCACCTCCACCTCCAATGCCGGCTCCAGAACCTGAAGATACAACTCCAGCCAATTTTCAAATTGGTAAACACCTTCCTCCTGTTATCAATGTAAAGCTTCCAGCCCACAATCTTCAGTTTGACGAACAAGCCTTCCTCCATCTTTTAGCGGGATCAATTTCACTCACCAAAGACGAGAAAAAACGTATCATCGATTCCCTTCCAAAACTTCGCCAAGCTCAAATTGACGAACTTTTCCGTATCTTCCAGGAAGAACGACGTAAATTTGCCGAACTTTCCAAAAAACACGTCGAACAGCTGGAAAAACTCGAAAAACAACACGCTGCTGATTGGCAAGACATCGAACTCGAACAAAAAGCAGGTGAAAAAAAGAACGAAGATGAAGCACGTGCTGCAGAAATTCGCAAACAACTTGGTTTATAAACAATAAAAACTCAACGATCCTATGAAAACAAAAATCTTTGCAGCAATATTTTTGAGCGTATTTTTAGTCGGTTGTTCTGAAGCCATTGTCCCAAACCCTCCAGAAACAAAATCTGAACAAATCACAACACAAGCCGTATCCACAACCGAATCCAAACCGTCCGCGCCTGAACAAAACAGTCCTCCAGACCTTTCAGCTGCCAACCAAACCGCACTTACTGGTGCTCTTGAACTCCTCGATGCAACCCTCTGCGAAAAAATCACCGATCAGGAAGGCAAAAAATACTGTAACGATGCCGTGTCAGACAAAAAAACTTTTCGTGAAGCCGAACTGAAAAATGATCCAACTCTCTGCGAAAAAATCACCATTCTTGAAAACCGAGAAGCCTGCAAAATCCAGCTCGAAATCAATGCCAAAAAACTTGCCGCCAGCGCCGATCCAACCACCCAGGAAATGATCATCTTCACCGAAGCCACCCAAGCAAAAAACGCCTCAAAGTGTGAAGAAATCAAACACCAAGACCTCCACGACTCCTGCGTGAGACTAACAGCAAACTAAAAATATCCAACAAACAAAAAACACCTGACGCGAACCAGGTGCTCTTTTTTTCCATATCCCTATGGATGTATCACTCTCTAGCCATTTGGCGAAAAACAAATGGCCTTAATTTGATAGCTAGAAGCAGCAACAAAATCAGCATCACTAGTCGTAAGGTCAACATCAGGTTCATGGAGAATCATAACTCCATCACCAGTACCAGCATAAACACCCGTAAAAAATAAAGCATCCGGAACAGGTGCTCCCACCGGTCCTGCACTATTGGAAGTGACATTAATAATCGTATCGCCCGCCGTACATTTAGCGTACATTAAACACTGTTTGGTAGGGTAATTCCCATAACAGTACCCATCTGAATCATCCGAAGCCGTATTAAAGGTCGGATTGTACCGACGTGGGTAATAAACATAAGAATAACTTTCATAAAAACGTCCAATATTTCCTGTGGTAGAAATAACATCACCGGTAACATTCAAGCTGTCATTCACGACCACATTTCCAGTGCCATCAGCAATATCCCCATTTCCATTGATCGACAAACTTTCAAAACCCAAAAAATTCTTGACCGACAAAGATAAAAGACTCAATTGACCATTAAAAACAGTGTCATTTTCATTAATCGTTCCCAAATTTAAACCATAAAAATTCGGCACCACGGTCCCATTTGGAGGAGCCTGTCCAGGTAAATTAACTGCAACCGCAGGCACAGAACCAATCACCAAAAGCAACAGCGCAGCCATGAGAAAAGACTTTTTCCCTGCAATAAAACTCGATTCAGGTTGTTGGTGTTGGTGTTTTGACATAACAAATTGAAGTAACAAATCTTTAAATTATATCATAGATCAGCTAAAATTGAACCGCATTTTAAAACAACCAATACCAATATGAAAAAACAAACCGTATCCCTCATCACCATTCTCACCACTACATTTCTTTTATCCGCTTGTAACAGCCAAGAAAATCCTGCGCCCACCACTGCAAACCAGCAAGTGTCAAACACAATTACCACCTCTGCTGCCGACCAGGCCGCCTATGAAGGTGCACTTCAGCTCATGGATGCAAACTTTTGTGACAAAATTTCCGATGAAAACTTAAAAGCCAACTGCAGATCGAATATCTACAGCAAAAATGTCCAAAAAGAAGCCGTGAAAAATTTAAATCCACAAATTTGTGATCAAATCACTGATGAAGATCAGTCGGCTGCCTGCAAAATAGCTGTGGAAGTTGCTCAAAAACAAGCCGAAAATAGAACTCCAATCGAACAGACCGATATGGAAATTTTTCAGGAAGCCAATAACTCCTTGGATAAAACCAAATGCGACAAAATTAAAAACAAAGACTATCGGGAATCATGTATTTCACAAACTGAAAACCTAAAAAACGGTGTAAAAGCACCGCCTTCAGGTTTACAATAATTTCTGAATTTAGGTGAAGTCTGGCGAGAAACAAAGCACCCCAATCTGATAAAACGAAGGTGGATCAGTGGCAGGTACTGTGGTTTTGTAATTCAATGATTGCCAATAACTTACCCCATTCGGATCAATATAGTTAAAACTCACGGCATTGTCCTGGCCACCACCAGTTATTCCCTGAGTATAGCCCATAATTGCTCGATCATTCGCATTGCACCATACGGTTAAACGACACTCAAAAGGCGGAATAGGTGTAGGTGGATTACCGGTGGTGGTTATACAATTCGAACCTGGTAAACCTTGGGCCCATAATCTTGGATTCGCCACGACACTCGATTTGGTATAAAACATCCCCACCGAAGATCCCGCAATCCAAGAGCCGGAAGCAATCGGACCACTCGAATACAATCCATTTGGATCGCTCACTTCCACCGGATAAGCACCAACTCGATCAAGTGTACCATCAGTTTTCATCTGTAAACCGCCATTGACCGCAGAAGGTGAAAATATAACGGTATCATTCATACTCACATTCCCGTTCGGGTTTGAAATACTTCCATTACTTCCCAGCAATAAGTTGGTGGTATATGTATAAGGAACAACAGCGGTATTGCGATACTGAATCGCCAAGCCATCATTATCGGCAACAATATAAGGTTTTCCATCCGCAAACAAAGCTCCTGTATAGACGGGACCATCAACAGAAAGCCCATCCGGATCACTAATATTCACCGGTGAGTTCGTTGGATTCAAAATTCGTGATGCTTGGCCAGTAGATAAAAATTGTAAGGTAGTGGTTCCATTGACAGGATTGACCATCCGAATATCATCGTTAATAACAACATCCGCGGTTAAATCCGAAATATCACCGGTTGAACCGATTTGAAGTCCAGCTGATCCAACCTGAAAACCATCATTAATAACAACATTTCCAGAAAAATCTGAAATATCTCCATTCGCATCAATTTTCAAACCCAAGACACCTGCGCTCGTTGCCACAACCAGCCCTTGATCATCCCCAATCATAAATGGCATCCGGCAAGAAGTTGGTGCAAGATAAGTTCCACCAACGGCAGGACATGTAACTGCGTCATAGCCCGTTCCAACATATAAACGTTCAAATGAACCGTCGCCTTTAATCCATAAATTCACCGGATAAGGAGCCGTTTCAGAAGAAACCGTCATACCTTGGTTATCATTAACCGAAAAAGCACCTCGATAATCACTAAAACTATTATTATTTTTCAACAAACCATTCGCTAAAGTCACAATACCGGAAGCGACCGCTGTTCCCACCTGAATCCCACCCGTTCCACTAAAAATCACCGGGCCATTGGTACTATTTCGAATCAAACTTGCCGCTTTTGTAAGCACTACATTCCCATCTAAATTCAAATCCCCATTACTCGTTGCCGCATTTTCGTTCACCGTACCAATATTCAAACCATAAAAATTCGGTACCACCGTCCCGTTCGGGGGAGTAGAACCCGGAAGATTAGCTGCCATAACTGATGAGCTTAACTGGGTAAGTACCAGAGCAGAAGCCATGCCCTGCTTCAAAAGAAACTGCAAACGAATTTTCATAAAACGAACATAAATAAATCTTTATATTATAACCTAATACCAGTCAAAAATCAACTGTGAACCCGGCAAAAAGAAATGGAAGCTCCAACGGGAGCAAAGTTTAAAAATGCCAGACCGATGCCCAAAACATAAAGACTCGTTTGGGCATCAATCTTTCAATCGAAAAATCGCAGCCGTTGGAGCTTCCAATTTTTTTGTAATACATTTTACTTCGAAAAGTTTCTCCCAGTGCATGCAGCTTATATCCCAAACTTAAACTTTTATGAAAAACTTACGAACCACAATGTTGGGACTCATGGGTCTCATCATTGCCCTCCACGCCTCTTCAACCGCCTTCGCAGGTGGTTCAAGTATGTCCGTCGATATTCAAAACTACCCAAAGCTGAAAGCAAACAACGAAGCTGGTACCACTCTTTTTAACCTCAGCGTCACGCCTGATGAAAATTTCATGAACGATGTCGAAATGACCGAGTTCCAAGTAACCTGTACCCCATACCGTGGTCTTTCCCAAATAACCCTTTTTGACGGCGAAAGTGCGATTGGACGAGCTACTTTTAAACTCCGAAACGACCGCATGGTTGCCACTATCAAGTCCACAAGCCACACCTTTGAAACCGGTGAATCCCACGATCTCTTTGCTTCAGTTTCACTCAAGAAACGTGCACCAAAAGGTGAATTCTCTTGTGGTGTGAGCAGTGTAAAATTCACTGAATACCCAACACTTGAAGAAGTTGAAAACGGACGAATCTATTTTAATAACGGCGGATCAACACTCGTCACTGTAAAAGGTGGGAGTCAAAAAAACTCAACCATTCCATTTATTTCTCTCGGAAACACCCTTGAATACTACGACTACCAAAACCTTGGTAAGGGCATCATTACAGGAAAATTCACGGGTGAAACCATGAGTTTCTACGGGGAAGAGAAAATTTATTACGGTTTTGAAGCCGAAAGCATGGATAAAAACTTCAATTCTTCAGAAGGTATTGTGGAAAGAAACCCCACCTACTTCTATGTAACAAGCACAGATGAAGATCTTTCAGAGCTCTCTCAAACCAAAACCTATCAACTCAACGTTACCAATCTAAAAACCAGCCCAGAATCAGTTTCCACCGCACCACTTGCTGATGTGGTCAGTCTTCAGAAAAAAGTGAAATAAATCCGTCAAATATTGTGTTAGTAAAAAAGATCCCAATGCGGGTCTTTTTTATTGGGCAATAATGTTAGGGAAACTAAAATTTATAACTGCAGTATTGACAAAATTGAACATTTGTGATAAAAAGAACGGCTTTAACCAAAAAATATGGGAAGAATCGTCATTATTGTTCTCGCCATCATTGCTTTAGGCTTTGGAGTCTACTTTCTTACGAGCTATTTGGTTGGTCCCGGAACCACAACCCAGGCCTTCGCTTCAAACTTAAATGGAACTGCTGATCTCCATCCAAATGACTATAAATACCTGAAGGATACGAAATTAGCTCCAACAAAGTACACCCCCTCAAACTACAAACCGCCAGCGTATGACCCATTTCTTCACAGTGATGAAAATGTTTCTTATGAAGAAGAATTAAAAAATATTACGGAGAAAACCGCCAATAATCAGCCAACAGCAACACTTGCGGTTCGAAAACTTAACAATAAAATCCTCGATCCATTAAGTGGAACCACCGAAACCATATTTGTTTTTGACGGCTCATCTTCACGTGATAAAGAGACGAATGTCACCAAACTCCAAGTCCGTTTTGATTTTGAAAATGACGGCGTCTGGGATACCTATTTTTCTCAAATAAAAAGCGCACGACATCAGTATAAACTTCCCGGTAAATACCAGGTAAAACTGGAAGTTTTAGACGGTGGTGGCTCAACTCATCAAGACACTAAAATAGTGACCGTTGTTGAAAACAGCGCTCCATTGGCAGGTCTTGAAGTACCAGTAACTTCAGGAACGCAAAAAACAGTATTTAAATTTATAACCAAAGAGAGCACTGATAGCCAACAAACCAGAAGTTCACTTCAGTACCGCTTCGACTGGAACAACGACGATCAATGGGATACCCAATACGAATCCAAAACCACTTGGCAACATCGCTACAATAAACCAGGAAACTATATTGTGGCCATGGAAGTCAAAGATGCTGACGGTGCTACGTCAGTCCTTACAACCGAAATTACTGTCACTAAAAACACCCCACCAATCGCTAGCTTTGTGGTAAAAACTAAAACGAATGGTGAGAAACTCCAATACACTTTCGACGCTTCAGCTTCAAGTGACGCAGAAACTCCTTTGAAAAAACTCCGCTTCCGTTGGGATTTTAACTACACTGGCGAAAACGATATCGTCTTTGATAGTCAGTACAGTACTTCTTCACGCCATACGGGCTATTACAAAAATCCAGAAGGAAAAGTCATCCGCCTCCAGGTGCTCGATGAAGAAGGCGAAATGGACGAAGTATTCAGCAATCTTTAAATCCAACTTTCCTTTAAATATCGGCTCGTCTGAGCTCTACCTTAATATTGTCTGGGAATCCTGGCAAAGTCGGAATCCAAGCGGGTGAACTTTCAATCTTCACTTTGTCGATCTCATCCAGATTTTGAATAAACTCCTCAGCATCCTTAATGTCCTTTCCGACCACATGCTGTTTAATCTGTTGAATAAATCGGGAGCCATTCTCATTTTCCGGACTCAGTTGATACTCTTCAATACCTTGGAGTGAGGCGGTGACTTTGATTTTTTTCGCACTGCGGTCGAAGTCAGTAATCTTATAACTGAGTGAATTGTCATTAATATAAACCAAACTCTTTTGAGGACTCTTTTTGAGTCGCAAATCGGATTTTAAAATACTTAAAAGATCATCTTTATTGTAAGCAATTCCTCGAACAGTAATCTCACCCTGAACTTCAAAGCTATCAATCTTTTGTCCCACAAGGTTAGGTGGAATGGTAATTTGTGGCGTGCCCATCTCAATAGCATCAGCGCCGGTAAGAAGTGCGAGGTTAACCTGTTGAGCAGTATTTTTTTGTTTAATAAGAAGTTCAAGTTCTGGTTGTGCCGCCGCTTTAAGGTCTTCAGTCATTTTTGCTTTTGCTCCTTCAATATCCTCTTCTGAAATTAAGTACGTAACAACAGTTTTTCCTCCTTTGAAAGCCTCTTTATTTTCACCATAGAGTTTCTTTTGACTTTCCTCACTCAATCCAGGAAGAAAGAACCTTCCCGGGCCTACATTTCCACGATCACCAATTGCTTTATTATAGTAATCAAATGCGTCTGCAGTTACTCGTACATCTCTTGTTCCTGGGGTATCTCCACGGGCAGCTGGAACAGTAACCAGCTCCTGACTTCTAAAAATTAATCCATCGGCATTTTGGAAGCGTGTAGTGGCTTTGAGCGTCCAAGGAGTATTACTCGTATTCACAACCGTAATTGTCCCTGTGGCGTTTTCGCCTTTAAAGTCCTGGCCTGAAGCCTGATATTTAAGAACTCGTTGTATTTTTTTTGTCATTTCATAACTTGGAATCATGGGAGTACTCTGCCCTGATTTTACATCAAGCTCCGCTCGATTCGTTTCAATATCAGCTAAAACAACATTTTGGGTTGAGGTGAGAATACTCGATTTTGGAGTAATAAAAATGGTTGCCCCAGGAAGTGCAATATACGTAATAATGAAGAGAATCGCCACACTAATCACTACCAAACCCACGAGTGCCTGTCGATTGGGTGCGACGAGCATAAACTTCTCTTTTTCAGGTTTTTTCTTGTCACTCGGACGTTTAGGGTCAGGATTAGTTTTCTTTTGAAAGAGCGGAAGCCCTTTTCGTTTGCGATTTAAAATGAATTCAGCAATGGTAAGTTTTTTTTCCTTTCGACGCATAGGGGTAGCATCCTCAAAACTGTTAATACTGGCTTTTAACGGAGAGATGCTTTGATCATCATGAAATTTCCCTGAAACGAGCGAAGGGTGTTCATGTCCATCGAGCTTATCATAAACCATTACCCCAATCTTATTTGCTAAATGAATCCCGTTCGAATCGTTCGTGATAATGTGAATGTTTTTATTAAGATCTTCAGCTTTGCGCTTAAGGATTTTGAGATTCACAATACTCTGAAACAAGAGGGCGCGTTTTGGGACTACTAAATAAATATTCTTAATCCGCAAATGTCGGAGCCGATCATAAATTGTGGTAATCTCTTCATCGATTTCCACGTAGAGTACCTTCTTGGCTTGCATACGCTTGTGGGCTTTTTTCTCAAGTTCAGAACTGAGATCATCAAAACCCCCAATTTTTTTGGTCGCAATAATCTTTTTGGTTGTTTTTTTTTCGCTCATATTTGCATGAGTCTTACAACTTTTTTAAGGAGTTTTGCCAAAATCTGCTCTTCACTCAGGTAATCCAGAGCAATATTCGCCAGAGCCATCGGGGTAATATCTTGGACATCTTTTAAATGTTTGGTTTCATCAACCACATTTGTCACCATTCTGGGGTGAATAAACGAAATTTGTGGTTTTGACGGAAAGGGGAGTTTCTGAGTCCATTCACGACTCTCGAGAACTTCCTTAATTTCAGGGAGATGTGAACCACCCCCACAGAGCAGAATCTTGGAAGGAAGAACGTCTACATTTTCAAACTCACTCAATGTAAGGGCAACACCGGAAAGCCAAACCTCACAGTCACTTTTCATTGCTTCACGAACGATGCGGTTCGACTGCTTTTCAAGCTTATCATTGCTATAAGCCAACTTAATCTGTTCTGCTTCCTCAAATGAAATATTCAAAGCTTGTGCTAATCGTTTGGTAAAAGTTCGTCCACCGAGGGTGAACATCCGAGTCCCGTCCACCGATCCATAACGCACCACGGCCAAGTCGGTAGTGCCACCACCAATATCAACAAAAATTGCACTAAATGTGCCACCATCTTCAAATCCCATACAACGGGCAACGGCATAGGGCTCAGAAGTGATCGCTAAGAGCTCAAGCTCAAGCTCGGCGGCAATGGTTTGGAGTGCACCAAAGTGAACCAAAGGGGCAAACGCATTAAAAATAGAAATAGTAATATCCTTTCCCTGGAAACCAAGAGGATTGGAAACTTTATATCCATCAATTCGCACATCAACAATCGCCGCATTGACGAGTTTTACATCAATCTCGTTATACCCGGTTTCAAACGCCAGCTCAGAGCGGACCTCATCAAAAGCTTTCCACTGAACTTTATGAACAATGTTTTTGAGTTCGGTAAGATCAATTTTGGCATCAGGTTCGCGACGTGTGTAATTAATCGTGGTGGTTGCACCCTTCACAAGTTCACCTGCAATGCCCATGATCAACTGTGTAGGACTTACACCAGCCATTTTTTCAGCCTGTCGAATCGCATCCTGACAATTGTTAATGACCGCAGCAATATCAGTTACTGCCCCACTTTGCATTTCTCCGAGTTTTTGCCGTTTTTTTCCAACTCCGAGTACGCGGGCTTTTGTCCCATCCGGAGCGCAAATCAATGCCTTCACAAATTCAGTCCCAATATCGAGAGCTAAATATGCATTCGTCACCCCACTCGTTGCCTTCTTAAAAAATGCCATAATTTTTCTGACCTTTAGAGTATCGGAATAATAAAGAATTATGGCTTAAGCGTCAAGAAAAGCAGGCTCTTAAACATTCGCTCTATTGAAGCAAAAAATACTGAGTCGACAAGAAATGAATTGACAGAAGGTGTAATGATTGCGGCACTTTTAGTGAGGAGTAAATATGGCTTTAATCCACAATTTTCCTCTCGAGCGATTCCTGAATTTGAGTTACCACTTCCCAAGTAATGGTTCCCATTTGGGTTGCCAACTCTTCAGCGGTAATCTTCTCTCCCAATTGTTCACCCAGAAGAACAACCTCATCTTCTACCGAAACACCCGGAATATCTGTCACTTCGACCATAATGACATTCATACAAACCCTGCCTCGAACCGGTGCTCTTTTCCCCCGAATTAATACCGATCCGGTATTCGAAAGACTCCTTCGGTAACCGTCATAATATCCAACCGGAAGTATAGCGATTTTCATGTCATGGGGTGCCTGATAAGTACAACCATAACCAATAAGAGCGCCTTTGGGGACAAATTTTATTTGTGCAACAAGAGTTTTCCAGGTTAAAACGGGCTGAAGATCGACTGATTTTCTTCCGTTAAGAACTGTCTCACGTGTCTCCTCTGATGGCCACAGGCCATAAATCCCGAGTCCGGTTCGAACCATATTGAAATGGGTCAAAGTCATGACTAGGGTGGCTGCCGTGTTAGCGCAGTGAATATATTTTGGTTGGAATCCTGCCGCTAAAACCATTGTTTTCATTTCTTGAAATTGCTCCAATTGGTAAAGTGCATAACTATGATCAGCGGTATCCTCAATATTTGAAAAATGAGTTGAAACACCGATAAGGCAAATTTCCGGATAAAGTTGAAAGAGTTCCAGTATTTTTGGCAAATCTTCTCGTATAACTCCTTGTCGATAATTACCGGTTTCAAGTTTGAGGTGAACAAGCGGCGTTTTTGCAGTTTTTTTTGCAATATCTCCCAAGAGTTGAATCGTTTCTTGATTATAGACCACCAAGTGGAAACCTTGCTGCACAGCGATTTCTAACTCATTCATTCGAACATAGCCCAAAATATAGAGAGGTAATTGAACCCCGCTTGCTCGAACTTTTTGTGCTTCAAGGAGTGAACTTACGCAAATCATACCTGCGCCAGCTTCGGCAACTAAAGGTGCACATTCAGAAATGCCATGGCCATACGC
>CAZUXI010000003.1:291296-337822 GCA_964624115.1 uncultured Candidatus Peribacteria bacterium
CTTTAATAACAGGCGCCAAAATACAATCATCATTCAGAAGTTTTTTGAGCTCGCGAACATTGTTTTGAAGCCTTGATTTCGATATTTCAACCCAGCACAGTGTGTTTTTCATACAAAAAATAATAAGCCGCCGAAAACACTACTCTTCCCTCCTGAGAAATACAATTGCCCACCTTGCATAAACATCCCAAAAATACTATAGTGAAGCCTCTTAAAAATAATAAAAAAACTATGTATCCATCAGATCAAGACCATACATATCAAAGTTCACCAACGGCAACTTTTGGTGCGTCATTCTACTCACAGGTAATGTTCTTTTTCGGACTAGCAATTTTGACCTCGGCTGCTGGAACTTATGTAGGATTTGCTTATTTAGTGCCACTTTTCCTCAGCTCGCCTATGTTCA
The DNA here is from genome assembly GCA_964624115.1 of uncultured Candidatus Peribacteria bacterium. Classification (GTDB taxonomy): domain Bacteria; phylum Patescibacteriota; class Gracilibacteria; order UBA1369; family UBA1369; genus CAZUXI01. The sequence continues at coordinate 291,703 of CAZUXI010000003.1, forward strand.
TGTGGCTTCTTTTTGCTGTGGAACTGATTTTGGTATTTACGGCACGTGCCTGGAGCACAAAGAAACCTTTAAATTACCTTCTTTTTACTACTTTTAGTTTTGTTACCGGCATAACTCTCGTTCCACTTCTTGCAAGTGTTATCTACGAATTTGGTGGACCAGAACTCATTATCAAAGCGCTTCTCGCAACAACGCTCATGTTCGCCGGCACGGCCATATTTGGTTGGACAACGAAAAAGAATCTTCAAGGACTTGGCGGTTTTTTGACCATCTCACTTATTGGTATCATCATTGTTTCCATCATTGGCATTTTTGTTCCTTGGAACAACACCATTGAAATGTTTTTTGCCGGTTTTGGCGTGATACTTTTTTCAGGTTACACCATGTATGACATCCAGCGTATTAAGCTGATGCCACATGATCGTCCACTCGATGCTGCTCTCATGCTTTACCTTGATATCTTTAATCTCTTCATCAATATTTTAAGACTTATTTCTGCTTTCTCACGTGATTAAACCAGACTTTTTTCGCTTTTATGACAAATAAATTCCCAAAACTTAACCCGGTAAAGCCTTCAAAAGGTACTTCTGTCATCCTGAAAATAGGGAAATTGTGGAATAGTACAGAAGGAACTTCAGATGAACAGCATATTGAAGCTGATTTGACCTTTAAAAAAACTGAAATTATACCCGTAAGTGCTTTTACTGCTGATGCTACGCTTTTTAAAATGAAAAATGAAATCAGCGTGGTACTCCAAAATGCTGAAATTACTTGTCAATTTAACTGCAACCGCTGCCTCAAAAAGACCGAAATATCTGTAAAGTTTACTGACGAGTCACGAAGCTTTTTAGGGCCAAGACCACCCCGAAAAAAAGCACATACGACTCCAGAGTTTGACGAAAATGAGAATTTTAGTATTGATATTAAAAACCTGACGATCGACCTCTACGACATGATCCGTCAGGAAATTATCTTGCATTTTCCCCTTATTCCATTATGCTCATTGAGCTGCAAAGGTTTGTGTCCCACCTGTGGGAAAAACAAAAATGAGCAGAAATGTCACTGCAAAGTTGATACAGAAGCGGAAATTCAAGGAGAAAATCCGTTTCACGTCCTCAAAAATTTATTTTGAAATCCTATGGCTAAGCATCCAGTACCCAAGTATAAAACCCCCAAAGCGAAAACGAGAACTCGTTTTCACTCGTTTACCCGCAAAACTCAGGTAAAACTTCAGGGAATAGTGAATTTAGTTGATTGTACAACTTGCAAAGAAAAAATCTTGAACCATCATGTTTGCCACAATTGTGGTATGTATCGTGGAAGAAAAGTTTTGGACATGAGCAAACAGGTTGATAAAATCACGAAGGTAAAAGCATAAAAGAGATCATTGATACTTTCAGAAGTGTATTCTGATTCCGTTAAGTAATTGTTATGGCATCCTACAGGCACCTAGCCAGAATTGTCGTAATGCAAACCATCTTTGCTTACGAGTTTAGGAAAGATGCGGACATTCAAGATACTCTCAAATACTGTGCGGCTGAATTTAGTGAAAAGCTTAAAGATCTTAGCTTTGCGGAAGAACTTCTGGAGGGCATTTTTAAGCAACGTGAAGAAATTTTAAAAGTAATGACCCAAGAGGCTCCTGAATGGCCCATTGATCGTATTGCGCCAGTTGACCGTGCAATCTTGGAAATGGGTATTTACGAAATTATTTTTTCCGATTCAGTGCCTCCTATTGTTGCCATTAATGAAGCCGTAGAAATTGCAAAAACCTACGGAGACACGAACTCCCCAAAATTTGTGAATGGAGTTCTTAGTACCGTGATGAATAAATATCACCCTCAGAATCCTACCGGACCTGCTAAAACACAAAAGAAATAATTTATGATCAACCGTTACGAAGCACTTGAAGAAAAAATTCACATCACTTTTAAGGACAGAAACCTGTTAGACATGGCTTTTGTCCATAAATCCTACGTTAACGAACACCGTGACCGAAAAAAAGAACACAACGAACGTCTTGAATTCCTTGGTGATGCCGTTCTTGAACTCGTGGTAACTGAATATCTCTACAAAACCTTCACGAATGAAGAAGAAGGTGTTTTAACAAATTGGCGTTCAGCTCTGGTAAAAGGAAAACACCTCGCTGAAATTTCTGAAAAACTTGAGCTAGGACTTTATCTTTACTTAAGTCGCGGCGAAGAACGTGGAGGTGGACGAAAAAAAAGCTATATCTTGGCGAATCTTCTTGAGGCACTCATTGGGGTTATTTTCCTTGATCAGGGATATGAAGTAGCGCACAAATTTATCAGTGAGCACATTCTTAAACAGCTCAGCCTAATTCTTGAACAGGGGCTTCATATCGATCCAAAATCAAAATTTCAGGAAATTGCTCAGGAAAAAATTGGATTCACACCAGAATACCGACTTATGCGCGATGAAGGCCCGGACCACGACAAAAAGTTTGTAATGGGTGCATATATTAACGATGAATTTATTGCTGAAGGTGCTGGGTCAAGTAAACAAAAAGCCGAACAGGAAGCTGCGAAAAATGCGTTAAAAGTAAAAAACTGGGAATAAATATTCGAATGAAACTTATAAGTTTTTTCCAGAATAAAAAAATCCATCTCCATAACGAGTGGAATATTTTTTTGGCAATATCTTTACTTTTTTTTCTAATTTATTGCGCTTTGTCGCTCTTGCCACATTTCTATTTTCAAACCAACGCTTACGATCTTGGAATATTTAACCAAGCATTATACCATTATTCTCATTTCCAACTGGGACCAAACACCATTCGCACGGTTCCCATTCTGCTCGGGGATCACTTCGAGTTAATACTTTTTTTACTTGCTCCATTCTACTGGATTTTCGGAACATCAACACTCCTGATCGTACAAATAGTTTCCATCCATTTTGCCGCGCTTGGTATTTATCTTTTTATAAAAAAACAGACCAAAACAAAACATCTCGCTCTGGTTGCCATAACCATTTTTTATCTTTTTTTCGGAATATATCAGTCACTCGCTTACGACTACCACAATAACGTACTTGGGGTAATGTTCCTCCCCTGGATTTTCTACTTTTTGAGTGAAAAAAAGTTCAAACTCTACTATCTCTTTTTCTTTTTATTCCTTATCAGCAAAGAAAATCTTGCGCTCATGGGATTTTTTCTTGGATTGAGCATTATCTTTTTTGAACCTCGAGAAAACCGAAAACACGGCTATCTCACTGCTGGTATTTCCGTCATCTATTTTATTCTCACCATAAAAGTTTTTATACCCTATTTAAACCACGGAAATTACGATCACTGGTCCTACCAAGCTTTAGGGGCAAACCCGCTTGAAGCAATCCAAAATATTATTTTCCATCCACTGAAAACTTTTTTTCTCCTTTTTAACAATTCTCTTAAACAACAAACTTGGCTCATTTTTCTGGCGAGTGGGGGAGTACTAACTCTTCTAAAACCACGCTATGCACTCCTCTGCATACCCGTGTTTGCCCAAAAGTTTTTTTCTTCAAACCCAAACTATTGGGGGCACTGGTATCAGTACTCAATTGAGTTTGCGCCTCTGATCCCCATCAGTGCAGTACTATTTCTCGATCAACTGAAATTCCAAAAAATGAAACAAATCTGCATTATTGGAATAATCTCCATAAATCTTTTGCTGTCTTTTGGCATGAGTTTTTTTGATGGTACAAGGCTGACCAGGATATTTAATCCATCATACTACAAACCACCTTCCGAAAAATACCAACTTGAAACAGCCATGAAACTTATTCCGGAAAATGCGAGTGTGAGCACCCAAAACACCCTCGTTCCACACCTGACAAATCGGATGAAAATCTTACTATTTCCTGCTGTAGAAGAATCGCAATACATTCTCTTAAACGAAAACAATAAAAATCTTTGGCCACTCATGAATGTCACTGAACTTAAAAATCAGGAACGAATGCTTTTATTGAATAATCCCAAATACCAGAAGATATTCGAGGAAAATGGAGTAACACTTTACGAAAGAACAGATGCCTAAAAAAGTTTCGATCGTAATTCCTGCATATAACGAAGAAAAACGGATTCAAAGAACTTTGAAAGCCATCGATAAGTTTTTTTTAAAAAAAAATATTCCGTATGAAATAATTGTCGTGAATGATGGCAGTAAAGATAAAACATCTCTGGTGGTAAAAAATTTTTCATCAGCTGCTGTTAAACTTCTAGAATATCCAGCCAACCAAGGAAAAGGATACGCCATAAAGCAAGGGGTAAAAGAAGCAAATGGCGAATACATCCTTTTTACTGATGCCGACAACTCTACTCCCATTGAAGAGTTTGATAAACTTTTTCATAAAATGAACGAAACTCACACTGATCTTGCAATCGGTTCACGTTATCTTGATGAGAGCCTTATAACCCGCAAGCAACACAAAGTAAGGATTTTTCTCAGTAGAATAGGGAATAGGCTTATTCAGAAACTCCTACTTCCGGGTATAATTGACACCCAGTGCGGATTTAAACTTTTTCGTCATGCGGTTGCAAAAAAACTTTTTGAGGAACAAAAACTTCCCGGATGGAGTTTTGATATTGAGATAATGGTACTCGCCAAAAAATTTCATTACCATCTCATCGAAGTGCCAGTTCTCTGGCATAATTCAGAAGATTCACGACTTCGCCCGATTCGAGACAGTCTGAAAACCTTATGGGATCTTATGAAAATAAAAAGAGAGCTAAGAAAATAAATCTCAACTCTCTAATTCCAACAAAAACCATTCGTTATTTCACCGCAAAGGTGAATGGGAAAACATATACTTTTCCCTTAAGTTTAAACTCGGCAAATGCGGTATAAACACCACCTTCTCGGAACACACTTTCAAAATCAACCTTTCCTTGGGTAACAACGCCAGAATCTAAAGGATGAACATGAGTAAAACTCAATGGATTACCTTGCTTAAAGAGCACGACATGGCCGTATGCTTCTAAATAAGGCTCCACTTGCGCAGGTTTTCCGTCGGTCTGGAATAATTCAAACATAAAGCGGGTACTTTCCTGGGCAATAAGATTGTTTATAGAAAGACTTGCTTTGTATCCGTTATTTTTTGCCACCATATCTTGAACTGGCGGATAAGTAACAGTTGCCAAATCGGTCGCTTTCCGAACAGTGAGATCAGCTTGCAGGACAACAGGGTCTCCCTCAATCGGATCAATATCAACATAAGTGTAATAAGTTCCAGGCGTCGGAAGATATGCCGAAACATTCCATACCCCATTTCGGTATTCGGGATGAAGATGAAGGAACTCTTTGAGGTCGGCAGAGACAACAATAAAATGCATTTTATGTTCATGAACAGTAGAAAGAAGTTCAGGAGTGAGTTCTTTACCAGCAGCATCATAAACATTAAACTTCAAAGGTTGGGTCGCCAGTTTTTGAAAAGTGCTAATCTTATACTTAACCCTTGTTCCAGCAGGAATGACCCCCTGGTAATTCGTCATGTTCATGTGGTCATCATGAGTATCAGTGGTCATCGAAGCGGTTTCCCCTGTCTGACCGTTTGAACTTAAAACACCACTAGGGTTTCGAATTTCAATACTCGCTTTTTGTTCACCGCTCCGAATCTCTTTTCCACCGCTGGTATAAGAAAGTTGACCATTATTTTTCTCTGAAGATTTTGGTAGGAAACTTGAAATGATTAAAATGGTGACAAGAAAAACGAGTGCAGCAACTGATCCATAAAAAAATGGATTCGTTTTATATCCCGACTTCCGAACCGAGTCCCAATCAAGTTTTTTGGGAAATATTTTTTTCTGCGCTTTCTTTTTCATATTTTATTTTTGTGAATGTGTTAACCATATCTTATTCAGGAACTGGGCTGACTGCAAATAATTTGTTATAATGAAAAGAGTTTTTAAAATATCTATGAGTAAAATTCAGTTTCTTGCTGCCACCCAACTGCCAACGGTCTACGGAATATTCAATTTTCAAGTAATAAAAAATCAAGAAGAAAAAAAGGATCACATTCTCTTAACCTATGGCGAATTTACCCAAGAGAAGAATCCACTCATCAGAATTCATTCAAAATGTCTTACGAGCGAATGCTTTTTGTCACTGAAATGTGACTGCCGGGAACAACTCCATCACGCCATGAAGCTGATTAAAAAACAAGGTGCAGGTATGATCATCTATTTAAATGAAGAGGGGAGAGGAATTGGCTTGGTAAATAAAATAAAAGCTTATCATCTTCAAGAACAAGGTCTCGATACCCTTCAGGCAAATCTGGCATTAGGTCTTCCTGGTGATAAAAGAAACTACCAAATTGCTATCGACGTTCTGAACCATTTTGAAATGAAAAATATCCGGTTAATTTCCAATAATCCAGACAAAATTTCTGCACTTATTGAGAATAACATTACCGTCATCGAAAGAGTTCCTTCATTGATGAAAACGAATCGCTACAATAAAAAATATCTTCAGACCAAGAAAGAAAAATTTGGTCATCTCCTCTAAATGAAAAACATTGGGCATGAATATTGGATGAAGCGAGCGCTCTCTTTAGCAAAAAGAGGACAAAGCTGGACACGCCCCAATCCACTCGTGGGTGCAGTAATCGTTAAAGACGGAAAAATAATTGGTGAAGGATATCATCGCAAATTTGGAGACGCACACGCGGAAATAGATGCCCTCAATTCAGTAAATACATCGAACCAAAAAAAAATTCCGGGATCCACAATCTACGTAACACTTGAACCTTGTTCACACTTTGGAAAAACACCACCATGTGCTGACGCACTTATCAAAGCAGGAATTCATGAGGTTTACTATGCTTCTCACGACCCCAATCCACTGGTAAGTCTTCGAGGAATAAAAAAACTTGAAGCAGCCGGAATCAAAACTCATTTCGGACCATTCACTCCAGAAGCACAAGAATTGAATGTTGCCTTCATGAGTTTTTTTGAAAAAAAACGACCCTACGTCGCGTTAAAATTCGCCGCGAGCCTCGATGGAAAAATTGCAACTTGGAGTGGTAATTCGCAATGGATTACGAATGAGAAAGCTCGGAAGTATACCCAACGTTTACGAGGAAAATTCCATGCCATACTGGTGGGGAAAAATACCGTCCTCAAGGACAATCCAAATTTGGGCACCCACAATAAAAAACTTCAAGATCCTTTGCGTATCATCCTCGACAGCACACTTGAAATCCCAATCACTTCCAATGTTTTTCGCGATAAAAACGTCATCATGGTAACCACTTCTCGCGCTCCCGCTCAAAGAAAAAATGCATACGAGCAGGCACAAATCGAACTCGTTATTCAAAATCACGATCACATTCAAATTCCGGAACTCCTCAAAGAACTCCAACGAAAAGACATTCAAAGCATCCTCGTGGAAGGGGGAAGTGAAACCCTCGGAAGTTTCCTTGATGCAAAACTCGTTGATCACGTTTATGTCTTCCACGCCCCACTTCTTATCGGTGGAAAAAACGCCCTCCCCGCAATAAGCGGACAGGGCGTTGAATCAGTTGAAAAAGCTTTACGACTTCAAGAGATAAAATACCATCATTTTGGTGATAATCTCCTGACAGAAGGAAAAATTCATTAAGCGAATTAGTTCGCTGATGCTGTTTTGGTAAGGACAATACTGACGTTTTTATCAACCGTACAATTCACCATCATGGTTTCCTTACCTTTGGTGTAGGTATACATTGCAGCCGTATCCATTACGATACTGGAATTGTTTCCCCCTTTACTCCATCCTGCTTTCTCTACCAGAGCAGTCTGACTTCCACAGGTGGACGACAAGTCTGTACTTGCCATCAAATAACTTACCGTTGAAGAACCATTAGCAGTAATTGTAGAGTAATCGCTTCCGTTATCTAGAACCGGCATGTCACTTGGAACCTTCTCTTTCCCTGTTCCTGTTGTCATGGTAAGTGAATTATTTGTTCCATCAGCACTGACGGTATTCATCTGAAACCCATCCTGATCATTACCTGTAATTTTCATTGAAGTACCATCATTCGCCAGCAGAGAAAAACCGTCTTTTTCATTACCGCCAATCGTTACTTTTTCTCCGTTTGAACCCGCAATGTTGATCACACCGTTTTTATCATCACCAGCAATATTTACAACTGAACCATCGTCACCCTGGATTTGTATTTGGCCCTTGTTTGCATCCATTTTAATTTTACCACCTGAAGCCGTTTCCATCATTTTTCCTGCAATCTGGTTATTCACTTGGTCCGTCACATTCTGACACCCCACCAAAAAAAGTACCGCAAACCCCAAGAATAAGTGTAAACGTTGTCTCATAAAAATGAATAAAAAAAATAAAAAAGTTACTTAATTCTTCCCCTTAATCTTATTGCTAAATTCTTAAAATTTTGCCCGCATGCAAAATTTTCTGGTGGGCGAGAGAGGACTTGAACCTCCATGATCTTGCGATCACTACGACCTGAACGTAGCGCGTCTGCCAGTTTCGCCACTCGCCCAAAACACCTGGATTATACTATTCACCAAGAAATTCACCAATCTTTTTCTCCGGTTTCATTGGATTGAGTCAGCAATTTTCTTTGCAATGACATGCAAATTCTCATCATTCACTACATCAATAAGTCGATTGTTGAGTTGAGTATATTTTTTGTTCAAATCAACCTGGCCTAAAAATGAGATTCCTAATTCTTGAGCCAAATTGCGCCCGCCATTTTTTCCAAAAACATCACCACACATATTTTCAATAAGACCCAAAATTTTAATATCCATTTTTTCAGCCATCCGTGCCGCTTTTTTTGTATCTAAAAGCGCAAGTTCTTGAGGTGTTGTCACCAAAATCATCTTCGACTCCTTTAAAATATTTAACATCGTGATCGGTGCATCACCCGTTCCGGGTGGCAAATCAACAATCAAAAAATCCAACGCTCCCCAGTCAGTATCATGAACAAATTGTTCCAGTGCGCGTGAAATAATTGGACCTCTCCAGAATAAAACCTGATCCTCCTGACTCAAAACAAACCCCATCGAAACAATTTTGACTCCAAAATATTCTACTGGCACCATCATTTTTTTCTCATTTGAAACCAATTTCCCCTCAAGTTTCAACAGCTTCAGGACATTTGGACAATCAATATCAGCATCGAGAAGTCCAACTTGAAACCCAAGATTTTTGAGTTCAAAAGCCATGTTCACTGCCATCGTCGTTTTCCCTACCCCACCCTTACCACTATGGAATACGATCACATTTTTTATACAATCGGGTTTTCCGATCCTTAACTCATTTTTTTTCGTAATATAGTCAGCGGCATTCTCTTTAATTTTAGGTTCCAACAGCTCTTCACCAGTTTTTTCAGCAACTTCCAAAAGAATTTTTCGTAAAGAAATTTTATAATGAAGCGCAAGTTCGGTTAGATTGTGAATTTCAAGCTGCTCAAGTGCTTGCTGATCAACACCATACTTGAAAAGAACCTCCCATACTTGAGGATGTCGTAAAAGAAGCTCTTTAAGGTTTTCTTGCCCTGAGATCATGTTATAATCGGGTCGATTCTTTAAGAAATACGAATGAAAAAAGAAAAATCCGCTGGAATCATACTCTATTCCCTTACCAAAGGGCAAAGGGAATATCTTCTCCTCCACTACCCAAGTGGTCACTTCGATTTTCCCAAAGGCCACATGGAAGGACAAGAAACAGAGCAGGAAGCCGCAAAACGTGAACTCGAGGAAGAGACCGGAATTCAAAATTTTGAACTTATCCCCGGGTACCGCGAATCGATCGAGTACACCTTTAGTGTGAATAAAAAAGTTATACAGAAGGAGGTGGTGTTTTTTGTAGGAAAAACATCCGAAACTCAGGTAAAAATTTCCCACGAACATCAAGGATTTGTCTGGTTGCCTTATGAGCAAGCCCTCCAAAAACTTACTTTTGACAACGCTAAAAATCTGATCAAAAAAGCTGAACAACATCTCAAAAATTTGGCGTAATTTAGGGCAAAGACTTTCGTTACTAAAATGCTCTCGTTGGTAGCACCGCATCCCCTGTGGAAGCTTCCCATTCGAAAGGACTAAAATAAATAATCATTTACATTCCATAAACGTGAACATTAATTTTTCTCCCCTCAGTCTTAAAAAACAAAACACTCTTGTTATCCCCATTTTTGAAGACCAACCTCTTGATAAAAATCTTCCCAAAGAACTCCAAACCGAAATTACCCGTTTTCAAAAAACTGACCTTTTTCAAGGAAAGAAAGAACAAGTTTTTTATACATACATTAAAACTCCTAAAGTTGATCATCTTCTCCTGCTGATGGGAGTAGGAAAAGGGGAAGAAATAAATAAAACAACCCTTCACTACCAATCTGCCCGTATTGCGAAACAAGCAAAAGCACTCAAAGTCTCTGAACTTACTTTTCTCCTACCACCTGCACTCAATTCTTACCTGAAGGAATTTGTTTTAGGAACTGAACTTGCGCTCTATGAACCTGCAAAATTTAAATCGAAAACTTCAGAAAAGAAAGAGAACCAAGGGCTCGAAACTATCACCTTTGTTACCCAACAGGCAACTGAAGAACAAAAAAATAGTACAAAGATAATTCAGCTCATTACGGAACAAGTCAATTTGGTACGTGATCTCGTTAATGCTCCTCACAATCTTTTGACCACAAAAATATTCGCTGAAAAAGCTGAATACTTAGGCAAAAAATCAAAGCTTAAAGTTCGCGTTTTGAATCGTCGACAACTCGAAAAACTGAACATGGGAGCACTCTTGGGTGTTAACCAGGGGAGTGCCGATGGAACAAGAATGGTAACCCTTGAGTATATACCCCATAAAGCAAGTAAAGCCGAACTTCAAGAGCCCACAGTTCTTGTTGGAAAAGGAATTACTTTTGACAGTGGTGGTTACAATCTCAAACCCACGGGAGGAATCAGTAATATGAAAATGGACATGGCAGGTGCGGCAGCAGTTCTAGGTGTCCTTACCGCTTTACCTAAACTTAACCTCAGAAAGCGCGTCATCGGTGTTATGCCAATAACTGATAACCTCATTGGTCCTGATGCTCAAAAAGTAAACGACATCGTGACCTCTTTTACTGGAAAAACCATTGAAATTACGAACACAGATGCCGAAGGACGTCTCATCCTCGCCGATGCCATTGCCTACGCAATCAAAGAGTTCAAACCAAAAAAACTTATCGATATTGCCACCCTCACCGGAGCCTGTGTTGTTGCCCTCGGTGATCGTTACGCAGGTGTAATCGGGAACGATCAACAACTTATTGAATCACTCCGTAAAGCAGGGGAAGAAACTGATGAACAAATCTGGCAACTCCCACTCCATCCTGATTTTACGAAAGCCATGAAAGGAAAAATCTCAGATCTTCAAAACTCTGACGATTCAGGTGCGGCGGGTGCTTCAAAAGGTGCTGCCTTTCTTCAAGAATTTGTAGGAAAAACATCTTGGGCTCATTTGGATATCGCTGGTGTTGCACACGTCAAAGACCCCAAACCATTTGACCACGTAGGTGCCACTGGTTTTGGTGTCCGACTCCTCCTTGAGTTCCTCCAAGCCAACTAAAACTCAATCTCGGTTTTACCAACATAATCAAACGCCCAATAAGCAGCGGTTACCGCTTCAGCAGCTCCAGTGATCGCTTGTTTAAAAGCACTGTCCGTCACATCACCTGCTGCATAAATCCCTGGCATACTCGTTTGTGAATTCCGGTCAATCATAATTTCACCATGATCGTTAAGTGCAACCCCTAAATGCTTTGCAAGTTCTGAGAGGGCCAAGTGTCCAATCGCTATAAAAACTCCTTGGAGAGGAATCTCTTCACCTGAGGTAAGTTTTACTTTTTCCACACTCTTTTCCCCGACAATTTCCTGAATGCTCGAACCAAATCGTACCTCAATTTTTTCATTCGCCATGACTCGATCAAGATTTACCGGCTCAGCTTTTAACTTATCACCCCGAACAAACATCGTCACTTTAGGACAAAACTCTGAAAGCAAAAGGGCCTCTTTGGCAGCGCTATCGCCACCACCCACAATACAAACCTCTTTTCCTTTAAAGAAAGCAGCGTCACAAAGGGCACAATAAGAAACTCCTTTATTCGCTAACTCATCTTCCCCGGGCACTCCGAGTTTTTTCCATTTGGTTCCAGTAGCAAACAGAACAGTTTTGGCAAAATAAGTATTTGAAGCCGACTTAACAATATATCCACAAGCTTTTCCTGCTGCTGTCGGTGCTTTTTCAACGCTCAAAACTCGTTCATTCATGAGCGGTACTCCAAACGACATTGCATGATCCAAAAGAGCACTTGCTAAATCTGGTCCTGAAATACTTTTTATGCCTGGCCAGTTCTCAACAATATGCGTAGTCGTAATCAATCCTCCCGGAAGCTCAGCGATCATCACACTTTTTAAATTTAAACGTGAAGCGTACATGGCTCCACTTGCACCGGCACACCCCGCACCAATAATCACCAAATCATAAATCGTCGGTTGTTGGTCAGACATAATTATTTGAGAAAAATGAATGTATTTTCTGAAACCTCTCTAAGCCTTTCCAAGAGCTTTAGCACCTGGTTTCCAACCAATCTGACAAAGCTCGCCAGACTGAAGTGCCTGAAGAACTCGAAGCGTTTCATCCACACTTCGGCCAACACTCAAATCATGAACCACTTGGTACCGAAGAACACCTTCAGGATCAATAATATAAAGTCCACGAAGAGCAATGCCCTTGTCTTCAATCAAAATTCCATAATCCCGGCTCACATCACGGGTCATATCACTCATGAGCGGATAGTTAAGTTCACCAAGCTCTTTCACCCAAGCTTTGTGGGAATAAACACTATCAATGCTACAGCCCAAAATATGAGCATCAAGTTTTTTAAACTCTTCCGCACGTTTACTAAACTCCATCACTTCTGTTGGACACACGAATGTGAAATCCATAGGGTAAAAGAAAAGGATCACCCATTTTCCTTTGTAATCATCGAGAGAAATTTTCTCAAATTTATCATCCACCAACGCTTCCAGATTAAATTTCGGAGCTGGTCGACCCACTTGCATCATATGCATACAATAGTAATTTAAAAGGTACAAAATCAGGGAAATTCTACACGTTTAAGGTGGAAACTTCTAGTAGAACATGCCAGCAAAACATTGAACAACCACGTTTCTCCTGGTGAATAAAAAAAGTGTGACCCCTCTTGTGCAGAGGTCACACTTTTGAAACGAATCCCCATAGTTTTGATGTAAAGAAGTAGAAGCTTACACCGCCCAGCTTCCTACTGCATTACCTTGGTCGTCAGCCATGTGATGCATGTTAACGACATCATTTTTGACATCATTCACCACACCTTGAGGAGTTTTGCCTGTGGTTTGAACACCACTTTCACGTGATTGAGGAACATACTGTTCTTCAGAAACAAGATCTGTTCCTGGTAATGAATCAGGTAAATCATTATATCCACGCATATAAAATTGGGTTAAAAATAATAAATAATAAGAAAAACTATACTGCTCCTGGGTGCCATACCCAATCAGATAACGGTCGAACATCTTCAGTTTGAACATGGGGATGCTTACCAGGACCTTTGGCATATTCTCCTGCAATTGCTCGAGCGGCCATTTCTACCCCTTGTTGCACCTGTTCTCGCATAAAATCTGCAAGTGTTGGCATCGCTTTTGTTCTTGATGAAGCTTTTGGTGACCCATTCTCCAGCTCTTCAACGAAAGCAAGACTTGGGTCGTTCCAATGTAATCCATCTGGACCACCATGAGTACGTGACATAAAAAATAAAATAATTGGATAAACGAAACAAAAAAAAGCCCCCCAGGAGATCCTGAGAGGCTTGGACACATGACAAGGAGCCTCTCGGATCAGGAGATAATAATGAGGCTAATAATAAGTGAATTTACGCTGCTAGGAGAACTCCCAACAGTTTTTGAAGCGAACACCGAATTGTTCAAGCAAGATTTCATAAATATAAATTCAACTTTGCCAAAAAAATATAATGCGACCCCAAAAAGTTGTCAAACAAAAAATGCGCAAAGCACCACCCTCAATTCTTCCCCCTAATCTAAATTTCTCAATTCTTACCCAAGTCCCCACAGCATCTCCTTCACTTCCTGCTTAATAAAATCCGGATTCCAGGCCGGTTCCCATACAATCTCAATCTCGACATCTTTCACGTCCGGTTGAAGACGTAAAACCCCATCAATATCTGTGGTAATTTCAGGACCCGCTGGGCATCCCATGGAAGTTAAAGTCATGCAGACACTTACCAAGCCATCTTCTTCAGTTACACGGTAAAGAAGTCCCATATCCGCAACCCCAACTCCAGTTTCCGGATCTACTACCTGATTCAAAATATGATAAAACGGATTCTCTTCAGTAAAATCACGCACGACGACCGGCATCTCTGGCTTCCCAGCCGTTTCACTCACTGGATTCGGCGTTACATCCGTCCCTGAAGAATCGGAAGCTTCCGCAAGGGACTCAATATCGCCACCGCTCGCTTTTTTATCTTCCTTCGATTCCTGCCCCAAATGATCATCATTCTTGTGGCTCATGTTTCCGTTGTAAATAAATTTCTAACGCCTTTCGCATCACAGTATATCCTAAAAGGGCACATTTGACCCTTCCAGAAGAAATCGGTACCCCCAGTAAATCATAAACCTGCTGTTTCTCCATGTCCAAAACCTCTCCTATCTTTTTACCACTTAATTCGTCACTCAGTAACGAAGCCGCTGCAAGGCTAATGGCACAACCGCTTCCGGTAAAACCAACTCGCGTAACGATCCCGTCTTTCACCAAAAACTCAAACCCAATCTTGTCGCCACACAAGGGATTCACATCCTCAAACACCGCATTTGCACCTTCCAACGGCCCAAAATGACGAGGGTTTTTATAATGTTCTAAAATATTTTCTGCGTACAGATCCATAAATTTAAAATTTCTTTACACTTTAAAAACTTCGTACACTTTCTTAATTCCCTCACAAGCCCGATCAATATCACTCTCGTCATTATAAACATAGAAACTCATTCGCGCTGTTGCATTGACCCCAAGTCGTTTCATCAGCGGTTGAGCACAATGATGACCCGTCCGAATACAAACACCAAACTCATTGAGAATCGAACCAATATCATGTGGGTGCACCCCCGGAATGGTGAACGAAACAATGCCACCAGAGTTCTGAACCTCGTTCGTTCCAAAGAGTTGCAAACCGTGAAACTCGCTCAATCGTTTTCTTCCATACGTTACCAACTTCTGATCATGATCTAAAATTTTTTCAAAACCAATATTTTCCAAGTAAGAAATAGCCGCACCAAACGCAATCACATCAGCAATATTTGGTGTCCCGGCTTCATATTTTGCTGGAGCATCTTGAAAAGTTGCAGAAAAATCACTCACTTCACGAACCATATCGCCCCCAAACAAAAATGGCGGCATCTGTTCAAGGAATTTCTTTTTGCCCCACAGAACACCAACCCCCGTTGGTCCCATCATCTTATGGGCAGAAAAAGCCACAAAATCCACATCAATTTTTCTCAAATCAAACCCCTGATGGGCAATCCCTTGTGCCGCATCAACTACCACCGAAGCCCCAACTTCCCGTGCGCGTCCAATCAAAACCTCCAGCGGCAAAATGGTCCCCAAAACATTCGACATCTGACTCACCGCCAAAATTTTACACTTCTCGGTAATAATTTCCTCAAGCCCCTCAAGAACCAACGTCCCATCATCTGCAATAGGTATTACTTTTAAGGTCGCCCCTTTTCTCTTACATAACTCCTGCCACGGCACCAAATTCGAATGATGTTCAAGAGCAGAGACAACCACTTCATCGCCATTCTCAACAACCATTTCACCATAACAATACGCCACGAAATTCAACGACTCCGTTGTATTTCGCGTAAAAATAACCTCACCTTCACGTTCATCAGAAAGTTGATCCGCATGAAGAAATTTTTTTACCTGTTCTCGAACCCCTTCATAAGCTTCAGTCGCTTTCTCAGAAAGACCATAAACCCCCCGATGAATATTTGCATTCATCGTTAAATAATAGTTCTGCAAAGCATCCAAAACCACCTGCGGTTTCTGCGAAGTCGAAGCACTATCCAAAAACACGAGCGGTTTTCCATTCTCCATCTGCTTCAAAATCGGAAAATCTTGTTTGATTTTTTGAACATCTATCATGAACGATCAGGAAAGATTACATACACTTTACCATCATCCACTTCAGTCTGATAGACCTTGAGTCCTTTCACCGCCGGAAGCACTGTCACCTCGCCACTCCGAATATCAAACTTGGCCCCATGGAGCGGACACTCAATCTCAAACCCACAGAGTTTTCCTGCACTCAAGGAAGCACGTGCATGCGTACAAATATCCTGAGTTGCATAAAATTTCCCCTCTTTTTTTACCAACATAATTTTGTGTTCCTCAATGGTAAAACACTTTTTCGTGTTATCTTCCAAAAAATCTTCGGCGCAGATATAAACTTTTTTCATAATTTTGGGCAAAGGTCTAACGTTGTTTATAACGCTTCCATTGGCGCTTCCAATTCGATGGCCTCAAGCATTTCACGAATATTGAGTTTATCCGCTAACTCTTTCACCAGCCAATCAATTACCGTTGTTCGAACCGCTTCGTCAGGAATCATCAACATTTGATCCATAAAAAATCCACTCACCAAAAGTCCCTGTGCTTCCAATGCAGGAAGTCCCCGTGATTGAAGATAAAACATTAAATCTTCATCGGTTTTTCCAACGGTAGCCGCATGTCCCGCCTTCACATCATCCGCCTCAATCTCAAGGGCAGGAATAGTTCGTGCCCGTGCAGTTGGTGACATGAGTAAAGTATGATGCGCCAAATACGTATCGGCCAATTGCGCCGCGGGTAAAATATTCAAGTTCCCTTTATAATCCACCGCCGACTCATCATACATCACGGCCTTAACGTAATAATGTGCTTGAGTTTGTGGTGCAATATGTTCAGAAACCGTTTCAAAAATAAACTCATCTTGATGTTTCCCCAAAATAAATCCAAAAAACTTCACTGAACTGTTGCTCCCCTGAAACAAAAACTTTACCAGTTTTTTCCCAGAAAACCCCTGATTCCCCAAAAATACAAAAGTGAGCTGTGCCCCTTCTTCCAGCACATACTCGGTGTCTTCAAGCGTCTGAATCACAAGCGTCTGCTGGGAACCTTTTCCAATAATAATGCGTTGTGGTGTCATAGAAATTTTCAAACCTTTTTTAACCAACAGATCCTTCCATTTCCATTTCTACTAACCGATTCAACTCCACCGCATACTCCATGGGAAGATGTTTTACAATCGGTTCAATAAAACCATTCACAATCATGGTGGCAGCTTCTGCTTCAGAAAGCCCACGCGACATCAGATAAAAAAGCTGTTCTTCGCCAATTTTGCTCACCGTTGCTTCATGTTCAATCATCACTTCGCTGTCATCAATATCCATGGTCGGATACGTATCTGATCGCGAATCAGCATCCAGCAATAAAGCGTCACACACCACCTTGCATTTGACGTTTTGAGCATCCGGATACACTTTAACAAGTCCCCGATACGAAGTTCGTCCGCCACTCTTGCTGATCGATTTTGAATTGATCGTTGAAGTGGTATTCGGAGCCGCATGAATCACTTTCGCACCAGCATCTTGATGTTGTCCTTTTCCCGCAAACGCCACCGATAAAATTTCAGCTTTTGCACCCGGTTCCATCAAAAACACCGCGGGGTATTTCATCGTCACTTTCGATCCCAAATTACAGTCCAACCAAAACATCGTTCCATCACGCTGAACCTTCGCTCGTTTGGTCACCAAATTATAAACATTATTCGACCAGTTTTGAATCGTAGTGTACTGAACTTTAGCTCCGGGAAGCACAACAATTTCAACCACCGCCGAATGAAGTGAATCGCTCGAATACGTAGGAGCGGTACAACCTTCCACATAATGAACACTCGAGCCTTCATCGGCAATAATCAGTGTTCTTTCAAACTGACCCATATTCTCAGCATTGATCCTGAAATAAGCCTGGAGCGGGAGGTCAATATGCACCCCTTTGGGCACATAAATAAATGAACCACCGGACCAAACGGCAGAATTTAATGCGGCAAACTTATTGTCACGAGCAGGAATGACCGTTGCAAAATATTTCCTGAAAAGTTCCGGATAATGTTTGAGTGCATCATCAATTCCTTCAAAAATCACCCCTTTTTTCGTCAAACTCTCTTGCAGGTTGTGATACACCATTTCCGATTCAAACTGCGCTCCACTTCCGGCTAAATATTTCCGCTCAGCCTGAGGCACACCCAACCGATCAAACGTATCTTTAATATCTTGCGGCACATCATCCCAACTTCGTTCGCTGCGGTCTGATGGCCGAAGATAATAAAAAATATTATCAAAATCAATCCCTGAAAGATCCGCGCCCCAATTGGGCATCGGTTTTTCACGGAAAATTTTCAACGCTTCCAATCGAAACTCAAGCATCCACTGAGGCTCTTTTTTAAGACCAGAAATCATTCGGACCACATCTTCACTGAGTCCGCGTTCAGCTTTATAAACCGCTTCACTTTCCACATGAAACCCAAACTTATACTGTTCCAGATCTTTTGCGAGTTGGTCTTGAGTTTTCGTCGCCATCAAAAAAAATTAAGAAACAGAAGAAAGATACGGAGCATAACCATGAGCCTCCAATTCATGAGCAAGTTCAGCCCCGCCGGATTTCACAATCGTTCCATTCACCATCACATGAATATGATGCGGTTTAAGATGTTGAAGAATCCGTTGATAGTGGGTAATAAGCAAAACACCCATCTGCTGTTCATGAAAAGTTTGTTCAATCCCTTCAGCAACCAGTTTTAAAGCATCAATATCAAGGCCAGAATCAATTTCATCCAGAAGAGAAAATTTAGGTTTTAACAAAGACATTTGCACAATTTCCGCCCGTTTTTTTTCACCACCACTAAACCCTTCATTCAAATGCCGACCAATAAACTGCTTCGTCATCTGCACTTTCTCCAGCTCTTTCTGAATAAGGGGATAAAACTGCATGGGGGCAAAAGGTTTTTTCTCACTATCACGAACCTTGTCGACAGCGTTCACCGCCAGTCTCAAAAAGTTTCCAAAAGTAACACCCGTCACTTCCCGCGGATACTGAAATCCCAAAAATAGCCCAAGCTGAGCGCGTTTATCCACTGAAAGTTCCAAAATATTTTCACCATTTAAAAGCGCCTCACCCCCAAGAATCTCATACTTCGGATGCCCCATCAGCGCATAACACAGCGTACTTTTTCCTGAACCATTCGGCCCCATAATAATATGCATCTCGCCACTTTTGATCGTAAGGGTAAGATTTTTCACAATCTCTTTTCCTTCAACCGCAACGCGCAAATTTTTAATTTCTAAAATATTCATAACCCAATTGGCATAAAATTATCGAACCCCAGAAGTACTCTTTAGGTGCACTACAATAAGAAAAATGTGCATTTTTGTCAATACAGGAACCCTCACGAGATTTATCAAGAAAAATTGACAAATATAAGAATGGTAGTATTTAATCTCCAGCCTCAATTTGTCATCCTTTTGTCATGAATGAGGTGAAAAAGTGACAATCGTGCGGTGAACAATGAAATCGGCAGAACCGCCAATTCATCTGTCCACTGCCAAGTTCTTTGAAAGGACGGGAGAGAATTTTTGGGGAAAAACGAAGAATGTTTCCTCAGGTGGCACGTTGGTACGTTATTGTTTCATGCGGTAAATTCCAAAGCTGTGAGCAGCCGTTAGGGTTTTACAAAAAAATCTCAACGGCTGCTCACAACCAGGTGAGTATGCCGGTAGCCACTTGGCTGCTGTTTACGAAAGGAGGTCGCGATGGCGCGACCTTTTAACGCGTATAACGAGAAAATCGCGAGGGGGATTCCCATAAATCCCCCAAACGCGAAGATCGAATACCCGCATCTGCTCCTCGGGCAGATGCGGGATGACGAGGTTCCCGCGGTTTTCCGTTGTCCGGACGTCGTCCGGACAAACGGCATGTGGGACGCGGAGGTGGCATTTGACGTCGCTTCCAAGTCCCTTAGTGGCATCGTTGGGTCAGATGGTGACGCGCTGTTTTTGGTGCGTATCACGCTGGAGGGCTCATTCGACCACATCGGGGGGGTGACCCTCCTCGATACCGCCCTCACCGAAACCGTATCGACCATCGACGGGAAGGAGTGCGTCCTTTACTGGGCGCACCTGCTACTGCAAATCAAGAAGGGCACCGAGTTCACGGTCCACGGATCCCAAAAGCCCCTTCAGGGCAAGTGGGACGGCCGCAACCTCCAGTGGGGCTGGGCCCCCGCTGACCGGGCCACCATCGTGCCCGAATAACCCTCTCCCGTCCTCGAGCCGCCCAGCGCGCAGACTTCACTGCAGCGCGGGCGGCTCTTCGACTTAAAAAAAAAATTTAAATTCACCACTGAGAATCTTGACAAAAAATAATATGGAAGTATAGAGTCCGCGAACATTTGTTCACGGTGCTCGTATCTTTGGCAAACCCAAGCGTTCGAGCCAGCCCTTTAACAGCTCGGAGAAAATTTTTTGGGAAAAGCGAAGTGAGTTTCCTGGGCAGCGCATTGGTACTTCAAAAAAGGGTGAAGTGCTCACGCGCTGGCCAGGAGATCAAGATCACCTGACAGTACACCCCACTTCTCGGTGTTTGCCAAAGAATGGCAAAAAAGAGAAGCCCTTCCAACCGGCAACACGCCGGGAGGTCATTATGCGTACATTTTTTATTGATGAAAAGGGGGTTCGCGACGGCATCGTCGTGACCCCCGAGCCCTTCCCCCACCTGGCGGTGGGGGAGGGTGGTCCAAACCGCAGCCTCACCCGCGTGAAAATCGCGGGTGAGGTGCAGACCAAGGCAGGGGAACGGCTCTTTAGGGCCGAGATAGAGCTGGGTGACAACGCCCCCGTGCTCGTCAGCGGGGATCTCCCTGCTGGCACGCCTCGCCCTGAAGACAAGGACGCCGTCCAAAACCAGGGGCACGTCAACGTCGATTGGGCCTTGGTGCTCATCGACATCGCCGGCGGCCCGGGTGGTGGCACCGAGTGGACTTCTGTCCATTTCGACATGGAGCCTTGCCCCCACATCGGTGGCCTACTTAAGGGTGAGTGTGACCGTTGCGGTTACCCCACCGTAGACGGTCATCACCCACACGAGGGGCTCGTCCGGGTCTACGGACCCTTCGAGCAAAACACCAGCACAATCACCACAATCGCCTGGGGCGTTGGGGGCTTCGGCCGCGACGGCGACGAAGAAGTGCACACCGTGCGCCTTCTCGTTCTGCGCCCCGGTGCCACCTTCCGCGTGGTACGTCGCGGCCGCATCGGTTCGAGTTTTTGGCAGGTGTACGTCCGCTGGGACGGCAAAAACCTCCACTTCGGTCGTCGCGACGAAGTGATCCCGGCTGCACGGCCCTCAGGTCCGCTCCCGGTCTGACCGGGAGCGGATTACCCAAAAAAACACCTCCGAGCCCTCCCCGCGCGTCGCTCAAGCGTTCAACACTTCCGTTGAACCACACCAGAGCCGACGCCGGGGGGCAGTCTTAAAATTACCAAGGAAACAAAAAGCAAGCTCAATTCATTTGAGCCTTTGAATATAAATCCAACCAAGTTTTTTTCAATCACACACCTTTTCACTTACTCGTGGAGATTTTGTCTGAGCAAAATAACACTGGGCTTCATTATTTTGTCCGGGCATCTTACAAAGAAACGGATAAAAACGCATCCCACTCTTCCCAACTCGCGTACTTTTTCGAGGTAATGTTAAAGTCATCGGTGTTTCACTTTGCAGCATTTCTTCAAAGTTTTCAGGAATATCCAGAAAATTAACTTCCGCCATCAGTCTCAAAGCATATTTCCCTCCCTGATAGCTCTGGAGAGCCTTGACCAGCCCACGGTTAATAATTTCCACTAAAGTGGCCACGCGCAAAGAAGGAGATTGTGCTAAAAGTTCATGAGCATTTTCCACATCTTTCCCGGAAAGTTGAAACGCAAAATTTCTCTCTGGTAACTTACGAAAACAGGTACGGCATTCACAGAGAACCATTTTCGCAATCGGGTTCGACATTCCACCCTGTTCAATTGGTCGATTGGGAAGTTCTTCAGCAATAACAAAGAGCGTTTCACCAGTTGAAGTGCAAAATTCACCTTTCAGCGCTGTATTACTTGCTTCAAACCCCTTTCCACGTTGAACACTAAATCGTAAAGCCGTTTTAACCGGTTTTTGAAACCTCACGTGTTTGAGTTGAGTAAGCCGTTCACCTTTTTTTAAAATTCTCTCAGCAATTTGAGTAAAAGGCACCATCATGTCAGCCCCGTGAACAAATCCAACAGCCCAGTCCAGGTTATAAAAAAGTTCAGCATCACCCGAAGCTTTTTCGGTGCCATGGATCATGAGATTCGTTAGCGCTGTATCCAAAAAATCAATACCACCTTCCCCCGCTTCTGAAAGTTTTGTCTCATGATCATGAAACAATCCACGGATCTCTTGTTGTATCTCTCCAAGTCTTCGTTCCGCTCGATCCTGAAATTCAGGATGATCTTGGCGTTTCATCCAATAAAGTGCTTCATCAATAAACATTGTCAGTGCTGATCGAAAAGACTCACAGCCCCGAAGTTGTGGCAAAGCTTGACTTAACATGTGGTCTAAAAACTTTTCCCTGGTGATTTCCATTCAATTAATTACAAAAAAAATTGCATGCGCTTTATACTTTAAAACCTAAAAATGTCAAGCTGTTTGCGAGCTCTTAAACCTAAAAAACACCAACAAAATGCCAAAAAGACACCTTTTATGCTATAATTTGAAGATAAATTTCAATCTATGCGATTTTTCAGTGAACATCGACTCATCTGGGAAAACCCACCTGCAGAACTGCCAGCAAAAGAACCCGGACCCCCAGGACAACAAACTCAAGCCCCTGATCACAAAGAAAAACGTGAAAAATACGACGAACACGGTGCTGATCTTGCCGATTTTTTAAAAGGCCTCGAGCAACTCACGACGACCGATAAGCAAGCCTTCAAACAGCAAACCGATAAATGGGATCAAGCGGGTTCTATTCATGAAATCCGCACCGCTGGCGTCAATGATCAGGAGGACGAAAAAAATCCGCTCAAAAAACATCTCCTCCTCGCTTCACAATTCCTCGACTGGGATAAAACCCAGACCGGCCGCATGGTCTACAAAGTCAACTTCCAAAACAATATGCTTGCCGAAAATAAAGTTGGCATGGGTGATATGCTTCCAGCAGAAATCGCCGAAGTAAAAGTTACCGGCCCTGACGGTGAAGTAGTCACTCAACGCGCTTTCCGTGCCATCAACCTCGCCAACCACCGTATCGGTTACTACGATGCCGAAACCTATGAAAAAACCGGAGAACTGAAATATATCCCGGTCTTCACGGGCTCAACGATTGAAGTTCTTTCGACCTATCCAAGTGATCATCAAGTGGTCCAGAAACAAAAAATCTCCGAAAACGTCGAACTGTTCCGCCAAGACCCCGAATCGACCGGCCCAGAACAGGTTCGCAGTTACAACCAGGTGAAAAGCTATAAACGCTCCCCTGTTCACACCGAACACACCATGGAGATCAATGGAAAACATTACGCGCGTCTTGGTCGAAAAGATTTTATTGAAATGATGAGTGATAACGAAACGACCATCGACCAGAATTTTATCGTTCGAAAAGATCCACTCAATCAAGGTCCGCTCACCTTTATGGGAATCAATATTGGTGCCACCAATAAATACTCCGTTCCACTCCTAAAGCAGGTGGAAGCAAATCTTAAAGCAAAAGGCATTCAGCAGCCTTTTAAAACCGTTCAAAGTTTTAACTACCGTCCCGTTGAAGGATCCACTTCCAATCCACCCCCCCTCAGTATCCACTCGTGGGGCCTTGCCTGGGATTTTGATCCTGAGAAAAATCCACAAGGTGCAGAAATAACCACAATTACCCCTGAATTTGTGGCAGAAATGAAAGCCTGCGGTTTTACCTGGGGCGGGGACTTCAAACCACCAACACCAGTAGATAAAATGCACTTCGAACTGGCGCTGGATTTTACCGATCCCAACGCGATCAATGATATTGTTACCGATCCAAAAGCAAAAGAATACGCTGCCACCATTTACAAAAACCTCCCCCAGCGACCAAAAGAAGAACTCCCAGTGACAGATGGCAAAGCTCGCCTCAAACAAGGCCAAGTAGACCATTTCAAAGCCGACGAAACCACTACTCAGCTCAACCGTTATGATCAAAAAGTCCTTGATCGCGTGAAAACCTATGATAACTACATCAAAGAAGCCTCAGAAGAAACCGGTGTTCCCGTCAATCTTCTCCGTGCCGTAATGATGCAAGAGTCTGGTGGAAGACCTGGCATCGCTTCACCCGTAGGCGCAGGTGGTCTCATGCAGTTCATGCCCGGAACTGCTGTCAGTTATGGTTTTAGTCGGAGTGAAATGTACCCCACCATCCGCACCGGAAAGGGGTATTCACTCGATCCTCGTGACGGTCGCAACGACCCTCGTCGGATCATTTTCGCAGGTGCCAAACTCCTCCGTGACAACCTCTTGATGTACCAGGATTACCCACAAAAAATTGAATTTGCCCTCTCCGCTTACAATGCCGGCCCAGGCCGCGTATCAAAACTTCGCCGCAATCCAGAAACCAAACGTCTTGAAGTCGCCCCAGGCTCTGAACCCCATATTCCCCGCATTCAAGAAACCCAGATCTACGTCCGCCGCATCATGAACTTCTACCGGGTTCTGAATAGCCAGGAGGATCTTGCTTAAAACGAAACTCGCGTATACACCAGAAATCGAAACTTTTTACCATTTTCCTCCAGCCAATCACCGTCTTTTTCCAGTTGAAATCTCTTGAGGTCAATCATCGGGAAAAATGCATCACACTCATGTTTCCCCTGAACCTCGGTGAGATAAATCCGTTCACATTCCTCCATAACAATCGCCTGCGCATACACGTTCGCTCCACCAATCACAAAAATTTCTCCCACTTCAGAAAGTTCGGAACTTTTTTTTAGGGCATGGGGCAAAGAATCGGTAAGAATTGCTCCGGGTGGAGCTTCCATTTCTGAGCGTGTTAACACCATGTTGGTCCGTTCTTTCAATGGTCGTGCAAAATCCGGTAACGACTCCCACGTCCGCCTCCCCATAATCACCACATTTTTTTTCCCCACCTCAGCTTTGGAAGTTACATCATGAAAATAAGCCAGGTCCTGCTTAATCCGCCAGGGGAGAGTATTGTTTTTTCCAATTCCCATCTCTTCATCCGCTGCTGCAATCAAAGAAAATTTTTTCATACGGCCACTTCAAATTTAATAAATGGATGATGTTCATACCCAACCAACTCAAAGTCTTCATACTTCAAATCCCAAAACGGTTTTTTGGCAATTTTTAACTGCGGAAGAGGGAACTCACTGCGTTTTAACTGCTCTTTCAGTCCTTCGATATGGTTCAAATAAATATGTGCGTCACCCAGAGTATGAACAAAAACCCCCGGTTCCAAATCACATTCCTGAGCTACCATCATCAGAAGCGCCGCATAACTTGCAATATTAAAAGGCACACCCAAAGCAATATCTGCACTGCGTTGATAAAGCTGCAAATCTAATCGTCCATTCACCACATAAAATTGAAAAAAAGCATGACAAGGAGGAAGTTTCATTCGTGGAATATCTGCAGGATTCCAAGCGGAAACAATGATTCTGCGTGAATCAGGATTCTTTCGAATCATCTCAATCGCCTCCTGAATCTGATCAATATGAGATTTAACATAACCACCTTCTTCATTCCGAGTAAACTTTTCCCACTTTCTCCACTGATACCCATAAATTGGACCCAGGTCGCCTTTTTCATCCGCCCATGCGTCCCAAATGGGAGTGTATTCGTGAAGTCCATCATGGATATTGGTCGAACCTTTTAAGAACCACAAAAGTTCACGCAAAATTCCGTCAAATCGTACCTTTTTGGTCGTCAGGAGAGGAAAACCATTCCGCAAGTCATACTTGCGTTGAGCGCCAAAAATCGAAATCGTCCCCACTCCGGTCCGATCCTTTTTCTCAATCCCATCGCGCAAAACCTCTTCCACGAGACTATGATATTGATCCATTGCAAAATCACTTAAAGTGACCGAAGTATATTGCAATTTTCCACGTGACAAAAGTTGACATTTTTCAACAAATGAAAGTTAGCCTTTGAGTAAGAAAATGATTAAGGGGGCAGTCAATATGATTTTGTAATGAAAGAAGAGAAAACTTGTAGAAAAAAAAATTCTCATCAATCATGAAGAATGAAAAATTTTCAACCCAAACAATACTTATTATGAAAAAAATTATTGCTTCCGGAACACTTGGAACCTACCTTATTTCACTCTTTCTGAGTTTTCCTCTCGCACTCATAATAACAAAAACACCTCTCGCGCAAGCACTTGCACCCGGCGACCTTTCTTGTACCTATATCAACAGCTCAAATCCTATCGAACCTTTTATTGGAGAAGATTTTAATATTGAGCTCGAATTTGACAATCTTCATGCTACTGATGTTGGTTTTAAGCCAATAGTAGAAATGATTCTTCCTCCCCAGGCAATTTACAATAGCGCACAATTTAGTGTCGGCGCACTCAACTTATCTCCAACTTCCCCAACTCCATATACCGTAATTGATAACGATGGTGGAAATCCGCTCACCGGTGATATCACCAACCCTGTTACGGGAGCGATAATTCAGGATGTCCCATTGAATTCCACTTATCTTCTTTTTGTTCTCCCCATTGGGACGATTGCTCCTGATCAACTTCCTGTTTCTGTTATTGTAAATGCCTCACTCGTTTCTGGGCTTACTCCTGAGGTAAATCTGTCACAGGATGTACAATCACAATGTACTTTTGCATTTGGTATGGACCAATTCAACAATCCGGGTATCGATCCGATTGTTTCCAGCGGGCTAAAAAATATTGCAGTAAAACCCAAAGTGCTGATTGTAAATAAAGAGGTTTTTAATACAGAGGGTGATAACGACGAAGTAGCAACCGGTGAAAATTATCCCTACAGCTATACTATCTCTGCAGATATTGCAAACAACGAAACCGTTTCTGGGCTTCAACTCACGGAAGTGATACCAAACAATATTCAACTACTCACCCTCACAAGTGCCGTTGCTGGACCATGTACGATTACGTACACGCCCCTCTCTGGCCCCGTTCAAAACACCACATGTGGTGCACTTCCTTATGCGATTACTGGAGTGCCGAATCCGGGTGGTACGCTTACCGTCGATTATACAAACCCGATTGTCGGTGGTGGAACAGCAATTGATGCTAGTTTAACTTATGACGCCTACATCCCAGAATTTGATGCCAATGGAATACCGGTATTAGATCCGACCACAGGTGCCATGGTCGTAATCCCAAATGATGCAAGCGGAACAGGAACACATTTCTCAGGTCCAGTATCAGACACAACCGATAATCCTGCCGATATTGAGGCGCGTTCTTTTGCAATTCAAAAAGGGGTTGTAACAGTGGCTGAAGCGGGTCCTGTCGGATTTTCACCTGGAGACCAGGTGAGATATAGTCTCACGTTTGAAGTTTCAGACTATTTTGCTTTTAAAAACAACGTGATCGAAGATCTCATGCCAGATGGTGTTGAATACGTTCCAGGTTCAGCAGTAATGTCACTCAGTGAAGGTGGTGCAACAACTTCAGGAATAACATTTTCCGAAGCAACGGTACCGGAAGGAAGCGTGATTTCAGGCCCCCCCTACGATTTTAGTGGAGCCCCTTGTTCTGGATGTACACTCGCCATTACCAAAGATAGTGTGAACGATAACGATGGTGTAGTCTTGCCGGGTGATGGACAAACCAAATTAGTGTTTGATATTTCCACTGCATCTGCAATCGCCGATGAACTGGTGGGGGATATAGGTGGAAGCGCAACAACAGGTACAATAACGTTTGATGGAATAATTCAAGAAAGTTACATTGATTCACAACCGAATGATACGAGTGTTGATGCCACCGATGATATGTTCAACAGCGTCCAAATATCCGGTGCTGTCACCTCTGCACCACAGACCTATGGAGCCCCAGGACCATTTGTTTTTGACAGTTCAGGTGAAAATATCGAGATTTTGGAACCCACGTTTGCAAAAGATATCGTTGCCTACGATGACAACACCGTCGGTATGCCAACTACAATTATTCCGAGTCCACTTCTGGTCAGCCCAGGTGATCACGTAATTTTTAGATTAGAAGTGAATGTTCCTACAGGTGACATGGAAGATCTCAGAATCCAGGACTATCTTCCCATCCCACTCTTCGATGAAGTTGAATTTAATGGAGGAGGATGTGGATTTGATGCAGCAACAATTATTACACCATACAATCCAACATCGGGAGTACCTGCAAGTATTCCCGCACCTTGTATGATTGGTTATGGCAATAATTCATCAGGTATTGCCCTCCTGCCAACACCAATCATCTCAACTGATCCAGTAAATAACGCTCTCAACATCGACTTTCCCGATGATATTACTTTTGAAGAAACACCGTCTGATGGAATTACACTCGAACTCCTTTTAAACGCCACCATTACTGATACAGCGTTTGATGATGGTTTAGCGTTTGTAAACTTTGCTGCTTATACAGTTGATAACAGTACTGCCTCAACAGTGATTCAACAGCCGGTAATTATTGATGTTGAAACCGTAGCACCTCAAATTAACTTTTATAAAGGTGCCATTGCAACGGACAAAGGAACGGCAACATTTTCTCCAGTAACTGTTGGTCCGGCAACTCTTACCTACCAGCCACCTGGAAGCGCTCCGTCGATTACCAGTTTCCCGGTCAGCTCAACGGATCTGACGGCAAGCCCCATCAGCAGTGACATCACGAATGTTGATGCTGGAGATTTGGTAACCTTTGCTTTGGCCATCGAAAACATAGGCCGCCATGAAACATATGACCTTATCTTTACTGATGTGATTCCGACCGGTTTCCAAATTCCAGGCGGTGGTCTCAATCTTCAAGTAAGGGAAGGTGATGGAACTTTATTAACTTCTGGTGTTGATTACTCCGGTGGACTATTTGGAGTCGGGGGAACATCCATTACCATGGACCCATCTTATAGCCTCAATCCACTCGATGTTTCAACACAGGCAGGTGGTGGAAGTGAAGGAAAAAACATACTTATTATCACCTATGATCTTGAAATAGACATTGGGAATGAACCCAAAGAAGTGATTGAAAACGATGCTTCCATTACTCGATTTGGAGCACTGAGTGGTGGAGTCAATTACGTCACTGGGAATGAAACTCAATACCAAGAAAGCAGTTCTGCAACCATTTCAGACTTGGTGATTGATAAAACAGTATTTTCAACAGATCAAGCACATACTCCTGGAACCGCAGTTGTACCCGGTACAGGTGTTACCATCGGTGAAGTGGTTACTTACAGTGTTCCCATTACTTTACCAGAAGGAACAACGACGGCGATCCAATTAAACGACAATTTACCAGCCCGTTTAGGTTATTTTATTGATAACGGTGTGACAGTAACTGGTGCAGCAAACTGTGCATCTGCTGGTGTGCCAAGCAGTGCATTTAACGGTACTCTCCCGGTCGCTACGGTTGTAAGTCCAGTGGGAGCAGGATTTGCGGCATCAAGCGCTGATCTTCAGGTAAATTTGACTGACGTTACCACCACAGCCGACAACGACACAACGAACAATACTTTTTGTGTCCAATACGATGTTGGTATCCTTGATCTTGCAGGAAATACCAATGGAACAAACCGCCAAAATAGTGTCACACTTACCTATGGTTCAACACCGAGTACCACGGGAGCACAAGTAGCGCGAGTTGATATACTTGAGCCAAATATCAACATAGCAAAATCAGTATTAACACTTGCCAACGCTGCCCCGGTCACCATCGATGCCAACGACATTCTTAAATACCGCATAGTCGTCAACAATGACGCGGCGAATAAAATTCAAGCCCAAGATATTACCATTACTGATAATCTCAGCGGTTTGAAGGTAACGGTTGATACCAACTTCGGCACCGATACCCTTGATAATGATGGTGATGGACTGATTGATGGTGCCGATACTGACGAGCTCCTCAATGCAGCTGCTCCATTCTGGAATGCAGGAACCAGTACCTTTACCTGGAACAACAGTACCACAAACGGTGCAAACTATACTGCGCTTCCACTTGCTAATAATATTACCATCGAATTTAAATTCACGGTTAATACGAATGTCCTTCCGAAAGAAACGATCACCAATACCGGGTCAGTCAGTTATACTTCTCGAATTGGAACCCCAGTTGCTCCACTTTTTGAACGGACATACAACGAAAACGGAAATGGACCGTTTACCATTACCGATGCCACCCTTACCAAGATTGTAAGTTCAACTTCAGAAACTGGAACAACAGCGGCACAAGCAAATCCCGCGCAACAAGATTTAGTCATCGGTGAGCAACTCACCTACACGCTGACGGTGAACATGCCAGAATCTGATGTCACCAATCTGGTGATACAAGATGTTGTACCGCAATTCCTCAGAGTTGATAGTGCTACCATTATCGATGATGGTTTTGGTGGTGTTACCGGAACCGTCAACATTACCGATGCCAATCCAATTGATACGATCAATGATACCGTTCAATTCAGTTATCCAACATATACAAATAATACCTCTACCGACGGCCCTGATGACAATATCTTAATTTTCGAAGTCAACGCTACGGTTATCAATAATCCGGCGAATAATGACGGTGACCAGCTCGTAAATACTGGAACGTTAACCTACGATTCCCGTTCAGGTGGACCAATTACAAGTACTGCAACCATCGATGTTGTTGAAGCCAACCTAAATGTTACAAAAGTCGTTATCGATCCGCTTACCGGTTTGCCACTTGTCGGAACCGTTGATGCGGGAAAAGATTTAATTTACCAGTTTACCATTAACCACGATGCGCTGAGTCATGCATCAGCTTTTGATACTGAAATGACGGATATAATACCAACTGACGTCAATGTCATTGGGGATTTTGCCACCGATAGCTTGGATAATGATGGTGACGGACTTGTTGATGGTGCGGACCCAGATGAAGTCCTGGGAACATTTTATAATGGAGGTACCAAAACCTTTACCTGGAATAAAACCACCACGAACTATGGATTTTTTGATGAACTTCCACTTGCGAGTTCAATGACATTTTCTTTCTATGTAACAGTAGGAAATGGAGTAGCGCCGGACCAAATCGTAACCAACACGGCGAATCTCGATTGGGATTCAACTTCGGTTGATTTAAATCCCGACGAACGTTCGTACAGTGATAGTGGAAATGTTAATTTCACTGTTGATAACGTTGCAACAAGTAAGACCGTAACCAACACCAGTTTCCCCCCACTCCAAACTGGTACAGGCCAATTCAACCCAGTCTTAAACGATCTGGCAATTGGGGAAGAAGTCACATACCAGGTAACGGTTGGAATACCAGAGTCTACGAGTATCGACTTCAGAATCCGTGATCAACAACTCCCTGGACTTGAAATCATCTCAGGATCACTCGTAAACGATGACGGAGTTGGACATACTCTTGCTCCAAACATCACTATTTCTGACCTCTTAGCAGCTGATGGGATTGATGATACCATCGAATTCGATTTTGGTGACGTTACCAATCCACCTGATGGAGATATTGAAAATATGGTTGTAGAAATTCATGCGATTGTTCGAGATAATGTTGCAAATTCAACGGCAGGAAATCCTTTCAATAATACCGCAAGCACCATCATCGGTGGGACCACCTACAGTACAGATACCGAGTCGGTAGAAATCGTTGAACCGTCACTAACCATCAGTAAATCAGTTTTACCAATTACTGCAGATGGTGGAGATCTTGCAGTATTTACAATTGTGGTGAATAACGTCGGTTCAGGACCTGCATTTGATCTCAACCTGACGGATACTGTTCCTTCAGACCTTATTGTTGATACCAACTTCTTGACCGATGGTCTCGATAATAATGGTGATGGTGTCGTGGATGAAGCGGCAGAAGGTACCGGTACATTTTTTACAGGGCCAAGTAGTTTTACCTGGAATAATACCACCACTGGTGTTCCATCCTATCTCCAATTAGATCCAGGTGGAAGCTTTACCCTCCAATTCCAAGTCACACTGAGTGGCGGAGTAAATCCAAATCAGATCATTACAAATACCGCGAATATCGACTATGACTCAGCACCAGGTGTAAACCCAGATGAAAGAAGCAACAGTACGAATGATGACGCAACCATTACCGTTCCTTTTACTGGTGGAATTACCAAAGAACTCAGAGATCTCGTGACCGAAAAAACTGTAGGTGACATCATTCCTTATCGGATTACTGCTGAAGTTGTGGAGGGAACCTCCCCATCAGTAAAAATAACCGACTCACTCCCTGCTGGTCTCGCCTATATTCCGAACTCTGCGGTGATCAGCACGAATAACCCTGGTGATGTTTCATGGAACGGTACTCCTGAAAATCCACTCGAAACACCTGCATCATTAACAATTGGTGCAGCAACACCACAAAACCTCGAATTTAATTTTGGAGATGTCGAAAACAATAATAATAACGGTGCGCTCCTAGAGACAATTATCGTTGAATACGATGCGGTTGTTCTCAATACAAGTGATAACAACGAAGCTGATACGAAGGTAAATACCGCAAATGTTGATTACAACGGAACGGTTGTTGGCCCTGCTTCTGCGCCAGTAATTACCATCAATGAACCTGATCTCACCACCACAAAAACAACACCCTATACCAATGGTGACACGATAACCTATACTGTTTCGACCTACCATCCATCCGCAGGAGATGTAACAGCTTTCGATGTCGATCTTACCGATACTCTCCCTGCCGGGGTGACCTATGATGGAAATATTACGGTTATCAGCGGTCCAACACCGACGGTAGATATCACCAATTTCCCTGTCGTTCATTTTACCTACGCTCAACTCGATGGGACAGTTCTTGTCGGTTCACCTGCACAGTTTACTTATGATGTAGAAATCGACCTCTCAACACCAGAGGCGACGGTTCTCACCAATGATATCGACACTGAATGGACCGGAGTTCCCGGCACCATCACTGACCGAATTCCAGGAAATACACTCAGTAACGAACGCACCGGTGATCCATTGGATCCAGGTGGTGCTGAAAACGACTACCTGGTAAATGTTCAAAATAATATTACC
This sequence comes from uncultured Candidatus Peribacteria bacterium, assembly GCA_964624115.1. Classification (GTDB taxonomy): domain Bacteria; phylum Patescibacteriota; class Gracilibacteria; order UBA1369; family UBA1369; genus CAZUXI01. Next base: position 325,041 of record CAZUXI010000003.1, read on the forward strand.
GTGACCAGACCAAATCTCAGTACTTCAACAAAAGATATTGTTGATCTAAATGGTGGAAATCTTGAAGTTGGTGATCTTGTCCAATACACAGTGACCATCAATAATACTGGAAACAGTGATGCAACCGGTGTTCAGGTTCTTGATGACATTCCAACCAACCTGACCAATTTCACTGTCATCAGCATTCCACCACTCGCAGCAGATAATTCACTTCCTGCACCTGCTGGTGCTTATCTCAAAGGACTTCTTGATATTCAAAATATCGCTCTTGATGCCGCTGGTGGACCAAACGACACGCAAACCATTGTCTATCAAGCGCAGGTTGCTGTTGGAACAACCAATGGAACTATCATTACCAACCTTGCCACCATCATTCCAGGGACCCAGGGCGGAAATCCTGGGACTGGCACTACATCTATCCCGGTCGTCGGGCCAATTCTCACCCTGAACAAATCTGCCAATCCAACAAGCCTTAAGCCAAACGAACAAACCACGTTCACTATTACCGTTCAAAACACCGGTCCCGGTTCCTCAACGAATCTCATTCTTGAAGATACCCTTCCCCCAGGTCTCACATCAGTTGGTGGGACACTTACCCTCAATGCAGCGCCTCTTACCGATATCGCAGACGGTGACGAAGGACAACTCATCCCTGGAGGATTTATTATTACCATCCCAAACCTGGCGCCTGCCCAGACAGCAACAATAACTTTTAAGGCCGTTTCATCTATCAATACCAATTCAGTGGTGCTCAATGAAGTTACCGCCGTTGATGATGAAGGAACCTCACTCGATGCTTCCGCAACCATCAATACACAAAGCACAACCAAGACAGGGGGAAGTGGTGGTGGTGGTGGCTCGAGTTCAAATGATCCAGTGGTAAAACTATTCGACGACGGGCAAACCAATGTGCGCGATAATCAAGAAAGCCTTTGCAGACCATACATCCCTCAATTTAATTCTGATGCTTGTTTGGAACTGAACCCACAACGTGAAATCCAATTTAACGATCTTGCTCTCAATGATGATGCCAACCCATTTATCATTACCCTCAAAAATACCAAGATTATAAACGAAGGTGATTACGTAGTGAGTGGAACCGGTAACCATTCGACAGGAAAACAACAAGGGAAGTTTCAGGAGGGAGTTTGGGAATACCAGCCTAACCGCAATGTAAGCCGACTTGAAGTCGTTAAAGTGGCGCTTGTTTCAAACTGTATTCCTGTTGAAGATACCGCACCGATTCCACAAGATGGCTTCAGATTCAGTGACCTGCCAATCGATGTTGATCCTTCAGATGAAGCGCTCAACTTTGCTTCTCGTGCCTTTTACACCGCTTACAAATACGGAATCGTTAAAGGTTTCTCAGATGGAAGTGCTCGCCCTTTTGAACTTGCACCATTGTCAGAGGTAAATGCTATCGGTTTACGCGCTGCAAACGCCATACCGGATGGTTACAACACCAGTAACGGTCCTTGGTATACAGGTACTATGGAGTTCTCAAAGAATAACGGAATTCTTGATGGCGTGGATATTGATCCAAACGAACTCATTGAACGCCGCGATTTTGCCAAACTTTTTGTTCGCTTTATGGCCTACAATCCAAATCCGAAAATTCATGGCTATATCGAACGTGTTGATATCTTCAACCAAAAGTTTATCTCAGAAGCACCTATTCATGAACCAATACCTGATATGAGTGGTTTTGAAAATAAGCCGGACTCTTGTTCCGTAAAACCAACCTCATGTCTCAAACATGACCCCGATCGAAAACTCGCCTTCGATGACGAACAAAAAGACGATTGGTCATACCCTTTTGTTGATATGCTTCGTACCTCAAAAATCATCAAAGATGGTGATTACATCGCTAGTGGAACAGGAAACCATTCAACCGGTCGACAAGAATCAGTATTCCAAACCGGAATCTGGAACTTTGAACCAGACCGAGAAGCAACAAGACTCGAAGTATTAAAAGTTGTACTCGTTTCAAACTGTATTACCGTCGAGGATACTCCACCAGTTCCTACCGATGGGTTCATTTTTGAAGATCTCCCTTTGAACACAGCCGGATTGGATCAAGCCACCAGTTTTGCTTCCCGTGAATTCTATACGGCCTACAAGCATGGTATCGTAAAAGATATTTACGCGCGTCCATTCGATAAAATCACTTACGATGAAGCTGTTGCTATGTTTGTAAGTGCCGGACTCAAAAAGCCTACGAATATGAACGAAAAACTACCATTCATCAATCCAGTACATCGTTATGTTGACGAAGTGACAACTGGCTATGAATATGGTGCTATTGGTGGCTATGGTGACAAAATTTTCCGTAGCAGCCGAAATATCAAACGAAAAGAAATGGCACGAATGGTTTTTGATTATATGCTTAATAACCAAAAACCTGAGATACGTAATTATGCAAAAATAATTGCCAAATACTATGGTATAAAAGACGGTGAGGAAATTTCGACACCCACTGAAAACTTAAATACCTTAACCCCAGAAGTTCCTTCGACATCAATTACTTCTCCAGACCTCAATCATTCAAATACTTCAACCAATGAACCTCATCGATCAAATCCAACAACGTCTCCTTAAAGCTTTCCCTGATGCTGAAACCAATCTCAATGATTACAAACACGACGGAGTTCATGTAATTATAGAAATAAAATCATCAGCGTTTAAAAATCTGTCGCTTGTACACCAGCACCAGCTGGTTTATAAAGCACTGACCGATCTCTTGAATTCAGGTGAACTCCACGCCATAAAACTCAAAACCGTATCCAAATAATTTTGCTTTACTTCTATGCCAACAACACCCGAACTAACCAAAAAAATTGAAAAACTTATTTCTGAAAATCCGGTTTTTGTTTTTATGAAAGGAGAAAAAGATGAACCTATGTGTGGATTTTCTGCATTGGTGGTGAACATAATGAAACAAATGAACCAGGACTACGAAGCATATAATATATTGGAGGATCCTGAAATGCGTCAGGGGATTAAGGAGTACACCGATTGGCCAACTATACCCCAAATATTCATCAACGGAGAATTTATTGGCGGCTCAGATATTCTTCAGGAGATGTTTTTGAGTGGTGATTTGGAAAAACTAATCAAAAAAGAAAGTTAATATTTTTCTTCAACCCTCCAAGATTCTTGTTGAACGCTAGTTTTTTTTATATAAGCATTCTATAATCGCAGTAACTATTTTTTAAACCAAAAGAAATATGAAAATGACCGATTTTAATAAACTTCACGAAGTGAGCCACCTCGTCCTTCGAGTTGTGATTGGTTTCGTATTTTTCCTCCACGGCCTCGAAAAAGTCCAAAATATTGGAATGATTCAAGGCATGTTAACCGGCATGAATTTCCCTGCCCCTGAATTGATGGGCTGGGTCCTCGCACTTTCTGAGCTCATTTGTGGCGCACTCTTAATTCTAGGCCTCGTAACTCGTCTGGCAACGATTCCACTGATGATTGCAATGCTCCTAGCTCTTTTGGTAGTCCATTTACCATACGGTTTCAGTATGGCAAAAGGTGGATTTGAATACGTTCTTGCACTCCTCGGAGCACTTTTTGTTCTTATGACCGCCGGATCCTCAAAAGTCTCCTTGGATCACCTGCTCTTCAAAGGCAAAATGTAAGGAGTACTTTTCTGAACCTAAGGACATAAAAATCCACCAAAAGCCTCACATAACCTGTGGGGCTTTTGGTGACATAGGTCAAACATTATTCACCTGAAAGTTTACATTAAAACCTTAACTTGGTGTTGTGTTACCAAAACGCGTTTCACCAAATAACTCAACTGTTTTCTAAAATCGCTCACATAAAAGAAATATTTTGAATAATCCTTCAGAAGTGAAGAAGAGCAGTTCTTGTTCGGAATGCCAATTTTAAGAAGTTTTTTCTTCTGAGCTAAATACTCGATGAGGCAGTGAAAATCACCGTCACCAGACACAATCACGGCCTGGTCAAAATTATCGAGCTCTTTCATACAGGAAAGGACAAGCTCAGCGTCACAGTTCCCTTTAACCAGTCCTTGGTGTTCAACCGTTGGTTTATACACCAGGACGTAACCAGCCTTTTCAAGCGCAGAATAAAGCAGTTCATTTCCCGGAATAAATCCAATGAAGATGAGGGCTTTTTCTACTCCATAACGGTGTTTCAAAAACATCCGGAACTTTTGAAAATCAAGGTTCCAGTGTTGAGATTGAATGCCGATATGAAGGTTCTGAGCGTCTATAAATGCAAAGTTTCTTTTTCGTTTCTTGAGGAGTTTCACGTGTTTTTTAATTTCAATTATTTAAATACAGGAGATTGGGGAGGAGGAGTATTCGGAGTGTTATGGCCAGGAGGAGCCACCGGTCCAAAATCATTGATTTTCGCTTTATTCATGGGGCGTTTAATAATCACATAATAAACGATGGCGCCAAGAAAACCCGTAAGAAAGAGAATAATGATCCAAACCACCTTGTTCTCAATCGGGCTGCCAATCGCATGGATAATCATAGCCAACCAAAAAATAGTCGCTAAGAGGCCTAAAAAGCCAAACCCTATCACAAAAGGAACAATCCGACTCCCGATATCATTCCAAAACACATCACACGGAATAACTTCCCCATTGAGAGAACAAACCGAATCAGCAAAAACCAATTGAGGAATCAAAAGGAGTGATGAGAGAACGATTTGAAGTGGTCTTGTGAAGGTCAGGGGGGGCTTTTTCAATGCATTACTGCGAAATACATGTCCATCATACCACAGGTCAAAGCCAAGAACAATATTATCCTCGCTTCAAACCCTCAAAAAGCGCTTCCGAGTTGACGAATACGAAAAAAAGAGTACCTTGAAACCTCAAAATATCCCAAATATTATGACAAAAATTGAACATCCTCATCCGCCTGAAGATTTTAATAATATCATTGTCAAATCCAGTCGAGATCGAAAAATTAATGCCTTACAACACCGTTTCGCCAGCATTATTATTCCAACTTATCGTGAAAGAAACTATTTACCTCGTTTGCTTGAAAACGTAAGAGCCAGTAACTTTAACCGCAATCGAGTTGAAGTTATCGTATCTGATAGCGGCAGTGACGATGGCACCATAGAGTACGCCCAACAATTTGGTGCCCAAAACCCCGATCTGAATTTTAAAATGGTTAAGGCGGGAAAATCGGTATCATATGCCAGGAATGACGGAGCAGCCGCAGCTGAAGGTGACGACCTTATCTTTTTAGATGCCGATAGTCAGATCAATCGGACCTTTGTAGATGAAGGACTCGATGAATTACGGAGCAGAGAACTTGAAATTGGTGGATGTTATGCGGTGCCCGATAGCAATAAATGGTACGATCGTCTGGCGGTATGGGCAGTAAATCAGCACGGTGCTATCGCACAATACACCTCACGCCCGCTGATTGTTGGAGCAGGTATGTTTGTAACTCGTGATCTTTTTCAAAAACTTGGTGGCTTTAAACAGATGAAATTTGGTGAAGATCTTCAGTTTGGCAAAGAAGCTGCCGCCAAAACCAAATTCCGCATGCTCAACTCTGCTCGCTTTGTTTACGACATGCGCCGATTTCAGAATGAAGGACGTTGGACAGTTTTAAAAAAGGCAGTTGAAGGGCAATGGCATTACGTCTTTGGTGATCTCGTCAACATTGGTTTCGATTACGAATTCGGAAAATTCGGGCCTAAAAAAGATCCACAAGACAAAAGCAAGTAAGTTTCAAAAGCAAGGATCACCTCTTCTTCAAAAACTCCGGTTTGAGCACAATTGTAGCCTTTCCGATCCGGCATTCAACCCCGTCTTCATCTTCTACAATCCGGATATTTTTAATAACGTCTCCGCGTTTCAGTACCATGGAAGAGCCACCTACCTTAAGGTCTTTAATAACCTGAACACTATCTCCTGTATTGAGTATTGTTCCATTCGAATCTTTAATTTCCATATCGCAAAGTGATAAAAAAATACATTACCCGGCCCAACCATCCCTACAAACTGGCCACGCGAATCGTAGCACCTGCAAAGCGCAAGTGCAGCATCGTGCGAAGATTGGTGGGGGCTCCTACGCAAGATTCGAACCGGAAACCAAAGGGTTAGTAAAGAAAAGGATGACTGTTGAGGAATATTTAGCACATGAACCGAAAGAAGAAAAGACTGATTCTAAGCAAATTTCAAGCATTTTGGATTCGGAGATGGAGGTGTGGCTTAGGGTGCATTGGCGACTTTCCGATGAATTATTCTTGTTTTGGTACATTTGGTTGAAGAATAATACGGCTATGATGGAAGAGTTTGTGGAGGAGGTGAAATCAGCGGTTGGCAAAGTACCCGATGATAGCGGACTGGTTGAAGTTGTTAGAACCGATTTTACTCAATAACTTTCTTAAATTTCCAGAAAGTACTGCCACCTTCGCGGACAAGCGAATCAATCAGAGTATAGGTGGCATTTTTTGTATCTTGATTTGAGTATAGAATCGTCAAGGCTTCGACCCACTCATCATCGTACATAAACGGCAAACGCATCTTTCCGCCTCGAATACCGCCTTCCAGCAAGTGTAAACGGACAATGTCAAAGGTGTCCTTGGGATTGACCTTGGCCAGTTCGGCGATGCTTTTTACAAGAGCATAATCCCATTCCAAAAATCCTGTGGTCTTTTCAAGAGTTTTTTTGGCCATTTTAGCCAGCCATGAGGAATCAAAAACTTTTTTATCCATATTCATCCAAAAACCGAAATCAGCGAATATTCTGCCATCATCATGATTTGTAACCGCCCATTCCCAAAAATCAATCAATCTCTGCTTGCATTGAGCGTTTTTGGCCAGCAACTCCTTGGCTTGTGCATTATCGCCAGAAACAAACATACGTCCTATAAAGCTGACAAATTCAGCCTGTCTTTCAACGTCCGCACCTTTCTCCCAGAATTTCTTGAATAAAGGATCATCAAAACCAAACTTCGGACAATAGCACATGAAGGCCAAGGCAAGGTGTATAGCAAGTCCCTCGTCAGGTTCCTTAAAATGTCTTCGTGTTTTATCTTCATCTCCAACCAAAGACAGCCCTCGTTCATACAGAGCTTGTATTTTTGGGTCAAAGAAAAGCTCTTCGTACAAATTGTTTGCAAGATAGCCCTCCCAAGAAGCAAGATACAAATGACGCATTTCCGACTCTTGCGGGAACATTTGAGGCAATAAACCGCAAATCCAATCTCGATCTCTAAAGTAGAATGTAGCGATATAATGCCCGAACATAAACATTATTGCGCGAGTATTCTCGGCTTTTAGAGCTTTTTCATACAGAGCTTTAACGTCTTCATTAATTTTGATTTTATCTGTTTTGGCGAATTTTTTGCCGTCCTGATATACAAACATTACAAAAGACTGGAACGCTCTGCCTCGTACCGAATTGATGGCCATTGTAAACGGATCTGTCACCAAATATTCCTCCTTTTCGCCCGCCAATCTGGTTTTGGATTTTGCGGTTTCCAACTCTTCGTCCTTCGGTTCGGGATCGTGATATGAGAGTAGAAATTCATTAATGTTAAGAAGTTTATCGCGGTGTTCGTCGAAATTCAGCGGAATTCGTCCTTGTTTTTCACTAAGCAATTCTTGTAAAACATCACTTATCGCGGACAAAACACCAGTCCAATTAGCGAGCCACGCATCATAGGTTTCCCGATCGCGCTTTTGAGAATCAAAAGCGGTGGACTTCCCTGAATCCGCCATTAAAACTAAAGTGTCGATCAATTCGCACCATTGAACGACATCCGCCTGCAACCTATCTTCACGAATGGCTTCTTGAACGCCTCTGAAAAAGGAATATGAATAATGTTCGTCAAGAGCATCTCTTTGAAAAAATAATTTTGAATTGGCGACATAATCAGCCAATCTTTTGGCGATATCTGCGCGCAGTTGAGACCCAACACCTTCCGCATTCAATGGATTAAGAAAATCCTCATGCGAATTTTGTTTTGCCAGTAGCGCTGGTTGCCACTCATTCTTCAATTTTTCAACTATAACGGGTATTTCAAGTTTGCCAAATTCGTCTTGTGAGATGGCGCCTTTGGGAACAACGGCTCCTCCGCGCATATGGCCTATTGACGTTTCGGGTTCAAATTTATCATCACACTTTTTGCCGAATATCGTCTCGCATTTTTCCTTTTCACCCTCAGTCAAATATTCGCATACACTGGACAAAATTTGCCAGCCATCGCGTTTATACCAACTTTCCACTCGCTTATCTTCATTGGGTTTACCGAAATATTCAAAAACGTTTGCTACATATTGGCGTTGATAATCTGCGCCCATCGAACCAAAAGACTTTTTCAAGGCTTTTTTATACTCGGTGCCAGATTCAATCTCGTGATAATGTTTCCCTGATTTCATGACATCAAACAGCCTCGAAAACGCCATTTTGAGCTTTTCGCTAAAAGCCGTGGGACAAAGACCGAGAATATAAAGTTTCAGCTTCCAGATCGATTGATTTTCTGGAATTTGAAGTATGATTTTTTCAAATTGTTCATTGATGTGCTCGGTTTCGTTGCAGTTTGCTCCAAACACTCTCTCGCAGAGTATTTTTGTGCAGACAATCAAATCTTTGGCGTTTTCACGATCGGAAAGATGCCTCTGTTGATTCAGGTTTAATGTGAATAAATCCGTATCGTAAAGACGGAAGATGTCTTCGTATTCAAAAATGCCGTCACCATCCACTTCAGCCAGCTTAACCGTTTCTGCAAGCTTTCCACATACCAATTTTAGTGCTTCCACAACATTCTTTGCCTCGATATCCGCTAGATGTTCGAAAACTTTGGCGTAAGACAAATCCTTGAAATAAAAGGGATTGTCAAAAAGATAACCGTTGGCATTTTTCTTGTAATCATCTTTATTTTTAACTGCCAGCACTGCATCGGCCAGTGTCAATAAGCCCTTTTCGTCATTGTTTGTTTTCAAGGATTCAAACATTTTTTCGTATTCAAAGCCCCATTCGTTGAAGACGCTCATAGATTGCACCCATTTATCTGTTTTGATTTTCTCGACCATTCTCGCCAATTCGTTTGCTGGCAATGAACCGCAAATACGTAAAAACTGGTCTATCACCTCCGGATTGAAATTATCTTTCGATGTATCCACGGCTAGCATTATGTCGACAACGTCTTTCGGCATCGTTTCAGCCATTCGAACAAGATAATTCAATTCAGGCGTACGATAGCCGTATCGTGTCGGGTCGCTCGATTTTTCTTTTATGACATCAAGGAATCCGTTATCCCAAAGCCAAATCAACCATTTACCATCCGCTTTGGTGAAAAAATATTGTTTCGCATCAGGATTAAGGCTTAGTAATCGCTTAACACTTTCTGTTGTAACGTACTCAAGCGCACTGCATAATATTTGATCAATTTCATTGTGTGCATCCAACTGCCTTCTTAAGACCTCGTATAAGACTTTTCCGAACTGCAAAACCAATTCTCCAAAAATCGTTTCAGTGATAGCGATCGGATTCTGTTTCGAACCGCCAATCAAAGAACTTTTTGATGCTTCCGAAAAATTATGATGGGCGATATTCGTAACCAAATTGTAATATCTCCCAACAATTTCAGCTCTCTTTTTCTGGTCATAAGTTGACCCGTATTGTTCGAAGGTTTCATTTAATTTTTTATTTTCTTTAAAGAATTGATACAACACTTCTCTCAAGGAATGAGCCGATTGTGACATCCAATCAGGATTACTTGAGCTGTTGTCCTTTCTCATGACTCTTAACGCTCCACGAAAAATTTCCGACGCTGGAACATCTAAACGAACTTCCGAGGTACTATAAAACTGATCCAATCTTTCACAAAGCTCATCTTCCTCAGGGAAAGGAAAAGGATTTGAGATATCGTTTCCCAATGAATTTGGTAATAAATTATCTTCCATGCTTTTTGATTTCAATTAATAGCCTCGAAAATACTTTGGTCACATTTCCATAAATATCATGTTCCCAAATTCTGATAATATTCCAGCCTTCTTTTTTATAAAAACGTGAGACCTCTTTGTCCCGCGATTTGTTTCGGTTAATTTTATTCTCCCAAAACTCCCTACGGGTTTGAGGCATGGAGCCGTGCTTTTTGCAGCCGTGCCAAAAACAAGAATCTACGAATATTACGGTTTTATGCTTCGGCAGAACGATGTCAGGCTTTCCGAAATACTTGGTTGAATTTTTTCGGTAACGGAAGCCGTTTCTCCATAATTCTTTGCGCAATAAAATCTCGATCTTACTGTCCTTATTTCGCACTTTCGACATTATTTCACTGCGCTTTTGTTTGGAGAATTTGTCCGCCATAATCATTTAGTAAACCTGATTTGAAGATTCAGCTTGAAAAAAGTTTCTCCGTTTTCGACATACAATCCACCGTAACCGTGTCTGGTTGCGCTCGGAGAATCCAACTTGGTGTTATTAAAAAGATAATTGCGGAATGATTCGGCATTGTACAGGTGATAACAAACGATTTCCCCGTCCTCGCGAACAACAATAACTCCGCCGTGCGCTCTCAAATTGCCGTCCCAAGCGCTCGCGGGAACCATCCCGAGAGCAGAATTGTTCAACAATGATTTTATTTTATAAGCGATGTCTTCCGAAGATAAATTAAAAGTTAAAATCTTTGTGCCCGATGTTTCGAGGTGTTGAATCAACGTCGGAAAATCAGCGCCGTAATCCGAGAAATAAGCCAAAAGTACCTCGGCCATTATCTCAGGCATTACCGTATCAATTTTGCGCAAATTCTTTTCGAAAATTTTCGAGTCAATCGCATGAAATTTAAGCTTGCCTCCAGCTTCAGCAATTGCGCTTATTCTTTCTCTGATCTTGGCTTTGGTGTCGATTTTGTTGATTTTTTTTATCAATCCCGAATCCAATCCATCGACTTTGTAAGTAAAGTTCGTCGCAGATGAAGCGTTCAGCAATGTTGCGGGAGAACCGAGACGCGATTTGATGCTGAAACCGATTTCATGGTCGCGATTGATCGTGTGATCGTGAATCTTCAAAATCAAATCTTCCTTTTGCGAATTGCCTGCGTTCAGCGAATGAACCTGCAGTTTTGCAAAAATATTGTCCGCCATTGGAATGTCAAAAGTTTTATCGGCTTTTTTTATCGCTTCGAATATTTCAACCACCTTGCCTTTCAAATCGGAACAGTCGATGATCGTTCTTTGCCCGTTCGGCGGTAAAAGTGCTACGTCGTCATTTTCCTGCAATTCATACTCCGATTTGCCAGTGGAATCTTCACGGATTATTTTCAAAACAGGAAAAACGATCGATTCGATTTTCTTCAAATCTTCATCGGCTCCGATGAGTTTTTTATCAACGATGATTTTTATGAAAGCGTAAAATTCGCTCCATTCTCCTTTGTTACCTTTAATCATATTTTTTAAGTGAGTTAACGATTTGTTGCGCGACCATGTAAATCGCATCGACCGCCACCGCGTTGCCGAGCTGCTTCATGGCTTGCGTTTCAGTAACAGGAAATTCAAAATCATCCGGAAAGCCCATTAACTTTTTGCCCTCAAATGACGATAAGCGCCTCGCTTTGCCGTTTACTAAATAAGTATCCCAGTTCCTGCGGTCATGTAGACCCGACCCACGCCCTCCTACACGCAGCGTATAGCCTATCTTTTTCTGACAAGGAGCACCCCAAATATCAGACATTGTCTTTTCTAACTTTATTGGCTCGGGAAATTCAAACTTAATTTTTGGATTTTTAAATCCAACCATAAATAATCTCGGTCTATGCTGAGGCAGCCCATAGTCGGAAGCCTTAACTATTTTATAATGAAATGAATATCCCAATTCCTCGGTAATAGCTTTTTTAATCACTTCAAATGTCTTACCATCATCATGATTCAAAAGATGTCGCACATTTTCAAGGAAGAACGCCGCCGGCTTTTTTTCCTTGATAATCCTTACAATATCGTGAAAAAGGGTTCCGCGTGTGTCGGAAAAACCTTTTTTGAAGCCAGCTTGTGAGAATGGCTGACATGGGAAGCCTCCACAAACAACATCAAAATCTGGAATATCTTTGGCATTTACTTTTGTAATATCTCCCGCAAACAGATTTTTTCCTTTGGCGAACAAGCCTTGCTCAAAAAGTTCAGGGTCTGTTTTTATAAAATTGTGCTCATAAGTTTTTCGTGCATGCTCGTCCCATTCGCTGACAAAGACACACTTTGCCCCAGCCCTATTGAAAGCCAAATGAAAACCGCCAATCCCCGCAAAAAGATCGATAAACTTAATTTTATTGTCTTTACTTACTTTGGTGCTCATAGGTTTATTTTATTAAGTCATCAACACTGATTCCCAATCCAGCCGCAATTTTCGTAACCGTATCAATAGATGGATTCTGAACAGCATCCGATTCTATTTTAACAAGCGTTGGATAGGGCAAATCGGCCTTCTTGGCTAGTTCGTCTTGGGTTAAATCCTTTATAGCCCTCCAAGCTTTAATTTTGGCTCCGATTGTTTTTGTGGTTGTCATAATTGGCTGGTAAAACTTGGTTATATTATATCGCTTCTACAATCTTTCACAAGAACCCTTTTCAATAAATATTCACCTGACGTTCGAACCACGAACCAAAAGGTATATTCCCTCCAATCTAAGCCACAAAATTTTCTAAACGCTAACAAATTGACCAAATGGTCTCCCCAAAGTTCGAACCGCTCACACCTCAATAAAATCGCTAACTCATACAGTAAACAAGCGTTTCTCGCGCAAAACAAAAATTCCTCCATTTCGGAGAGATGTTTGATGGTGGG
>CAZUXI010000004.1:0-93003 GCA_964624115.1 uncultured Candidatus Peribacteria bacterium
GTTCAGACCGTCGTGAGACAGGTCGGCCTCTACCCTCCATGGTCGCAGGAAATTTGAGAGAACTTATCCCTAGTACGAGAGGACCGGGATGAACGAACCTCTAGTGTATCTGTTGTCTTGTCAAAGGCACTGCAGAGTAGCTATGTTCGGAAGAGATAACCGCTGAAAGCATCTAAGTGGGAAACTCTGCTCAAGATTAGATTTCCCTATGAGTCTCCTCGTAGACTACGAGGTTGATAGGCTTCAGGTGTACGTGTAGTGATACATTCAGCCGAGAAGTACTAACAGACCATTGACTTATTTTAAACTCTTTATTTAACTTTTAACTAGCTTTGAGTAGACATTCACATTAGTGAATCTTACGTGAATTATTAGGCCAATCCTGACAGTGTTAAACGGCACTGTCTTGGTGACTCTAGAGAGTGAGGTACACCTGTTCCCATCCCGAACACAGAAGTTAAGCCACTCTTCGCCGATGTTACTGACGCTATAAGTGTTGGAAAAGTAGGGCGTCGCCAAGACAGTGCTTTTTAAGTACTTGAAAAAATGACCGCGTAAGATGTGTGTCATTTTGTTATATGTTCGATGTACTAGTACAGTTTACCGTTCTTTTGTCGCCATTCGGTAAATATTTTTTCTCCGTCTTTTTGGTATTGAGGTGTCCAATAGACGTGTACCTCTCGTTTGCTGGGAACTTTTTTGAGATCTTGGTAAATAAAACTGTCACTAAAACCTACTTTGGCGGCAACACTTTGAGGTACGGCGAAGTAGATTTGTTTGATTTGCGCCCAATACGAAGTTGTTAAACACATTGGACATGGTTCAGAGCTGGCAATGAGAATACTGTCTTCTAAATGGGGTTGTTTGAGTTTTTTGCAGGCTTTACGTATTGCGTTTACTTCGGCGTGACAAGTGGGATCGTTATCTTTGAGGACGGTGTTGTGGGCAGAAGCGATGATTTTTCCCTTGTGAATAATAACGGCACCAAAAGGTCCTCCATGTTTTTGTGTGATACCTTTTTTAGCTTCTTGAAACGAGAGTTGGAAGTATTTTTCTAGATTCAAAGAATTGGAAGCTCCAACGCTTACATTGTTCATACCGTTAGAATTTGCCATAAATTTTAATTCAAAAACTATTTTTGATCGAGTGCTCGATCAACATCATCATTGGCAATATTGATTTGCTCAACATCCTTCATTTTCTGGTAACGAGCGGCGGTTGGGTTATAAATGTTATAGAAAAGCTCTATGAGTTGTTTAGTTGATAATTCTTCTGTTTTGAGGCCGCAATTTTCAAGACCGACTTTCACGGTATTTACCCGTTGATTGAGTCCTTTTTTGAGTTGTTCGAACTCTTCGCGACGTTTTTTGACGTTTTCATAGGTATCTTTGGGACTGATATTTTGGAGGAATTTTTGGATCATGTTGGTTTTCTGAGAACGGTAAGGGTCGTAAGGAACGATCACAAAGAACTCTTTTTCCATAATGTCAGCATATTCAACGAGTTTGGCGATGTATTCCACATACTCGAAAGTTTGTTTTTGGAGGAGGGGATTCGTCTGTTTTTCTCCAAGTTTTTTGAGCTTATCGAGGTAATCGTCGATATCCAGTTTTTTTGAACGGACAACGATTTGAATTGGGAATTCCAGGGTATTGAGGAAGCCTTGGTAGGAATAGATGATGGCATTTTGTTCTTCTTCAGATTTGAGGTTGAAGTTGATGCTTGAAACGAGAATTACGCTGCGTAAACCACCGTTTTTGAGTACAACGGTGTTATCTCGAATTTCTGAGATTTTGAGGTACACTTGAGTACTGAACTCGGGTGTTTTTTTTGTTTTGCTTTGTTTGACGGAGTTTTCTTGTTCTGGCATAGGTGGATTTTAATGGCTATCGAGAATTTTCGTGATTTCGTCGAGTGTTTTTTCTTTATCAGCACGATTCTCAGCTTTATCTGCTGCTTTTTGATTGGTTTTATTTTGGGTGGCGGTTGCGCTGGTGAGTGGATGTTTTACTTCTGCACTTGATTGAATCCAGTATCGTTTTTGGGGGATGAGCGCGTGTTCGATGAGGCAGAGGAGGTATTTGGGAAATGAGAGGTCAAGTGGTCGTACAAATGCAAAAGCAAGGGTGACAATGGTGACGATTGCCACCGGTGGGAACCAAGTGATCCAAATATAGTTTTTGGCAAGAAGGACATATATGGCATAAGCTATTCCGCCTCCAATTCCACAGGTGATGAGCTGTTTGAGGGTTAATGGCCCAACGATGTGATCTTCGCGTTGTACGTCTTGGGGAACTTTGAATTGCATAGTTTTTCCTCAAATTATCTCTTCATTATAGCTTAAATTGCCTGTTTTTTCAATCTTTGCTAGTATTGGTCTGTTCAAAATATTAGTTGTTCAAAAAAATTGTACATGAGAATTGATACCGATCATATTCGTAACTTCTGTATTATTGCCCATATTGATCACGGGAAATCGACATTAGCTGACCGTTTTTTGGAATTTACTCAAACGGTTTCGAAACGGGAGATGAAACATGAGCAGTTGCTCGATACTATGGAATTGGAGCAGGAACGTGGAATAACGATTAAACTTCAGCCTGTTCGGATGAATTGGGATTTCCAAGGGAAAAATTACACTTTAAATTTGATTGATACGCCAGGGCATGTGGATTTTACGTATGAGGTTTCACGGAGTTTAGCGGCATGTGAGGGGGCAATTTTAGTGGTGGATGCAACGCAGGGGATTGAAGCCCAAACTCTCGCGAACTGTTATTTGGCTTTAGAGCATGATTTGACCTTAATTCCGGTATTGAATAAGATTGATCTTCCATCGGCTGATGTTGAACGACGTGCCCATGAAATTGAAAGTGTTTTAGGCATTCCCCGGGATGAAATTATCTCGATCTCTGCAAAGGAAGGAACCAATATTGATAAGGTTCTGGAAGCGGTGATTTCACGCGTTCCACCCCCAAAGCCTTCGACCACAACAACAGAGACCAAAGCGCTTATTTTTGATTCCGTGTACGACCCGTATCGCGGGGTAGTTTCTTATTTGCGTTTAATGTCCGGTGAAATGAAACGGGGTGATAAGATTTATCTTCTTCATAATAAAACCCAATTGGAGGTTTTGGAGGTTGGGTATTTCCGTCCTAAATATGTACCGGCTGATTGTTTGCGGGCAGGTGAAGTGGGGTACTTGGTTTCAGGTTTGCGAAATGTGGCTGATGCGCGGGTTGGAGATACGGTTTGGCGTGCCGGAAGTGAGCCCATGGAGGCTTCTCAGGCTCAACCGCTTGCCGGGTATAAACTCGTAAAACCGTTTGTTTTTGCTTCAGTGTTTTGTGTGGATTCCGATGATTATCCGCTTCTTCGTGATGCTCTTCAAAAACTTCAATTGAGTGATAGTGCTCTTACCTTTGAACCTGAACAATCCGGGGCTTTGGGACATGGATTCCGTTGTGGATTTTTGGGACTTTTGCACTTGGATATTGTTCAGGAACGGTTAGAACGTGAATACTCTCTGAGTTTGATTGTGACGGCGCCCTCGGTTTCTTATATTGCTGTAAAGATGAGTGGTGAAGAGATATTTGTGGCGAATCCTTACGATATGCCTGATCCTGCAATTATCAAGGAAATTCGGGAACCCTGGGTGAAGGTGGAAGTTCTTACTCCGAAAGATTATATTGGGAATATTATGCAGCTGACGCTTGATAAACGGGGGATTAATAAGAGTATGCAGTATATTGACGAAAAACGGACGATTTTGATTTTTGAGATTCCGTTGGCATCGATTGTAATGGATTATTATGACAGTCTGAAAAGTATTAGTTCTGGTTACGCTTCAATGAACTACGAGTTTTTGGAGTATCGACCAGGGAATTTGGTAAAAATGGATATTCGTGTGGCCGGGGATATTGTGGAAGCTCTTTCGCTTATTGTTCATCGAGACCAAGCTTTTTATATTGGGGGTGATATGGTAAAAAAACTGAAAGAACTTATTCCTAAGGCACAATTTGAGATTGCACTTCAAGCGGCGATTGGTGGCAAAATTGTGGCAAGGGAAACCATTAGTGCGTTGCGTAAAGATGTGACGGCGAAGCTTTATGGAGGGGATCGAACTCGGAAGGATAAACTTTTAAAAAAGCAGAAAGCTGGGAAAAAACGGATGAAAAAGATGGGGAAAGTAGATATGCCTCAGGAGGCTTTCTTGGCAATTTTGAAAAAGTAGGGATGGTTTTAAGGTTATTTTTATGAATCCTTACTCTCTTCGTTTTCAACACATTTTTCTGAAAATTTTGTTGATTTTGGGGGGCATTCTTCTTGTTTATGGGGTTTTTTTTGTTGGGACAACACAATGTGGCAGAAATGGTAATACTGTACAGGTGGGATTGTCTGGAAGTCCTTTGGTTCTTGGAAAACGAATACATTATGAATGCCAAGGGAAAATTCCTGAAGTGACGGGAATTATTTTACATTTTACTGACACCGACACGATGGATGATGCCTTGGCTTATATGGAAAATCGGCAACTGTATGTTCCGCTTCTGGTTGATAAAGATGGAACCGCTTATCAGTTAACTGATTCTGTGGATGATTTTCCTGCAGGGGCAACGGGCGGCAACTCTTGGGGGATAAATATTGAAATTGTCGGGAATCATGAATCCCTTTTGATGAGTGCTCGAAATCGTGATAAACAGTTTTTCAAGGTGGTTGAGGTGGTACGGTTTTTGGTTCAGTATTATGGTATTCCTGTTTCTGATGATATTTCTCAAACTACGATGTTATCTCGTGGCGAAGGAACACAAGCGATTCTTCAATGGCATGGAATTTTTTCTCATGAACAAGTGGATGGATTTCATCCTCAGGGTGGAAGGCGAGGAAAAGTGGATCCGGGCGATGAGTATATGCGGAGTGTTTTTACTGAACTAAAGCGTGAATCTTGAAATGAGTTTTTCGAGACGTGCATGACTTCCATCGAGTACTTCGAGCTCTTCGGTGGTCCATGGATGGCCAACCAGGGTTTGTATGGCTTGGTAGTAGAGGTGGGCGTCGTAACTGATAAGAATGAGATCGGTGGAGGCGTTGAGACTCTGAATCAGATTTTTACTGAAACCCTGGTTTGAAAATTGAATGGCGCCCATGCTCATATCGTCGGTAATGACAATGCCTTGAAAGCCTAGGTTGTCACGAAGAATCCCTTTGATAATTGATGGTGAAACGGATGCAGGGAGGTGGTCGATTTCGGGAATAATGACATGGCCGACCATAACAAGGGTTGGAGTGGTTTTGATGATGTTTTGGAATGGTATGAATTCGTGCTTTTTGAGCTCTTCAAGTGGAATATTTAGGTCGGCGGGGAAGAGATGCGTATCGGTGTGGACTCGTCCGAGCCCTGGGAAATGTTTGAGTGTGCAGTACATTTTTTCCATGAAGAGGGTTTGGCAGTATTTTGTGGCCATCTGACTTATTTTTTCAGGATCGTTTGATAGTGCACGGGTACTGATATGACTGAGGAGGTCGTTCGTGACGGTGATGTTTTCTTGAATATCGACCACCGGCGCAAGGTTGATGTTTATACCGAGGGATTTAAGGTCAATAGCTTGTTCTTTTGCATAAACTTCAGGGGTTTGAGAGCTTTGGCTGAGTGGTTCTTTGACCCGTAAAGGTGGGGAAAGGTGCTCAACTACTCCACCTTCTTGATCGGCCATAACGAGAAGCGGGGCTCTCCCATGGGCTTTTTGTATGGCTTGCAATGATTGAATTTCTTCAGCTATTTGTGGAACGGTTTTGTTTTCAATGTTTTTTCTGGTCAGGTAGATCCCGCCAATGCCGCCTTTTTCGATGATTTTTTTGAGTTCTTCGGGTTTATTGTAGCCAATGACGAGATGTTTCCCAAAATAAGCGACTTTTTCCGGTGGTAACGACTCAAAAAGTGCTTCTGGCAGGAAAAAATTTATTCCTCGGAAGAGGAGATGGAAAAAAGCGAGAATTATGAGCATTAATGGGAGGCTTTTTTTTGTTTTTTTCAATTTAATAAGCCAGATTTCTAAACCTATTTGACTTACGATAAGGCAAAAAACCCCAATTTCTAGTGCTGGTCGAAGAGAGGTGGTCAGAAACATAAAGCAGAAGAAGGTGAACATAAAACTTCCAATTCCACCAATGGTTCGCAGGATGGTACTCATCATATTTGTGGGGTCAGTCACTACTCATTTTGTCTCATTTATGCTATAATTGATAGATTTTTTGCTTATGAAAAAAAAGGGGTATAAAATTTTTTGGGTTTTCTATGTTCTGGTCCTGGCGGTCCTGGGTGTCCAGCTGTTTTTTGGTGATGTGATGTCTTACGAATTCAATACTGTTTTTTTTCAAGACGGTCTGAATCATGAAGAAAAAGAGGAGTTGAAAATTGGTTATGTCTATGTGGCTGAGCGACTTGATCCGCTTCAGTTTGACCCGCTGACCCGGAATGTTTTAAATGATGTCTATGAAGGAATTGTCAAAACTGATCGTAACTTGGAAATTCAGTCGGGATTAGCCGTGAGTTGGGGGTTATTAGATCCTCAAACTTGGGAATTTCGCTTGCGTCCAAATGTTCAATTTCATGATGGTCAAAAACTCTTGGTGACCGATGTGGTCGCAAGTTTGGATAAGGCACGTTTTTCCAAAAACTCAACTTTGGCTAGTTTGTTATCAACCATTTCGACCGTTTCAGCATCGGGGGATGATCGGCTCTTGATTACGACTTCTGTTCCGGACCCACTTTTATTATCAAAATTGGCAACGGTCTTTATTGAGCCAGAGAAACCGCTTGGTACTCTTGAATGGGTTGGAACAGGACCTTATAAAATTACTAATTTTCAGCCGGGAATCGCAGTAACTCTGGAGCGAAACTCGGATTATTGGGGCATAGTTCCGGTCTATAAAAAGGTTGTTTTACAAGCAATTCCTGATCGTCAGGAGCGGATTCGTGCTCTTGAAACCGGGGATATTGATCTTCTTTCAGGCTTACCGCCCACAGCCGCTTGTATTTTAAAACCTCAGTATCAAAAGAATGAAAACTGTATTGGATTCAACACCGAAGGAATTACCGTTCAAGCGATTCCGAGTTTGGAGGTCAATTTTTTGATGTTCAATTTTAAAAATACTTTATTTCAGGATCGGTCGTTACGTCAGGCAATGACTCATTTGTTTGATTCAAGTGTGTTTGTGGATTTGGCTTATGGTTATGCCCATCCGGTGGGACAGTTTGTGAGCAGTGGGGTGTTTGGCTTTAATCCCGATATTAAGAATATGCCTTATGACTTGGAAGCAGCTCAGGATCTGGCTGATGCGGTGCTTGAGAACACTTTTGAGCGAGTTGAGGTCAATTTTTATTATCCTGAAACACTTGAAGCTATTGGCCAATATGTCAAAACTCAATTAAGTCTTATTGGTTTGGATACAGTTCTTCACCCGTTGAGTGACTTTGATTTGCAGGCCGCGATTTTAGGTGGTGACGCTGATTTTTATTATTTGGGCTGGCGTTCAGAGCTTGGGGATGCACTGGATTTTTTGGAAGCCATTGCTCATTCGCCTGCCGATGGATATGGGACGTTTAATGGGAATCATTATTATAATCCTAATGTCGATCTTCTTATTGAAAAGAGCAAGCAGAATTTAAATCCATTGGAACGTTTACTTGATCTTCAGCGAGTGATGGAAATTTTAGTAAAGGATGATGTGGTTGGCGTTCCCTTGTTTGAGTCAGAAACTTTGTTTGCTTATCGGAATTCGGTCCATTTTAACCCCCGAATTGATGGGTATATTTATGCCGCCGACGTTCGTTAATCTTTTTTTATGCATTCACTTAAATCCAAATTAGTTGTAACGATCAGTCTCCTTATTGTGGTTTTGTTTGCTTTGGCATCGGCGCTTTTTGTGAATGAAAAACAAAAGGAGTTTACCCAGGATATTTTTAAGAATGCGAGTTCTTTTGGTGAGTTGACTGCTCCTCAGATTGTGATTAATTATAATCTTTATTTGGCCCAAAAGAGTTTTATTTACTTTAACCGTGAGATTGCTGGGACTTTTGAAAAGTTTCCGGATTTGTCGAAGGTTGAGGTGATCAGTTATGCAGGTGAGCTGGTTTATGATTCTGCAATGGAAAAAGAGAAACAGTATGAAGGGCCGGCACGTATGGTTTCCGATGATGTTTTGAAGCAACAGGTTCAAGCTCGACATCCTTCCGTATTTACTTTGGATACGAAAAGGACGGTTTACTTGGCGAAAGATGAGCAAGGGCAATTTTTGTTTGTGGATGAAAATGAAAAACCGGTGAAACCTTTGGCTCCCGATGAAAAGATTAAGTATTTGGTTCAGCCGGGCTCAAATGATTTTGCTGTGGTCTATTTTGTTTCTTATGACAGTTTACGCGAACGGATCTTTCAAACGATTCTCCGTGGGATCATGTTGGCGGCCTTTGGGGTAGGGATTGGTATTTTGATGGCATTCGTTTATGCTTCACGAATTACCAAACCAATTCAATCTTTAACCTACGGTGCGGGTGTTATTGCTCACGGTGACTTTTCATACCGAGTAGATGTGAAAACCAAAGATGAAATCCAAGTGCTCGCGACGGCGTTTAATTCCATGGCACAAGATTTGGAAATTAGCACGAAGGCTATGGTGTATAAGGAACGTGTTGCGAAAGAGTTGGAACTGGCCGCGAAAATTCAACGGGAATTGTTACCTAAAAATATTCCTCAAATGCCTTCGCTGGATATTGCTGCCGGTTTGATTCCGGCTGAAGAAATTGGTGGTGATTGTTATGATTTTATTCGAGTGGATGAACAAAAACTTCTCATGTATTTGGGAGATGTTACCGGGCATGGGGTTCCATCGGGTATCGTTGTGGCGATTGCGAATGCGTTGATTTATAACTATGCCACTGAACCGGACCTAACCAAACTTATTATCGATGTGAATAAAATTTTAAAGGCAAAAACCTCAACAAATATGTTCATGACGATGGTGGCATTGAGGTGGGATGAACTCACGAAAAATCTCTCATATGTGAGTGCTGGACATGAACAGATGATTCATTATAAAAAAGCAACCAATGAGATTGTTTTAACGCCGGCAGGTGGTTTGGCATTAGGTATGTTCCCGGATATTAGTAAACATATTCGCGAAGTGGTGGTGGATTTTCAACCCGGTGATGTGTTGGTAATTTATAGCGATGGTATTCCTGAATGCTGGAGAAATGAAACGGAAATGTATGGTATTGAACGTTTCAAAAAAGCGGTTGCAAGTTTTGCAGACTTACGTACCGCTTTAGGTATTCGTAATGCGATTATGGCTGATGTGAAAGGTTTTGCAGGGAAATGGAAGCAGATAGATGATATTACCCTGGTGGTACTAAAACATCTTGGGTAAGTCGCTAGACTTTTATTCCAGGCACCGGATATTTGAGACAGAACTCTTTCACCTCTTCTTTTATGGCGAGGAGTTTGGTTTCGTCCTGGTAGTTTTTTAAACAGGCATCAATCCAGTCAACAATTTTCAGCATTTCCGGTTCTTTCATTCCACGGGTTGTGATCGCGGGAGTTCCAAGGCGAATACCGCTCGGATCCATTGGGCTACGGGTTTCAAATGGAACAGTATTTTTGTTACAAGTAATTCCTACTTTATCGAGTGCTTCTTGGGCATGTTTTCCGCTAACGTTCTGAGGACTGAGATCAACAAGCATGAGGTGGTTATCGGTTCCGCCGGAAATGATGGTGTAGCCTTTTGCAGTGAGCCCATTGGCCATTGCTTGCGCGTTTTTGATGATCTGTTTGGTGTATTCTTGGAATGATGGCTGGAGCGCTTCCTGAAAGGCAATTGCTTTGGCAGCAATCATGTTTTCATGGGGACCACCTTGGAGACCAGGGAACACGGCTCGGTCGATGTCTTTGGCAAATTTTTCTTTACACATAATCATTGCTCCGCGTGGACCTCGAAGTGTTTTATGGGTGGTTGTTGAGATGATATCAAAGTAAGGGAGTGGGGAGGCAATTGATTTTCCGGCAATAAGTCCGGCAATGTGAGCAATGTCTGCCATACTGATGGCTCCTACTTCGTCGGCAATCTCCTGAAAGCGTTTCCAGTCGATATCACGAGAATAAACGGTAAAACCGGCAATAATCATTTTTGGTTTATGTTTTAAGGCCAGTTCTCTGACTTCATCCATGTCAATTCTTCCGGTTTCTTTGTTCACACCATAACCAACAAAATTATATGAACGTCCGGAAAAACTTATCGGAAGACCATGGGTAATGTGACCACCATGGTCCAATTTCATTCCAAGAACGGTATCTCCATAGTTGAGGAGAGCAAAATAAATGGCAGTATTGGCGGGACTTCCGGAATAAGGTTGGACGTTCACATGTTCAGCACCAAAGAGTTGTTTAGCACGGTCAATGGCAAGCCCTTCGATGATATCGACATACTCTTGGCCACCATAATATCGTTTTCCAATGTATCCTTCCGAATACTTGTTGGTAAGTATTGATCCCATAGCCTCCATGACTGCTTCTGAAGCATAATTTTCTGAAGCAATAAGCTCAACACCTTCTTTTTGACGTGTTTCTTCACCTTTCATGGCGTTAAATATTGCGGGGTCCTGTTGTTGAATGTGATCCATATGCATGGGAGTGGGGTTAACAATGTAGAATGTTTTTTTCGGTTATTATAATGTTCATGGCTTCATCATGAGGTTCATTCGGGATGGTGTTTGTTATCTGGAATTCGTAGGCAATGCCAATTTTTAGAGCTGCGGTGTCTTTTAAGAGTCGATCAAAGTGTCCGTGTCCATATCCAATGCGGTGACCACGACGATCAAAAAGTATTCCTGGGACAAGAATGATGTTCAGATCTTGAGGATCGGTTTCAGGAAGATGATCATGTGGTTCTGGGATGTCATAGTTTCCGGGAGAGGTCTCGGTGAGTGAGGTAATGGGGTGGATGATAAGTTTTTTTTGTTTGTTGTCCACTCGAGGGAGATAGAACTGCTTTTTCCCTTTATATTTTTCAAAAAGTGGTTCCAGGTTCACTTCTCCTTTTATCGGGAGATAAAAAAGTACGCGACTGGATTGAGTGAACTCGGGGATTTTCTCAAGATTTTCAAGGATTTTTTCATCTTTTTGCACCTTCAACAAAGGGTCATGTTCTTGCCTTAGAAGTAAGGCTTGGGCCCTGAGTGCTGTCTTATGAGTTGATGAAGACAAGTTTGGGAAGCTTGTGGAGGCTAAATGATGACTTTTTCTGGTGGACGCTGTAGGACTCGAACCTACGACCCTCTCGGTGTAAACGAGATGCTCTACCAACTGAGCTAAGCGTCCATACTATTGATCTCTTATGCCCAGTCATCCTAGCGAATGAGAATAATTTTTTCAACATGATTTTGTGCTTTCCAAAAGAAAATGAAAAAATATGTTGGTATTTTTTGAAAATTTGGTTAGAATTGGCCAGGATTTTCCAATCAATAGGATTTTCACAATAATTAGCGCGGGTGGCGAAACTGGCAGACGCACTACCTTGAGGTGGTAGCGCCCGAAAGGGTGTGGAGGTTCAAATCCTCTCCCGCGCACCAAAAAATCTCTTTTCATTGTCATGGAATATTTTTTCAATTGTCCTTACTGTGATGCGGAAATTTCCATGGTTTTTGAACTTATTTCAAAAGAACAGTCCACTCTAGAGGATTGTGAGGTGTGTTGTCGGCCGATTGAAGTTGCTTTTGAGGTTGAAGATGGTGAAATCAGTAATTTTGAAGCGAAAACGACCGAGGAATAATTTCAGTGGAGAAATTATTTGAGGTAGAGGATGGTAAGATTTTGATGTTTGCCTAGAAGATGCGCAGGGAATTCATCAAGGCTTTTTTGAGGATTCTGAAGCTCTTCAATGATGGGTTGTTTTTCTTTTCCTTTCAGAAGAACCAGGAGCTTCTTTGCATTCATAATGAGTGATGGATGAACGGTGAAGCGTTCTTTTACTGCAAATTCAGTTGTTTCAGTGGACATGCTTAAGCGTGTTGTCTCACGGAGTGCCGGTGAATGTGGGAATATTGACGCGAAATGTCCATCCGGACCGATGCCAAGAATGCCGAGGTTGAGTGGTTTTTTGGTCAGAACTTCGAGTTCTTGTTGGTATACGGCGTTGACTTCCTCTCGCGGAAGTGAGGTTTGGAAAAAGTGAAGATTGGTCAATTCTTTGGTTTCAGGGTTTTTGAAGAGAGTATTTTGGACGAGCTGAAAGTTGGAATCGGAACTTTCAAGGGAGACATTGCGTTCATCGAGAAGAAAAAATTCAAGATTTTGCGGGAGCTTTTTCGATTCTTTACCAATTTTTTCGTAGAGGGGGCCGGGTGTTGAACCGCCGCTGAGTCCGATGAAATTGGTTTCAGTAGGGGAGAGGCTTTGAAGAAAAATGTTGTAAGCGGATTGAAGGAAAGCTTCGGCAGAAGTGAAAGTGGTTATGTTCATTGATTGGTGTTTTAAATTCCGGGATGACTGGGAAGTTCCAACGCTTACGATTTTTAATATCGAAAGATTTTTGCCCAAACTTAAAGTTCGTGCCATTTGAATCCGTCGTTCTCGGGTATTTTGAGATGTTCAGGGGGGCCTGCGGATTCATCTTTGTAAGAATGTGGGATGATTTCTTCGGCTTTGAGGAAATCGACAATCTCTTCGGTAAATTTCCAGGCGGCAAGAATTTCTGGAAAACAAAGGAAGTCGATTTTGTTTTCGTGGAGTACTTCCATGAGAAGCACGCTGTGTTCCGGGAGGCAGTCATCACCTTCACAGCCGATGTAATCTGAAGTGGTAATCCCACGATAGAATGACTCCCCAACGAGGTTTTTATTCACCAGTTTAATACTGAATTTTTCTTCGGGGTACAGTTCAATAATGAGGAGGTTGGGTTCATCCGTATTGTCTTGAAACTCGAACTTTTTGAATTCAATAACGATGCTCGTATGTTTTTTTTTCAGTTTTTTCCCGGTGCGGATATAAATTGGTACATTAAACCAGGACTCGTGGTCGAGGAAGAGACGGGCGGCCATGAAGGTTTCTGTTTGTGAGTTTTTTACCTGTGGATCTTCCGATGGATAGCTTTGGTATTGGCCAGTTACAATGTTTTTTGCTGCCGGATGAAATTTGAGGGCAGAAATAACATTGGTTTTTTCACGCTGAATACTTTCAGCCGAAGCAGTAATCGGG
The DNA here is from genome assembly GCA_964624115.1 of uncultured Candidatus Peribacteria bacterium. Taxonomy (GTDB): domain Bacteria; phylum Patescibacteriota; class Gracilibacteria; order UBA1369; family UBA1369; genus CAZUXI01. The sequence goes on from CAZUXI010000004.1 coordinate 13,242, forward strand.
ATCGACATGGTAATCAATCCAAGGATTTGTACAAGGTGTGACTGGAACATATCTTTGATGGTTCCCACCTGATCAAAATAGCCTATTCGGTTTTCCACGCCCACTTGTTCAAAAGCGGTAATTTGGATATTGGCAATTTCACTTCCTTTCAACATGAGGTTCAAGATCCGGTTGTTGTGACGAAGATTGAGGATGCTTTTCACCGAAGGTTTTCCCAGATAATGGTCAAGGAGGTAAACTTTTTCTTCAGAAAAATATTGAGCAATAAAATGGAAGAGTTCGGTGGCTGATTTGTAGTCTTGTCCAAAAGGTTTTTCGATGACCAGACGAAGATCTTCTTGTGGGTTTACTTTGGTTTCTCCCAAGTTTTGGATAATGGGTTGGAAAACTTGAGGTGGAACTGAGAAATAAGCGATGTGGATAAAGTTTTTTTGTCCAATAAGGTCCAGGAGGAATTTTCGATAGTGGATATAACTTTCTTGGTCACTGTAATTCCCTTGGAAATATGAAACGTTTTGCGTGAGTTCAGAAAGGATTTTTTCGTCAAGCTCTTCTTTCGGGATTTTAGATCGTATGCTTTCCATAAACTCCTGCTGGAACTGTTTTTGCGTTCGTTCAGAACGGGCGAAGCCAACAATGTGGAATTTCCCTTTCAGGCGCTTTTGGTACATGAGTTCGTAGAGTGCAGGAAAGAGTTTGAGTTTGGCGAGATCTCCAGATGCTCCAAAAATTGTGAGTACAAATGGACTTTCAAAAGTTGATTTTTTCATGGATTTATATTGTAGTTTTAGGTATTCCATTCCGTGTGAAAATGACCCGGTTGGTCGAGACGTTCGTAAGTATGAGCACCAAAGGCATCGCGGAGACCCTGGATCAGGTTGGTGTTCCCCCGTTCTTGGGAAAGTGCCGTAAAGTGATTAAGGACTGAACTGAAAGCGGGAAGGGGGAGGTGATTTTTGGTGGCAGTAAGAACGATCTGGCGAAGTGATTCGAGGTTGGCTTTGATCAGTTGCTCAATTGGTGCTAGCTCAAGAAGGTGTTTTTTTGTGGCATTTGGTTCTTCCAGAGCTGTTGTGAGAGTTTTGAGAAGGGTTGAGCGAATGATACAGCCGCCTTGCCAAATTCGAGTGACTTCCGCGAGGTTAATGTTCCACCCTTCACTTGTTGAGGTTACTTGAATCAGTTCGAGGCCTTGGATGTAACTCATAATGTAGCCAAAAAAGAGGGCATCATCGAGGAGATCAATAAATTTGTCGACATCGATATTTTCGAGGGCAAGTTTTGTGGAGTAATTTTGGTGAAGAGTTTTTCGGAGATTTTTTTGACTGGAGATCACACGAGATTCTACTGCTTCGATAATGGTTGGAATTGCGACTCCGCGTTCGAGGGCGTCAATAGCAGTCCAAGTTCCGGTGCCTTTTTGCTCCGCTTGATCTTGGATTTGATCGATGAGCGCGTTTTTTGTTTCTGGATCTTTGGTTTGTAAAACTTTTGTGGCGAGCTCCATGAGGTACGAGTTAAGTTTTCCTTCATGGTATTGATGAAACTGTTTTCCAATGAGTTCGGCCGGGAGTTGGGTCATGGTTTTGAGGAACTCATAAGATTCGGCCAAAAGTTGCAGGATTGCGTACTCAATTCCGTTATGAACCATTTTGACGTAGTGTCCACTTCCTTGGGGGCCGAGGTAGGTGACGCAAGGTTTTTCTTGAAAATCTTTGGCGGCAATTTTTTCGAGAATGTCTTGAACGTGAGGCCAGTTTTCTTTTTTACCACCGGGCATAAGACTTGGGCCGTGGAGGGCACCTTCTTCACCACCCGAGATACCACACCCCCAATAGTCGATTTGATTTTTTTCGAGTTCTTGTTGGCGACGTTTGGTGTCGTGGTAGTGGGAGTTCCCGAAGTCGAGAACAATGTCGTTGGGGCTCAGGAGAGGAACGAGACTTTTGAGGACTTGATCAATGGCGTCACCTGCTTTGACCATGAGGATGATTTTTCTTGGAAGGGCCAGAGATTGGAGAAACTCTTCAAGGGTGTGAAGCCCCGTGAGGTATTCATTTCCGTGGTTTTGGATGAACTCAGTGGTGATTTCCGTCGTGCGATTATAAACGGCGGTCATAACTTTTTTATCGGCAAAGTTTCGGGCGAGGTTGGCTCCCATCACTCCGAGGCCGATAATTCCAACGTGGGCTTGATTCATAAATGGAGTTCTAAAGGTTTTATTTGAGTGCTTCTTTACAAGCTTCTTCGATGTGTTTTGCAGAGATGCCAGCTTTTTCGTAGAGTTCTTCAGCTTTTCCTGAAAACTGGTACTCACTCACGGCAATGTTTTTGAGGTAATCGAGTTGAATTTGATGTTCCACAATAAGTTTATTGATTTGCCCAGCAAGTCCGGAGAGGGCATTGTGATCTTCAGCAGTGATAAGTTTTTTGGTCTTCCTTAAAGAGTTAATGATATTGTCATCAAACTTTTTAATGGAACTGGCGGCAATAATTTCCAGAGAAAATTCAGGATGTGACTGTTTGAGATTTTCGTAGGCTTTGAGCGCTTCGGCGTTCAGGGCACCGGTTGCAACAATGGTGATTTGGTTCCCTTCACGAATAATATCGGTTTTACCGTAGACGTACTCATAGTTTTCATCGTAGAAAGGTGTGCCGTCTGCTTTGGTGAGAATTGGGAATTTGTGACGTCCCATTCTGACGTAAAAATTTCCGTAATGTGAAGCAATGTAGCGAATAATACGATCGGTTTGGTTCGGATCTGCCGGTTCGATGACCATGGTGTTAAACATACCTAGAAAGGAACCGGTGTCATCTATGGATTGATGGGTTGGTCCATCCTCACCTACCGAAAGTCCGCAGTGAGTAGCAACCATTTTGACATTTGTGTGATTGATATCATTTACACGGGCTTGATCTTTGGCACGGCTACTCATAAAAGCTCCAAAGGTTGAAGTGAAGGGGATGAAACCTTGAAGACTCAGGCCCCCTGCAACTGAAACCATATTTTGTTCAGCGATACCGCATTCAATGTGACGATTGCTGTATTCGGCGGCCAGGAACTTGGTCATCACTGAACCGCGAAGGTCAGCGGTGAGTGCAAGTACATTAGGATTAAGTTTGGCAAGATCGAGCAGTGCTTCCCCATAAGCGGTACGACAGTCGGTGAGGGTTTCGAGAGTATAAACACGTGGTGTTCCTGTTTGGATTTTTTCGAGGGTGAGTGAAGGTGTGAAGGAAGGTTTTTCTGGGTGCCACTTGATGAGTGATTTGAACTCGGTGAGGATTTTTTGTTGATCTTCGCTGATTTGAAGTTGTTGCAATGCCGTATCTGCCTGTTCGGGTTTTGGTGCGCTTCCATGCCAAGTGGCTTTGAGATTTTTCCCGTCAACTTCCATGTAATCGACCCCTTTTCCCATGATGGTTTTTCCTAGAATAACTACGGGTTTGGTGCTGTTTTGGGCTTGAGAAAGAGTTTGCCAGATCTTTGAATAGTCGTGGCCATCAACTTCTAACACTTCCCAGTTTCCCGCTTCGAAAAATCCTTTGAGATTAATCGGCATAATTTCGTCAATGCTTGCGCTGAGTTGAACCTGGTTGTCGTCAACGAAGAGGATGAGATTATTGAGTTGGTATTTGTTTGCTAAGAGAATCATTTCGTGGACCTGACCTTCCTGTGCTTCACCATCGCCCATCACCGCGTAGACTTTTTTTTCTGTTTTTTTGAGTTTTTCTCCAAGAGCAAAGGCAGCTCCAACTGATACCCCAATACCAAGTGGACCGGTACCATAAAATACGCCAGGGACGTGGCGGGTAACGTGCCCTTCATAAATACTGCCAATTTTTCTGAAGTTTTGAATGACATCTGTTTTTGGGATGTAATCAAGTTCCGCTAAAACACTGTAGACCGCAGGAGAAATGTGTCCGTTTGAAACAACGATCTCTTCTCCGGTTTGGCTTAGAATAAAACTGTAAAGAACCGCGAGGTAATCAATGGATGAAAGTGAACCTCCCGGATGACCGCTTTGGGCATTTTTTACCATTTCGATAATTGAATGGCGGCAGTTGAGGGCAAATGCTTGCAGGAACTTGATTTGGTCTTCGTTAAGATTTTCGTTGAATAGTGGGATTGTTGTCATGAATGGTCTTGGGATTATTGAAGTTTTTTTCTGGTAAGAATTTTGGAGAGTTCAACTCCCGGTTGATCAAAGGCGTTAATGTCAAAATATTCTCCGAGGAAGGCAATGGAAGCTTCGAAAAGCATAAAGAGAGCACCCAAGTATTTTTCATTAATTTCTGGAATGGAAATGGTTATCGTAGGTCGATCGTTTTGGACAAGTGATTCAATTGTTCCATTAAGCTCGGTATGGAGGAGTTTGGTGAAGCTTACTCCTTTGAGATACTGTGTTTCGGGCATAAGTTCCTCTTCAGGAATTTGGAGGTCTTGTTGAAATTTTTCTGTTTTCAAAAAAATAAGGAGTTTATCATTGGGGCCTTCGTTGTAGAGTTGGGATTGAGAATGTTGATCAGTTACGCCGAGGGCGTTGACTGGTGTTATTCCCACATTGATGGTATCACCTTTGTTATTCACGGCTTTCCCAATACTTTCAGCAAGGAGTTGGCGATACCAGTCAGAAAAGCTGAAGAGGTGCTGAGCGTAGGGCATGAGCACCGTGATGGTTTTCTGTTTTTGAGTGAGGAGGTATTGAATAGTCGCAAGTTGGAAGGGGAGATTTTCTGATCCGGTTGTTGAGAGAAAGTTTTTTTTCATCTCTTCGGCACCACGGAGGAGTTCTTCAATATTGAGGCCAATGAGTGCTGCAGGTAGGAGGCCTACGGCGGTGAGGACGGAGAATCGGCCACCAATATTGTCAGGAATTTCGAAACTGGGAATGTTTTCTTTGAAGCTAATTTCTCGAAGAAGGCCTTTGACGGGATCGGTGATAAAGACAAAATGTTCTTGAGGATTAAGTTGAGCCGATTTTATTTTTTTTCTGAAATAGAAGTATTGGGCAAGTGTTTCAGGTGTTGTTCCTGATTTTGTTACCACAATAAAAAGTGATTTTTTCAAATCGATCGATCTCTCGAGTTCGGCCATGAAGTCAGGATCAATGTTATCGAGAATATGGAGTTGAGGTGATCTTTGATGGAAGAATGGGGTAAGCGACTGTTTTAAACAGATCGTTCCCAGAGCAGAACCGCCGATACCGAGGATGATCAGATGGTCATATTTTCCTTCAACATTTTTTTTGAAGCTCTGAATGTTTTTTACGGTTTCTTCTAAGTTGGGAATTTCGTAAAATCCTTGTTTGCGGGCGTGAATTCGATTAAGGAATTCAGAAATGTGAGGATACTGTTGAGTAATTTTTTCTGAAGCAAGTCCATGTTGTTCAGATATTTTTTCGAGTTGATCGATTTTGAATTGAATCATAGTGGGGGATTATCTGTATTATCATTTTTGGAGATCTTTTACTTTTTCCCAATCCGCTAAAAAGGCTGCGAGTCCACTTGTGGTGAGAGGGTGTTGGAACATTTTGTCGAGAATTTCTACTGGCATAGTGGCAATATCTGCACCAATTTTGGCTGCTTCAACCGCATGTCTTGGGTGTCGAACACTGGCAACGAGAATTTCGGTTTTGAACGCATAATTCAAAAAAATGTCTTTAATATCACTGATGAGTTGCATGCCATCTTCTGAGATATCGTCGAGTCTTCCGACAAAAGGGCTGATAAGGTTAGCGCCCGCTTTTGCCGCGAGTAAGGCCTGATTTGCATTAAAAATAAGTGTTACGTTGGTTCGAATCCCTTCTTTACTAAAAACGTGAGCGGCTTCGAGTCCGGCTGGGGTCATTGGAACTTTTACGTAGATATTTTTGTGCCATTTGGCATAGGTGCGTCCCTCTTCGAGCATACCTTTTACATCGGTGGAGATTACTTCTGAGCTGATCGGGCCATCAACAATTTCTGCAATGGCTTTGATGCGTTCTTCGAGTGACACTTGTTCTTTGGCAATGAGTGAGGGGTTGGTGGTTACTCCGTCAATGATGCCAAGGGCGGTATATTTTTTGATGGCGTCGAGATTGGCGGTATCAAGGAATATTTTCATAAAGGGATTTTTTAAGAATGTAATTTCTGTAGTTTTTACTTAAAGGCCATCTGGTGTCTTCCAATGCCGACTCCAACTGATTCGACTGGACAATCTAACAACTCTTCGAGACGCTGAATATAGCGTCGAGCGTTCTCAGGAAGATCGGAAATTTTTTCTGCTTTGCTGATGTCATCAGTCCAGCCCGGGAGTTCTTCGTAGATAACTTCTAAATTTTCTTGGTTTGGAAGTTGGCTTGGAAAATTGGGGGTCTCTTTTCCATTGATACGATATTTTGTGGCAACTTTTATGGTTTGAAATCCGGTAAGTATGTCGAGCTTGGTGAGGTTTATTCCGGTAATTCCGTTGATTCGAAGTGCGTATTTCACTGCTACAGCGTCAAACCAGCCACATCGCCGTGGGCGTCCGGTGGTTGAACCAAACTCACCACCATTCGTTCGGAGTTTTTCACCGATTTCATTTTCAAGTTCTGTAGGAAATGGTCCACTTCCTACTCGTGTTGTATACGCTTTAAAAACGCCAATCACTTGATTGATTTTCGTTGCTCCGATGCCGGAGCCAGCGATGACCCCACCGATGGTTGCGTTGCTGGATGTTACGTAAGGATAAGTTCCATGGTCAACATCAAGCATGGTGCCATTTGCTCCTTCGAGGAGAATTTTTTTGCCTGTTTTGAGCGCTTCATCGAGATAGGCAGTGGAATCGATGATCAGTGGTTTAATTTGTGGGAGGATGGATTTGTAATAGTTGAGTTCGGTAGGGAAATCAAATTTGAAATTATAAAATTTTTCGTGGTTTTCAGAATTCAGTTTGAGAAGATTTTCGAATTTTTTTTCATCTAAAAGATCACAGACGCGAATACCCGTGCGGCCAATTTTGTCACTGTATGTTGGCCCGATACCCCGTAATGTGGTTCCCACTTTGTTCGTGCCTTTTCGTTCTTCTTGAATCCCGTCAATCGTTTTGTGGTAGTTGAATACCAGATGCGCACGATCTGAGAGAAAAAGTCGGTTTTCGACGCTGATGCCATTGGCCTTTAAAACAGCAATTTCTTCGAGAAGTGTTGGGATATGGACAACGCATCCGTTTCCAATAATGCAAATTACCTGAGGGTAAAGAATTCCGGAAGGAAGGAGGTGAAAAACATGTTTTTTAAGTTCACCTGGATTTTCAGGATTTTCAACATAAACGGTATGACCAGCATTGGCCCCACCGGTCGGACGCACAATAATATCAAAGGAAGGAGTAAGGATATCAATAAGTTTTCCTTTTCCTTCGTCGCCCCATTGACCACCAATAATCGCAGTTACTGGGCCGTAATTGCTGTGATTTTTTGTAGTATTATTCACGAAATTTTATGAAAGAGAACATTTGTTTTATAGCATAGGATGCTTTTTCTTGCCAGGTATCTGTTTTGCCTTATACTCATTGCAGATGAACTTTTTTAGATCCCTTTATTAACTTCCCAGTGAATCTTATTGAGCAAATCCAAAGTCAATTGGACTTATGTTTGGAAAAAACTGATTTTACTTTGCTTGGGAGGAAGTATGAAGGAAAGGTACGAGATAATTATTCTCAGGGAGATAAGCGTTTTATTATTGTGACTGATCGCCTTTCGGCATTTGATCGGGTTATATGTTTAATTCCATTTAAAGGACAAGTGTTGAACCAAATGGCTGAATTTTGGTTTCAACATACGAAAGATATTGTTGGAAATCATGTGATTTCTTTTCCTGATCCCAATGTTGTTGTGGCTCGCGAGTGTACCGCCTTACCTGTCGAAATTGTTGTTCGTGGATATCTTACGGGTGTCACTTCAACAAGTGCTTGGTATCATTATGAAAAAGGTAAACGTGAATTTTGTGGATACCAGTTGCCTGAAGGGATGAAAAAAAATCAGAAATTTGATAAGCCCTTAGTAACTCCTTCAACAAAAGCTGAGAAAGGTGGTCATGACGTTTCGGTTTCCCGAGAGGAAGTTTTGAAAATGACTTCAATCACTTCCGAACAGTATGATTTTATTGCTGATGTTTCTTTGAAACTTTATCAGCGCGGCGTTGAAATTGCTGCAAAACAGGGGATTATTCTTGTTGATACCAAGTACGAATTTGGGGTAACTCCCGATGGAGATATTATTCTTATTGATGAAATTCATACTCCTGACTCTTCACGGTTTTGGTTTGCCAATGAGTATCAGCAACGCTTTGAGCAAGGGATTGAACAGAAAAAAATTGATAAAGAATATTTGCGGGAATGGTTGGCGAATCAGGGTTTTGTTGGTGAAGGTCGGCTGCCAACAATTCCCGATGAGGTTCGAGTTGAAACCGCACGACGATATATCGAGGCATATGAGCTTATCACCGGACAAAAATTTCATGCTGAAGTTGGTCCTATTAATTCACGTATTGTAAAAAATTTATCTCCATTTTTAAACTATAAATATGGCTGATGCCTCATTTGATCCATTGGTAGCAATTTCTCCTTTGGATGGTCGTTATTCTCAAAAGGTACTCGATTTAGGGAGTTACTTTTCTGAGGCTGCTTTGATGAAATATCGTTTGCGGGTCGAAGTGGAGTGGCTCATTTATTTTGCCAACCATATTCAAAAAAAACGTCTCTTAAAGCTGAATCCGAAACAACAAAAAGATTTACGTAGGATTGTCTTGAACTTTGGAATCGCACAGGCGAAAAAAGTAAAAAATATTGAACAGACAACCAATCACGATGTAAAAGCGGTTGAGTATTTTTTGAAGGAAACCCTTCAAGGAATGAAACTTCAGGCCCTTGAAGAGTTTGTTCATTTTGGTTGTACTTCGGAAGATATTAATAATCTCTCCATTGCCCTCATGGTGAAGGAGGCGATTGAAGATATTCTTTTGCCAGAAATGAAAGAGTTGCGGGATCAACTCCATGGTCTTGCTTTAAAACATGCCAAGGTGTCTATGCTTTCTCGGACGCATGGGCAGCCTGCTTCACCAACAACGCTTGGAAAAGAGCTTATTAATTTTGTTGCACGCTTTGATGAGATTTTTTCATCCCTGAAAAAATTTAAATATTATGGTAAGTTTAACGGTGCGGTTGGATGTTTTAATGCTCACCTAGTGGCTTACCCAGATGTTGATTGGCCACATGTTTCGAGTGAGTTTATTAAAAGTTTAGGATTGGTTCCTCACTTATATACCACCCAGATTGAACCACATGATTTTTTAGCAACACTCTTTAGTTTGTATCGACACTTTAATACGATTCTCATCGGTTTGAATCGAGATATGTGGAGTTACATCAGTGTTGGATATTTTAAACAAAAGTTAAAGTCAGGTGAAATCGGTTCCTCGACTATGCCCCACAAAGTAAATCCCATAGATTTCGAAAATAGTGAAGGTAACTTGGGAATGGCCAATGCACTTTTTGATTTCTTTTCACAGAAATTACCGATTTCACGGCTGCAACGTGATCTTACTGATTCAACTGTTCAACGGAATATTGGCATTGCTTTTGCCTACTCCTTTTTGGCTTACAAGAGTTGTACCGCAGGTTTGGGAAAATTGGAGCTTGATCAGGCGCGTATGAAAGAAGATTTGGAGAATAATTGGGAAGTTTTGGCAGAGGCAATCCAAACGATTATGCGTAAATATCAATTGGAAAAACCTTACGAAAAATTAAAAGAGCTTACACGCGGGAAAAAAGTAGATCAAAAAGTAATGGAGGAGTTTATTGATACGTTAGAGATCCCAAGTTCGGAAAAAAAGGCATTGAAATCACTTACTCCTTCGAACTATAGTGGCCTCGCAGAAAAACTCGTTCAGAAGTACAAACCACTTTTATAAACTTTGCTATGATACTTTCAGATCGTGACATTAAACTTAAAATTACTCAGGGGGAAATTGTTGTGACATCACCTGATAATGATCATTTGCCTAATATTGGCGCTTCTTCAATGGATTTACGTTTGGGGAAGTATTTTAAGATTTATGATCATTCCAAATATGCGGTGCTTGATCCACTTGATCCTGCTTCCTTTAAAGATATTGCTAAACTTATTGAAATTGAAGATACAGGTGTACCTTTTGTTGTTCAACCAGGTGAATTTGTTTTGGGTGTAACGCTTGAAAAAGTAAAGCTTGCCGATGATATTGTTGCGCGTGTTGAAGGACGAAGTTCCTTGGGACGACTTGGCATTATTGTTCATTCGACGGCAGGTTTTATTGATGCCGGTTTTGAGGGGACTATAACTTTGGAAATCACCAATATTAACCGTATGCCGGTGGCATTGTATCCGGGAATGCGCGTTTGCCAACTGGCTTTTGAGCTGATGACTTCTCAAGCGGAGGTTCCTTACCATGCGAAAAAAAGTTCAAAATATCAAGGACAAACTTACCCCGAAGAGAGTCGGATTGCACACGATCCAGAAATTCTTCGAATGATCAAACGTTAAATCTTCTTTTTATGTTTCAGTCTGTTGACCCTAAACAAAGTTTTCCAGCAATGGAAAACCGCATCCTTGAGTACTGGGAAAAGAATAAAATTTTTGAAAAGTCACTCGAAGCACGGAAGGATAAAAAGAAGTATGTTTTTTTTGATGGTCCTCCTTTTGCGAATGGACTTCCTCACTACGGTCATATTCTCGCTCAATCACTTAAGGACGCGGTTACCCGTTATTTTTCCATGCGTGGGTACTATGTTCCGCGAACGAATGGGTGGGATTGTCATGGTTTACCCGTTGAGTATGAAATTGAAAAGGAACTGGGTATTACTGGGAGGAAAGGTATTGTAGACCTAGGGGTTGATATTTTTAACGATAAATGTCGTGAAAGTGTTTTTCGGTATACCACGGAATGGAAAACCCTTATTCAAAGAATTGCACGCTGGGTAGACTTTAACGATACCTATGCCACTTTGGACAATGATTATATGGAATCGATCTGGTGGGTATTTCAACAGATTTGGAAAAAGGATATGGTCTATCAAGGCTATAAATCCATGCATATTTGTCCACGCTGTGAGACTCCACTTTCAAACTTTGAGGTGAGTCAGGGGTATAAGGAGGTTACAGATTTATCAGTATATGCGAAGTTCAAGCTGGTGGATGAAGATACTTTTATTTTAGCCTGGACGACGACTCCGTGGACTTTACCTGGGAATATTGCTCTGTGTTTTGGTCCTGAAATTTCGTATGTGAAGATTGCCGTGAATCAAGAGGGAAATGTTGAGCATTATATTTTAGCTGAAGCGAGGGTTGAGTCAGTTTTTAAAGACTTGGATTATAAAATTGTCGAAAAGTTGGATCCGAAAAAACTTGAAGGGAGAAAATATGTTCCACTCTTCGATTTTTTTGCTGAGCAGACGGCAGGAATGGGATATCAAATTGTTTTAGACGAGTATGTTACCACTGAAGATGGTACTGGTATCGTTCATATTGCTCCGATGTTTGGTGAAGAAGATTACAAGGTGGCACAAAAGTATGAGCTTCCACTGATTCAACATGTTTTAATGGATGGAACTTTTGTTCCAAAGGTTACTCCTTGGGCAGGAAAATTTGTAAAAGGTCAGGATCAGAACATCGTTGCTGAACTTAAATCTCGAAATTTGGCTTTTAAGTCTGAAAATATTCGCCATAGTTATCCACACTGCTGGCGCTGTGATACGCCGCTTTTGAACTATTCCACGAAGTCTTGGTTTATTAAAGTGACCGATTTGAAAGCGCGGCTTTTGAAGAACAATAAAAAAATCAACTGGCAACCGGATCATATTCAGCAGGGACGTTTTGGAAAATGGTTAGAAGGCGCTCGTGATTGGGCCATTTCGCGGAATCGTTTTTGGGGTTGTCCGATGCCGATATGGCAAGATGAAGATGGTAATACTATTTGTATTGGTTCAATTGAAGAACTGAAAAAATATACGGGTGGGAAGTTACCACTCCGCGATGGTGAGCTTGATCTCCACAAACCATATATTGATGATATTACTTTTGTTGGACCTGCTGGGAAACTTATGAAACGAATACCTGATGTTTTGGACTGTTGGTTTGAAAGTGGAGCGATGCCTTATGCACAGCTTCATTATCCATTTGAAAATAAACAGGAGTTTGAAGATAATTTCCCCGCAAACTTTATTGCGGAGGGGTTAGATCAAACACGTGGTTGGTTTTATACTTTGCATATTTTGGCCTCGATTCTTTTTGATAAACCGGCGTTTAAGAATGTAATTGTAAATGGAATATTGTTGGCAGCGGATGGTGAAAAACTTTCAAAACGAAAGAAAAATTATCCTGATCCGAATTTACTGTTTGAAACTAAAGGTGTCGATTCGACTCGCATGTTTTTTTATACGAGTACCGCACCACTTGCTGAAGATGTTCGTTTTTCTGAAAAGCACGTTGAGGAGATTGTGAAAAAATTCACTTTGACTCTTTGGAATACTTATAGTTTCTTTGTTACTTATACGAATATTGATGGTTGGACTCCGAAAAAAATGGTCAAAGGATTTGAGCCATCACATAAGCTTGATCAGTGGATTTTGTCTGAGCTCCATCAGTTAATTCAGACCGTGACCAAAGAGATGGATGAGTATAATTTGCCGAAAGCGACTCGACCACTTATGGATTTTGTCGATGCCCTTTCGAATTGGTATATTCGTCGTAGTCGACGGCGTTTTTGGAAGTCTGAGAACGATGGTGATAAACAAGAAGCTTATCAAACGCTCTATTTGGTGCTCACTGAATTTTCTAAGTTGTTGGCACCATTCATGCCGTATCTTGCTGATGAAATTTATCAAAATTTAACTGGTGAAGCGTCGGTTCATCTTGCCGACTGGCCAAAAGCAGTAAAATTCTATATTCAACCTGATTTAAACCGTGAACATGAAGCCATACGCAAAATTGTTCGACTTGGACACGCTGTTCGTGATCAAGCAAATATCAAAGTTCGGCAACCACTGGCAAAAGTACAAATTGGTTTGCCCGTAAGTGTTGCTCAGGAAGTTATTCTTCAACAAAAAGTGGTTATTCTTGAAGAGCTGAATGTAAAAGAATTGGAAATTCTTGATGGACTCGAAGGAGTTGTTGAACAAGTGGTGAAGCCAAATGCAAAACTCCTTGGTCCAAAATATGGGAAATATGTTCAAATTATTCTCCAATGGGCAAAGGAAGGGAAGTATCAACTTCTTGAGGACGGAAAAGTTAGAATTGGTGAATTCACCTTGGAAAAAGATGAATTCGAACTCGGATTTGTTGGAAAAGAGGGCTTTGATGTTCAAAGTGAGGATGGCTTTTCAGTTGTTCTTGATACCCATATTACTGATGAGCTCTTAAATGAAGGTTATGCACGTGAAGTGGTTCGTTTTATTCAAGATTTACGAAAACAGGCTGATTATCAAGTGAATGATCGGATTTATGTTTTGCTTCAAACTGAAAAGAAATTTGAAGATCTCCTTTTAGGTACTATGGATTATATTCAAAAAGAGACCCTTGCCCTGGAAATTCAAACAAAAGGGGACTTTGAAAGTGATATTACTCAGGAAGTGGAAATTGATAACTTCAAAGTAAAAATTGGACTTCGTAAAGTGTAAAGATTTTGTTTGGTGCAAGGATTTGTCTTTTTTTTGATTAATGATAAAGTAGTTGTATTCAAAAAAATAAATAAAAAACACCACGTTTATGGTGAAAAAAATTGTGCTTGGAGTGGTAAGTAATGCCTTAGCGCTCTACGCGGTAACTTGGCTTCTTGCAGATGTTACTTATACTGGAGGAATTAAGTTTTTTCTTCTTGGGGGCTTTATTATTGGTATTTTAAATACTTTTGTGAAACCTCTCATGAAGCTTTTGTCTTTACCGATCGTTTTTTTGACAGCTGGACTCTTTATTTTCGTGATTAATACGGTCATCTTCTGGTTGACCGTTAAGATGGTCAATGGTATTAATCTCACAGATGTTGCTGTTAACATTCAAAATCCGCTCACATATTTCCTTGCCGCATTAGTTTTTGGTCTTGTGAACTGGATCCTTAACTTTTTTCTTAAGAAATAGTATATGAAATTTATTTTGCAGGTTAGTCAATTGGTTGTTTCTGTGGTGTTAGTTTTGCTTATTATGGTGCAATCACGAAGCACTGGACTTTCTTCTACCTTTGGTGGAAGTGGAACTATTAATTCAAGTAAACGTGGTGCTGAAAAGGTTGTTTTCCAAGCGACTATTGTGTTTGCAGTTCTTTTTGTAGCACTCTCTCTGGCCTTTGTTTTTGTTCGATAATTCCTTTCTATGGCTAAAGGAAATTCTCGACGATTGTTTTTACGTATTATAAAGTCACTCAATATTGAGGAGCGGATTATTTGTCTTCTTCTCTGTATTGTTATTGTTATTACCAGTATTCATGGCATCACTGATTTTATTCGCACGGGGGGGATTGCTTTTGCTGAGGGAGGGAGTTTTGTGGAGGGAATTATTAGTGTTCCTCCTGCGCTCCTCAACCCTGTTTATGCTCAGACAGCAGAGGCAAATCGAGATGTTTCTACACTAATTTTTTCAGGTCTTGTGAAGTATGATCCAGTTTCAGAAACATTTGTTTCAGATTTAGCTGATTTTACGCTCAGTGATGACAAAAAAACATATACTTTTACTGTTAAACCTGGGATTTTGTGGCATGATGCTACCCCATTTACTGTTGATGATATACTTTTTACATATCAGCAAGTTATACAAAATGAGGGTTTTCAGAATCGTTTATTAAAAGCTAATTTTGACGATGTTACGATTCAAAAAGTGAATGATCAACAAATCAGTTTTTCCTTGTTGGCACCGAACTCTTTTTTCATTTCAAATTTTTCTGTTGGTATTTTACCTTCTCATCTCCTCAAAGATTTAAGTATTGAGGAACTCAAGTCGGATCAGTTTAATTTTCATCCTATTGGAACCGGGCCTTATAAGGTTGAACAGACGTTGGAGGTTTTGAATGATGGTCGTCAACGGCTTATTCTCAAGAGTTTTGATCGTTACTACGGTACAAAGCCAAAAATTAGTGTTATAAAATTTAATTTTTATCCTGATCAAGAAGTGATGGCTAATGATTTGAGCGGACTTAATCTTATCGCTAAGATACCGATGAATAAGCTAGAAAAGATCCAAACTTCACATCGATTTAATTTTATTGAGTATGAGCTTCCTCAGTACACTGCACTCTTTTTTAATCTCGATCGTGATAATGTGAAAAATGTTACGTTACGAAGAGCGCTTTCACTTGCTTTAGATCGAAACGAAATTATCAAAAATTTGGAATACAAAAAGCTCATTAATTCACCGCTCCTTGAATTAAAACAGGAAGAACTCGGTTCTCAACCAAATCTTGAAGAGTCAATAAAATTGATGAAAGGTCTTGGATATGCACCTTCTACACCTGAAAATGATAAAGCGAAGCTTAAGCAGCTTGAATTAAAGCTTATGGTGAGATCCTATGATCCTTCATCTCTTCAGTATAAAGAATTGGATACTTTGACGAATTATTTTAGAACACAATGGTCGCAAATCGGTGTTGTTCTTGTGGTCGAACCAGAAGACGAAGGTTCTTTTAATGATCGGTTAGGGAGTAAAGATTATGATTTGGTTTTGTCTGGGCAAAATTTAGGTTACAACGGTGATCTTTATTCTTTTTGGCATTCAACGCAAGCGGGAGAAAATGGTTTAAATCTTTCAAACTACCGTAGTTTTGCAGTGGATAATTTTATAGAAAAAATTCGACTTTCTTTTGACAAAGAAGAACGTGTGAATTTAATGAAAGTTCTTGCAGCTACTATCAATGAAGATTATCCTGCGATTTTTCTTTATCAGCCGAGTTATTTGTTGGCAACAGATGATAAAGTGAAAGATATTTCTATGCAAAATTTGGCCTATCCTTCTGATCGATATTCTCTGATTTCTCAATGGTGTGTTATGAATTGTCAGTAGACCTATCTTGCCTTTCGGTATTGTTTCGACTATAAATTATTTCGTAAATGTAATTAAATTCTATGCTTGTACTTTTTTTAAAAGATGTGAAGGGGATTGGAAAAAAAGGTGAAGTGAAAAATGTAAAAGAAGGGTATTACCATAATTTTTTATTTCCGCAAAAAATTGCAGTTTTGGCACAAGGAGGTACTTTAAAACAGGCTCAAACTTTAAAAGAAAAGTCTCACCAGCAAAATGAAAGAAAAAGAGAGCATGCGTTTGATCTTAAAAAAAGTATTGAAGGGGTTACTCTGGTTCTTTCTTCAAAAGCAAAAGGCGGAAAACTCTATGGTTCTATCACTGAACGCGAAGTACGTGCTGCTTTTGTTGATCAAAAACAAATACGTTTAGATTCAGAAAAAATCATGATGTCTGATCATTTAAAAGAAACAGGAAAACACGCTTTGAAAGTGAAACTATTTGACGATATTGAAGCGGCTTTTACTCTTGAGATTCAAGGTGAAGAATAAAAAATGCTTAGGTATTGATTTTGGTGATCAACAGGTTGGTCTTGCCTATAATGTTGGCGAAATCATTTATCCGTGTGGTGTTATTCGTCAATATAAGAGTTTAAATCGACTTATTCTTCAATTAAAAGAGCTAACGCAGGAAAATGAGATAAAATTGCTTGTTTTCGGCCTTCCGTTTGGGATTAATGCTTCCGATACTCCTCAAGTTTTACGTATTAAAAGTATTGCCCAACGAATTGCCCAAGGTGTTGAGATCCCGTTTGTTTTTCAAGATGAAAGTTTTACAACCTTTGAAGCTCAAAATTGGCTTCGAGAGAATGAAATGATGCATCTTTCGCATCTTACCGACCACGAAGTTGCAGCTATTTTTATTTTGAAGAGGTATTTGGGTGCACAAATGACTTAATTAGGTGTTTTTTTCGTCTATTTTTGTTAGAATGGAAGTGCTTCGCATACTTATATTATGGAACCATTGGTCGTTTTTCTGAATATTGTTATTTTTCTCGCCTCTTTCTGGCTCTTTCTTGTCGTTCTTGAATGGGTAGGTCAAAAAAATCAGGAGCGGAAAAAGGAACATGAGGAACGGGTTTTGATTCTGATTAAGGTTTCAAAAGAAAGTGAAACGGGACCTATTGCTGCAGAACAGATTTTTTCGACACTTCACAGTATTTCACGTGATTTAAATTTTTGGGATCGGATTTTAGGCAAGACTCAGGATACTGTGAGTTTCGAGATTGCTTATGTTCAGCGTTTTATTAGTTTTTATGTCAATTTCCCAGCCCGACTTAAAACTTTGATCGAAGGACAAATTTATGCGCAATACCCTAATGTTGAAATTCAGCAAGTCGTTGATTACTCTTTACCAAAAGATATTGAGATTACCGACGAACCTAATTCCACGGGTGAAGGTAGAGATAAAGTTACACAAGCGGTTTCTGTTGTTGCGGATTCACAGCGCCGTCGTGAGTTTGTTAAGATTCAAGAAAAAAAAATTACCGTTGGTGCCGAACTTTCTTTTACGGATCCCGATATTTATCCAATTAAAAGGTATCCTCAATTTGAAGATAAAAAAGCTAAAGTTGCCCTTGATACTCTTTCAGCGGTCACTTCTACTTTAGCTAAGTTTCAATTCCCCAATGATGAAGCTTGGATTCAGGTAGTTGTTCGTCCTTTAGAAGATAAATGGAGGGTTATTTTTATGAAATGTATTCGAATTTTGAATAAAGGTATTTATTTGAATATTGAAAAACTTCAAAAAGTTTATGCGCGAGCTTATTGCAGTAGAAGTTATGTCAAACGCCGGTTGTTATTTCCTCTCTATTGGTTTTTTGCATTCCAAGGAGTTAAAGCGAATACCAATGCACTTTCGTCAACATCTGAAAGTGGTGGTTCGAGTAATATTGAAGAACAAATTTCTCGTACTCATGATAAAGAAACTGGTTCAGTTGCAGCCATTGATAAGGTGGGAAAACTTCTTTATGAAGCTAATATTCGTATTGTTTATACCTCATATCAGGCGACCAAAGAAGAGGCGATGGTGAAAGTTCGTGAAATTGCCGGTTCATTTAAACAGTACAATATCCCTCATCTCAATGGCTTTAAAATCCATGAGATTGGTAACTCACCTGATTTTATTGAGCGGTATCGATATCGTACTCTTCAGGCACCTTTTGTTTTAAATGTTGAAGAACTTGCAACTGTTTTTCATCTTCCAAACCTTACGGTTCTTACTCCAAACATTAACTGGGTTCGTTCGAAGAAACTTGAGCCACCAAATGATCTTCCGTTGTTAAGTACCGTCGAGGAGGAAAACTTTACATTACTTGGAAAAACAAATTTCCGTGGTACTGAACAAAGCTTTGGTATCAAAACTCTTGATCGTCGTCGTCATATCTATATCATTGGTAAAACGGGTATGGGTAAATCTACCCTATTGGAAAATATGATTTTTTCTGATATCCAAGCGGGTAAAGGTGTTGCAGTGGTAGATCCACACGGTGACTTGGCTGAAGCTGTTTTGAATTTTGTTCCTTCCCATCGAACGAATGACGTGGTCATTTTTGATCCTTCTGACCGCGATTTCCCAGTATCTTTTAATATGCTGGAAAATATTGATCCTTCTCTTAACAGTATTGTTTGTTCCGGTTTAGTTGGGATTTTTAAGAAAATTTATGCGGATAGTTGGGGGCCTCGTTTGGAACATATTTTACGTAATACCATACTTTCTCTTCTTGAGTATCCTGATACCACAATGTTAGGAATACCTCGCATACTGCAGGATGCAGATTTTCGGCGTCGGGTTGTGCGGAAAATTACTGATCCTATTGTGAAAAGTTTTTGGGTGAATGAGTTTGAAAAAATGGATCCAAAGAATAGGGTTGAAGCAATTTCCCCAATTCTCAATAAAGTCGGACAATTTCTTTCATCTCCGATTATTCGTAATATTTTAGGTCAACCCAAGAGTGCTGTAGATCTTCGATTTGCGATGGACCATAAGAAAATTGTGGTGGTAAATCTCTCGAAAGGAAAAATTGGTGAAGATAACTCTTCGCTTCTTGGTGCGATGATGATTACCAAATTCCAGCTCGATGCGATGAGCCGTGCGAATTTGCCTGAAAAGGATCGTGTGGATTTCTATCTCTATGTTGACGAATTCCAGAATTTTGCAACGGACTCTTTTGCGACAATTTTGTCTGAAGCTCGTAAGTATAAATTAAATCTTACCATGGCCAATCAGTATATTGCTCAGATGCCTGAGGAGGTTCGTGATGCAGTGTTTGGTAACGTTGGTACGATTATGACATTCCAGGTCGGATTTGATGATGCTGAGTATCTTTCGAATCAGTTTGGGGAAGAGGTTTTGCCGAATGATCTTGTTTCATTGAGTAAATATACGGCATATTCTCGTTTGTTGATTGATGGTATGCCTTCAAAAACTTTCTCACTTGATACCATGCCTCCTCCGCAGTTAGAAGTTGAAGAGGGGCGACGTGAAAAGGTTGTTCGATTGTCACGAGAAAGGTATGCTACCAAACGTGAAATTGTTGAGGATAAGATTCGAAGATGGAGTGAAGGAAGTCAGCGAGAGGAACTCGATACACCTAAAACACCACTTCTTTCTTCATCACCTCCCAATAGTTCTCCCGGTACGAAAAAATAATTATCGTTTCTTCATGAGTCTCAAAACAGTTTATTTGAATTGGTCTGCTTTATTCAGAAATGCAGCTTACAGATGGTCATTGGTTTTGAGTTTTGTTTTTGTAGCTGTGGGATTGATGTTTCATAGTCACGTGATTTCTTATATTGAGCATTTTGCCCGAGTGACTTCGGTTCAGGATTTTCTTCTTGAAAGATTACCCCTCCTCGACTTATCAATTATGTATTTCTCCGGTAGTTTTGTTACTTTTGTTATTCTTTTTCTTTTTTTAATTTTATATCGACCAGACTTTATTCCTTTTGTTATTAAATGTGTGGCCTCGGTTTTTACAGTAAGAGCTTTTTTTATTTTATTGACTCATCTTGGTCCACCTGAAGGGTTTTTTATGGACACCCTGCGTCCAAATTATGATTATTGGCCATTTCAGAGCATGTTATATTCCAATGATTTGTTCTTTTCAGGACATGTTGCATATCCCTTTTTATTATTCCTCATTTTCTATCGACAAAAGAAGGGTCTTTCCTATTTCTTTTTTATTGTTTCCATTCTCATGGCCTTTACCGTTTTGATGATGAGAATCCATTACTCCATTGACGTTTTTGCTGCTTACTTTATTACTTTTGGTATTTATCGAATGGTTTCATACTTTTTTGCTCAAAAAGATTCTTCATTTCAATCACTTCTTCATCGTTAATTTTTATGAAAATTGTTCTTTCACCTGATTTAATGGCGCCTATTGGTCCTTATAGCCAAGCGATTGTTCATGGAGGTATGGTTTATTGCAGTGGGCAAATTCCTCTTACTCAAGATGGGCAGCTTGCAGGTGACACAATTCAGGAACAGACCGAACAGGTATTACAAAATCTGCAACACTTATTGAAAGCTGCTGGGACTGATCTTCACCATGTTGTTAAAAATACTGTTTTTTTAACTGATTTGGCTAATTTTCAGGCGATGAATGAGGTTTATAGTAAATACTTTCAAGACCACTTACCTGCACGAACTACCGTACAAATTTCGCATTTACCCAAGGATGTTCTTATTGAGATTGACTCTCTTGCTACGCTTCCAGAATAATCTCAACACCAGGAAGTGTTTTTCCTTCTAAAAACTCCAGCATTGCACCACCACCGGTTGAAACGTGAGTGAAGTTTTCTTCTGGAATTTTGAACATGGTAAGTGCATCTATTGTATCACCACCACCCAAGATGGTTTGTGCCTGCTTTTGTTGTGCAATCATCAGTGCTAATTGTTTGGTTCCATTTTGGAATGGTTTTTTTTCAATAAGTCCAAAGGGACCATTCCAAATAATTGTTTTCGATTTCTTGAGCACTCCTTCAATTTTTTTAAGTGACTGTGGACCGAGATCTAGAATTTTCATTTCTCCTTCAATATCTTCGATGGGGAGTGTAACGGTTTCCGCTTGATCAGAAATTTCATCTGCTACAACACCATCAAGAGGTAAAATTAAATCTTTTTTGAGTTCTTCCATACTCAAGATCATTTCTTGTGCAAAAGTTATTTTATCCTTTTCTGAAAGCGAAGTGCCAATATCGTACCCTTCTGCTTCAAGAAATGTGTTTGCCAGGCCACCACCTAGAATGAAAGCATCGGCTTTTCCCAGAAAATTTTCGATTAAGCCAATTTTGGTGTCAATTTTTGCTCCACCTAAAACAATGGTGAGTGGAAATTGGGTCTTTTCCATGAGATCGCCGAGAATCTTAACCTCCTTTTCCATAAGGAAGCCCGCATAAGTTGGGATGTAGTTATGAATTCCGTAGGTTGAAGCGTGTTTTCGATGCGAAGTGGCAAAAGCATCAATAATATAAATGTCACCCAGTGATGCAAGGTCTTGAGAAAATTTTTCATCATTTGCTTCTTCCTCAGGATAAAATCGAATATTTTCTAGAAGCAAAAATTCGCCTTCCTTAAGGTCATTAATGGCATTTTTTACTTTTTCGCCAATGCATTCATCAACTTTTTTTACTGGACCATTGAGCTGCTTCTCTAAAACAGGAATAAGAATATTGTGTTTCAGTTCTTCAACACGTTTCCCGTCTGGCCTTCCTAAATGGCTGATGAGTACAATTTTGCATTTTTGTTCTTTGAGATATTGAAGCGTGGGAAGTGTTTTGGTTATACGACTTTCCTCCAGTATTTTTCCTTCCGAGATTGGAACATTGAAGTCAACACGTACCAGAACGGTTTTATTTTTAATATCAACGTTTTTCAATGATCTTATTTTCATGTTGATGTGTATGAAGAAGTAATTATTGTGCCATTTCAAGCGCAGCGTCGGCAAAATCTGCACCTTTATTCATTTGTGTTTCTTCAATGCGTTCAACAACCTGTTCAAGATTATGAGCCGTGATAATACCAAAAATTATTGGGGTATTTTGATCGAGACTTACTTTCATGAGGCCAGCATGGCTTTCCCGGCATACAAGGTCAAAATGTGGTGTTGCGCCTTGGATGATGATACCCAGGGCAATAATGACATCAAATTCGTTTTTTTGGGTAATTTTTAGGGCAGTGTAAGGAAGTTCCATTGCACCTGGGCAGCGAAAAATTCCTATATCTTCACTCGCTACACCATGTTTTTGAAGCTGTTTGATGGTGCTATTGAGAAGTTTTGTTCCGAGTTCATCGTTAAATCTGGGCAGAATTATGGCAATCTTTCGCATTTCACCAGAGAGTTGTTCAGGTTTTGAAGAGTTGATTTTCATAGTAGTAAGTTAAAGAAATCCTCGATCACTGAGGTATTTATAGCTAATGGTTTCTTCTTTTTCTTTCATAAGAGATTCGAGATAACGACAAAGCAAATCGACCTCAATATTTACTTTGTTGTTCGGTTGGAGTTTTCCCAAATTGGTATGTTCTAAGGTGTGAGGAATAATCGAAACTTCAAAACTTTCTTGCAGGAGGTGTGAAATTGTTAAGCTAACGCCATTAATCGTTACAGAACCTTTGAGAGCAAAATATTTTGCATAGGGGAGGGGAAGTTTAAATTTAAGTGTTACATTGTTGGGCGTTTCAATTCGTTCGAGCAGTGGTGTTGTGAAGTCAACGTGTCCGGCAACAAAATGGCCATCGAGCGTTTGCCCAATACGGAGTGATTCTTCAAGATTGACGATCGTATCGATTTGATATGCTCCAATAATTGTTTTTTCGAGAGTTTCTTGAATAGCATCAAACCAAAATCCGGTTGCATCTTTTTGGGTTATCGTAAGGCAAGCGCCATCAACTGCTATAGAATCACCAATTTTTTTTTCTTGGGTAAAACTAGGACATTCGATGAAGAGCTGAGTCAACTGGTCTTTTTTCTCAATTTTTTTTATTTTCCCCGTTGTTTGAGTAATGCCACTGAACATAGTAGTGAGTTTAGGACTTCTTTAATTGTATCTTACGGGAATTTTAAAAAAAATTCATCTCTAGTGCTTATTTTGTTCCTGTTATTTTTTAATCTTCTCTTTATGCGAAGTGTCAATAAAGTTGTACTCATGGGATATTTGGCAACCGATCCCGAATATAAAATTATTCCAAGCGGTGCGACATTAACCAAATTCAAACTTGCAACTAATCGGGATTGGAGCTCAAGTGACGGTGAAAAACACGAAGCTACTGATTTTCATAAGGTGGTAACGTGGAATAAACTGGCAGATATTTGCCGTGATTATCTTAAAAAGGGCTCAAGTATTTATCTTGAAGGTCGTATTATGAATCGGAATTATAAGACCCAGGAGGGAGATTCTCGACAACTGACCGAAATTGTTGCCGATGAAGTCAATTTTATTTCCTTTAAAAAAAGTGAAGCAAGTGAGGAGGTTCAATTGATTGATTTAGCTGCTTAAGCTTTTTTACACTCGGTTATCTTTTTGCTATGATACGCACGTATGAAAATATCTGTGATCATCCCCACGTTTCGTCGGGCAAAAATCTTAGCGAAAACACTTGCAGGTTTAGAACAACAAGATTTTCCTTTGAAAGATTTTGAAGTTATTGTTGTTGATGACGATGGTACCAATGAACGTAACCCTGATGATACGAAAGGAGTGATACAAGAGTTTCATAAAAGTTGTCCGCAATTGAATCTTTATTATTTCAGACAAGATCATCAGGGGCAGGGAATAGCAAGAAATTTTGGAATAGCGAAAGCCAAAGGAAAAATTATTCTTTTTCTTGGAGACGATCAAATACCTCGTTTTGACTGTTTAAGTGAACATGCTCGATTTCATTTGCGATACCCTGAGGAAAACGATGCGGTTTTGGGTTTTACTGCTTGGCATCCGGAACTTACTCTAACCTCCTATATGAAATGGCTTACTGATGGATCTTCAATTCTGGGTAAGTTTGGTGGTCATCAATTTGCCTACGAAAAGCTCCAAGGTAAGATTGAAGCAGATTATAATTTTTTTTATACCTCAAATATTTCGCTTAAAAAATCTCTTCTACAAGATTATGCGTTTGATCCAGATTTCTCTGGTTATGGATGGGAAGATATTGAACTCGGTTATCGTCTTACGAAACAGAAGGGTTTAAAAATTTATTATAACTCTCAGTCACTGGTGTACCATTATCATCCGATGACCGAAGAAGGACTTGCTGAAAAAATGAGAAGTATTGGTAAAGCAGCGTGGGTTATCCATCGAAAATATCCTGAATTAGGCAAAGTGCCTGGAAAGGGTAAAGAGTTTATTTTTAAACTCTTATCCAATAAAGTCAGTCTGAGTTTTTTTAGCTTCCTCCGACACATTTCCCAGGATAAATGGGTAGCTTTTTATTTTTATGCACTTTCAAAAAAGTATTTTCTTGAGGGGCTTCACAGCAATGGGTCGGATCATTTATAATCTTGTCGTATGAACTTTCAACGCTTAACTTCATTAGCAGTTTTGGTCTCCTTCACGGGATTGATGTTTTCTGGTTGTTTTGAAAAACCGCCAACTCAAAAAACACAAAAACCAGCTAAGGTAGAATTAGTTTACTATAAGCTTTTTGATGATGAGGATGTAATGAATCCTCTTATTCAGCAATATCAATCTGAGCATCCCAATGTAGTCATTAATTACCGAAAATTTACGGATCCAGCTGAATACGAAAAGTTGATTGTGAATGAACTTGCTGAAGGGGAAGGTCCGGATATTTTTTCGATGCCGAATTCTTGGTTTTTACGTAACTCCAAAAAGTTGACTCCCTTGGATCCCAAAGTTTTTTCACCTAAAGATTTTGCGGAATCGTTTGTGCGTGTAGCTGAAAATGATTTGGTTTTAGCCGATCAAGATGGGAATGAAAAAGTTTATGGTATTCCGCTTACGGTTGATACCCTCGCGCTCTATTATAATAAATCTTTTTTTGAGGATAAAATTCCTTCGCGTGGTCGGCCTGCTGAGACTTGGGAGGAGTTAAAGGAAGATGTATTTAAGTTGACGAAAAAAGACAATAGTTTTGAGCGTTTTGAACTTTCTGGTATTGCATTAGGGAGATCCGATAATTTGCTCCGAGCACTGGATGTTTACTATTTGATGATGATTCAGTATGGTGTGAAGTTTTATAACGATAATTACTCACAAGCGGTTTTTGCCCAACAAAAGAGCATTACTCCTGCGGGTGTAAGCATTACGCCTGCACAAGAAGCATTGAAACTTTTTACTAGTTTTGCTTTGCCAAGTAATAAAAACTATTCATGGAACAGCTATCTTGCTGATCCTAATTCGGCAACCAAGGAGATTGATACTTTTGCCAAAGGAAAAGTGGCCATGATTTTTGGTTATTCTTATCTTTATCAACAGATACTCGATCAAGTGGAGGATTTAAAATCAAAAGGTATTAAAACCATTAATATTTCTGATATTAAAATAGCCCCGGCGCCTCAAGTGAATGATCCAAAAACTTCCACTCAAAAACGTGATGCTTATGCTAACTATTTTGCTGAAACCGTTAGTCGTACTTCTGAGCATTCAGATGTTGCTTGGGATTTTCTTCTCTTTATTTCCAGTAAAGAGAATTTGAAGTTTTATAATGAAAAAACACATCGTCCCACATCACGTCGTGATATGATTGACGATCAAATGAAAGATCCTGTCTATGGCGTTTTTGCTGAACAGATTGGCTATGCTGAGAGTTTGGCGGTGTATGACACTGTTTTTTTCTCAAATACTTTTGCGAAGGCTATGAACTCTGTTTTAGCAACTGTTTCCGTGAATGACGCATTGCAACTTGCTCAATCAGAAATCAACTCGGTTTTGCCTTCTGAGGGATTGTCGGTAAGAAAGAAAGCAGCAAATACAAGTGATACTCAGGAGAAATAACGTTTTCCCATGAAAACAATACGTGCTCTTCAACGTCTTCCCCTTTGGATGATTGCACGATTTTTTCTTGGTGCTTCGATTCTTGTATTTCCTTTTCAAATCCGAACAGTCTTTTCAACTCCTCATCAGTACACTTCTGGTTTATTTGAGTGGTATAGTGTTCAGTTTATTTATGTGTTCGATATACTTATTCTTATAAGTTTACTTTTTTTGCTCCTGGATCATCTTATTTATCAGCGTGTCTTTAGTTTTTCCTGGACATGGCCAAAGCTTCTGATTCCGTTTGTACTTTTTTGTTCTTTTTTAAAACTCATTTCTAGCCCTTCTGTTTTTCTATTTGCGGATTTTATATCCTGGTTTTTCATTTTCATTTTCTTTTTTCTTCTTCAGCAAACACTTTTCTCTTTTCATGAATTGATGCTGTTATTTTCAGCAGGTATTGGTGTCCAGGGGGGGATTGCATTACTACAATTTTTCTTCCAGCAAAGTATTGGTATTGGGTTTTTAGGTGAGCCAATCGTCAGTAATCATCTGCCAGGTGTTGCAAAACTCCGTCTTGGTGGATGGAGCATTCTACGTCCTTATGGCACTTTTTCACATCCGAATGTTTTTGCTGCTGCTGTCCTTATGGCCCTTACCTACTTTTTTGTTTTTCGCTCGTATTTTGAAAGATATCTCCATATTTTATTTTTGTTTTTAATAATTATTTTTCTTTTGCTTTTTTCTAAAACACTTTTAATTGGTTTTGCTTTCTCCCTGGTTTTTTATAAACTTTTTTACACAAAAGTTGTTCATGGAATATCTACTCACAAGATTTTTTGGGTATTACTTGGAGGTATTTTACTTTGTACTCAAGTTGGTTATTTAATTCCACGTTCGTTTGTAGAAAATAACTTTGACCTCATTTTAGGTGAGAGTTATTCCCTCCGTGCGGAATATTTTCAGACGAGTTTTGGAATTCTTTTCTCATTTCCACTGGGGATTGTTCCGGAGAATTATGCGCAGATTTTAGGAATGTTGGCAGGGACAAGATTAGCTCCCTGGGAAATTCAACCGGTTCATCACTTTTTTCTTCAGTTTGGTGTTTTTTATGGTGTACTTCCTTTTCTTTTTATAATATTTCTTTTTTTATGTACTTGTTTTTCTTTATTAAAAGAATTTTATGCTTCTCTTTTCCATGACCATCGAAAAAAACAGGGACTTTTTCTCCTTATGATCACGATTTCCTTTATATTTGCATTTTTAAACGACCATTACTTTTTTACCCTTCATGAAGGAAGAGTGTTAATGGCATTTTGGTTTGCTTTGGTTACTGTTTATGTGAAGATGCCTCGATTGCCTCTGAGGAAGTCTTGAACCGGCATGGCTTTTTTCCCTTCCATTTGTATAATATCTGGGACAAGAATGTTACTTTTGGTTTGAATAAAGAGTTCGAGTGGGGTTGGGCAGAAGATATCACCTGCTTTTTTCTGTTTGTTTTGAGGTTTAATTTCTGCGGTGTGAATACGAAATTTTAAATTTTTATACATAAAAAAACAGCCTGGCCAGGGAGTATAAGCACGGATTTTATTCAAAATGTGTTCTGCGGACTCATTCTCAAAGTTCAGGAGTCCATCCTCTTTTTTAATTTTATGACAAAAGGTAGCATTTGCTTCATTTTGTGGGATTTCGGTTATATAACCTTCTGCGTAGTCCTGAAGGAGCCCTGGAAGATGTTCAGCGCCCATTTGAAACAATTTAACGTAAAGTGTTTCGGCATTGTCTTCAGGAGTAATTTTGTAACGTTGTGCCAGCAAAATAGGTCCAGCATCTAATTTGTCAGTTATTTTAATAATGGTTACGCCTGTTTCACTTTCTCCGTTGAGAAGTGCCTCTTCAGTTGGTGATGCTCCTCGATACTTTGGTAGGAGTGAGGTATGAATGTTAATTGCTGCGATTTTGGGTATTTTGAGCAGTTCTTGTGGGAGGATTTTTCCGTAGCCAACTACCACAAAAAAATCTGGTTTTAGGCCTTTAATGAGATCAATAATTTCTTGGTTTTCTTTTAAAGTTCCGGGTTGGAGCACTGGGATCCCGTGTTTTAAGGCATGTTCTTTAACTGGTGAAGCGGTTAAGAGTTGTTTTCGACCAACTTTTTTATCTTCCTGGGTAATAACGGCAACGACGTTGAGATTTGGAGCTTGAATGAGTTTTTCCAGTGGAGGAACAGCAAAATGAGGTGTTCCAAAGTAGATTATTTTCAAAATGAAGGGCATTTATGGGTAATTTGTTATTTATAGTAAATATTCACTTGAAATAAAAGTAAAGTTTCTTTAGTATCTGTCCTTAATTCACAAACACTGTAATTTGTAATAAAAGATGGAAGATAAGTTTCTTGAAGCAGGCCGGATGATTGAAAAGGCACAAAAAATCCTTTCGATTTCGCATAAAAGACCTGATGGAGACACTTTAGGTGCATCCAATGCTATCTATTGGGGACTTCAACAGTTTGGGAAGCAAGTTGATATGGCTTGTGTGGATGATATTCCTGAACGGTTTCAGTTTTTGCCTGATATCCATAAAGCCATCAAAGAGTTTAATTTTCGTGATTATGATCTCATTTTTGTATCTGACTCGGGTGCCTCTTATATGACCCGTTATCACGAAATTTACCCTGATATTTTTAGCGGTGAAGTTCCTGTCATCAATTTGGATCATCATGCTTCTAATGATAATTTTGGGACTTTAAACTTGGTTGATGTTAATAGTGCTTCAACGACAATTCTTCAGTATAAAATGTTTACTTTTTTGGGTATTCCCATTACCCCGAATGTTGCAACCGCTCTCATGACCGGTATTTATAACGATACTGGAAGTTTAATGCACTCGAATACTACTTTGGAAGTTTATGAGATTGCCGGGAAACTTTTGGAAGCGGGGGCGAGACTTCGAGATATTACGAAATGTATGTTTAAAACGATTCCACTTTCAACTCTCAAGATTTGGGGGAGAATTATGGAAAATGCACATGTGAGCGATGAAGGTGTTACCGTTTCAGTTGTTACTTGGAAAGATTTTCAAGAATGTGAAGCTGACACTGATGAGGTTTCCGGTGCCATCGATTTTTTAAATGCTGTTCCTGGAAGTAAGTATACTTGTCTCTTAAACGAGGATAAAAATGGTACGATCAAAGGATCTTTTCGCACTCAACGTGATGATGTGGATCTTTCGGCTCTTGCGGGACAGTTTGGTGGTGGTGGACACAAAAAAGCTGCCGGATTTACAGTTAAAGGACGTATGCATCGAAAAATTATCTGGAAAATTACTCCTGATGAAGCTTATGTTGAACGACCTCAAGCCCTTTCTGATGGGCAAAAGTCTGTTAACCTTCCACCCCAAAAACCCGATTTCTCTTTCACTTCGAATTGATTTATAATTCGGGAAGTTGTATTCCACGTTTTATAAATTTCACCGCATATTATGCGTCTTGGTAGGGTTTTTGCTTCAATGGTTATTGTTCTCTTTACGGCTTTTGCCATACCTACTTTTTTGTTTTTTGCAATTCTCAATACTTATTTTAAGCCTGATTTTTATACTGGGCCATTCTTGGAGGGGAGTTACGATATTGTTCTGAATTTAACTTCTAAAACCCTCTATAAATCCAGCAATTTGATTTCTCAAAATTTTACCTCGACCGATATTCGTCGGGAAGTTGGTGATGTTTTTAATTTACCTCTTTATCGGCTTTTTTTGGCACGTCTTTTTGAAAGTTTAGAACAAATTGATGGAAAAAGAGATTCGTTGGAGTTTTCTATTGCGGAGTTCCAAAATAGTGTTCTAACATTGGTGAATAACTTGGCATATCGTATTTTTGTTTCTTTACCAGCATGTCGTCCAGATCAGGTGGTTTTGGCCGACAGTAATAATCCTGTCCCTTCATGCTTGCCTCCGGGTATTCGTTTTGAAGTCGCATCCGATGTGTTTAAACAAAAGGCCGAGAACGATATTTATGCAGCAATTCCACCTAAGGTTTCGATTGATCTTCGGGGTTTAAATCAATCGAATGTTACTTATCAGTCAATGTTTGCATTTTTAGAACAGACAAAAATTGGCCTCTTTATCTTCCTTATAGTTTTTATTTCTCTCATAGCACTTCTGGTTCGTGAACCTTTTCATGATATTCTTAAGTATGAATCGATTGCCTTGTTTGTTGCGGGAGGTTGTACGTTGATTTTTTCTTTTGTTTTTGCGAATTTTCTTCAATTTTCCAATTGGAAAATAAATGGTGATTATGATATTTCAGTTGAATTAATGAGGCTTTTGGTTTTCACGGTGAGTTTTGTTTCTCGCGAGTTGCAAAATATTTCACTGGTGGTTTTAGGGCTTGCTGCTGTGTTGTTGATGGGAAGTTTATTCTTTAAAAATCGTTCGTTTTCATGATGAACCATCACAAGTATCTTGGTGTCATTTCACTCGCTGGTCTTATTAGCTGGATTTCTTGGATTGTGGTAATTTTTAAGCTCAATGTTTATGAATCACCAGGGTTATCTTTAGGACTCTTCTTTTTGAGTTTGTTCTTTGCTTTGGTTGCTACTTTTACGGTCATAGGATTCTATTTTCGCGTCTGGTTTTATAAGAATGAGATCTACTACAATCATATTAATGTCGCACTACGGCAGGGGATTTTATTAACGCTTATTTCTTTGGGTTGTTTGGTGTTTCAGATGCTTCATATTCTGACTTGGTGGTCTGGGTTATTATTGATAGGAATTGTAACTTTAGTGGAGTTTTATGCCATGACGAAGGAGCAGTAGGGGTATTTTTGATTGATATCAAAAAAGCCCTCATGTATTGAGGGCTTTTTTTGTTTCTACTCTTTTTAGAGATTGTTACAATCGGTTGTATCAGTTGGATGCTCTTTTTTGTATTCAACGCATGCTTGTGATTGTTCAGCTTTTGCTTGGCGAAGTGCAGCACGTGCTTGTTCTTTTACTGGGTCTGGTTGCATGTGATCTTCGAGTTTCTTTTCAAGTTCTTCAATTTCCTTGTGTTTGTGATCAGCTTTAGGACGTGTAGGTGCAAAAATTACATGGGTTTTTCCGTGTCCTGTGTAGTAGTAAGGGTGATTTGGAACGGCATTGTTAACGGCGTTAATTTGTTGTTGAACAGTTCCACCGTTATTGACAATCACAGGGCAGATAACTTGGCTGTTTGGGCCTGCTTGGCAGTTCACCTGAAGGTTAACTGGTGCAGGGGCGGTAGGTACATGAAATGGGACTGAAACACTTCCTGTTGGCATTGAAGTTGGATAAGCACCAGGGGCAATAACGGTAATTCCATTTGGATAATTAGGGACTACCGTTGGCATTGGGGTGGTACCACCTTGTGGGTATCCATAAGGATTTGCTGGTTGGATTGGACCGGTTGCTGTGGGAGCTTGAGGTGCTACGGTAGCCGTTGGAGCTGCAGTTGGAGCTTGTGTTGCTGTAGGAGCTGTTTGAACTGGTGTTGTGTTTGCTGAGGCAACAGCGGTGTTTGGTGATGTTTGAGTGTTTGGTTTGTCAGCACACCCAGCAAGCAGTGCAGCATTCATGCTCATTGCCAGTGTAAGCACGCCAGCCATTGTGCTACGTGATGAACTTATTGACATTGTTTGACCTTCTGCAGGTACGCTTCCTGGTGTATTAGGTGACATAGATATAAAATTAATATTTTGTAGATAAGGATTGGAGTTTAGATATAAAACCTAAACTTGTCAAGTATTTTATTTGTGTCATAAAATACTTATGAGAAAGCCGTTGACGATACTTCATCAACTTTAATGCATCAATATCCTAAATATTACAAATTAGTTGTTGTAATTTGGAACTGAGAGCGCTGATATCTTGTCTAAAGGCCAGAGGATGAGCCATGCTTGTCCTTCAATGTTGGCCATTGGCAGGTAAGAAGTGGCATTTCCTTCGCCGCAATCGGGATCGGAAGCTTTTTCTTTAAAACAACTTCTTGAATCTGAGCTCGAGTTACGATTGTCTCCTAAAACAAAGTAAGTACCGGCTGGGACTTCAAATGAAGTGAAATTTTCAGTATAAGGATGAGTATTTCCTTTATTGTAAGTATTGAGGTAAGTTTCATTCAGCTTGAATCCCTGCGGATTTTTTTCGTTGTAGATATAAACTTCACCATTTTTAAGCTTTACGGTTTCACCCGGTAATCCGATGACACGTTTAATAAAAAACTCTTCGGAGTTATGTGGTGGGTGGAAGACAACCACATCACCACGATTTGGAGTGCCAATTTGCCAACCTAAAATGTTTAAATATCCGAGTTTATTCACAATAATGTATTCACCAAAACCTCTCTGACATTTACCTTCAATGTTGTTTAAAGTATCACACATGGAAGGTCCGAAAACTTGAAAAGGTGAAATCAAGTAGGTTCGAATTATAAAAACAAAACCAATGATGATAATCAGGTTGAGAGCTAAATCAGCAATGATTAAGAGAAGTTTTTTTGGTGTTATCCCGAAGGTTTCTTCAAAATTCACAGGAGTTTTTTACAAGCACAAAAAATGTACCTGTTTTCCTCTTCCTTTACAAGTGATTGACCTTAGAGTATTTTTGATTTTGAACATATTTATGTTATTATGGTCTTTGCAGAGCGAGCTTTTCGGTCGTTTTTAGAGCCTGGTGAGGAGATCTTGGAGGTCTTTCATCGACATCCCGTGGTCATGGTAAAAAAGCAGTTGGAGATACTGGTCTTCGGTGTTTTTGTTCCTCTCTTTTTGTGGTATCTTTTTCCGGAGTTTGTGCTTTTTTTTACTTTATGGCTGGTTATTAGTGTTTTTCGTATTCTTTATACGGTGGTTGGTTGGTATTTTGACTCGCTCCTTCTTACGAATGTGAGTATTTTGGATGTCTATTGGAACGGTTTTTTTGATAATAGTTCCATTCGATTGGAGTATCCAATGGTGGAAGGTATTAGTTGTGAAGTGAAGGGTTTTTGGGGGACAGTTTTAGGCTATGGATTGGTTTCATTGCAACGTGCCGGAGGAGCAGCACCTATTAATATGTACCATGCGATTAAACCTCGTTCGATTGAACGAAAAATTATGGTTTACCAGGAAAAATTTGTGACCAACCAGAATTTACAAGATGCTGATTCTTTGAAGAACTTGCTTTCTGCTATGCTGCGGCAACATGTGAAAAATGAAGGCACTGAGAACGTTTAAATTGATAAATTTTTTTTATGAACACCGATAATATCCTCATTTTGGTTGCGATTTTTTTGTGTATTGATGCTTTCATTTTGGTTTGGGTATTTTTTTTCCGGAAGAAAAAGCTGAGTGAAGGAGATCGGAAAAAGTTTCAAGGGTATGTTCGTAAAATCCTTCAGGAAAGTGATCATCGGAGAGCGGTTATGGAAGCGGATAAAGTTTTAGATCAGCTTCTTACCAAAAACGGATATCAAGGTACAGTAGGAGAAAAACTTAAAAAAGCTTCTGCACTGTTTTCTGATATTCAAGGGGTTTGGCGTGCACATAAACTTCGGAATCGAATTGCTCATGAATTAGATTTTGAGTGTTCGCAACGTGATCGAAATGATGCAATGAATCAGTTCCAGAAAGCTTATAAAGAACTTGGGTTATGAAAAAGCGTGTATGGGGTCTTACTGGGAGTATTGGAGCAGGGAAAACCGAAGCGGGTAAATATTTTCAGTCTTTAGGGGCAGATTTTATTAATGCAGATGAAGTCGTTCGTCGAATTTATGAGCCGGATCAACCCGGCTACCTTAAGTTAGTGAACTATTTTGGTGATAAATTTTTCGATAAAAAAGGGCAAGTAGATACTAAAAAACTGGGGGCATTTATTTTTTCTGATGAGAATAAACGAAAAATTGTAAACTTTTTAATTCATCCGGTGGTTTTTTCTGAAACCCAAAAAATGGTTGATCAGTCTAAAGCCAGCGTGATTTTTGTTGAGGCGATCGATTTTGATCCGGAGTATTTGGGGAAACTTATCTCAGGTATGATTTGGATTCAAAGCTCTTTAGAGCTCCAACGGGAGCGAGTGGAAAAACGAGGAGGTTTTGCCCAAAAAAATTTTGACCTTATTTATCGGGCACAAATGAAACCAGTTGTTATTGATGAAGTTGTTGAGAATCTTGGAACACTTGAAGTTTTTCAGCAAAAACTTCAAGAGCTTTGGGTGAAAAAACTTCAGAATGGTTGAGGATTTTTGAGATTTCGACTATAGTTATCTCAACTCATATTTGACTATGTCTCAATCTCCATTTGAAGCGATTATCGGCATTGAAATTCATGCACAAATCTCGACAGTTTCGAAGATGTTTTGCTCGTGCAGTTCGGATGCTTTTTTTTCTGAACCCAATCAAAATGTTTGTCCAATTTGCATGGGCTTCCCAGGGCAACTTCCCGTTATTAACGCTGAAGCTGTTCGTTTAGGAACGCTTGCGGCGATGGCTCTTAACTTTGAAATTCAGAAATCTTCAAAGTTTGATCGGAAAAACTATTTTTATCCTGATTTGCCGAAAGGTTATCAGATTTCTCAGTTTGATAAGCCACTTGCTTTGCGTGGTCACTTGGAAGTTAAAGTTGGTGATGAGGTGAAGCGCGTTAATATTACACGACTTCACTTGGAGGATGATGCCGGAAAACTTACTCATACGGCTTTTGGTACTTTGTGCGATTATAATCGTTCGGGAATTGCTCTGATGGAGATTGTAAGTGAGCCTGATTTACGTACTTCACAGGAAGCCGTAGCGTATTTAAAGATGGTCCAGAGTATTCTTCGTTCTTGTGGTGCATCCAATGCTGATATGGAAAAGGGAATGATGCGTTTTGATGCCTCGGTTTCGATTCGGGAGAAGGGTGAAAAGGGTTTACGTCCCCGGGCTGAAATTAAGAATTTAAACTCATTTCGTTCTGTAGAGAGCGCCATTGATTATGAAATTCAACGTCAGATTGAACTGGCGAATGAACAAAAGTCACTTGACCGTGATGTGACTGTTGGTTGGAATGAGATCAAGCAGGCAACTTATTTTTTACGAGATAAGGAAGGTGCAGATGATTATCGTTATTTCCCTGAGCCTGATTTGCCTCCATTACTTCTTGAGGATACTTTTTTAGATGAGATTCGACGTGCGTTACCAGAGCTACCTGATGAGAAAATGGAGCGCTATATGAAACATTTAGGATTGAGTGAGGCGGAAGCGCTTTTGATTGCTTTTGATACCACCCTTGCGAAGTACTTTGAACAGGTGGTTGAAACTTCTGGGGATGCGAAAAAATCTTCTATGTTTGTTACATCGATTCTCTTGGGGCGTATGTATAAAGAGGGAATTGAATGGTCTGACCTTAAGGTAAAACCTCAAGATTTAGGTCGATTGATTGTAATTGTGAACCAAGGTGAAATTAATTTGAACAACGCAAAAAATGAGGTTTTTGAGGAAATGTTTATTTCTGGAAAAGCGCCTGAGCTGGTTATTGAAGAGAAAGGTTTCAAATCCTTGAATGACACCGGACTTATTGAAGAGATTTGTCAAAAAATCATTACTGACAATCCTCAGTCTGTTGCTGATTATCAGCAGGGAAAACAAGCAGCATTGATGTTTTTGGTTGGGAAAGTCATGAAAGAAACGAAAGGTCAGGCAAATGCTTCAATGGTTACTCAAACACTTACCAATTTCTTAAAAAAATAAACCTATGAACGGACAAAATTTTATGTATTTTGCGATTGGTGGAAGTGTTATTTTGTTTACTCTGTTCGTTTGTTGGGCACTTTTTCATATTGTTCGTATTTTACGTGACTTGGGGGATGCTTCGGACAGTGTTAAGGAGGCAGCGGAGCAGATGAATGTGAATTTGGCGAAAGTATCGGATCGAATGATTGAAACTGCAGATCAAATTAGTACCATTATGATCAAGCCTTTTACGATTATGCAGTTTTTGACTGATAAAGTGAAACCGGTGATGGATATGATTCAGAAGAGGTATGGTCAGGAAGACGAGGATTATGAGGAAGAAGAACCGCGAAGGGCACCACGAAAAAGAAAAATTTTTCGCAAGAAAAAGTAGGTTGTAGAAATACCAAGCTTTCCAAGTATCAAACGTTCTAATAAATTAAAAAACCGAATATTTAAACCTTAAATATTCGGTTTTTTTGCTTTACTGATAACTTTTAATGGAAATACTACAGTTGCATTTAAAATTCGTTTCCAGCGTTTTGGTTCAATGAAGAGTCTGAACAGCCATTCAATTCCTATTTTTTGAAAGATTTTCGGTGCGCGACGACGTGTGTTGCTTAAGAAATCAAAGGCTCCGCCAACGCCTACGGCAATTTTGAGATGGGGGAGTTTGGAGATATTTTGAGAGAGCCATATTTCTTGTCTGGGAGCGCCAAAAGCTACGAAAAGAATCTCAGCTTTCGAGTGATTAATTTTTTCCAGTAGCTGGGGAAGGTTTTTATGATCATTCCATTCACTCGAGTCGTTTCCCACGATGTTGGATTGATATTCGTTTATTAAAATTGTTGTGAGTTTGGTGTTACTTTCTTTTGAGGCACCTAACAGGAAAATTGGTTTTTTGCGAAAAGTTTGGGTGCATAGTTTTTTCATGAGATCGGTTCCTGTTACACGTTCTGGAAAAACGCTGGTGAGTTTCTTTTGTCTAAAAATTAATGTTACGAGGCTCAGGAGACCTTTAAGAACATGATGTTTTGTTTGTGGAACAATGGTTTGGAGATACCAAGCTGCCCAAAGTAGTCCAACTCCATCAGGAATGTTAAAGGTGGTTTGCAGAATTTTTTTGAGGAGCGGGTTTTTTTCTGTTTCAAGAAGAATTTCAGGGTTTGGCGTCGCTAAAAAAATAGGTGTAAAAGTTTTTGTGTAATTTTGTACTAACCAACTCTCAACTTCTTGGAGAGTAGTTTTTTGTATTGGAATGTCCCAAATGGTTAAATTTCTGGTGAAGTCTTTTGGCATATAACAGTAAGATCTTGGTTGTTACCTCCTGAACTTTTGTAAAAATGTTCTTGGAGGTGAAGTTGTGATTTTTTTATGAGTCGAATGAGCTCTGGAGCTGTAAAAGCATGATAGTATCTTCGTTGTTTTTTGCCCCAAGGTACCATGAGGTCGTTGAGATGGGTATTTCCAAGAGTAAAAATTGTTTTGAGGAATGCTTTGAGAAAAAGATTCATGTTCTCTTTTTTCCAGAGGTGCCAAACGGAAAGCACGATTTTCCCGTCGGGTTTTAAGACTCGCTTCATTTCCTTGAGGGCTGCTAAGCGAAGTGCATTGGTTGGAAGATGATGAAAGGTACGAAGGCAAAAAATGGTGTTTATGCTCTTATCTTGAAGAGGAATGTTGAGGAGGTCACCTTCTTTAAATTTGTAGTTGGTATGCTGTTTTTGGGCAATTTTGAGAAACTCTTCACTATTATCAACACCGATATAATGAATGGAATTTTGGTATTTTTGTTGAAAAGCTAATGCAAGTCTTCCGTTCCCACAGCCAAGATCTAGAATACTATCTCCGGGTTTGATCTCATGGGCAAGGTAGTTAATTTCGTGGGCGGGTTTGGAGCGTGTACGGCTAAAATCCTCAGCAATATGGTTGTACGTCTGCTTTACACTTTGTAAAATTAAGGTTGCTTTTTTCTTTCGCATTGATACATTGCACATATGTTGAGTCCTGTAGAAGAGTTTGTCATTGAAGCCTACAACAATCAAGTGGTTACGCCACGGCAGTTGCAGGATTTGAAAAATAAGTTTTCGTTAAAGTTTAAACGGAACTCTTTTTCCAATGTGGAACTTATTCAAGCTTATCGACAGCTCATAGAGAAAAGTAGCTTGCCTGATGATCGAGATTTTTGGAAGGTTATTAGGAAACGGGCGGTACGGTCTCAATCGGGAATTGCGTGTATTACGGTCATTATGAAGGCGTATGCTTGTCCCGGGAAGTGTATTTTTTGTCCTACGGAGCCGAAAATGCCAAAAAGTTACCTTTCGAACGAACCGGCGATGATGCGGGCGATTTTAAACGATTTTGATGCATATGAGCAAACCAGGAACCGTTTGGTAAGTTTAGAAAAGACCGGTCATTATACTGATAAGATTGATGTGATTGTTTCCGGGGGGACTTTTTCTTTTTACCCCAAGAAGTATCAGAATGATTTTACTCGGGGGATTTTTAATGCCTTGAACCACCCGCATAAAAAGGCTCGATCGCTTGCTGAGGCTCAAAAAATTAATGAAACGGCAAGTAATCGCTGTATTGGATTGTCTTTTGAAACTCGTCCTGATCATATTACGAAAAAAGAACTTCGAAGACTTCGAATGCTGGGCTGTACTAAAATTGAGATTGGGGTGCAGAGTCTGAATGATAAAGTTTTAGAGATGAATCGACGTGGCCATGGGATTGCCGAAACAAAGGAAGCTATTCAGTTGATCCGTGATGCGGGTTATAAGATCAACTGTCATATGATGCCGAACTTATATGGAAGTACTCCTGAAAACGATTACCAGGATTTTATAGAGCTTTTTCAGAACCCAGCGTATCGACCTGACTGGTTAAAAATCTATCCATGTATGGTGGTACCGTGGTCACAACTTGAAGGGGTCCATAAGCAGGGAAAATTTGAACCTTATTCTGATGAGGTGTTGATTGATTTATTGGTAAAAATTCAACAGCTAATTCCTGAATACACTCGTGTTACCCGTCTTTACCGTGATATCCCTGCTCCGACCATTTTGGGTGGGTCAAAAATATCAAATTTACGTCAGTTGGTTGAAGATAAGATGAGAAAATTAGGGGTTCAATGTCGCTGTATTCGATGTCGTGAAGTCAAAGGGGATAAAATCTATCCCGACACTTTGGATCTAAAAATTAAGGAGTTTGAGGCAGCCCAAGGACAAGAGTTTTTTATTACTTTTGAGGATACGGAAAAAGATAAGCTTTGTTCTCTCCTCCGTTTGCGATTTTCTTCTTACAGTCTTCTGGGAAAAAAACATTTTATCCCAGAACTTGAGGGGGCAGCCCTTGTTCGTGAGGTTCATACGTATGGTGAACAAGTGAAGGTGGCGGGACTTGAAAATGCGGCGTCTCAGCATGTGGGGCTTGGCCGAAGAATGATGGAACAAGCGGAAACCATTTCCAGAAAAAATGGGTTTAAAAAAATTGCGGTTATTAGTGGAGTTGGAGTACGTGAATATTACCGAAAGCTTGGTTATGAGCTGGAAGGGACGTATATGGTGAAGAAAATCTAAGCGATACTAGATTTTGATAAAATCTTTTTTGCTTTTTTTGAATGACTCTTTCATGGCTTTGCGGGCCACTTTCATTTGGCGATCGAGTTCACGGTTCATCATGCTGGTAACTTTTTTGAAACATTTCATGTAATGTCTTTTGATTTTTTTGTTATTTGGGTCGATTTCCATGAGGCCCATAATAGTGCTTAATGCCTGGTCGTATTTTTTAAGTTGGAAGAGGGTTCGATATTTTTCCAGTTCTTTATAAATGTATTCGCGTTTTTGTTCAATTTTATAGTTGGAATAGATTTTTTTTACCTTATTCATGAGCGATTTAACCCGTTCTGAGTTTTTGTCGATACGGTAGAGGCTTTGGAGAAATATGAGGGTGTCTTCATATTTTTCCGAGTTGATGAGGGCACGGTTTTGTTCAATTTCAAACTCGATCCATCGGCCTTTTACTTTGGATATTAACTCTTTAATTTTTTCCTCACTAATCCGGGCGATTCGGAGTTTTTCAGCATTTCGAAGAGCTTCTTGGTATTTATGTTCCTGAAGAAAAACCTGGATTTTTTGAAATTCCCTTTGAAAAGCTTCGTGACGTTCTTTTTTTATCTCTTCGTTATAAGCTGCTTGGACTTTTTGAATAAATTTCGCTAATTTCCGGTTTTGACTCGCATAGGGTTTTAGGGCCTGAAGACTTTCCATAAGAACCGTAAAGTCACGATGTTTCCAGTAAATCTGAAGCTTTTTAAGGTCAGCATTAATTGATCGGGTGTTGAGTTTGTTTACCCTCTTTTCAATTTTATTCTTAAGTTTAATGATTTTGATATTTTCGGGGTCGTAGCGAAGAATATCGAGACATAATTTATGTGCTTCTGCCAATTTTTCATCGGCAATGAGATTTTTAATTTGCTCAAGAGCGTTTTTAATAATGTCCCTGCTTTCTTCTAAATTCATAGTGATGGGTTAGTAAACTTAAGAGATTTGATCCAATTCCTCAAGTTTCTTTTTGATATTATGCAACTCCTGACTAATATCTTCCAAGAGTTTTTTTTCTTGTTCAATAATTTCTGCCGGTGCGTTTTTGATAAAGCCCTGGTTCGCTAGTTTTCCTGAAAGTGCTTTCATTTTCTGATCAAGGTTACCAAACTGCTTGGTAAGTTTTCTCTTTTCTGCATCGATATCAAAAAGTCCATTTACTGGGAGATAAATATCAATCCCATTTCCAAAAATCCAGAGGGCATTCTTTACTTTGCCGCCTTCTTCTTGAAGATCTACTTCCTCAAGACGGGCCATTCGTTTGATTACTGGTTCGTACTCTTTGATAAGTTCGAGGTGTTGGTGGGCGTAAATGGTTGCATTGATTTTTTGTGCTGGTGAAATATTTTTTTCGGACCGGGTACTTCGAATATTTTTGATGACATTAAAGACGCGATCCATTTTTTCTTCATCTGAAGTAAAAATGAGTTTTTCGTTATATTTTGGCCATGATTCTCCGCACAGCATGGTAGTATTTTTCTCTTGATGAAGTTTTTCCCAGAGAGTTTCTGAAACAAAAGGAACGAAAGGATGGAGGAGAATAAGGCAGGTTCTGAGGACGTGGGAGATAACTTTTGGACTTAGTTGGCCAGATTTATAAATTTCAAGGTACCAGTCGCAGTATTTGTCCCAAATATAATCGTAAATATTTAAACCTGCTTCGGAGAAATGGAAGTTTTCCAGGTTTTCGGTGGTTTCTTTGATAAGTTTTTGGAGGTTGCTTATAATCCAGCGATCCGGAATGGTTTTGATTTCTTCAGGCTTTAGGTCAGTCGCCACTTCGTGATCACCTAGGTTTAGGAACGCAAAACGTGCGCTGTTCCAGATTTTATTTACAAAGTTGCGGTATCCAGCAATTTTTTCTTCGTAGAGGCGGGTATCATTTCCTGCTGAAGTTCCAATAACTAAACTCAGACGTACCGCGTCTGTTCCATATTTTTCAATCATATCGAGTGGATCGATACCATTTCCTGCTGATTTACTCATCTTTTTCCCGTGTTTATCACGAACAAGTCCATGCAGGTAAACTTTTTGAAAGGGAATTTCTCCAACCGCATAAGTGGTCATGAGAATCATCCGAGCAATCCAAAAGAAGAGGATATCGTATCCTGTTTCGAGCACGGAGGTTGGGTGAAAATACTCTAAGTCAGCTGTTTTTTCAGGCCAACCCAGAGTGGAAAATGTCCAAAGTCCAGAAGAGAACCAAGTATCAAGCGTGTCAGGATCTTGATGGAGATGGGTACTTTGGCAATGAGGGCAGGAGATTGGTGCTTCCGTACTCACCAATGGAGCAGAGCATTTCGGATTCTTTTCTGAATTTTCACAATACCAAACTGGAATGCGATGTCCCCACCAAAGTTGGCGAGAAATACACCAATCCCGAAGATTGTTAATCCAGTGGTAATAAGTTTTTTCGAACCGAGCAGGAATTATTTCGATTGCTTTTTCTTTTACTACTTTGGCCATAATATCTTTGAGGCTTTGTTCTTTTCCTTGATATTTCACCACTGGTTTATTGACGTCCACAAACCATTGTTTTGAGATAAGTGGTTCAATTGGAGTTCCACATCGGTAACAAACGGAAAGGTTATGAGTGTAGTTTTCATCAATTTTCAAAAGGAGATCTTTTTCTTCCAGTACTTTTACAATTTCTGGACGAGATTTTCTGGCATTCTTTCCGGCGAATTTTTCACCAACTGCGGAAGTAAAATTGCCTTCCTGGTCAATAATTTGGACAATTTCGAGCTGATGTTTTTGGGCGAGTTCAAAATCTAAGAAGTCATGAGCAGGAGTGAGTGTCATGGCACCAGTTCCAAATTCAGGATCCACTCGTTCGTCGGTAATGATCGTTGCTTCCACATCGCCATCAATCCAAGGAATGGTGAGTTTTTTCCCATGGTATTTTTTGTATCGTTTATCGTCCGGATGTACGGCGATTACTTTATCAAGAAACTTAGTTTCAGGACGTGCGGTCCCGATTTCAATGGGGCCGTATTTGAGATAGTAAAAGGTTGATTTTTCAGTTTTGAATTCAACTTCATCGTCAGCGAGGGTTGAAGCACAGCGTGTACACCAGTTTACGATACGATTCCCCCGATAAATGAGCCCGTCATGAAACATCCGTGTAAAAATGGTTCGAACAGCATGTGAAAGACCTTCGTCGAGGGTATAACGTTCACGTGTCCAGTCGCAACTCGCACCCATTTTTTTTACTTGGTTCCGAATTTCATTTTTTGAATCCTCAACAAATTCTGCAACCCGTTTAAGAAAAGCTTCGCGTCCTAAAGTGTGTCTCGTCAAACCTTCAGCCGCAATAATTTTTTCTACTCGATTTTGAGTAGCGATTCCAGCATGGTCAGTTCCAGGAATCCAGAGTGAGGGGATTCCTTTGAGTCGATGGTAACGGATCATAATATCCTGTATCGCCAACATGACGGCGTGTCCTAAGTGCAGGGTTCCAGTGGCATTTGGCGGTGGCATTGGCACGACAAATGGCTTGATATTTTTTTCAATTTTCGGTGTAAAGAGACCTGATTTTTCCCATTTTTGATAAATTTGGTCTTCGTGGAGCCTCGCTTCGTAGGTTTTTTCAAGTTCAATCATGAAGATAATCAAGGATGTACATTTCAAAAAATACTTTATATTATAAACCTGTTTTGGTACAATTGACGAAAGCGCGTTTTTTTGTTAGAATAGCCTGAAATTACACTTTTTATGGATAAAAACAGACCCTTATTTCGGCCAGGTGAACAGCCTTCTGAAGCACCTCAACAACAGGAGCATAAAAAACTCGATGACTCTCAGCTGAAACAGGCGAGTAAAGATGTACTTTCTGGTTTAAATGAAGCGATTGATTCTTCAGAATCCGCTGAATTTTCTGACGGGAATGTTTCGGAAAATACTTCGGAGGATAGAAGTCAGGTTTCCCAGGGAAGTATAAAGGGTGGGAGAGGTGATGATTCGACTGCGACTGCACAAGCACTTGTAAAAAGTCTTCCACCGTTGGAGCTTATGCGTAAAGATATTTCCCAACAGATTAAGCGAGAGATTAAAATTTTGGAAAAAGAGGCTTATAAGATTATGAAAAATCCTACCCATGTTTCTTACTTTAAGCTCAATGGAATTGTTTCTAAAATTCGGGAGTTAAAGGAGATTCTTTCAAGTCTGGCGTATGGAACTGCGGAAAATATTAAAAATCTTTGGTTAAAATTTGTAAAAAAGATTAGTATTTAGCTGACTTTACAGCTCGAATGAATCTTCGAAAAAAACAAGTTTTAGCAACCCACTCGTTGGGAAAAGATCTTGTTTTGTCGAACCCCTTTTATCGAGAGCAGGTTGAGCACTTTATTATGGGGAGTTATTTTTTTGATGGGTTATCTTTTGAAGTGTCTTCTCAAGATTTTTTGGATGTTACCACTCAAATGCTTGGACTCAAAGGGAAAGTTAAAGCTTTATTTTGTGCGAAACAAGAAGGGGTTTTAGCAGGTGTTGAAGAAACTCAATATGTTTTGGAGGAGTTAGCAAAAAAAGAGAAGGTTGAACTTAACCTGAGATTTTTCTTTCCGGATGGATGTAAAGTTCAGAAGGGAACTTTGATAGGAGAAATTGAAGCGGATGTCGCTTTTCTTTTACGGGTAGAACGTACTGCTCTTAATCTTCTTCAACGAATGAGTGGGGTTGCAACGGTGGCTCATACTTATCAAGAAATGGTAAAAAATACTGAGGTTTTA
Source organism: uncultured Candidatus Peribacteria bacterium (assembly GCA_964624115.1). Taxonomy (GTDB): domain Bacteria; phylum Patescibacteriota; class Gracilibacteria; order UBA1369; family UBA1369; genus CAZUXI01. The sequence goes on from CAZUXI010000004.1 coordinate 57,266, forward strand.
CTTACTCCTACTCGTAAAACACTCTGGGGGGCACTGGATAAAAAAGCTTGTTATATAGGTAGTGTTGGGACTCATCGTTTAAACCTTGCAGATGCGGTTTTAGTGAAGGATAATCATTGGAAATTCCTTCAGAATGATGTGGAATTCCTTTTTCAAAAGATCGCTTCATATGATAAACAGGTGCGTTTTTTTGAGATTGAAGTAGAAAATCAGCTCCAGCTTGAACGGTTTATTTCTGGATTGGGAAATGCCAATAACTTTAAACAGTTGTTAATTGTAATGTTTGACAATTTTTCTCCTCAACAAATTTATGAGGGTATTTCGACTCTTTCTCGAGCTGGATTACGAGACAGAGTTTTTTTTGAAGCTTCGGGTGGTATCAGTGGGAAAAACCTTTTAAGTTACGCTCAAACGGGTGTAGATATTATCTCCATGGGAGCACTGACAAACAGTTCTCACTCATTGGATATCTCACTCGAGTTTTAACTATTGCTTAATAAATGGATATGGAGGTGGAATATTTCTTGCCCCCCATCTTTTTCAACGTTCATTTGGAGTTTATACCCTTTTAATTGAAGTTTTTTGGCAATTTCTTGAGCACCTAATAGAAGATCTCCAAGTATATCGGCGTCTTCTTGAGTTGCGCTATTAAGGGTTTCCAGATGTTTTTTCGGAATGATCAGAATATGGGTTTTTGCTTTGGGATGGATATCGTTAAAAGCAAAAATATTCTCCGTATTAAGATGTGGATTTGTTGGGATCTGACCTGCAACAATTTTACAAAAAAGACAGTCCATTTCTTTGTTTGTTAAAAACTAAGAAATTTTGTCGTTAATTTGGTAAACAGCACGACCAACACGAACAAATTTGGGATTTTTTTGAAGATTGAGAGAGATGGTTCCTTTCTTTACTTGGCGTTGCTTGAGGACACCCTGAATAATTTCTTGTTTCGTGAGCGGACTCTTTTTTCGAAGAAGATCCTCGATAACTTCTGAAACCGTACCTTTTTTAAATCCCCATTCCTTAAGAGCGTAGAGGCCACGTCCTACGAGAACAAATTGATCGTAACGAATAAGTTCATTGTGAACTGCTTGAGTGGTTACTACTTTTTTATCAAAACCTGATTCAGCGATACGATTTGCGATTTCCACAAAATGAAGTGGGTTGTTGGCTTTTTTAAGTACAATGTAAGCTTTATCACGAATACTTCTTGGATTGATATGTCTCCATGACATAAGACCAAAACCTTCTTTTACTCGTTTGATACGTTTATCTACTTCAAGGGCAGAAAGGAGAAGAGTTTCTTCAAGTTTTTTGTTGTACTTGTCTTCGATTGCTTTTTGAAGTTCTTCGGCAATTTTACTTTCAGGGGTAATATCGTTGTTCTTGTTTAAAAGCGAAAGTCCGAGTTCAATGACCTGTCGAATATCTTCCATAGCTATACTGTTTAAGCGCCAAAATGGTTTAAAGAGATTCGTTTTTTCGGTCTTGATGAGCTCCGGATTAATATTAAGGGCAAGTTTAATGATGTTTGAATCAACTTGTTGATTACTGATAATTTTGTTGAGTGTAAGAGAAACCAGCTTATCTTCCAGAAGAACTCCACCATGAGTTTCCAATGCTTCACGTGCAATTTTATTAATTTGGTTAAGCTTCGTATTTTCAACGGTGCGACGGAGTTTTCCAAGAGCAATTTTTTCAATTTGGCGAACTCGTTCACGGGTTACCGAAAAGGCTTGACCAATTTTTTCCAGAGTCTGTTTTGGTTTATTATCAAGGCTAAACCGTTTAATAATAACCTCTTTCTCTTTTGTGGTTAGAACCATGAACATATCTTCAATGATCTCAGTCAAATTCACCTTCTGAATGGTATTAGGCGCAGTAGGTACGAGGTTTTGTTGATCATTGATAGAAGTTGTTGTGTCCATTTCAGAAGAGAGTTTAACTGATAAATTTTTGTTATTCACTGTTTTTTTGTATTCTGAGCTTATTGAGAAAAAACAGTAGTGTCAAGCAAGAAAATTGATAGTAAAGCAAACATGTAGTCTTGCATTCTTGCCATAAAGGAACGAACATTAACTGATATGTATTAGTTTTGTCAAGTATTTTGCACATTTCTGATTCTTTGTTATTATACAGACGTTTATGGTCTTTGCCGGGGTGGTGGAACTGGTAGACACACTAGCCTTAGGAGCTAGCGCTGAAAAGCATGGAGGTTCGAGTCCTCTCCCCGGCACCAAAAATTTTGCTGGCGCAAAATTTAAGAATTAAGCAATTAGATTGAGGAGAAGAATTAGGGGTGGAGCTGTGCGCGCTTTTTTTGTGCAAAATTTTTTCTTAATTCTTTCCCTTAATCTTAATCTCAATTCTTTCCGCCATTCGTTAAATCACACTGTTTAGTCACTTGAAGGTTTATTTCTTCAGCTTTTTTTGCTATAATATTGAGATTTATATCTCATTTGGGATTTATGGGAAAAAATGATGGAGCAGTACAGGCAAAAGAGGTTCAAGGCCAGTCAGATGAGGCTGAGAAAAAAAAGAGAGAAGAGGCTGATAAAGGAGTGAAAACGGACACGATTCATAAGACTTCGGACTTGAAGTTGGAGATTTTTTTAGGTCAAACCCAAGGAACAGCTCTGGAAGATGCAAAAAAAATTGATGAGATTAAACCGAAAGAATCGGTGGAAAAACAGAAGGATGCAATTGATAAACTTCAGTTTCTTTCGTCACTTTTGTTGAGTCAGTTCTATCTTGCGGGTTTACCACCTGGTCATTTTAAGACTTTTGATCAAATTGGGACTTTTGATGATGATCCTACTATTCCTCAAGAGGTTCGCTTGAAGTTTTTACGTTCACTCAGAGGGGTGAATGGTGTTGCTTGGCGGAAAATTCATGAAATTGCTTCAAGTCCACAATCGGCACCTGATTCGCCGTATCAAGCTTTTCATACGAAATGGGCGGATTCACAAAAAAAATCTTTGGAAATATATCAGCAATCAAATGCGTTGAATAACGTTCTCTTTTCCGAAAAAAAGGAGGAGGGGGCTTCTGATAAACCAAAAAAATGGTATGAAAAAATGGCTGATACTGTTAAAGGTCATCCTTGGATGAAATTATTGTTATTAGCAGGGGCAGTGGGTGTTACTGTAAAGGTTGCTTCGGTTGCTTATGGCAAGCTTAAACCTGGTGAAAGTAAAGATAACAAATCTTTCAGTCTTACTGGTTGGATGTTTGATAAACTTGGAGGAAAAAGCAAAATTCTTGGTTTAGCACTTTTAACACTTGGTTCATATCTTGGGTTAACAAAAATTTCTGAATATATTAAAAAACATTTTCAACTTGATGATGCGAATGTGAAAAAGATTGTGGATTTTATGAAAAGTGGGAAGTTCTCTGAAGTTTTTTCTCTTTTAAGTGAGGGGAAATCGAACCCTGAAAATAAAAAAGTTGCTGATGAACTTTCCAAACGTTTAGGAAAGAAAATTTCGGAGTCAACGATTCAAAGTTTAGCTTCACAAAAATATGAAGATTTTTCTCACTGGTCTTCCGGTGTGGGTGATTTTTTTATGGATCAGGTTTCAAAAATTCCGCTCATTGGAGGTCTGGTTGATTGGCACACAAGTAAGGAGGGGAGAGCTGAACAGCAAATTCTTAAAGATTTTTTTAAAGCCAATGAACAACAAATTAAAGTTTTGAATTTGCCTGCTGATGCGACGGTTTTGTTGGTATTACAAAAACTTCTCAATTTACCGGTTACTGCTCCAGTAAATAATAGCGGCACGGTTGCTTCTACACCCGCTGGCGCAACAGCGCTGGCGGGTGTTGTGGGTGCAGCAGGTGCTACTGTAACGCCCGGGGCCAGTCCTGCTGGTTCACCTGGCACAGCACCAGAAAATCCTTCAGCGTCTCTTGCTTCACCTGAGCAATCAAAGAACGAAAAAGGGCAAACGGCTGAAGTTGAATCAGGGAAATTAGTAGAAGTTGATACAAACTTTTTAAAAGATCTCCAGGAAGAGTTTAAGAACCAACCAAACTTTTCGGCTTTTTTGAAAAAGCATGAAGCGAACTTTTGGTCTGATCTTTGGAAACATCCAGGTGATTTTATCAAAGAGATGCTCGATGCTTGTAATCAGGATAAAGTGGGAATGATTGTGGGAGGAGGGAAAATTCTTTTGTGGAATGGAACCAAATTGGTGGTGTTTACCAGTTGGGCTGTTCTGGCGAATTTAGCGAACGATCTCATTCATGGCAAATATCAGGATGCAATTTCGCACTATGTTTCTGACACGGCGCCTTTTGTAGCAGCATTTGGTATTCCGTCTGCGGCGATTGGTTTTTATAAAGAAAAAACGATGATGGGTGCGTTGCTCCATGGCGTTAAAGGCGGTGCACGAGGACTTATTTTGCCCGTAACGGTTGCAGATTATTCCACCCGGGTTGCGCAGAGAGCTTATTGGAAATTTAGTGAACTTCGTCTGGAAAATATTGAAGATAAAACACGTTTTTATGGTGAGCTGTTAGAAAAATATGATGCTTTGGAGCAGGCAAAAAATCCTGGAAGTGGAACGTATACAGAAAAGGCATTGGCAAAAATTCGTCCTGATCGGACAACTGCTTTACGGAAAGAGTTTCTTCGGAGATTTGTAGAATCTTTTAATGAACTTCATAAGGGGGATCCAAATATGTCACCACTTCGTGCTGAAACGAAGGAAGAGGTGACCAAGGCTTTTGATGAGTTAGGGAAATTTATGAAACAGCAACGGGCTAAAGTTGCAGGGGGATCTGCGGCAACAGGTGCACCTACAACTCCACCCGTTCCAGCTCCAGGTGCGTCTTCAGCATCGGCAGCGAGTCCTTCTGCTCAACCAACAGTTGCGCCACCGAGTGCACCTTCTGCCACTCCAGCTGCTGGACCATCCACTACTCCTGTAGTTGATGAACCTCAGTTTCTTGGGGAAAATGTTGTTTCAGGTGATAAAGAGTATCGATATAAATATAAGGGTGAAGAGATTGTTGTAAAACACAGTGAGATTGATGCGAAGTTAAAGGTCATTCATGATCCAAAACTTTCAGATCCTGACAATTGGAAACGTGCTTATACTGCTCTTTGTGATGAAAAACTTCCGGCGGTTCAAGCGGCACGTGTGGCTTGGGAAGCGAAAGCTCCAACACTTGAAGGTTCGAAAGGAAAAGGGGATAAACTGGTCCATACTTATCGATATGAAAAGGTTCAGGTAACACTTTCTGAAACTGAAATTCAGCTGAAAGTTGATGAGCTGGCCAAAGTTGATCCGGCACCCGACCCTACCAATACGTCGAAGTACCCTAAGGGATTGGAAGATCCAACGTTCGTTCAAGATAAAACCAACTGGGCCAATGCCAAAAGAGGTCTTGCCGTTCATTTGATTTGTGAAGAGCAATTTGGTTTACCCCAAGAGGTGACCTCTGATCCGAAGAAACCGAAGTTTAAGTTTAAAGGGAAAGAGTTTTCATTTGGTGAAGCTGAAATTGATGCCAAAGTGAAAACCGGCATGAACCGAATGGAGGCGGTAAAAGAGCTTTGTTACGAGTATGTTTTGAAGGGAGTGACCGTTCAGGAGGTGCGAATGGTGAATGGTGAGTATGAGTATAAGATTGGTAATGAATGGATGAAAGCGGATAATCCGAATGATCCGGTGAAGTTTAAAGAGATTGAAACTAAGTTTGCTGAACAACTCAAAGGTGAAGGAAAGAGTGCTGATTTTGCGCGTTTGGCGCATGAAAATTCGGCAATGATGAAGTATTTTGGAGCGTTTGAAAAAGTGTTTGGTACGGCGATTGCGGTGAAGATTTTTTATGATCTTTGGACTGCTCCCGATAAAACAAAAGCGGTTGCAGAAGCCGGTGCTGGTCTTTTGACGTTCTGGGGTGGTATGCAGCTGACGGATAAAACGATTGGAAATAAGATTTCTCATCCGCTGGGAAGAACGGTGGTGAGTTTACTTGGAGGTGTAGCGGTGGCGATGGGTGTTACAACACCGGTTGCTCATTTATTGGAAGGTTATGTGAAGAGTGTTCCGGGAGGTTATGCGGCTTCGAAGGAAGCGGCTGAGTTTGGCGAAAAATTGAGTGTGCGAATGGTAACGAGAAATGTTTTTGGGAGTTTAGAGAAAGGGATGTTACGTGCAGGTATTGAAAAAGGGGCGGCGGAATTCGGTTTTAAAGGAGTGAGTTCGGTTTTTGAAAAGCGCATTGGGGCGAGTTTTTCAAAACGTATTTTGAGTTTTGCTTCAAAAGCTGGGTTTCAACAGGTATTAAAAGCTTTGGGATGGAAAGGGGCAACGACGGCAGCATTGCTCGCTGACGATGCATCGGTGATTGGTGTTTTAGATGATGTGATTGCGGTTGGATTAGCAGCTTGGATGGCGAAAGATATTTATGATATTTACCAAGCGATTTCGCAGGCACGGGATTTGGAAAAAGAGTTGCAAAAGCGGAATGGTCAACCGATTGAACAATTGAAAGGTGTTCATCGTGAGGATCGATATTTGCTTCAGTCTGCACTTGAGAAAAAAGGGAAATCGGTTGATAACCTTGGGGAGTTGAGTGAAGCTGAGTTTCAGGAGATTTTGGATTCGCTTGGTGGCAGTACTATTCGACTTGAAATCAAACGAAAAGGGTTTTCGGGATATGAGGTTTGGACACTTTCGAATGGAAAAGCGACGGGTATTGCAATTAAAGACGATCAATATAAAACACTTCTTGAAATGTCAGAAGAAGATGCTGCAAAGCTCGATCAGTCGGTTGAAGAGGCTGGTAAAAAAGTTCAAAAAACTTAGTTTTTATATTCGTACTGTTTTCGACCAATACGTTGAAACTGAGGTTTGTTCTTGAGGTTGAGCAGTACGGTAATGGGTTTGACCTGACGAATTTTAAGAACTTCACTTACAATCTGTTCTTCATCAAGACTTTCATGTTTTTTGAGTATTGATTCAATAACATCTGCTACTGTTCCTTCTTGGTATCCCCATTCTTTGAGAGCGTATATTCCACGGCCAATGAGAATAAAATCTTCGTGACGAATAAGCTCATTGTGAATAGCTTGAAGGTTAAGGTGCTTTTTGTCGAATGATGAGTTAATAATTGCGTTGGAGATGTCAACAAAGTGCATCGCTTTTTTCTTGTTTCGAAGAATGAAGTAGATTTTGTCGCGGAGTGTTTTTGGGTTGATGTGTCTCCATTTTTGGAGACCGATTTTGTTTTCTAAAATTTTAAAGTGTTTGTAAACACTAAATATGGATTGAAAAGTGCTTTTCTGAAGTGTTTTTGATTCCTCAATTTTATTGGTGACATCATGGATGAGATCATCTATTTCCAGGGGTTCGTTTATTTTGTTTAAGATTTTCGCACCTTCTTCGGTTATTTTGGTTACCCACTCGACCGGAATGATGTTCATACGGAAATACGGGTGGTATTCGATAGTATTGAGGTGACGTGAGAATCTTTTGTCGAGACTCAGAATGAGATTGAGGAAGTTCGTTGAGAGGGTTGGTTTGTGGGTGAGAATTTGTGAGACGAGGATTTCTTCTTTTAAAACGCCGCCTGCTGATTGAAGATAATTAAAAGCGAGTTCGTTGATTTGATTGATATCAAAGGTCGCGATGTTTCGTTTTAATTTTTGGAGGGCACTTTTTTCAATTTGGCGAATACGTTCGCGAGTTACATTGAACTCTTGTCCAATTTCTTCGAGGGTGAATTTTTTATTGTCATCAAGATTGAAACGTTTTTCAATGACGAATTTTTCTTTCTGGTTGAGGAGGAGGAGGAGTTGAGCAATTTGATCTTTTACTTCGTGCGTGAGTTTGGTTTTGGTTATGTTTTCCATGGTTTTTTTTGATCTTTAGTCATTAAACGACATAATGTCTTAACTTTTTGAATTATAATGGAAACTCGTTTTTATACAAATATTGTTGTTATGAAATCATATATCCACTGCAAGGAATGGTCTGTATGTAGGAATCTTTTTTATCTTGATTAATTTTTTTTCGTAATTGACTCATGTGAACATCGACCGTGTTCGTATTGAGATCTGCGTTGCGATCCCAAACGTGTTCGAGGATTGTCGAGCGTGAAAGTACTTGTTCTGGATGTTCCATTAAAAAATGTAACAGTGAAAATTCTTTGTTCCTTAATTTTATTGGCTTTTTTTTGAGAAGCACTTCGTGTTTATTAAGATTTAGTTCCAGGTCACGGAGAACGTAATGTTGTTTTTGTTGCTTATGTTTTGCATACCAAGCACTGAATTTCATTTCGAGTACAATTCGTCTAAAGTTGAGTGGGCGTTCAAAACACATTTCAATTTCTGGGAAATTTTTTTCAAAATGTGCAGTAGTTTTAGGATTAATCGTTAGATAAAATATTGGAATGTAGGTATCAATTTCTCGACAAAAACCGATTATTTTTTTTATTTCCTGTTCTTCTGAACTCAAAAGAAATATTCCCTGAGCCGCTATCATTTCTTGTTCAATCTCGTAATGGTTGGCGATATCGAGCAGTTTTATCTGAAGATGTTCATTCTCAAATCCCTGCTGAATAAATTTCGCGTAAGGAATTTTTTGTATTTTTCTTTCAGGCATATTTTCTTCAATGAAGTAGTTGCTTTGGGCAATTAATAAGCATTTCATACGATGAAATTATTGAATAATAAAAACTCCTATTCTTTAAGTTCGCTTGAGTCAAACATGTTGCAAAATTGTTTTGGCGTAAAATGGCCTTTGCAAAACAAAAAATGTCAATTAAACTCCTGTTGTTCTGTCAACAACAACAGGTATGGTCACTCGGGAAGAATTACAATTATTATTCGAAGAAAATAAGATTCCTAAGTATCGTGCACAACAAGTGATGGATGCTATCTATCAGCAAGGAATTGAGGATTTTGATCAGATTTCTACATTACCGACCAACGTAAAAGATTTTCTCAAAGAGCATGTGAAGCTTTTTCGTTTTAAGGTTCTTAAACAGGTTGAGTCGCGTGACGGACAGACGTTGAAGGCTTTGTTTGAAATGGAGGATGGACAGAAAATCGAAACGGTTCTAATGCGTTTCCGCGATGGACGGCTTTCCATTTGTATTTCCAGTCAAGCCGGTTGTCAGTTAGGTTGTAAATTTTGTGCCACGGGAACCATGAAATTTGGGAGAAATCTTACCTATGAAGAGATTGCTGATCAGGTGACTTATTTTTGGCAACAGTTGATCCGTGAAGGCAAGCGTCTGACAAATTTAGTTTTTATGGGTATGGGTGAACCTTTTATGAACTACGATAATGTCTTGAAAGCGATCCGAATTTTAAATGATCCCAAGGGTATGAACTTTGGAGCTCGTAATATGACTCTTTCGACGGCAGGGATTTGTGAAGGAATCGAGAAATTAGCTGATGAAGACATTCAAGTGAATTTGGCGGTGAGTCTTCATGCTCCAAACCAAATACTTCGTGAGAAAATTATGCCGATTGCAAGAAGATACTCTTTGGAACAACTCATGACGGCGATCCGATATTATTTAGAAAAGACTCATCGGAGAGTTTCTTATGAGTATGTCATGTTAAATGGAATCAATGATAGTGATCAGTCGGCAGAAGAGTTAGCTGATTTAATTCAAGGACAGTTATGTCACGTGAATTTAATTCCCTATAATTTTACGAGTATTGAAGGTATGAATGGGTCAGCGAGAGAAACGGTAACTAGATTTTGTTCCATTTTAAAAACTCGTGGTATTCATGCTACAATTCGAGTGACGATTGGTCAGGATATTGATGCAGCATGTGGCCAGCTTGCCAATAAATCATTAAAAAATTAAATTATCCTTTAAATATTTTTATGTCAGACGAAAAAAAACAGGATGAAAATAAGCAGATTCAAGTAAAACTCGAACCGGATAAGGAGCAAGGAGTTTACTCGAATGCGGTTTCAGTCCATGTAAATCAAAATGAGGTTATTATTGATTTTGGTTATATTTTGCCAAATGCAAAACCGATGACCATTAAAGTTGTTAATCGTGTTAATCTCAGTCATCAAACGGCGGAATCTTTTATGAATGTACTTTCTAATGCCATGTTGGATTGGAGAAATCGTCAAAAAGAACAACAACAAAAACCAGCCGCCTAAATTATTTTACTCAACTTTACTCAAATCTTATGTCATCAGAAGGTTCGGATTTGTTAACTATGGATAAAATTGTCTCTTTATGCAAACGAAGAGGTTTTGTTTTTCCTGGTTCTGAAATTTATGGAGGTTTAGCAAATAGTTGGGATTATGGGCCACTCGGAGTTGAGTTAAAAAATAATATTGAACAGGCTTGGTGGAAATTTTTTGTCCACAACCGTAGTGATATGGTTGGTATTGATGCTGCTATTTTAATGAATCCAAAAGTATGGCAGGCAAGTGGACATGTCGATAGTTTTAATGATGCAATGGTTGACTGTAAGACATGTAAATCTCGTCACCGAGCAGATCATTTGATTGAAAACGCAGTGGAAGGTATTAAAGTTGAAGGTTTAAGTACGACAGATTTGGATAAGTTGATTGAACAAAATGGCATTCCTTGTCCAAAATGTGGTCAGAAAACTTTTACAAATGCTCGAGTTTTTAATCTTTTGTTTAAGACATTTATTGGTCCAGTTGCTGATGATAGTGAACCTGTTTATTTGCGAGGTGAACTTGCTCAATCCATGTTTACGAACTTTCGAAATATCTTAAATACCGCTCGTAAGAAAGTACCGTTTGGTATTGCACAAGTGGGGAAAGTTTTCCGAAACGAAATCACTCCCGGGAATTTTATTTTCCGAACCTTAGAGTTTGATCTGATGGAATTTGAATACTTTATTCATGAGAACGATTGGGAAAAAACTTTCGATTTTTGGCTTGAGGAAATGAAACGTTGGGTCGATTTTGTTGGTATTGATTCCTCAAGGACTCGTGTTCGTGAACATACTGAAGATGAACTTTCCCACTATTCTAAAAAAACTGTGGATATTGAATTTAATACACCGTTTGGTTGGAAAGAGATGTATGGTCTTGCATATCGAACAAATTTTGATTTAAGAAATCATACGGAAAAAAGTGGTGTTGATTTGAGTTATTTGGATCCTTATACCAATGAACGATTTATTCCTCATGTAATTGAACCGACCTTTGGTCTTACCAGGTCACTATTAATGGTTCTTTTGAGTTCTTATCATGAAGAGAAGGTTGATTCGGCAGATGGAGAAGGGGATACACGAGTGGTTTTGAAACTTAAACCGTATTTGGCTCCATTTAAAGTAGCAGTTTTACCTTTGATGAATAAGTTGAATGATGAAGCCCTCAAAGTTCTTGAGGTTCTTCAAAAATCTTATAATGTCGATTTTGATACGAGTGGTTCGATTGGAAAACGATATCGACGTCAGGATGAAATAGGCACTCCGTACTGTGTTACGGTCGATTTTGATACGGTTGAGAAGGATAATTCGGTAACTGTTCGGGATCGAGATACGATGGAACAGGTACGAATTCCAGTTCAAGGATTGCTTGACTATTTTGCTGAGAAATTTTCTTTCTAGGTTTATAAGTTTTTTAAAAAGTAAGTTTAGATTGTTTCTAAACTTACTTTTTTTATGAAATTTTTACCGCGGGAAAAACTTAAAATTTTTGGGGTCAAATCACTTGATGATGATGAACTTTTGGCATTAATTCTTAATTCTGGTTCGAAAAAAGAGTCGGTATTTCAAATGAGTAAGCGTATTCTCAGTCATTATGATAAACCTGAATTTACCTTGGAATCTGATTTGGAGACATTTCGCAGAAAATTTGACCTTCCTGAGCTTAAAAGTTATCAACTCCTGGCTTTTTTTGAACTTGGACGACGATTTTTTGGCTATGAGAAAAAGGTTCGACAGATTCATTCGACGGAAGACGCTTATAATATTTTTCGCGGCATGGAGTTTTTACAAAAGGAGTACCTTCGGGGAGTTTATTTGAATGCTCGATTACGTGTAATTCATGATGAAATTATTACCATCGGTACTCTTGATATGAATATTTTCCATCCAAGAGAGGTTTTTCGACCTGCATTGGAGTATTCTGCTTATGCTCTTATTTTGGCTCATAACCATCCTTCCGGCCATCCTGAACCAAGTGAACAGGATGTTCAAGTGACCCAAAACATCAGAAAAGTCGGCAATTTATTACAAATCCCGGTCTTTGACCATTTGATTATTGGAAATGGAACATTTTTAAGCATGAAAAGAGCTGGTTTTTGGTGACAAATGAGCAAAAATTCGCTATAATGGTGAGATTTATTGCTTTTAAAGTATGGATTTTACCGAAATTCTTGAGTATTGGCAGTTCCAAGGGCAAGAAAGTGTCCGTTTTTTGATGGGAAATCCGTTTCTTTTGCTTGGCGGTGTGGTTTTATTACCATTGTTTTTTTCGATGGTTATTCGGCTTATCCGCTACCTTTACATGGTTTTGATCGTTTCGAGGAATTTGGTTTATTTAAAGATTACCCTACCTCGTGAAGAGTCACAAAAGGATCGCGAAAAGAAAGAAGAGAAGGATTTTAAGGAAAAAGTGGCGGTTATGGAGCAGTTTTTCCGAAATATCCATGAGTTAAGTGAATTGAGTTTGAAAAATATCATCTATAATGCACTTTTTAAGTCCGATATCGTTTCTTTTGAGCTCGTTGCTCAACGTAAACAGGTTCATTTCTACATTGTGGTTCAGAAGAAATTTCAGGATCTTATTGAAAAACAGATTACCTCTTATTACAACGATGCTGATATCACCCCTGAAAAATCGCCTTATTCTATTCAAACCAAAGGGAATAAGTCGAAGTTTTATTTTGCCTACTTAAAGAACCAGTTTTTTTATCCACTCAAAACTTTTAAAACACTTGAAAACGATCCACTCAATGATCTTACGAATATTTTTTCTAAACTCGAGGATGATGAGGTAAGTGTTATTCAGATGATTATTCGTCCGCGTAAGAGTCAAAAGTGGCAAAAAGCTGCTGAGCGCGCTGGTGCTATGATGTTTACAGGTAAAAAACCTACTCGTTTTAAAATTCCAGGACTGGGCATTTTAACCAGCTTATTTGGGGGAATATTTTTTGGTTATAATAAAAATGACCATAGTGCAGCTACTCCTAGTGGGCCCTATGGTGCTGCTTCTGGGTTTGTTCGCCTTTTGGCAACACGTGAGGAGGTTGCCAAGCATATTGGTGAAAAAGCAGGGCAAGTGGCGTTTGATACGGTTATTCGCATTGTGGGTTCTGCAAAAACTTCACGAAGAGCAACCGATTTAACGAATAGTATTGCCCTTGGCTTTAATCTTTTTAAGGACGCGCAAATGAATTGGCTCCAAACACGTCGGGTGGTGCCTATTGATCGAATTAATAATGCCATTATGAGTTTTAATTTTAAAAAACGGCTTATTGATTGTGATTTTTGGTTTTATGGAGAGAGGAAATCGTTGCTGGTTTCTGAAGAATTGGCATCGCTTTATCATTTGCCTTCAAGTCATTATAATCATTCACCTGTTATTCAATGGCTTCAGTATCGTATTCTCCCTGCCCCCATTGATATCCCGACGGAAGGGGTTCTTCTTGGTTACAATAGTTATCGTGGTGAAAAGAAAGAAATCCGTATGCTCCGGAATGATCGTACGAGACATCATTATGTTATCGGGAAGTCGGGTTCAGGTAAGTCAGTGTTTTTAAGTTATATCGCTCGTCAGGACATGTTGAATGGTGATGGGGTCTGTGTTGTTGATCCGCACGGTGATTTGATTGAAGAGCTTATTCAATTTGTCCCTAAAGAACGCGCCAAAGATGTTATTGTATTTAATCCCGCCGATACCGAACGCCCCATGGGTTTAAATATCTTGGAAGCCAAAACTCCTGAAGAGATGGATATGGCATCGAGTCAGGCAACAGAGATATTTATTAAAATTTTCGGTGACGAGATCTTTGGTCCTCGTATTCAGCACTATTTCCGTAATGCGTGTTTAACCTTGATGGAAGATTTGGAAGAAGGTGCGACACTTATTGATGTTCCTCGTATCTTTGTTGATGACGATTTTATGAAGTACAAAGTCAGTAAAGTAAAAAATCCGATTGTAAAATCTTTTTGGGAACATGAATATGCCCATACTGGTGATCGTGAGAAGCAGGAAATGATCCCTTACTTCTCGGCAAAATTTGGTCCGTTTGTAACCAATTCGATTATGAGGAACACGATTGGACAAACAAAGTCCGCGTTTAATTTTCGCGAATGTATGGATAAACAAAAAATTCTCCTTATTAACCTTTCAAAAGGTAAAATGGGTGATCTTAATACTCAGTTATTGGGTTTGATTGTTGTTGCGCGACTTCAAATGGCAGCTATGAGCCGTGTGGATATTCCAGAAGAAGAACGAAAAGATTTTTATCTCTATGTGGATGAGTTTCAAAACTTTGCGACTGATAGTTTTTGTTCAATTCTCTCGGAAGCACGTAAATATCACTTGGCACTCATTATGGCCAATCAGTATATTAAACAGTTGGAGAAAAAACAGGATACCTCTATACGTGATGCGGTGTTTGGTAACGTAGGTACCATGATGTCTTTTAAGGTGGGTGCTGATGATGGGGAATACCTTTCAAAAGAGTATGCACCTGCACTTACTGAGCAAGATATTATTGGTATCTCGAATTATAAGGCATATATCAAACTTAATATTCATAATACAACTTCACGTCCTTTTTCCCTTGAAACCGTTTATGATATGAAGAACGCTAATCCAAAGATTGCTGAGATTGTTCGTCAATACTGCCGAATGAAATTCGGTCGCAAACGCGAGTTTGTGGATCAAGAAATCTGTGCACGTATTGGTATTGATTTGTAATTTTTAGCATGAAACTTTTGAAATTAAATACAACTGATTTGAGAAAAAAGAAGAATTTTTTTATTGCTCTTGGAGTTTTCCTTACCTGTTCTTTGATTTTTTTTACTGTTGCTCAATATAAAAACTCACAAAAACAACTCTTGGTTCAGCAATACCAGATTCATTCACTTATTGCTGAACTCGGTGAAATTCGAGAACAGCAGGATGCTTTTGCTCAAACTCTTGACATGAATTTTCAACAACAGGAGCAACTTCTTAGTGATTTAAAAATAAAAAATGAACTTCAAAAGTCTGAGTATGAAAAACTCAAAGTGATGCACATGAGTGCTCAAGAAGAGCTCCAGCAAGTCATGGAGCAGAAGGAAGCGAATATTACGGATTTAGTGATGAAGAACCAGAAATTGAATGAACAGATGGGACTCAAAAAGGATCAAGAAAAAGTTATGGGCGTGCTTTTAATTGGCCACAATCGTGGCCTTACGGATACCATAATTTTGGCACTAATCGATTCTGAGAAACAGAAAGTTGTTTTTGTGAATATTCCTCGAGATTTTTCTTATAACGGTCGGAAAATTAATGAGTACTATAAGCTTTATGGAATTGAGCGTTTAGAAGATGCTGTGCTTAAAGTTACAGGTTTTTCGGTTGATCATTATGTCGTAATTAATTTCCAGGCTTTGGTTGATATGGTCAATGCAGTTGGTGGCATCGATATTGATATTCCGAAAGCACTTGTTGATTATAATTATCCAACCAAAAATTTAGGATACCAAACAGTAAGCTTTCAAAAAGGTTTGCAGCATATGGATGGTGAAATGGCTTTGAAATATGCTCGGAGTCGTAAATCAACTTCAGATTTTGATCGTGGTTTGCGTCAACAGGAGATACTGAAAGCATTAAAAGAAAAAATTATTACTTCCGATCTTTTGCAAAAAATGGATGTTTTGGGCGAGATTTTTGCTCAATTAAGCACGAATATTGATACCGACATCAGTTTTTTTAAGGCATTGGATCTTTTTCAAATGGTGAAAGATTACCACCTTGATACTGGTCATATACTGAGTACTTCAAATTATTTGTATTCGACAAAAAACGCGAAGGGCCAATATATTCTGCTTCCGCTTGATAAGTCTTATACGAAAATTCAGGAGTTTGTCCTTGGTCTCCTGAATGATTAGGTTTCGAATGAGTAGGTTTCACCACCAAACTTTTTTCCAGCCGATTTTGTAGGCAATTAAGTTGGCGATCATTGGTATACCCAGGGAAAAAATAAAGATGCAGAGAGTGTGCATTAAGCTCGGCGTGTAGATTAAAAGTCCCAATATATAGGCTCCAACGAAACTTAGCTGATCCAACGGAAAGGCTGATGCCCCAGATGATAAAGCGAGTTGTCGTTTGATAAAGCTTTTGATGAGATCTCCAAGTCCTTCGCCCAATCCTAAAAGTGCTCCTAAGAGAAGGGAAGTGGTGAGGCTATAATTGAAGAGATAGAGTGGTTGGATGAAGCTTAAATCTTTCAAAAGGAATTGAAGCAATCCAATTCCCATTCCGGCAAGTGTCCCGCAAAGAACGCCCCGTACGGTTTTGTTTTTTCCGAAAATTGGTTTGTTTCTCCACGTTCGATTCTGGTCAATGGGCACGTTTAAATTTTCCCACCATTTGAACTGGGCAAAAATAACCGGGGCTGCGTTGGATACGTAGGAAGGAAGAAAAAAATAGAGGGCTTGGAGAATTATAAGGAGCATTTAATTTTTTGGTACAGGAAGAGGTTACTTATGCCCATGTAAACTGAGAAAAAGATGAGGAAAGGATTCAGGTAGTTATACCCCGTGAGAAGCCAAATGAGGAACATGAAGTAAAGTGGATATTTACTTTTGGTGATGAGGAAAATTTTAATTTTATGAAATTTACTGATCAAAACAAAAACGATGAGTATAAGGTAATTGATGAGGTAGATACTCATCCAAAATGGGCTTACGAAGTTATGATATATGAAGGTAAGTCCAATAAGAAAAAGGCTGAGATGGTCACAGCAAAAATCGATAAAACCTCCCCGTATCGATTGGATTTTGTTGCTTCGTGCAACAAGCCCATCAACGTTATCAAGGATGACTTGGAAAGCTAAAAAAAAGATAGAAATTCCCGGATGAATTCCGAAAAGGATACAGAAAATGACAATACAAATGACGCCGAGGTAACTGATGGCTTCGGGTTTTACTCCTTTTTGATAAAACCAAACACCTAATGGCCCAAAAAGATTGTCTTTCCAAGCTTTAAACTTAGACTGGATCTTTTGTTCTTTTTCACTGAAGAGATTGAATTCCAGGTTTTGTGACATCGAGAAACTCTTTAACAAAACCGCTTTGGTGGCTGGGGGCGGGATCGAACCGCCGACCTCGGGCTTATGAGTCCCGCGCTCTAACCAGCTGAGCTACCCAGCCATAAGAATAGGTATTTTTTGGTTGCGGGGGGTGGATTCGAACCACCGACCTCCGGGTTATGAGCCCGACGAGCTGCCTCTGCTCTACCCCGCGTCAAATTTTGTACCTCCTTTATCTTTAACCTCGGTAAATTTAGTTATTTTATTGTCTTATGTCAAAGAAAAACTGCCACCACCTTTGAGGGTTTGAACTCGCCTCGAGTGTCTCATCCTCTATAGTTCCTTTCATTTGACCATTTTGAGGGTCGCCAAGTTCATCTTTTGGGATGATAATTACTTCTTCTCCTGGGTTTACAAGGTTGAGATTTTGTTTTGCAATTTTTTCGATATAGCTGTCGGAACTATAATATTCAAAAGCTTCAAGTTTTCTTTTATTCTCGAGTTCAATGTTTGCATTCTCAATTTCGTAGTTTTTGATATGTTGATCAAGTTGGTAATCTTTATAAACAGATACGGTAAGTGTATACAGAAGACAGGAAACAGCAATAAATTCACCAATAATGATGAATTTTGTGATGTTTGAGGTTTGAAGAAATTTGAATTCCATGGCAATAATGGTTTGATCTCATTTTTGAGCAATTCCTTCGCTAAGTCAATATTGGAACATGAATATTTCGTTATTACGTAAAGATCCAAAGCGAGTTTATTTTATTGGTATTGGAGGGTCTGGCATGTCTGGGCTTGCGACTCTACTCGCCCATTGGAAATGGGAGGTCAGGGGATCTGATCCTGGTATATACCCGTCTGTTCGCATCAGATTAGAAAAGATTGGTATTCTGGTGTTTGATGATGTTTTACCACAACGACTTTTGGAAAGTGATGTGGTGGTTTATACTCAGGCAATACCTGAAGATCATCCGGAGCTTTTATTTGCTCGTGAAAAAGAATTAGCGGTTTTTTCTTATCCAGAGATGGTTGGTAAACTCACGGAAGAAATGAAAACTTTTTGTGTGGCCGGCACTCATGGAAAAACGACAACCACCTCCATGTTAAGTTTGGCGCTTCTTCAAGCCGGGTGTGATCCAACTGTTTTGATCGGAGCTGAGGTTCCAGAGCTTGATTGTAATTCAGCTCGAAGTGGAAATGGGGATTTTTTTGTTGTTGAGTCTTGTGAATATAAAAACGCTTTTCATCATTATCAACCGGAATATCTTATTCTTACGAACATTGATTATGATCATATTGATTTTTTCCCTACGTTTGATTCGTATCTTCATTCTTTTCAGCAACTTATTAAAAAAGTTCCAGCTACCGGAAAGATCATTGCTTGGGGGGACAATGATTCGATACGAAAATTATTAGTTGGCAAGGAAAATGTTTTTTTTGTGGGATATGGTGAAGATGTTGATTATCAAATTCGTGATGAAGATGTTTTTTTTGAAGAAAATTTGCTGTTTTCACTCCGCCTTGGTTTGCCGGGGAAACATAATCTTTTAAATGCGACATTTGTTGTCGCGATGTGTCATCAACTCGGGATTAATCTTCAGGTTCTCACTTCAATGTTACTTCATTTTCGAGGTGCTGGAAGACGATTTGAATTGAAAAAAGCTTTAGGCGATACTGTTTTTATTGATGATTATGCTCATCATCCCACCGAAATTAAGGCAACTCTTCAAGCTGCACGTTCGAAATATGGAGCAAAAGCCAAAATTTTAGCTGTATTTCAACCACATCAGTATAGCCGTACAAAATTTTTTCTTCATGATTTCGCGCCTGCTTTTCAAGAGGCTACCGAGGTGCTTATTCCCGATATTTTCCAGGCTCGTGATACGGCGGAAGACATGGAGAATTTTAATGGACAGGTATTTGTAGAACTTCTTCAAAAGGAGGGTGTCATGGCACGTTTTGGAGATGGCCTTCAAAACACTGCACAATTTCTTCGCGAAAATTACACTAATTTTGATGTCATTTTAGTGATGGGGGCAGGGAATATTGGAAAAATCTTTAACCTTATCTAGGCTTTTTTCCAAACGGTTCCTTGAGGCGTGTCCTCTAAGACAATTCCTTTTGCTTTCAGGATGTCACGAATTTCATCAGATTTGGCCCAATTTTTATTCTCCCGTGCTTTTTCTCGTTCCTGGATAAGTTCCGCGATTTCCTCTGAGATTTCGACGGTTTCAGTTGGAAAAATAATACCAATGACATTATCAATTCTTTGAAGAAAATGGATGATTTTATCAAATGCGATACGATTGACCTTTTTTTCATCAATGAGGACATTGATATTTTTGATAAAGTCAAAAATTGCACTCAGTCCGCCCGGAAGATCAAAATCATTATCCAGGTGTTTGGTGAATTTTTCTTCAGATTTTTGGATATACTCTTCGATTTCCGCTTGTGGTAAGTCAGTATCATGACTTACTTCGCGGTCGAGACGTTCAATAAAATCGTGGATACGACGAAGGCTATTTTTGGCACTCTCTAAAACTTCGGTTGAGAAGTCTATAGGAGATCGGTAATGAGTCAAAAGGTAAAAATACCGGATAACTTGTCCCGAATAGATTTTTAAGGTGTCACGAAGTGTTGTGAAATTATTGAGCGATTTTGACATTTTTTCTTCGTTCACCCGAATGAAGCCGTTGTGAAGCCAGTATTTTACAAATGGTTTTCCAGTTGCACATATACTTTGAGCAATCTCACATTCATGGTGAGGAAAAGTGAGGTCTCCACCTCCACCATGCATGTCGAAATAATCTCCAAGGTACTTGGAACTCATGGCGCTGCATTCGATGTGCCAACCCGGCCTCCCTGCGCCCCAGGGGCTTTCCCAACTTGGTTCTCCTGGTTTACTCAATTTCCATAAAACAAAGTCTTGTGGATTTCTTTTTTCCTCTTTTTGTTCCACTCGTTTTCCACTTTGAAGTTGATCAAGTTTTTGTTTGGAAAGTTTTCCGTAGTCAGAAAAAGTTGAAACGTCAAAATACACACCGTCGGATATTTCATAGGTGTGACCTTTTTCTTGTAGGGTTTGAATCATCTTGATCATTTCTGGAACAGTTTCTGTGGCTTTGGGTTGAATGTTTGCGGCGAGAATTCCAAGCGCACTATAATCTTTTTCGTATTCGGGAATAATTTTATCCGCGAGCTCTTTTACGCTGATATTCGCTTCTGCGGCACGTTTGATCATTTTATCATCAATATCGGTGTAATTGCTGACAAAAACAACGTTATATCCTTTAAAAATAAGGTATTTACGGATCAAATCAAAAGTTACCGCACTTCGACCATGGCCAAGATGAGGAAGGTCGTAAACTGTTGGTCCACAGAGATAGAGGCCAATTTTATTTTTTTCGATTGGTACAAATGTTTCATTTTGACCACTATAAGTATTGAAGATTTTCATTTTGATGAACTAGAAACTGAGATATTGAATCATGTTAATGACGATGTCTTTTGCTAAATCAAGACAAAAAAGGGCAACGACTGGTGAAAAGTCGACCATAGCGATTTGAGGAATAATTTTTCGAAATACAGCCAGGTAGGGTTCGGTAGTTTCATAGAGAAATCTTGAGAATCTTCCATAGTTTCTTCCACTCAGCCATGACATTAAAATTCTGGCAATAATAAGAAAACTGTAGATCTCTACAAAAACATTCACAAAAATTAGGAAGAATTGATGCATAAAATTAAAAGAACTTGTCTCACTTGGTAGTGTAACAAGTTCTTGATGCTTTTGAAGGGGATTTTATTTCTTGTTTTTTTTCTTTGTCATAAGTGAACCAAGTCCAAGTGCAGGCAGGAAAAGGAATAAAACTTCTGGTCCGGTGTCTGATGTTTCTTTTGGCAAATCTTTTTCAATAGCGGCGTTATGAAGAAGTGCTTCTCCTGATGGTTTTGGAATGGATTTAATTTCTGAATCAGGGGTATTTTTATTTACTTCCAGAGTGAACGGTATGCTGCTGACCAATTCACTTTGTTCCAAACTTTCTTGCCCTTGGTCGTCAATGGCAGTAATTGCAAAGAAATACTCTTTTCCATTTTGAAGATTTGGGACATACCAAGTAAGAGTTGCATCTTTGGTCGTAACGTTTTTATCGAGATTTAAAGGATCGGTTCCATAATAGATTTTGTAATTTGTTACTTTGCTGTCATCTGAGGCTGCTTCCCATACAAGTGTTACTTTTTTATCACTTCCGTATGCAATGACCCCGAAAACATCTGAAGGCATTTCATTCTCTAGAGTTTGGCTCGTTTCTATTGTTTCTTGCTGCGTGGGTTGTTGGGTATTCTCTTCGGTAGTTATATTTTGTTCTGTCGAAACGGTAAGGGTGTCTTTTTCTTGGTAGGTCGCTTCATTGTTAAGCTCATCAACTAAAACAATGTCGATGGGATATACTCCTGGATTTGCTGGTGATTGAAATGAGCCAATATAAGCACCGGTTTCGTTTGGACTTGGACTTAATTGGATGATGTCAGAGTTAAAAACAATTGCTGCTTGATTCAAGTTTTCCTCACTTAATACTTTAATAGTTACCGCATTATTGGGTGCTACCGTTTTACCGGGTGAGATCTGAATTTCATCCACTGTTGCTGGTGTTGTATCAACGGTTACTTTTACTTTATTTGATGTGAATTGAACTTGTTGATTATTATCAAGGGTTACGACGTAAAATTCGTGATTTCCGTCGGCAAGTGATGAGGTTTCAAAAGTGAATTTTCCATCAGATCCGGCTTGAGTCTGACCGATTTCTTGATCATTATCAAAAACTTTTATTTTACTTCCGGCAGGAGAGGTGCCTGTCATCGTTTGAATATTTTGACTATATGTGCCGGGGGTTGGTGATTGAAGATTGACGGTACTTGTGTTTTGGTTGGTATTGTTTGAATTATTTGATGAACCAGTAGTTGTAACTACAACTGTTTTTTCTCCTTTAATGAGTTGATTGTTCACATCGGTCACCTGAAGTTTGTAGGTTCCAGGCAGTGAGAATTTTAAGCCAAGATTAAAGGTATGCTTACCAATATCTTCTGCTTTAAAAGTATAATCTTCTGGGAGTTGAACTCCGTTGTTATTATCGCCTTCCACTGAGAAATGAACGGTTCCGGTATAGTTTTCTACTGTAAGACCTGTTTGATCTTGGGCTACCGTAGAAAAATTTACGTTTTGATTTGGACTTATACTTGATGGAAGGTCAGTGATTTCAAATTTGTTTAATGGGCCAGCATCGGCGGCCATCGCCAGCTGGATAAAGTTGAAATTACCACCTACATCGGTAAGGGAACTCGTTTTATCAATATATGCGAGTTGAATTCTGGAATTGAGTGTTGTGTTTGTACTTGTGTCCAAGGCGGAGTAGATTGAAACGCCAGTTTTTAGTGAGCTTACTTTGAACGTTGCTGTTCCGGTTTGATCGGTCCTTAGGCTATTTTGTTCAATATTATCGCTTGATCGAGACGAGACAAGTTGGACATCGTGACCTGCAATGGCGTTACTGTATTGATCTTTAAGTTGAACTTGGATGTAAACAGTGGCATTGGTACTTACAACATTTTTTTCAGTAAAGAGCGATGAGTTTGTTGCGGAAATTTCGTCAGGATATACTTCAAAAGTACTTGTTTTTGAGGTAATTCCCTGATCTTTTAGTGTGGCTTTTATTTCGTAAGTTCCTGCTTTTCTTGTGTGATAATCGTAAAGATCGAGTTTTGCAATACCATCACTATCAGTTTTTGCTGGAATTTTTACTGTACTTTGATCTGCTTTGGTTACCTCAAACTCAATGGCAGTGAGTGGAAAGGTTTTATTGGTGCTTAAAAGAGCGCTGTAACCCGCGATGGTATCAACTCCGTAAGCTTCGATGTTTTTTAGGTCTGCCGCTTTCACCCCCTGGGTCGAAATGACCATGGGAATAAGTAAAAGTGACGTTAAGATGCCCGCAAAGGTTTTTTTCAACATATCCTCGTTGTTAAATCTCTTCATTATACCAAAAAAATGCTTTTGGGACAATAATAGATTTAACGAATTGTTGTAGAACAATCGATGTACTCAAGATTTCTATCTGAGTCAACAAAGCAGGTGTTGAGTTCTGGATAGGATGATTGTTCGAAAATTGCTTTGATATTGGTATTGTAGGTTGTAGAACCACAGTTTTCAGTGATTATTTCGACATCTTCACTATTTTCTATTGTTTTTCGTATATTTTCTGCTTCATTTTCATCTTTAATACACTTTCCTATGAGTTCTTTTACGTTATTTTTTATACATACTAACTGAACGCCGTTATTGTTTTGGCAAAATTGATCAGTAGCTTCTTTGGTGAGTAAACTGGGAGTTTTTGGTTCTTCATCCGTGGTACATATTCGTTGAATGAGCGGAGGTTTGTATTCGGTACATTCGGGCGTAGTTGGCGGTTGATTTTCAAACTCATAGTCCTGGATAAAATGCGGTTTTTCTCCTTCTTCGTAGCAGTTGGTTAAGACAAGACTGCCAATAATGAGTGACCTTTCGAAGAAACCGTGTTTCATGGTTGTAAATTTAAAGAATTATCGGAGGTAATGACGACTGCTTCCTGCCCCACTTTTCCAGCTCTTTAACGTTGCTTTTGTAGTGTTTTGATTTGATTTATGTGAAGAATAGCAAGTTCCTGGACCTGGGGTGCCAGAATGCCAATTCCCCCAACAATCTTTATATTGTGCGTAACTCACTGGGATTGAAAGTTTGCCAATGAGTACGATGCACAAAATTCCAAAAATTATTTTTTTCATTGTTTGAAAGTTATGGTTAAATATCTAGTTTTAATCCAAGGATGAGTGGAAGATCCCAATTGGGAACACGCGGTGTTTGGGGATTTTCCACATCTTCATGCATCGGGGCAAGGTTTACATGAGGAGCAAATGCCCCATAAAGTGAGATTTTGTTTATTATTCTTGCTGATAATTCTACTGAGCTGATAAAAAGTGGCACTTTTTTTGTTTCTTCGTTGACCTGGTAGTATGCACCCTGGTGATCTTTTCCCACTATCGCGTTTCCATGATGAAAGCTACCAAGTGCTAATCCAGCACCAAGAGAAAATTCGAATGTTTTTGATAATGGTAAAGCAATTCCTGCGCCCGAACCAATATGCCATTCAGTTTGTGGAAGACTTGAAATTGAATATGGAAGTACCGTGTTGACATCTACGGTTCCTTTGGCAAAACCAGCATCAATCAGATTTAATTCAATATGGAGGTTATTTTCATCTCCTAAAACATAGGCAACATGTACTTCAGCACCTGATTTATTGGAGTTCCACGGGAAGAATGCATATCCACCTGCGATATGTATTCCGATTTCTTCAGGGGGAGGGGGATTTGTCTTCGTTGTTTGAGCATTCGAAAGAGTAGTCGTGGTTAAAGCTGCTGTTAGTGCGGTCATCTCAAGTAGCTTCCTGAATGTTTTTGGCAGTGGTGACTCTTTATGCTTATGCTCACGTATATCTTCAATATTTAAATTATTTGGAGTCATATTTGTATTAAATGCAATTTTATTGCGTTACTAAATGCAATAAAATTGTATTTGTAAAAAACTAAATGTCAATATTTTTTTTCTTTGCTATAATCCTGAGGTATTTTTTCTTTAAATTTCTTATGAGTGAGTATAGAAAATTTGCTTTGGAGAAGCTTAAAGATGCTGGATTTAAAATTACCAAACCACGATCAATTCTTATTGAGCTCTTAGAGAAGTATAAAAAAGTACTCACACCTTATGAGATGAGAGATTTGTTGAAAAGTGTTGATATTAATGCTGATATCGTAACTATTTATCGCATTTTAGATGCTTTTGAAAAGTTAGGATTAGTTCATAAAGTATTAGCATTGAATGGTTATGTCGCATGCGATACTGATGATTTATCGAGTAAGCGTTCTGATCTTGAGTGCCATCATTCAATAGTATGTAAAGTTTGTCACCGTGTTGAGGAAGTGCATGGTGACGATTTGTCGAATTTAAGGAAAAAAATTACACAAAAGTACGGCTTTTTAATTGAAGCTCATACCCTTGAGTTCATTGGGATTTGTAAAAAATGCGCCAGTAAATCTTCAAAAAAATAATTTACTTTTATGGAAACTGTAGAAAAAATTTGGATGGATGGTCAGTTTGTTGATTGGGATAAAGCTCAAATTCACGTCTTGACTCATAGTTTACATTATGGTGGAGCAGTTTTTGAGGGGATACGTTTTTACGAAGGTGAAACAGGTCCAATTGCTTTTCGTCTTCGTGAACATCTTGAGCGTTTAATGTATTCAGCAAGTTGTATTGATTTGAAGGTAGATTTTACACTTGATGAGCTTTTTGATGCGGTAGTTGAACTTATTCGTATGAATGGTATTACTTCGGGGTATATTCGTCCTCTCATTTATTATGGTTATGGAAAAATGGGGCTGAATCCCCAAAAAGCACCGGTTAATATAGCAATTGCTTTGTGGGGATGGGGCAGTTATCTCGGAAATGAAGCGATTAAAGTGAAAATTTCGCGTTTTATACGTGTTCATCCACTGAGCACGGTTGTTGATGCCAAGTTTTCAGGGCACTATTTAAACTCCATTTTAGCGAGTTTAGAGATTCATAAAGCGGGTTTTGAGGAAGCACTTCTGCTTGATTATGAAGGGAATGTGGCTGAAGGCCCGGGTGAGAATATTTTTATGGTGAAAGAAGGAAAATTAATAACACCTGCTTTAGGAACTATCCTCCCTGGACTTACTCGTGATGCCGTTATGACTTTGGCAAAAGATGAGGGTATTTGGGTAGAAGAAGCACGCATTCCTGCTCAAGATCTTTTTGATGCGGATGAGCTCTTTTTTACGGGTACTGCGGCTGAGGTGACTCCTATTGCTCAACTTGATGAAAAGCTCATCCAAAACGGCCATGTGGGACCAATTACTTCACTTTTGCAAAAAAAATATCAGGATTTAGTGCGTGGGCGACTGCCAAAGTACCATCACTGGCTTACTTCTGTGGATATGCGAACTAAGGCATAATAAACATTGCATCTCCAAAACTATAGAATCGGTAGCCCTTTTTGATGGCTTCTCCATAAGTTTTTTGGAGGCAGCGATATCCAATGAGACTTGAGACTAAAACGAGAAGGCTACTTTTTGGTGTATGAAAATTGGTTATAAGTCCTTTGACTACTTTCCATTCATATCCGGGCTGGATATAGATCTGCGTAGATCCAAAAAATTTCTGAAAACCGATGGAATGAAGATAATTTGACTCTAAAACACGAGCACTTGTTGTTCCTACCGCGATGATTCTTTTTCCATTTTTTATTGCTTCGTTGAGACGTTTGGCGGTATTTCCACTCATTTCATAAAACTCTTCATGGATTTGATGGTCGTTAATGTGAGTTGCTGTGATAGGTTTAAAGGTGCCGAGTCCAACGTGAAGAGTTACGTACTCAATTTGAACCCCCTTGGCCTGTATTTTCGAAAGTAAAGCAGGTGTAAAATGCAGTCCAGCGGTGGGAGCGGCGGCACTACCGTTAATTTGTGCGTAAATAGTTTGATAATCTTCAAGTTTTGCGGTGCTTTTTTTAATATAAGGAGGAAGGGGAGTTTCACCAATTTCATTAAGTATTTCCAAGAATGACCTCTTTTGACATGTAAAATGTATTTTGAACTCTCCGGTAGGTAATTGCTCAAGAATCTTTGCTTTTAAATCAGAAGTTATGTGTTGTTCTTCCTTGAGTTTTTTGAGATTTTTCCCAATAGTAAGCCATACATTTGTTTGTATTTCTCGAAGGAGCAGAATCTCAATATTAAGGTCTTTGATACGGATTCTTGCAGGTATAACTTTGCTGTTGTTAAAAACTAAAACATCATCTTTTGAGAGGAAATCTGGAAGATGAAAAAATTGTCGATGATCCCAGGTGCAATTACTTTTTTTTATGACAAAAAGTCGACATGCATCTCGTGGAGAAGTGGGAGTTTTGGCAATTTGTCGCTCCGGAAGATGAAAATTGAAATCTTCGGTTCGAAATCTTGGGTTTACGTCCAAGATGTGGTTTTGTTGGCGGTCTGGGTTGCTGATTCCGTACTTGTTCCGAGGCATTTAATAGCGATCAGGGTTACATCATCATCTTGGATGTGTTCTTCAACGAAATGAGCATAATCTTTTGCAATGGCATTTACCAGTCCTTCTGTTGTTTCCTGCCCCGCATAGAGCTCGATTGCTTTGATTAAGTTTTCCATGGTGTACATTTCACCTTTCATGTTTCTTCCTTCCGTTAATCCATCAGTATAGAGAATAATGATATCATCTTTTTGAAAGGGGATTTCGGTCTCTTTAATCAATTTGCTGTTATCTGGTACCATTCCCAAAGCAATGCCGCCGGTTTGTTTCACTTCTACTTTTCCTGTTGATGCACGATAAATCAGGAGGTGTTCATGTCCGGCGCCTACAAAAGTCATCTTACTTTCCATGTGATTCCAACGTAGCATGAGCATCGTCATAAACATCGTGGATTTAATTCGAGTTTTAATCTGCTTGTTGGTTTTTACCACCATGTCGTAAGCATTTTCACAAAGCTCAGCAAGCGTATGAATGAGAGTATTTACCATCATCATAATTAATGCGGCTGGTACTCCATGTCCCGTCACGTCACCCACATAGATAAATGTGTTACTGCCAACAGTGATAAAATCGAAATTATCACCTCCAAGCTCTACTGCAGGACGATTTTTCGCAACTACTTCAAGTCCTAAAATTTGAGGATTGGCGGGTGGTAAAATATCTTTTTGGATTTTACTTGCAATTTCAAGCTCGCCAAGCATTCTTTTTCCTTCTTCGATATCACCGGAAACTTTTTCCAAACTTTTGGTTATTTCATTAAAAAAATGAGCAATAACCCCGATCTCGTCAATTCGACCACTGTAGAATTTTCGATATTTTCTTCCGGTTAATAAACATTTTATCTCTTGGAGAATTTCCTCAAATGGTCGACTAAAGTTGAAGTAAAAAATGATGGCCAAAAGAACAATAAATATCCCGTAAATACTAAAAAAAAGTATCCGTTGATCTGCGATTTGGTTTTCTAAAAACAAAAAAATTCCTGCGCCGCTCAACGAAAGAATTATGAGCCAGCAGCATATTTTTAAAACAAAACTTCGACGAATAATATTTAGCATACTTTCATGCTCTAACGGAGATTTTCGCTTTCAAATGTAGTAAGGCTCGGATACATTTTTACTAGTTTGGTCATACCAATTACCTCGAGTACATCTTTTACATGCTCGGCGGCGTTTACAATTACTAGGATTTTCCCTTTTTTTACTAATCGAGAATGAGTTGTAAGGAGATATCCAATACTTTCACTATTGATAAAACTCAAGAGGGTAAAATCAAAAACCAGGTACTGTTTCTCTATCTTTTCCGTGACTTCATCAATCTGGTCACGAATACTCTCGAGGCCTAATTTATCGAGGTCACCGTCAAAAGTAATGAGTTCGTATTTTGGATTTGTTTCTGCTGGAAAAACCTTAATTTTGAGTTTTGCGTAGTTGTAAGAGGTCATACGTTTTAGTTGTGATATCTTATGATTATACCCTAAATTGTTATATATTGCGAGATCATATTTCTGGCTTCCGGATGTAAGTGACCTGAGGCCAGTGCTTCTTTGAGTATTTTTTTGCCATTAAAATGACCTGGCTGACTGAGGAGTTCAATGGCGTGCAGCTGACTTTCTTTTTCGCTGGATTGAAGTTTTTTCTTCATATGAAGGATCATGTGATTTTGGGTCTTGGCAGAAAAGTAGAAAAGTGCTCCGATGAGTCCAATCAGAAGGGTATTGATTACTAAAATAAAGTGCTTTTCTAAGAAAAAATTCTCGATAAAAATAAGTAGAAAGGTAGCCACAATAGTTGCAAGGGGATAAAAAATTCCATCAATCAAGTCACGGATAATTTTTTGAGTCCCGTCTTTAAAAACATAGTGCATTATTTCGAGGGCATTTTTGGTAATCATATTTGTAATTTCGAAATTACTTTTTGCGATTACCGTTGTATTTAAGCTGAAATTTACGATCATTGCCACGACGCTCATAAAGGTCGCAATACTATGGAGCATAAAGCTTCTAACAATTCCCAGTGAGTTGAAGATTTTTGATGAAAAGAATAGCTGAATAATAAGGATCAAACTATTAAAAAAGATCTGAATATGAGCAAAATTTTCTGCAATTGATAGTTCATGAAGATGGAGCTCTTCTTTGGTAAAATGGAACTGCGATTCAAGCGCAAAAGTATATTGGAATTCAATCATTAAACTAATAATTCCGTTAAAAAAAAGAATCGTTCCCAGGAGCTGAATGAACTTGTTTTCAAATATTTCAGTTTTTACATCTTTTTTTATCTCTTTTACTTTATTGATTCTTAGTTGATGATTGTCTTTTATAAGGCTTAATTTTACTGTAAACATCGAACTTAATGCACCACAAATCATTAAAAGAGGACTGATACCGTACTTTAAAGCGAAAAGCGAAACGAGAATACCTGCACCAATGCCCGCAAATGTTTCCGCCGATTCAATAATCGGGCCGTGATGGATACTTTGTTTTGGTGAATAAAACTTTTCTTGATAGCTCGAAAAAATAATAAATATTTTTGGATAAATCACCCCCAAAATTATCATATTTATTGTGACAAAGAGGAAAAAATTTCCATGATAAACGATCGCGGCAAATATGAAACAGATGGCGAGTAAACAGCTTAAAATCTGGAGTGCTTGTTTTAAATTAAGGTTTTTTAAATACTTTAAAGAAATACCTGAGCTCAGTATTGTGATCGTGCTCTTGAGGATATAGAACCAACTTAAGCCCCATATTCCGTAATTGATAACTATAAAACTTAGAATACTTGTATAAGTTGCAATATATCCACTTTTTAGTAGAAATTTTGCCAACCAAAATGAACTGGTTAATTTCCGAATTTTATTTCTTTCTTTAGACATAAACATGCAACAATATCGTAATATTTTACAATATTGTTATGATTTTGTCTATTCCTTGGTTGATTTTTGAAATGCGATCAATTGATCAATGGAAATTATTTTGAGATCGAATTTTTCTTTAAACTTGAGAAGTTCAGGTAAACGAGCCATTTCTCCATTTTCTTGAAGTATTTCACAAATGACACCAACGGGCTTGAGGCCGGCGAGGAGTGCTAGGTCAATTGAGGCTTCAGTATGTCCAGGACGCTTTAATACACCTCCACTTTTTGCGATAAGTGGGAAGATGTGCCCCGGACGAAGAAAATCTTGAGGTGTGGTGGTGGGATCAGCAATCCCTTGTATTGTGATTGCACGTTCTTTGGCAGATATTCCTGTGGTCGTTCCCTGTCTCAAGTCTACTGAAACAGTAAAATTTGTAGTGTATCGGTCAAGATTCTCTTGTACCATTGGGTGAAAATTTTTTTGTGCTGCAATCTCTTCGCTTACCGGACAGCAAATTAAACCACGACCATAGGTTGCCATGAAATTAATCGCTTCTGGGGTTACTTTTTCACCTGCCATAATAAGATCCCCTTCGTTTTCTCGATTTTCGTGATCAATAACTACGACCATTTTGCCTGCCTTTATATCAGCAATGGCATCTTGGATACTGTTGAGTTCTGACATGATAAGTATTAATCCGAGAGATTAGAGTGAGAAACGAGAAAATCGCACCACTTTAATATTTTCACCCATTTTACTCATGAAATCAGTAAAAAGTTGTTCAACGGTAACTTCAGGGTTTTTAACGAACGGTTGTTTCATGAGGGAGGCTTCTTCGCGGAATTTTTTTTCTTTACCAACGAGAATGTTTTCAATCATTTGCTGAGTTTTTCCTTCGTTGTTGAGTTGAGCTCTCCAAATTTCGCGTTCCTTTTCTACAAGTTCATGTGAAATTTCGTCCGAAGTGATTGTAATTGGATTATTTGCAGCAATATGCATTGCAATATCTCGAGCAAAGCTTAAAAACTCTTCGTTTTTTGCCACAAAATCTGTTTCACAGCCGATCTGAACCATAACTCCCAAGCGGTTATTCCCATGGACATAAGTTGCAACCACACCTTCACCAGTACTTCTTTCACCGCGTTCCATTGCTTTTGCTTCACCTTTTTTTCGTAAAATATCTAAAGCTTTATCGAAGTCACCATTGGCTTCTTCAAGTGCCTTTTTACAAGACATCATGGAAATACCTGTTTTTTCTCTTAGCTCTTTAATTTGCTCGAGTGAGATGGACATTTGGGGGAAAGTTAAAAAGTTACACGCTGAGAATCAGCATAGTATTGTATACTGGAAATTTGAGATGAATTCAACTGAAATCTTATCCGTTTCGTTACACCTGCGGCGGCGTTTGGTCTGATGGAGGTGTTGTTGTTTGATTTGGTAGTGTTTCTGAAGCAATCTTTACGAAAAGATCCACCGGAATCATCTCGGCAATATCACCAAGTACAGGGATTTTCCACCAGTTTCCAATAAGCGCTTGATATGCAGAGAATGCACCAAGGATAAAAATCAAAAGCTGAATGAAGCTTCCGAGGAGGAGGCCAACAAATGGAAGGATATAAACAAAAATTGTAAGGAAGAAAAGTATAAAGAGAAGAAGACCTTGGCGACTGTGGAGTTTTACGTAGTTACTATTTCCTTTAATAATAAGACAAAGGAGAGCAACAAGCGGAATATAAGAAATTAATGCCCAAGCCTTTTCTTCAGTTGTCACTTTTGGTTGATTTACAGATGCCTGGAACATTTGTTTCAGGTTTTCGTTATTCACAATGTTTTGAGCAATATTTCCAAATTGCTGTGTTACGTTCCCTAACTGTTGAGCGGTGTTATTGATTTGTTCAACAGAACTCGTTGGAATTTGTGGGACTGTATTTGATACTTCTGGAGTAACTGGATTTTGTGGTGCAGTGTTGGGTTCACTGTTTGGTACCGCGTTTGAAGCGATTGAATTAATTTGAGAAGAAATTGATGAAACCTGGCCACTCGTTGGAGTGGTCAGGTTTGTAGGATTCTCAGGTACTGGAGGAGTATTTGTACTTTCAGACGGATTTTGAGGTGCTGATGTTTTCAAATCGTCCATTGGAATTTTTGCTATTTTTTTATTTATTATGCAGTCTTTGGACTGGTGGTTTTACCACTTTTACCTTCTATCATAGCATCTTTTACTGCATTAATCAAATAGGTCAATGACTTGATGGCATCGTCATTACCTGGGATTGGATAAGCGATCCCATCAGGATCCGAATTTGAGTCGACGATTGCAACAACAGGTATTTTAAGTTTTTTGGCTTCATCAACAGCAATTTTATCACGTACCACGTCAGCAACAAAGACGACGTCAGGAAGTTTTTCGAGGTCGCGTACCCCACCTAAACTCGCTTGAAGTTTAAGGATATCTTTTTTGAACTGTGATGCTTCTTTTTTTGTATATTTTTCGAATTCACCACTTTGTTCATCATCACGGAGTTTTTTAAAGTAACGAATACGTTGCTTAATGGTGGAGAAGTTGGTTAAGAGACCCCCCATCCATTTGTGGACTACATAGGGCATTTGAGTTGCTTCTGCTGCAGAAGTGATGAGTCCTGCAGCTTGAGGTTTGGTACAAACCAAAAGTACTTTTTTCCCACTTGCAGCATTAAGCTTTAAATATTCTGCTGCCTTCATAAGAGCGTCCTGAGTTTTATTCAGGTCAATAATATGAATAGAGTTTTTTGAGCCAAAAAGAAATTTCTTCATTTTTGGATTCCATTTTTGAGTCTTGTGACCAAAATGAACTGCTGCTTCAAGCATGTCTTGAAGCTGATATGAATTTGACATGTATCCTTGGGGTTAATTTATTTTTATCTGCTCACGCTTAGCCCTTTTTTTGGGGAGGATCGCGCGATCAAAAAATAAATATGAGTAAGTGTTGGAAATTTACTGTATTTTTTGGGTGAAATCAAGTTTTTAACTCATCTTTATGCTATACTTCTATTGTAAAATTATAATCATTTATGGATACTTTGCATTTGCTTCGAAAGGATATTGATCAAATAGATCGAGAAATTATCGAGTTATTGGTTCAACGAAGAGATGTTGTAAAAAAAATTGCTGACTTTAAAAGAAAAAATAAATTACCTGTATTTCAAAAGAAAAGAGAGGAAGAACAAAAAGCTCAATATGAGACTTTTGCCCGACAGTTCCAGCTTTCTCCACGATTTCTTTTGGAACTTTTCGCTACAATTCAACAAAATTCAAGAGAAATTCAAAATGAAACTATCTAGTCGGTCATTATTTTATTTGATTACCGCAGTATTTTGACTCATTCTTTGTTTTTTGTTATAATTCTAGGATCATTTTGATTCTTATGGATACAACAGAAGTAAAACAAGAGGATAAACCCGTTGAAATAACGATTATTTTACCGACATCAGCCTATTTTCTTTCTGGCATTCGTGACTTTACGGTTGGTTTGATTCGAAATATGACTGAGTTTTCTGAACAGTGGGCTTTTCGTTTTCAATCCGTTGTTGATGAACTTTGTAATAACGCGATTGAACATGGATCTGCCTCTGATCAAATGATTAAGATCATTTTTAGGGCAGTTCCGCATGATAATATTGAGATTCTTGTTCAAGACACTGGTACTGGGAAAAATAAAATGACCGCAGAGCAATTAAAAGCACTTGTAGATGATCGAAGAAAGCCAGATTATGTTCACACTGGGATTCGTGGAAGAGGTCTTTCAAAAATTGTTTCTGAATGGACGGACGAATTAGAATTTACTAACATGGAAAATGGCGGAATACAGGTACGTGTGAAAAAATTCCTCAAAGATCCGAAACTTAAAGAAATGTCCGAGTTTATGGATTCACCTCATCACTTAGTTTTAAATTAAACTGAAAAACTTCCTTCAGAAAAAAATATATACATAAATTTTTTATCAATATGACTCAAGCAAATATCTCCATCGAAGACATTCCAGCATCTACCCCAGGTGTGGTTGCTAAACTTGTAAAATTTCAAGGTCAACTTGATGAAAGTAATGTTGATGAAAAAGCCAAACTTCTTTATCAGGTTTTAGAACAAAATCCGCAACATCTCTTTCTCCTTTTTGATTTTGAAGAACTTGAGTATATGAACAGCAAATCGATAGGTTATCTTACGGATTGGTATGGAAAAGTATCTGAGGGGGGTGGCCGAATTGTTGTCGCTAAAACCCGTAGCAATATTTTGGATATCCTCCAGGTGGTTGGACTCACTCAGCTCATCAACTGTTATCCAACTCTCGATGAAGCAAAATTTGCACTTCTCCACTCGGCTACTTCAAATTAATCGAATTTACCTGGGGACTCTTTTTAACACTTCATCGTGATGCTGGAAAACCCAATTTTCCTCTACGTGGTTTCAGGTATCCTGGCATTTATTCCGGTACTGGTTTGGTTAGGTCTTTTATTCAAAAATTCTCAACGAAAAGGACTCCAGGGACTTCTGTTTTTTGGCAGTATTTTTTCTGTTGTTCCCGTCTTTCTTCTTCATTATTTTCTCAATATTTTCCCCCAATTTGATGTTTTGCTCTTTTTGCAGCAACAAATTACTAACCAAAATCTTAATTTTGTACTCCTCTTTATTTCAGTCGGTATCGTTGAAGAGATCGTTAAACAGTCACTTATTCGAGTTATCGATAGAAAATATTTGCTCATCAAAACCATTAATGAATCGATACAATACAGTTTGATCGGCGCACTTGGTTTTTCTTTTGCTGAGAATATATTTTATATTTATAGCATTTACACTCAGTTGGGGATTCAGCAACTCTTTGTCGCTTATATTTTTCGATCAATTTTTACCACATGTGCGCATCTCATTTTTAGTGGTTTCTTTGGTTATTATTATGGTATTGCTAAGTTTTCGCTCAACGTTGTTGAACAAAATAAACTTACCGGAAAAAAACAGTTTGGCGTTACTCTCATTTCGAAAATTTTCCAGATGTCAAAATTTGAGTCTTATAAACAGATTTCAATTCTCAAAGGTTTGAGTGTTGCTATTGGAATGCATGCGGTTTTTAATCTTCTTCTCCAGTTCAATCAGATTATTCCTGTAGTTCTGTATGTTTGTGCCAGTTTCTATCTTTTGATGGTTTTATTAAAGCGCAAATCAGGAAAACTCGTATTGGTTTCAGGAATTGATGATGGTCATATATCTTCGATGGCAAAAACTGATGAGGATGTTGTTCTTGAGTTATTGGGGATGTGGTTTGAAAATAAGCGTTTTGTTGATGTTATTCATATTTGCCAACGTTTATTGGAACGTGATCCAGATAATCAAATTGTTCAGCTTTTTAAAGCAAAAGCTCTTGATAAACTTGGAACACAAAATGTTTATGGAAAAATGTTGAGTAATCTTTTCCCTGAAAAAACTGTAAAATCTTTGGCAGATATTGCTAAAGAAAGGCCTTTGATTCAGG
>CAZUXI010000005.1:0-77816 GCA_964624115.1 uncultured Candidatus Peribacteria bacterium
CTTCAAAGGGTACAAACCACAATTCTATATCCGAACAACCGACGTAACGGGTGACGTAGAGCTCCCAGCAGGTGTTGAAATGGTAATGCCTGGTGATAACATCAAGATTGTTGTTACTCTCCAAGCTCCAATCGCTCTTGATCAAGGTGTTCGTTTCGCGATTCGTGAAGGTGGTCGTACCGTAGGTGCGGGTGTAGTTGCTAAAATTATTGAATAATAAACAAAGTCATGGCGAGCAAGCAAAAAATCAGAATTAAAGTACAAGCGTACGATCATAAAATTACCGACGATTCAGCTCGACTCATTATTGAAACAGCTGAGCGAACAGGTGCTATCGTTGCAGGTCCGATCCCCCTTCCAACAAAATTTGAAAAATTCACGG
Organism: uncultured Candidatus Peribacteria bacterium; assembly: GCA_964624115.1. Lineage (GTDB taxonomy): Bacteria > Patescibacteriota > Gracilibacteria > UBA1369 > UBA1369 > CAZUXI01. Next base: position 383 of record CAZUXI010000005.1, read on the forward strand.
TGAATCGCTCAACTTTTGTCCACAAGAATGCTCGTGATCAGTTTGAAATGCGCACTCACAAACGTCTCATCGACATTACTGAATGCACACCAAAAACGGTCGACTCACTCACAAATTTAAGTTTACCAGCCGGCGTTGACATTGAAATTAAAATGCTCCTCGTAGCGGCATGAGACTGAAAAAATAATAAGGCTATCCAAGTTATCTCAAGGTACGGATCTCATCTTTACCTTCGTCCCAACCTTTAGCTGGGACATAACCTCTAGAAACTATATGATTGGAATTTTAGGAAAAAAATTAGGTATGACTCGTGTCATCAGTAATGATGGAAACGTAGTCCCAGTAACCATTCTGGAATGTGAGCCAAATCAAGTTGCTCGCATTAAAACCCAGGAGAAAGACGGCTACAAAGCTCTCGTTCTCGGTTATCAACCATTAAAAACACCTTCAAAGACAAAGAAGTTTAAGAAAGTGAAAGAGTACCAAGTTGATGATATTGAAAGTTTCAAAGCTGGTGACGTTATCAATCTTGATATCTTTACTGAAGGAGACGTGGTAATTCTTACCGGCGTTTCTAAAGGTAAAGGTTTTCAAGGTGTTGTCAAAAGACATCACATGGCCGGTGGTCCAAAATCACACGGTTCTCACTTTAAACGTGAACCTGGTTCAGTAGGTGCCCGCGCAAAGCCGGGTAAAATCCACCGAGGTAAACGTTTACCTGGTCACATGGGTTCTGAAACGAAAACAACGAAAACAACCGTCGTTTATTTAGACAAAGAAAAGAATCTCATCGGTCTGAAAGGTCCAGTTCCGGGTGGTGCCAACACTATTGTTTCACTAAAAAAATCCTAATATGCTTAAGATCGATCTCTACAATAAAAAAGGTGAAAAAGACGGACAACTCGAAGTCCCAGAAGTAGCGTTTGGTGCCAAAGTAAATGCTGATCTGATTCAACAAGCTCTCGTTCGTCAACTTGCGAACGCTCGACTTGGAATGATTGCTCACACCAAAACCAAGGGTGAAGTAAGCGGACGAAACATGAAACCTTACCGACAAAAAGGTACAGGTAATGCACGTCAAGGTTCTCTTCGTAACCCACATCAAAAGGGTGGTGGTGTTGCCCTCGGTCCTCGCAATGTAAAAAACTACAACCAGATGATGCCAAAGAAACAAAGAAGACTTGCTTTGTTCTCTGCACTCTCAATGAAATTCAATGAAGGAAAAATTATGGCACTCGAAGCCTACGAAAGCAACGAAGTAAAAACGAAAAATTTTGTTAGCCTCCTCCATAAACTTCCAATTGAAAAAGACGTTCTCGTTGTTCTTCCTCAAAAAGATGCACTGGTCGAAAAATCAAGCCGAAACGTTCCTTTTGTAAAAACTATTCTCGTTAACTATCTTAACATTCAAGACCTCCAAAAATACGATCATGTCCTTTTCTTAAAAGAGGCGATCGAAAAAATGGACACCGTATTTTCTCTCGGTAAGTAAAAAACATTATGAAAGCATTACAAACAATTCTCGGCGCAATTATTAGTGAAAAGGCTACTCAAATGAGTGAGAACAAAACTTACACATTCTTGATCAGCCCAAGAGCAACAAAGATCGACGTAAAACAGGCCATCAAAGAGCTCTATGGTGAAGATGTTGATTCAGTCCGAATCGTTGTCACTCCAGAAAAAACTCGTATGATGCGTCGAACTCTTGTGAACAAACGTTCACGTACAAAAAAAGCTTTTGTTACTTTAAAAGACCGAAAAAAGCTTGATGTAACGAAATTGAAAGATTCTTCTAAAAAATAATTGAAACTCATTACTTAATTTTAAAGCCGTGGCTATCAAGACATATAAAGCAACAACTCCCAGCAGACGTAATATGACAGGTTCATCATTCGATGAACTGGGAAGCTTAAAACAATCTTTACAGACGAAAAAACATAAGAAAGGTATTAAGCGTGGTTCAGGTCGTAATAGCCAAGGTAAAATCACGGTTCGTCACCAAGGTGGTGGTCACAAAAAACTGTATCGTCAAATCGACTTCAGCCAACGTGAAAAAATTAATATTCCGGGTAAAGTAGTAGCAGTAGAATACGATCCAAATCGAACAGCATATATCATGTTCACTCAATATGCTGATGGGGACAAACGATACCACTTAGCACCAGATAAAATTGAACTCGGAGCAGAGATTATTGCCAATGAAAAATGTAAAGTACAGGTTGGTAACCGAATGGCTTTAAAAAACATTCCTGCGGGTTACGATGTTCACAATATTGAATTAGTTCTCGGAAAAGGTGGTCAAATTGTCCGTTCTGCAGGATCAAAAGCACGTGTCGTAGCGGTTGAAGGTGAATTTGCACAAGTACAGATGCCATCAGGTGAAATTCGTTTGATAAACAAAGAGTGTTTTGCAACTATTGGTGCAGTAAGTAATATTGATCATGGTAACGTAAATCTTGGAAAAGCTGGTCGTTCACGATGGCTCGGAATTCGACCCGGCGTTCGAGGAAAAGCGATGAATCCAATTGATCACCCACACGGTGGTGGTGAAGGTAACCAACCAATCGGTTTACCACAACCTCGTACTCCATGGGGTATGCCGGCACTTGGACTTAAAACTCGTAAACGAAAATACAGTGATCATATGATCATCAGGACTAGAAAGAACAAAGCGGTAAAAACTTCTTAGTTCTCAACCAACCACAATCTAACTGTAATACTCAATGTCAAGAAGCGCAAAAAAAGGCCCATACATAGATGCAAAACTCCTCAAAAAAGTTTTAGCACAAAATGAAGGTGGTCAGAAAAAACTCATTAAGACTTGGGCAAGAGCCTGTGTTATCGCTCCTGAATTCGTAGGTCACACCTTTGGTGTCCACAATGGAAAAGAGCATATCCCTGTATTCGTTTCTGAAAATATGGTAGGTCATCGACTTGGTGAGTTCTCCCCTACCCGCAAATTCCGCGGACATGGTGGTAAACTCGCAAAGGAAACAGGTACATCTAAACCTTCTGCTTAAAATTAATAACTAAGTTAATCTGTCTCTATGAAAGCTATCGCAAGATCAATTCGTATCACGCCTAAAAAAATCAACCTTATTGCTGAGTTGATTCGAAATAAGGAAGTGACTGAAGCTATGAACATTCTCAAGTATACACCTAAAAAGGGAGCCAAAATTCTTGCAAAAGTTTTAAAGAGTGCAGTATCAAACGCTGAAACAAACTTCAAACAAGAAAAATCACATCTGTTTGTGAAAGAGATCGTAGTTAACAAAGCCTTCACTTTAAAAAGAAGTGTTCCAATCTCTCGTGGACGTATGCATCCAATCTTAAAAAGAAATGCACACGTGAGTTTGACGGTTGGCGTACTTGAAGGAAAAGTCACCGCGAAGAAAAAAGCGACCAAAGCTGCTGCTCCTAAAGCAGAAAAAACTGAATCTGAAAAAACTACTCCTGTTAAATCAACTAAAGCTAAGAAAACAACTTCAAAGAAGACAACTACTAAATCTAATTCATAATCTGTATGGGTCAAAAAGTTAATCCAAATATCCTTCGTATCGGTGTTATCAAAAGCTGGGACAGCAAATGGTACGCTGACAAAAAGAACTTCAGCAAGTTACTCTTAAAAGATCTTGAAATTCAAAAGATCATTCAAGCAAAACTTGCAGACGCATCGGTTTCAAAAATTGAAATTCACCGAACCGCAAACCGCGTTATTGTTTTTATCCATACAGCAAAACCTGGACTTATCATTGGTCGTCAAGGAGCTGGAATTGAAGCACTCAAAGATGAACTCGAGAAAAAATTCCACGAAGAGTTTAATTTAAGTATCCGTGAAATCAACAAACCAACGCTTGATGCTCAACTCCTTGCTGATTCAATTGCGAAACAGATTGAAAAACGTGTTTCTTACCGACGTGCCGCTCGAATGGCAGTAGAAAAAGCTATTGAAACTGGCGCAATTGGTGCCAAAGTATTTATGGCAGGACGTTTGAACGGTGTAGAAATTGCTCGTTCTGAATTCTTTTCAAAAGGAAAAATCCCACTTCATACTCTCCGTGCAGACATCGACTACGCCCAAGTTCACGCAAAAACCGCTTATGGAACCATCGGAGTGAAGGTCTGGGTTTATAAAGGAGATGTCTTTAAAAAGAAAACTGAAGTCAAAGTAACCAAAGAAGAATAATACCTTGATTTCAGATAAACAATAAGTATAATCAGAAAGCTTGTTTAAGAGAAAACTTAACTATCACTAATTCATTATTACTGTGAACGGTCCAAGAAAAACTAAATATCGAAAATCTCAACGCCTCCGTGGATCAAATGAAGGAATTGCAACTCGTGGTTTCACCATTGCATTTGGTTCATTTGGACTCAAAACCGTTGAAGGTGGAGAAGTGTCTGCTCGTCAGATTGAAGCCGCACGTCGCGCTATGACTCGTTATATCAAACGTGGTGGAAAAATCTGGATCAGAATTTTCCCACACAAACCAATTACCCAAAAAGCTGCGGAAGTACCGATGGGTAGTGGAAAAGGTTCGATTGAAAAATATATTGCTAATGTAAAAGCTGGAACAATTTTGTTTGAAATGGACGGCGTAGAAATGTCTCAAGCGAAAGAAGCTATGCGTCTCGCTTCACAAAAACTTCCGGTAAAATGTAAATTTATTGATTCACATACCATTATCTAATATGAAAACTTCCGAGATTAGAAAATTATCTGAGAACGAACTTCTAAGCGAACTAAATAAAGCTTCATTTTCTTTATTGAAAGCACATATGGAGCAAAAAAGCGGAAGTTTAAAAGAGACTCATTTACTTAAAAAGCTTCGTCGTGATATTGCTCGATTAGAAACTATTAAGAAGGAAAACCTTACGTCCAAGAAATAATTACCTCACATGCGAACCAAAAAAGGTACAGTTACATCAAATAAAATGGATAAAACAGTAGTTGTCACTGTTGATAGCTACAAAATCCATGAGAAATATAAGAAAAAGTATAAAGTTTCTAGTAAATTTTATGCTCACGATCCTGAAAATCAATTCAAGATTGGTGACGAGGTTACCATTTACGAAACCATCCCCCTTTCAAAACTGAAACGTTGGACGGTTGTAAAGCCCAACGAAGTAAAGGCGGCAAAATAATAATTACATCTGAAACTCCAAAAATATGATACAGCTCAGATCCATGGTAAACATTGCCGACAATAGCGGCGCAAAACTCGCTCAATGCATTAAAGTATTGGGAGGAAGCCGAAAACGTTACGCAAAAATTGGCGACATTGTAGTTGTAACGATTAAAGCTGCTGCACCTCGTGGGACTGTAAAAACCCATGCAGTTGAAAAAGGTGTTGTAGTGAGAACTCGAAAAGAAACAAAACGAAAAGATGGTAGTTATATTCGTTTTGATGAAAATGCAATTGTAATTATTGGAAAGGATAGTCAACCAAAAGGAACTCGTGTATTCGGACCAGTAGCTCGTGAATTAAGAGAAAAAGGTTATCAAAAAATTATCAGTCTAGCTCCCGAAGTACTCTAGTAACATACTCACAATGAAGTTAAAGTTAAATGACAAAGTATTGGTAATTGCCGGTAAAGACAAAGGAAAGTCTGGCCGTATCATCCGTGTTATAAAAAAGCAGGAAAAAATCGTAGTTGAAAAAGTTAATATGCGAACCAAGCATATTAAAAAAACAAGCGAACGTCCTGGTGAAAAAATCACTTTTGAAGGTCCGATTCATGCTTCGAATGTTATGATTCTTGACCCGAAAGAAAATAAACCAACTCGAATCGGTTATAAAATTATTTCCAAAGGAAAAAAAGAACGTATCTCTGTCTTAACTGGACTTTCACTCGATGACAAATCTGCAACATCTGCAGTAAGCGAAAAGAAAGCGGATGAGACGAAGCCGAAGAAGAAAACTACTCCTAAAAAATCCGAAAAGAAGGTAATCAAAGCTTAATATGTCAAAACAACCAATTAAATTAAAGGAAAGATTCGCTGGCGAAATTTTACCTGAACTCCAAAAAGAGTTGAAAGTAAAAAACGTTTGGGCTGCACCACGATTGAAGAAAATTTCTATCAATGTTGGTCTCGGTTCATTCTTGGCTGGGAAAAAAGATTATAGCATTGTTGTTGATAATCTCGCTGCAATTACTGGTCAAAAACCAGTAGTAACAATTGCTCGAAAATCTATTTCGAATTTTAAAATTCGTGAAGGTATTCCAGTTGGTGTTACCGTAACAATTCGCGGTGAAAAAATGCTCAACTTTGTAAATAAATTTGTAAACATTACCCTTCCACGTATCCGTGATTTCCGCGGATTACCTATGAAAGGTTTTGATGGAAAAGGAAATTACACTCTTGGTATTACTGAAAACATTGTTTTTCCAGAAATAAATCCTGATAATATCGATAAAATTTATGGAATGGAAATCACATTTGTAACAACTGCTCAAGACAATGAAAGTGGTATAAAACTTTTCAAAGCTCTTGGCTTCCCTTTCCAAGTACCAAAAGATAAAAAAGCCTAATATATTCATACATCCTCATTACGATGGCAAGAAAAGCACTCAAAGTAAAAACGGCTCGCAGAAAAGTTAATCTTCTTCAGGCTCTCGCCCAAGGAAGAAAGCCTCATCATCCAACAAGAGTTTACAATCGTTGTTCACTCTGTGGACGTCAAGGTGGCTTCATGCGAAGATTTGATATGTGCCGTATCTGTTTCAGAGAACACGCAACGAAAGGCCTTGTAATGGGAGTAAAAAAATCATCTTGGTAATTTAATAACTATGACTTCAGACACAATTGCAGATTTGCTCACACGTATTCGAAACGCTACTTTAGCTCGACAAGGTCAAACAAAGGTACCTTATTCTAAAGTAAAAACTGCTATTCTTGATGTATTAAAAGAAAAGAAATTTGTAGAAGGTTATGAAATAACTGAAGATGGTAGCTTTAAAAATATCATTGTAAAACTTCACCCAGAACGTGAAGATATCGTCCTGAAAAGAGTAAGTAAACCAGGGCAAAGAATTTACATTGGATTTGATGAAATTAAGAAAGTAAACGGAGGAATGGGGATTTCAATCATCTCCACCTCAAAAGGAATTATGACCGGAGAAAAAGCTAAAAATATGAAAGTGGGTGGAGAATTTCTCTGCGAGGTATACTAATAAAATCATTACGCTAACTTTGTCACAATGTCACGAATCGGTAAAAACCCTATAGCAGTACCAAATGGAGTTACGATTGAAATAAATCCTGACAATTTGGTCACCATTAAAGGACCAAAAGGAGAACTCCGGTTACAACTCCACAAGAGAATCAAACTCGAAATCGCTGATGGTACCATGACTTGCACCCGTAAAAGTGAAAGTCAACAAGACCGGTCTCTCCATGGTTTAAGCCGCACACTCCTCGCAAATATGGTTGAAGGAGTAACGAAAGGTTTTGAGAAAAAGCTGGAAATTCAAGGAGTAGGTTATCGTGCAGCAATGGAAGGAAAAAAGATTAACCTTTCACTTGGCTATTCACACCCAGTGATCTACAACCCACCGGAAGAGATTAAAGTTGAAATTGATAAAGATAAGAAAAACATCCTCATTATTACCGGTATCGACAAACAGATGGTAGGTGAAGTTGCTGCTAAAATCCGTGGCTTCAAAAAACCTGAACCTTACAAAGGAAAAGGAATACGCTACCTCGGTGAACACATCGTTCGTAAAGCTGGTAAAGCAGCCGGTAAAGACAAGTAATCATAATCACGTCAGATCTCTATGAAGACTAGTAAAAAAACTATCAACCGCCAAAGAAGAAAAATTCGCATCCGTGCGAAAATTTCTGGCAGCACTGAAAAACCACGATTAGTAATTTTCAAAAGCCTCAACAATAATTACGCTCAACTTATTGACGACTCTAAAGGCGTAACGATCGTTCAAGCTTCTGACCTCAAAGTAAAAGCTGGAAAAGGTACTAAAACTGAACGAGCAAAAGAGGTTGGAAAAGCTATCGCTAAACTTGCCCTCGAAAAAAACATCTCTGCTTGTGTCTTTGACCGCAACGGTTTCAAATACCACGGTCGTGTAAAAGCTATTGCAGAAGGTGCTCGTGAAGAAGGTCTGAAATTCTAAATGTTAATTTTACACTTGTCGCAATGATGAAAAAAACTAAACCACCAATGAAAGAAACGAAAGAGTTCGCCGAAGAAGTAATTCAGATCGACCGCGTAACTCGTGTAGTAAAAGGAGGTCGAAGACTTCGTTTCCGTGCTACCGTTGCTATTGGAAATAAAAAAGGAAAAGTTGGTGTAGGTATCGGAAAGTCTACTGAAGTTACTGGAGCGATTCAAAAAGCCGTTTCACAAGCTAAAAAAAGTCTTATTCGTGTACCACTCGTTGAACAGACAATTCCTCATCGCATTCAAGTGAAATTCAAAGCAGCAAAACTCATGCTTATGCCTGCTTGTCCAGGTACAGGAATTATTGCAGGCGGACCTCTCCGAAAAATTCTTGAGCTTGCTGGTGTCCAGAACGTTATGAGTAAATCATTCGGTTCAAACAATAAACTTTCCAATAGTCAGGCCGCAATTCTTGCTCTTTCCAAACTCAAACAGTTCGGTTGGGCTGCTGGCCAAAAGAAAACAGAAGAAGATACTGAAAAGAAACCTACAGTTGCTGCAAAAACAACTGCACACGCAAAACCTGCTCACTCCCCTGCTGCTCCAGCGAAGAAAATGGATACAAAAGCACCAGAAAAAAAATAATTATTCCCCCAATTATTAAGAATTAATATCACCTGCAATGACAACTCTGTTAGACCTCAAACGAAATAAAGGCGCCGTAACGAAGAAAAAACGTGTAGGCCGTGGAAACGGTTCTGGACACGGAACATATTCAACTCGTGGAGGAAAAGGACAGACAGCCCGAACAGGTAGTCGTGCAACTCCAGGATTTGAAGGTGGTCAAACACCACTCTACCGAAAAATGCCGAAATTAAAAGGATTTAACAATATCAACCGCATCACTTTCCAAGTGGTGAACGTTGGAAGCTTAAACATCTTTGCCGACAATGAAGAAGTAGACACCGTAAAGCTCTATGAAAAAAAATTGATCTGCAATAAAATGAATCCAGTGAAAATTTTGGGCGAAGGTGAATTGACCAAAAAAATTACTATTAAAGCCGACAAATTCTCTGCCTCTGCTGTTGAAAAAATCAATAAAGCACAAGGGAAATATATTGAGCTCATGAAAGCTAGTGCAGAGAAGGCCGCTTAAAACCAAGTAAGGCGAACGTTGAAATCTATCAGCAGACGACTTACTCCGTATCTTTCTCCATTAACTATCACCATTTCATGAACTATCTCCGCCAAATTTGGAACTCTAAAGATCTCCGCAAGAAGATTCTTTTTACGTTATTCATCGTTTTGATCTACCGAATTCTTAGCCAAATTTCACTCCCTGGTGTAAATTTGGACGCTTTGAAATTCATCTTTGATCAAAATCAACTTCTCGGACTTTACAGTTTACTTACCGGTGGAAGTGCTCATAACTTCTCCATTATTCTCATGGGGCTTTCTCCTTATATTAATGCCTCGATTATTATTCAACTCCTCACCGTTATTATTCCAAAATTCGAAAACCTTTCCAAAGAAGGTGAACAAGGTCGAAAAGTTCTTAACCAATACACCCGCTGGTTAACCATTCCTATCGCTTTCCTCCAATCTTATGGAATGATCTTCCTGATCAACTCCCAATCCCCTGTTCCAGTTATTGATAACGTCACCGCTCCAAGTGTTATCATTCCAATCATGATTACAGTAACCGCTGGTTCAGTCCTCCTCATGTGGTTAGGTGAACTCATCTCAGAAAAAGGAATCAGTAATGGTGTATCAATTCTGATCTTCGCAGGTATCATCGCTGGAATTCCAGGTGTTCTTGCTCAAGCTCTCGCTCTCGCTCAAGGTGAATCACAACGTCTCATTCCTCTCGTAATGATGATTCTTGTAACTCTTGCACTTACCGTTTTGGTTATTCTCATTACCGAAGCTCAAAGAAAAATACCAATCATTTATGCAGGTCGTGGCGTCAAAAGTAAGAGTGTACAATCAACCCTCCCTATCCGCATCAACCAAGCAGGCATGATTCCAATCATCTTTGCGGTATCAGTCGTTAGTTTCCCTGGAATCCTCGCAACACTGTTCCAAAACTCAACCAACCAAGTACTCCGAGACTTCTCAAGTTTTACAAACACCTATTTCCATCAAAACAGTATCGGCTACCTCGTTTTCTACTTCCTCCTGGTTATCGCTTTCACCTTCTTCTACGTATCAATTACTTTCAATCCAGAACAGGTTGCTGAAAATGTTCAAAAACGTGGAGGCTATATTCCCGGCATCCGTCCAGGAAAACAGACCTCAGAATATCTTGGAAAAATTTCAAACCGCTTAAATCTGTTTGGTGGGCTCTTCATTGCTTCAATCGCTATTTCACCAATTATCCTTACCCAGTTCTTTACGACCCTTAACCTCGGAAGCACTCCAACTCTCATCAGTGGTGCCGGAATGATTATTATCGTAGGCGTTGTTTTAGACATCCTTCGTCAGATTAACTCACAGTTGATCATGCACGATTACAATAAACTCTACTAATATCATGGATATCGTACTCTTTGGAATTCAAGGTTCAGGAAAAGGTACCTTGGGGAAATATGCTGCGGAAAAATACGACTTTGAAGTATTTGAAACCGGCTCAGAGCTCCGTAAACTTTCCAAAGAAGAAAGTGATCTCGCGAAAAAAGTTCGCAGTATTATGGAAGCAGGTCACCTTGTTCCCAACGAAGTGGTCATGGACATCATCGAAAATTTTTTCCAGAAACTTCCTGCAGGAAAAAAAGTTCTTTTTGATGGTATTCCGCGAAAAGAAGATCAAGCCAAAACTTTTGATGCGCTTATGAAGAAACTCAACCGTGACTTCAAAGGCATACTCATTAACGTTCCAGAAGAAACGGCACTCAGTCGCCTCATGAACCGCAGAATATGCGATGTTTGTAAAACTGTTTACCCAGCTTCATACACTCAAAACATTTGTGAAAAAGATCAGTCACCACTCACGAAACGCAGTGATGACAATCCTGAAAGTATCAAAAATCGAATTCATGCATTTTTCACCGAAACCAATCCTGTTATTGAACAATACAAGGGAGTGAATAAAATTATCACCATGAACGGGAATCTGGAAATTGAAGAAGCAAAACATGAAATTGAAAAAATCATAGAAGCTCATCACCTGGCCTAATGCAAATTTGGAAAGAAGGTCGACTCCGTATCGGTATTAAGAACGATCAAGAAATAAAATCCATGCGCAAAGCAGGAAAAATTCTTGGGTTTATTTTATCCGAAATCGAAAAAAACATTACCGAAGGAATGACCGGTCTCGAACTCGACACCATCGCTGAAAACATTATGAAAGAACAAGGTGTTCTCCCTTCTTTCAAAGGCTATAACGGCTTCCCCAACGTTGCCTGCATAAATATCAATCAGCAAGTTGTCCATGGTATTCCATCAAACATCCCCTTCCAAACCGGCGATATTGTTACCTTTGACTGTGGTGTTGTTGTTGATGGACTTCACACGGATTCAGCCATAACCAAATCCGTCGGTACACCCAGCACTGAAATCGAAAAATTCCTTAAAACAGCGGAAAAAGCACTAGAAAAAGCCATCCAAGTAGCGAAACCAGGCATTCGAATTAGAAACATCAGCGAAGTCATTCAACAAACCGTTGAAAAAAATGGCTACTCAATTGTCAGAGATCTCATTGGACATGGCATTGGAACCAACCTCCACGAAGACCCAGATGTACCCAACTTTGTCGATCCTTACGAACCCGGTCCAATACTCCAACCTGGAATGACCATCGCCATAGAACCCATTATATCTATGGGAGGTTCAAAAATAAAACTTATGCCTGACAAGTGGACGTATGAAACAGTCGACGGATCACTGGCAACACAAGTCGAACATACCATTCTGATTACCAAAACTGGCTGTGAAATTCTCACTGTCCGTCCCTGAAAAACACCTTTAAATTTTGTCAAAAAATAATGTTGCATTAAAAAAAATACTCAGGTAACATTCATCCGCTGTTTCTGCAATTTTTGCGGTTGCTGCAGATTTATAAGAACTTATGGCTAAAGAGGTAATTGAAGTCAAAGGGGTCATCGTTGAAGCGCTACCTAATGCGAATTTCAAGGTCAAACTTATTGACGAAAACTATCCCAACCATGAAATTCTTGCCCACATTTCTGGGCGAATGAGAATTAATCACATTCGTATCCTGCCCGGAGATAAAGTAACGGTTGAATTAACTCCCTACGATCTCACGAAGGGAAGAATTATCTTCCGACACAAAGAAGGAGGTCCAAGTGGCCCTTCAAATCAGGTTAAAACTGAAGCTAACCCTGAAGCAATACCCCAAGAATCACATCAAGAACCAAAATTATGAAAGTAAGATCATCAATTCGACAATTCTGTGAAAAGTGTAAAATTATTGTCCGTAAACGCGTACGAAGAGTTGTATGCAAAAAAGACAAAAAGCACAAACAACGACAAGGTTAATACATCACTTATAAACTACATTTATGGCTCGTATTGCTGGAGTAAATCTGCCGAAAGAAAAACGCGTTCAAGTAGGACTCACAAGTATCTATGGTATAGGGAGAAGTCAAAGTGCTTCTATCCTCAAAGAAGCTGGTGTTGATCCAAACACGAAAGTAGGCGTACTTACTGAAGAACAGCTTTCACGCCTCCGTGAAAAGATTGAAAAGATGACAATCGAAGGTGATCTCCGAAGGAAACTTCAGATGGATGTAAAACGTTTACAAGAAATTGGAACCTATCGAGGTTTCCGTCACCGAAAAGGTCTTCCAGTACGTGGACAAAAAACGAAGAAAAATGCTCGTACACGTAAAGGAAAGAAGAAGACAGTAGCAAATAAGAAGATTGCAACTAAATAATTGAAGTAACATCTTAACGATAACTTTACCTATGTCTGAAAATACTCAAGCTCCTGAAAAAGAACTGAAAAAAGAGGAGAAAACTGAAACGAAAACTTCTACCCCAAAAGATGTTGCTCCAGAGGCAGCTGAAACAGCGGTAAAAAAGACGAAAACGAAGAAGAATAAAAAGAAGTTGGTCGTTGACGGACGAGTATATATCCAAGCATCTTTCAATAATACAATTATTACCATCACTGACGATAAAGGTGATGTTCTCTCACAAAGTAGCGCTGGAGCCAATGGCTTCAAAGGCCCTAAAAAGGCAACACCATATGCTGCTCAGGTTTCTGCTGAAAATGCGATTAACAAAGCAAAAGTATACGGACTAGAAAAAGTTCATGTTTATATTAAAGGGGCAGGTACTGGCCGGGAACAAGCAATGCGAGGACTCCAGGCCGGAGGTGTTTCCATTGAAAGTATTACTGATGTAACTCCGGTTGCACACAATGGTTGTCGTCCACGCAAATCACGTCGCGTTTAATTTACAATTCTTTAGAAAGGTTATTTATGTCAAGATATACAGGTCCAAAATTACGTTTATGTCGTCGAGAAGGTATTAATCTTTTCGGAAGTGAAAAGTATAACATGACCAAGAAGGCCTATATTCCTGGTATGCACGGTCCAAAAGGTAATTTTTCTAAACCTTCTGAATATGCACGACAACTTCGTGAAAAACAAAAGCTCAAACGAGTCTTTGGTTTAAACGAACGACAACTCCAAAACTACTTCGACAAAGCTGCGAAGAAGAAAGAAATTACCGGTAACGCACTTCTTAAACTTCTTGAAATGCGTTTTGACAACGTTGTTTATCGTGCCGGCTTTGCGCGCACTCGTGCACAAGCTCGTCAAATAGTAAATCATGGACTTTTGAAAGTGAACGGAACAAAAGTAAGTGTTCCATCATTCAATGTAAAAGTTGGTGATAAATTCGAAGTCGTTGAACGCGCAAAAAAATCTAAACTTTTTGAAGAGCTCAAGCCTTCAGAAGACAACAAGAAAAAATCTATAAGTGCATCTTGGATTACTCCAGATGTTAAAAACCTTACCGCCCAAGTGGTACGACCTCTCGAGATTGAAGATCTCGAAAAAGGTATCCAAACAAATCTTATCGTAGAGTACTACTCTAAATAATTTTATTTATAACCCATTTCCAGAATGCACCAGATTCAAGCTGAAATAGGTATCCCAAAAATTAAAACTGAACGAATAAGTGATAATCACGCTATATTCAGCGTATCACCACTTCCTCCAGGTTACGGTACCACCATCGGCAACAGCTTTCGGAGAATCCTCCTTTCTTCTCTCCCAGGTGCGGCTGTTACAGCAGTAAAAATTGACGGAATCACCCATGAATACTCCACCGTTAAAGGGGTAAAAGACAGTGTCCTCGACATGACTCTTAACATCAAACTCCTCAATCTTAAGAAAACCAATTCAGAACCTTCTATTATTTCCCTCAATGTTAGTAAAGAAGGTCCTGTCTATGCAAAGGATATTAAATGTCCAAGTGAAGTAGAGATCTTAAACCCAGACCTTTACATCACTACGCTTGAAAAAGGAGCAAAACTTTCTATTGAAATGACCGTTGAGAAAGGTGTTGGTTATCAACCAGCTTCTCTCCGTCAAAAAGACAATACCGATCCTGGAATCATCCATGTTGATGGTGTTTTCTCTCCAGTGAAAAAAGTTCGTTACGAAGTTGAATCAAATCGTGTTGGACAGATGACAAATCTCGACAAACTTACGATTGAAATTCAAACCAACGGATCAATCACTCCAGAAAACGCAATTAAATTTGCTTCCAACATCCTTCAGTCTTATTTCAATCTCTTCAACCAAGAAAATGCGATCGTTGAAGAAGACTTTATGAGCGACTTCAAAAAAATCGCTGAGAAAGAACAAGCTGACGAGAAAAACAAACCAACTCAAGAATCTTATACTCCAATTGAAATCCTCGGTTTTTCACCTCGAACTCTCAATGCCCTCATTAATGGTGGCATCGGTTCAGTTGAACAACTTTCCCGATGTACAGAAAGTAAATTGACGAACCTCCGCGGTTTTGGTAAAAAGGCCCTAACCGAAGTTGCTACTGCTCTTGAAACCAGAAACTTAAGTTTAGCTAAAGAATAATCGAATAATCATCAAGCCCCATGAGACACCAGGTAAAAAAAATCAAGTTAGGATTGCCACGGGATCAACGAAAACTCCTGCTCGGAAACCTTGCCACATCTCTCGTCATGCATGAGAAGATTCAAACCACAAAAGCGAAAGCAAAAGTACTTCAACCTTTTTTTGAAAAACTTGTTGTGGCTTCAAAAAATGTGAACAAACGTGAAGCAATTCGCGCAGCAAAAGATGTTCTCCAAACTGAAGTGAGCTCAAAGAAACTTGTTGATGATCTCTCAAAGCGTTATCAAGATAAGACCAGTGGCTTTACCCGAATTACCAATATTGGTTTTCGTGCCGGTGACGCTGCCCCGTTAGTACAAATTGAATTAGTTTAAACCCTATGAAAACCTTTTCCCCAAAATTATCCGAAGTTGACCGCAAATGGTACGTTGTAGACGCCAAAGGGAAAACCGTTGGTAAAATTGCGACCAAAATTGCTGATATCCTCCGTGGTAAAAACAAGCCAACCTTTTCTCCACACCTTGATTCCGGTGACTTTGTCATTGTCATCAACTCTAAAGAGATCAAACTCACTGGCGACAAAATGGCTCAAAAAACTTACCACCACCACACTCGTTTCCCTGGTGGTCTCCGAACAGCAACTGCTCAAGAACTTATTGCTAAAAAGCCAGGTGAAGTAATCCGACATGCTGTAGCAGGTATGATTCCTCATAATAAATTGAAAAAAGACATCCTCAAAAAACTTAAAATTTATGCTGGAACTGAGCACAAACACGAAGCTCAACAGCCTACCCCTCTAGACTTATAATATTTAGCGACTCTTTCCTATGGTGAAGAAAAACGATAACAAATCAGGAGAATTCTACTACGCCGCCGGCAAACGAAAAACTTCAGTTGCTCGTGTGCGCCTTATTCAAAACGGTACTGGAAACATTACAGTAAATGAAAAACCTGCCAAAGAGTACTTCACTCTTTTAACCAGCCATGGAATTATCACTTCTCCATTGAAGCTTACTGGTACAACAAAAAACTTTGATATCGTTATCACCGTTTGTGGTGGTGGTCTTAGTGCACAAGCTGAAGCTGCCCGTCACGGTATTTCCCGAGCACTCCTCACCTTCGACGAAACCTTCCGAGGAACCCTCAAAAAAGCCGGCTTTCTCACTCGTGACGCTCGAAATAAAGAACGCAAAAAACCAGGTCTCAAACGCGCTCGTCGAGCACCACAGTTCAGCAAACGTTAATCCCCCCCTCCAGGAATTCCAAACCTAAAAACTCAAAGCCCTTCTTCTCAACGAACAAGGGCTTTTCTTTTATGTAAAAGTAAAAGTTACTGAAGAAATTTTTTTACAAAACCAGATAAAGTCGTCAGTGTATTTGATGATCCAGCAGTAACTGGTTGTTGTTTTTTTGGCTTTTTCCAAGCCATCATAGAAACATTATCATAGGAAGGAATCATCGAAATTACGGTTCCATCAGAAAGTTTCCGTAAAACTTTCCCGTGTCGACCGTTAAATGACTTGGTGTACGACTCTGATTGAATCCGCGCAATTTTCTTTTGAAGAAGTGAAATCGCTTCTTGAGGTGTGTACTTTGATACCGCTTCAACAATATCTTCATCAGTAAGTATATCCGCACCATCTGAAGCAAGAAACACAACATCGCCTTCTTCAAGAGTTTCGGTAGTAAATGCTGGGTCAAAATTCACAAAAACAGTGGTTGTTACCTCGTTCCGGCAAGAAGAAGTATACAGTTCCGCTTCATCGATAAACCCATCGTCAAATAATTTCTGAACGGTTGAACGATCTTTACTCCGTTTATAGATTCTCCCATTCCGAATGATAACCCATTTCGTATCACCAAAATGGACAAGATCAACCTCTGAATCGCGAAATTTTGCCGCAACAAAAAGAGTATCACAAATATTTCGACCCGGAGTACTCCCCAAGATGTGATTTAAAAAACTGAGTGCCGTTCGTGCTTCAATCGTAGCTTCTTGTAAGGTCCCAACCGAATGTAAAACTGCTTCAACCGCTTTATGTGAAGCATGATGTCCATTTTCGTAACCACCGAGTCCATCAGCAACCACCAGCATGTCCTCATGTGCACCTATACTGTCCTCATTAGATATATCGTATTTTCCATGCCCCAAAAATCGTGAAGTTGATCCAAAATACTCTCCACCATTCGTAGTCTTCCCTTGAAGTACATCATCTTGTCCACGAGAAACTCGATTGATCTGATGCGATGATTGATGAGAAACCTGAATCGGTTGAACACCGCTTGGTTTCTGGAGATCACGCAACAGGAGTCCAGCAGAAAGCCCATTATCTTCTAAATTGGTAATATGAACATCACCAAAATCATCAATTTCTAAAAGAAATTGATCAGCAGCGAGTGCAGGAAACTCCTGTCGATAAATATTCTCAAAAAACTCCCTTCCTAAGGTAATGCTTAATGGAATCGGTAAAAGAATCTCCTGATACCCTGCATAAAACTTTAAACTAAAGGTTGATTGACCATTATTCCCGAGACCATTGGCTTCAAGCCGAAGATAAGGACCAAGACCAGAAAAAGAAAGCTCAAGCTGTGATCCAGAAAAGTCCAAAAAAGAAATCGATTGTTCCACACCTGGGAGAAGCTCAACGCCTTGCATCAAATTTTGTGGACTACTCGAGGGTTGACTAGGAAGAATCGATGTCATAATTTAGGTCGAAGTTTACTATGTAATACTTTGTAATACATAATTTGTCAAGTAAACCTAGAATTGAAAATAAGCAAAAGTACCTTTCATGCCTACTCTTCAACACCAAATACCCATATAATGCAAACACCCCCTTTGTTCACCATATGCGTTTTGACCTCCTCACCATCTTTCCAGAAATATTTCGTTCATATCTCGAAGAAAGCATCATAAAACGTGCAATTGAGAAAAAACTCATCGAAATCCACGTCCATAATATTCGCGACTACAGTAAAGATAAACATCAAAAAGTAGACGATATTCCGTACGGTGGCGGACCTGGCATGGTGATGATGCCCCAGCCTATTTACGATTGTATTCTCGAGGTCAAAAAAGAAAATAATGGCCCCGTCATCTACTTCACTCCACGCGGCAAAACATTCACCCAATCCCGTGCCGAAAAGATCTTCAGCACCCACGGAACCAAATCCCATGGATTCATTCTCCTCTGCGGGCGCTACGAAGGGGTTGATCAGCGGGTCATTGATCTCGTTGTAAACGAAGAGATCTCTATTGGCAATTATGTTCTCACGGGCGGCGAACTCCCCGCCATGATCTTCCTTGATGTTATCAGTCGCTTTATTCCGGGCGTTCTGGGTGACCATGAGTCGAAAGACGAAGAAAGTTTTTCCAAGGCTTTAAACCGTAAAAAAGAGTACCCCCACTACACCCGCCCAGAAACCTTCCTCGACCAAAAGGTCCCGGACATTCTTTTAAGCGGACACCACGCCAATATCAAAAAGTGGCGCCACTCCAATACCAAATAGCTTTCCCATGGATATCTACCTTGCCCTCATCAAAGCGAACCACCACGAGGGACTCACCGTTGACCTCACGGTGAAGGTGATCCCGAAAAGTTCCAAGAGCGAGTTTCAAGGTCTCATGGGAGAAAACATTCTCAAAATAAAACTTAAAGCCGTTCCTGAAAACAATAAAGCCAATATCGAACTCCTGAAATTTTTAAGTCAACAGCTCGACATTAACATCGAAAAAATCAAAATTGTCAGCGGGAGCACAAGTACGCGCAAACATTTACGCATCAACCCATGACCTATAAAACCCCCACCGAGCTCAGAAATATCCTCCAGAAGGAGGGTTTTTATGCAAAGAAAGGGTTAGGCCAAAACTTTCTCATCGACGACAATATCCTCCAAAAAATTATCACCATTGCTGATCTTTCAAACAAAGATGAAGTGGTTGAAGTAGGCCCCGGACTCGGAGTCCTCACTCAAGAGCTCATCAAGCATGCCAAGCACGTCACAGGTGTAGAGTTTGATGGTCAAGCCGTAGAGTACCTTCAGAGAGCCTTCGTTGGTACCTCCAATGTTAAAATCCACTTCCAAGACGCTTTGCTATTTCCGCTCCCCCATACCCCGTATAAACTCATCGCCAATATTCCGTACTACATCACCTCCCCTCTTCTCAACCATTTCCTCCAACCTCAAAACTCTCAAGAACAGAGACCACAACTTATTGTACTGCTCGTCCAAAAAGAGGTCGCTCAAAAAATCTGTGCCGCTGAAGACGACCAATCCGTCTTAAGCCTTCAAGTAAAAGTGTTTGGTAAACCGGAAATTATTGCCACAGTTTCCCCGAACTGCTTTTTCCCCCGCCCCAAAGTTGATTCGGCGATTCTCAAAATTACCCCCTACGAAAAACCTCTCATTGAAAACACTGAATCCTTTTTCAAAATCATCAAAATTACCTTCCAACAACGTCGAAAAACTCTGAGTAACTCACTTAAAAACCTCCACCTGGGACCAGAGAAACTCACGAAACTTTTCGAAAAATCCAATATCAAACCAGGCCTTCGCCCTCAACAACTCCGCATTGAAGATTGGAATAACCTGGTCAAAAACTACCTGGAGCTTATCGAATAAAATCCAGATCCTTATTCATCTTAAGAACCACCTCGCGAGCCGCCACCGCATAATCTTTTTCCGTATACTCAGAATTTTCCCAAGCATAATTAATCGCCCGTGAAGAGTTGACCAGCGCCCCCAGACCGTGTTCATCAAAACAGACCTGAACATCTTCAGCAGTACCACCTTGCGCCCCATATCCTGGAACCAAAAAAATCGTTTGTGGCATAAGTTCACGAAGTTTTTTTGCCTGCTTGGGAAAAGTTGCTCCTACAACGGCACCAAGGAATGAATATCCAGATTCACCAACATCGTCAGCACCCCAAGAGTCCATATACTGAGCCATAATTTCATAAATGGTATTGCCATCTTTCATTGGTAAATCCTGAAGATCGCACGAAGAAGCATTTGAAGTTTTTACAAGAACAAAAACTCCTTTTCCATAGGTACGCGCTTCATCCACAAACGGTTTAATACCATCAATCCCTAAATAAGGGTTCACAGTAACTGCATCCACATCAAAAGAAAAAACCTGTTTTCCAAAGAGATCCACCTTACCCAAAAAAGCTTGGGCATAAGCTGCAGCCGTTGAACCAATATCACCACGTTTAATATCAGCAATCGTAAGTAAACCTTTGGATCGTGCATAATGAACTGTTTCTTCAAAAGCTCGCATGCCTTCATGACCATACTGTTCAAAAAAAGCACTCTGAGGTTTAATGACCGGAACCAGATCCGCCACCGCATCAATAATCCCTTTATTAAATTCAAGCATGGCTTCTGCAGCAGCAACCAAGGGCTGAGCAAAACTTTTTTGCGCCTTTTCCTTCAAAAAATTCGGAATCTGTTCCAAGCGCGGATCAAGCCCTACACAAACCACCGATTTTTTCTTTTTCATTTCACTCGTAAGCCGATCAGCAAAATGAAACGGTTCCTGTTTTTCAAAAGGACGTTTTTGTCGATTTTCCTGAAGCTGAAGTTGTGTCTTTTGTTCCGGGGATAACATTTCGCTCATAAGTGATCCTAAAAATAAATTTTTAACACGCTCAAACGCTAATGAACTCGCCCCAAAAAGTCAAAGTTTTCAAGCCGAAAAAAGAATGGTATTGTGCCGACAATTCATCAAGATTTTTACTACCTGCCCCATGGAAACCTACCAACAAGAGTTCATCGAATTCCTCGTTGATTCTCAAACCCTCCGTTTTGGGGATTTTACTCTCAAAAGTGGGAGAAAATGCCCTTATTTCTTGAACTTTGGACAAATCTCAAGTGGTGAACATATTGTAAAACTCGGAAAATACTACGCGCATGCAGTCAAAAAACACATTCCCGATTTCCAAGTCGTTTTTGGTCCCGCTTATAAAGGAATACCCCTCTGCGTCCTCACCACCAGCGCTTTACAACAAGAGTTTAATTTAAACAAAAATTACTGCTTCAATCGCAAAGAAGCCAAAGACCATGGTGAAGGAGGCCAACTCGTAGGCGCACCACTGACATCTGAAACTAAAGTCGTCATCATCGACGACGTAATGACGGCCGGCACTGCCCTTCGTGAAAGCCTTGAGATTCTCAAAAAATCAGGAAATCCTCAAGTTGTTGGCGTAATGATCGCTGTTGACCGAATGGAGATGGGACAAAGCAAAGACCAAAGTGCAGTTCAAGAAATTGAAACCGAGTTTAACATTCCCGTAAAGAGTATCGTAACAATTGCTGATATTGTCAGCTATCTCTATCAAAGAAATATCAACGGAACCGTCTACCTGGATGACGAAAAGAAACATCAAATCGAAGCCTACCGAAAAGAGTACGGAATTTAACACCAACCTATGCTCAAAGCAATAATTTTTGATATGGATGGCACCATCGTTGACACTGAGCCGGTCCATCTCGCGGTACAAAAAGAGCTCATTAGTGATCTTAATCTCAAACTCACCCCTGAAGATTTGGCTTCCTTCATGGGTGCAACCGTCCGCACGATGTGGTCGAGAATTAAAAAAAACTACGCGGTTGCAACCGATCTGGACACTCTTATCCAAAACTATCTCGACCTCGTAACCCGTGAATTCCAAGCGGGACGTGGTATGCTCGAAATCCCAGGCGC
This sequence comes from uncultured Candidatus Peribacteria bacterium, assembly GCA_964624115.1. Classification (GTDB taxonomy): domain Bacteria; phylum Patescibacteriota; class Gracilibacteria; order UBA1369; family UBA1369; genus CAZUXI01. The sequence continues at coordinate 22,276 of CAZUXI010000005.1, forward strand.
CAGAAATCTCCTGATGGAGTGCGAAGAAGCTGGATACCCAACCGCCCTTGCCACTTCCTCAGTACGAAGCTGGATGGACATCATTCTCGACAAAATGCACTACGGAAAACATTTCCAATACACCATCTGCGGTGACGATATCATCAACAGCAAACCTGCTCCCGACATCTTTCTCCTTGCCGCCGAAAAGCTCAACATCCCCCCGCAACACTGCGTCGTCATTGAAGACTCACGCAATGGTGTTCTTGGAGCAAAAGCCGCCGGTATGAAGTGCGTTGGACTCCAAAATGAACACGGAAACCGCCAAGACCTTTCACCAGCAGATCTTATTGTTTCTTCCTACAAAGAACTCAGTATTGATATACTAAAAAATTTATTTTAAATCCGCAAAACCTCTCCAAATTTCAATTATACTTGGAGTGGTTTTATCGTCGTGCAGCTTGCTTACGAGGATTGGCTTTACATTCTTCGGTACACCCATCATTCCAAATCTCACGACAATTTTTACAACAGATAAACTGTTCATTACACTCGGCATTCGTACAATTGATATATGAATCTTCAGGCTTACCGCAATGATAACATTGAGCAATAACCTTCTCTTTTCCCGGTGAGTTGATTGGTACGGCAATGCGTTCATCAAATACATAGAGCTTCCCTTCCCAATAATCATCAGGAAACTCTTCACCATACTTGGCAACGCCACCATGGAGCTGATACACATCCTGAAATCCTTCATGCTTCAAAAGTGCTGAAGCTTTTTCACAACGAATACCACCGGTACAATACGTCACCACCTTCTTGTTTTTTAATGATTCCAAACCTTTGATCAATTGGGGCAGTTCCTTAAAAACTCGCATATTCATGACAACCGCATTTTTAAACCGTCCAATTTTAGCCTCATACTCATTGCGCATATCAAGAATCACAAAGTCTTCATTGCGATCATACATCGCTTTGAGTTCAGCAGGTTCCAAATAGGTCCCTCCATTTTTATTGGGATCAATGCGCTCCGGAAAATTTAAAGTCACCAACTCAGAACGATAACGAACAAACATCTTTTGAAATGAGTTGTGATCCCCATTACTAATCTTAAACTCCATCCCCTGAAACAAAGGATGTTCATGCATAATTCTCATATACTCATTGGTGATCTCTTCCGTACCACCAACGGTTCCGTTAATTCCTTCATCAGCAATCAAAATCCGACCTTTTAATCCTAAACGTTTACAAAGTTTCAAATGTTCATTTGTAAACTCCTTTGGATTGGGAATATCAACATACTTATAGTAGAGAAGAATTTTCCAGGGTGCAGATGAAGTTGATTCAGAAGACATCAAGAGAATACAAAATTTAAAAATTGGCAAATGTGCGGTCATTGTAAAAAAATTTCCGCTCAAGATCAACAAAAAACATCTTGGTTACGTTGAGTACTCCTGAAGTGTTCGGACAGAAAGATCAAAGAGCTCTTTCTCATGCTGGCTTAAGGGGACCTCAATCACATCCGCAATCCCCGATGAATCTAATACCGCTGGAACGCTTAAAGCGACTCCCGAATAACCGTACTTCCCCTGTAATGGGACAGAAAGAGGCAAAACAACCCGTGCATGCTGATAAATCGCAAGCATGATTTCTCGGATCACCATACCGATCGAATAACAAGTGTACCCCACATCATGAATAATTTTATACGCCGCATTCTTTGTATCGAAGTAACATTGATCAGCGACTTTTTGGGTAAAACCAGGGAAATCAAACAATGACTTACCGGCAATATTGGCCGAACTAAAAACAGGAAAAGAGGTATCTCCATGTTCACCCAAAACAAATGCTTCGATGCTCTTGGGACTCAAACAAAGCTGTTGAGAAATATGGTAACGCAAACGTGCCGTATCCAAAAAAGTACCTGATCCAAAAACTCTCCCTGCAGGCAAACCAGAAATTTTTTGTGCCTCCAGGGTAAGAATATCAACCGGATTAGTCACAATAAGAAGAATCGCATTGGGAGCCGCCTGAACAATCTGAGGAATAATACTTTGAAAAATTTTCCGATTTTTATCAATAAGCTGCAATCTTGTTTCCCCCTCTTGTTGTCGTGCTCCTGCAGTTACCACCACCAAATCGGAATCTTTACAAAGTGTAAAATCATTTCCTCCTGAAAGTTGAGCATAAGACAAAAATGAAAGGGAATGTTGAAAATCCATAACAATCCCCTCAGCTTTCTCTTTATCAATGTCGATTAAAGCAATCTCAGTCGGTATGCCACTGAGCAACATCGTGTACGCAGCAGTCGCTCCCACATTTCCTGCACCAATCACCGAAACTTTAAAATCTTTCTGAAACTCCGAACGAACCTTACAAAAAGATGTCATGGTGAAAAAGTTAAAAATAATGCTTCTTGCCTAAATCGTCTCGATGATAAACTCCAAACTCCTGAACTTTCCGTGCCTGATCATTCGTAAGAACCGGACCTTCAACACACATCCGTTCACCGGTGTTATCAACGGTACACTGACCACAAACCCCAAAACCACACTTCATATACCTTTCCAAAGAAATTTGTGCCGATACACCATACTGAAATGAAAGATCGGAAACTCTTTTCATCATCAATTCCGGCCCACAAGTATAAACCGTAGACAAACTTCGATCCTCAGGAAGATGCTGAAGGAGATTTTCTAAAACCAGGGTGTTATATCCATGAAAACCAACCGAACCATCATCGGTCGCAATATGAAGTTTCACCCCCGGAAGCGCCTGAATTCTATCCAAATACAAAAGATACTCCTGGGAACGAGCGCCAAGAATAAAATCCACCGTACAGCCTTGAGCAACAGCCGCAGACGCCAAAAAATAAAGCGGTGCAGCCCCATACCCACCCCCCACCAAAATCAGATGAGACTTTGGCGCAAAAGAAAATCCCTTCCCATAGGGACCACGAATCCCGACCAAATCACCCACCTGAAACTCATGCATCTTTTTCGAAAAAGGCCCAACAGCAAAAATACTCAACCAAAACTCATTTTCATCACAATAGGCAACACTCATCGGTTTCTCATTCACGCGTGGAATCCAAACATTGACGAACTGTCCCGGCTGAGCACCAAGATGATGTTGAAAAACAAAAGTTTTTACAAACGGATTTTCCACAATAATCTGGTCAATTCGTAAGGATACTGGAAGAGCAAACATAGAAGAAAAGATAAAATTATGAATCGCAAACGGATGCCCTTACTTATGAACAGCACCTCTTAACTCCTGAAGATTTTTCACGCCATTTGCCGAACACCACTGTGTCATTTCATCAGCTATAAGTTGAAAACATTCAACACCACGATAATACACCGCAGATCCAACACCAACCAAAGTCGCACCCGCCATAATCATTTCCAAGGCGTCCTTCCCATAAAGAACACCACCGGTACCAATAATCGGAATATGAGGTAAAGCACGGTGAATATCATAAACCGCCTTAACCGCAATTGGCTTGATCGCTGGACCAGAAACACCACCAACCTTATTCGCCAAAATAGGTTCTCTGGTTTCCAAGTTAATTGCCATACCAGGCCCAAGAGTATTCACCGCACACAAAGCATCAGCACCGGAATCGACACAAGAACGGGCGATTTCAACAATATTTAAAACATTCGGACTCAATTTTACAATGATCGGAACTTTCGTCATTTTGCGTACCGCAGCGGTCACCCTTCCCGAATCAACCACAGAACAGGCAAAAGGTTTCCCAAACTCATCTTCAACATTTGGGCATGAAATATTCACTTCAATCAAATCAGGTTGAAGTTCGGAAATTTTTTCTGCCACCTGTACAAAATCATCAATTTTACCTCCAACAATATTAACAATCAGCGGAGCTGGTTTATTCCCCAAATAATCAGCAATCTCTTCACGTGCTTTTTCAATCCCCGCATCCGGCAAACCAACCGCATTCAACATCCAATGGTCAGTTGAAATAATCACTGGGTTTGGATGCCCCTTATGCTCCTCAAGCCAAATAGATTTTGTGGTAATACCACCGGCACCATTCTGAATAACAAAACGCCAACTTGAAGCCGTAACTCCCAAAACACCTGAAGCAAGAACAAGCGGGTTTGCAAACTTTATACCGCAGAAATCACTTGAGAGATTCACAAAAAAAAACTTAGGATACTTCCTTAATCAGCCTTGGTGATTTCAATAGTATCACCAGGTTCAGGATTATTAAATCGTTTTTTGGCTGAACCGGAACGAAGGAAAATCTCCATGAATTTTTCATCATGACCTGAAGATCCTTTCGCAAAAGCAAGTTGACCTTCTTTTACATAGAAAGTTCCATCAACATACGAAGCCGTATGCGTCCATTTACCAATTTTTACACTCACAAAATCACCAGGTTTCAAGTTCAACTCATCTTCATGGTACGAGGTCTTAATATTTCCATAACCATCAATCGCCACAATGGTATTTTTTGGATAATCAGGAATTGCAGATACATCCAGTTCCTTTAATTTAAAGCTGTAATCCTTCCGAGCAACTTTTCCAACAATCAACGGAAAGTAATCACGAGAACGGAATTGTGAACCTTTATCTTCAACATCAACCAAGCGGAACTCTTCAATATGAGGTTTAACAAAAGAAAAAGAGTAACCAGAATTAACGCCAACGACTTCAACCCCATTCTTAAGACGAGCATAAACCAGTTTTTCACCTTCATTATCAACCCGAATCTCCTTTTTATCTTTTCGTGGAGCACAGTTCGTATAAATAATCATACCTTCTGGGTGTGGGCTCAAAGCAAACTGATAAGTCCAAAACCCGGTTTCAATCGTTGAAAATGGGAAGACGGAAGTATCATGAATATAAGCATCAGGAATCTCACACATGAGCCGCTGAACCACCTCAGAAAAAGCCGGATCCTTTTTACCGTAATCCGCGATGAATTGGATGAATTTCATAATGAAAGTTTTTTAAAGCGCACGAATATTATCCCAACCAATAAAAAAGTAAAGATCTATACAAAAAGACCCAAAAAACAAGATCAAACCTCTTTCCCCAGAACATCACCAAAAGAGTTTCGGAAACTATACATTAAGTTTCCTTGAACAAAAGTCATCACTGGCCAACCTTTCAAAATCCATCCATGAAACGGGGACCAACCACACTTACTCCAGAGATAATGATGACAAACCTTTTCAAACAAGTTCAAATCAACAATAACCAGATCAGCATCCATCCCCACTTCAATTTTCCCTTTTTTTCCAAGCCCCAAGCGTTGAGCCGGAGCAAATGAAGATAACTCCACCACTTTTTGCAAAGAGATATGTTGATCATTCACCGCTGTCAGCAACAGTGGCAACATGGTTTGAACCCCTGGCACACCTGAAGGAACCTTCGCATAAACATCTTGATCCTTTTCCTCAAAAAGATGGGGCGCATGATCCGTCGCTACAATATTCACAACACCATCCACAATCCCCTTCCACAAAGCATCCATATCCTCTTCTGCACGAATGGGGGGGTTCACCTTGATCAGGTTCCCATAAGTATCATAGTCCTTCGTATTCATAAAAAGATGATGAGGCGTCACTTCAACCGTTACATTTGGCAAGGCCGCTTCACGAATCAAATCAAGTTCTGCACCCGTCGAGACATGACAAAAGTGAATCTGTGTACCATATTTTTTGGCGAAACTAAGAGCTTTTTGAACCGCTAATAAAGCACATTTTGGATCACGGATTTTGGAATGAACCGCAGGATTCGACGTATCAGAAAAATGCTTCACCCCTTCAGAAATACAATCATCTGCCTCAGCATGGAGTAAAAGCAAACAAGGAGCTTCCTTAAAAAATCTTTCCAAAACCTCATCATTATTGATCAATAAATCCCCGGTCGAACTCCCCATATAAATCTTAATGCCCCTCACCTTCTCACCTCGACTCACCATTGCTTTAATCTCCTCAAGATTCCGCTCGGTAGCACCCACATAAAACCCATAATGTACCAACGATTGCTCAGCAACCAAAGCCCGCTTTTCCTCAAAAGTAACCTGATCAATCGTTGCCGGCACCGTATTTGGCATATCAATAACCGTCGTCACTCCACCAGCCAAAGCCGCTTGAGAACCCGTCTTCCAATCCTCTTTCTGCGTCATTCCGGGAGTCCGAAAATGAACATGCATATCAATCAAACCCGGCAAAATATATTTACCTTTTATATCCAAAACCTGCATCCCTTCAATCTCTTCAATGCCGGAATCAACTCGAACGATGATCCCATGATCAACTTCAACATCAACTTCTCGAATACCTTGCGGTGAAACCACCTGTCCACCTTTGAATAACCAATGCTGATTCATAATTTTTAGGGCAAAGATCTAACATTATTTCCAGAGCAACCGGTGGATCCTCCAATTCGAACATTTTTTAAAATACACTTACCTTCCAAACACCATACTCAAGAGTGCCATTCGTACTGCCACCCCATTGCGCATTTGTCGAAAATAAGCAGCACCTGCCATATCATCCACCGAGGTATCTATCTCTACCACTCGAGGAAAAGGATGCATCACCGTAATCTCGGGATTATGTTTTTCCAAAACATCCCGATGCAAAACATAAGCGGCTTTGAGCGATTCATATTCCTGAACATCCGCAAATCGTTCTTTCTGAACTCGGGTTGAATACACCACATCGGCATCCTTCAAAAAAGGTTCCAGTTGTTCACTGACTTCAACATCAACCCCCCGTGATCGCAAATCTTGAATCACGTCGTCAGGCATTTGAAGTTGAGGTGGTGAAACCAAAGTGAGTTTAAGTTTAAAATTTGCCAATAAATACGAGAGGGAATGAACGGTTCTACCATATTTCAAATCACCACAAAGAACTAAATGAAGTCCATCAATTTTTCCTTTTTCCTGGACCAAAGTAAACATATCTAAGAGCGCCTGAGTTGGATGTTCACCCGCACCATCACCCGCATTAAAAACCGGAACCGAAGCACTCCGAGCAAACTCTGCAACCGAACCAACGGTGGGATGACGCATAGCAACCACATCAACACAGTTCTCCACCAGCTTCGCGGTATCCGCCAAAGTTTCACCTTTAAGTAAAGAACTATTTTCCATACCCACCACAGAAATAACTCTCCCACCTAATCGATGCATCGCCGATTCAAAAGAAATTCTGGTCCGGGTTGAAGGTTCATAAAAAAGTGCACCTAAAATTTTATCATCCAAAACTTTCAACATTTTTCGCTCAACAACAGCGGGTAAAAAATGTTCAGCTTTTTCAATGAGTTCCAGAACATGATCACGTGAAAACTCCTTCGTGGTGAGAAGGCTGCTTTGAAAAAATGTGCTCATAAAAAATTACTTATTTGATGAGTTTATATCCCGTTCACGATGAGAAATCAATCAAAACATCACAGAAACATTTCTTGTAATAATCATCCCCTCTTTTTGTTATACTGGGTGAGTATTTAAATAACCATAATACAAGTATGCTCAAAACAAAAATAAAGCGCCGTTTGTCTGCGCTTATTGGAGCAGTTGTAAGTGTGTTTACGATAACAAGTTTCGCTGCAACCAATATGATTGCAAGCGCAGCGACCATCGATTCACTTCAACCTTTTTCCGACGTTGCGTACGGAAACCAATACTATAACGCGGCCCGACTTCTCAAAAATGAAGGAGTTATCCAAGGTTACCCCGACGGATCACTCGGCATTGAAAAAGAGATCAACCGCGCCGAATTTGTAAAAACAATTCTCGAAGCGCAAGAAGGCGTCGAAATAAAATACGACTCCAACTTTACCTTCTCTGACATCTCACCAGACGCTTGGTACGCCAAATATGTTTCCACCGCCAAGCGCGAAGGAATCGTCCAAGGCTATCCGGACGGAACTTTCAAACCAGAAAAAAGCATCGTCTATCCCGAGGTCATGAAAGTCGTTATTGAACGATTTAAAATTACCAAAGGAACCAGCTGCAATGCTTTCCCCATTTACAGTACAAAAGTCACTGAAAGTAAAAGTACCTGGTTCTATAACTATCTTGAAACCGCAGGTTGTAAAAACATTTTCAGTTTTTCTTACGACTTCGACCCCGCCAAAAATATCACTCGTGGAGAATCTTTTGACGTCCTCTACAAAGCCCTCGGCTTAAAAGAAGGAATGACCGCAAGTAACTCCTACGGTGAAAGTTACTTCACCACTCCTTACCTCTATTTGAATAGTCAAAACGGTCTCCTCGTCACCAACCTGAAAACTCCATACCGTCTCCTTGTTTCTTATTACGGTGACAAACTTCCAAAACTCAAAGTAAAACTTTACGAAGCAACACCAGAAAATTTCCTGGAAGCTCGTTCAAGTAACGCCAATAATTTTGCTCAATACAATCTGGTCCCAGATGCACTCAAAGCAAAAATGAAACTCGTCAAAGAGTTCGAAACCGAAATCATCAAGAAAAATCCAACCAACAAAGAAACCGGTTATTTTTCATACGCTGACGGTTTCATCGAACTTCCAATCACCAAGAACGGACTCTACTTTGTCGAAATCGACGGCAAATTTATCCCACCACAAGACACCTTCATCGACGTCACTGATAACATCATGATGGCACGTCAGGGAACAGATAAAAATGTGGTTTGGCTTATGAACCAAACCAAAAACACCCCAGTTGCTGGAGCAAAAATTAACCTCTACCGTGTTCCTGATACCTACTATTCAGAAGCACCCGTAGAAGCAAAAGACAGCTACCAAAAAGTTGGGGAAATGACCACCAATGACAAAGGCCTCAGTGAAAAAGCAGTGAAACAAGTCACCCAGGATTTAAACTACGAAAATCCAAACTACTTCATTGCAGAAAAAGATGGTGACATCACCATCATGCAAGGCTACACCTACAACCAAGATTACCAAAACGATACCGTAAAATCTTTCACCTACACTGATCGACCCGTGTACCGCCTCGGTGACACCGTCAACTTCAAATCCATTCTCAGAAAAACAGACCAGGATGGAAAATACTCCGTCAATCTTGAACCGGTTTCAGTACGAGTGATGACCTACAGTGGCAGCGGCGAAGTAGAAATCTATCGAAAAACCCTCACCCCATCTGAATACGGAAATATTGAAGGATCTTTCAATATTCCAAGCAGTGGAAGCACCGGAAGTTACAGCTTTCAATTAAGCCCAGGATTGGAAACCGGTGATAGCGCCCCAACTTTCTACGAAATCAATCCAGAAAGCAGCTTCCAGGTGGAAGAGTACAAAAAAGACGAATACCAACTTTCCGTTACCACCGACAAAGAACGTTACCTCAGTGGTGATGATGTTAAAGCCACCGTCGTTGGAAAATACTTCTTCGGCACCCCCGTCACCAACCAAAAAGTTACCTACAACATCTACCGCCAAGAAGATTACTACTGGCCACCATGCATCGACATCTGCCCAATGTTCGACTACTACTCTGCCAAGATTGCTTACTTCCCTTCATCATACCGAACTTTCATTACTTCAGGTGAAGGCACCCTTGATGAAAAAGGTGAACTCAATTTCACCTTCAATACCGACGCCGACACCAACGGCGACTACTACCGTTCACCATACTCGCAAAACAGCCGCTTCATCATTGAAGTGACAACCATGGATTCCAGCAACATCCCAGTCAACGGGACAAAAACCGTTGAAGTGAAAGCTGCTGAATTCAATCTCATGACCAAACAACTTTCCGGCGTACCAACCTTAAAAGAAGAGTACCAACTGGAAATCAGCAGCAAAGACCACGATGAAAAAGTGTACGCCAATGCTGCCATCAAAGGGAAAATCACTCTCTCAACCTACAAACGAGTGCAAGACGGGACCTACTACGATTACTGGGAAGACCAATCACTCCCCTACTACCGTTATGACTACGAAACCACCGTGGTCAAAGAGTTTAGCGGCAAAACGGATGCTTCAGGTAAATACATCCTCAAATACACTCCAGTAAAAGGGGGTTCATACACCGTTGAAATCGAAGGAACCGACAGCAAAGGAAACACCATCACCGCCAACAACTCGTTCTACGTCTACGGTGACAACGAGTACAATTACAACCCATACTACGGAGAAACCGTAAACGTGAATACTGATAAAACCATTTACTCAACCGGTGATACCGCAAAAATCCACATCGATAGCAGTGTGAAAGATGGGTACCTGTTCCTCGTCACCGGAACCAATCAGGTCCTCAGTTACCAGGTGGTGAAACTCAACGGCAACAGCTACGAACTTACCGTTCCAATCACCGAAGCAATGGCTCCAAGCTTCAGTGTCTACGCTCACACCCTTAGCACTAAAACCAACTTCGCTACCGGCCAAGCTGACCTGAAAGTTTTACCAAACAACAAAAAACTCACTATCAAAATCACTCCGGACAAATCGACCTACATCCCACAAGAAACAGCAAAATTCAATGTTGAAGTCACTGACTCAAATGGGAAAGGCGTCGCTACCGATCTCTCTCTCGCCCTCGTGGACCAAGCCGTCTTAAACCTCGTGAATGCCGGAAACGAAGATATTTTCTGGGCCTTCTACCAACCGGGCTACAGTTACCTCAACTTTGCTTACACTCCAAAAACCAACCTCAGTAACATCACCGCCGAGGAAGGCAAAGGAGGCGGCAGTGACGACTACGCCGAACAAGGAGAAAAAGACGCCAGCGCCCCAACCACCGGCACTCCAGCTCCAGCTCCTGCACGTGAAGCGAACCTTGGCGGCATCACCGGCAACGAAGCCGGCTCAACCTCCCTCCGCTCAAGCTTCCTCGACACCGCCCTCTGGGTTGGATCCGTCAAAACTGACGCCAACGGAAAAGCTACCATCACCGCCAAACTCCCAGACAACCTCACGACTTGGGCTGCTGCTGTTGTTGGAAACACAAAAACCAGCCAATTCGGCAACGCCCAACAAAGAGTTATCGTCACCAAGAACATGATCGTCAGTCCTCAAGTACCACGATTCGTAACCGAAGGAGACAGCGTCACCATCCGCGCCGTTGCCCGCAATAATAACGTGAGCGGATCATCCTTCAAACTCGCCCTCTCTGGTGAAGGTTTCACCGGTGGCACAGAAAAATCTGTCACTATCGCTCAAGGCCAAAACCAAACCCTTGAGTTCCCAATCAAAGTCACTGGAACTGGCAAACTCAACCTCACCTTCAAACTCACTTCAGGTTCTCAAAATGATACTGTCTCTCTCAGCCTCCCGATCAATCCCGTTGGCCTTGAAAAAATCACCTCAAAATCAGGTGAAGACAACGCCACCATTAACCTCGTGGCCGAATCCGGAAACGCCAAAAACATCAAATCCCTCAAACTCAACCTCGCTCCAACTCTCTCTGACAACCTGATCAGCTCAATTGAAAATCTGGTCGGTTACCCATACGGCTGCGTTGAACAAACCATGAGCAGATTCCTCCCAAACGTGGTCGTGTTCAAAAACCGTGCAAAACTCAATTTCAAAAACCAGGACATTTTTAAAGACCTGGATGCTCAGGTAAAAGCCGGTTTCCAACGCCTCTATAACTACCAACATTCAGACGGCGGTTGGGGCTGGTGGGAAAACGACCCAAGCGTTCCAAAAAACAGTGCGTATGTTATGTACGGACTCGCACTTGCCAAAGATGCTGGATTCACCGTAGACGAAAACGTTTGGAACAGTGGACTCAAATACCTCGAAGGTGTTGATGTCACCGGTGAAAACAAAAAATTCGAAGCCTACGTCAACTACGTCCTCAGCATTGTTGATTCCGGTTACGCCAAAGGTCTCAACTTCACCTCTCCACAAACCGACAGCACCGCCGACCTCGCCTACACCGCCATGATGCTCCAAAACATTGGCAAAACCACCGAAGCCAAAGCCCTCCTCAAAAAACTGACCGATAAAGTCACCACCCAAGGAGACCTCGCGTACTTTGATGAAGAGGTCATCGATTACGAAATGATGAGTTCCGACACCCTCACGACCGCAGTAGCCCTTGAAGCCCTCGTCCAGATCGATCCAGAAAACGCCCTCATTCCAAAACTCATCCGCTACTTAAATCTCAACAACCAGTCCTACTACGGTGAAACCCATTCCACAGCCCACGCCGTCATCGCCATTGCCAACTACATTGTTAAAACCTCTCAGGTAAATCCTGACTATACGTACGAGGTCAAACTCAACGGCAAATCTCTCGCATCTGGAAAACTCGACCAAATGAAAGAGCTGGAAATCCCTGTGAAAGATTTAAAAACGGATGGTAACACCATCACCATTACCAAAAACGGCACCGGCAAACTCTACTACACCCTCGTCCAAAAAGAGTTCCTCGGCCAAAGTAATGTGAGCGCCAGCAACAACGGCTTCAAAGTCGAACGTTCATACTACAACGAAAGCGGCAAAAAAATCACCGGTGCCATCAAAGCCGGTGACATCGTCCGAGTAGGCATCAAAGTAAAATCCACCACCGAAGCTTACTACACCATGATCGAAGACAAACTCCCTGCCGGACTCGAAGCCGTAAATACCAACCTCAGCAAAGACAGCTGTAACGGTGGAGGAGGCTACCCAATCCCTTATGTTCGTTACGAAGGCGATATGGCCATCATGCCCCCAACCGGCAATGACGGAATCTGTAGCTTCTACCAAGGCGATTACACCGACCACCAAGACCTCCTCGACGACCGCGTCGCCATGTTCCGCACCAACCTCCCAGCTGGCGACTACGAATTCAGCTACTTCGCAAGAGCTGTAACTCCTGGAACCTACCAAGCAAACCCAGCCGTCACCAACATGATGTACGCCCCAGAGATCAACGGAAATTCTGCGAGCGGAACCATCACCATTCAGTAAAGAACCGAGAATCTAATCTCTAAAAAAACAGCCCAGCAGAAATGCCAGGGCTGTTTTTTCATGGCAAAAATCGAAAAGAAACAAAAAAAGCTGTCGTTGGTTTCTTATCCTCTGGAGGAAGCCTCCAATTCTATCGTTACTTACAAAACTGAAAACTCTTCTTTATTCCAATTCATCCAAAATCTCCCAAAACTTTTTCTTGGTAATTTTCAGTTGTCGACAAATCCATTCAAAAATATCTTCTCCAATCTCCGAATAGTTGGGAATAGTAACCTTACCGACACCATCTTTTTTATACTGCCAGTGACTCGACTGAATCTCTTTCAACTCAAAACCTAAATGCAAAGCCACTTTTTGAATCTCACGAGGTTTAAGCGGTCTTCGCATGAGAAACAGAAGAATGGTACGTCGCTTTCCCTACAAAATTTTCAATCGGCTTCTTTTCACTTTTCCCATCAAGTTCCCGAAACAACTCATACAAATCAAAATATTTCTGCGGCGCCTTCCGATAAATCTCTTTGTCAGACTCACCATCCTTACAACACATCTTTAAATACCCATCCGTCGCTTCACGCAACCGATCAATCGCCTGCCCCATTGTTTCCCCTTCGGCCATCAAATCCAAATCCAAAGAAACCGCCAAAAACTTCGAACCTTTTTTATAAGCAATTTCTCTTACCTTAAAGATACGCTGCTTCATAATTTGAGAATTTAGAGTTAGGACATTCATAGTAAAAGAAATAAGATTTAGAGTCAATTGAAGCCATCTTCAGGATGAAGAGATACATCATCCAAAAACAAAATACCTCCCATATCTAAAAAACTCATAAAATAATAAAGATATTTTCCCCACCTTCCCCTATACTTTCCCCAAAGCCACATAAATCACCTCTAAAACCCCACCCATGAACCTCCCCGTCTTAATCTCCGCCGAACAGATCCAAACCAGAGTCACCGAAATAGCCCACCAACTCAACAAAAAATACGAAGGCCAGTCCCCCATCTTCATCTGCATCCTTAAAGGAGGCTTCCTCTTCTTCAGCGATCTCATCAAGCAGCTCAGCATGAACCTCCAAGTCGACTTCATGCAAATCTCCAGCTACGAAGGCAAAGAATCAAAAGAAATAAAATTCCTCAGCAAAGACTTCAGTTATTTAAAAGACCGTCCCGTCATCATCATCGACGACATCCTCGACACCGGAAAAACCCTCAGATACGTCGTAGAACACATCCAATCCTTCCACCCCGCAGAACTCCAACTGATAACTTTGTTAAAAAGAAAAACCAGCGAACTCACCAACCTCCCCGTCCTCACCACCGGCTTCGAAATCAATGATGAATTTGTCGTGGGATATGGACTGGATGATAATGAGAAGATGAGGCAGTTGGGGTTTATTTCGTGGATATAAGTTATTTTTAGACTTTGAGACATTTTTAAACCTTGTTGACATCTCCTTGCAAATGTAAACGATAATTGATAAACTGTTGTCATCTAGTAGAATATGTAAACGATTCAAAATATGAATATCGGGAACATGCAAAACCAGCCGGAAGGATATAAAGCTTTTATTTTAAATCCTTTCCCCCCAAGTGAAGGTTTTATTTTTTCATCAAAAATCGTTCAAAAAGCTTCAACAGCAACTCTCGTTTTGGGAAAACTTGATGGTATTACTCAATTATTGCCTGATTTAGACTTCTTCCTTTTCATGTATATCCGTAAAGATGCGGCTTCTTCTAGTCAAATAGAAGGTACAAAAGCTACCATGATTGATGCTATTGAGGCGGAATCAAAGACTTCAGAAAAATTACCTGACGATGTTGATGACATTTTACATTACATTCATGCACTCAACTATGGTCTTGAAAGGTTAAAAAATTTCCCTGTAAGCCTCCGTTTCATCAAAGAAATACACAAAGAATTAATGAAAGATGCTCGTTCAAGTCATTTTTCCGATCCTGGAAATTTCCGAAAAAGCCAAAACTGGATTGGTGGTACCACACCGAATAATGCACATTTTGTTCCACCTCCTCCTCATGAAATGAAGAATGCTTTAAGCGATCTAGAAAAATTCCTCCATCTTCAAGATGATTTATTACCAATTCTCAAAGCTGGCATTATCCATGCCCATTTTGAAACAATACATCCATTCCTCGATGGTAACGGTCGTACCGGACGAATTTTGATCACACTTTTTATGTGGTTACAAAAATTATTGGATCGTCCTGTACTATTTTTATCAACGTATTTTGAAAAACATAAGAAAGTTTATTACGATCGCTTAGACGACTACCATTCTGGTAAAGTTGAAAAATGGCTAGATTTTTTCTTAGATGGAATGATTGAAGTTGCCAACGACGCAATTGAGATCGTAAAAAAAATTACGGTACTACGTGAAGAAGATATGAAGAAAATTCAATCTCTCGGAAAAACAGCCGCAGAAAGCTCAATTAATGTATTACCTGAGCTATTCAAATTACCAATCGTAAATGTTTCCACTATTCAAAAGTGGACGAAATTCACACGTCAAGGTGCCCAAAAAGTAATTGATCGTTTTGTAGAACTCGGCATTTTAGAACAAAAAGACGAAAATCAAAGCTATGGTCGGTCATTTATTTACCGCCGTTATGTTGACATTTTTAACGATAATCAAAGTAAATAATCTCATTATAATTCAAACTGCTACTTACTATTTTCTTTCAAAAAAAATAGACCTTATTATGTCTCTTTCCTCATGAACAATTTTCAAAATAAAGTAAGTTTAATTTGGAATATCGCCGAGTTTCTGCGCGGTAGTTGGAAGCAGCACGAATATCAGGATGTTGTGCTTCCATTAACTGTACTTAAGCGTCTTGATTCGGTTTTGGAGAAAACGAAAGAGAAAGTTTTGAAGGAATACAACCAGCATCAGGGGAAAATCAACGTGTCTCCGATTTTGAAGGACATTACGGGTGTTGGGTTTTACAACACATCGGTTTATGACTTTCACAAACTATTGGATGATCAGAAAGATATTTCCAAAAACCTACGCAACTACATCAGTGGTTTTTCCGAAAATGTTCAACAAATTATTGAGAAATTTGATTTTGAAAAGCATCTTGCCCGTCTTGAGGGCGGCAATCTCCTTTATCTCATTATTAAGGAGTTGAATAAGGTTGATTTGCATCCTGATGCGGTCAGTAACACGGAGATGGGATACATCTTTGAAGAGTTGATTCGTAGATTCTCTGAACAATCTAATGAGACAGCTGGTGAGCACTACACTCCGCGCGAGGTGATTCAAATGATGGTGGAGGTGATGTTTACGATGGATAAACATTTATTGAAGAAAGAGCACACAATTAAAACCATTTACGACCCATGTTGCGGTACTGGCGGTATGTTGGCAGTTTCAAAGAAATTCATCGCAGAGCACATCAATTCCAAAGCGGATATTTATCTGTACGGACAAGAGCTGAACCCCGTGACGTATGCCATGTGCAAGGCGGACATGCTCATTAAAGGAGAAGATGCCGACAAAATCAAAGGTGGAGAAAAAGATCATTCCAAGGCAAGTACGCTCTCAAATGACCAGTTTATTGACCAACATTTTGACTATTGCATAACGAATCCGCCGTTTGGAGTGGATTGGAGAAAAGATCAGGAGGCGGTTGAACGTGAGGCGCAGCGTGGGCATGCGGGCAGATTTGGTGCGGGCACTCCGCGAAGTTCGGATGGGCAATTATTGTTCCTTCAGCACATGATTTCCAAAATGCAGAATCCTTTGAGTGGTGGCGGGCGCATTGCGATTGTTTTTAACGGGTCGCCCCTTTTTACGGGTGACGCTGGCAGTGGTGAAAGTGAAATACGCCGCTGGATTTTGGAAAATGATTGGCTAGAGGCTATTGTGGCCTTACCTGATCAGCTTTTTTATAACACGGGCATTTCAACGTATGTCTGGTTTTTGACCAACCGTAAAGAGCATGAGCGCAAAGGGAAAGTTCAACTCATAGATGCGCGAGGATTTTTCAAGAAGATGCGAAAAAGCTTGGGGAACAAGCGCAATGAAATAACCGATGAAGATCGTCTCCATATTGTTAAGCTTTACGATGAATTTAAGTCCTCAAAGCATTGTAAGATTTTCAAGACGACCGATTTTGCCTTTAGGCAGATTACAGTTGAACGACCGTTAAGGCTTAATTTTCAAGTAAGTGCAGAAAGAGTTGAGCGCGTAAAGGAGCAGTCTGCGTTTAAGGGTTTGACTGAAAGCAAAAAGAAGGGTAATGCCAGTATTTTGGAGATTGAGGCAGGCAAAGCATTTCAAAAAGAGGTCTTATCTGTGCTGGAAAAGTTGGATAACAAACTGTATCGAAACCGTGAAGCATTTCTTGAGGCTTTTGACGAAGCTTTCAAAAAGTCTGGCATAAAACTGCCTGTTTCACTTAAGAAAGGAATTTTGGAAGGTTTGAGCGAACGTGACGAAGAAGCCGATATTTGCTTGGACAGCAAAGGCAATCCTGAACCCGATAGCGAACTGCGCGATACCGAAAATGTGCCCTATGAACAGGATATTTATGAGTATTTTGCGAAGGAAGTGAAGCCTTATGCGCCTGATGCGTGGATAGATGAAAAGAAAGTGGACGATAAGGACGGTAAGGTGGGGCGTGTTGGTTATGAAATTCCCGTCACTCGTTATTTTTACGAATATCAACCTCCTCGTGCGCTTGAAGAGATTGAGGCGGATATTGAGAAGGTTGAGAATGAACTTCTTGGCTTGTTTAAAGAATTAACCAAATAACTTATGAAAATTCGCAAACTTTCGCCATCGGCCTACGTCTTGCGCAAACAGTGGGAGCGCGAGGATAAAAAGCTGTTCGTAAAGTTCCGCAAAGATGAGCGCAAAATCCAGATCATCAATGCGTTGGCGGAAATGTTGGCGAAGCTGGAAATGGGAAAGGGTGATCAAATTTTATTTCACTGTTAAATGAATTATAAATGCAGGTTCAATTGAAAAAACAGCACAGTAAATACTCAAAGTACAAGCAGACGGGAATACCGTGGATTGGGGACGTTCCTGACGCGTGGCAAATGAAGTCATTGAAATATCTTTTTTCCTTATCTAAGGAGAAAAGTAGGGAAGCCAATCCAACTATTCTATCTCTGACTCAGAGAGGTATTGTTATTAGGGATATTTCGACTAATGAAGGGCAGATAGCAGCAAGTTATGAAGGTTATAATAAAATAAATAAGGGTGATATTGTGCTAAATCCAATGGATTTAATTTCTGGGTTTGTGGATAGGTCAAAATATGATGGCGTTATTAGCCCCGCCTACTCAACTCTTAGAAATAAGAAGGAGGCAAATTCTCAATTTTATAATTATTATTTTCAGAAACATTATTTTGAAGAAATTTTATTTCCACTTGGTGAAGGTGTTTCTACTGATCATAGATGGACATTAAAAAATGAAGCATTGTTGAATTTGCGTATAATTGAACCATCAATCGATGAGCAGAAGTCTATTGCTGGATATCTTGACGTCAAAACAGTTCTTATTGAGCAAATTATTAAGGCTAAAAAGAAACAAATAGGATTACTGAAAGAAAAACGTTCAGCCTTGATTAATAGTGTAGTGACACGAGGTCTTGATGAGAAAATAGATATGAAAAAAGCTAGCTTTGATTGGATGGATGAGGTGTCAGAAAATTGGCAGATTATTCAGATTAAGCGCTTACTGAAAAGTTCTGATTATGGGATCTCCGACAGTTTATCAGGAGATGGTGTGATTAAAGTCCTTACGATGGGCAATATTCAAAATGGTGAAATTATTGTCCCAGAAAATGGTTGTTTGGATAAGGTTGATAGAACTATGTTACTCAAAAAAGACGACATTCTTTTTAATCGGACTAATAGCTTTGATTTGGTTGGTAAAGTTGGGATATTTAGGGGTAGTGCAGATGATCAAATTTCATTTGCATCATATCTTGTAAGATTTAGAAGTAATAAGCGAATTTTGCCTGAATATTTGAATTATTTATTGAATAGTACAAACTTTGTTGATTATGCTCGAAGTTTGGCATTAAGAAGTATAAGTCAGGCAAATTTGAATCCGAATCGTTATGGGCAGATTTATGTAGCAATTCCTGATTCTATCGAGGAGCAGAAGAAAATTGTTGATTTTATTCAAACAGAAATTCACAAAATTAATTCTGGTATTGGGAAGATTGAGCGATCAATTTCGCTTTTGCATGAGTATAAGGCATCTTTGATTTCATTGGCCGTAACGGGCAAAATTAAAGTCACTAACAATTCATAATTTATGGAACTTAAAGAATTTACAAAAACGGTACTTAAAGAACTTCTTGAGGCAGTCGAGGAGGTTCGCAAGGAGGCTTCGAGAGATTTACGGTTGATTTCCAATACGACCAATAGGACAGTGGAGTTTGATGTTGCTGTAACGGTAGAAAATGAGGTTCATGGTAAGGCAACTGGTGGAATAAAGGTTTTAAACTTTATGCAAGTGCAGGGTGATTCTGGGGGTACGAGCAAAAATGCTACTGTGAGTCGTGTGAAATTTG
The DNA here is from genome assembly GCA_964624115.1 of uncultured Candidatus Peribacteria bacterium. Taxonomy (GTDB): domain Bacteria; phylum Patescibacteriota; class Gracilibacteria; order UBA1369; family UBA1369; genus CAZUXI01. The sequence continues at coordinate 41,703 of CAZUXI010000005.1, forward strand.
GCATAGATATCAATCAATTTACAAAGGAAGAGGAAAGGCAGCACGAAGCAAGTAACAATGCGGCTATGAGTAATTATATGAATTCCAATTCTAGTTTCTAAAAATTTAATCCATTAAATTATGCAACCATTTCAACCACACAAATTGCCGATAAAAAATCTCGATTGGACTCGATTTATTCACTTGATTGGTGAGTCAAATCGTGAGGTTGCACGCTTTGATGGACTTTTGCAGAGCATGCAGAATCCTGGGGTACTGCTATCTCCACTGACCACTCAGGAAGCCGTGCTTTCATCGAAAATTGAGGGTACGCAAGTGACATTGCAGGAAGTATTGGAGTTTGAAGCCGATCCAACCGAACATGCAGAGAAACATGATGACATTGAGGAGGTTTTGAATTACCGAAAGGCGATGCACTATGCTGTGGAAAATCTGGATAAAGTTTCTTTTTCTGGAAGGCTTATTAAAGGGGTTCACTCAATTTTGCTCGAAGGTGTGAGAGGAGAAAATAAAGATCGTGGGAACTTTAGAAGCGGGCAGGTACATATTGGAAAATCGAAAAAGATTGAGGAGGCCAGTTATGTTCCTCCTGCACCACATGATATTGCCGATGCGTTTTCGAATTTTGAGAAGTATTGCCACGAAACGGAAAAAGATGACCTCGTGCAGTTGGCCATTATTCACGCCCAGTTTGAGATTATTCACCCGTTTTGGGATGGAAATGGTCGTGTTGGACGCATCATTCTGCCGCTTTTCCTTTATTTCAAGAAAGTGCTCACAAGTCCGATGTTTTACTTGAGCGCCTATTTTGAAAAGAATAGGGATGAGTATTACCAGTATTTGAAAGGTGTTTCCGAGAAAAATGATTGGGAATCATGGATTGAATATTTTTTACAGGCGGTTGTGACTCAGGCGAAAGAGAATGTTATCAAGGCTAAGGCGATTCACAGCCTTTATGACCAGAAAAAGAATCGAATTGTCGGTTTGACTCATTCACAGTTTGCTATACAGGCTTTGGACTTTTTGTTTTCATTCCCGATTTTCACTTCATCCCAGTTTTATGAGCGATCTAATATCCCAGTTGCTACGGCAAAGAGAATATTGGAGGTGCTTGAGAAAGGTGAAGTGATTAAGATGGTGAAAGAAGGCAAAGGCCGTAAAGGACGGGTTTACATCTTCCCGAAGCTCATAAAGATCACTGGATAATTTGAGTGGTGCATGGATTAACCATAAAAAATTTACTAGCTCATAAAGCAGAAAAAGTGAGCCGCAAAAGAATTTGTAGATAATATATGAGCGACAAAAATTTGTAACAATAACTTCTAAACTTTAACGAAAATATGCCAACCAATACTCGTGAAATCGGCTTTGAAGCCTACATTGAAACTTTCCTTATCGACCAGAATGGTTACGAAAAGCGTAAGCCTGAAAACTATGATAAAGCATTGTGCGTCGATCGTGAGGTGACATTGCGGTTTATAAAGGCGACTCAGCCGAAGGAATGGGAACTTTTGGAAGAGCATCATGGTAGTTTTGCAGAAGACAAGTTTTTTAAGCGGCTGAATGAGGAAATTAAGGCGCGTGGACTTTTAGATGTGCTGCGTACAGGCATTAAAGACAACGGTTCATCTTTTTCTTTGGCCTATTTCAAGCCTGTAACAAGTATCAATGCGGAAACTCAAGAACTTTATGAGGGAAATATTTTTAGCGTGATGCGTCAGGTGAAGTACAGTACCCGTAACGAAAATTCGATCGATATGGTGATTTTTTTGAATGGTTTGCCGATTTTTACGATTGAACTCAAAAATCAGCTCACAGGACAGTCGGTTACCAACGCTTTGAGGCAATATAAGACTGATCGTGATCCAAACGAGCCGTTGTTGCAATTTAAACGAGCTTTGACGCACTTTGCTGTGGATACCGACGAAGTGTACATGACGACTAAGCTTGAGGGGCTTAAAACCTTTTTCTTGCCCTTCAACAAAGGCAATGAAATGTCGGCAGGAAATCCGCCAGCCAAGAACAAATACAAAACAGAGTACGTGTGGGAGGATATTTGGACAAAAGACACTGTTCTTGAGATAGTTAGCCGCTTTTTGTGCCTGCAAAAAGAAGAAAAGATTGATGCAAACGGCAAAAAGAGGATTGAAGAAAAATTGATTTTCCCGCGTTATCACCAGCTTGATGCGGTTCGCAGGCTTATTACGGACTCAAGGGAAAGTGGTGCAGGAAAAAACTATCTCATTCAACATAGTGCAGGAAGCGGAAAGAGTAATACGATTGCGTGGGTTGCGCACCGTCTTGCGGATTTGCACGATGAGGCGGACAAGAAAGTTTTTGATTCCGTGATTATCATTACTGACCGTAGGGTGCTTGATAAACAGCTTCAGAATACAGTTGCTCAGTTTGAGCAAGTTCGGGGAGTGGTGAAGAAGATCGACAAACACAGTTCTCAGCTGCGTGAAGCCTTGGAGAGTGGGGAGAAAATTATCATCACGACTTTGCAGAAATTTCCTGTGATTGTGGAGGATATGGAAAAATTATCGGGCAAAAACTTTGCGGTCATCATCGATGAAGCTCATTCTTCTCAAACAGGTGAAAGTGCAAAGACACTTAAACAGGTTTTAACTTTTGATGAACAGGAAAAGGATTATGAAGACGGTGAAGAGTTTATTTTGGCGGAGATGAAAGCACGTGGAAGACAAAAGAATGTGAGCTTCTTGGCTTTTACGGCAACACCAAAGCAAAAGACGCTGGAAATGTTCGGGGAAAAACAGTTTGATGGAACTTTCAGACCGTTCTCGATTTATTCGATGAAACAGGCTATTGATGAAGGCTTTATTCTGGATGTTCTCAAGAATTACACCACTTACCAGATGTATTTTAATCTGCTCAAGAAAGTGCAGGACGATCCAGATTATAAGAAAAAGAAGGCGCAAAGGCTTATGGTGGATTTTGTGGGCAAACATGAAGTGGCAATCCAAAAGAAAATTGAAATTATTGTGACTCATTTCTGGGAAAATATTGCTCGTGAAATTGGTGGTAAAGCCAAAGCGATGATTGTAACCCGCTCACGTTTGCACGCTGTGCGCTTCAAGCTGGAAATGGATACCTATCTTGCGAAAAATAATTTACCGATGAAGTCACTGGTTGCATTTTCTGGGACGGTAGATGATGGTGATCTGGAATATACCGAATCGCAAATGAATGGTGTTTCGGAAAATCAGACGGCGGATACTTTCAAAGAGGATGATTACAAGTTTTTGATTGTAGCGGAGAAATTCCAAACTGGCTTTGATGAGCCGCTTTTGACCGCTATGTATGTCGATAAAAAGCTTTCTGGAGTGAACTGTGTGCAAACACTTTCGCGCTTGAATCGTACAAGGCCTGACAAAGAGGAAACGTTTGTGTTGGATTTTGTAAATAATACGGACGATATTAAAGAATCCTTCCAGCCTTATTACACGACAACAGTACTTGCTGAAGCCACTGATCCGAATATCCTGCATGACTTACAGCGTGATATTTTGAATTACAAACTTTTTGATGAACGTGAAATCGGCGAGTTCTGCAAAATGTATTTCCGTGGAGTTTCGCCAAGTGAACTCAATGGATTTTTGGACGAAATTAAGCCTCGTTTTTTGGAACTCGATAAAGAACAACAAACGGACTGTAGAAAGAAAATGAGCGAATATCTCAAGAAATACGCCTTTATTTCACAGATCATTTCGTTTAGCGATAGTAGTCTTGAAAAGCTTTATGTTTTTTTACGGCTTTATCGTAGAAAATTGCCGATAACAACGGAGACATTGCCATTTGAGGTACTCGACTCAGTTGATCTGGAATCAATCAAAATACCGCAAGTTGGGCAAACCAGTATCACGCTAGAAAATGAAGATGGTGCGCTTGAGCCGGTTGCGGGGCGTGGAAGAGGAAAGAATGAAGATGAGAATGAAGCTTTATCGAAGATTATAAAAGATGTTAACGAACGTTTTGGCACAACTTTCAGCGAAGAAGATCGAATCATTTTGAACAATCTTACTAAGCGCTTGCTTGATCATAATACACTTGCAGGAGCAGTAAAAAATAATAGTTCACAAGATGCGGTGAAGGTAAAATTCGATGAAGTGTTTGAAAAGGAACTGATATCGATGTTCCGTAATAATTTTGATCTCTATCAAAAACTTGATTCAAACACAGATTTGAAAGACTACGTAAACCGTAAGATGTTTGATTTTATTCAGAAGAAATTAAGAAAAAGTGATAAATAAAAATCCCCATGCTCGACACCAAACCAAAAACAATCCAAATCTATATCCCCGAAGGCAACCCTTCAGGCATTCGAGTTGCGGATGTAACCAGTAGAATGATCCAAATAATACAGGTTCCACGTTCAAGCCTAAAATCAGTCGAAAAACGGTTTAGTACAGAAAGCGTTGGTTTATACCTATTAATTGGATTTAATCAAGATACTGGCTTGAAACAAGTTTACGTAGGAGAAGCAGAAAATGTCTTAACCAGATTAAAACAACACGTTCAAGGAAAAGATTTTTGGGATCAAGTAATTATCGTGAATTCAAAATCAAACAGCTTCACCAAGGCACATGTGAAATTTTTAGAATATCATTTTCTGAGCCAATTGGTTGTCTCAAAGTCTTTTGAACTTGTAAACGCGGTTGCTCCTCAAAAACCAAATATTTCTGAACAAGTAAGTGCAGAACTAATGGACTACTTTGAAACCATTGATTTGCTCCTCTCCACTTTAGGTTTTGCATTATTTGTAAACCCTAGTTTAGAAAATGCCGATTTAGTTTACTGCAAAAGCAAGAAAGCTGAGGCCAGTGGATTATTCAATAGTGATGGTTTATTAGTAAAAAAAGGTTCAAAAGCAAATCTCGATGAAACTGAATCAATTGGTGATTGGATAAGAAACGAACGAAAAAACTTAATCCAGAACGGAGTTTTAGTTGAACACAATAGTGTATTAATCTTTGAAAACGATTTTTTATTTACATCCCCATCAACCGCCGCCGGTGTTGTACTTGGAAGAAGGGCAAATGGATGGATAGAATGGAAAGATAAAAAAGGGAATACTTTAGATAGTATCTATAGAGGATAAAGTTTTCACCCACTTATCAAACAAATCGCCACTCTTCCTCCACCATAATTTCGTAGCTATTGATCAATAATCAATATTAATTCTGATTGAATTAATTATTTTATCGATTTTTTCTAAGTTACTTTCCAAATTATCTAACTCAAGTTTTTGAGTAATATTTTTTCCTATTAATTTTTGTCTATAAGCACTATTAAAATCATCAGTTAGCAATAAATCAAAATCATTGGCACTCAAATTGTAAGCAGGATTAAGTGTAATCATAAAAACATCGTCTTTTTGATTCACAAATAAGACCTGGAAAAAATAATTCTGAATATCTTGTCCTATAGATTTTACAAAAATAACACCATTTATACCTTCTACTCCAATCGGCTTTACACTTATATTTTCACCTGCGTATCCACAAGTTTCTAATTCTAATCCTTTAATTAAATTACTATTATTATATGTCAGGCCTTCTTGTTTAATCTCCTTTAAGGCATTTTGATACTCCGAAGTATTCTTATAAGCAAAATCTTTATCATTAAGAAGTTCACCTCTCTCCTCAAATAAAATACTACATTTTTCAGTAATATCTGAAACATTACTTATTTTAACCACGATATCCCCTGTTTCACTTTCTGCTGCTATCATATCTAATGGGTATCTAAAATAGACACCTTCTCTATCCCAAGTATTCCAACCATCATACGTATCAATTTGTTTATTTTGGTTTATTTCACTAGTAGTTGATAAAGAACTACAACCAGAAAGAAAGAAAAAAAGAGAAATTACAATATATGTTAAAAGAGTTTTTTTCATGAATTATATTGTTCAGAAATAAAACTAAACTATTTAAACAATATATTAACGACAAATAGCAGTCTATATTTTTAATATAATTTAGTTATGCCTTAGATATTTTTTTACCAAATTTTATAAAATCATCAGGCAAAGGATTTTTAGCGTAAGGATTTAAAATAACCATTAAATCACTCCCATCAGTTTTACAATCTAAAATCCTTTCTTTAGAAAAAATAACTGCACTTATACCTTCAAAATCTTTACCTAAAAAAACATCAGTGCTAACCAATTTCTTGTTTCTATTTAAAACAGAGATTCTTTTTTGATTATATTGTCTTTTAATTTTATGGTTCGCATCAAATTCAATTGCATATAAACCAATAGCAAACAAAGCACCAAGAATGTCTCTTCCATCAGAAATCCATGATTCAAAATCACCTCCATTGATTGCAACAATATATGGATCAGATGGAGAAATAACATTACCAGATAAGTACATATTATACTTCTCATACTTCTCTTTAATAGCCGCTGTGATTTTCAAAATCCTGGGCTTATCAATATCTTCTACATTACCGCCAAAACCATACATCTTAAGATCAGAATCTTCCAACTGCCAATCTATTGATGTTTCAAGATTTTCTTTGGGAGCAATTGCCTCAATCCAAATAGGTGAAGACTTATATTGAACTTTGATATCTGGCCCAGCTGTTTTTTTCTTTGTTCTATAGTTTTCAATATCATAGCCACAATCCATATATAAACAGGATAAATACATCTCCCAGGTTCTTTGATGGAATTCATTTTTTCTCATATTATTTATAAAATCACTTTCCGCATATAAAGAATACTTCAACCACAGATTCTCTAAATATTGTTTATATGCTTCTTTTGTCTTAGTTTTTGCAACACATAAAGTTACAAACGCTGCATCATATTGCCCCTCATAATTTTTCTGAATTATCGCTAATTCATGATCATTTTCAGCTATACCTAAATTTAAAAAAAGTGGTTCCATATTAAAACAATACATTTTCCTTAAAAAATTTCTAAGCATAAATCTTACTACACAAAGGCTATATTAGAGTTATTTTTTATAGCAAGTTAAATCACCCACTCATCAAACAAACCACTCTTCCTCCCCCACCCCACCTCCTCAACGCCGCAAAAGTACTCACCGCTGCCACCCCCGGCGTCACCACTCCCAACCCTTTCACCACTTCAATCTCCTCCAAAAGTTCCGCTTCCGTAATCCGCACAACCTCCCCACCACTTTCCACAATCGACCGCACCGCCTTCGGTGAACTAAACGCCGCTTTTGCTGAAATCGCTTTCGCCAAAGAATCAGGCGCTTGTTCCAGTTCCACAAAATCCACACCCTGTTCTATCGCCTGATACACCGGATCCCCTCCCACCATCTCCACCCCAATCATTTTGGGCATCTTCTCCGGCGACACCTCTTTCACCCCTTTCCAAATCCCTGCAAGCATCGTCCCATTTCCCATGGGAACAAGAATCCCATCAATCGCTTTCAAATCTTTATACAACTCATGCGCAATCATCTTGGTCCCTTCTGAAGCCAAAGGGTTTATGCCCGGGGTCACATTATAAAAAAGATTTTCATCAATCACCCGCTTAAAATTCTCTTCATAATCACCCTCAGAAACACACTCATATTCAATTCCTAACCGCTCCGCAAAATACACCGCCGACCGTTTCCCACTCCCTCCAGAAACCATCACCACCTTCGGAATTTTCTCCTCTTTCACAAACTTAAAAATCGCCGAAACCTCCCGATCCTTCACCGACCCACTCGGATTCATATACTCACACTTCGCATAAACCTCCAGCCCCTCTTTCGAATACCCCGGCAGAAAAACCAACGGCGTATTCCCTTCTCCAAGTAAACTCTCGGAAGGTAAATCGGTGGTGACATCGAAGTAGGAGTAATAAGGACTGTGGTTCTTGCAAGTGAGGTCGTATTTGTTGTTACTGACGAAGCCGCATTTGATGCATTGGAGGTGGAGGTTCATGGGTTCATGATACACTTTATTAGCTTCATAGTAGCGAGTTATAAAAACACAGACAAATAAACTCTAAATCAACGATTCAACTCTCCGGAAATTCCAGATAGTTGCCCAAGGTGAGCATACCCTCACCCTCCATTTTGTCACGCCAATCCACCCACAAAATCTAGATTTTTCCGCTTCAAAGAGAGAAAATTAGGCATAATCTTTTTGCAAAAAATCTATGAACAGCGAACAGAAAATTCTTCATAAAAAATTTCTCTTCTACGGAACGAACGCCAAAGAGTGGATGAGAAAATGTGTGCTCCTTCTTCCTCAAATTGAAGAGCAGCGCATCTGGGAACAAAAAGGGTTCGGGAGCATTTACGAATACGCCGCCAAACTTGCGGGCATGAACCGGGACACCGTAAACGAAGCACTTCGTATTCTCAACAAAATCGCTGACAAACCGGAACTTCAAAAAGTGGTTGCTGAAAAAGGCATTCATGCGATTAGACCAGTGGCCACAATAGCAACTCCAGAAACTGCAGCTTTTTGGGCTGAAAAGGCCATGCTCATGAGTAAAAATACTTTGGAAACATATGTGAGTGAAATGAAAAAATCTGACCAAATCAGTTCACTCACCATTGACCACCCAAATTCTGAAGCTGGCCGTCCTAGGACGGCGAACGAGCTCGAAATACCTCAACAAGAAGCCGTCTTCGAAAAAATATTTGATCAAATGTCCAACAACAATCTCACGCAAATCACTATCAATCTTTCACCTGAAACTCTCCAAACCCTCAAAAAACTCAAAGGTCAAAACACCTGGGACGATCTCTTTCAACAACTCCTCAGTATCCGAGAAGAAAAGCTCCACACCATGGCCAAAGAAGCCGAAGAAAAATTTGAACAACTTGAAACATCAGAAAAAAGCACCCGCCACATCCCCGCCAAAATCAAAAAATACGTCATCGCCCGCACCAACGGCACCTGCTCATACCCCAACTGCACAAAACCATACCAAATCCTCCACCACACCAACCGCTTCGCCCTCAACCCCACACACCCACCCGAAACAATCCAACCCCTCTGCAAAGACCACGAACGCCTCGCACATCTTGGCCTGATCAAAAACGAGGAACACACGCCATCACTCTGGAAAATTCAAACAGCACCAGATACCCAAACTGAAAAATATCAGGTCGATCAGATGGTGCAAAAATACCGAAATTTCAAATGAGTAATTAAGGGGTCAACCGATTTACATCCCGCGGAAACATCGTCACCTCCCGCACATTGTGAACACCCAACAACGCCTGCGTAAAACGTTCAACTCCCATCCCAAATCCACCGTGCGTCGGCATGCCAAACTTAAAAATATTTAAGTAATCCTGGATAGTTTCCGGATTGATCCCCTTCTCAATGGCAGCCTCCTTCAAAGCTTCATACGTATTAATCCGCAAAGAACCCGAAGTGATTTCAAACCCGCCACCAATACAATCATAACTCTCGGTTAATTCAGGATTATCGACACTTGGTAAAGAATAAAATGCCCGTTTTTTCTTGGGATAATGGGTAATAAAAACAAAGTTGGATTGAAACTCACGTTGAGCCCAAGCACCAACAAGACGTTCACCTTCCGGAGACATATCCGGCTCCGCACGATCATCCTGTTTTCCCTCACTCTCTTCAAATACAATTTGTTGAGCCTCAGCCATAGTAACTCGAGGAATTTTTGTTGGCACATCTAAAACCTCAACCTGCAAAAGCTGTAATTCTAAAGCTCCTTTCTTCTTAATTTCGGAAATCATAAACCGTAAAGTTTCCTGTTGAAAATTGATCACATCTTCAAGTGATTCTACAAAACCCATTTCAAACTCATATTGGGTTGCCTCTGAAAGGTGACGCGAAGTACTGTATTTTTCCGCACGAAAACATTTAGCAATTGCAAACACTCGTTCATAAGCTCCAATACAAATTTGTTTATAAAGTTGAGCACTCTGACTCAATTTTGCCTCCTTCTCAAAAAAATCTACTGAGAACATTTCAGTCCCACCTTCTGAAGTTCCCGCAAGTAAAGTAGGAGGGAAAAACTCGGTACAATCTTGGCTCAACATAAAATCCCGATAAGCTTGTTGCGCAATCCCATGCAGTTTAAAAATAGCCTGTTGTTTTGGATTCCTTAAAGTCAGTGGCCGGTAGTTCAACAAAGTATCAAGATTGAGATTCAACTCTTTTTTGTTAATGGTGACGGGAAGTGGCTCCCGCACTTCGTTGAGAATTTCAACCATACATTCTTTTAATTCATAACTATTTTCTGAATTTGGTTGTCGAGTAACTTTACCGTGAATTCGTAGCACACTCTCCATTTGAAGATGCCTGACCTTTTCGGTTTCTTCTTTACTCAGAACACACTGAGTAAAACCCCGACGATCTCTCAAAATAATAAAAGAAAACTCAGGAAAAAGACGCAAGTTATAAAGCCAACCTTCCACAGTAATAGTTTGACCTTCATAATGAGCCACTTCACTACTTAATATTCGAGACATAAAGAGAAATAAGATATAAAAAAACCGCCTTTTGTGGGGCGGTTGAAGAGTTAAGACCGAGAATCATGCTCAAAGAACCGCCTTGGATGGAGGGGTATTATCGCAATCGGAATTTTGGAACATTTGATGATTCATATGCGCAATCTACTACTATTGAACCATCCTGTCAAAAACTTTCAAAATCTCTCTACTCACAACTCTGAATATCAAAAGTTTTCGGATCAGCCTCAGTAACTTTCCCATTCCGATAAACATGCGCATTATCACCAGCATAACCACAAGAAAAAAGTGAAAAACTACCTGCATCAGCGCCTTTTACTTCACTGCCTTGGTAAAAAACCGAATCTTTATCTTTGCCATACGAAAAATCAAGCGGCAAAAAGCTGGTAGGATCAGCATCAACCACAATGTTTTCAAGATAAAAAACATGATCCTTGTCGTGCGCATAGCGTGATTCATTGGAATTTTGGTCATAAACTTGAAAAGTATTTGCATCCGCCTGATCCACCAACGTCATCCGATACTGATCACCATGGATGATACGGTAATCCGTGACAATATGATTATCAACTTTGGAAAAAAACTTATTGAACCGATTCGCCTCATACTGATTTTGAAAAGTCTCAGCCCGCTGAATCATCGCTTGTTCCCGTTGTGCATGACCTGCCAAAAAAAACGCAGTCGTAACCATCAACACGACAATAATCGTAAGTTCACCACCAATATTTGATAGTTTTTTCTCCATATTTTTGCTACCGTTCATTCGAAAAGATTATAGGGATAAACACCAAAAAATGGTACCAGGAAATAAAAACTTGTTGCTCAAAAAAGTAGTGCTCTACTTGGTCATGCTCGGAGTAAGCTACGCCCTGGCGGACATCCTCACCACCTTCACCCTCGGCTTCATGCAGGCCCTCTCCGGCCAAGGCGGCTGGACCCCTACCGACCATGACCGCAGCCAAACCTTTGCCTATAATCTCGGAAAAATATTCATGGGAACTCTCGTCGCCCGCTTCATCTTTTTACTCGTAGGAAAAGAACATCCTCAAGCAAAACAACATTCGCGCGCCTTACTTTTCTGTTTACTCTCCATACCAATAAGCCTGCTCCTCGCAATTCTTTCCACCGGCACCAACTCAAACCTGCTCTACGGAATCGCCACCAGCCTCTTCATCGGAAGCTTCGGCCTCTTCACAGGATACGTCATCAGTAAATTCAGCAATATCAAAGAGTAAATCTTCTTCTTTTCTATTTCTATGTCTTCATGAAAGACACGGCTTTCATGAATCTAATCATCTCAGCCGTTCCCTTTGACAATCCCCCAACTCTCACCTAATCTGTCACCAAATAGACGAAAAAACATGATCAAAGGTGCACTGGTACTTAAAGACGGAACACGATTTGAAGGCGAGATATTCGGCGCACCGGTTTCCAGTTCAGGCGAAATAGTGTTTTCCACCGGCATGGTCGGCTACCCGGAAAGTCTTACCGATCCCTCTTTCCACGGCCAAATCCTCACCTTTACTTTCCCTCTCATTGGAAACTATGGGGTTCCTGACGACTCAAAAAATATCTACGGCATTCCTAACCACTTTGAAAGTGATCAGGTCCACGTCAAAGGTATTGTCGTAAGCGAATACTCAGAAAACTTCAGCCACTGGCAAGCCACCCGCTCCCTCCATGATTTCCTCGTGCAAAACGGCATTCCAGGCATCACCGGTATCGACACTCGCGCCCTCACCAAAATTCTCCGTGAAAAAGGCTGTATGCCGGCAAAAATTGTCGCCAACAACCAACCGATTGAGTTTTTTGACCCCAACAAAGTCAACATGATCGAAGAAGTGAGCCCGAAAAAAGTTCAAAAATACGAAGCCGGAAACAAAAGAATTATGATGATCGACTGCGGTGTAAAAAACAACACCGTCCGCAGCTTCCTCGAACGAAACATCTCCATCACCCGCGTTCCTTGGGATTACGACTTCTTCACCACCGATGAAAAATTCGACGGAGTATTCATCTCCAACGGTCCCGGCGATCCAGCAATCCTGACACCAACCATTAATATAGTGAAAAAAGCTCTCGCCAATAAAGTACCAACCTTTGGTATCTGTTTAGGAAACCAACTCATGGGGCTGGCCGCTGGCGGAAAAACTTTCAAACTCAAATACGGACACCGCTCACAAAATCAACCTTGTATTGATACCGAAACGAAACGTTGTTACATGACGTCACAAAATCACGGCTTTGCCATTGACCGAAAAACACTCCCTAAAGATTGGAAAGTGTGGTTCGAACACGCAAACGATAATACCGTTGAGGGAATTAAACACAATAAACTCCCATTCATGGCCGTGCAATTTCACCCGGAGGCAACTCCAGGCCCAGTGGACTCAAAAAACCTCTTTGATACATTTATTCAACAATTATAACTTCATAACTCATCATGAGAAAGATCACAAAAATTACCAGTGTGTCGACGGGAATCATTAGTCTCCTGCTTGGGAACACTGCACTTGCTCAGACCACTGAAATGGACAGTTACAAACTTCTCCCGAGCGGTGTCCATGTTGTTGGCCAGCTCAACGCTTCTGAACGCCACCCCTTTGAAAGCCTTTTAAACGATGCTATCAACAGCATGGACATGGGCATGACCTCACAAGATAAACCTGTTCTCAGTGCTGAATTAAAAAAATTCCTCAGCAGCGCAAGTTACACTTTTGCCACTCGAATGAGGACTGAAGATGGTATGAACAGCACTAATGTTTTTATGCTCATAAAAGCATCTAAAGCACAAGCTGACATGTTTGCAAAATTCATGTCATCAACCCTGAGTAACGCAAACGTTACCACTGAAACTTATAAAAATGTAGAAATTACTCACACTGTTTCTGAATACGGTTCATCAACTTCTACTGCTTATATAAAAGGTCATTTGGTGTTATCAGAAAGTATGGAAGGCATTAAAGAAATGATTGATATGAGTGAAAAAGCCACCACCTCAAGCAGTTTCGTCAAAGAACAAACCGGCCACGATTTCCTCCCGAACAACTTTTTCAATATGTACATCGATCCATCCTACATTGAATCAATGTGGGGCGCGGAAGCAGGGATGAGCGGCCCATTTGAAATGTTCGGGAACCCAGAATATCAGAAAAAAGTTTTTGCAGCCGTCAAAGCCGAAGCAATCTCTTTTGCACAAACCGATAAAGGATTGAAATATAACGTGATCGTCAAAGCAAAAGATGCTGAAAGCCTCAAAACTCTCGGTGTTGATCCAGTCAAAAACAGTTTCGTTCCAAGTATCTACAATTATGTCAGCGGCAAAAACCTCCTCATGTATTCCGAACAAAAACAAGGTCAAACCAGCATTGAACAAATGCTCATGATGCTCGGAACCGAAGCCACCGACGAATGGACCGACTGGAAAGCTTCCATGAAATCCGAAACCGGCATGGATTTTGATCAAGATATTATGCCACTCCTCGATGACCAAATGGGATTCGCGGTAAATTACAATCTCCAAGAAGCAGTTCCAACTTTTACCCTCGTGGTAAAAACACCGATTGGATCTGATGAAAAAGAAGGCGTTCGAAAAATGGTCGATCTCATGAAACAAAACCTTGATAAAAAAGGCGGCGAAACCTACACCCTCAAAAATGATGGCAGCATGGTTTGGCATGTCTTCACCGCTCCAAGTCCTTGGTGGACCAGCAGCAACTGGCCGGAAGTAAATAACACTTTCACCCTCAACATTGGCTTCAACGGTGATGATATCATTTTCTCAAACGCCGCTGACTTGACCACTATCTACGGTCAATCTGAAACCAACCTTTCAGAAGTAGAACCATACCAACACCTCTTCACTTCACCTGGTGAAAAAATCACCAACCTCACCTTTGTAAACTTCGACGAAATTGAAACTTATGGAACCAACCTCATGAAAATGATGGCCAAAGCCGATGGTGAAAAAGTTGATGCAGAAATGCTCGCAACCTTCCAAGGATTCATGGCACCGTTCCACACCCTCTACGGAAAAACCTACGCTGACACTGATAGCGTTTGGATGGTCGGCGACTTTGAAATGGATTTTGACGCTTTTGCCAAATACCCAGAACTCATGATGCAAGGCATGATGAGTCACTATGAATACGAAGAAGATTACGGGACTAATCAAACCATCGAAGATTACATCAACCAACTCGGCGGTACAAAAACCTTCTGTGATGTAACAGCTCAAGACTGGTTTTATACAGCAGTAAAAAATCTAAGTCCATCAGTGATTAAAGGATACGACGACGGTTGTTTCCGTCCAGGTCAAAACGTCACCCGTGCTGAATTCATTGAAATGATGATGAAAACTGTTGAAATTAAAAAGGGTCGTTACTCTTACCCTACTTCCAGCTTCACCAACATGGACACAATGTACGAAACATCAAAACAATACTTCATTGATGTTCCAACCGAAGGAAACTGGTTCGAAGAATCAGTAAACCGCGCAGCCGGAAACAACTTCATCAGTGGTTATGAAGATGGTTCTTTTAAACCAGGAAACTTCATCACTCGCGCTGAAGCAGCTCTTATTGTTGCAAAATTACCTGACAACAACGACACAACAATGATCCAAGAAGGTAACCCTTTCACCGACGTAAAAAATGGTGACTGGTTCTACTATGGTGCAGATAAACTCTACAACACCGGAATTATCAAAGGAACTACCCCAACCACTTTTGAACCTGGCCGAAACTTAACTCGTGCTGAAGCCGCTGTTCTTGCTTACAAATACCTCCTCCTTGAATACTAAAAATCTCTCTCCAGATATCTTCATTTCGGTTGATCTTGAAACCACCGGTTTCGATCCAATCAAAGATGAAATTCTCGAAGTCGCCGCTGTAAAATTTCAAAATGGAATCGTTCTCGATCGCTTTGACACGCTGGTCAAAGTCGATCGGGACATTCCCGAGATGGTCACCCACATTACCGGAATCAAAAAAGAGGATCTCGCCAACGCCCCCTACTGGGACGAAGTAAAACCCGCCCTCGAAATATTTTTAAGAGACCAAACCATCATTGGTCACAATGTTTTTTTCGATACCAATTTTCTGAAACTCAAAGGAGTCAATGTCTCCGACCAAATGTACGACACCCTTCCCCTCGCCACGATCCTCCTGCCCAATATGCCTTCCTACAGCCTGGAAACCATCAGCAAAATCCTCAATCTTGCCCACGAAAACAAACACCGCGCGCTTTCAGATGCTGAAGCCACGTTTGAACTCTTTGAGCTCCTGCAACAAAAACTTCAGGACCTCGACACCAAAACCAAACAAACCTTCTACCAAGTTCTCAAAAAAAGCACCTCTCCATACTTAAAGCTTTTTCTGCAAAATGTCGACGTCCGTCAGTTCCCGCAAGACACTCCTATCACCCTGTCACTCGAGCGCCCAGCTTTGGAAGCTCCAACCTCTGCCCCACAAACATCGGCTGACTTTGACCCCAAAACAGTCACCGCCGAAATTTTCCAAGCAGAAGCTTTTGCCCCTCACCAAGAGTTTTTTGATCAGACCCTCCAAACACTTCTTGAACAGAAAAATCTCCTGGCCGAATACAACGTTCAGGTGCAATCAAAAATAAGTTTTTTCCTCGCCCTTGCCCTCTACAGTTTACAAACCGGGAAACAGATCCTCCTTGCAAATAAAAGTTACAAAAACCTCAACCTCATTCAACAAAAAATCCTTCCCGAACTCAAAGAACTCCTCAAGAAAAACAACCTTCCCACCATCGCCTGCCAAGTCCTTTCCGAACCACATCAATACCTTTGTCTCCCTCGACTCGAAGCTATTATCGCCAAAGAATCACTCGAAGAGTTTGAAGTTCTCTTCATTCTCAAAATTATCAACTGGCTGAAACACACCCAAAACGGCATTCTCTACGAACTCAAACTTCAGGACAAAGAGATCACGATGATTGATGAAGTCTCTTGTAACGAAACCCTTTGCGTAAACAAACCAGAAAAATGTTTTTACCAACGTGCACTCCTGGAAAGCACCACTGCTCAAATCGTTGCCCTCAACCACTACCATCTCATCAATAACACCCTCGACGAAAAAACGATCAGTCACGAAAAAGTCCTGGTCATTGATGAAGTCGATGAGCTGGAAAACACCGTGTTTCATCTGATGACCCAAACCATCGCTTCCAACTACTGGCTCGCTGACTTTGAAAAATTGGGCCATAAGCTCATTGAAGTTGCCAATAGTGCCGGAATTTCCAGTGAAGTCATTGAGCTCTTCCAAAACGACTTTCAACAACTCATCAACAAGTTAGGCATTATCATCGGTCTTCTCGGTATCTTCATCCAGAAAAAAATTCCCCCCGAACAACTCAACTACTACATCATTCTCACCAAAGAAGATCTCGAAAGTTCGGACTGGCAAAAAATTATTGATGCTTCAGAAAACCTCGAAGAGTTCGCAACCACTACTATGGCAAAACTTCACGAAGCCATTGAAAAATACCAAGAGAGTTTTAGTGAATACAGCTTGGTTCAACTCCTTTTGAAAGAGAGTCAAAAAAAATACCTTGAACTCCAACGCACCTTCAAAAAAGATGCTCAAGCTCAACTTCTCAAATGGATCTTCCGCACTTCTGAAGACAAACTCTACTTGAAATCAGTCCCCTACCAATTCTTTGGCGAACTCAATCAGAAGCTTTTTGAAAACATGGAAAGTGTTCTGCTCTTTTCCCATAATATTAAGATCAATAACTCTTTCCAATTCATCAAAAAACAACTGAATCTTGATGAAAGTTTTACCGAATACTGTGAAAAGAAACCTCCCCAAAATATTGAACTCATTATTCCCAACAACCTCCCCGAAGGAAACAACGATGAGTATTTTGAAAAAAGCACCGACCTGATTAAAAATACTATTCTCGAAAACCCGGGAAAAACTATTGTTATCTATACCTCCAAAAAAGGTATCACTTCTGCCTACCTCAAAATTGCCCCCGAACTTAAGAAAGAAGGATTCCTCCTTTTAGGACAAAAAATCACCGGTGGCAAAGGAAAAATCCTTGAACAGTTTAAACAAAACCCAGAAAAAGCCGCTTTCATTTGTACCCAATACTTCTGGGAAGAAACCGAATTCCCGGAAAACTCGCTCAACTGTGCCATTATTCAACGACTGCCCTTCGACCCACCGGAAGATCCCCACATTCTTGCCTGTTCCGTCAACTACCTCGATGACTTCGCCGACTTCAAACTCCCTCGAGCAATCTTAAAATTCAAGTCTATGTATAACCGTCTCCTCGAATACTCAGGTGGGCAAGGAAAACTACTGGTTTTAGACAACCGGTTACTCAAAAAAACCTATGGACAACAATTCCTCAATTCTCTACTCTAATCTCAACAGAAACAGTCTTTTTTATAAAAAAATTTGCAATGAATAATACGATTTATATTATCCTCGGTGTCATAGCGGTTCTTGCCGTACTGATTGTTGGAATATACAACAAGCTCGTCACCCTCAAAAACAAAGTTGATGAAGGTTGGTCTGACATTGATACGCAACTCAAACGTCGTTACGACCTCATTCCAAATATGGTTGAAACGGTCAAAGGTTACGCTAAACATGAAAGTGGCACCTTGGAAAAAGTTATCCAGGCTCGAAACATGGCCATGTCAGCAAAAAACCCTGAAGATAAAGCTCAAGCTGAAAACATGCTCTCCGGCACTTTGAAAACTCTCTTTGCTCTTTCTGAAAACTACCCAGATTTGAAAGCGAATCAAAACTTCATGGATCTCCAAAACACTTTGAAAGAAATTGAAGAACACATTCAACTTTCTCGCCGTTACTACAACGCAACCGTTCGCGACTTCAATACCGAAATTCAAGTGTTCCCAAATGTTCTCGTAGCGGGTATGCTCGGTTTCCACAAACGTGAATTCTTTGAAGTCGACAGTCCAGAACAGCGTGAAGCGACAAAAGTAAGCTTCAGCGACGAAGCTAAAAAATAACCAATGAAAAAACTTCTCCTCGGACTTTTTTCTTTCGTAAGTTTCTTTGGCTTTACGATTCAAACTCAAGCCCAATCGTACGGCTGGGACTGGGATATTGATTCTTTTCATCAAGACATCACCATCAACCAGGACAGTACCGTTGAAGTGAAAGAACAACTCATCGTGGATTTTACCCGTGAACCCCACCACGGAATTATTCGAAAAATCCCGGTAAGTTACACGGACAAATATGGAAATAAACTTAATGTCCGGTTAACCAACGTAAAGGTCACCAACGCAAACAACCAAATCTGGAACTACGAAGTCAGCCGCAACGGAGATTATCTCAATATTAAGATTGGTGACGCCGACAGCTTTGTTACCACCATGACCACGTATAATATTGATTACACTCTCCAGCGGGTCATCACCAGCTTTGATGACCACAAAGAACTCTACTGGAACGTTACCGGAACCGAGTGGGATGTCCCTATTCTCAAGTCCTCCGCCCAGGTCAATCTTCCATCAACTCAAGGAGGTGAAATCAAAGCCATCTGCTACACCGGCTCATTTGGCAGTAGCGAAAAAGACTGTAACTTTGAAACCGGAACGAGTACCGTAAAATTTGCCAGCAATCAAAAACTCAACTCTCGAGAAGGCTTAAGCATTGTTGTTGGTTTCCCCAAAGACCTCATCAACTCCCCCAGTCTTTTTCAAGAAGTCAGTTGGTTCCTCATGGACAACTGGGGCTATCTCATTCCACTGCTCACACTGGCCTACCTGGTTTACATTTGGCAAACCCGTGGCCGCGATCCAAAAACCAACCGTGATACGGTTGTTCCACTCTACCAACCGCCCGCCAATTTGGGTCCAAGTGAAGTTGGGACCGTTATCGACGAACAAGTCGATATGCGTGACATCAGCGCCGCCATCATTGACCTCGCCATTCGCGGCTACTTTAAAATCATTGAGAAAAAAGAAAAAAAACTCCTCTTCGATAAGACTGAATTTGAACTCGAAAAACTCCGTGATTTCGAGAAAGACGGAGCGGACCTCAAACCTTACGAACTCAAAATCCTCGAAGGGATTTTTGATTCAAAAGACAAAGTAAATATCAATGACCTCAATAATAAATTCTACAAAAACCTCGAAGGAATTAAAAAGAACATCTATGACGATCTTGTAAAAAAAGGTATCTTCCCCACCTCACCGGAAAAAGTTCGCACCACCTACTACACCATTGGGATTGTCCTTCTGGTGGCAACCTTTTCACTCGCAGGACCGATTATTGTTTTCCTTAACCTTTCCGTTGCTGTCAGTACTGGCATCTCCGGGATTCTCTTCCTCCTCTTCGCCAAAGCCATGCCGGCTAAAACCAAAAAAGGGGTTGAGACCTATTACCAAATTTTAGGCCTTGAAGAGTTCATCAAGACTGCGGAAACCGACCGTATCAAATGGCAAGAAAAAGAAAATATCTTTGAGAAACTCCTCCCCTACGCCATGAGTCTTAGCATTGCTGAGAAGTGGACAAAAGCCTTTGAAAAAATGTACAAAACACCACCAAACTGGTATCAAAGCACCGATCCGAACTTCATGAACAACTTCAACACCTACTACTTCCTCGACAAACTCAACCACCTCACCAACAACTTGAACACCAGCATGACCTCCATGCCACGTTCATCAGGATCAAGCTCCTGGAGTGGGGGGAGCGGTTTCAGTGGTGGATTCAGTGGTGGTGGTTTCGGAGGTGGTGGTGGAAGCAGTTGGTAAAACAGCTGGCTTGGTTTTCATGACAACCTCAAAATAACCTCCTCCACACATGGCATCGCCATACGCAACCCTTTCTTCTTCTTTGGAGTATTTTTCCATAGCCGCTTCTCCAATACTCTTGGTTAAATCATAACAATGAGTTTTGGTCACTGAAACATTTTGCCTTGAAAGCTGTTGAAGTTCCTGGAAAGCCAAAGAAGGACTTTGTTCTAAAACAAGATCTTTGAAGTATTTTTTAAAACAATCCAAAGCCTTGTCTTCATCCCCCATATGGATACAAGCATCCGCAGCAAATGGTTTATTTTCGGCAAAAGTGAGACTTGCCTTAAACATGGACCCATCAACTTTCTCTTTGGCCGCATATTTTACATTGTCCTCGCTTTCCCCTTGAAGCACTCCATCATCGTTGGAACTGGAACATCCCGTCAGAAACGAGAGTATCACCACCAAAGAGAGTAAATATTTAAGTTTCATACAACAACCTTAATGAATTTAAGGAATCTTAGAATAATACCACAATATAGCCTAAAAAGGAACCTTCAGGCAAACTTTCTCAAAAAGAGATGGAAAAGTGACCCTAAAAAAGAAAAAAACACCGTTTAGACCTTAAATTCGGCCCGAAGATAGTCAACTTCATCACGAAGTTCCGCGGCTTTTTCAAACTCGAGGTTTTGTGAAGCCAACTCCATTTGAGCTTCCAGTTCACGAATTAAGCGCATCACTTCATCTTTTGGAATCTTCTTCACATCAATATGACGTTCACCGATCTTAATTTCACCATTTTCACGAACCCCCATACCAATATCTTTCACTTCTTTCAAAATAGTTTTGGGTGTAATGCCATGCTTTTTATTATATGCCTCCTGAATACCTCGACGACGATTCGTCTCCTTAATCGCTCGATCCATGGAATTGGTAATCCGATCCGCATACATAATCACAAACCCATTCACGTTACGAGCGGCACGTCCAATAATCTGAATCAAGGCACCTTCCGAACGCAAAAATCCTTCCTTATCAGCATCTAAAATCGCAATCAAAGAAACCTCAGGGAGATCTAACCCT
Organism: uncultured Candidatus Peribacteria bacterium; assembly: GCA_964624115.1. Taxonomy (GTDB): domain Bacteria; phylum Patescibacteriota; class Gracilibacteria; order UBA1369; family UBA1369; genus CAZUXI01. The sequence goes on from CAZUXI010000005.1 coordinate 62,994, forward strand.
TCACGAAGCAGATTAATACCCACCAAAACATCAAACTTCCCTAACCGTAAATCTCTCAAAATTTCAATACGTTCCATCGTATCAATATCTGAGTGTAAATAACGAACCTTGATACCAGCATCGGTCATAAACTCCGTAAGATCTTCTGCGGATCGTTTGGTCAAAGTAGTAATAAGAACCCGTTCCTTTCGATCAATCACTTGTCGAACCTCTCGCAATAGATCATCGATCTGATTTTTTCGTGGTCGCACCTCGACCACAGGATCAATCAAGCCGGTCGGACGAATAATCTGTTCCACAATATCATCTTTTGCTTTCTCCAATTCATATTTCGCTGGTGTTGCCGTTACAAACACCACCTGGTTAATCGCTTGCTCAAACTCAGCAAACTTTAAAGGACGATTATCATGAGATGAAGGTAATCGGAATCCATAATCGACCAGAGTCTGCTTACGTGAAAAATTTCCGTTAAACATCCCCCCAATCTGAGGAATAGTCATGTGCGACTCATCGGCAAAAAGCAAAAAATCATCCGGAAAATAGTCCAACAAAGTGGCAGGAGGAAGACCAGATTCACGTTTATGAAAATAGCGAGTGTAGTTTTCAATACCCGTCACATACCCTGTTTCCAACAAAATTTCCAAATCATATTCGGTCCGAGATTTAAGCCGTTCAGCTTCCAAAATCTTGCCTTGTCCTCGAAGTTCTTCCAAACGAAACTGCAAATCGTCACGAATAAGCTGGCTGGCCGCCTCAATTTCTTCCTTACTCGTCACATCATGTTTGGCCGGGAATATTTTCACTGACTCAAGCTCTCGAATCACTTCACCGGTAAATGAGTCTGCCTCAGTAATCGTTTCAATCTCATCACCAAAAAACTCCAATCGAAAAATAGTATCCCGATCCGGGGGGAAAATCTCAAGGGTATCACCCAAAACATGGAACATCCCTTGGCGAAACTCCAACTGTGAGCGCGTATACTGAATATCGGTCAAATGTCGCAACAGTTTATCCCGTTTTCTTTCTTCACCAACCTTCAATTCAATGGCAAAACTGGTATAGTTTTTCACATCGCCCAAACCATAAATACATGATACAGAAGCCACAATCAAAACATCTCGGCGTGTCAGTAAATTCACCGTCGCCGCATGCCGAAACTTATTAATTTCTTCATTAATCTGGGCGTCTTTCTCAATATAAGTGTCAGTTGAAGGCACATAAGCTTCTGGCTGATAATAATCATAGTAAGAAACAAAGTAACTCACCGCATTTTCCGGAAAAAACTCTTTAAACTCAGAACAAAGCTGTGCCGCCAAAGTCTTATTGTGGGCAAGTACCAAAGTAGGCTTTTGCACTCTTTGCACAATATTGGCCATGGTAAAAGTCTTTCCAGAGCCGGTAACCCCAAGCAAAAGCTGATGTTTTTTATTATTTTCAATTCCCTTCACTAATTTATCAATTGCCTGCGGCTGATCTCCTGTTGGTTTAAAAGGCGAAGCCAATCGGAAATTTTGCTGAAAACTGTTCATACATTAAAAAAGACAGAGCCCTCATTCTAAACCAAAAGAGATTTTTTTCAAGTACCTGTCAGGGAAAAAGCTACCATGCAAAAATTACTCCAAAAACTGAATCTGCCGACCTCGAAAACCCAGGTCTTTCATTTCACCACTTTGAAGATCCAGAAGCCAAATTTCCCCACCATTCTGCAAAGTACCCAAACTATCACTCACCCCTCGAAATGCCGGATCCAAAACCATATCACCACCCAAAGTTTGAAAACGTTGAAACAACAAATGTCGCCCATCAGGAGAAACTGCGGGATTTTCCTCAGAAAAATCCATATCATTCGTCAACGGGACAAGTTTTCTCGTCTCAAAGTCATAAATATAAAGATGGAAAATCCGCAAAGGGTAAAACGACTCCCGATCATCAAACACATCATTTTTGCCAGAAAAAATGGTAATTAAACCTTTCCCGTTAGGTAAAAAAACGGTGTCTCGAAACAAACCTCCCATCTCTGGCAAAACTTGTTTACTTCCATCCCCTAAAAAAAGAAGAAGGGAGTTCCTCAAATCAAACTGGTCACCTTCTTGATACTTCGTTAACGCCAAAATCGGCTTCACAGAACTAAAACCATAAGTCGAATTATAGGCGCCTAAAAAAATCTTTTCTTCACCATTGGAAGTATCCAAAGGTAAAAGTTCAAAATTATCATCCATATTCCGATACAACAAATACTTACCATCAGGAGAAAACTGGAGATCCGTACCCGTCACCTGACCATCGTCAATTTTTTGAAAAGCAAAATTCTGAGTGGAACTCATCCATCCTTCAATACGAGTCAAATACTCTCCTGCTTCCGAAAGCTGAATTCTTGATAAAACCAGCTGACTCCCATCAGGGCTCAATACAAACGACTTATTTAAAAAAGCCCCATCGTGCGTTATCTGATCAGTGGCTCCGGTTCTCAATTCTTTACGAAAAAGTTCAGGCGAAGAAAGCTCTTCACCCACTTGAATTTGGGCCAAAAAATAAAGCAATTGATGATCCGAACTCATCTGATATTGTAAAACTTGTAGCCCCTCATCTGTGAGTATCTTCTTTTCACCACCCAAAATCACCATCACCACCTTTCCTGCCTCCTCCTCTTCAGTACCAAGATAAGTAAAACGAGAAGGTTCCGTTGAAAACTTCCAAATATAATCCCGATCCAACCCCTGACCATGAATATTTTGAACCCTACGCGAAATTTTCAAAGTGAACTCCTGGCCGGAAGGGAAAATTTCATCCGGCGTAAAAACAAAAAACCTACGATTATCACTCCACTTCCCTGAAACTGCTGGGAAAATTTGGACTCCAGTTTCAAAAGATTCAGAATCGATTTCATCATTCAACCGGACTTGAATTTGTTGGTCAAAAGTAACACTTAAAACCCTTGGTGAAATAGAAAAACTCCAGAGGCCCAAGAAAATATTCATCAGAAGTAAACCTCCCATCAAGATCCCAAAAAAACTAAAATATTGCTTAAGTTTCATAAGGATTTTGAGGTTCAGATATACGTTGAAATGCCACCGGCGCAATAACCACCATTTGTTCACCTTCAATCTCATCAGTTTGAAACTTCCCTTGAATCTCAATCCACTCATTGACATTCAAATCAGAAATTCCCGAAACAATTTTTTCATCCATTTGCACCGGAATACCAACAATCCGTGCATCGGCAGCACAACAAGAAATAACATAACGCGAAATCATAAAATATCCACTTGGAAAACTCGGGTCTTGTGAAACAAACCCCTTCACCTTGACCCGTGTTCCAACATAATGATCAGGCTCAGGATCCTGAATCAATAACTGTAACCATTCCGTCAACGTACGATTTTCCGAATTAAAAATAAAACGATTAACTTCTTTCACCTGACGTGAAAATACCGCGTTCCCCGAAGCCATAATATCAGTTCCATTCATCCAATTTGCACTTAACGATTTTGGTTGAACACAAAAAATAAAAAGGAGTGGAACCAAAAAGAGAGCAAAATCAAAACCATCCATTTTCTGAGTAAATTTACCCCGAAACATCTGAACTAAAATCATAACTCCAAAAAAAAGTAATGCAATACCCGCAAAAAGAACGAGTGAAAAATAATCGGGATGAAGAAAAAAAACCAAACGGCCAGAGAAATACAAAAAAAGTAATGCAAAACTATAAAGCAAAAGAAGAAGAATGGCTCGAATTGATAACAACCATGAAATCATAAAAATCTAAAGGAAAAATATTTGTAACAAAATCGTAAAAAGAAAAATCAAAACAACACTCAAACTGAAAATTAAAAGAAGCGCCTGATTCGTATATAAACGTCGAAGAAGAAAGATTGACTTCAAATCAAAAATTGGACCGAGGACCAAAAAAGAAAGAAGTGACGCCCCACTGAATGAGGCAGAATAAGAAAGTGCAATAAACGCGTCAACATTAGAACAAACAGAAGTCACCATTGCTAAAATCATCATCGTAAGAATGGAAAAAACTGCTTCATTACCCAGTTGTAAAATAAAAGTGCGGGGAATAACAAGTTGAATCATTGAAGCGAAAAACGCACCAACCAAAAGATATTTCATCATTTCAAAAAACTCTCCGGTAATAGTTTCCAAGAAAGTCTTTGGCTTTTCACAATCATGACCATCAACACCACAAGTTCCATGTTCTTCATCAAAATACTTCTTTTGAATCAAAGATTCCTGCTGAGGATGAAAACTCAAAAAAGTACCAACAAGAAAAGCAACCAAAAGACTCAACAAGATCCTCAACCAAACAATCTCGGGCCAAAATCGAAATGCAGACCAAGTTGAAAGAATAACCAAAGGATTAAAAACAGGAGCGGACAATAAATAAACAATGGTAACCCAAGGGGGAACTTTTTTTTGCATTAATCGTCGTGCAACCGGAACATTTCCACATTCACAGACAGGGAAAAGAAAACCAAGACCGGTAGCGGCAAGCATCGCTCCAAAACGGTTACGTGGAAAGAAACGCACCAATCTTTCCGCCGAAAGATATCTGGATAACAGCGCGGAAAGAAACACTCCCAACAAAATAAAAGGTATCGCTTCAATGACTAAAGCGAGAAAAACCGTAAGAGCATCAAATATTTTTAAACGAAAAAAATCCATAATATCTCTTATTTTTGAGAAGATTTTTCACATCTATTGTGCACATATCTCATAACATATACCACTAGAATTTTTTCTAAAATCTCTCTAGAGTACAAAAGAAATATCTCAAAACTATCTGAAAAAAATATGGCCTACCCCTACCAACCCTCAAATGAACCAACTGCAGACATTCCTGAACCCGTAATTCCTGAAGAACATTCTGACGTGCGAAATATTCAAGTGGCACCTACAACAAGAGAACCCGTCAACAATGTACTTTCATTTACTGAACACAAAATAAAAACTTTAGGCCTTCAAACATTTCCAAGTGAAAATCCTTTCACCCCTGCAGAAGAAAGTGATCTTAAAAAACCTGGTGCACTCGGAAAAACACTCAACATGATCATGAGTGAATTAAGCGTTAAAATAAACTACAAACCCATCACCAACTCCACCCAGGAATTCTACGAAAAATTTTCCAACTATTTGTCCGAAATAATTTCAGCACTGCAAATTGCCAACGACAGAACCGCATCCCAATCAGAAGCTCAACGTTATATCGACAAATTTAAAAGCCTTCACGAATACGGGACAAAAAGTTACCAGGACCAATTAAAAAAACTTGAGCAGATACACTATCTTATTGCCCATTTGGCAAGTGTATAAGGTTTGCATTTTTTGGTAAGTTTCGGTAAATGCACTGTGAACTCCTGTTTAATAATGAAAAAATTATGACACAACCACTGGCACAAAGTCCTACCCCAGAAATCGCTCGTGACGAATCATCGGAACGACTCATATTACCGTACAACCCCGCCGATACCGAAATTGATCCGGACATTGTTCAAGCTGCCATTGAAGACGTCGAAGATATCCGCCGTGAAATTCTTGATCAAATCATCACCCAAAGCCCTACACCTCTTCCTGCAAGAACACTTCCACCTGTTGAAGAAAGAGAAACACCAACCGAAGACTTAACCCCAACGAGCGACATCCAGATAAAAGATGACGCCTATCCAACCCCACCACTTCCAAAAGCTGCAGAGAAAAAAAGCATCTTTGTTACTCCAGGCGCTCCAGCAGTCGTTGATGCTAAAACCAATCGAGTCATCGGCATTATTGATCTCAGTGGGAAAGCAGCATCAGGCATTGATCCGGATAAAAACATTCCCGAATACTTTTGGCTCCAGGAAAACATCGGGAGCCAAGTTGCCGCCGCACTCGACATTGAAATTCCTGAATTCGACCGCGAAAAAAGACGGGCTAAAACAGAACCAACTCCACGTCCAAAACCAATCGAAATTGACCCCGCTGATTTAGATTTTACCCCTGAACTTCCATCGGTTGATTTAAACAATATGAACCCTGCTGAAAGAACAAAAGCAGCACATCGAACTCCTCTTCAGCAACTGCTCTACTTCGATGAAACCGGAGCAACTTATGAATTGCTCAACGCCGCCCCAAGACTTGGAAAATTCATCGAAAGCCTTTCCACACACTTAAAACCACTCAAACTTTCTGCACAAGAAAATCGCAGTGTTTTGAGAATTGGTATGAAAGATTTGGCCCTCCGACTTCTCTACCTCGTCAAAAATGACGCTGACCTCAAAACCGACTTTGTCACACCGTTCGTTCGACAAAACGCTATCGCCGTTTTGGGAACCCCCATCACCGCAGAAGAAATCACCTCGTACCTCCTCACCGCATTTTTCAAACTCGAACAAGGTGACCAACCAGATCCTGATCTTTTCAGACACTATCAAAGTTATCTCGAAACTCCGGTAAAATAACCAAAACGGGACGGAATCTACTTTGAAGCAATACCTTTTTTAGCATGCTGAACTCCCAAAGATTGTTCATCAATCCGTCCATCTTTCATATTAACAATTCGCTGAGTAAGAGCACCGTATTCAGGTTCATGCGTCACCATCACAATCGTCTGCCCCTGACTGTGAAGCTCCAACAACAGCTCCATCACCTGATTGGACATTTCAGTATCCAAACTCGCAGTGGGTTCATCGGCAAACAAAACTTTAGGTGTATGAGCAACACCACGAACAATACTTACCCGCTGCTGTTGACCACCTGAAAGCTGACTCGGTAAATTTCGCAACTTATCCTGAAGTCCAATCCGTTCAAGATATTTTCGTGAAGTATCATAAGCACGTTGTTTCGAAAAACCCATCATAATCATTGGCACCATGACATTCTCAATCGCAGAAAGTTCAGGAACCAAAGCATAATCTTGAAATACAAATCCAAAATCATTGAGACGAATCAATTGCTTCTCACTTGCCATTAACGAAGTAATCTCCTTCCCATCCAAAAAAATCTCTCCACTCGTCGGATCATCAATCAAACTCAACTGATAAAGCAATGTCGATTTTCCCGAACCCGATGGCCCCATAATCGAAACAAACTCCCCCACCTCAATTTTCATATCCACACCATGAAGAACCTTAGTTTCAAAATGACCATTAAAGTAGTTTTTCACCAGTTTTTTCACTTCCATAATTGCCATAATTTTGGGGCAAAGATCTAACGTTATTGACCATACCTGCGTTGGTACCTATCCCCCGAGGGGATAGCCTCCAATTTTCCGATAAAACACTATCTCCTCAAAACTATCGTCCCAAAATAGCATTCAATGTATTTTCTCGGGTAATTAAAAAAGCCGGGAAAAAGCCACTCACGGCAGAAACAAAAAACAAAATCGCCACTCGAATTCCCACATAATCATTCGTTACATAAAGAATCCCATCAGCAAATGGAAAATCAATCGGATGAAGCGAAACATAAGGAACCAAAATCAAATAAAGAATCATCATGCCAACAACCGTAGCGATCGTAGTATAAAAAAGCCCCTGAATCACATAAGAAATAATAACTGAAACTCCAGAGATTCCATTCGCTTTTAAAATCCCAATAAACCTTCTCTTACTTACCGCATTCACAAAAATCAAAATAAAAATAGTAATCGCCCCAACCATCAAACCAATACCACCAATAATATTCCCAATAATTTCAAAAGACGTATTCACATCACGAACTGCCGAACCCAAAACATCCGGCCAACTTTTAATCAGGTTATATTCATCAAAACCCGCGTCATGGAAATACTCAACATATCGAGTGGACGCTGCAGAATCTACAGTCTTAATGGCAATTTGACTATAACGCTCATCAGTCACATTGAGAACATCTTTCAGTTCAGGTAAAGAAACCATGCCTTTGAGATTTAAAACTGCAACCTTTGTTTTATAAATTCCAACCAAAGTATATTCACGCTGAGCACCAGAAGGATAAGTCACCATGATCTTATCACCTACATAAACATCCCGAAGTGATTCACCAATGGAAAGTGTCGCTCCTCTACCTGCAAGATTAGCACCTAAAATAATTGCATCACGATCACCCGGCTCCAAAAATCTCCCTTCGATAATTTTGTCAGCAATCGAAGTCGTTTGCATTTCCATTTCCGGATCAATCCCAACAATACTCGCGGAAACACTGTCACCATCTTGTCCCACTTTTCGTTCTTTAAATTGATTCGAAAGCGTTACCCCCGTCATGAGCCTTGGTGAATATGCCACAAAATCAGGCAATTTTTTCGCAAACTCTAAAACCTCTTCAGTAAACTGAGTATAATTTTTTTCCAACAAAGGCTCAATAACGACGGTCCCAGAATAGTATTTCACAAAGCCATTTTCTGAACCTTTAATCAAACCGACCAACAAACCACCAATCGCCACCAAATTCAAAAAAATCAGCGTGAGAATAAGCGTGATCAATATCGCAACATATGGATTCCCCCTTCGTAACGAACGAAATCCCAAAAACAAACCGGTACGTACCGAATGAACCAGGAGCATTCTTTATTTTGAAATAAGTACTTGATCCTCTTCTTGCAATCCATCCAAAACTTCGATCAAACCATCCTGTCCTCGAGCTCCCGTTCGCACAAAGACCTTTTTCGTCCGAGTATCACCATCGGGCATCAATACAACTTTTCTCCCATCAATTGTCTGAATAGCCCGTTCGGGAATAGCTAAAGCTCCCAATCTGCTTTCGGCAGAAATCGTTAAGTCAGCAGTCATCCCCACTCGAAGACGAGGATCCACATCTTTTAATGAAACTTTAACGGTATAATAAACCACTCCATCAATCTCTTCACCTGCGGGTTCAATCGTCAAAATTTGACCTTCAAAAGTCTGTTTGGCATCAAAAGCATCAAAACTCACCACCACTTTACTATCCTGACTGATTCGAGAAATTTGCGTCTCTGGAACATTCACATCAATATGATATTTCCCATCATCAATCATTTGAAAAGCAACCTTATCAGCGGAAGCCGATGCTGCGTTGACCTGTTCACCAACTTCAACATCTCGTTTCGTAATCAAACCTGCTTGGGGAGCTTTGATAAGGGTCAAATCATAATCAGCTTGCACTTTATCCAATTGTGCCGAAGCTTGAGCAACCCGAGCACGATAAGGAGCAACATCGACAGCTCGAGGAGAAGCCAACACTTTGTCCAAATTTGCTCGCGCACTTGCCACCATTGAACGTTGTACCTCTAAAAGCGCAATGGCAATTTTAACATTATTTTCAGCATTTGTGATTTGCGTATCATTGGACACTTTTAAACGCTCTAAAGCTTGCTGTTTCTGATCGACCAAAAGCTTTGCCGTCTCAATATCAATAGGTGAAGTGATGTCCGTAGACTCTTTATTTAAAACTGCCTGATCAAAAAGTTTTTTACTATTATCATAATTGGTGATTGCCGTATTCAAAGCAACCGTTGAATTAGAAATATCTGAACGCAGCTTATCTAAATCGGTGTATTTAAAAGCATCACTTAAAATGACATCATCAATGACCTGGGCCGACTTCAACATTAAATTAATTTGTACTTTATTAAATGAAGAAAAATCCTCTTTTAAACTCAAGAGATCATCAGCTTCAGGAGTCAGCCCCAAAGCATCATAGCTTGATTTTAAATCTTCGTACTTATTTTGGTTATCAATGAGTAAAGTTCGAGTTTCCACATAGAGAGGTGAACCATCATTAATGAGATATTTTTTATCGGAAAAAATCGATGGCCCCTTAATGCCAAAAATCTTATCAACAATCTGGAGTGAGCTACTATAGGAGGTCAAAAGCGATCCCATTGAAGTCTTTAAACCCACAACACTATTCTCCACTGAAGATGCATCTTGCTGAGTTGAGTTTTCTTGCTGAACTCGAATCTTTTTCAAGTTGAGTTCAGCATTTTTCAAATCCAGTTCAGCAATCTTATAATCCTGATCAACATTCACCTTCACATTCTCCAAATTACTATTGGCATTCGCCAAATCTACATCTGCTTTTTGCATATTAGCCTCTGCTTGCTGAAGATTAGCTTGGGCAATTTTGATATCTTCATCCTTCGAAAGCGCCAACTGAAGATTCAAATTTGCCTGAGCTTCACCCACTTGAGCCTTCGCCTGATTCAAAAGCGCCTGTTCCTGGGCATTATCTAAAGAAGCAATAACTTGCCCATCGGTAACACGAATCCCCTCATTCACATAAATATCCCGAACCTGACCTGATTTACGAAAACTCAGTTTAATCGAAGCAGTAGGCTCAAGGGTACCAGAAACATCAATCGACTGAGAAAGATCCATACGTTTAACAACATAAGGATCATACTTTTTCCCGTTACTATTATTATTCTGCGACATGACAACGCCCGAAACCACCAAAACCAAAAGAAGCAATCCGAGCAAAACCTTCGCGTATTTCTTGAATTTATTTTTCATGAGTGTGATAAGAATTTTTGGCATAACTGCCAGGAAAGCATACCACACTCAACTTTATTTCTAAAAGTGAATCTAGCTACATCCACTTGTTTCACCACAATCCACACATTTATAGCAACTCCCATTCCTCACCATCACGGCACCACAAGCCGTACACATAGCCGCATCCTCATTATTAAGATGGAGAGCTTTATCCTTTTGCATCTTTGCAAAATCCTCCATTGACTGAACAGAAACAGTTGGTGAAGCAACACGGACCAATCCTTCAACTTCACTTACCTCTTTACGAGGAGCAATACCCTTCGCAGGACGATCACTGAGTTCACTCAAAGGGTCCATTTCAAACTTTGGGGCTTGAGTCTCCATCGGAACTTGACGAAGTAAAGCATTCGTCCCTTCATCATAAGCGCGATCAACCAAGTCAGCATTGTGATATTTCTTTGCAGATTCTTTGGGGAGGAATTTCAATGCTAACCAACGACCAATATAATCAACAAGCGATTTCACCATAGGAATATCACGATTCCCCGTCATACCAGCAGGTTCAAATCGACTATGGGTAAACTTACTCACCAAAACTTCCAGTGGAACACCATACTGAAGACACATCGAAACAGATGTCGCAAGGGCATCCATAATTCCTGAAAGTGTTGATCCTTCTTTACTCATCTTAATAAAGATCTCACCGGGATTTCCCTCTTCATAAAGACCAACAGTAATATAACCCTCATGACCTGAAATCGAGAACTTATGCGTGATACTTCGGCGTTCATGCGGCAATTTCCGACGATAAGGTTTTTGAACAATCTTTTCAATAACCTGATGAACTTGTTGAGGTTCAACTTCAACATCCTCATCATCAGTAAAGTTAAAGAGCGCAGCATAGGTATCATCTGCAGAAGAAGTACTCAACGGTTGGCTCAATTTAGAACCATCACGATAAATAGCATTACACTTCAGCATCAATTCCCAGCTTTCCATATAAGCCTTTTGAATATCTTTCACGGTACACTCTTCAGGCATATTCACGGTTTTAGAGATAGAACCGGAAATAAACGGTTGAGCCGCTGCCATCATACGGAGATGTCCAACGTAGGGAATAAATCGTTTTCCTTTCTTTCCACATTTATTCGCACAATCAAAAACATCATAATGTTCAGGTTTCAAATGTGGAGCACCTTCAATCGTCATTGTTCCACAAACATACTCATTCGCCGCTTCAATTTGTTCCTTACTAAAACCAAGAGCCGTCAACATATCGAACTCAAAATCGTTAAGTTCAAGATCTGTCATCCCCAAAACCTTGCGACAAAAATCTTCCCCGAGTGAAAACTTATTGAAAGCAAACTGAAGCTCAAACACTCCACCCAATTGACCTTCAATCGCTACTAACTCTTTATCGGTAAAACCACGCTCCTTAAGAACTTTTTCATTAATATAAGGGCAATTTTTAAGAGTCGCATGCCCTTTCACATAATTTTCAATATCCAAAATTTGGGTATCAGTATATCCAAGAGCACGAAGAGCCGGTTCAAGTGACTGATTCACAATTTTGAAATAACCACCACCTACCAGTTTCTTAAATTTCACGAGAGCAAAGTCTGGTTCAATACCGGTTGTATCACAATCCATCAAGAGACCAATTGTCCCGGTTGGAGCAATAACCGTCACCTGAGCGTTGCGATAACCATATTTTTCTCCCCAATTATAAGCTCTATCCCAAGCATCACGTGCGGCCTGAACAAAGTCCAAAGAACAGTACTCTTCTTGAATTCCCTGTGGAGTAACCGTCAAACCTTCGTATTCAAGCTGAGAAGCGTTATAAGCTGCTCGACGATGATTACGAATCACCTTAAGCATATGCTGTTTATTTCTTTCATATTTTTTAAACGGTTTCAAAACTTTTGCCATTTCAGCAGAAGTAGCATAAGATTCACCGCACATAATCGCGGTCAAAGCACCACAAAGTGCATATGCTTCTTCAGAGGTATAAGGAACACCCATTTGCATGAGTACAGTTCCTAAGTTGGCATAACCCAATCCAAGCGTACGGAAATCATAACTCAACTGGGCAATCTCCTGAGAAGGAAATTGTGCCATTAAAACAGAGATTTCAAGAACAATCGTCCAGAGACGAGTAGAATGAAGATACGAAGGAATATCAAACTGACGTGTTTCAGGATTATAAAACTTGATCAAATTAAGCGATGCAAGGTTACAAGCCGTATCATCCAAAAACATATACTCAGAACAAGGATTACTCGCATTGATCCGACCATCTTCTGGACAGGTGTGCCACTCATTAATAGTGGTATCAAATTGAATACCCGGATCAGCACAAGACCAAGCCGCATATGCAATCTTATCCCAAAGTTGTTTGGCCGGAATAGTTTTGTAAGTTGAACCATCAGTGCGATTTTTCAAGGCCCAACCAGAATCAGCTTTTACCGCCTGAACAAAATCATTCGGGACACGAACGGAATTATTTGAATTCTGTCCACCAACGGTTGAATAAGCTTCAGAACGGAAATCAGTATCATATTGACGGAAAGTAAACTCCTCAGGTTTCATCCCTTCCTCAACCATTTGAAGAACACGTTTAATATACTTCAGTGAAATATGTTTTGAATTCGCTCGAGCAATCAAACGCTTAAGTTCTGGATTTTTTTCAGGATCCAAACCACCATCGTAAGCACATTTCACAATCTTATAAAGCTCTTCATAACAAAGGTGTGACCCAGTATATAAAGCCGCAACTTTTTCTTCTTCGATAACCTTCCATTCAATAAAGTTTTCGACTTCCGGATGATCCATATCGAGACAAACCATTTTAGCAGCACGTCGAGTTGTACCACCAGATTTAATAGCACCAGCAGCGCGGTCCAACACAGCCAAAAAGCTCATCAAACCAGAAGATTTTCCACCACCAGAAAGTGGTTCATTCGCGCCACGAAGACGGGAAAAATTAGTACCTGTTCCCGAACCATATTTAAAGAGACGAGCTTCACGAACCACCAAATCAAAAATACCACCATCATTCACAAGATCATCACTTACCGCTTGAATAAAACATGCATGTGGCTGCGGCCGGGTGTAAGCATCTTTTGATTTCGTCAACTTATCAGTTTCAGGATCCACATAATAATGCCCCTGTGCTTCCCCGGTAATACCATAAGCATGAGCCAAACCGGTATTAAACCATTGCGGGCTGTTCGGGGCAACCATCTGAGCGGTCAACATGTACTTGATTTCATCTTCAAAAGCCTGCGCATCTTCGGGAGAGTTAAAATATCCAGCCTGCTCACCCCAATGTCTCCAGGTAGAAGCCAACCGATTAACGACCAACTTCACAGAATTTTCAGGACCTAAAACCGGATTCCCTTTTTCGTCTTTTTTTAATTCTCCATTCTCATCACGTTGAGGAACTCCCTTTTTACGACAATATTTTTGAGCCAAAATATCAGTGGCTACCTGAGACCAAAAAGTCGGGACTTCCAAGTCTTTCATTTCAAAAACAACCGATCCGTCAGGATTTGTAATCCTTGAAGTTCTTTTTTCATATTCAAAAGAATCAAAAGCATCTTTACCTTCCTCAGTAAAAAAGCGTTGAATTTTCAAACCCTTACCAACTCGATCCTCAAGCTTTGTATGAAAATCTTTCGCCCGCAGGGAATTCTGGGAAGATGAAACCATAAAAAATCGTTAAAAAATTGATATCACAAGCTACCCTATAAAAACCATATATATACTATATATAGTAGCTAGAGCCTTAATATATTACTAAATATTGAAGCGTGGTCTAAGATAATCTTTCCCACTCCCCCCGTCAAGAAGTTCCAAACTTTTATTCTTGCCTGGTCAGGCGTCCTGATTTTTTATATAAAAAACTTTACTCTTTCATAACAAATCGACGGTCAATTCAAGATAACTGGCGTGAAAAAAGTTGAGTTGTCAAAAAGGTTGAACTAGGTTATAAGGAAAACGCTGAAAACACACATGCGCCCGTAGCTCAGCTGGATAGAGCATCAGCTTGCGGAGCTGGGGGTCACACGTTCGAATCGTGTCGGGCGCACCAGAAAAACTTCCAGAACAATTTACGCATTTCGAAGGCTTTCAATAGCGACCTTACGGTCTTTTGCCTTAAATATCGAAGTTCCCGCCACTAGAATATTAGCCCCGGCCTGCTTACAAAGCCGCGCCGTCTCTTCTTGAATTCCACCATCAACCTGAATATCGATATTTGGGGCCATTTTTCGCAATTCACGAATCTTTTCTATCGCCTGATCAATAAATTTTTGACCACCAAAACCAGGATTAACACTCATAATCAAAACCATATCCAAATCAGGAAGAATATCATGGAGCAGCTGAA
>CAZUXI010000006.1:0-65502 GCA_964624115.1 uncultured Candidatus Peribacteria bacterium
CGTTTCTCGCGCAAAACAAAAATTCCTCCATTTCGGAGAGATGTTTGATGGTGGGCCTGGCTGGGATTGAACCAGCGACCAATCGGTTATGAGCCGACTGCTCTGACCACTGAGCTACAGGCCCTCATACTTAAGTCCTCGCAACTAAAAAGGACTGACCCCATTATAACGAGAAAAGTGGATCAGCCCAATAACAATTTCTTGAAAACTTATTTTTTCATTCCCTGGTTCACTGCACGACTCAACAAAGCCTTTTTTCGAGCAGCATTATTTTTGTGAAGGAGGTTTTTCTTAGCTGCAGTATCAATGACAGAGAAAGCTTCAGGAAGAAGTTTTTGAGCTTCTTCAGCTTTTGTTTTACTGAGAACTAAAACTTTTTTTACAAAAGTTTTTACTTTTGTTCGAGTTCCTTGGTTCCGCTCTTCGCGTTTAACCGCTTGTCGAGCCTTCTTTTTTGCTGATCGAATGACGGGCATAATTATTTTTAGAATACAAAGCGTGAGTAATATAAGTGAGTTACCCCACAGCTGTCAACTAAAACAGGCGGGAAAGAATCTGTAGTATAAAACTCGAAATAATTACCTTGACAATGTGTGGCAATATTTAGTAATATCATCTGCCAATGTCCGAGAACGAAAAGAAAAGAGTGTAAAAAACAGAGATTTTGGTAATATTTGTCAACGAACTGAGTTATAAGAGGACGTCACCTTACAATATTTATTCACATTAATTAATTTTATTCATATGTCCAATACCCTTAAGAACTGGGTACAGAAAGTTGGCATCATGGCCATTATGGCACTCATGGTGCTGAGTCCTGTTGCTCAAGCATTGGAAACCAATACCGTCGATCTTTTGACTGACGTATCTGTTTCTAAAAACCCTTACGACCCGACGAAGGGTACTATCGATTTTAATTATAAAATCGTTAACAATGATTCAGTACTCAAAGTACTCGTGTCAGACAGTTCAACCTTTAGTACCTCTGGATTTGTCTACGAAGTACTTGGGGCAACAAATAAACCAGTAGGTACCACTCAGTCAACTTTCCCAATCAAATGGAACGGGAAAAAGACCAATGGTGACTACGTTCCAAACGGTACTTACTATTATAAAGTATCTGCTGAAGCAGTAATCAACGGCGTAACCGTTGGTGATGAAAAAACTGGTTCATTCTCAGTAAGTGTTTCAACAACACCTACAGAAACTAAACCAAGTTTTAGTTGTATTGCTTTAAGTGAAAATCCGTTTGATCCCAACAACGAACAAACATTGATCTCTTATACTGCAACGAACTCTCCAACCACAGTAACAGCAGCAATTTACGATACAAGCATTTCAACGACAAACCCAATTGAAACACTTACTTCTACCACAAACTCAGTAGGTGGATGTTCAAAAGGTTTCTACTGGGATGGAAAAAATAGCAATGGAAACCCATATCCTGAAAAGGCTTATCGTTACAAACTCACCGCAACCAACTCAGCAGGTACCGAAACTCGTGAAGGTGACGTAACCATTGACTACGACTCAGTTACACCAACCAACGGAACACCCGTGATCACTTCACACTATGTTACCAAATCACCATTTAACCCTGACGACGAAAGTACAACGATCGTTTTCAAAGTTGATCGTGAAGCAAAAGTAAAAGTAGAAATTCTTGATACCTCAGTATTCACAACTTCTACTTCAGCTGACGTAGTAGTAAAACTCCTCGATACCACCAAAGATTGTACCGACGAATGTCGTGTATCTTGGGATGGTTACGATTCAGACGATGATCAGGTTGCTGACGATACCTATACCTATCGTATTACTGCAACCAACAAAAACGACAGTGATCTCAAAGATGTTGAAGGAAGCCAAGTTCGTGTTGATACTGATTCAACCGATAATAACAACTCAGACGATCTCATTTCAAATCTTGAAGTAAAAGATGCAACTTTTGATCCAACCGAGAGTGAACGTGCACGACTTTACTTTGACGTTGAAAACGATGATACCGATATTACCATTGTAATTATCGACGAAGATGGTGACACCGTTCGTGAACTCGTTGATGGTATGAACTACGATGAAAGTAACGACAACATTGTGACTTGGAATGGTCGTGATGATGATAATGACATCGTTGACGATGGTGATTATCAATTCAAAATTAAAGCTGAAAAAGGAAATGACGATCAGGTTGAATACGAAGATACAACCGTTGATACAGATGGAAACACTGACAATAACAATAACGACGATGACGATTATGGTGATCTCATCGATAACGTAGAAACTGACGTTGATTATTTTGATCCAAAGGATGGTGAAAAAGGAAAAATTTCCTTCGACGTTCTTGAAGACAATGTAAACGTAAAAGTTCAAATCCTTGATGGTTCAAAAGTACTCCGCACACTTGTAACCAAAGAGTACGATGAAGACGACAACTACGGTGTATTCTGGAACGGTCGTGATGCCGATAACGATATCGTAAAAGACGATGTGTATCGCTTCAAAATTACTGCAGAAAAAGGAAATAAAGATGAAGTGGCATATCGTTACATTGAAGTGGATACCGATGGAATCATCATTGGTTTCCCTGATGATAACGGTGGCTACTGTGCAGGATTTACTGATGTTCCAAAGAGCAGCGCTTACTGTAAAGCAATTGAATACCTCAAGCTTCGTGGAGTATTCCAAGGTTACCCAGATGGTACCTTTGGTCCAAACTCACCAATCAATCGTGCTGAAACCACACGTGTTGTTCTCCTCGCACTTGGCGTGAAGATCATGAAAGATGATGGAAGCAACCTTGGATTCTGGGATGTGGTAAAAAATAGTTACTACATGCCTTATCTCCGAACTGCAAAAGCCTACGGTATCATTCGTGGTTATCCAGATGGTAGTTTCAAACCAGGTAAAACAGTGAACCGTGTTGAGCTCCTTCGAATCTTCCTTGAAGCTGTAAATGTAAGCTTGCCATATTGTACTTCAAATGGATTCTCTGATACTGAAAACTACGCTTGGTACAATAAATACGTCTGCTATGCGATTGATAACAGTTTGATGTCTGGTGATGGATTAAACAAATTCTATCCTGACCAGCCAATGACTCGTGGTGAAGTTGCCAATCTTTTCTACAACTTTGAAATGAAAAAATTGTATAAATATGGCGACTACAGTAACTACGATATGAACTATAACTATTACTATTCTTACTAAGAAGAGTAAAAAGTTATCCAAGAAATATTAGCCCCAAAAGCTCCGTCTCAAAAACGGGGCTTTTGTTTTGCTCTAAAAAAAACTAAAATTTAAACCAGAAAAACAAATCGTTAGACCCAAATTCCCATGGCTACCAAGAAATATACCTCATCATCCAAACCTGTCATTGGTATCATTGGCGGTCGTGGGAAAATGGGGGAGTACTTTGCGAAACTCTTTACTGAAACAGGTCATAAGGTGTTTGTTTCAGACCACAGAACCAAACTCACCAACGAGCAGCTAATCAAAAAATCTGACATTATCATCATTTCTGTCCCCATCGGAAAAACCGCTGATGTGATCAAAAAAATAGTACATTTAATCAAACCACATCAAACCCTCACTGACTTTACCTCACTCAAAGTTTTTCCCCTCAAGGAAATGGAAAAGGCCAATGGTGACGTCTTTGGCTTGCACCCAATGTTCAGTCATACAAATTCACTCCCTGGCCAAACCATCATCGCTTGTTTCCCAAAAGGAAGAAAAAAAGCAGCATCCCCGGGTTTTCAATACTTGAATAAATTATTTACTCAAAAAGGGGCTAAAATCATAGAAATTTCTCCTGAAAAACATGACCAAATAATGGCTATCGTTCAAGCCCTGGTGCACTTTTCCGACATTGCCTTTGGCAAAACCCTTCAAGAACTCAAAATCCCTCTCAAAGAATATCTAGCTTTTGCGGGACCGGCTTCTGAACTTAAACTCGCTTTTGTCGCCCGTCTCCTTGCCCAAGATCCCGATCTTTACGCTCAAATTCAACTTCAAAACCCCTATGCTGAACCTATTCTCTCCAGCTACCAAAAAAGGCTCCAAGAACTCCTCGTGATTAATACTCAGCATGATGAAAAAAAGTTCCATCAGTACTTTCAAAAGGCTGCCTCACACCTCAAAAGTTACACGACAGAGGCACTCCAAGATACCAACAGTGTTATCTTTAGCCTCCTCCAAAATCGTCGCCAGAGATCGTACAAAAAAAATGATCAAGCTGAGTTGAATGTTGCCCTTGCAGCTTTAGGCCCCAAACAGACCAATACCGATTTGGCAGCTGAAAAATATCGCACACTTTGCGCCATAAAAGGAGAGAAAACGCTTTTCGGAAGTATTAAGGAAGTATTTCAAGCAGTTACTAACGGGCATGCAAAACAAGGAATTATACCGATTGAAAATCTCCTTCAAGGCACTATCCGTGAAACCTACGACGAACTTTTTACCCAGCAGGTAAAAGTAGTAATGCAAATAAGTCAAAAAATCACCTACGCTCTTGTGGCCATGCCGGGCGTAAGGATAAAAGAAATTACCTCAATTGCTTCACATGAACAAGCACTCAATCAATGTTCCACCTTTTTAAAAAAACAACTCCCCTCAGCTTTTCATGAAAGTTCAGCTTCAACAATGACTGCCTATGAACGCATGGTCGGTCAAAGTAATCGCACCCAAGCGGTTATCGTCCCACTCGAAGTTGCAAAAAAACTACAACTCAACATCCTTAAAAAAGACATCCAAAACCATCACGAGAATAAAACGACATTCATCGTTATTGAAAAATCAAAAAATTCTACTCCGCAACTGGAAAAACTCGCAAAAAAAGCTCACGAATCCATCATCGCGTTTACCTTCCACAAAGACCGTCCTGGCACCCTCTACGAAATCTTTGGTCTATTTTCGGAAAATAAGATAAATCTTACCAAAATTGAATCCCGCCCTAGCAAAACCGATCTCGGGAATCATATCTTTTTCCTTCATTTCCAAGGAAAAGCCGACGAGCCCAAAGCGCAAAAAGTTCTCACCCAAATGAAGCAAAAAACCGCCAAGCTCAAAATCTTCGGGAGCTTTCCTATCCTCTAATCTGCTTCATCATCTCAACTCGCTTCTGGATAAGCGGCTGTGTTCCAATATCCTTCCGATGAAAGACCGGTCCTTTCACTGAACCACAACCGACCTCCGCCAATTGCTCCGCTTCTTCGATGGTATCCGCAACGCCCACCAGGCCCACAGCGCGCGAACTCCCCAAATAAAGCCCATCCTCTTTCTGATCCACATTCCCAAAATAAAGTTTTACCCCAGTCGGCAATTCATGAATCTCAATTCGCTCACCACTCCGCGGTTCATCAGGATACCCTTCTGGTACCACATACTTACAAACAGTTGCCTTATGAGCAAAATCCAGCGCCAAACTCCCCAAATCGCCGTTCCAAATAGCATCGCACACCTGAACAAAATTTGTATTCAATAAAGAAAGAGCATTCAAAGCCTCCGGATCACCAAACCGCGCATTATACTCAATAACTTTTACCCCGTTCTTGGTCGCAATAAAACCACCATACATAATTCCTTTGTACTGAACCCCTGTCTCTTCTTCTAAAACCTTCATGAGCCGCTGGGTAATCTCGGCCGCATCCTGTACCTCAGAAAGCCTCAAAAAGGGGAGCGAATGATCCGGATAAGAGTATGTTCCCATTCCGCCAGTATTCGGACCAAAATCAGCCTCAAACGCCCGTTTATGATCTTGTATTGCCGGCATCACCCCTGTTGAAACTCCATCAGCAAAACTCATCAAACTAAACTCCTGGCCAATCAGTTTTTCTTCGATTACCACTTTCCCAGCAGCAATTAGGCATTCTTCGGCATAGGCCAAACCTTCATCAAGACTCTTCAGGTGTTCACCAGAAACTTTGACACCCTTCCCCCCCATAAGCCCATCGGCCTTCACCACATAATTTCCATCAAGTTTTTCCATAAATTCGCGCATTCCCATTGGCTCATAAAAGGTCCGAAATGCCGGATTAACTCCTAATTCATATTTTTCAATCACATCCCTCGTAAACGACTTTGATGCCTCCAATCGGGCAACCGTTTGAAGCGGAGCCACTACCCGAAACCCGGCTTCAACCAAAACATCAGCAAGGCCACCGCCAATCGGATCATCGGGGCCAATAAAAACTAAATTTGGCTGAATCTTTTTCGCAAACTCACGAACAGCAGTAAAATCCATAACATTACCAACCTCAAAATGCTCAGCCAGACGGATCAATCCTGGGTTCCTCGTTTTTCCAAAAACAAACAGTTGTGCTCCACCTTTTACAAAACTTTCCCCAAGAATATGTTCTCGAGCCCCTTGTCCGATAAGAAGTACCTTGGTCATAAATAATATTTGGCAAAAATCTTACGCTTATTTTAAACGCAAACATTGGATCCTCCAAGGTCTTTCGTCACTCCAAAACACCTTCCTCGTTGGAGAGTGCGGTTTCATGCATTAACCCAATCACCGTTTGCAGCCACTGACACAGTCCTTCCAGTTTTTCCTTATATTGCTCTTTGTATCCTTGCAGCGAGGCAAGGTGATGAAAACGATTACCAAATTTTTCAGCTTCTTTTCGAAGATCATGATCAGCAAAGAGCAAGTGAACATTGGGTTCGTAACCATCACGACTCATGATCCCCTGTTGAAGAAGTCGCAAATAAATCTGAATCTTTTGTAAAAAAGTATCAAAATCATCTTCAGTCTCAATCTTTCGATACATTGGGGTAAGGTCAATACGGAGTCGTTGTGCCGTTTCAAAGAGTTGAAATAAAGTATTTCGTTGAGAATAATCGGAAAAACCGGTCGTTACGATCCGTTCAACTTCAGAAGCCGCGGGCGACATTTGAATAATTTCTGTTGTACCAACCGTTTTTCTTGAAATCGACTTCCTTATTCCGGTAATAAAATCACGACACTTTTGTTCCTCATCAGGTGTTTGGACAGGAAGAATGTCAGCTTCACGAAAAAACTCATGGCTTCTTCCGTCGTTATCAAGAGGAATCTGCCCCATCGCGTGAGGTTATGAAATAAGGATTACTTAATAACACCCTTAAATCTTCAAGTCAAATTCATTCGCGATGAAGAGCACAACTCCTTAGTCTTTCTTTGGGACTTCGAGGGCAGCAACCGTATAGCTCGTGAAGAGTGGTTCATTATTTCGAGTCTGTTCAAGTCCACGCTGATGTTCTAAGAGTCCTTCAGCTTGGTGTTGAAGGGAAGTTTCCGAAACCAACACATATGTTCCAACATAACGCTGAAACCGTTCGTTAAAATCAAAATGAGGTTCATGAACTTTTTCTCCGAGCTCCTCACGGAATTGAGTTTCTAAAATCTGACGACTGGATGCAGGCAAAACCATGACACGCGTACCCGGTTCAACGGGAATTTTATAAGGGGTATTAAAAGTTTCTTGAACAATGCGATCGTAAACTTCACGTCGTTTGGATTCGGGGACCTCTTTCCCGTCAATTTCTCCGTAAGCATCGGCGAGTGTGTCAACATATTTCCGCTGCCAGTTGATGACATTTCCGTCAGCATCAATAACCAGAACTAAATTTGCTTGTTTCCCACGTTGAACAATCTCCAAAACATTATCTTTACTTAAGCGTACAAACGAAACAGAAATAGGTGCAGTTTCACGCAATCCCAACTGGTCATTTTCATGAAGTACCAAGCCCAATTGCAGTAAATCTTCGATGATTTCTTCAACCCGCATCCGGTTTTCTTTGGGAGCACGTCCAACGAGCAAATCATGCGCGGCGCTTACGGCAGAAAGTTTAGCGACCTCAATGTCAGCAGGAAAGTCGCCGGATGTATGACAAAGAACGAGGGTCATTTCCCCATTATGTGAATCATCATACATAACCGCACTTTCACGTGGAGTAGGGATATGAGTTGACTGAGCTTTTCCACGTGGGGATGGGAGTCCACTGTAGATGAGAGCGTTTCCTTCAGGACTCTGGACTTCAGCACGAACCAATGAACTATCAGGGGTTACTGTACTCCGACCACCGATCAAAGTGAGTCCTAAAGGTAACCTTCGGCGTTGTTTATCCAAAATCCCTCGCAAAAGCTCTTCTGCGGAAAAGAGTGTACTATCCTGAAATTCTTGTCCTTCAAGCAGTCTTCGAATTTCCGTTACCACGCCTTCGGGAGATTTTGCCTTCGGAAGCTCAGCTGGTGGTTGTAAGTTTTCTAAGCGGACATGTTCTAACCAAGTCTGAAAACTGTCACCATTTCGAACCATTGAATGTGGAGCAAGACTGGTGGGAACTGCATTCTCAGCACTTGCCTCTTCAGGCGCTGGAAGGTTTTGTCCATTATCTTCGTCAGGAACACGAGCAGTATTATTCATAATTTTTGGGTCAAATCTAATTATTATATCATGAAATTGACATATATCAATCAATATTGAGGAATGCCAAAAGTGATCAACCAGTATAACCAAATATACGATGGTGTATTACAAAATAATGACAAAAGAATTACAAAAACAAAAACACCATGAAGACCGAAATCCTCATCAGGATACTAAATAAGGGATGATTCAAATGAACGGAAGTTGTTCATCTTTTCCCCGTTCATCGTTCTCAGTATCATAAATTTCCGACCGGTGGGGAAGCACATTTCGATCAATTTCCGCTTTTTGTAACATCTCTTCAGTAATATCTTTAGTCGGATATTTCCCTCCCATACAAGCATAACAGTAATTGGTGACATCCGGATTCCCCTTAATCGCACTTTCCAATAAATCCTCAATTTTTTGATAAAAAAGCATATCGGCACCAATTTCTTGAGCAATCTCTTCCGTAGTTGCATCATTCGCCACAAAATCTTTGCGAGAAGGCATATCAACACCATAAACGCACGGATTGATGAGCGGAGGTGCGCATGAAGCAAAGAAAACCTTTTTCGCTCCTGCTGCTCTCACCATCTCAATGATTTTTTTGGAAGTATTTCCTCGGACAATCGAATCATCAACGAGCAAAACATTACGATCCTGTAATTCGAGTTTAATCGGGTTCAATTTATAATGAATCGACTTTTTCCGAATCTCTTGTCCGGGCATAATAAACGTACGCCCAATATAACGATTCTTAATCAAACCTTCACGGTAGCGAATGCCCAATTCTTGAGCCAAAGTAAGTGCTGAACTGCGAGCAGAATCAGGAACAGGTACCACGACATCAATATCTAAATTGGCGGCTTTAATCTGCTGGGCGAGGGAAGTCCCCATGCGCATTCTGGCCTTATAAACACTCACCTTATCAATAATCGAATCCGGACGCGCAAGATACACATGCTCAAAAATGCACGGAGCCCAATTCTTTTTCACCACCTGTTTCCGAAACACCTGACGTTGCATATCAATAAATACCGCTTCTCCCGGCTGAATGTCATCCACCATTTCAAACCCTAAAGTGTCCAACGCCACACTCTCAGAAGCAAAGGCATACTCAGGCATTAAGCCAGGTTCTCGTTTTCCGTAACAAAGTGGACGAATGCCCAACGGGTCACGGAAAGCCAATAATCCATAATTGGCAATCATGACAATGACCGAATAACTCCCTTTTAAACGTCTGAAAACACCTTCCATGGCTTTGAACAAAAGCTCTGGGGTGAGCGTACTTTCTTTAAGATCCAGCATCTCATTGGCAACCACATTCAACAACAATTCTGAATCCGATTTTGTATTTAAATGACGATTATTCACCGAGGTAACCTCTTTTTTTAAATCATCATAGTTCGTGAGATTCCCATTATGAATTAAAGAGATCCCAAAAGGGGAGTTCACATAAAACGGTTGTGCTTCCGCAGCATCATAACAACCGGCAGTCGGATACCGCACATGGCCAATACCCATATTCCCTTTTAATCGCACCATGTTTTTCGTATGAAAGACATCCCGAACAAGCCCATTCCCTTTTTTTAGATGGAAATGATCATCAAACGTCATAATCCCCGCACTATCTTGCCCTCGATGCTGGAGCACCACTAACCCGTCATACAATTCCTGTGAAACCGGCTGGTTTGCCATGATGCCAATAATCCCACACATACGAGAAAAAATAAGGAAAAATAAAAGAGGGCGTCAATTTTATGTCATGATTATACCTTTTTTTGCAACTTTCACCACATTTTCCATCAAGCACGCGACTGTCATAAGGCCACACCCCCCAGGTACCGGAGTAATATACGAACTTTTCTGAGAAACATGATCAAAATCCACATCACCAACAATTTTTTCGTCCACACGGTTAATCCCCACATCAATGACAACGGCGCCTTCGGTTACCATATCAGCAGTAATAAATCCGGGTCTCCCCACCGCCACAATCAAAATTTCGGCTCGTAAACATTCCGCCTTCAAATCCACCGTTTTACTATGGCATACCGTCACCGTTGCCTTCCGATTGGTCAACATCACTGCAAGCGGTTTCCCCACAATATTACTCGATCCCACCACCGTCACCCGTTTCCCCACCACGTCAATTCCATAATGTTCAAGCATCCGAATCACTCCCATCGGCGTACACGGCGTCAAATCTTCCTGCTCTTTCCCCAAAAACATTTGCCCTACCTGAAGCGCAGAAAACCCATCCACATCTTTTTTCGGATCCACCAGCTGAACAATCTTTTCACTCTCAATCGAATCCGGAAGCGGAAGCTGCACCAAAATTCCATGAACATCTTTTTGCCCATTCAGTTCCACAATTTTTTTCGCCAAACCATCCGTATCAATCGTACCCTCTTCATAATGCAAAAACTCGGTTTTTACCCCAATCTTCTCGGCATTTTTTAACTTCGACCGAATATAAGAAAGCGAAGAAGGATGATTCCCCACCAGCACAATAACTAAAAAAGGAACAACGCCCTGGTCTTTGAGGCCATCCACCTCATTTTTTAAACGAGAATAGACCGCTTCACTTACCAGTTTACCATCAAGAAGTTGCATGGCTGAAAAGAAGAAAAAAGTAACTCAAAACTACCATAAACTTCGGGTGAAACAAATTAAAAAATTCATGGCAAAAACGAACGTTGTTTCCAAAGCAAGCGTTGGAGCCTCCAATTCTAATAGTATTTCCTAAACTTTCCTCGTATCTAAAAATGCTTTCACCAATTTCCAAATCTTCTCATGCGTCTCCTCAATCGAAGTCGTATCCACTTTTCCCCAACCCAACTTCCCAGAAAAATCATGAAGAATTCCAGTCACTCGAGTAATCAAACCATTATTCTGTTCATGAATATGCTGTTTCTCCTGCGCTTCCGTAAAACGTTTTCCTTCAATAAGAATCGATAAATCTTCAACAAGTAATCCCTTATTCAATTCCAAAACCTCATCCAAACTCAACCCTTTCGCCATCCCCCAAGCCATTCCTGTACCAATATAATCTTCAGCAATCACCACTTTCCCATCCATAATCATTTGCTGAAGCTGCGGTTCAAAATCCCGCCGATTCAGACAATAAAGTTCCTGCAATTCCAATTCCGAAATCTTCTGTACCTCTCCACCCCGTAAAATCCGATTCAATTCAGGCCCCGTCGGCTCCAAATCATAAATGGGATACTTCAAAAGCACCGCATCAAAACCTTCTCGCTGCAATCGTTCAACCAAAAGCTTCGCTTGTGTCGACTTCCCAATATTATTCACCCCATACAAAGCAATAAAAGCACCTTTCATAAATTTTTTTAACCAGTACTCCCAAACCCCCCTCGCGAATCTTTCCTCACCAACTCTTCTTCCAGCAATTCAAACCGATCAATTTTCACAAACACCGCCTGCGCAATCCGATCCCCCCGTTTCACCTCAACGGCCTCATCCGTAAAATTATAAACCTGAATCTTAATCTCATCTTCAGGTCCACAATAATCCTGATCAATAATCCCAATCCCATGGGGCGGTATTAAACCCTTTTTCATCGGCGTCGAACTTCGGGAAGCGACCACCAGCATGTAACCTTCCGGCACCTCCACCACCAAATTCCCCGGCACCAAAACAATCTTCCCCGCTTCAATCACTGTATCCACCCGCGCAATCAAATCCAGCCCCACCGAACCCCGAGTTTCATACTTCGGAAGCGGTAAATCCTTATCAATCCGCTGAACTTTAATTTTCATAAGAAGAAAAAACGTAAACAGCCGAAGTGTACAACCTTCAGTTTTTCGAGTAAAGTACCGTCAAGAAACGAACAGAAAAAATTCTCAAAAAAATTATTCACCTCGCATGTCAGAAACCTTAAACACCCAAACCCTCCCCAAAATCGACTTCGCCGTCGGCGGCCAAGCCCTCATCGAAGGCGTTATGATGCGCTCCCCAAACTTCATCACCGCGGCCGTCCGCAAAACCAGCGGCGATCTCACGATCAAAAAAGACCCCTTCAAATCAATCGGAGTTCGCTTCCGTTTCCTTGGAGTTCCCTTTGTCCGAGGAGTCGTGAACCTTTTTGAAATGATGATCATCGGCATGAAAATGCTCAACTTTTCTGCAACAGTCCAACTCGACGAAACCCCAGCCGAAACCATCAACACCAAAACCGAAACCGACACTACCCCAAAAATCTCCAAAACCGAACAAATCATCACCACCGCATCTTTTGTATTTTCCATTGTTTTTGCCCTCGGCCTCAGCCTCTTCCTCTTCAAATTTCTCCCCCTCTGGATTACTGACCTCCTCAGCAAAAGCTCTACGGTCATTAAAGACAACTACCTCGTGTACAACCTCATCGACGGCGGCATCAAAACCGTATTTTTTGTGACCTACATTGGCATTCTCGGTCTCACCCCAAGCCTCAAACGTGTTTTCCAATACCACGGCGCTGAACACAAATCCATCTTTACCTACGAGCGCGGCCTCGAACTCACCCCAGAAAACGCCGCCAAACAAACCCGTTTCCACCCTCGCTGCGGCACCAGTTTCATCCTCGTCGTCTTCATGCTCAGTATTTTTATCTATACCTTCGTTCCAAGACACCCCGACTTTTATACCAACTTCGGCATCCGCGTCCTTTTCCTCCCCCTCATCGCCGGAATCTCCTACGAATTCCTCCGTTTCTCCGCCAAAAACCAACAAAACCGCTTGGTAAACCTTCTGACCCTCCCCGGGCTCATGTTCCAACGCCTCACCACCAAAGAACCCGACCACAGCCAACTCGAAGTCGCCCTCACCGCCCTCAAAGCCGCCCTCGAACTCGAACACCAACGAGTCCTCCAGCCACAAACAGTCCCCAACGTTCCCTAAAGAAACCAGCCCCACCATGTCCGAACGCCTCAAACAAAACCTCCCCATCATCATAGCGGTGCTCATCAGCACCGCCGCCCTCATCTACTATCTCCAAAGTGGGGGACTGAGCTTCGACCAAAAAATCCAAGAACTCAAACAATCCCCAACCGTCGAAAACGTCAGCATGGAGTCCAGAAACCGCATCACCATCAAATGCAAAAACGGCACCTCCTACGAACTCCTCTTCAAAAAAGACAACCCCAACTTCGAACAGCTCATCTTTAACGCCTGTGGCGCAGAAGGAACTCAAGAATCTGAGTAATTGGGAGCAAAGATCGAAGATTATGAAAAGCGCTGTCGATGGATCTTCCAATCCGTTTATTATTGACAAAAGTAGTAAATGTACCTATTTTGCGCTCCACTCTCTCACGAGCGCCCTTTGAAAAACCAGAAAAGTCGAAGCCGGTAAAAATTTGTCCGTGCGAGAAAAGGTGTAAAAAAGCTCAGAGTAATCCGAGAAATTTTCCCTAATCGTGCCCGGACAGATGTCTTGCCGTGCTTCGCTTTACTAACATATTTTCACTCCAATGCGGCTTTGCCGCGAAAGGTTGTCATGTCCACATCAAACCATGACCCACCCCCAGTGAAAACTGGGAAAGAGGTCGAGCCGCGCTTGGGCGCGGCCACCTGGGAGGGGCGTAAAGCTCTCCTTGCTGAGGTACTTGAAGTGTACCCAGTAAAGAGCCTTTATCGCTTCTTGCTGCTTCACCTCCTTGCGCCTGAAAAGGCCAAGAGCCACGCTGAAGCGGCAGTGAGCGAAAAGAACCGCGATGAATACCCTCGCGGATACGACCTCGCAATCGCGCTCGACCGAATCGAGCAAAACAAACGTCCCCGTTTCAACTGGGGCAACCGAAAGAGCGACTGGGACATCACCATTACGCTCCTTCTTCTCGAGCCGGGATCGTTCGTGGTTGAAGACCTACTCGATGAAAACTCGAGGCAGTATTTCACGGTGCCGTTGCTGCTCAAGCTCTATCCTGAGCTCAAGCAGCGGGTACTCTTCCACCTCGCTCAGGCGAAGAGCGGAAGCTGGGAGCATCTCCTTGAGCTCCAAGGGATGGGGCACATCGGGCATGAAGACCTTAATTATGTGTACGAGAACCTACGCGCAGAGGGGAAATCTCGTCTCACACAACTCAAGCCCGACCACATCGGCAGCCTCGCCCGTCTCACGGGTAACACCGAACTGCTGGCCCTCTACCGGAGCAAAACCCCACTCTACGAGCGTTTCCTCCAGGGAGATGTGACGAGTGACGAGCTCACCAAACTGCATGCCGATCTCCAAAAAGATCGCAACTGCCACGAGTGCAACCCCCGTGAATTCTTCCGGGCCTGCGGGCAGGTCGTTCAGGTCAACCCTGAGGCAGTTACCAAGCTTATCGAGCTAGGAAAAAAACTCCTCGCGAGTGTAGAGCGCCTGCAAACTCAGCGGCAGGAAGTGCTGGAAGCGCTCGTAGGTCTCCATGGGAAGGTTGAAGACGAGGTGCTCGTTGGGGTAGTGGAGAATTTCCTCTACGTCCTCTACAAGACATCGAGCCTGGAGATAAACCTTCTCCCGCTCACGGCGTCTCAGCTTCACTTGCTCTGGGACGCTGCCCGTCGTACGGCCATGCACTGGTCCTGGCGTCGTGTTTGGCCTGAAACGGCTGAGCAAAAGAAACAATTCCAGAAGTGGGTAGCTCAACAGAGCCCCATCAAGGAACATGACGGCGAGTGGATCGTCCCGTGCGTCAGTGAGCAGCTCATTCATCTTGAGGAGCTCCAGCGGGCAACCCCTCCATTTCAAGTGCTCCTGGGACTGACGCACTTGTCCCATCCTGAGGTTCAAGCCTGGCTGCCAGCACAGCTGGACAAGCCCGCGGAACTCCAAACCTGCGGAGACACCAAGCTCCTGGATCTCCTTCGTCGATTTCCATCGCTCTTGATCAGCGTTTCAACTGCAGTCAAAACCCGTAATAAAAAACCGGGTAAGCGCCTCACGGACCTCATCAACAAGCTCGAATCCGAGTCAGCCGCCAAGCGTCCCGCAAGCAAGGTGCGAGGCGCGAAAAAGCCCCGAGCCAAGCGCAAGTGAACCACAGCCGGAGTGAGACAATCTCACACGCCCTCACTCCGGCCCGAGCAGGCAAGACAAGACCTGACCCGCGGGAACGAAAGTTCTCGCGGGTTGTTCGCCATATACCAATTCACTCATCAAGAAAATTACAGTCTTTGGCGATTAAAATACTACGGCAAATTGACAAAATATTAAAAATATTTTATTGTAAAGAGAGCATATCGTTACCTGAAGTAAATATGAGTATTCCAGAGATAAGAGAAGATAATGATCGGTTGATTGCTCAACGTGATGAGAAATTAAATGTCAAAAAAAATTCTGAACAAGCAATAGAACTTCAACAAGCAAAAACTGCTCTTGAAATTTATCTTCAAGAGCGCAATCCAACCTCAATACAAGAACTCAAAGACGCATTAAACGATTTTTCTGCAATAACAAAAGCAGTTTTTAGTGATCATGGGAAAGTGACTCAACAAAAACAGTTACCTGGTGATCCGATCAAGGTTTTTATTTTTCCGAAAAGTGATCACAAATCATCAGAGGTCGCAGTATTTATTTCCTATGATTCTTTGGTAGGATTTAATATTCAGCTTTATTATAGAACCATGCTACCAAACGACACTGATACACCTTGGTATATGGTAGGTTAAGGAGATAAATTTTTACCAACGTAAGTGGAAGAAAAAAGGCTCAATTCCCAACAAGAGAATCGAGCCTTTTTATAATTTCCTAAACTCTATTTCAACTCAGTCATCGCTGAAGCCATATCGAGTTTTACGCCAGGACCCATAGTGGTCGCAAGGCTAATATTTTGAATATAAGTCCCTTTCACAGTTGAAGGTTTAGAATCCACCACCGCTTTAATGAAAGTCTTGAGGTTGTCTTTCAACTGATCTTCAGTGAAAGAAACTTTTCCAAATACCTGGTGAATCTGACCAAGTTTGTCCGTTCGGTATTCCACACGACCTTTTTTAATCTCGGCGATAGTCTTTTCAATATCCATAGTAACTGTTCCTGCCTTTGGATTTGGCATCAAACCTTTAGTACCGAGAATTTTTGCCACTTTACTCAAACTTTTCATTGCGTCCGGAGTAGCTACGGCAACATCAAAGTCCAAAAATCCTTTGACGATCTCTTCAATAAGCTCATCCATGCCGGCTTTAACGGCACCAGCAGCAGTTGCCTCTTTTACTTTATCTTCGGCTACAAAAGCAATCACCCGAACGGTTTTACCAGTACCATGAGGTAAAGCGATGGTTGAACGAACCATCTGATCCGCATGGGTTGGATCTACTCCAAGTTTCATGTGAATTTCACAGCTAGAATCAAATTTGGTGACGGAAGTTTCTTTCAAAAGCTTAATGGCTTCATCAAGAGAAACAGCAGTAACACCTTCAAGCTTCTTAAGAGCTTGTTCATATTTTTTTCCACGTTTTGCCATATAATATTGGGTTAAATGGTGCAAACGGCCCTAAGGCCTCCCATAAATAGATATAAATTTAGCTAACTTTTTTCTCTTTCCGACGGTATTCGCGTTGGATAATCATCCAGTGGAATAACCAGACCGGTAAGCCAACAACAATCTGAGCGAGTGAAATTGAAAACTCTCGACCAATTCTGTTTTTCATCTGTTGTTGATTCTGCTGTTCCAAACGTTCTTCGCATTTTTTTATCTCTTCCGGAGTTCGGGTCATCAATGCTGGAACATTAGGATCGGCATTTTTTAACATACTCGTATCATCACAAGGTCCGGTGCCAAGCGGACTTACATAAAAATAATCAGACTCGTTCACTTGAAACACAAAATTCATGAGGACATTATTCGTAATTCCCACACATCCGATAATAAAGGTAATAAGACCAATCATTGAAACCAAATAGAGATAAACATTTCGTATCACTTGAAACGAACGATGTTTATCATGGTGTTCAGCCGGATGGAGAGACGCTTTGGGCATGAAAGAAAAATTATTCAACTTTTACTCCCATACTTCGAGCCGTACCCATAATACTGTTCATAGCAGTTTCAACCGTAGCAGCAGTAAGATCAGGCATTTTTTGTTCAGCAATTTGACGAACCTGGTCCATCGTAAGGGTACCAACTTTTGTCTTATTAGGTACTCCTGAACCTTTTGGAATCCCTAAAGCTTTCATAATCAAAACGGCAGCTGGAGGTGTTTTGGTAATAAAAGTGAAACTTTTATCCTCAAAAACGGTAATCTCAACCGGGACAATGGTATCACCCATTGGTGCGGTAAGCGCGTTAAATTGACTACAGAAGTTTGGAATGTTTACCCCGTGCTGACCCAAAGCGGGACCAATTGGAGGTGCTGGATTTGCTTTACCTGCAGCGATTTGCAGTTTGATAATGGTGTGTACTTTCTTAGCCATAATATTTAGAGTACTTTAGGTAATAGTGATAGAAGCATTTTGGCCGAGGCATGATATTCCTTCGGGTAAGCAAAAGCATACACATTCCCCCCTTGGTTGACAACTAAAAATGCACGGGTCTTTTGCTCCAAAAAATTTAAATAAAACGAGTTGTCGCCAAACTCATTAGTTTCGTTCAGTGAAGCATTGGTCGCTCCCTTGGCTTTTTCCTTTAAAAAAAGATAAACCTCTTTGGAAAGAAGGAAGCTGCTTGATGAAAATTCATAGAGGGTAGCTATTTTTTCCTGATTATTTTTTAAGAGGTGGTGTTGAAATACATTCACACTTTTGAGGTCGCGTAAGTCCAGCGCTTCAAAAATGAACCCATTAAACGGAACACGTTGGAGTGTCATATCTTGAAAACCCGCTTGTTGGATAAGTCCAAATTTGATTTTCATCGCTGCATTATCGGGAAGCGTATTGAATGCAGGTAAAGATTTGGTATCGGCTGAAACACTCGTTGTGTGTTTTTTTGGGGCACTATTCTGGGGTTTCACAAGGCCCTCAATTTGGGTTTGTAAAGCACTACTAAAAACCTGTTGGCGTAAATCAGGGATACCTTCATAGTCATGACTGAGGATCTCAGCAAAAACAACCACAATGACCACAACAATAAACAGGGAAAAGAGGTTGAATTTGGACATGCTTACGGAGGGGTCAGCAATGACTACTTCTTTTTAACCTGGGTGAAATCAAGTTCAACAGGTGTTTCGCGACCGAAGAGGCTAATGAGAACCTTGATTTTACCTTTCTCTTCATCAACTTTATTCACCAGACCATCGTAGTTGACAAACGGACCATCGAGAATAATAACGTTTTCACCAACCGCAAAATCAATTTTGAATTTAGGTTCGGCTTCACCCATCCGTTTCTTAATCACTTTGAACTCGTCAGGTGAAACGGGCACAGGTGTAGTTCCTGAGCCTACAAACCCCGTAACGTTTGGTGTGTTTCGTACAACATACCATGAGTCATCGGTTACAATCATTTCAACTAAAACATAACCAGGAAAAATACGTTTCATTTCAGTCTTAGGTTCTCCTTTTTTAATCACAATCTGGGTTTCTTTCGGTACAACAACGTCAAAAATCATTTCCTGCATGCCAAGAGATTCGATACGCTGAAGAAGTGCTTCACGTACTGCATCCTCATAGCCTGAATAGGTATGGACCACATACCAATGACGACCGGTATTTTCTGCTTGTTTTGCCATGGTAACAAAAATTATTGAACGAAGAAACGATGCGAGGGGGAATTTTTACTGTTGAGTCTGAGAAGTGGCCTGAGTAACTTGAGAAGTCTGTTGGGTCCCTTGCTGAGTGGACTCTTGAGTGGAAACCTGAACTTCAGAAATAGGGTTGGTGGTAAGAGGTGTTTCTTCAACAACCGCAGGAGGAACAGTGTCAACAAGTGCTCGATAACCAGAATTAAGTACAAAATCCAAAAGGCCAATGATTGCAGCAGCAGCAAAACAAAAGCCAAGCACGAGAATCGTGAGTCGAATCGCTTGCTGTTTGGTAGGCCAGGTAACTTTTCGAAGCTCTTCAAAACTATCCTTAACATAATTCACTGGACCGCCCTCATTCTTGGTTGAACTGTTTTTTGTTGATGGAGTGTTCTCTTTGCTCATGGGAAATATAAGTATTAAACATGTTTCGTAACCAGATCTTGATGAAAAATTTGCTACTTTGAAAAAGACCCCGAAACCACCGAGAAGTATACAAAGGATGCTGATGGAATGCAAGAAAACTTTCATCCACAATGTTTTATATTGCCAGAGGAACACCTGCTTGGATATAATCGAACGCGTTAATTTATAATTTTCATTTTTAACATGAAAAAAGAAGAAAAAAATCAAATGCCGTCGCGTGATGCAGGCAAAATTGGGGTAAGTAAGCTAGGTGTTGCTGCAATGGTTTTAAGCCTTACTCTTTTGACAAATTTCGCTTTTGCTTCAATTGGTAGCACAAGTGTTTTAGTAGCCGCTGTTGAAACTCAGCAAACACAGCAGACCCAAATGGAAACTCAAATGACTCAACAAAGTCAAGAGACCCAGATGACTCAACAAACTCAGGAGACACAACAAACCCAAATGGAGACCCAGATGACTCAACAAACTCAGGAGACACAACAAACCCAAATGGAAACCGAAGAAACCACCATGGAAGAACAAACAGAAACATCGCTTCCAGTGGTTGGATACTGTTCAGAATTGATGACGGCTCTTGGTAAAGTTGGTGTTGGCGATATGACGACCTATCAAACCCTTTGTCCAGAAGACAAACCGGTTGAAAACGTTTGCAGCAAATATGAAGAAATGAGTGATAAATATAATGCCGATCAAAAAGAAGCTTATGGTGACCTTTGTGTTAGTGTTGAAACCTATTCAAAAGAATCCACCTACTGTAAAGATCTTTGGGCAAATGTTCAAAAATATACGAACAGCCAAGAAGGACAAGATTATGTTCTTGCGAAACAAAAATATACCCTCTACTGTGAAAAAATGATGCCAGTTATTGGCTTCGGTGATGCGGTTTTGGAAATGGGTGATGATACCGAAAACCCATTCAAAGATGTAAAACTTGAAACTCTTGAAGGAAAAGCGATTTTTGAGGTCTACCGCCGTGGTATTATTGCAGGTTATCCAGATGGAACTTTTGGCGGAGAAAAACCTGTTAACCGCGCTGAAGCGGCAAAATTCCTCCTCCTTGGTCGTTATGCTTCAGTCGAAGATAAAACATATAACAACACCTTCAAAGATGTTACCGGCTCTGAATGGTTTAAACGTTATGTGGTACGTGCAGCTGAACTCGGTGTGATTGCAGGTTATCCAGATGGAACTTTTGTACCTGCACAAACTGTAAAAGTTGGTGAATTTACCAAAATGATTTCACTCGCTTTTGGTTTAAGCACTGACCTTCCATATGCTTATACTGATGTAAAAACAACTGATTGGTACGCAAAATATGCTGGTGCTGCTGAGAAATACAAAATGTTCCCGAATTTCCCTGCAAAAATGCTCCAACCAGGAAAAGAACTGACCCGAAATGAAGTTGCAGTTGCGATCTATCAAGTATTGGTAAACATGTAATTCTTCATTCACGAAGAAAAAATCAAGCCCTTCCTTTGTCGGAAGGGCTTTTTTTTGGTATAATATCTGGATTATCTCTCAACGCGAATGAATCTCATCAAAAAATCCGTGATTGTGTTAAGCCTAATGGTTCTTGTGCTTTCCATCAATGCCCATGCGGTTTTGGCACAAACACCCGCTCAGTCGAATCAGACAAAACAGGTACTTTTTCTTCCGGGGTCATCTCAGTACGGTAATCTTCCGGCGCCCGTTTCAGGTGGTAGTGCCCAAGCGCAATTTGCTCAACTTGCCTATGGTGTGGTGAATAATGTCCGTTATGTTTTAGGTGCGCTCGCCATTGCCATGATCATCTATTCAGGAATTCGTATGGTAACTGGCTGGGGAAATGATGACGTTTACACAAAACAAAGAACAAATCTTTTATGGGCGATTATCGGCCTCGCCGTGGTTGGTCTGGCCGGCGAACTTTCTCGAATACTTTTTGTAAGTTGTGGTCCGGGTGGATACACGCCACCAGGACAAACTGCCTTTACCTGTGAAGGGAATTTCTTAAGCAGTCCAAATAATATCGTTCGTGCGAGTACTCTGTTCAGTCAACGAACTCAAATTATTATCACTTTTATCAAATATTTTATTGGTGGGGTCGCGGTGCTTATGCTCGTACGTAACAGTTTCCGTATGGTAACCATGGGCGGATCTGAAGACAAAATTGCACTCGATAAAAAGAACATCACGTACAACATCATCGGATTAATCCTCATTATCGTTGCCGATAATGTTATTAATCAAGTGGTCTATAAACTTGATTCCACCCGTTACCCTTCAACGGGCGGTCCTCAACCGGCAATTGATGCGGCCCGAGGGGTACAAGAGCTGGTTGGCTTTACAAATCTCGTGGTAAGTATCGTCGGACCAGTTGCAATTATTTCGCTCGTGATTGGTGGTGTGATGTATATGACTGCAGCGGGAAAAGAGGAAACCATGGAAAAAGCCAAACGTCTCATCATTGCTTCTATCGTCGGAATTATCATTATTTATGGTGCATTTGCCATTATTTCTACTTTTATTGCCGGAAACTTTAGCGGGCTCGAAGTCCCAAGTGATGTCACGGCCCAATAACATGGAAGCTCCAAAGAAAGCAGTTTTACGAAAAACGAACCTATGACCCAAAAAGTTACCAACATCTTGAGATCAATGATAAGTGTACTGGCCATCAGTGTGGTTATGTTTCAACTGACTTCAACGGTGACTTGGACAAATGCCTTGAGCGTTCCCACGGTAAAAGCACAAGCGGCCACCACAGTTGGTTCGGGTCTTGATGCTATTCGAAAAAACACGGGGCTTTCCGATTTTGATAGTCAGGGAATCGGTCACAGTAACTCTTCCTACGAGCCCGGGGCTTCCAACATTACCAGTGTAATCCTCTATGTGGTTGATCTTGCCCGTTACTTCCTTGGAACCGTGGCGGTACTGGTGATAATCATTTCAGGGGTGCGTTTGGTAACCACCACCAAAAATGTCGAAGATGTGGCTGAAAAACAAAAAGAAAATATCAAATATGCAGCCATTGGTTTAGTGGTGATTTTTATCTCTGAGGTCCTCGTTCGCCAGGTGTTTTACGGTGAAGCGGGGGAGGTAGTGAGCAGTCAAGCCAGCGCACAATTGGCGGCAGAACGTGGAACGGAACAACTCAGAGGTGTCTACTTCTTTGCCCAAGTATTTATTGGAGCGGTTTCAATTTTAATGATCATTATTTCAGGAGTCATGATGGTTGCAAGTGGTGGGAACGAAGACCGAATTAAGAAAGCAAAAGATCAAATCATCTGGGCTGTAGCAGGAATCGTTTTAATTGGTCTCTCCGAACTGGTTATTAAAGATATCGTTTTCCCAGATCAAGGAACCAGACTTTCGGATGTGAACCGTTTTAGTCAGTTGACGGTACAACTCACTAACTTTATTTCAAGCTTTATGGCCACCATCGCCATTGCACTGTTTATGTATGGTGGTTTTCTCTACGTTACGGGGGGACAAAACGAAGATAATATTGGGAAAGCAAAAAAAGTTTTTACTGGAGCCGCAATCGGTTTAATCATTGCCATGGCTGCTTTTGGTATCGTGAATACCGTTATCAAATTTGAACCCCTTCCTGAAAACCCTACCACAACTCAAGAGGTTGGGACCGAAGAAACAAGTTTTGGGGTGTAAATTCAAAAACTCAAGCATCAACCATCAAATAAATTATAAATTCCAAGGTATTTATGCTATAATAGCAAGATAAATTGCACCCTTTTCCATGTCCACACTCAACAAAAACCAAAAAATGTCGACCATTCAAAAGAAATTTACCTCAGGGATTCTTGTGACCCTCCTAAGCTTTTTTACCGTTTTTTCACTGAATTTTCATGGGAATATTGCTCATGCCGCACTCAGTGATGTGTTGAAAGGAAATGAAACATTGGGAGATTGGGCTCAAGGGGCAGGTGAAGATACCGTTGACTGTTTATTTGGTGGTGATTGTGGAAGTGGTTCCAAAGCTTCCACCAGTTTCACCGATTTCAAAGGTGGCATGACCGCACCAAGCAAAGAAGGATACAGCGAAGGACTTACGG
This sequence comes from uncultured Candidatus Peribacteria bacterium, assembly GCA_964624115.1. GTDB lineage: Bacteria > Patescibacteriota > Gracilibacteria > UBA1369 > UBA1369 > CAZUXI01. Next base: position 23,524 of record CAZUXI010000006.1, read on the forward strand.
CTTCAGATAATGCTCGGGATTTTATTTTAAACGTCACCAACTTTATTCTCGGATTCCTAGGACTCCTCGCCGTTCTTATCATTATTTACGGTGGTTTTCTTTACATGACCGCAAATGGTGAACAGGATAAAGCAGAAAAGGGAAAGAAAAATATTACCTACGCTCTCGTTGGTATCATTATTATTCTCAGTTCATTTGCTCTTGTTTCCACCATTCTTCGGGCACCTACCGGAACCGACGAAAAGAAAGGTGCCGCTGAAGAACAGGTGACCGGAAGTGGTGTTCAAAAGAGCTTTAACCGACTCGCACTCCGTCTCCAAACCATGGCGAACGACATTGTCAGCCTCTACCTATTTGAAGTAGAGGTGGCAACCGATTTTGCAAAAATTTCCACCAGCATCGATACCGCTTTTAATGAAATGTCTGCCTGTGCAGAAAGTGTAAAAGATGAAGATGCTCACGAAACTATGTGTGGTGATAACTGGGGTGATGGACTCAAACAAAAACTCGATACCTTTAAAGCAAATATTGATCAGGCGATTTCGCTCCTCAATAATATTCAACAAAAAATACCGGGCACAAATCTGACCTCACTCTCTAAAAAGGGTGAAGTAAAAGATTTAGCTGATGCTCTCAATAATTATTGGATCGCTGCTATTGGTCGTGCTGAAGCAAAAGCGGCCGATGTTGGTTGTGATGACAAAGTAAGTTCAGAATGTCATGCGAGTGAAAATTCAGAAGTGTTTGCGGCTTTCCTCAATATGAAAGGACCGGGGAATGAGTTCGTTGGCATTGAAATCAAAAATCAATTGAGTGATTTGCAAGGAAGTATTACTGACTATTTCAAAGACACCATCAATCTTAAAAAAGCAGAACTCAAAGAGATTTACGATCAAGTATCTCCAGTCACGAACATTGCTGACACACAATTTGAAGCACTCGTGACATTAGCAAATTTGAAGGCAGAAAGTGGAATTGCTGACGACTGGGATGCTGCTGAGGGTTCATTAAAAAATCTGGTCGTTGCTTTTGAAACTTATGCCAAAGCCAAAGGTGATGCGATGAAAACCACCAAAGATTCATTGGAAACACAACTTGCTACGGTCATTACGCAACTTTCAGAACTCTATAAAGTTCTCAAAGACATCCAATTTGTCGATACCCAACTCACCGCAAGTGTTGTTGAAGGGAACGCCCCACTGGTTGTAAATTTCAGCGCTATTGGTTCGTTAGATCCAACCGGGAAAACAATCCAAAATAATCAAATCGAATGGGATTTGGATGGAAACGGAACTGCAGGAGAAGGGCTTTTGAATAAAACAGGGAGTGATAAGGTGTTCCTCAATTGTAATGAAGGTGATAAAGCTGCTGTTGTCACAAATCCAAATCCAAATCCTGCTCAACAACAACCAGCATCAAATATCGACAAACAAAACGTCAGCTGTACCTACAAAGCTGCAGGAACTTACCGGGTAAAACTTTTAATTAAATCCACCGATGCAAAAATCGGTGACGGTATTTCCACCGTCATCATTCAAGTCAATCCACCACAAAATAAAATTAACCTCAAACTCCTTCCGGGGAACGACACTCCAATCGACATTATTCAGTACAACCAAGACGGGTTCCTCATTACCGATAAAGATGAAGTGACCGTACGTGCTTCCACAGCACTTAATCCAGGTATCACATTTGACGCCACCGCAACCCGTTCCAAAAACGACCTCCTCACTACTGAAGCCTCCGACGGCGCGAAAGTAAAATGGGACTATGGTGATGGTTCAAGTACAGACGACAACAAAAAAATCCTTGATGCGATTGCCGGAAATCTCAAAAAGACACATAAATATGAAAAAGCCGGAACGTATAACGTAAGCGTTGAAGTTACCGATAAAAACCGCATCATTGACCGGAAACTCTTTACCCTCAACGTACAAAATATTGCCGCTCAATTAAGTGTCAACAGTACAAATATCAAAGTAAACAATGAAGTTCGGTTTGACGGTTCCAGTTCCGTGAGTGATGGCGGAGAAATTTCTGCCTGGACCTGGGCACTCAGCCTGGTCGACCCACAAACCGGTAATCTCACTGCTGTAAACGACTTTAAAGCGAGCGAATTTGAAAATCAGGAAGAGGTAACTTACAACTTCAAGACATCAGGAAAATATCGCATGATGCTGACCATCACTGATAATCTTGGTCAGACCGACTCCGCGTCTGAAGATATTCTGGTGACATCCGAACCCCCCTCCTCACAGTTTAAAGTTACAACTCCAAGCGAAAAACAACCGGGGACAGTACTGGTTGATGGTTCAAGAAGTTACGATCCTGACAACGCCAAAGCTGATCTGGTCTACGAATGGGAAATAAACGGTCAAAAAGTAACATCTCAAACTACTTCTGGGGTCGACTGGAAAATCGTTGATCTCGCCGCATTCAACGAAAAAACAAATCAGTTCAAAGTAAAATTCTCAAAACCCGGAACCCAAACGATCACCCTTACGACCATTGATCCGAATGGGTATGGAAATGGCGTACCACAACCTGGAAAAACCGTCGAAAAAGATATTACCATTGATAATGTACTTGATATCGATTGGGGCACCACCGACGAACCAACTGCTCAACTCAAACTTGATGACGCTTCAGGGCAGTACATTGCACCACTCACCGTCAATATCGTAAGTGAAAACGCCACTGACTATGAAGTCGACTTCGGTGATGGCACTGATGTTCAGGGCGGTGTTATGGACAGTAGTAACACGCAACCGGTCACCCATAACTATAAAGCGCCCGGAAACTACCTCGTCCGTGCGACCGTTTTTGATGAAGAAGATAATGATAATGAAATCACACGAAAAGTATATGTCTCAGGTGCGGACACACCATTGGCGGTAGCCGGTATAAAAGTGAATGGTGAAGATATCGTGAGTGATGGAGTGAACAGCATTAAAGTGAATCGCAAAGATGTCGTAACTTTCTACGCTTCAAAATCAAAGAATGTGGACGGAACCGGAAGGAGATTGTTATACAGTTGGGATTACGGTGTTGGGAAAAGTACCAAAGAGTCATTCACCAACACTTATAAAGATCTGGGTACCTATGATATTTCACTCAAAGTGACGAACGAAGCCGATCAGAGCAAAACTTCGACGAATGGATTCACCCTTGAAGTGGTAGGGGAGGCACCTGATCTAAAAACTCTTACCGCTGTCCCAACCGGCAGCAGCTTAACCACCCCGGTAACTGTCAATCTCACCGCGGTTGGTGCTGAAGATAAAGATGGTCAAATCACCCGCTATCGTTGGTGGTACTACGACCCCAACTTCAACACGGAAGAATTGGGGGTACAAGTATCAAACTCACCCAATGCCAGTGTGACAATCGGAACCCGTGGTGCCCAAGACGAGAAAAAAACATACAAATTTGCCGTAGCGATCACGGACGACGAAAACAACACCGTGAGCAGTGAAGACATCCTCGATGAAAATACCATACCGGAACTTGAAGTCGTCAACGGTCCAAACTCAGCTCCAGTAGCCAAGTTCAACGTCGATCGAACCAACATTATGGTTGGTGAATCCGTGAATTTCACCAGTGCATCCAGTGATCCAGATGGCACCATCAAAGCTTATTTCTGGGATTTTGAAGGCAACGGATTTTCTGATAACTCCAACTCGGAAGGTCCAAACTTGAGCCACACCTTTAACACTCCGGCCCGTGACGGTATTAAAGTTCGTTTAAAAGTTCGTGATAACAACGAATCTGAAGCCGTTTCTGATCCCATTACGATTTACGTTGATAGTACTTCACAACCACCGATCGCCGCCTTTACGACCACAATCAACGACAAAACCGTTCAGTTCCAGGACAAATCTACCGCTGACGAAGGTCTCACCATCAGCAAATGGGCTTGGGATTTTGACACCAGTAAAGACTCAAACGGGGACGGAACCAAAGATAATGACCTCGAGAGTACCAACCAAAATCCTACCCATACCTACGAAAACTACAGCACCTACTTTGCCCAACTCACCGTTACCGATGATGAAGGAAATTCAGCAAAAGTAAAAAACCTTTTCTTGATCAAAAATCCCGTGACCCCAAAACCTGCCGCTCCGACCACCCAGCAAACTCAACCAAAACCCGCCGCTCCAACGACACAACAAACCCAACCAAAACCGGCGACTCCACCCCTTGATGCCCGCTTGATCACTACTCCGGCCCCAAGTTACAGCGACGGAAAAATTCATCTCAAAGGTACAAGTGCGAAAGTTCTTCTGGATTTCAGTACCTCCACCGGAAAAATCACGAAATATATCATCGATAAAAATGCAAACTTTGACACAAACGGAAACGCAGTAAAAGATGACGATGAAGATTTTACCGCAACCAAACCGGGGAGCTGGGAAACCGATTATTTTTCAGAATACGGAAAAATACGAGTTCGCCTGACCGTGATTGATGAAACCGGAAAAAAAGATTTTGTTGAACGTGAAATCATCTTTGATGATGCCAAACCTGCTCCGAACGCTTCAGGACTTCAAGCCAATCTTCTGGGAACAGGCCCCGAGGGGGTGAACGATATTTTTGCAGTCATTGTCAGCATCTTTGGACTTGGTGTAATGTATACCAGCCTTCGAAAACTCAAAAATCAAAAATAAATTGCCACTATGATGGAACAAAATAATCCACAAAACCCACTGAATTCAGGTGCTGCTTCAGTCCCTCCAGCACCAGCGCCAACCCCCGCGCCACAAAGTTCACCTGCAACCCCGGTGAATCCAACTTTTGGCGTTCCTTTAAGTGCTGCTCAACAACCACCTGCCACGCCAGTCCCTCCAGCACCCATTCAAGCGACCTCAGCACAGCCAGCACCTCAGCCAATCAATAACGTACCAACGCCTGCACCGGTTCCAACCCCAGCTGTTCCCCAAAATCAACCGATTCAGACACAAGCTCAATCCCTTAATTCTTCTTCTCAATCTTCCCCTTTGCCCGCGCCACGCCCCAACATGAATCAACCCAACCCCAACCAACGCCCTGGCCAGGTAATGCGTCCGGGGACAATTCGTAAGCCCATGAATCCGCGTCGACTCATTATCGGATGTTTAGGTTGCAGTGGACTCGCTATTTTTCTCTTTGTCCTGCTGGTTTTTATCTTTGTGGCCCAAACCAGTGCCACCGGTGAAAATCCAATCGCCCGCTCACTCGGTGTGAATACCGCCAGCTTCATCAATACGCTCATCCTGCTCGTAAACCTGATTTTTGGTGCCTTTACCATCGGACTTTTTCTTGCCTCAACCGCAGGTCTTTTCCGGATATTCCTGGCGAGAAAAGATGACCAGGTTGCCAGAAAAAATGGTATGACTCTCGCCGGAGTATCACTCTTATTAATGCTCGTTGTAGTATTTATCTGGGTAGGAACCTACTTTTTCTTAAGCTCAAAACGGGTTGCCGTACCGAAAACCACCACCTCAGCCATCGTAACGGTACCTGAAAGTACTCTCGGCCTCACGGCTCCGATTGAAGTGAAATTCAGTTCAGAAAATCTTCCCATCAATACCAGAACCTATGACGTTCTTTCGTACCTCTGGAACTTCGGTGACGGTGTAACCTCTACGGTTGCTTCCCCTTCCAACATGTACGAAGACAAAGGTTCCAACAATGGAAGATACGACGTCACACTCTTGGTGACCAAACGAAATAAACAAACCAACGAAGAGAGTGTGGATACCTATACCACCGTCGTCACAATTGCGAATGTGGAGATTAACGCGAGCTTTTCGGTCCAGCCAGAAAATGGTCCCGCCCCTCTTGATGTCAGTTTTGACGCCTCATCTTCAACAGCGCCCGCCGGACAAATTGTTACCTACGAATGGGATTTTAATAACGATAACGTTTTTAACGACGCGACCGGAGTCACCACTACCCACACCTTTGAACAAGTGGGAAAGTATACGGTAGGACTTCGCGTAACTGACAACACCGGACAGTATAAAATTAAAACCCTCGAAATTAACGTGACCGATGCGGAAATTCCAGTAGCAGTTATCAATGTCCCAACCACCGATGGGAAATACTACACCGGTTCTTCATATAACTTCGATGCTTCAGCTTCCACATCACCCAATGGCACGGTACAACTCTACGAATGGGATTTTGGTGATGGAACCGCCAAGGCGAACACCAGAACCGCCACGCACGTCTTCCGAAACCCAGGTGAATATAAAGTTCTCCTCACGGTGACTGATGACAATAAGGTGAGTTCACAAAGTACCAAAACGTTGAAAGTGGAAAATAAAGAAGCTGCACCGCTGGCCGCAATTACCACCATTCCCGCGCCTGAAAAAAACGCCAATTTTATTGCCGGAACCGCTCCGTTTGAGGTGACTTTTGATGGAGCAAAAAGTCAAGACAGCGATAACAATATCGTTGATTACAAATGGGATTTTGATGGCGATGGCAAAGAAGATGCCGCAGGGAAACAGGTCACCTATATCTATAAGATTTCTGGAAGTTTTAACGCCACCTTAACCGTTATTGACGCCCTTGGCAATGAAGGCCAAACCACATTCCCAATTAAGGTTGGATCACAACCGTTACAGGCACGTATAACTGCAGAACCATTTGAAGGAGTGGCTCCACTGACGGTAACATTTGATGCTGGGGGGTCCTCATATCCAAACGGCCAAATTGTTTCTTATGAGTGGGATTTTGGTGATGGGAGTCCAAAACAGGTAAATACCTCAAAATTGGTCTATAAATACACCCAAATTGGAAGTTTTACCGCAAAAGTAACCGCCATTGGCTCTGATAACAGTCGGTCAACCGCAGAAATACCGGTGAACGTTCGTCCTGTTCCTCTCGCGGCTTGTTTTGAAGTCACCACCGAGCAAGGTCCGGCACCACTGACCGTTGAATTCGACCCCCGTTGTTCCACAGGTTCCGTAGCAAAATACAGCTGGGATTTTGGTAATAATTCCACCTCACGCACCCGAAAACCAACGCAAACTTTTGACAAACCCGGTTCATATCAGGTAACTCTAGAAGTGTCTGACAATCAAAACGTCATTGACACTTTTACCAAAACCATCCTCGTAACCGGTAACATCTAAAAATATGAAGAAAAAACAACAATTTGCCCTAAAATTCATCAGTGTTCTGGCTCTCATTGGTCTTCTCATGGGAATGATACTCCCGTTTGTGAACGTCCCATACTAAAAGAGTTTCCCCAAAGCCCCTTCTAACCGAAGGGGCTTTTTTTTTGCAAAAAACTAGGTGATCTTTGCCAGAGCAAACGGTGGAGCTTCCAATTCTGAGGAAGAAACCTTGGCTTGTTTGACCAAAACCTCAATTTTTGATAAAATACCAAGATAAATTCTATCCAACTATCAACATAAACACCCACACCCATGCTCGACAACACTCCAAATCTTGGTCAGGGAACACCTGAAAACCCTGAACAAAAGCCAGAAATGAACCAAATGCCAGATCCCATGCCACCGTCAGTTCCGCCAGTTGGTACACCAGGTCCGGAAAAACCCGTTGACCTTGTTGGAAATCCATCAGATGATAAAAAGAAAAAAACTCTTCTTATTGCGGGAGCTGTTGTTGCCATCCTGGGTGTCGTGGGAGCAGCGGTGTATTTTGGGCAAGGGATGTTGTTTAAAGGGTCAGTGGAAGAAACGTACAAATTAGCTGCACCTGAACTTTGTCCGGATGGAATGTATTTTGATGAAACAGCAACAAATTCAGGTGTAATTACAGAACCTGCACGAACCGCCTCTGGAAATCTTTTAGAGCTCGGCCTTGGTGTTGCGAATGCACAGTCAAAAGAGGATGTTGTCACAACCTTCATTGATGAACCAGTTCAAGGAAACACAAATGGTTATCAATCACGTCCACCAACATGTGATCCTGCCAAAGGTGAATCATTAAATTTTGAACAAACCGCCTGCGTGGATTGTACTGAAGTTATAAAAATTTACGCAAGCACCACCAATCCACTTGAAAAATCTTACTACGCTGCTCGAAACAAAATGTGCGTGACCCAAGGAATTACCGGCGGCGGAACTACTCCTGAGAGTGGGACCGGTACACCAACCGGTGATTTCCCTCCTGGTGGTGGGCAGACAACTGGTACTCCAGACACAACCGGTACCGGAACAGGAACGTCAACTACGCCCAAAACACCTGTTACTTGTCCAAAAGATTCCGTCAAAGTGAACGTGGGGGAAGTGAAATCCATGGATACGTTCTTAACGAGCTTAAAGAACGTTACTTCAGATGAAAATCACGTAACCAAAGCAAAAACAGTTGTTTCTCTCTGGGATGAACTGAGCAGTCTACCGCAGGACGACCAAGGAATCTGTTTGGACTGTTTATGGTACCAAAAAATTAAAAACTACATGATCACCCTTACGGATGACTTTGTAGCCCAATATCCTGAACACAAAACGTTATGGGATGCTGCAAAAGCAGATGTTAACGGGAAACTGACCGAAATTAAAAAGAGTCTTGATGACGCCGGGATCGCATGTGATACCACCCCAGGGACTGAAATTCCACCAACCCGTGGGGGATCATGTGTACGAATTGACTATTGTGATCCAGACCTCGTTGCAAAACTCTTAAAAGATCCGGCAAAATATCACCTCAGTCCAAAAACACTCGAACTTCTCAAAACCGAACCAAGAAAATGTGAACGTGTGACCCAGGAAGTTGAATGTAAAGAGGGAACCGTTCAAATTGATCGAAAAGATCCTGCGTTTAACCTCACCACCGAAGAAAAAGCAACCATTTCGGCAGGTACCGCCGTTCTCAAAAAATATGAAAGTGACGTCAAAATGGAGGCACTGGTAGAAATTCGTTCCTACGCAAGTGACACCAGTTCAAAAAATGCTGATCAGGTGATGTCAGAAATACAAACGCTCACCACATTAAATTCAAACGTATCGGCAGCGCGGACAACAACTGCATTACGGACAGATGCTGTCTCAAACCTGAGAAACGTAGAAACAACACAATGTCTTAACTGTGAAGAACTTGATGAACTCTACAAAAAATTTGTAGATCTCTATACTCAACTTCTCGATAAATTTGAAGCGAATAAATCGGTTACCTCTGATCCAGCAGAATTGAAAAAAATCACCGATGCGGAAACAACCATCAAATCGTACATGGATCGGGTGACGAAAAAAATTGATGCCCTCAAAAAAGAAAATCGTTGTCCCGTTGAAATTGTTCAATGTACGAACGGGGTTGATCGGTTTCCAACCGACGGCTTTAAAACTATGAGTGATGCGCTCAAACCACTCGATCAACAAGTCCGAAATATTGTAGCAAACTACGATGGGCCAAATTCAGAAAGTTCTCAAGTAATCAGAAAAGACGTTCTTATCGAGAAAAATGCTCCTGAGTCATCACTCAATACAGCACGCATCAGAACCGATTACGCAGCGGGAATTCAGATGAAAATTTGTGATTGTGATACGCTTGCTCTATTTAAGGAACGTTATGAAAACGAATTGGCGCTTATGGAGTACGTCTTATCCCAGTTGAAAGCTCAAAACGCTGATGCGGCCATCATTGCCCAAGCTCAAACTGCTTTCGATAAAACGAAAGCCGCGTACGAAACTTGGAAAGCAACGGCAATAAAAAAACTCAACTGTCCTGAACGTGTGACTGAAATTCCTGTCTGTAAAGACACGACCTATAAATTAACGCCTGAGTTGAGTTCGGCAGGACAAAAACTTGGAGAAAAATTTGATTCGGTTCCTACTGCAGCTGAGTATCAAAAAGCCAAAACTTCTTGGGATGCGATTGGAAAGAGTGAAATTATGAAAAAATACACGACTGGCGAGAGTACCAAAACAGGTATGAATGCCCTCTGTCTTAACTGTGAAAGCCTGAAAGAGTTAGAGGCTTACCTCAATGCCCAACTGGATAAAGTAAAATCAGAATTACCGGCAAACGACACCGTCATCAGTCCTGCACTTGCTGATTTTAAGTCAGAACTTCAAAAATTCTTTACCCAGGCGAAGCGTGATCTCAAGTGTACAACCACGACGACCGTGGTTGAACGTGTTCCTGAACGAACACCGCTCGACACCTGTACCGACATCAAACAACAAGTGGTCAATAAACTCAACGGTCCTCTTGGTTCAACACGTGATGAAATCAAATCTTTCACTGATTTGGTAACTTCATACTTTGAGAACGACTGTGATAAACTGGTTCGTTGTGAAGAAAAAGTAGCGAAAGTTGACTACTATCAAAAGCTTGCCGAAGCCGTAGACCAAACCACTTGGGATTCAGCAACGAAAACAGCAGTAAAAAGCGCCTTAACCTCACTCGCCAACAATGCCAAAAGGGATTATGAAAACACTTGTATGTTTAAGTGTCCCGTGGACATGAAAGAAACACCGGCTGAACCACCTTCTGACAAACCATTTATCGATGAAACAGGGATGAAGAGTTTGGCAACCGATACCATCGCTTTTGTCCCTGGTATTCTTTCTGCCCATGCTGCTGTTGATCCGACCGATCTCTTCAACCTAACCACAAAACCAACGGAAGTGGGTATTCCCGCTGCGGTTGATCCCGCCAGTTGTCCAACACCCGAGCCACCAAAAGTAACTTGTGTTGCCCTTCCAACCGAAGCAAACCTGGGCCAAGATGTGAAATTTGAAGCAAACGTCACCAATTACACCGGAACAGATCTCACCTACACTTGGACCAATACTGGTTCAGTAAATTCAGGCAAAAGTATTACCACGAAATTTGACAAAACTGGATTCCAGGCCTCTGGAGTAAAAGTAACCAAAACCGATGGAACCGTGGTCGGTGAAGCCCGCTGTCCGGTGACCATTAAACCTCCAGTTCTCACCTGTAATCCACCAGACGCAGTTCAAGTTGGTCAATCTTCCAACTTTACCACTACACTCACCGGTCTTTCTCAAGACCAGATGACCGATGTGAAATACGTTTGGAGTGGTGATGTAACCCCTGAACAGGCAGAAGCCAATAAAACCAAATCAAACCTCAATCTCACCTATACCACCTCCGGATCAAAAACCGTAAAAGTTTCTGCTGTTCGTGATGGTTACTGGCAATCGAACGAAGCACTTTGTTCAACACGAATCACTGATACACCACCACGACGAGGTGAAAATCCAAGTCTCTCCTTGAGTTGTATTGGTACCCCAGGCTCAGTAAAAGCCGGTGAAGCCATTACCTGGAAAGCAACCCTTACCGGTACCGACCCACAAAACGTTCCTTTTACCTGGTCTGGTAGTGAAAACCTGAGTGTGACCGGAAATGGAAAAACCAGCGTTACAAAAATCTACAACCAAACCAACAGTCAGGCTCAAGCAACGGTGAAAGTGGTCGTAAACAACGTCACCCTGCAAGTAACTTGTAATAACGTGGTGATTGAGGAACCAACCGATCGTGAAATTCCACCCGGTGAAACCGATGATGATACACCTCCAAGAAGCGGTGGAAATGACGATGGAACAAGTACACTAACCCAAAATATTCCTGGCGACAACGATGATGACACCCCGCCACGTCGAACAGAAGTGACAAACAATAACCCCCCACGTGAAACATCTTCGAATAATCCTGGAGGTGACACCGAAACCAAAACCGGCATCTTTGGTGACAGCGATTCAACGGGAAGCACAACCGTCCGCCCTGCTGCTCCGGAAGGCGATATTACCAAAACCCCAGAAATTACCCCAACCGGTCCTGAAATGATCATCTACCTCTTTGGTGCCGCCGGCTCACAAGCTATTGTTTTCAGAAAAAAAATCGTGAAAAAACTTTTGAAAAAATAAGGTATTCCCAATGACTCAAAAATAGACCTCTGAACAGAGGTCTATTTTTTTATTATCTTCCAAAATAAACATCTTTAAGTTTTTCATCTTCCAAAATCTGTTTTGGTGTGCCTTGCATATAAATTTTCCCTTCCACCAAAACAATAACCCGATCCACAATATCAAAAAGAAACTTGAGGTCATGCTCAACAAGAATCATACTCCGGTTTTTTTCGTGAGCGAGTTCACGAATCGTTTGAGCTAAAACCTGTTTCATTAACGGTGAAACCCCCGCAGTAGGCTCATCAATGAGCAGCATTTTTCCTTTGCTTACATGAAGTCGCATGAGTTCAAGTAAACGCAGCTGCCCCCCTGAAAGCACCCCAGCCAACGAGTGTTTATGCGCTAATAATCCAACTTTTTCCAGAATCGTCACAACCTTTCGTTCAACGTTGGTTCTTTTTTCTCGAGAAAATTTCCACCACCAGGGATATTTTTCCGCATACTCCAAAGCAACCACTAAATTTTCTACCAATGTCATTTCCCGAAACACACCTGCGGACTGAAAACTTCTCCCAAAACCGAATCGCGCCCTTTCCGAGGGTGAAGCAGAAGAAATATCTTCATCAGCATAGGTGACTGTGCCACCATCAAGAGGAATGAAGCCCGAAAGTGTATTGAGCAGCGTCGTTTTCCCCGAACCATTCGGTCCAATCAAACCAACAATCTCCCCAGGTTGAACCGAAAAAGAAACATCCTGAAGGACAAAACTTTTATCAAATTTAACCGAAATATGTTCAAGGGTAAGCATAAAATGGTGTTAAAAAGAACGTTGTGATATCGAAATTCTTTTCCTGAAAAGTAAAAGAAAACCAATAAGAAACATTGAATAAATAAGTATGCGTAAATACCCAAACATGCTCGTTGGCAAAGGCAAAAACCTTAAAACTTCCGGAAGGAAAACAACAAAAAGTGCCCCAAAAACTGAAAACCTTACCTTGGGCTTTAAGGCAATAATTCCAAGAGTAAAAAGCTCAATAAGCAGAGGAAGTCCTCCAAAACTCGGATCAATAAACTGAACCTGCCACAGGGTAAACATTCCACCAATCCCCAGCAATAAATTTGAAATCAGCAGAACACACACCGCAACCTTTCGAGATGAAACCCCTTGTGCCTCAAGATACTGTGGCTGTTCTTTAAAAGCCCTTAAATATCTTCCATACCGCGTTTGTAAAAAGACATACTCAAAGATCAGGCAGCTAAGAGCCAAAACTACGGTCACCAGGGAAAAGAAAGGTGCCGATTGCATAAACTCTGGACGTACAATTCCAGGTAAACCCAAAACCCCATTGGTTACCGAGTCCCAGGAACGTGCCAGCGCCTCAGTGGCTACAATGCTCACGAGGCCTAAGACCGCAAAACTATCAGAAGAAAGTTTTAAAAACAAAATCCCAAAAAAAAGTCCACTGAGCAGGGAAGTGACTATCCCAATCCCAAAAGCCAACTCAGGTGAGACACCGTTCCGTTCACTAATCGCCAGAGCATACGAACTCACTTTTACCACCGTTGGAAAGCCCAGAAAAAACATTCCTCCAATGGAAAAAGTCAGGTGAACCCCTGTTCCCATTAAAAAAGTTTGACCCAGCCGATTAATAAGAAGAAAAAAGTATCCCATTTATGTTTTTCTTACGGAAATATGAAACAGACCTTTCGGCTTCAGAAGTAAAATGAAGAAGGCAAACAGGAACACAATGACCAACCTCCAGGCCTCAGAAAAATTAAAACCACCCACCGAGAAAGAAATAAAAATTTCCGGCAGAAGAACAAAAAGATACGAGGCCAAAACCATTCCTCGAAAAGAATGAACTCCACCTACCAAGAGAGCCACAAAAGCAAGAATAACTGGGTCACTTCCCGCCGTTGGCGAAATCCCGTTATTCATTCCCGTTAAAATACCAATACAACCACTCAGCGCTCCAGCAATCAAGAAAATAAACCTCTGAACCCTTTGAACTTTTATCCCCATCAAACTTGCACATTCGGGATGTTGTGCAATGGCTCTAACCGCAAGTCCAAAAGGAAACATTTGAAAAAGAGTCCAAAAAGTAACCGTACATCCAATTCCTAAGAGAAGAGTATAAACTCCAACCTCGGTCAGAAAAATTCCACCAAAATTATAGGTTTTTAACACATCATCAAAAAGAAATTTACCTCCCGAACCAAAACTCAAAGCTAACACGGCTTGATGGAGAAGCCACAAAGCAATACTTACCAATAAAGCTAAAAGCTCTTTTTTTTCTTGGAGAAAAGGGAGGAGCAGACGGTAATGAAGAAAACCTAAAATGGCCGAACCAATAATCCCACTTACGACCCCTCCAATAATCCCCAAAAAAGGGATGAAAAAATAACTCAAATACGCTCCGCTCACTAAAATTCCACTCAACCCAATATGGTACACCCGGCACACGGAATAAATTAGGTAAAGTGCTGCCGCAAGCAGCAGCACTTGAGTCCCAGAGACCAGACTATTGAGTAAAATTTGAAGGACAAACATACAATCGAGCAGTGGAATTTAATTTTTAGGAACAATTTTCCCGTCACGGATTTCAAAACGAGCGACCTCAATTAATTCAACAAAAGTTTTTCCCTTAAAACGTAAGGTGCCAAGATTTCCCAAAAATTCAACATTTCGAAATTTCTGTTTAATTTTTTCAGAATCGCTCTCATTTTCCATAATGACTTGAGTGAGAATATTCATTGCATCCAATGTTGCTGCAGTATAGTAACTTCCTAAGTTATCTAAGCTCCCACGTTCTGAAACAATCCGATTCATCACCGCGGTAAACTCAGGTGAATTAATTTTAGGTGCATCAAAAAGAACGGTACCTTCAAGTGTTTCAGGTGAAATTTTTAAAATATTTTCTCCCATAAGGGTAAACGCCCCAACTTTGGCAAACTTCCAATCTTTCATTTCAGCCAATTGTTTAACCATTGCCTCAGCAGTAGCTCCAACATTTGGATTCAAAAACACTACTTCTGGATTTGCTTCCTTCATTTTAGTAAGCTGGTTTCTAAAATTTAAATTACTTTTTGCAAAATCTTCATTAAATACAACCTCCGTTTTTGGATATTTTTCAGCAAGAACTTTGGTCACATTGGATTTAAACGCCTGATTATAATCATTTTGTTCATTGATCAGTGCCACCCGCGTATACTTTCCAAGTTCATCAGCAAGCGCTTTTGCCACGCCATCATCACTATAAGATAACGAAAATAAATTTGGACTTTTCCCTTCTACTTCAGGACTTGAAGACCAAGGAGTGAGTGCAAAAACATTTTTTTGTTCCAAAAGTGGCGCAAATCCAAGTGTTTCTGAAGAACAGGTTCCGCCCAGAATAAACCGAACACCATCAACCGCGGTCAGTTTTTCAAAAGCCGTAACCGCATCGATCCCTGAACATTTTCCATCCTCAAAAATAAAATCAAACTCATAACCTTTCGCTTTTGCCGCTTCGTTGACGAAAGGAATTTGATAATCGAGAACACGCTTAATCTCTTCTCCAAATGCGGCTGCATCGCCAGTGAGTGGAAGAATGACGCCGATTTTTACTTTTTTCATTTCAGAATTTTGTGTTGTTGAACCTGAACTGTTTTGATTTTGGTTCCGAGTTTCGATGTCAGAACAACCTGTCAGCAGAAGTGCTGAGATCATTCCCATCGAGAAGAGTAACTTTTTCATGTGAGAAATATAAAAAATAATTGAGTACTCTATCCTTTCGTATTATCTTCGACAGATCAAGTTAGGTAATTGTAATAAATGCTTTACTTCAGTAATAAAGCGGTGTATTAATTGTGTCGAAAAATTCCGACAATTTGGGAATTTAACCTTGAACACATGAATCCACATCAATTTCAACAACTCGGTTTCAACGAAAAAGAGGCCAAAGTATACCTTGCACTGAATAAAATCGGTCAAGCTCCCGCCTCAGTTCTCGCTCGCCTCTGTAACCTCAAACGGACCTCCATCTATGACATTCTCGGAACACTCCTTGAACGAAATCTCGTCACAACAGTAAAGCAGGGAACCCATACTTACTACGCCATCGACGACCACCGCAAAATCTACTACGAAGCAAAAGAACGGTTAGATACAGCAAAAATCCTTCTCGAACAACTCAAGTCCGAACAACAATCCCCAGAAATTGAAGTAAACTACTATAAAGGGAAAGAAGGCTATATTGAAATGTACAATCACATTTTAGCCCAAAACCCCAAGGAACTTTTAGGTTGGATGCATCTCGATAAATTTTACCTGGCTCTTGATCCTGTTTACGAAGAGAACTGGACGAAAAAACGAATCGAACAAAATATCCATGTTCGTCTCCTCCTCCAAAAAACACCCCTCACGATAAATTTCCAATCCAAAGATCCTGTTTCCAAACGCGAAACCAAATTCATCCCTCCAGATAAACCTTTCAACACCACCTGTTTTCTCTACGAAAACTACGTCACCTTTTTTGATTCCAGCAAAAACATCACGGGAATTCGAATCCACCATCCTCAGCTCTACCAGATGCAAAAACAGATTTTTGAAATGAACTGGTCTTCCCTCTAAAACGGCCAATTATTGTCGAACTCTCTTCCCGTAAACCAATGTGAACGTTGCGCTTGAAAATAACGTTTTGCAACCTCTTCACCATGAGCAGTAGTGAAATGAGTTTCCCCAACCTTACGGGCAACAGGAACATCATAGTATCTTTCTGCACCATCGTAGGCATGATAAAGAACAACATCATAAGAAAACTCTCCATAAAAATCTTCACAATGCCGAACCGTGTAAAGCCGTACATCTTCATCTGAAATCGTTACTGGAAACGGGGAATAATTAAAATAATGTGGATTAAAAGCAATGTTAAAAGCACGTTCCAAATCTTCAACACAAAGCAGATCATATTTTCTCATCGCATCCTGATATTTTTCCGCGGCTCTTTTTCCTTCGACACTGGTATAGTAATGAATGCCTTCGCCATACTTTTCTTTAAAACGGTCACGTGCTAAAAGGTGAACCCCTGCTTGATCGGTATAAATACCCAGCTCATAGGGGGCAATAAGATATTTTACGGAGGGCATAAAGCCGCCAATCATACGAAAATTTCCGACTGCAAATTTGTCACCTGTTAATACATCCAGATTCCAACTTCCAGGAGTACTGTTTGCCTTCACGGGGTGAACGATTTCAGCCGGATCTTCCATGATTTTTTTATGGTCCCGCAAATAAGGAGCCAAATGAGCGTTTGGTCGACCAATCTGAATTCCCTTATGTTGAAAATAGAGAGTACGTTCTTTAAGAAACAAATCAATATATTTCATGAGCAAGGCACTATCATGAGACATTCGATCGAGCATTTTTTTATTTTGAAGAAGATACTCTTCAATAAACGGACGTAATTCATGAATAATACCTTCCGAAATTCCATAGCGCAGCATGAGTTGTTCTTCAAAGTTTTTTTGAATCGACTGAAAATGATTCACGTTAAATTTTTTTGGAATCGGAAATTTGGGGCCATCTTCCAAATAAAAAGTTTCTTCTTTCAGTTGATCAGCAATCGTTCCGCGAACTAACATTTGCTTCTCTTCATGTTCTGTACGTTCTCGGTATTTACCTGTTTCATAAAGACCAACACCTGCTGTTAAAGTCATAGTTGCGGCCACGGCCACTCGGGTCCAAGCTTGAGCTTTAACCCGAGCTAAATGGAAATAATTTTTTTTCGTATCCACATGGACCGTTTCAAATCGACTCCCTTCAAATAACTTCAAGAGCGGCTCTAATTCCTGGATATTTTTATACCCACCCTTTTTCCCCTTCACAATTTTTTCAATGACATCATCATAAACCCCTTGGCGATCCACCCCCATATGAATATTCCTCCCACATAAAATTTCCCGTAAACGAATCGCAATCTCGGTTAGTCCATAATATTTTGCAAGTCCTAACTTTGATTTATTTTGGCGAATTTTTTCAGGAACGGTATGAATAAAAACATTCTCCAAAATCGAATTTTTTTTCATCGCCTCGTGGAGAAATTTGGCAATCATCAAAGTTGACGGATTGGCTCCTAAAGCCACTTCACCACCACCAAATGCAGCTTCAATGTCCATCACTCCATCACTTTTGACACAGCTTCGAAGTTTTTCAAACAACTCCAGATGTTCTGGCAACATTTCAATATTAACCACCTCTAAAGCGTCAGGACCTTTCTTAAATTTTCTCTTCGCAATATCAGAAATTTTCTTCATCTCATCCTCGACTGAAATTGCCCCCTTCAAATCATCATCACCATTAAAAATCTCGCTCAATGCCCTCGCCACAATAACCTGTCCTTTTTCACCTTCAGCGAGATGAGTAAATAAATAATCGAGGGCTGCTTCCAAAAACGCATCTGAATAAATCTGCTCCGGCGCACCCCAACCGGCAAAACGTTGAAAACCTTCAGCAAAAGTATCCTCAAAAAACTTCCCAACATAAACCCCATGATTTTTACTCGTAAGCACGGGTTCTTCAACCTTTTCAAGGGTTTTTCCCTGAAAAGTTAGTTCATGACTTATATAACTCTGATCCTTCGGAAGAATCAAAAAAGCATCCCGCACCGTTTGGGGCAGAGGAATAGATTCAAAACGACTGGTAGGAACTGAAGCTTTCGCCATACTTTTTGGATTGCTCAAAGGTGCATTTTATAAGACAAAGCATTCGTTTTGTCAAGAAATCACTTGGTAAATTCCAAGCTTTCCAAGCATCAAACCCTCAAATAAATTCTAATTTAAAATTTAGAATATTAAATATTCATTGGTCGGTTGATGCTTGATTATTAGAATTTACCCCCTGTAGCTTTTTCCCAAAAAAGTAAGCATACTCGCAATAGCGAAAAGCGGTACAAATTTATGCCTTCACCATGGACCACGACCTCAGAAAATCTCTCGAACACAAATTCCAAGAACGCTACCAAAACCTCAACCCAGAGCAAAAATCAGCCGTTGATACCATTGAGGGGCCGGTTCTTGTTATCGCGGGTCCTGGTTCTGGAAAAACCGAACTCTTAAGTCTGCGGGTATGTAACATCCTCCAACTCACCGACACCCTTCCATCCTCCATCCTCTGCCTTACCTTTACTGATGCCGCCGCCATCAATATGAAAAAACGCCTCGCCAGTCTCATCGGGCAAGAAGCCTATCGCGTAGCCATCCATACTTTCCATAGTTTCGGCGCCGAAATCATCAACCGTAACCCTGAGTACTTTTATGAAGGTGCAGAGTACAAAGCAGCAGACCAGCTCACCCAGTACGCCATTATTGAAAAAATTCTCAAAGAGCTCCCTCACAATGCTCAGCTCAACTCCTACCATCCTGATCAGGGATACACATACCTCTCCTCAATTCTCAACAAAATCAGTGAACTGAAAAAAGGGGGCTTAACTCCAAAAAACTTTGACGAAATTTTGGAAGAAAATAAAAAATTTCTTGAACAAGCAAATCCACTCCTCGGTGAAACCTTCACCGACCGCATCTCGAAACAAACCATCGAAAAAATTCCTGAACTCATTACTCAGCTTGAACAAATCCCTGAATCACCTCGGTCCTTTCAACTCCCATACCTCACCCTTCAGGAGATCATCATCACGAGTCTTAAACAGGCCTACGCTGAAGCTACTGAAGAAAAACTCAATACCAAACCCATCACCACCTGGAAAAACACCTATACCAAAAAAAATGCCAAAAAGGAGACCGTCCTTGTTGACCTCGAACGTCTAAAAAAACACAAAGAACTCGCCCACATCTACACCGAATACCAAAAACAGCTCCATACCCAAGGCTACTTCGATTTCGACGACATGCTTTTGGATACCACCCAAGCCCTCCAAAACAATCCCGAACTCAAATACAACCTCCAAGAACGTTATCAGTATATCCTCGTGGACGAGTTTCAAGACACCAACGGCGTCCAAATGCGCCTCCTCGAACAACTTCTCGACGCTAAAATCAACGAAGGGCGCCCAAATATTCTCGCGGTAGGGGACGACGACCAGGCCATTTATAAATTTCAAGGTGCCAACATCGACAACATTCTCGGCTTCCACGAAAAATACCGTGAACCTGTTACCATCGTTCTCCAAAAAAACTACCGTTCCACCCAACCCATCTTAGACTTTGTCCGCAAAATCATCCTCACTGGCTCTGACCGCCTCGAAACCCGCCTTCCCGAACAAATGACCAAAGATCTCCAAGCCGCCAACCTTGAACTTAAACCCGGTGAAATTCTCGAAAAAGAGTTTCCCACCAACCTTCACGAACTCATCTGGATTGCTCATCACATCAAGCAAAAACTAGAAACAAAAGAGTGTGAACCTTCCGAAATCGCCATCATTGGACCAAAACATAAACTTCTCGAACAAGCCGCCAAAGTCTTCGATTATTTTGGAATCAGTGTTGCCTACGAACGAAAAAAAGATCTCCTCAAACAAACCCATATCGCCGAGCTGGTCAACATGCTCCACTTCATCAACTCCATTGCCCGCCACGACCAGGCGGAAGCCGACGAATATCTTCCTCCCATTCTCAGCTACCCTTTCTGGAACCTTCAAACCATCGAGATCTGGCAAATTTCCGTCAAAGCCCATAAAGAAAAAAAACGCTGGATGGAAATCATGCTCGAAAGTGAAGACGAAAAACTCCATTCCATTGCACAGTTCTTTATCACCCTCGGTGTACTCGCGAAAGAAAAAACCGCCGAGGAAATCATTGATCTCATCACGGGAATCACCATTGAAAAAAACGCCGACCAGTCTTTCCAAAGCCCTTACAAAAACTTCTACTTTCAAACGAGTGAACTCCAAACCACCTCCCTCGAATACCTTGACCGTCTCCAAAGCCTCCAATCTTTCATCCAAGAACTCCGCGCTTATAAAGGCATTGGTGTCCTCAGCCTCAGTGATGCCATCGAATTCCTCGATCTCCATGAAAAGCATCGTCTTTCCCTTTACTATAAAAGCAATTTCAATAACGACAAAACCGCCGTCAACCTCATCACCGCACACGGTGCCAAAGGTCTCGAATTCGAAAACGTCTACATTATCAACTGTGAAGAAGAGGAGTGGATTAAAAAAGGAAACTTGAACAAAATCACCTTCCCGACCAACCTCCCACTTGCACCAGAAAACGAAAACATCGACGACCAACTCCGCCTCTTTTACGTAGCTCTCACCCGCGCCAAACGTAACCTCTACCTCACCAGACATCAGTACACCAAAGAAGGAAATGAAAACCTCAGACTCCGTTTTTTAGAAAACGAAACCAACGCTACCGAAAAGAAAAAGAAAGAAAACATCAGTGCCGCAACCATCGACCAACTCCAATCTGATCTCAAAGGCACCGAAGAAACCGCCAAGCTCCTTGAACTCTTTTCAATCATCCAAAAACACGAAGTCCGCAACACCAGCCAGCAAGAACTCCTCAAAAATCTCCTCAATGAATACAAACTCAGTGTCACCCATCTCAATAATTTCCTCGATCTCACCGAAGGAGGGCCCCAAACTTTTATCGAAAAAAATCTCCTCCGTTTCCCACAAAAAATAAATTCCAGTGGAGCCTACGGTTCAGCCATCCACCAAGCCCTCAACTGTCTTTCCTTTGAACTCAAAAAAACTCACATTCTGCCCCCGGTTGAGTACCTCCTCCAAGAGTTCGAAAAATCTCTCACCACTCAGCGACTCAACCGCCTCGACGACAAAAAATTCCGTGCCAAAGGCCTTGAACATTTGAAAACTTATTACGAACAACGCAAAGACACTTTCCATGAAGACGACCAAGCCGAATTCGACTTTCGTCGACAGGGAGTCGTCATCGGCTCTGGTCCCTACGCCGCAGAAATCACCGGGAAAATCGACAAAATGACCTTCCACCCCGAAGCCCAAGAAATCACCGTCTACGACTACAAAACCGGTAAAGCCCTCAAAGATTGGGACCACGGCACCGAATACCAAAAAATCAAAAGCTGGAAATACCGCAACCAACTTATTTTCTATAAACTCCTCGTCGAAAACGCCCGCGACTTCAAATCTCACTATCGCGTCCACACCGGCTATCTCGAATTTATCGAACCCCTCGACGACAAAATTCAGCTCCTCCAGCTCAGTATTACTCCGGAAGAAACCGAAAAAATGCGCAAACTCATCCAAGTCGTCTCCAAAAAAATCATGACCCTTGATTTCCCTGACATCAGCTTCTACCCCAAAACCCTCGATGGCATCAAAGGCTTCACCGAAGAACTCCTCAGCGAAAATATCTAAGAAAACTTTTCAATTCACCCAGCATCAAACCTTTTTCAGTGCTGTAAACATAGTTCCTCATCGATCTTCCCATCCCTAACCCCCACCCACCTCCTAAGGGGAAGGGTACATTCCAAAAATAAAATACTTCTAAAACAGCGTCGGCTGTAAATAATACTCCAGCGTATGCACCAAATTCTCATTCTGCTCTGAGCTCTTTTTCTGCGTCTCACTTCCATAAAGCCACTCAATATATCCCCGATCCCGCGCAAAAACTTCTTCAAAACTTTTGCCCTTATATTTCCCAAATCCAAAAGTTGAAAGCAACAGGGGAGTCGTACTTAACTCCATCATCTTTTCCAAAATCTCAGTTTCTGAAAGTTCGGGATATTTTTTCCCCGCCACCGTTTTTAAATGAAAAAAAAGTTTCTCTAAAACCAAAACATCCGTCAAAGCATTGTGTGCGGCCCCCTCCACATTCAGTCCCAAAAAATATCGTAAATACTGAAGATTATGCTCTTCACTTACAACCAAATGCCGAGCCACCTGCAAAGTATCAAGCGCCTTCGGAACCTCCACCTCTTCATTCTTCAAAATATTCACATCAAAAACCGCATTGTGCGCTACCACCACTGAACTCTGCAACAACTCCGTTAATCGCAAACAAACTTCACTCCCCGCAAAAACCGGTTTCTCTCGTACCATCTCATTCGTAATGTGGTGCGTCGCCATCGCCCCAAAAGTAATTGGAATCGGTGGACAAAAATACTCACTCACCACCTCACCATTCGCAGAATTTTTGTACGCCAGTTGCACTAACCTCGCCCCTTCGTCAATCCCCGTCGTTTCCGTATCGAGAAAAAGCAGTTGCATAGGAAAATACAAAAATAAAATTATTCATAATTTACAATAAAATAGTCTATGATAAAACCAGAAAAATGAGGACCTCTTAATTTTATCTTTATGGCCGAACTCAAAACCCAGAAAAATAATGCCAGTGTAACCGCATTCATCGATACCATTGAAGACGAACAAAAACGCAAAGATTCCCACGAACTTTTAAAAATTTTCCAGGAAGTCACCAAAGAAAAACCGGTCATGTGGGGAACCGCTATCATCGGCTTTGGCCAATACCACTACAAATCCGAGCGAAGCAAACAGGAAGGCGACTGGCCACTCACCGGTTTTTCACCAAGAAAACAAAACCTCACCATTTACATCATGTCCGGTTTTGGTGACCAAAAAAAGCTTCTCGAAAAAATCGGCAAACACAAAATAAGTAGCGGCTCCTGCCTCTATATTAAACGCTTATCAGATATCGATGTTGGAATATTAAAACAACTCATTAAAGCCTCATTCGAATATATGAACGAAAAACACAACGTGAAATAAAACTCCATTATTTTTTCCCCCGATCCATAACACTCCCCACCTTCTTCCCAGTCGATTGATAAAACAGCACCCTCTATTTCTAGTCAGCAAAAATAAAAGTGATCCACATCACCATTTGTTCTTTTGATACAAAAATCTTGGCTGGGGATGAGGGATTCGAACCCCCGAATGTCGGCTTCAAAGGCCGATGCCTTACCGCTTGGCGAATCCCCAGCATATGTTCCACAACTCTTACTCTCAGCAGAACGGAATAAATGTAGCAAAAACCGTTTGAAAGTCAAACGAAGCGTATCAACACTTCAGAAGATCTGGGAAGCTCCACCGCCCGCCTGTTCAACAATTCTCGATCTTTGCCAAAAAATAAATTGGCAATATGTCCATCATATCTCCTAAGCAGAAAACAAAAAAATGTAATACATTATCAAAGACCAAGTTTCACTAGATAGAAAATCATCTTACTTCTTAACTTCATAATTTTATGAAAAGATTTTCATTGAAATCAGGGATCATTACATCTGCACTTACCATGGCAGTTGTTTTGGTACCAGCAACCACTCAGCTCGCTTTTGCTGCTGAACCAGTAACTCCAACCGTATCAGTTTCTGGCCAAGGCCATGTTATGGCAGCTCCGGACCGTGCGATGATGAGTGTCACCCTCGACTCAGCACAACAAAAAACTGCTGCTGAAGCGAAGAAAAAAGTAAACGACCAGCTCGCTACTTTGCAAAAAACTTTGAGTGCGTATGGTGTCACCAATAAAGACATTCAAACCACTTGGTACAGTGTCTACCCACAATACGACTACTCTTATGCTGAGACAAAAGGTGAACCAGCAACACAAAAAATCATTGGTTACACCGCAAGCCGAAGCGTAACAGTTACATTGAAAGATGTGAAAAAAGTTTCTGAAGCTTTTGATAAACTCCTTGATGCCAACTTCAGCAACATTGGTGGAATTAACTACGATATCAAAGACAACAGTGCTTACATTGACAAAGCACGAGAAGCTGCAGTTAAAAATGCCGCTGATAAAGCCGGTAAACTCGCAAAACTCATGAACTTCAAACTTGGAAAAGTACAGAGTGTTTATGAAAACCAAAGTTACAATGGATACTCTCCAATGTATAACAGCATGGGATACGGTAGTTCAATCGAACCAATGGATCTCGATGTAACTCTTGATCTCAACGTAACATACGAACTCGTTCAGTAAGAAATTTTCTCACGACGCGAAGAATAAAATCAAAAGCCCCGGAAGTTAAGGCTGCCGGGGCTTTTTTGATGACAAATACAAACACTCAAAAATTTAACATTTCAGTCCCTTTGATCTAAAATGAAAATATTCTCCACCACCCATCTTATGATCAAAAAACATCACATCTCCGCGTTCATTATTTTTATTGGGGTCATCATACTTTTTCTGGTTTTTACCTCACCCAAACAAGTCATTGCTCCAGCCAAAGACGAAGACAGTGGACTCAAACCTTTAACCTCAATCCAAATGGTTCTTGAAAGTTTAGCGTTCCCACCCGAAACCGCGCTTCCACCAAAATTTACCTGCGATGCCGAAAATATCAGCCCCCCACTTGAATGGAAAAATGTTCCCGATGGTACCAAAACTTTCGCCCTCATTATGAGTGACCCTGACGCACCAAGTGGAGACTGGGTTCACTGGATCATATGGAACATTCCGGGAACTACTCGTCTGATTCAAGAAAAATACGCCCCTGAAGGTGCCATGGTCGGAAACAATGATTTTGGAACTCCAAGCTGGTCAGGGCCGTGTCCGCCTTCCGGGACTCATCGTTATGTTTTTGCTCTCTACGCACTTGATGTTGAACTCAACCTTCCCGAAAATACTAAAAAAGATGATCTCTTAAAAGCGATGAACGGTCATGTTCTTGCTCAAGCCGAGCTTATGGCGCCTTACAAGCGTTTGAATCAACCAACAACGGAACAAAATTAAGGACCTCTCCATTTTCCTTTGGCATCATAAGAAAATGCCGAATTACAATGAGGCGCCAGAACGCACTTGTCACACTGTGGGCGTTGCGATTTACACACGGCTCTTCCGTGTTCAATGTGCCAATAAGAAAAGTGTTCCCATTCCTTTTGTGGAACAATCTTCATGAGATCTTGTTCAATTTTGATCGGACTGACTTCCTGAGTAAAACCAATACGCCGTGAGAGCCTTTGGACATGAGTATCCACAACCACACCCACGAGTTTCCCAAATGCATTTTGGAGAACCACATTCGCGGTTTTCCTCGCTACACCTGGAAGTAACAACAGTTCCTCCATCGTAGCCGGAACATTTCCCTGGAAATCTTGAACCATCATACGGCAAGCCCCTTGAATATTTTTAGCCTTACTCCGAAAAAATCCTGTTGATCGAATAAACTCCTGGAGCTCGTTTTCATCTGCTTCAGCATAATCAAGGGCGGTAGGGAAACGCTTAAAAAGCGCAGGAGTTACCTTGTTCACCCGCACATCTGTACATTGGGCCGAAAGAATTGTAGCCACCAAAATTTCCAGCGGATTGGAAAAAGTTAACGCCGTTTTCGGATTCGGATAGAGCAAGCGAAACTGCTGAAGAATCCACTCCATTTTTTTCTTCACATTGTCTTTTTTTGGTTTCACCATAGAATAGAAAGCGTATCTGTATTCTACTCGCCAAAGCCTCCATGGTAAACATCCTCCGCTGGTTCGACCAGCTCAAACGTCACGATCGATCCCTGAAAATTTTGATTGGCCTCAACATTTTTATGGCAATTGCCTCGAATATTGTAGACTATCCCTGGCTTGCCAGCGTCAAATGGTACCTCCTGCCCTTGACTCCCATCTGCTCCCTCTACCCGCTGACCTTGGCCATCTGGTTTACCATTTACCGCCAAAAGAAAACCGTCCCCCCTTGGTACACCACTTTTATTCTGATGGGAATCATCGGTTACGGAATCATGGCCCAAGTCTACTACCCCTTTTACATGAGCTGGGATGGTGTCACCTGGCGTTACATCGGGAACATGATCTGGGTTGCCATCTACGCGTCACAGGCTTTAACGCTCAAATCTGAAATCAAAAAAATCCCCCCCATTCAGTATTTGTTGATTTTTGGGTACTTTGCCCTCAAAGATTACGCCGATCGTTACCTCGGAACTTTCCTTGATATTCTTCGTCCGGATTTTCCGCAGTGGCACATCGACCTTCTGTTCCCACTCCTGCTCACTGTGCATATTTTAGCGGCACTTTGGATTCTAAAAACCGCTTTTTATTCAAAAGTATCTCAGGTGGAAGCGGTCGCTGCTTCAGGTGTCACCACCGGAGCCAACTGATGTGCTCCACCACTCTCAACATTTTTACGGAGATCAGCATCGTTCCCGATGGTTTCTTCGTTCGGTGCCGTTCGTTTGACCTTAGCCGCTTCACCCGTGACCCGGTTTTTGTATTTTTCCGGTAACGAATCCAGCGCCAAAGAAGTAAGCGGTAAATAATCCAAGGGGTCAACATATTTGCCACCCTTCAAAACTTCAAAGTGGAGATGGGCCCCTGTGGTCATAAGTCCCGCACCTTTTGAACCCGGTGTTCCACCGGTGAGGGCAACCGTTTGACCTTGATAAACCTTTTGTCCCGGAACCACTTTAAATTCAGAAACGTGACCATAGACCGTCATCAGGCCGCCCGAATGAGCAATAATCAAATAACTGTACCCATATCCGTTATCTTTTACTTTATAAACCACCCCATCGGCGGGAGCCTTAATGGCAGTCCCTTGGGTTTCGCGAATATCTATCGCATTGTGCTGCATGCCCATCGCTCGTCGATATGAATCATCATGAAAATAAGCAGTGATACCCCGACTTGGACTCACCGGCCAGCGGAATTGGAGCCCTTCGGTCTCATTCGCCGTTTGTTTCATATAAAGGTAAACGGAAGTCACCTCAGGCGCGAGCATTTTTGAATACGTAGCAATATCAAAGTCATCGCCAAGTTCCGTCATTTTTTTCTGGAGGAAAACCAGATTATCCTGCAGAACCTGAATATCCTGTTCAATTTGATCCTGTTGTTTTTTTGACTCGTCCAAAAGTTTTTCATAAATCTTTTCTTCACCTTTTGTTTGTTCAAGAAGATAAGATTTTCCTTCTTTTTGAACACGATAATTCTCTTTTTCGGTCACCAATTGGGTTTTTAAAAGTTCCAATTTTGCCCTGCTCGCTTCCACTTTTTGCTGATCCTCTTCAAGTGAAGCCACCAGAGTTTCCAAAGTTTCAAATACCTCATGTCCAACCGACTCCAAGACATTAAAATACTTCAATTGCTGTAACTGATCACCCACCGATACATCACTCATGAGGAGTTTGACCACATTCATCTGCTGCTCTTCGTCAAAAGTATCCTTAACACTGTTTTCTTGTTCATAGAGTGCCATCAAGTACTCCATGAGGAGCTTTTTCTGTTGTTCAATTTCAATCTCTTTTTCTTCAATATCGTTCATGAGCACGGTAATTTCACGTTCTTTTTCAGTAATTTGCCATTCCACATTCGTAATCATACTCTCGGTATTCACCAGTTGTTCATCCAGATTGCGAATTTGATCCGCTAAAGTCTGCACTTTAATTTGGGAATCTAAGAGCTTTTCCGTCGCTTCATCGGTTGTTTTTTTGACATCCGAAAGGTCGCTCTTAGAAGTTCGAATTTGATCTTTAATCCGTTCAAGAAACTGCATACGTTGAATTGCTTTTTTTGAAACTTCATCAGTAATTTCTTGCGTAGCGATCGGGGCAGGGAGGAGCTGGTCCACTTTCACCAAACTGGAGGGTTGGGCAGGTTCAGTCGCAACCGGTTCCGTTTGTGCCTGTAAGAGGTGACTCTGAAAGAGGAGGGAAGAGGTAAAAATGCCCAGAGCAATGTAAATATTTGTTTTTTTCATGTTGGCTGAAAATTTAACTGAGAACATATCTTTACATTATAGCAAAAAATGCCCGATCTGTAACCCGCAAGCGGACAGTTTTTACTTGCCTCGTGGGCAAAATTTGGTTAATATCACCTGGCTTTAACAGTAATAAAAGAACTATGGCACATAAAAAAGCCGCAGGTTCGACCCAAAATGGACGCGATTCTCAGGCGAAACGCCTTGGTGTAAAAGTATTCGGAGGTCAAACCGTTGTTGCCGGCAATATCATCATCCGCCAACGTGGGAATAAATATCACGCTGGAAAAAACGCAGGTGTTGGAAAAGATCACACCATTTTTGCTCTTGCAGATGGGATTGTGAGCTTCCAGGAAAAGAAATTTGTGAAATTTGACGGACGCGTATTTAAAGAACGTCTCGTGAATATTTTGCCACCAGCAGCAGCGAAAGCGAAAAAAGCAGCTCCTGTAGCAAAAGCAACAGCAAAAAGTGGTGCAGGAAGAACAAAAATCGCTCGATAAAAAATACCTAAGCAAGTTTCATGGCCGACCTCGAATCCTTTTCGTCAGCAGATAGTGGCGCTGAAGGATCCGATCCCGCGGCCTTGGAACGCTTACGTGAACGCATGGCCAACGCCTCCGCGCAAATCAAAGCTATGCAAGTGGGGGAGCAAAAGCAACGAAAAAACGAAAGCGAACTCATCAAAATCCTTCTCAAATTCATCAAAAGCCGGCAAAAAGGTGACCAGCTTCTTCTGGTTGCCCGCCTTTTAGACGAAAACATCCCCGCAAACTTCATTGTGAGCCTTCTTGCCCTCTCCAATCACGAAATTAGAGAAGAACTGGGAATCAAACTGTTGCCTTCACTGGAACAGGAGCAGCAAATCGCCCTCGATACCCGCAACCTGCCCGATATTCCCATTGGAGACGCCGTCCTTCCCCTCAAAATCAAAATTGCCCTCACTACCTGGTTTGAAGAGATCTACCGCCGCAGCTCCGAAGTCCCCGATCGCCTCCTCAAAACCATCTACGATGCTGATGGTGGTATGAAACTTGCGGCTGTTCAACTCGCCACCTTTAACCTCCGCGATTTTTTAGAGGAACAAAACGCCCCCCAAGACTACCAGGATATGAAAAATTTCCTGGAAGCCATTCTCCAAAGCATTCTTCAGCGCATCCACTACGAATTCGAAAGCCGAGGAAAACTTAAAGGCCCCCAGGAGCGAAATTAGTTTTATGGCAAAAATCAAGCACTCTTTAAGATGCTTCCGATGGA
The DNA here is from genome assembly GCA_964624115.1 of uncultured Candidatus Peribacteria bacterium. GTDB lineage: Bacteria > Patescibacteriota > Gracilibacteria > UBA1369 > UBA1369 > CAZUXI01. The sequence goes on from CAZUXI010000006.1 coordinate 53,241, forward strand.
GCCTCCAATTCGTAGAGCGTTAAAAACGCTTTTTACATTGCTTCCCTCAGCTTCTCAAAAATCTCCTCTTCCGGAAGCTCAATCCAGTGGTTTTTCACCAAAAGCTCACAAACCCGCTTCACCTTGGTCATACTCGGATGTTCAATTTTTACCAAAATCCGCTCAATTTTTTCCTCTTTTGCTTCATTCAAACCATTCTCCGCTCCAAAAATCACCAAAAACTCCCGCAACTTCTCCGGATCAATTTTGGTCATAAAGAAAACGAAAAAAAATAAACGCGCACAGCGACCAACCTAAATTCTTAATCTCAATTCTAAACACTTTAACTCTGGGGTGTCCAATGGGGGTCGAACCCACGACCTCCGGGACCACAACCCGGCGCTCTAACCAACTGAGCTATGGACACCACAAGGAAAGCCTCCATATTATAGAGAACTTTATCCTGAAGGCAAGCTTCTCTAAGAAGCCCCGGGAACAACGGTAAAGAATTCAAAAAGGGTCTATTGCAAGGAAGGAAAAAATTTCAACCGGAGTGTATTCAAATATACATGAGGCTTGAAATTTTTTCCTGACGCAGCAAGAGGCCCTTTTTCAATTCTTTACAACCAAAAAGAGGCAGTGACTTGCACCGCCTCTCATATGGGTCTTAGGAGTATCAACGCCCTAGAAAAGCCTTAATATCCTAAAACAGTTTTCAATGGGATGAACCATTTACGTAACAAAGAACTCTCGTAAATCATAAGGGAGAACCGTAACGTCAAAGTGACGTTCCGCAACCGACTTCACCGAAGTCAGATCTCCATTAAAGTACTCTTTACCCGCAAACACTTTATACTTCAAGAAATCGTATTTTTGTTGTAACCGATCGTTGTACTTGGCGAGGAGCCGAAACTCTTGGCCGTGGAGAATATAATAAGCAAATGATTCAGCAAAGTCTTCGAATGGATCCGTCATGGCATAACCAGAAACAAAATCCAGATCAGTGCTATCAGCTTTCAAACTTTGAGTGTCTGAAAAACTAATCGCATAGAACTCTGAACTCACATCGTCTTGGTAAATGGAAAGTTTCCCGTCCATAAAACCACTTTCTCCAGACGCTGCACTTCCCTGCATCACACCGGTGTCCAGAATATGACCTATCTCATGAGTGAGAACCCCCACCAATTCTTCATCTGTCACATTTTGACAGCGCAGAACAATGGTAGATCCACCTCCCAAACCCCGACGACCTTCGTCGTTAAAGTAAAGAGTAAGATGTTTCAACTGAGCAACCGGCTCTTGAGGCAAAGACATGAGAGTCTTATACACGAGCGATTTACAATGTTTCAAAGAACTTTGATCAATACTTTCAGCACTTACCTCATGAGAACTTTCATCACGACTATACTTGATAGTTAAGCCAGAATCAGCAGCGTAGGTATCGAGCTCTTCACTCAAGATCTTATCACTTACGAGTGTAAGTCCAGACCGAGTTTCGAGAGCTTTTTGATTATACTCAGTACTCACATTTTCAGCAAGGGTCGGTTTTAATAAATCTTGGAAAAGGGAAGCAGTTGTAAGATCTTGAAACGTGAGACCCAAGAAAGAGGAGAATAAGAACCCAAGATTGAAAAAGGTAAAAGTTATTTTCTTCATAGAGAAGTAATCAATATAACTTTTTCTTTTTGAGTTCTATTTTCGCTGTAAGAATCTTTCAAAATCCAAACAGAAAGTGACCTTATCACATATATCGAAACCTGTCAAGGGTCGAGGTAAGACAACCAAATCTGTGCCCGGGCACAGATCCAGCAAGTTACATAATAAAAAATCAGCAAAAATCAAAAGAGACGGAGCGCACGTAGTATTTATATTTTAGGGTCTTGTGGGTCCCAAAAATAGAAATGCGAAGTTAAGCGCAGTCACTTTTGATTTTTGACTTTAAAGGAAGGGTGGGCCTACGGGAGGGAAACCCCGTTTCCCTTTCGTTACATGTTGAACAGGGGACACCGAACCTCAGGTGAGCAGCTCAAGGTCTTACGACCGAGCACTCATGAGTGTTTTCAATGGTGTCCCCTGATCTCTGTTTCAGGGGGGTTGAGTCGCTACTTGGCGGCGCGTGAGACCGCGCCGCCGAAGATGAACATGGTGAGAAGGATGAGGCCCATGGTCGCCCACGGTGCCTCGAGGAGGCCGTTGATCAGGCCTCCAATCGCCTTGATGATCAGGAAGCCGATCATCAAGATGTTGGGGATCGCCACGATGGCGATCTTACCTTCCTCCTCTTCACTGACTAGCCCCTTCAAGAAAAGCAAAGCTCCGGGGATTATATTGCAGAGGATGACGGCCCAGGTGAGCCCCAGGTCGGGCGCCCTGAGGGTGGTGATGGCCAAGACGCCAAACCCCACAATGAGGGCCCCCTCGACCGGCTGCTCCGCCCGCCCAAAGAAGATGCCGGGGATCAAAAAAATGATCAAGAGTGGCACGCCTGCGATGAGACAGGCAACAATGAACCACGCTTGCGCGTAGCCCAACTGCTGTCCCACCTTGATCACATGGTGTTCGATCCTCCCTCCAGGGCTGGTGACAGGTGCCACCTCCCCGGTCCGTGTGGACCCGATCGGGTTGGGCGAATCGTGATAATTCGCCCCACACCCCACCATCCCAAACAGTCCACAGACGACCAAAACAACAAAAACAAGTTTCTTGACGAGATTGGACATGATGAGTCTCCTTTGTATCCTCAACCGTTGAGGACATTTCAAGCTACCTTTTACCATCAAAAGGCAATTTGAAATGTCCTCGTAATATATACCCATGAAACAGAGAATCGGTTTGTACTTGAGCAAATCTGGCTGGGAAATCCAGGAGAAATCTCAGGCACAAACCATTCTCTATTAAGATTTCAAAGAGCAAGAACCGAAATAGTACTATAATTTAAGAAAAAATCAAGTTTTTTGACCAAAAAGCTCGAGGGAAAGCAAAAAAAATAGCATCGGAAAATAACGATAGAATTTGAAGCTTCCCACTTCGCTCCTAAAAATGGAGCTACGAGGGACGCAGCCACTTAAAAAAACGTTAGAATTAGAGGCTCCACCGGTTGCATTTTTTACAATGAAAGACCTTTGCCCAAAACTTAAATAATTTTGTCTCCTGATTTTACGCCTTTAACATAATCTTCACATTTCACCTGATAGTAGGCTAATAAACTATCGGGCCAAGCTTTAGGTGAAACTAAACTTCCATCATTAGTCCCTGGCTTTAAACCAGGTATTTCACTACCTTTCGAATCCTTTAGTCCCGCAAAGTATGACAAGGCATCTGGATCCTGCAAAATCGCAAGTCTCACCTTATAGCCTAAACTTTTTCTCATTTGCCATTGGAGTGCTTCATAGGCGTCGACATTACCCTCTTTCCAAAACTTCAAAGTATTGAGAATACTTGAATCAATCTTTGCAGCTGCGTTTTTTTCGATATCCTTAATTTCAGATAACTTAGGAGCTAAGATCCCTTCATAATTGAATAAATTTCTTTTTATTCCCGAAAGCGCCTTCAAACACTCCTCCTTATCCCCATCATCCTCCATCACCTTCTTCATCACCGTACTATCCAAAAGGTTCCGTCCTTTATACTTCATCGTAAACCAATCCAAAATCTGTTGCGCTTCTGTTCCCTGGGTATGATCCAAGGCAAATCGCACCCGGAGCTGCTCCTGCTGCCACGGTGCAAAGCCGGTATAAACCAGATTTTCATTGATAAAATAATCGAGTCCAGCGCCCTCTTTTCGCTCTTCTATGGCTGGAATTCCGGTAGTAAGAGCACCATATTCAATGGTCCCTTGTGCCGGTACACGGAAGTACACTTGGAGTTTTTTTCCATCAGCAATATAAACATTCCCTGCCACTTTCAAGAGTTTTTGCAGTTGATCATCAGGTAGAGCCTTATAGTCTGGATGAGTCTTGAGAATACGAGTTTTAACATCCTCAATCGCTTTTCCAAGGGCTTCCTGCAAACCTGCATCGCTGCCCGATTTGCTTAAATCAACGGTCTGGGCTGTCGTCATATAAAGGCTATCTTGGGCAACTGAACTTATTTTAATAGTATTCGGTGCAACGGTACCGAGTCCTTTAAACGCCTTTGCCGAATCCTTACTATAATTCTGATCCACGTGAGCAGGTAAATCCGCCTCTTGAATCACACTAAACTTATTTTTTCCACTTCCCAGGCTTTCAATCCATTTTTTGACCTCTTCGGTTGTTCCTGGTTTTCCCCAAACTTTTTGGTAAAGCCATGGACTCAAACCGGTAAGCCCTTCGCCCGCCCACATCCAGTTCCAACCACGGGTGACCTTATCTTCCACCTGATGTTCAACTCGATCAGGAAAAGAGGCATCAACTTTAAGATAATCTTTTGAAATCATTTGTTCAGCAACCAGATCCACAAAGGTTCGGCTGGTTCGGCCTGAAGTCGAATAATGCTGCTCAAGCTTCGTAAGCCAGGCGAGCATTTTTGTTTTATCCTGAGCCTCACTACCCGCCATTTTTTTGAAAAACTTATCAAGTCCCTGATACATTTTATCTGCTGGCAAACCTTTTTGATCCACTCCCTTGACCGTAATTTTCCCACTTCCATCAGCCAAAGCCTGTTTATATTTTCGAATAACCTCGGTCGCTGGTTGATCTCCAAGCTTCACAATACAATCACGAATTGCTGCCGCCTGAGCTTCATCCGCCTGAAACTGTTCTTTCCAAAAGGCCGGATTTCCAGCCGTAGAACTAAAACCTTCACCCAACATGGTAAGAGCAGATTTACCGGTGAAAAGTTTGGTTAAATAGTTTCCTCCAACTCCGGCGAGGCCAATTCCTATAATGTATTTCCCCGCAACTTTGAGTTGATCACGAACTTTCGATACACTTTCATTTTTAGTGGTCGCCACATAGATACTAATCGCCAAGAGAGAAGCGAGTGCAGCAAACTTCTCCTTGGAGTCCATATGATCAAAATTCTTTTTGAGATCACGAAACACCTCTTTTACATCACTCATGATGGATTTTGCTTCGGTCTCTTTCTTAAACCCTGCCCGTTCCTGGGTAAATTTAAGTCGATATTCCATCGATTTTTCTGCATTCTGACGGATCGCGCGATAGGTCAAATAAGCCTTTAAGAGCTCTTCACTCTTCACCGACCGTTTATTTTTTGCGTCCAATGGATTCGTTCCATCGGGAATAATAAGGAGCAGATATTTATTGACCGTACTGAGAAACGCCGCGCTACTCGGAGCTTCAAAAACAGAAGTATCAAAACCATCCTGCTTGCTGTCGGTCACGAAGGTCTTGGCACTATTGAGGACTTTTGCCATTTCAACTTCACCAACCGCTTTTCCCTGCTCAGCAATATCTAGTGCCGTTCCAAACTTAAAGTTCTCTTTAAAATACTTTTGGGAAGTCTTTAAATCAGCGCCCATAAACTGATGATCCTGCAAATACGACCGAATACGCTCAGGCTCAAGGGTTTCTTGATCTGGAGTTTTTTCGCCCAAGGCATTTTTTTTATCCAGTTTCTGGTATTCAGAGACCAAATCCGCCGCTTTATAATCGATTCCACCTGCCATTTTGACTTACACAATTGATAAAATCTTCTTATTATACCAAAAAATCAGCAAAAACGCACTATTTCTGGAGTTTTTTCCTCAATTCCTCAATCTGATTCGTCTGTTGCATCCCTCGGTGCTCCTCTAAATCCTTCACCGCCGTGTTTTCGGCCAGCGCGACCTCATCCTTATAAGCTTTCATCACTGCGGCGTACACCTCCGGCTGTTTTTCCGCCATTTCCCGTAAATCCACCATAAACGTCTGATTTCGGTTCTGAAACTCAGCTCGGAGGGTTTCTAAAGCCTGGCGAGCTTTCTCCAATTGCTCCTGATTATGGGCCTGAGCTTCTTCAATTTCAGAGAGCAGGCGTTGGATCTCCTCAGCATCAAGTTCGGGATTATTCAGCTGATTGGTCCAGTACTCCTTGCGCTCAGCAGAAAAGTCACTGTGAAGGAGAAGTTGTAAAAGCTCGGGGAAGAGAGAAGTATTCATAAAATTGAGAAGTGAAAAAATTACGCGACTTTGTTCCCCATGAGAGGAATTTTTCTACTACTTTTCTTTTTCTTGTTAAGCTCTTTCTGAATGGTATCAAAAGTGACTTCATCAAGTTCCTGAAAGCTTTTTCCCCGATATTTATCATTCATCGTGAAATACTCAAAAACCTTTTGAATTTGAGGAATTTTAGGAGTCTTTTGAACAAAAAGCTTGGTTCGTTCAAATGCCAGCGCTAAATCGTTTGCTTGAGGTTTTAAGAGTCGCTGGGTGTCAAAAACTACTTTCGATTTTTGAATCCCTTGAAAAAAGAAAGAAAAAATCGTTTGGTACCCGGAATTTTTTAAAAACGCCGAAAGGTCGGCAGTATTCACCTTCTGTTTACGCATCAGTTTAGCCCATTCTTGAACCTCATTTTCTGGCACAGTAACGCGGGTAAGAGTTCTTAACCGGCCACCAAGATCTTTCAATTCAGCTTCAGTAAGTTGAGCTTCAGGAATCTTTGGAGGCGCTTCGTTTGCCAGGAATTTTTCAAAATTCGTATCAAAATCATCGAAAGAAGTGTGTCCCCATTTTTTTGCAAAATCTTTCAATTTATCTTCCAGGTCCGTGAGTCCCTTCTTCTGAACATCAATCGCATAACCCAGTAGGGAAGCAAGATGTTCTTTTCGGAAACTGACCCGTTTTTCTGCTGTTAAAACCTCTTTTCCAGAAGGAAGTTTTCCTTGGAATAAAAACTGGAGAACTTTGACCCGTACATCCGTATTGAGATTAACTTTCCCGTCATTAAGTTCAGTAAGAAATGCCGGCTGTTTTTGTCGTAACACCTTAATATAAGCATCAATTTCCCCCTGATCCATTTTCTGCCCGGAAATTTCCAGAAAAAACCGTTGGGAAATTGCGGCTTCACGTGCCTTTTCTTTGGCAGAAACCGGTTCTTTATATTCAGGTGAAGTCGTTGCCGCAGACCGATGTTCAATTCCTAAAGTTTCATCCATAAAGTAACTGAGATCCTGAAGTCCCGTCTCCTTACTAAAAGCTCCAATTTGACTGCGAAGAGTAGCAACTTCATGTTCAAACTCTTCTGGATACATCGTAGCCTTTTGTTCTTTCAGAAGTTTTACCTGATCCCCAAATGCCTGGTTATAAACTTCCCGTCCCTTTTCACGAATCTCCTCAAGTTGTTGTTGAACATTCGCAATAATTTTTCGATTTTTTTCGAGTTGGGAACCTTTTTCTCGTAACTCTTTTTTCGCAACTTTTAAGGCTTCATTACGTCCCTGTTCAGTAATGCTGTTGAGTTTAAAAGCTTCCGCCGCACTTTTTGCCGCAGTTGCCACGAGTGAATCTCTTCCACTCACAAGAACAGAAGCGGTACCACCTCTCGCCGCCACCTTACTTTCATGAATCTTTTTCGCAAGTTCGTACATCTGAGTATAAGATTTTTCACTCGCGACTAATCGGGCCACTTCAGCTTCTTTTCCCTTAATATCTCCTTCAAGTTTTTCCGTGTCGGTAACAAGCTTATCAAAATCATCAGCGGTGAACCGAAAATCCATCAGTCTTCGCGCCGTCATTCCAGCACCAACTCCTGCAAGAATTGAACCGGTTGCCACGCCAACACCAATCGCCGCAGGCAAAGCTGCATACCGAAGAAGTTTTTTCCCCATGGCTGCCGCACTTCCTTTCAACCCAACCGCCGTAACACTTTCATCCAGCTTAAACTCATTGGAAACACCCGCGGGAACATATTTCCCTGACACCTGGGTAATCTGACCTTTATATTTATCCATAATTTCAGCCTCCCGGGTATCACGAGCTTTTTGCTGCATTTCTGCGACACGCCCATTCACAAGTTTGGTAAACTTGGCGAGATCCGTCTGAAAGAGCTGTTCCTGGGTATGCATCCGCTTGATGATTTCATCCACATCCGCATCGGGACTCAGGGGCCGAACAATCCTGCGGGCCGTTTCATCAACCGCAGCTTCCAGATAGCGTTGCTCGACATCATTATTGTTGGAATTTGGTGTATTCATAAAAAGATATCAATTAACGTGTGGAAAGGAGACGATCAATTTCTTGAGCGTCATAAATAAGTTCTTCATAAAGTGACTGAATCTCTCGCTCAATTCGTTCTTTAAGTCCAGGAATTTGTGGTGCAATCATCATAATTGCGTCCAGTTCATCAATCTCTTGATGATCCAATAAAATTCGTTCAAACATATCCAGTTCTTTGTCCATAAAGCTATCAATCACCGTATCCATCACTCGTTGTGACAACCTCATAACAATGCCAAGTTTAAGCTCTTCAGCACTTTCCGAAGTTTTATCCTGAACCTTCAAGGCATCCAAAACATCATTGACGAACTCCTCATATTTGAAATAACGAACTTGTGACATAAAAAAAATTTAATAATTACGAAGAAGTAGGGGCATCTGGGGGATTACTTTTCCACCAACTGCCTCTAAGTTTAGAAGAAACCCAATTCAGGACACGTCCAGGTGCACGATAAACATATTTAATCGGGTCAACGATGAAGGTTTCACCCAACGGTTTGAGTCCACGATTCCAAAGTTTATTGACCACATTAGCCCCACCTTCATACACAAATCCGGTCCCTCCACGAATCTTTCCCCAAGCACTGCCTGCAACCCGTTTGGTCATGTCATAGGTTTCATAGGCTTGAACTGCTGAACTTAAGACTGAAGCAGCCGTCATCAATCCTTCACTGCTTAAATAATCCTGGGCTTTTTTCCCTTTCATATTGTTGGCTTTGATGTACTGATAGGCTTGCTTTAACTTGTCGAAATATTTGTCCTTCAAAACATCTTTTGCAAACTCCCGTTTCCATTCGGCCATCTCGGAAGCATTATTTCCCAGAAGCTCTAAAATGCCCCGAACCTCGTTTCGATCAGCCTGTTGATCATCAAGAATTCTTTGGAGAAAGAGAGCGTTTCGATCACCTTCCATTCCGCGCACGGTTTCCGCGTATCGACCGGTTCTTAACTCGCGTTTAACAATCTGCAAGTTTTTAATAATCGAACGCATACTCTTCACGTCCTTGTCGTAGAGTTCCACTTTCCCCCCGTCATTAAGAAGTTCAAAAGATTCCAAGATTTGGGTCAGTTTTTCTTCAAACTCTTTCAACTTGGCTTCAGGAATTTTATTTTTCGCAATAAAGTCACGTGCCTCACTCAAAGTGGCATCAGGGGGTAAATCTTTAAAGACATAGAGTGACTTATCAAATCCAGAAACATAAGTAATAACATCCTGTGCTTTATAAACATTTCGTTTCGCAAAATTGGCTAAAAACCACTTTTTAAACCGGTTCAGACGTCGTGATCCTAAAGTCTCGGCCCCCAGCCGTTCGCTGTGTTCACGGTTTTCAGCACGCGCTAAACGAATTCCATGTTCAGCTTCATCCACCTGTTCCAGCATCGTCTTAAACGCATTAATTTTCCGGCTTTCAGGATTGGTATTTCCACGTCGTTCAAAATCCGTTTCATTGAGCATAAACAGAAGTTGTCGGGTGGTAATTTTTTCCCGCTTTCGGAAAAGGGGAATAAACTCATTATTTATTTCCCGAGTCATATTAGACATCTGGGTATTGGTAAACGTGTTCAAATGAACTTGAAAATCTGAAAATGGATTAGGTCCACCTCGCGGTGGACGCGGTCCCGCAACAAGAGGAATAACCGGTTCAGTTTGTCCAAATAATTGTTCTTCAGTAGATTCTCCAGGCGCAAAAGCCACCGCCTGATAAGTAACAAAATTCGGAACAGGATTCGCGGGAGTCTGTCCCGTAAGGGTCACCACCAGCTCATTTCGTGTTTGCCGATAGTTTTTTTCCAGATTATTAATCTCTGCCTGGAGTCGTGTTTTTTCTTTATCCGTGGCATTAATCTGCGCCACCGTTTCTCGGTAGCCAGTATCAATCACCCCACCGCCAGGAACAGCAGCCGGAGGAGGTAACCCGGCGAGCGTCCTTCGTAAGTTATAGAGATTCGCTCCCGAAGTATCCGCATCAGTATAAAGTTTTGATAAGTTACGGTGCATTTCGGCCACATTTCGTGTCAATTCCTGAATACGTTCCACCTGCTGAAGTTCCGGTGAAGGTTCCTGCCCTGCCTGTCGGGTCTCCACCACCGGCGCTAAGCGTCCACGAATAAGCATAAGGACTTCACGAAGTCGTTCTGGCGTTCGATTGAAATTTGGTTGTGCCGGATCGTTCCGGTTTTCCGCATACTCCTCTAAGTATTTAATCAAAGCACTCGCATCCACAGAGTTTTCAATCGTATAAAAACTATCATCCACCAGAATCTGATCAATAAGTTCACGAATCGTGGTATTCGGTGCAGCGCCAGGGGGCAGAGGAATAACCCGTAACCGTTCCAAAACCTGTTGAAGCCTTCGATGATCATAAACCATCGTCATATTCTGGTCCCGACGTTCTTCGAGTTCAACCGATCGCATTTCAATCAGTCGATCCAGAGGTGTTGCCGGTGGTTCCGGTGGCATCGTTGGATCCACCAGGCCGATTGGGGGTTGTTGAAAAATTAAACCACCACCCGGATTCATCACATTTGCCCGAAGCTGTCGCAACTGGTGAGCGGTAGCATTGCTGAGTTGTAATGCCTGTGGATTCACTCCTGCAGGTGCCCCCGCGGGAAATACTACTCCCAATGCAATCAAATACATCTGAATTTGAAGCTGTTGGGCAGCATTGAGCGGAGCCAAAACATCATTCGCCAATCGCAGTCGAATGGCTTCATGTTGAAGATTTGGTCCTCCAACAAAATTGCGTACCGTACCCAAAACCCCAGCTGCTGGATTTTGGAGGCCGTAGAGCTCTTCCATCCGTCGACCAACCGCATCACCATTTTCCCTAAAAATACCAATAATTGACCGTAATCCACTCCATCCTTTCAGAGCAATTTTTCCCAAAGTACCTCGGCGTTGCCGTTCCAAACTCATCTCTCGTGCCACACTGCTCCGAAGTGCATGCTGAACCCGTAAATCCATCACTTTTTCTTCAGCGGGACGATTGGGATCATCATACCGGCCAATCGCATTATGAATCGCTTCATTCGTTCCCATCCAGATGTTCGTCACCACTTGATTGCCTAAATCCATTGCCCCTTCATACTCTTTGCGCGGCTGCCGTTCCTGACGCACCATTTCACTGCTTTGCCCATGCAAAAAATGCTGCTGGTCCTGGAGCGGTTCAGACCGGTCTTTTTTAGGAACAAACCATATTAAGCGCGAATTAGAAATAACCGCATTGTCCTGCTGTTTTTTTTGAGGGACGTGCCGGGAATTTCGCCAAAAATCACACATATTGAGAATAAAATCCCTCAATTATACCATAAAAACGCATCTCCGAGAAATGACATATCCACCTTTTCCTTTCATGACCCGTTGCACCGAAAAACCATCAATGTTAGCATGACCGGGTAAAAATTCCTTTTATCAAAGAAAACGATGAACATCACTGTGAGTAACCCATCAAAATCTGAGATCACTCTCACCATCGAATTAACCGAAGAACAAACCGAAAAATATCTCAATCAAGCGGCCGCGGAAGTGGCGAAAATGGTCAAAATTCCCGGTTTTAGACCTGGAAAAGCACCTCGAGAAGTTCTCGAAAAACATGTCCGCCCAGAAGCCCTTGATTCACACATGGTCGATATCGCCCTCCCTCCAACCTACTCTGAGGCGATTCTCAAAGAAAAAATTCAGGCGATTTCCCGTCCAAAAATTACCATCCTCCAACTCAAACCACTGAAATATGAAGCAACGGTTGCCGTTTACCCGGAAGTTGAAGTCAAAGGCTATGACAAAATCAAAGTTGATATCAAAGACGAACCTGTGAAAGATGAAGACGTTGACCAGGTTTTAAACGAAGTAAAAAAACAGCACGCCACTTATAAAATTGTAGAACGGCCGGCAAAAATGGGTGATCGTGTGGAGATCGATTTTCAAGGTTTTGACGAAGGTGGTGCTCACCTCGAAGGTACTCAAAGTAAAAACCACCCCCTCATTCTGGGTGATAAATCGCTCATTGGAGGTTTTGAAGAAGAACTTGTGGGGATGAAAGCCGAAGAAAAAAAGAAGTTTAAAGTAACATTTCCTTCTGACTATTTCCACAAAACATTTCAGGACAAAAAAGTAGAATTTGAAGTTCAAATGAACCTGGTAGAAG
>CAZUXI010000007.1:0-1726 GCA_964624115.1 uncultured Candidatus Peribacteria bacterium
CTTCTACTCCAACTCAGAGCGAAAGTGTATCACCAGTTGTAAAGACCGCAGGCGTTCTCGCTCTTGTTGCAGCAGGACTTATGACGACAAAAGAAGCTCAGGCGGATTGTCGTTGGACAAATCCTAAAACAGATGTTGCACCAGGTGCTCCAGTTGTTGTTGATGTGAATGGAACGGATGCTAAATCAGCAATCCGTGTAAAAGAAGGTACAGCATCAATTGCAGCTCGTGCGAACAATACTGCTGGCCCTCACATGGCTACCGGTGTAAGTGCAACTCTTACCGCACCAACCACTCCTGGTGTTCACAAAGTTGTTCTCACTTCTGAATCATGCCCTGCCAATGAACGTGATAAAACCGTATTCCTCCGCGTTGCAGCTCCATCTACACCTTCAACTCCAGGAGCAACTCCAGCACAAATGACCTCAATTGATGAACGATTCAAAAAATTAACAACCGATTTACAAGAGCATAAAGATAAACCAGCTGACGATGCTCATGGTGATAACGGCTTCCGTTTAGGAGCTGGTTGGAGACCATCTCTTCGAAAAAAAGATACGAGCAGCGGACTTTTGAAACTTGAAAGCCCACTCGTAAGCAATGAAGACGGAAACGTTTCTTTAGACCTTGGTGCTGAAGCAACCGTTGGTGTTGGCCACATTCCATCAGGAAACGTAGGTGGTGCTCAAGAAAACGGTAGAACCACTTGGTTCACTGCATCTCCTTTCCTCGGAGCACGATTCGGATTAGGTGGAAAATACTCAACCTACAAAAAAGTTGATGGTGCTGGTGCAACTGGCGAAGTAGCCCTGTACAAAAAGGAGAAGAAAAACGAAGGCGAACGATCAGTTGTTGAAGTTGATCTCAGTGCTGGTCCAGTTTTCCGGACCCAAAGTGGTTCAAAGGAGGTCAACGGTTACACTGCAGACGGTCAACCAACCTTTGCTGACGCACATTATCAACCAAGTATTGCCTTTGGAGCACGTGCTGGTGTTTCTGTTTACCCTGCACAACACTGGGGATTCCGAGTTGGACTCGGATTCGAAACTGGAAAAGAACTTACAACTCAAGGTGCAGGAACAGGTACATCAACTCGTTACGATGTAACACTTCCAATCACTCTCGAATACCGAAGATAATTTTCAGAAAAATTGAAAAGAAAACCGCTCTCGTTCAGGAGCGGTTTTTTTGTTGCAAAAAGTGAAAAACCTTAAACGTAAAATAGTAAAAAATCTTTTCTTGTTTTGTCAAGAAAACTCCTGTAATCTCTGTACCTTACAATCCTTGTAAGCTGTGTGATCATTGAAAATTCGCTTGAGAAAAAGAAGCCAGGATTTCATTTGTTTATCTTTTGAAAGATCGACAAGAGGAATCCTGGCTTCATGAAGGTCAGGAGCTCGCGTTGTGCGAGCAGAAAGGAACAGCATGAAACGGTTGAAAAAGTGGTGTGGGATTGTTCTCGCCATCTTCGTCGCAGCGTGCGACGAGCAGGGCGAGATCGACACCAATAAGACCCTGTGCGGTCCGGAGGGGTGCCCGAACATGGGTGCCGCCGGAACCGCAGGGGCGGGTGGTGTCGGTGGAGGCGGTTCGAGCGGCACGGGTGGAACTGGCGGAAACGCAGGCAAAGGGGGCAACGGTGCCTCTGCTGCAGGCGGTTCGTCCGCAGGTGGTTCGTCCGCAGGTGGTTCGTCCGCAGGTGGTTCGTCCGCAGGTGGTTCGTCCG
>CAZUXI010000007.1:1948-52975 GCA_964624115.1 uncultured Candidatus Peribacteria bacterium
CCGCAGGTGGTTCGTCCGCAGGTGGTTCGTCCGCAGGTGGCACGTCCGCAGGTGGGTCGTCCGCAGGTGGTTCGTCCGCAGGTGGCACGTCCGCAGGTGGTTCGTCCGCAGGTGGGTCGTCCACAGGTGGAACGTCGGGTGGTTGCAGCTATGATGTTTGCAACGGCACATGCTGCAGCTCGCAGAATCCTGTCTGCGGCAGCTCGGGGTTTTGCATCCCCTGTGAAGTGCCGTATCCGACGTATTGCACGCAGGCACACGCGTGCGTCAATACCGCCAGCGACCCTGCAAACTGCGGCGGTTGCGGCCTCGAGTGCGCAGCCGGCATGTCATGTGTCAATTACACCTGCCAGTTAGGGCCACGGGCGCCGATGCCCACCCACAACTGGCAGAACCTCGGTGAAGTTCCCCTGGCCTACAAGCCCTCAAGCGAATCCAAAATGTTCAAAGACATCAACCAGATCACCCGCGCAAGCAGGAAGATTCGGTTGTTCATTCGCTCCCTGTCGGCATGCCCAAGCGCAAGCCACCAGGGGAATCCCCAGGCCGCTCGTCCCCAAGACTTGAGCGGCCTTTCACCATGCTCCTAAAAAACTTACAAAACCAGACTACAAAAATTCAGAACATTTTTAGATCACTCAGCTTCAATGAAAAAAAATATCCCTCCCTCATGCCCCATCACATCCTCCTCGACAGCTCCGTTTGGATCACTTACTTCTCGGAAAAAGATGTTCACTACAATCTTGCAAAAGATGTTTTTAGAAAAATTAATGAGCAACGACGAAAAATTACATTTCATCACCATCCCAAAATCATATATAAAAGAAAACATTGTAAAATATGTGAAACTCTTTCGTTTAAAATCATCAGATTTTTAAATACTCATGTCAGCAATATTTTTTACTGAAACCCAGAGTCCACTATCATTGACTTCATTTGACAGGCAACTTACGCAAGAATATCTTGCATATAAGTATTTATTACGAAAATTATATAAAAACAATAGCCAAAAAACATAAGAAAAACGACAAAAAGCAAGAAAAAGGATTTAACATCAAAGCCTTAGAAAAATTCATCAAAGATGTCGGCCCAACCGACAGTGTTGATCTCGTTCGCAGATACCGTGCAGGAATACTTTAACGCGTAAAAAAAATCCCAAAGGAACCATCTGTGCCCGGGCACAAATAAAATGCATATTCAGCTACTTTTTCCCACTCACGAATTTTTTAATGCCTCCGTGGCTCTCAAGAATATTATGCTCATTGGCGAAGAGTTCGTTCGATTGAGTAGTGATTTCAGCAATTTCGGTTGCACAGCGGGTGGTGTTGTTGACAAGTGCATCTCTACACTGTTGAAAGCCAGCTGCACCTTGTAAGGTACTATATCTATCGCAAAGATATTTCGCTTCATTTGGTGAAAAAAACCACAAATCTCCTCCCATAATCGATTTGGCTTCATGTTCTTTAGGGTGTTTTAATCCCAAGGCATGGCCAATTTCGTGAGTTGTCGTATTGACGAGTGTTCCCGGGGTGGCGTGAACTGGATAGCCAATATTATTTTGAAATATATCCATGGTTACCGAGGTACCGTCATGAAAAAGAATTTTATCGTTTGCATCGTATGAATCTTGATCAAGTATGTAAATTCTATTTTTATTAAATCGAGTAATCCCCTGAATATTGCTGCCTTTTTTGCCACCAAAGAAAACACTCCAAGGATTTGTCCCATTTGATTGAGATTGATAAATCGCACTCCGAATGTTTACTTTATCCAAAGGTCTCAAAAGGCATTGAATGGCATTTTCAATTCCTGCCCGGATACTTGCTTCTTTGCCTGCGGCTTGTGGTAAATTTTTATAAAGACCATCAATGGATACTGATTTTTCACCAGATTTACATTTTGTTCGATCGTAAAAATCACGTTTTTCAGTTGTACGTATATTTTCTACTTCGCTGCACTCAACGGTGTATGGGTCAAAATCAATTCCGACATCCAGTGATTCTTTTCCGCAACTGCTCGTTGTTAAGAAGGCCGCAAGTCCTAGAGCGGCAAAATCTAGGTGTTTCATAGAAATACTTTGTATTAAGAAGATATGTGTATACATTAATTTTAATATTATGTCAAGTCTTGCGAGTTGTTGACAAGCAACTTACCCAAGTAATACTCTAAACATAAATACTCAATACACGCCCCGTGTCCTCCATCTACCAACAAATCCACATCTACCTCAAAAACCTCACCATCGAATTCACCGAATACACTCACCCTCCCGTCCACACCTGTGAAGAAGCCGAACAATACTACCAAGACGTCCCGGGTGGCCAAAGCAAAAACCTTTTTCTTCGTAACAAAAAGGGGAGTCAGCACTACTTGATCATCATCGAAAGCCACAAAACCGTTGATCTCGAAAAACTCCGGGAGCTTTTAAACGAAACCAAAATGGGGTTCGCTTCCCCGGAACGCCTTCATAAATACCTCCAAACCACGCCCGGCTCCGTTTCACCTTTTGGCCTCATTTTTGATACCGAAAAACACCTCAAAGTCATCGTCGACGAAGATCTTTTCGCACACGAACAAGTCCACTACCACCCGAACGACAATACGAAAACCATCCTTATCACCACCTCAGATTTCAAAAAGTTTCTCGAAAGCACGGGTCACGAGATAAATTATAAAAAACTCTAAGTATTGACATTTTATGGAAATGTGTGTAAGAGTTATATTCTTAATTTGCACATAACCCCATAAACCTATGTCACCACGACTTCCAGAAGCTCAATCTTCAGGATTTTTGAGCCAAATGAAACAGAAATTCGATCAAGTAACCGGCGGTATGAGTGAAGAGGTCCGTGCAGCACTGGTAGCAGGCGGTCTTTTAATGGGTGCAGCAACTCTTGCAGCTTGCGATGAAAGCGGTGAAGTTGATACGAACAAAACACTTTGTCCTCCAACCGGTTGTGATTCAACCGGTACCGGAACCGGTGGCGCTTCAGGTGCAGCTGGAGAAGGTGGTTCAGCTGGAAGCGGCGCAGCAGGTACAGGTGGATCCCTCAACAGTGTTGGTGGTTCAAGTGGAAAAGGAGGCACAGGCGGAAACCCAGCCCACCAACCAGGCAATGGCGGTACAGGCGGTTCGAATAACGAAGGTGGAAATGGTGGCAACACCCCAAACAACTGCGAATACGACACCTGCGGCGACTCTTGTTGTTCTTCAGTAGCACCATATTGCAGCACTTCAAACGTTTGTGTTCCATGTCCTGATAATAAAACCTACTGTACCGTTTCAAACGAATGCGTCGACACCACCAAAGACGAAGACAACTGTGGTGGTTGTGGACTCAAATGTAACGGAAGCTGTGTAAATTCAACCTGCCAGTAAGAAATCCAAAGCTTTCCAAGTATCAAACCCTCAAATAAATCCAAAAATCCCAATATCTAGATCTTAAATATTGGGATTTTTTTGTGCTTAATGTTTAGAACATTACATATTCATTGGTCGGTTGATGCTTGATGATTTGAATTTATCCCCACCCACCCTTCTTGCCACCGCGAGCATTTCCTCCTATACTATTGATAGTTTACAGTTTACCGTCAACTATCAACCATAACTCGAGGAAAACAAATGCGAACCGAAACCAGCAACCAAATTCTCAGCTACCTCAAAAAGCACCAGCAAGCCACGGCGCATGATCTTTTCCAGTATCTTGGCATCAGTCGCCAGGCTCTTTTTAAACAGCTCAAAAAACTCCAAACCCAACAAAAAATCACCAAAACCGGTACACCACCGAAGGTCTTCTACGCCCTCCTTTCAACCGAACTCACCCCAACCACCACCGAACCCAATTTCACCCAGCACCAAACCTCCCTCATCACTGACCACTACCTGACCATCACCCCCGCCGGCCAGATCCTCCCTGGAACCAAAGGATTCACCTACTGGTGCGAAAAAAACGGCTTCAAACCCGAATTCTACGCCCAAAAATACGAAGAAATCATCACTAAATACGAAAAATACCGCCAAAAGAACCCCCACCAGCTCATCGACGGCCTCACCAAGCTCAAAACCACCTTCGGAAGCGCCCATCTCGACGAACTCTTTTACCTCGACTTCTACTCCTACGAAATTTTCGGCAAAACCAAACTCGGCTCCCTTCTGCTCTATGCCAAACAGGGCCAAAACCGGAAACTCATGAGCCAGCTTTTTACTGAAATTGAACCCAAAATTGCCGAACTCATCAAAGCCGAAAAAATCACCGCCATTGGCTTCATTCCACCCACCGTAAAGCGAGAAGTCCAGTTTATGAAAGAACTCAGCCAAAACATCGTCACCCATCTTCCACGACTCCAAATTATCAAGATTAAAACTGATATTCCTGTTCCTCAAAAAACCCTCTCCAAGCTCAACGATCGCATCGAAAACGCCCAACAAACCATCTACATTCAGGAAAAGCACTCACATGCCAGCACTTCCGAGCGCCAGCGAAGAAGCAAAAACATCCTCCTCATTGACGATGCCGTCGGCTCAGGCGCCACCATCAACGAAACTGCCAAAAAACTCCGCGATCAAAAGCTCTGCACCGGCAAGATTATTGGACTAGCTATAACCGGCAGCTTAAAAGGTTTCGATGTCATCAATGAGATCTAAGAAGTATAAATTCCAATAATCAAGCATCAAACCATCAAATAAATCAAAAATTCCAATGGATAATTTTTAAACATTGGAAAGCTTTGAATTTACTCACCCTCCTTTACTTCCCCCAAATACTTCTCAATCCGTTTTGAAAGCAAATTATACACATGCTCATCAATCTTCCCACTTTTGAGCTCATCTTCAATCATATCCTGAATCCGATACAGCTCCGCCTCGCACCGCTTTGACTTGGTTTTAAACGAAGAAAAAACATCATCAATCTGCACCAAATACTTGGAAGTCGATTTCTGTTTTTTCTTATTCGCAAAAGAAAACCCAGTAACGGCAATAATCACCGAAATCACTGAAATCAACAGCGCCCAAAACTGCACCCAATATTCACTCAAAAAAGTTCCGAGAGAAAAATCACTTTTCACTGGTGCAGGGACTGGCATGTCATGAGCTTTCACCTCTTCCATATCTTTTTTATCCTTCTCTTCAGCCTTTTTCTTCTCATCATACTCTTTCATTTTTTCCTCAATCAGTTTTTTAACCTCCTCGGCCGTCATTTCAGGCTCCACTTCACTGGCCACCTGCTGCACCACTTCCGGATTATTCAGAACAAACTTTTTTATGGCAGGGGACAGCTTCAGATCAGAAATGCTCACGTTGGAGCTTCCAATGCTGTCAGCCGAGTCCATCATCTGGGCAGTTTGAAGCTGATACTGAGGTTGATAATAAAACTGCTGAACCGGTTCCATCGCCAAAACAACAGGCGAAACCAAAGAACTAAGGAAAACAACAGCCAAAAGGGAGATTTTTTTCATAAACAAAAGAAAAGACAGAGGAAATATAGCAGGAATAGGGAGAAGGATGTATTGACAAAAACGCGCATTTATGATAATTTGACCCTCTTTCTTGTTCAGATCTCTGGAAACGAGCCATTTTGAAGCCTGAGGGTGAAGCCGCCACTTGTGCAGCCCATTCTCAACCCCTTCCGGTTTAAGTTCCACTCCCTGCGACAGAAAGAAACAGACCTTTGACAACTCGCTGGTTAAAAAAATTTAAAAGATAATGTCAGGAAAAAAACGCGGATTGCGACTTGCAGGCAAACAAAAAGCCTCCAGCTCGCAATCCGCGTTTGCAGCTTTTCGCGGGTGTATCAACCCTTTCAAAGCTGTCTCGAACCTCAGGAGAATCCACCATGAAGACCTCGACCTCGCGTAACTCCGTTCTCGTCTCTCTCGCCCTCGCGCTCTTTCCCGCAGCTCTCTCGTCGCTCACCGCTTGTGAAGATGGCGTCGACGGGGCGCAGGGCCCCGCCGGCCCGCCCGGATCGGCGGGGCCCGTCGGCAGCACCGGCGCGACCGGCGCCACGGGGGCCACCGGCCCCAAGGGTGAGCAGGGCGACCCCGGCCAAGATGGCCAGGATGGGACCGACGGTAACGGCGGTTCCGGCGGCACGGACGGCGGCCACCACGACCCCGACAATCCGGACTGGACCCTCTACAGCGCCGATTTGTTCAGCGGCGAAGGCGTGAAGAACGGTTACAACAACCTCTCCTGGTCCACCATCCGGTCGCAATTCGCGAACTGGAAAGATGGGAGCACCGGAAGCAGGAAGTTCTACTCACTCTCTTCCGGGTCCCCTCCGTCCTGGGACGAAACCTTCACGAACAAGCAGGGACTCTACGTCCTGCACCAACCCAATGGGGGCGACTGCGGGGCCAACCTGTTCATCAGCGCCTACAACGGCTCTCTCTGGGGCCAGGTGAAAGCCATGGCCCTGGCG
This sequence comes from uncultured Candidatus Peribacteria bacterium, assembly GCA_964624115.1. Classification (GTDB taxonomy): domain Bacteria; phylum Patescibacteriota; class Gracilibacteria; order UBA1369; family UBA1369; genus CAZUXI01. Next base: position 8,371 of record CAZUXI010000007.1, read on the forward strand.
GACGGTGGAACCGTGTACGACTTCTCGGCCATCGCCAACATCCAGCTGATCTGGGATGAGGACGATCGTTGTCCCTCAACGATCGTCTTCATCGCCCAGCAGAGGCTCGAGGTGGGGTCACCCCCCGCCCAAGCCTACATCTTCACCCCGCCGGGCCAGGAGCAGAAGAAGCAGAAGCTCTCGCTCACAGAGCGCTTCACCACCTTCGACATCGCGCTCCATCCCCTCCACAATACCCCGAGCTTCAAGGCCTGGATCAACCCCGCCCAGAAGACCGACCTGCCTTGACATCACCCCCGGCGTGCAGCCCATTGCACCACCAGCCCCCGCCCGGGCTGCACGCCACCGTCCACCCGGACTCCCGCCCAAAACCTGGCGCGGTCGAGACCAAAAAGGGGACAACAAAAAACCAGCGAGTTGTTACCCTTTTGATTTCAACTCCATCAAACAACAACGGAATAACTTTACTCTGCTCATTTTTCATATATAGCTAAGTTTATTTCAACACAACTAACACCATTTTGCCTCTAGAATAAGGCGATTTTATGGTTGGTTTTTGCTATATTTAAACCGGATTTACTTCATGTATTGGTACGCGCCTAACCCGCGTTGAGAAAATTATTTCGGACTGCACTTTTTGTTTTGGTAAAGGGTTAAACTACTTTTAACTCCTTTTTATGAAATCAAACGATTCCGAAAAAACATTTTTTTCACCAACAAATCTTACCGACGAAACACTCTTCCAACTTTGCAAAAAATACGGCACCCAAGCCAAACTCTGGCGCCAAAAATTCATTGGCCTGTTACCCGAAGTCCACAAAAGAAAACTTTACGAACGAAAAGGTTTTTATTCAATTTTTGAATTCGCAGCTAAGCTTGCAGGGCTAAGCCAGGAACAGGTCCGCCGCGTACTCAACATTGAACAACGACTTGAACAAACCCCAGAACTCCAAAAACTTTTAACATCGGGCGAAATAAGTATGAACAAGCTTGCCCGAGTGGTGAGCATTGCAACTCCGGAAAATGAACAAATCCTCGTAAACCAGATTCGAATATTATCAAAAAATGCTCTCGAGACACTCGTTCGTGATGAAAAAACCTTCAAACTTCAGGAGGAAAATCTAGAAAATTCTAAAGGTAAAAACGGCTTACAAAAAGGCCTATTTGACGATAAATCTGTGCCCGGGCACAACTTTCAGTTTAATTTTACAAAAGAAACTTTGGCAACACGGCCCATACTTACCATTGACCAAGACGTACAAGAAAAACTCCTCAAACTCCAAGAAAAAGGCATCAATATCAATCAACTTTTACGTGAACTTCTCAATAAACACGAATCAGAAATTGAACAGGTAAAACAGGAATTAGCTCAAGAAATAGAGGTGAATCAGCACAATAAAAAAGAGCTTAAGGAAGCAAACAATAGATTAAAAATCCAAAAACCTCCAAAACCATCCCGCTACATTCCCATAAAAATCAAAAAAATCATTCAACTCGAACATGGGACTAAATGTTCAATTTCAACCTGTCATAAGCCAGCAGAAATCATCCATCACACACAACGCTTTGCCCTCAGCCAAAATCACAATCCCAACTTCCTTGCCCAAATGTGCAAACAGCATCACGAAATCGCCCATAGTATTGATCTCAAAGTTCAACAAAAACGTTGGCGCCCATAGAAGTTATCAAAAAATTTACAACTTTCTTAGATAACATTTATCTCAGGTAATTATCATAAACATATCCACCAACTTACCCTCCATGCTCCAAACCATCCAACTCGAAGACAACGAACCACCAATATTTACCGCAATTCTTCATCAAGAAGGCCATCTCACGGTTGCGTATTGCCCGGAAATTGGGACGGTCAGCCAAGGTGAAACCATGAAAATCGCCTTAGAAAATCTTCAGGAAGCCACGGAGCTTTTTCTTGAGGAGTTTCCTTATAAAAACCATTCAAGATCTTATATTACATTTTTTACTCTACCCTAAAGCTCTTCCCCAAAACTTTCTAAAAAGCGCTTTTGAAAGTCCCCAAACTCAAAATGGTGTTCCTGCGTGCCGAGCATCTCAATACAATAACAGGCCAGCAGGGTGCCAATTTTCGCCGATTTTTCGAAAGAAAAGCCTCGCCCTAAACCAAAAAGTAAACCCGCTCGATAGGCATCACCAGCACCAGTCGGCTCAGCCACATGGTTCAAATGCAAAGTTTTCACATAAGTAGCTTCATCTTTGGTGAAAATCTGCGATCCCTGTTCACCCATGGTCTCAATCACCACCGGGACCAGTAAAACAAAATCCTCCTTGGGAACTTTGAGCATCTGTGAAATCAGGGCCATTTCGTAGTCGTTCCCAATTAAAATATCGGCACCTTTTACCGCCTGAAAAAGCCCTTCGGCAGACATTTTTCCAAGTGCCTGACCTGGATCAAAAATATATTTTAACCCCGCTTCACGACACTCTTGTGCGCTCCGGACCATTCGTGCCGGTAAATCGGGTGAAATAATTGCCCAAGAAAAATCTTTTACCGGTAAATCCGTAATTTTCTCAGTCATGTCTACACTGTACATCGCTCCAGGGTGAAACAACGTAATTTGATTATTTTTAGAATCGGAAACAATAGTTGCTGAAGCCGTATAATCTTTTTCGCTCACATGAACACTACTCGCATCAATTCCCAACTCTTGAAGTCGTTGAAGATACTCATCAAAATCTTTTCCGGCCACAGTAAAGAGCAGAGAATCAGCCCCCAAAAGCTTTAAACTATAACCAATATTTCCACTACAACCACCATAACGAACTTTTTTTTGATCCGTCACTAAAGCTAAATTCGTATTCCCCACCACCATCATATCCTGAAACAGACCATTATAGGTCATCACGGTATCGTAAGCCAACGAACCAACGAGGAGAAATTTCATGGAGCAAAAATTACAACCAGTACACTATAGGAAGTGGGTAGTGAATAAGCAAGACTCGAGAATAAAATTCCAATCACCAAGCATCAACCGACCAATGAATATTAAAAATTCTAAATTTGAAATTTGAATTTATTTGAAAGTTTGATGCTTGGAAAGCTTAGAATTTCTCCTAATCCTCCTGCATTCTCAACATTTCATCCTCGGTAACCCCGGCTTTCGTCAGCGCAATTTTTCGCGCCACTCGATTGGCCCGATACAAACTCTCAAACGTTCCCGCATCTGTCCAATCACCTTGAACAATGTGAGCTTCCATTTGGCCTTTTTGAATGTAGTAATTATTCACATCGGTAATCTCAAGTTCGCCACGACCGGAAGGTTTGAGCCCTTTAACCACATCAAAAACATGACGGTCATACAGATAAAAACCTGTGACCGCAAAGTTCGTTTTTGGTTGAGCTGGTTTTTCTTCAATATGAATAATTTTCTTTGGGTTTTGAGGATCAAACTCTGCGACACCAAAGCGCTGAGCATCCGTCACTTCTTTCAAAAAAATTCGTGCACCATTTTGACCTTCAAAATGACTGATCGTTTGGGCAAAATCGTCTTCGTAAATATTATCCCCAAGAATAACGGCACAAGACTCTGCATCAACAAAATCTTGAGCCAAACCTAAAGCTTGGGCTATTCCTCCCGCTTCATCTTGAACCTCATAGTTAAATCGACATCCATAATCACGACCAGAACCAAGGAGTTTCAAAAACCCACCAGCATACTCTTTCCCCGTCACAATTAAAATATCCCGAATCCCCGCATTCTTGAGCGTTTGGAGTGGATAATACACCATGGGCCGATCATACACCGGCAAAAGGTGTTTATTGGTCACATTAGTGAGCGGATCAAGTCGTCGACCATTTCCACCTGCAAGAAGAATTCCTTTCATAAACGTTCGCTTTTACAAATATTCACAATTTCACGATGAATTTGCCATAAAATCAATAAGAAGGCAATGCTTTCTCAGCTGCTAGCCAAATACTCAGCCAAAGCCTCCTTCCAACTGCGTAGAGGCGGCAATAAGTTATTTTTTAAAACACTCCACTGCGGTCGAACAGCAGGTCGAGGGTACTCATCACTGCTGCAAGGCGTCACTTTAACCTTCAACCCCGCTTGTCGAAAAATTTCTTTGGCAAAATCGTACCAAGTGGTCGCTCCTTCATTGGTAATATGGTAAATCCCGGATGGATATTCCCGTGAATTGACCAGCCATTTTACCTGTTGTGCTAAATCGGCAGCAAAAGTCGGTTTTCCGTGCTGATCATTGACCACTTTGAGTTCTTTTTTTTGTTGGCCAAGGGCAAGCATGGTATCCACAAAATTTTTCCCATGTTTCCCCCATAACCAAGAGGTTCGGATCAAAAAATAAAAACCTTCTTGATCCTTTTCATCACGTAATAATTCCATCTCTTCAACAAGAAGTTGTTCTCCCAGCGCCTTACTCCGTCCATAAGCATTCAATGGCTGGAGCGCATCGGTTTCGTCATACCCATTTTCTTTATCACCACCGAACACATAATCGGTACTAAAGTGAACAAAAGTGGCTCCAGTTTCTCGTGAAGCTTTGGCTAAAATACCTACCGCATATCCATTCACCAGTTCAGCAATTTCTTCCTCTTCTTCAGCAAGATCCACCTGAGTAAAACCCGTCGCATTGATCACAACATCGGGAGCAATGGTCATGAATTTTTCAAACACTTCTTCCTGATCAGTAATATCTAGCTCACTTCGATCAAATCCAATCACATCATCATGGGTAAAAACTTTCATCAGTTCCTGCCCCAGCATCCCACTTTTTCCTAAAACTAAAATTCGCATGAATAAAAATATTTAAGAGTTTTTCTTGATTTCAGCAAGAACTCGATCAACCACTTCCGCTAATGAAAGCTGTTCGGCCTCTGGCTCTTTGCGGAGTTTCCATTCTACCGCACCTTTTTCAAGCGTCCGTTTACTCACCAAAACCCGAATCGGATTTCCAATTAAATCGGCATCGTTAAGTTTTTTCCCCGCACTTTCGCTGCGATCATCATAGAGCACTTCAACACCAGCAGCTTGGAGATCCCGATAAAGTTTCTCAGCTGATTCAAGCGCCTCAGCATCGTTTCCGAGAGTAAGAAGATGAACCTGAAACGGCGCGACATTCATCGGCCAAATAATTCCTTTGTCATCATGTGAAGCCTCAACAACGGTTCCCACTAAACGGGTTGTCCCAATTCCATAACAGCCCATCACCGCAAGTTTTCGTTGACCTTTTTCATCAGTAAAATTCACATCAAAATCAGTAGAATACTTTGTTCCGAGCTTAAAAATATTCCCCGCTTCGACACCTTTGGTTTCCTGAAGTGGTTTCCCACATTGGACACAACCAAAACCTTCTTCAATCGAAACCAAATCAGCAAAATCTTCAATTACAAAATCACGACCAATATTCACATTCACCAGATCCTGATTGAGTTCATTCGCGCCGGTTACAAAGTTTTTTACTTCGCGGATAGAAAAATCTGCAACGAAAGGGAGAGCAACTTTATTATTCTCACTTTTCACTACCTTCGATTCATGAGGATTTAACTCAGCCGCATGTTTTAACCCACCTCGAAGAATCTCAATACCCACTGGTGAAATAAAACCTGCGACCAATCCGGCTTGAAGTAAGTCCTCCTTACTTGCAGGTATCACTTCACTTCCCAGATATTTACTTAACTTATGTTCATTCACCTGAAGATCACCACGAATACACACTCCAATTAAACCGCCTTTGGTAGTTTTATAAACCACCGTTTTAAGAACTTTAGCTGGAACAACATCATGAGCTTTTGCCGATTCATCAATTGAAGCACCACGAAGCGTTTCAACTTTTTTCATCTCGCCTTCTGCTTCTTCCGGATTAAACTCCTGATGAACTTTTCCCGTTGCAATCTCAATATTCTGGGCAGTATGACAGTGATCACATACCAGAATCGTATCCTCTCCCGCTGGTGTCACCACCGAAAATTCATGAGAAAGTTTATCACTAAAAATTCCACCCGAAGCTTCCACTACATAAGCCTTCACACCACATCGCTCAAACACTCTTAAATAAGCCGCTTTCACTTGTTCATAATATTGATCCAAATCTTCTTCAGAAACATGGAAACTGTACATATCTTTCATTCCAAACTCCCGACCACGCAGCACACCAGACTTTGCCCGCGCTTCATTCCGAAACTTCGTTTGAAACTGATACACACTCAAAGGCAGATCTTTGTAAGACTGAATAAATTTCTTTGCAAGGGGAGTCACCACCTCTTCATGACTTGGAGCAAAAACAAAATCTTTATCACCTGCACCTTTCGTTCGATACAAAATTGCATCAGCAGTTTTGTCACGTCCCGTCGTTTGCCAAATATCAATCGGATTCAAAGCCGGCATCGCAATCTCTTGCCCCTGCACCGCATTCATCTCTTCCCGAATAATTCGAATAACTTTCTGATGAACCCTTTGACCCAGAGGTAAATAACTATAAACACCGGCAATCAGTTTATCCACAAAACCCGCCTGGGTGAGAAGTTTAGCATTCACCGAATCCGCATCATGTGGAGAGGTAAGTTTCGTTTTTCCAAAAAGTTGTGAGTAATACATAGAATGAGAAAAATTAAAAAATCACGGTTCCAGTGCACCTCAAACGTGCAATTGAACCAATTATCGTGTTGTTTTCAGTGGCTCTTTACTCCGCACTTTAAATTCTGGTACCCGAATTTTACTTTCCAGTGCCTTCACCCACTCTTGATTCGCTTCATACCAGTCAAACGTTTTCTGAATACCTTCTTCAAACGTGACACTCGGTGCCCAGCCCAACTCCCGTTCAATCTTGCTCGGATCCATCGCATACCGACGGTCATGCGCCTTGCGATCCTCAACATAAGTAATCAAATCTTCACTCTTTCCTAAAAATCGCAAAATCATTTTCGTAATCTCCAAGTTCGGATACTCATTATGACCACCAATATTATAAACCTCACCGTATTTTTTACTCTGGACAATCAAATCAATCGCCCGGCAGTGGTCAATAACATAGAGCCAGTCCCGCACGTTCTGCCCATCACCGTACACCGGCAACGGTTTATCATTTTTCGCCAATTTGAAAAAGTAGGGGATTAACTTTTCAGGAAACTGATACGGCCCATAATTATTCGAACATCGGCTAATGGTAATCGGCATTTTATACGTCTCAAAATACGACTGAACCAAAACATCCGCCGCCGCTTTCGAAGCCGCATAAGGACAGTTCGGATAGATAGGAGTTTGTTCAGTAAAATAGTCCTTACTTCCTGTTCCCAAATCTCCATACACCTCATCCGTTGAAATTTGGTGATATCGTTTGACCTCAAAATCACGTGAAGCCAAAAGGAGATTATGCGTTCCCACCACATTCGTTTGGACAAAAATTTCCGGATCAATAATACTCCGATCCACATGAGTTTCAGCAGCAAAGTTAATCACCGTATCAAACTTTTCTTTTAAAAAAAGATCATGAATAAAGTCAGCATTGCCAATATCACCTTGAATAAATCTCACCGCATTTTTTTTGAGCAAGGGATCAATGTTAGCCAAATTTCCCGCATAAGTGAGTCGATCTAAAATAACCACTTCATCACCCGGGTACTTTTCAGTGTGATAATACGCGTAGTTCGAACCAATAAAACCTGCTCCACCAGTAATTAAAACTTTAGTCATAACAACATTAAAAAAATTTGGGCAATAATCTGCCGCTATTTTACCCGCTTTCGTTGGAACCTCCAAATACTTGAGAAATAACTTTACGATGCCAATCTATTCCGTCACCAAATCAATTTGAGACTGCTGGAGAAATGCCTCAAAATCATAAATATATTTATCTTTTTCGTAGTTCATATTCGAAATCGCCATGAGTACAGCACCAGGTGAAAAATTCTTAAACTCTCGAAAATAAAGCCCACTCATCAAAACCGCATCCTGAGGCCCCTGAAGCTCAAACTCCTGCCACTCTTTCCCATCATGAAATCGTGCCGTCATAGTACCCTGCATACAAACATAAATTTTTTCTTCACCAACAACCGCATGACCACCACGATCTTCAGTAACATTCGTAACATAATAAACCCGCTTCGGAACCCACGAAACATAATCCTTCAACTCAATCGCCGAAAGATCACCACGCGTGTCATGAAAAGTAGGAATTTCCAATTTTTTAAGACTTTTTTTCATAACCAAACACAGTACAGAAGTAATTCTTTTCAAAACTCTATTTTCAAAAGAATTTAAAGGGTTCGAACCCGTTTTTCCATTTTGTAAGCCTCCAAAATATCACCTTCTTCAAGAGGTAAAAATCCAGTATACATAACACCACAATCGTTTCCTTCCGAAACACTACTGACCGTCTGATCAACTTTACGGAGAGACTGAACCATCCCTTCACCAACCTGTTGATCTTTGCGGAATACCCGGAGTTTTACTTTTTCAAATGTACCTGAAATTACTTTACAACCAACAATCATTTGTTTTCGTTCCGTCATATAAATTCGCTTCACTTCAGCGCGACCCAAAACAGTTTCAACCATTTCTGGTTCAAGCAATCCCGTAAGGATTTTTTTCACATCATCAATCAGTTTATAAATCACTTTGTACTGAAGCACTTCCACACCTTCACGCTCGGCAAGCTTACGAACGTTCTGGGTAGCATCCACATGAAAACCCATCACTACGCCCTGTCCGGCGGCAGCCATCAAAACATCTGATTCAGTAACACTCCCGACCCCCGAAAGAATAATTTTTACACCAACATCTTCGTGTTTAATCTGTGCGAGTGACTGCTTCAAAGCTTCAAGGGACCCTTTTGCATCAGCCTTCAAAACCAGTTTTAACTGTTTCAAGGAACCGGCTGATATCTGATTGATAATTTCACCAATACCACGTTTAGAGATCAGGTCAGCCTCTTTTAATGTTTTTACCGAAAGAGCTTTTGCCCGTGCAGTTTTTTCATCATGAACCACTTGAAAAATGTCACCACTTTGAGGAGTTTCGGTAAGTCCGGCAATAAGAACGGGAGTGGACGGACCAGCCTTTCGAATATGTTTTCCATTATGATCTCTCATCACTTTTACACGGCCGTAGGTTCCACCAATCACAATATTATCCATAACATTCAATGTCCCGGTATTCACAATTACCGTAGCTACAGGTCCAAAGTTTTGATCGAGATGAGCTTCAATAACCGTTCCAACAGCAGGACGATATGAATTAGCTTTAAGGTTTTCTAATTCGGCAACCAACAAAATCATATCCAATAAATGTGGAATGCCTTCCTTTGAATGGGCAGAAACATTCACCATGATGGTTGAACCACCCCACTCTTCTGGAACAAGATTATATTCACCAAGCTCACCTTTCACTCGATCAGGTTCAGCGCCAGGTTTATCAATCTTATTAATTGCTACAATAATCGGCACTTGAGCATCTTGAGCATGTTGAATCGCTTCGATGGTTTGCGGTTTAACTCCTTCATCAGCTGCCACCACAAGAATTGCAATGTCAGTAACTTTTGCTCCACGAGCACGCATGGCTGTAAAAGCCTCATGACCTGGAGTATCAAGAAAAGTGATTTTTTTTCCATTCTGTTCAACTTGATAAGCCCCAATATGCTGAGTAATACCACCGGATTCTCCAGAAACAACGTTTGCCTGACGAATCGCATCGAGAAGAGAAGTTTTTCCATGATCAACATGTCCCATAATCACAACGATCGGCGGACGTACCTCAAGATCAGCCTGTTCGTCCTCTTTAACAAGTGCATCCAAATTCCCACTAAACACATCTTCAGCCGAAGCTTCCATTTGTTTTTTCTTGATTTTTAAACGGAGATCATCAGCAATAATTTGAGCTGTATCGTAATCGATTTGCTGGTTAATATTGGCAAGAATGCCATTTTTCATAAGTTCACCTATAACTTTTGCGGCACCTACCCCGGTTTTTTCAGCAAACTCTTTAACACTAATCACTTCAGGAATTTCAATAACACGGTCGGGATTAAATTTTGGTTGAGGAACAAAAGATTTTTTATTATCTTTTTTACTTGCCGCATCTTTTCCGGCCATCTGTTTTCTCTGACTTCGAACAATTTCACGTTCAAGTTCCTGACTAATAAGTTCATCATAAATCGCCGCCTGATCTTTTGGTTGTTCCTCTAAACTTCCGAAGAGCTCTTCAGAGAGCTTATCGATGGGTTTTTCTTCAACAGATGAAGACATCTGTTTTTTTGTCTCCTTTGCCTTCGGTTCAACAGGTGGAGAAATTTTCTTCGTTGAACTTTTTTTTACGTCTGGCGCCTTTTTACTGACCGGTACTTTTTTTACCGTTTTTGTCGAAGAAACCTTTGCCTTGGTAGCTTTTCCCACAGCAGTTTTGGTCGTTTTTTTAGCAGGCGCTTTGGAAGCCGATTTCGCAGGCGTTTTTGAGGAAACTTTTAGAGATTCTGTTTTTTTTGGCACCAGAAAATTGGTTAATTGAGGCAAAATACATTGTCAGTTTAGAAAATGAGCACTAAAAAGTCAAACAACAACTTTGAAAAAGCATAGGAAAAAACTGGCAATAGTCGTTTCTGAACATTATTCAGAAAGCGTCGGACGATCAATGAGCAAAGGTTCAATTTTGCCTCCCTCTTCGCCTGCAGTAATTTTATAAATATCTTTATCGATTTTTTTAAACTCTTTTGCCGCAGAGTTGTACATGTTGACGGTGGTGCCCAGGTTATTTCCCAACTTATCCATGAAGGTCTGATAACTATTGAGATGACGTCCAAGTTCACCAATTTTTTTTATAATATCTTTCACTGACTCTTCCATTTGAATGGCTTTAAGTCCATGAAGAACCGTTTCCAGATAAGCAAAAAATGAAGTAGGGGAGACAATAATGACATGTTTTTTAAATGCATATTCAACTAAATCCTGTGTATTAACCTCAACCGTGCCCACATTGTAAATGAGCAGATTGTAATAAATACCTTCAGCCGGTAGAAACATAAAAGCAAAATCCGTCGTATTATCCAAAGGCTTAATGTATTTCGCTGTTTCATCAATTCGATTCTTCAAATCAGTTTTAAACTCCTTTTCTAATTGCTCACGACGCGTTTTATCCTGTTCTTGCATTAGCATATTGTACTTTTCGAGTGAAAACTTGGCATCAATTGGAATAATTCGATCTTTCACAAAAATAGCAGCATCAACAATATCTCCGTTTTTAAATTTGTACTGCATCTGATACTGCTGAGGTGCAAGAACATTCCCGAGCAGTGTTTCCAAAAAATACTCTCCTAAAATTCCCCGCTGTTTGGGATTTTTCAAAATATTTTCCAAACTTTTCATCTGTTCAGCAAACGAAACCACCTGCTTATTGGTTTCATCAAGTTTCGTGAGTTTGCTCGTGACCTCTTCAATAATTTTTGCACTTTGTCCAAACTGTTTTTGCATGGTTTCAAGGGAGCGGTGTTGCTGATCAGTAAGCTGCTTATTGATATGATCAAATCTTTCCTGAAGCTCTTTGCGATTACGATTTTCATTCTCTTGAATCGAACGGCGAAGATTTTCAACCACATCGAGCATAAGCTTTTGGGATTCAGCATCTTTGGGCTGATTTTTTTGACTGAGAAGATGAATCACATAAAAAAGTGCTCCTAAGATAATGATGCCAATAAGCAGATTTCCAAAATCACCCATAAATGAATTTTAAAATTTTTAGTATAATAGGTGAGCGTAAACTCACCGTCAAGAAAATGAGAAAATTAAACAATCGCAAGCGATTTCACGAGAGCATCGACCTCCCCAAGGGAATATTTAACCTGAAAAGATTTATTGATTATGTAATGGATTCGCTTATTGTCAATTTTATTTGTACATTTAGTTAAACAGAAATAAACACTTCTGCCAAAATATTTTCGCGGTGCCCTGTCTACAACAATACCATTTTGAGCACGAGTAAGAGCAATAAGCTCACTCTGTGGTTTAATTTTTCGGCACAGAAGACAGGTTCGAAGAGGAATCTTTTGAGTGAGCACTAAAGTAGAAAAAAAGGCTTAAAAATGGTATAATTGAAAGATAATTCCATTAAATCTTTCACGACTTTGCGAAAGAGCGAACACCACAAATCTACCCGAAACTGCCGGAGCAATCCATGGAGTTTTTTGAGCATGAAAGAAATGAGGTTAATTTACGACACTCCGCCAAAAAATGAAGTACCGGTTTCATCAGAAGATCCTGAATTGAAAAGGAAAAAAGTAGCAGAAAAAGATGAAGCCAATGAAAAACAAAAAAAGTTACCCGGCGTCCCAGTAAATGTTGATGCCCCAAAAAAAGAGCAAGAGATTGAAGAATTTAAAGATAAACCCAAACCACCTGAACTTGAACTCAAAGAACGAGAAAAAGACGCCAAAACCGGCTCTCAATTTCGTGAAGAGTTGAACCGTAGAGCAGCCTACATCAAAAAACATGGAATGACTCCGGAAGGTGTACCGGTAAAACCACAAGAAATAAAAAAAGCCATTGCAGAGGATCGGGATAAAGCCATTATCAACGAAGTACTTGATAAAGGAAACATTCCAAAAGAAAAAAGAAAAATGGTCGAAGTACCTATTCGCTTAAAAACCTCAGATGGGGAAATCATTGAAGGGAGTGTGTACACTTTTGATTTGGTGATTGGTGATGAAAAAGATCATCAAAGGTTTCCCCTTGGAGGACCAGCGATTCATTACCTTACTCAAAGACTTGGATGTGTATTACCAACGGCACAAGTAACCGATATTTTAGCCCAAAAGGGAAAACACATTCCCTTTGTTGCAGCACCTGAAGTAGCAGCACGAATGAACATTCCTTGGGACAACAATCGTCCTGATGGAAATTGGATGCGTGCCAACGATTTTAGTCGTGTCCACAACGAAATTCTCAAAGAAAAAATCCAAAAAGCAAAACTTTTTCCCGGGAAGATCGATATTCCGGTAAACTACGGTAAAACTGTAGTTTACCGCGATGCTTCAAATCTCGGAATTCATGGTGGCCATACCTCACCGAACCATTTTTCAGTCGAATCAAAAAAAGAGAAAAACAAAAAAAATCCCACAGACACTTCCCAAGATGAATTCGAATTTCAAGCTCAAAAAATGGTCATCAATGGGAATGAAGTAAACTATTCCCCAATCCAGCCAGGATCTGTCTCAAATCATGAACCAGGCTATTACGACTATTCTCATATCGAATACCATCCTCTCGCCGGGAAATCAGTCTTTAAAGTGAAAGACAAATACTATCGTGTCAACACACGCGATGTCTATGCTGGAAAAATTTTTCCAGGTGTCCCAGAAAGTAAAAACTGGCACAAACTCGTAAATAGTTGGGGCCCTTTTGACGTTTCAAAACAGTATCGACCCACCCCCTGGCTTACCGAAAAGTTTGGCAAACTGGAACCAGTTCAACAGGTCACAATGGCTAATGATGCAAAGCAACCAAACCCAACATCATCAACTCCAGAAGCAGTCAGCCCGCCTCGAATCGAACAAGAACCATCATCAAGAAGTACTGTCCCAACACCAGTTTCCCCGAAATCAACCCCGGAAACAAAAAGATCAGCAGAAACAGTAGTTTCAATACCGTCTCCAGCCTCAACACCAACACCTTCACCTCGAGACTCAGGAACACAATCACCGCATCGATCATCAAGTCCTTCAAGTGGAATGATCGGCTATGCACCAAGCTCTGGAAGTACTTCAGAACGAAGAGAACCAACCCGAGCTGCCCCATCGCAAGCACCAACCTCTCAACCAACTTCAGCTCCAGATACCACACCAAGATCTCCATCCTCAAAACCACAAGCCGCACCAAGCGAACAACGTGAAAAACTTACCGGAATCATTGGACCAACTGTTTTTGGTGGAGATTCAATCTTTAACACATTATTTCTGGCAGCAAAAAGTGACCGAAAAATAAAAACCCACCGGTTACCTTCAAACTCTGAATTAAAAATAAATGGTGGTATTCACCAAATGACACAAGGAGCAGAAACCTCCATTTGGCTTCTTTCAAAAATAAAGGAAGCCGAAGCGAACGGTACCTTAAAAAAATTCGAAAACTACATTTTTCTCATTGGAACAAACGATATCGGAAATTATGGAAGTCCCGACTATTCCGTTAAAAAAATAACAGATCGTATTAATGAGATCGGAAAAATTGCCAAACGAAACGGCTTAAAAGTCTACATGACAACCATTCCTCCTTTCAAAGGTGGAGGTGATACGCCATACCATACCCATTTTCAACAGATCAATGAACGTCGAAAGCTGATTAATGAATTTATCCGTACCAATCAGGAAGTCCCCCATGAAGTTATCGATCTCGACCAATTGATCCAAGACCCAAACGATCCTGAAGCCATGCGGAGAGATTTTTGGGCTTGGAATGGAAAAGACCGTTTACACCCAGATGCCAAAAACCTCTCAGGTGTCATTCAGCAAGAGGTACTCCGATTACAGGGCGTCCAGCCATCACCGGCAGTCACACGTCCAACACCAGTTCCAGCTCCAACAGAACCGTCTACACCTCCATCACCTCCACAAAAAATTACCCCATCACCAGAGTTACCCCCACCCCCAAAACCAACAGCACCAGCGATTTCCGAATCCACCGAAAAAATCCCCGCTCAAAAACTCGACGATGTTTCCTTTGGAAAACATAGCAAAGCGCACATTGACATCCCAGAAATCGACCCACAAAAACCCACCCATCTTCTTCTCTATTTCCCAGGAAACGGATGTCCGCTTTCTAAAGCTAAAGAAGATCTTCAGTCACAAATAAAAGCCATACGCTCTCGTGGTGAACAGGTAATCTTTGCACTTGTCCAAGATCCGTTTCTCATGGCAAAAGACAACAATCAGCGCTGGCAAGAGTTTAATGATCCAAATATTTTCCCTGAACTCCTCACCAAAATCCAAACCGCAACGAACGGAATAGATTTCGAATCAATATCTTTTGCTGCACACAGCGGGGGATACAAGGGGATCAAAAAAATACTCAATAATCACGATAATCAAAAAGACCCGATTGCGTCAAAATTTAGTAAAGTAATTCTTCTCGAGGCTACTTATGGTGAGCCATCAACCCTTACGAAATTTGTCCAAGAACCCGATCGAAAAATCTACGCGACCTCATCAAGAATGGGCGAACCATCTCTTGAAAAAGGCATTAAAAAACTTGTTGAACAAAATCGAGGAAACCCTCAAATTCACATTCAGCCTTCTCGATCTAAAAATCACGGCCTGGCTCATCAAGAACTCGCCGACTTTTACACCAAAGAATAAACGGCTCAACAATTTAAAAGTGCCGGTTAAAAGTGTTCGAATTGGAGGATCCACCGATAGCAGTGTTTTACAACGAAAGACTCATGCCCTAAAACTTTAAGATATAAGTTTTAGGGCAAAGATCTAAAAAAGGATCCAACACTAGCGTTGGATCCTCCAATTCGAAGCGAAATAAAACTACTCAGCTTTTTCTTCCTTTTTTGTAGTTTTTTTCGGAGCAGCTTTTTTCTTTTCAGCTTTCTCCTCAGTTTCTTCAGCATCTTTCGCTTTTTCAGCTTTTGCTGCTGCTTTCTCAGCCTTTTCTTCTGCTGTTTCAACCTTGCGATCTTCTGTCATAGCGCGCATAGAAAGACCAACACGATGTTCTTCAGGTTCAACCGCAATTACCTTTGCCTGAATCTTATCACCGATTTTAAGTACTTCAGCAGGGTCTTTAATAGCATCTTTGGTAATTTCAGTAATATGAATGAGACCATTAATCTCATCATTAAGTTTTACAAACGCACCAAACGGAGTAAGGCGGTTGACTTCACCTTCCACCATGGTACCGATTTTGTAAACTTTTGCTGCTTCAAGCCATGGATCAGAAATCAGACGTTTCATAGAGAGCGAAATTTTATCTCCATCAACACCAATGACCATAACTTCGACATTGTCGCCAAGTTTTCCGTAGTCTGCAGGGTTCTTAACATGTCCCCAAGCAATCTCTGAAATATGAACAAGACCTTCCAATCCTTCAAAAGCAACGAAGATACCGAACTTAACGATGCCACTAATCTTACCGGTAACCACAGAACCAACTTGAAGTTGTCCAAGTGACACTTTCCGTTGTTCTTCCATTGCAGCTTTTTCAGACAAAATAAGTTTACCGTTTTCTTTATCAATATTAATAATCTTCACCATGAACTTAAGGCCCACAAGCGCCTGAAGACGTTGGAGAATCTGGTTCGCATCTGCATCATTAACACGTGGATAGTGCATTGGTGCAAGCTGAGAAACCGGAATGAATCCTTTAATACCATCAATTTCCAAGAGCAGACCACCTTTATTGGCTTCATTCGCCTTAACGGTAATAACCTCTTGTTTTTCATAGGCGTCCAAAAATTTCTTCCAAGTTTTTTCTTGGTTCGCTTTACGGAGAGAAAGAACAATATAACCTTCCTCATTTTCACCTTCGATAACATATGCAGAGACTTTCTCGCCAAGCTGAATACTGTCGAGTGTGTTTTCACTATCTTTTGCTTCACGACCACTAATCATACCAGTCGCGATGCCATCAATATCTACAAGAATCTTATTTTTGTAGAGACTAATAACCGTACCTTCTACGAGTGAACCTGGAGTAGGCAATTTAAAATCAGGAAGAGCCTGAAAAATTGTATCCATAGTTGCTGATCCGCCTTTTGCCATAAATAAAATTACCTGACGAGTCTGTTAAAAAATATTAAGAATTCTGTCGAAGCGACAAGTCGAGGATTTGGAAACCTCAACAGAAAGCTTTTGAAGAGTAATATTTTTCACCAATGTTGTCAACAAGCCTTTTATTTCTCAACAGATGTTGATACAGCAGCGATCTTTTTTACTCGTCCCTTTTTGAGCACAATATCGTTTTTCTCCTTAACAATGCGGATAGTATCCCCGGGAACAAAATCTTCATCCAAGAATTTTTGAGTAAGAATATCTTCAATAAGTTCTTGAACTTTACGACGTACCGGACGAGCCCCATAATGTGGGTCGTAACTCACTTTTGCCAAGTGTTCGAGAGCATCATCGCTAACGTCCAATCGAATATTTTTTGAATCCAATCGTTCCTGGAGTTTTTTAAGCTGAAGAGAAACGATTTCTTTGATACTTTCGTGGGTGAGGGGACGGAAAACCACCACTTTATCAATCCGATTTAAAAATTCAGGACGGAAATGTTCTTTTAAGTCTTCCAGTACACTTCCTTTAATTTTTTCATAATCCTGTTCCGCCTTACTCAGTTCATCCGCATCAATTTGGAAACCAATGGTGCTTGCCTGATGAGTAAGCTTTTTGGCCCCAATATTTGAGGTCATAACAATGATAGTGTTTTTAAAATCGACTTTTCTCCCTTTGCTGTCAGTCAAAACTCCATCTTCTAAAATTTGGAGGAGAAGATTGAAAACATCAGGGTGTGCTTTTTCAATTTCATCAAAGAGAATCACAGCGTAAGGCTTTCTGCGAACGGCTTCAGTAAGTTGTCCCCCATCTTCATATCCAACATAACCTGCCGTAGCACCAACCAAACGTGAGGTATTATGACGTTCCATAAACTCACTCATATCAATCTTAATGAGTGCATCTTTATCATTATAAACTTCTTGGGCGAGTGTCTTAACAAGCTCAGTTTTACCTACGCCGGTAGGCCCTAAGAAAATAAAAGAACCAATTGGACGATGTTGATCTGCAAAACCTGCGCGTGATCTTTGAATTGCTTTACTTACGGATTCAACTGCTTCATCTTGACCAATAATTTTCCCTTTAATGGCGCTATTGAGATTTTTTAACCGAATAAGCTCATTTCTCACCAAGCGGGTAACTGGAATACCGGTCATATTTGAAACAACTTTACCGATATCCTCTTCATCAATTGTTTCGCGTTGATCACGAGGGATTTTGATAAGTTTAGTTGCTTCCAACTCCTTAAGGATCTCTAATTCTCGATTTCGAAGCTCTGCAGCGTATTCATAATCCTGCTTCGAAACAGATTCTTCTTTTGATTTAATAATATTGCTTAACTCTTTTTGGAGCTTCCGAATTTTATCATTCTGTCCCTTACTATTTATCCGTCGAATGGAGCATGCTTCATCCAAAAGGTCGATGGCCTTATCAGGCAGATATCGATCATTAACATAACGTTTTGACATGCGTACAGCAGATTCTAAAGCATCATCAGTAATAACAAGATTATGGTGTTCCTCAAAACTTTCACGTAATCCTTTCATAATTTCTAAGGCGTCAGATGTACTTGGTTCGTTAACAGTAACTGGCTGAAAACGACGTTCCAAAGCAGAATCTGTCTCAATATATTTACGATACTCATTCGTGGTTGTAGCACCAATAACTTGGATTTTGCCACGAGAAAGAGCTGGTTTTAGTATGTTTGCAGCGTCCAGACTGCCTTCTGCAGAACCAGCACCAATAACGCTATGGAGTTCATCTATAAACAAAATGACGTTTTGGAGTGAGGCAGCTTCATCAATAATCTGTTTGATTCGCTCTTCAAATTCTCCTCTATATTTAGTTCCAGCAACAACCGAAGTCATAGAAAGCGAAAGGATGCGTTTATCAAGCATGATATCCGGAACCTGTTCAGAGATAATTGCCTGGGCAAGACCTTCAACAATTGCTGTTTTTCCAACACCAGGTTCCCCAACGAGTACGGGATTATTTTTTGTTTTACGGCAAAGAATACTAATAGCACGTTCAATCTCTTTTGATCTTCCGATAACTGGTGAAAGCTTACCTTTTTTCGCCTCAGCAATAAGATCCGTGGTGAAGTAGTTTAAAGCAGGTGTTTTTGGAGTTTTATCATCTTTTCCATGGTCATGCTTAGGATTCTTTTGAAAACCTTCCTTTTGATCCTCTTTCTGATAGTTCATATTGCCAACTAAAACCCCATGAAGACCACTCAAAAAGAACTCAATTGGATTCATTTGTTGCTGATCAGGTGTCCCGGCAGGACTATGCCCGGCAGTTTCCTTAGATTTTTCAAAAGTTTGAACCAACTGTTCTTTAATATCCTGAGGATTCACCTTCATATTTTCCAGAATAACTGTAGCGGCAGTATTTTCCTGGCAAACAAGCGCATAGAGTAAATGCTCTGTCCCAACATAGCTGTGGTTAAACTGATGTGCAGACAAAACAGCACCTTCAATAACTTTTTTTGCAAATCCACTCAACCCCCCCCATCCATGTTGATGTGTAGCCTGGGCTACATTCATTCGGCCTACAGTTTTAAGGACAAGGAAAACATTTTCGAGCGACACCCCGAAATTTAATAAAATTGCAGAGCCAAGCGAGTTCGTTTGCGACAAAATCCCAATGAGAATATGTTCTGTCCCAACATAGTTGAGCTGAGACTCTTTTGCTTTTTCTTGAGCCACAATAAGAGCCTGTTTTGCTTCTTTTGTAAATT
Organism: uncultured Candidatus Peribacteria bacterium; assembly: GCA_964624115.1. Classification (GTDB taxonomy): domain Bacteria; phylum Patescibacteriota; class Gracilibacteria; order UBA1369; family UBA1369; genus CAZUXI01. The sequence continues at coordinate 27,854 of CAZUXI010000007.1, forward strand.
TTTCGAACCGATTATCAGACATAATTTATTTTTAAAGAAAAGTTATTCAACGGATGATACTTAATTTTATCTTTGATCTATCTATAGTAACACAAAAATCCTTATCTTATAACGACTGAGGACCATCTTTGGCTTTACTCATTCAGTGCTTATGATTTAACTATAAATATTTTAAATTAGCACTCAGCATAATAGAGTGCTAATGGGGGTTTGTCAAATAATTATTCTTGCAGCGTACCAGCCATTTTAATGAGTATTTGTTCATCACCACTGGCTCCAGCAAAACGATAAACACGTGACCCCGCACCTTTAAGATAGAGGGTGACTCCGTCACCATTAAGAACTTTAACAGCAGATTTTCCGTTAACATTTATACTGGTTCCTGACGGTAAATCTCCACTTATCAAATCAAAGTGTAATGACGCTGGTTGTTCCTCAAGTGGTTTATATCCAAAATCGTAACGACGAATGACATCTTTTTCTTCTGATTTTGCTGAGCCAAAATAAAGGTTTTTGGGATACATTAAGCTGAAATTGAAACTCTCACTTTTGAAGGTATTATATTTCTCAAGTTCTTGTGTATTAAATTCAACAACCTCAGGTTCGACTATTTTCTTCACTTCAGCCGATGCAGTTTTTTCTAAGGAATCATCAATTTCCACTGTCGAAGTTAAAGCTGATTCCTGAGTTAAGGTTTCTTGAGTTGCAGGAGTAGAAACACCAAATGTTAGACTGGCGAGCATTTCATACAGTATGTTTTTATCAACAGGTGTGAGTTGCTCTGAACCAAAATCGAGCACAACTTTGGTTATTTTTTGATTTACATCTAAAAAATAAGTCTCTTTTCCAAGCTCATTTCGTTTAAAACCAATAAGTGTTTCAGCACCAACCACAGTTTTTGCGAGTCCAATTGCTGAAAGACTTGCATTGTCTTCTTTGGTAATTTTTAAGTATTGCTGAAGAGTTTTTCCTTCCGCATCGGCAGGATAAGAAATTTGAAACATCATTTGTTTTTTTGTTTTTTCAGAAGTTTCCTGTGACACTTCCTGGGTGGGGTTTTCATCTTTTAACTCCCGAATAAAACTCAATATTTTATCTTCATCGTTCTGTACAAAATCACTCCGCACTTTGAGACGAATACCGTAAGTATCGTTGGTAACCGTTTCAAAACTTAGCACTTCTTGTGTTTGTGGAACTTCAATTTCAGTGAGGACATCAATAGTCATAACCTCCATGAGATCCTTACCTGTTTCGGTTTTACTAACAACACCCCGGACTTCTACATATTTATTTATATATTTTTCATCACCTAAATTAATGGCAACACTTTTAAGGAAAAGAGTTTCATCCTGTGTCTGTTGAAGTATATGTGTGCCTTGCTGTCCTGGAACTGAACCGAGTGATTTCAAAAAACCAACCTTTCGGACTTGCGGAATTTGATCAACAATAAGACCGTTTTTTTGATCTGATGATTGGCAAGCCGTCAAGCTGAAAGTTCCAAAGAGCAAGAGAAACAAAAGCGGAAATGAGTAAAATCTCATAGAAGAGAATAAATTACGAAATATGTGCTTCAAGGCCAAGGTGTTGATAGGCGAGGGAGGTGACCATTCTTCCGCGCGGAGTACGTTCAATAAAGCCTAATTGTAGGAGATAGGGCTCATAAATACCCTCAAGGGTTTCTTCCTCTTCGCTCATTGCTGCTGAGAGGGTGTTAAGCCCCACCGGGCCACCTTTGAATTTTTGAATAATTGTTTGAAGAATAGAGCGGTCAGTCGAATCAAGCCCGAGTTCATCAACATGGAGCGCTTTAAGTGCTTCGTGAACACAGTTGAGATCAATAATTTTTTCATTTCTTACTACAGAAAAATCTCTCACACGACGTAAAAGGCGGTTAGCAATACGTGGTGTTTGACGAGAACAGGAAGCGAGTTTATTGGCTGCATTTTCTTCAATCGTACAGTCAAGAATATGGGCAGAACGTTGAAGGATTTTCTGAATGTCTTGATCAGAATAGTAATTGAGCTTAAAAACCATACCAAACCGGTCACGGAGAGGGGAAGACAGCATATTCATTTTGGTAGTAGCACCAATGAGGGTAAACTTCGGTAACTTTAAACGCATTGAACGAGCAGCAGGCCCTTTCCCAATCATCAAATCCAAAGCAAAATCTTCCATCGCAGAATAAAGCACCTCTTCAATGGTAGGCTTTAAACGGTGTATCTCATCAATAAATAAAATGTCTCCCTGACGTAAATTGGTTATGAGTGATGCGATATCACCTTGTTTTTCAATCGCTGGACCAGAGGTGATTTTAATGTTTGCCCCAAGCTCCTTAGCGATAATACTGGCGAGTGTGGTTTTCCCAAGACCTGGTGGACCATGTAAAAGAACATGTTCAAGTTGCTCTTCGCGTTTCTGTGAAGACTCAATAAAAACTTTAAGATTACTTTTTAGTTCATCTTGGCCGATATATTCCTGAAGAACAGTTGGTCGTAACCGGTTTTCAAAAACTGTAATCTCCTCATTCTCTGGAGTTGGAGTGACGATCCGGCTGGGTATCTGTTTTTCTCTTTGAATCATAATGCTCAAGTTGAGGATCACAATCTATTGTATTCGGTTTTTCCAGAAGTTGGTAGACTAAATGTTTAATTCCTTCAGGATTTGGTGCTGACTCAAAAATAACCGTTGCTTTATTCGATGCCGTAGTAAGTTTAAAGAGTCCATAATCAAAAAAAGGCAGGTAAGAAAGTACACCATTTTCTTCTGTTTCAATATCCTGAATATCCTCCAGAATCGCCTCATGTTCATATCGCTGAAAAAGATGAGACCAATCAATATGAATAATTCTCTTATTTGTCAAAATAAGTCGATCGAGAAAAAAGAGAAGGGCATCGTAGAGAATAAATAGTAAAAAACCAAAAGTAATAAAAAAATAGAAAAACGTTAATGTAGGGATACTTAAAACATCTCGAAACAAAGAAGTAAGAAAATAAAACGGAAAAGAGGAAAAAATGATTTTTAATAAACGAAAAAGATAAACCGTTGGATGATGGTAGAATGTACGTAGGCAATTTTCGTCTGAGGCAAGTTGAATTTTACTCACATAAAAAGAAAACGTATAGCAGAATTAAAGTCATATCTTGCCAAAATTGTCAATTTTCATTAGATTAAAAACGTTTTGCGCGCCCGTAGCTCAGCTGGATAGAGCAGTACCCTTCTAAGGTAAAGGTCACACGTTCGAATCGTGTCGGGCGTACCATTGAGTACATCTATTTGAAGTACTTTCGAATTGCTTCGCCGGAGGGAACAATTGAGCTCGTGAATTTTTTTTCACCACTGATTTTTACAATGATGATGCGATAAACTGCTTCTGATATTTCACCACGTGACATCTCTTTAGCAGGTTCAAACTGGTTATTTTCAGTATCCAAAAGTTTTTTATCTTTAAAATATTTTGCATAACCTGCATACCAGTCATCTTTTTTTACGTCAGAATAAACATCTTTTGTTATTCCGGTTTCGGGCTGAATATCCATAGCAAGTAAAAGCATTTTTGCAAATTCGGCACGGTTGACGGTATTTCCTGGTTTAAAAGTTGAATCAGGATATCCTTTTACAATATTTTTATCATAAGCAGTTGCTACATAATCCGTATACCAATCGCTTAATCCCACATCAGTAAAAGGCAGTACACGTCCGCTAATTTTTTCTGTTTTTACCCCATTGAGAACCATTTTAACGGCCTCAGCTCGAGACACAATGGCATCAGGTCGGAATGTTCCATCAGGATAACCGTTAATAACGCCGTACTTTTTTAAGAACTTAACGGCAATATAATGATCAGAATCTTGTGTTAAATCTGAGAAGAAAGTACTATCCATCAGTCCACTTTCGCCAGAAATTTCATTGTCGCTCGCTTTTAAAACAAAACCTACGTCAGACGTTGGGGTAACCTCAAACTTTGCGACACCGTTTTTAAAATCATCGCTTGAAAGCATTGCAGGCAAATTTGCGGCACCTGAAACAACTTGGAAATATACGCCAGATTCAGGGGTGTATGTTGGTACAATTTTTCCATCAGCGTCAATTGCCTTTAAAGTGAATTTTTCTGCGACATTTTCGACAAAAGATCCATCATGTTCAATTTTGAATTCGGTTGCAGGTACGGTATCAATTACCTGTGTTGTTGGGACAGGAGATACTTCAGTAGTATCTGGAACACTTGGTGTTGATTCCACTGGATTTGGAAGTGCTGGAGGTAGCTCATCTGGTGTAACGGGAGGGGGAGTAGGAGAAGTGTTGGTTGAAGTTGACGAGGAAGTTGTAGTGACAGGGGTGCTCGTGGGGGATGGAGAAGTTTCAGCACCAAGATATTTCTGTATGTATTTCAAGGGGTTAACAGTAACTTTGAGAGCTTTTTCTTTCCCCAAACCCGCGTCAATCGCAGATGTAAAATCTAAACCGGCATCAGTTGCTTCTTGAAAAGTAAATGGCCAGTAAGGATGCCAAGGTGCGTCAGAAGTATCAATTTGAAAATGAAGATGGGGAGTGGTGGCAGTACCAGTTTTCCCACTTTTCCCAATAAGTTGACCTTTGGTAACAACATCACCTTCCGCAACAAGCGTATCACCAAGATGATTATAGCTTGAGTAGAGCGTCACCAGTTTATTTTCGTCATCATAGGAAGGAAAGTTTTCATGCTTAATGACAATATGTTTCCCAAAGCCACTCGATTGATTGGCAACTTTAGTCACTACACCGTTTCCAATCGCATAAATTGGTGTATTCATTGGAATTTTTATGTCTACGGCAAGATGACTTCCCGCATTCTCAATACCATCGAGTTTATAATTCCCCATATATGGGGTGCTAAAAGTAATTTTAGCGTTCCGAATCGCCAGATCCTTTTTATCTTTCCAGCCAAGTTTTTCTACAGAAGTTTTTAAAACATCCGGGTCATAAGTAGGAAATGGTAACATTTTATCTGCAGGCATGTCATCATATGAAAGTTTCCACTGATCTGAACTCAAAGCGGTCCAATCTGGTACTTTCAAAATTGGGGTAGTAAGCCCATCATAAGGAGCAGCAGTCGGTGTTGGAAGCACGGTTGCCTGAAAATCACGAAGATTACCAGAAATGAGAACACTAGCGACAAAAAATAGTGCCATAAGACTCAAAATGCTCACAAAAACCTTGCTTTTGGAGAGGTATGTTTCGAGATTTTTCCCGAGATTTTTATCGCGAAGTGAAGACATATGGTATTTTTATTTGTGTTGAAATCTTCCCATTATATCAAAAAATACCAATTTATTCAATGAAGAAGACCGTAATAACCAAATCAGTTGCCGAAACCTGGAAATTTGCTCAAGAACTAGTTTCTAAGCATCTTCAGGGGCGAATTATCACACTAAAAGGATCACTTGGAAGTGGTAAGACCACTTTGACCAAAGGAATACTTCAAGCCTTTGGAGTCGCACCAAAGGACGTTAAAAGTCCAACCTATAGTCTTATCCATGAATATCAAACCTCAGATCGTAAAATCTACCATCTTGATCTTTACCGTCTGAATCCGGGTGACACGATGATCGAATCCACCATCATGGAAATTCTGGAACAGTCAAACTCATTAATGATCATCGAATGGGCCGAGCATATTGAAGCCATATTACCACTCCCTCGAACAAAAATTGAGATTGAAAATCTCAAAGGAAATCAAAGGAAATTCACACTTCATCATCATGAATAAAACCAAAATCATCGATCTTTATAAACAATATGCAGTTCCTCTTCACGTTCAAAAGCATATGAAAAAAGTGGCCGAAATTGGACTAAAACTCGCTTTGGCCATCCAAAAGAACCATCACGAGGTAAACCTTGGCCTTGTTGAACAAAGTGCATTACTCCACGATATGGTAAAAGTCTGCGATTTCCCCTCACTCAATCCTGAGTTTTTTATTGAGAAACCAACCAAAAAACAATTAGATGTTTGGGAAACTTTAGTGAAAAGATATCATCATATTGGCCATGAAGAGGCAGGTGCTGAGATTCTTTTGAGCTTAGGTGAACCAGAAATTGCCACGGTTATCAAAAAACACCGTTTTGCAAGTCTCATCGAAGAAAGCGAAAACGAACGTCCAAAGACCCTCGAAGAAAAAATTGTGTATTATGCTGATAAACGAGTAAAACACGATCAGGTCGTGAGTGTAAAAGAACGATTACAAGATGGAAAAGAACGGTACTACCCCGACGGAAATACTCCAGATAACCACGCAGAAATTGAAAAACAACTCTATCGACTGGAAAATGAACTTTGTGAACTTGGACAAATAAAACCAGAAGATCTCGCTTAGAGCGGAACGGGATTAAAATTTAATCGTTGAACGCGTTCCGAAACAGTCCCGTTAAGGGTATTTCTTGTTTTAGGGCCAAAGACTCCTGCCCCAAAATCATCCTTACTTCCAATAATTTCAGAATGTTGTTGATATTTAAAAACCGCATGGGCGGTCACTTCGTCATAGACACCACTCGGCTCAACCCCTAAAAGATGAAGTTTTCGAAGCTCCATTTGAAGTTTTTTTACCTCTTCTCCTTCGTCACCTAACGCAAGATCTTTTGTAAATTCCGCAAAGGTCTGAACAGTTTTTTCTTGTGCGTGTGCCTGGGATACAAAATCACTACTTGCTAATACCTTAATGGTTTTAGGCCCAACATATCCTGCTCCATACTCTTCCTCACTTTGAATAATTGATGCAGATTTTTGGAGATCAACAAGGGCAATTCGGGTTGGTTCATCAAATACAGCTGAAATTTCACCAGAATAAAAGTTTTTTTCTTTCAAGACCTCTTGAAGTTTTTTGACATGTTCCCCTTCATCTCCATACTGAGGAATTTCAGAAAATAAAGCCGTTGGGGTCGGTTGTACCGATGGCGTCGTGCTGGTAGTGGGCAGAGTGAAATCTGTTGAGAAATTATCGAGTTCAAAACTATCGGCGATCGTACTATCTATTCCCAAAACTTCAACATCTACTGTTCTTTTACCCCAACTTAACGCTCTTCGTAAACCTTCTTCTCCGGCCCCCATCCAAATATCCAAACGATCATGAGCATTTCCTCGTTGACCACTTTTTACAATAGCACCACCTCGATCATGAATGGTAAGTACACCCAATCCTGGCACCTTTAATTTGGTACCAAAGGGATAAGTGACTGGAGCTGCTGCCATACCTGGATATACCGGTGTTCCGTCTGCAGCACTTACTCCATTGCCATTAAGCCTTTTATCCCCGTCAAATGATCCCGTATAGTAATATTCCTGGTCAGGCAAAGGAGAATAGTAAGCAGAAATAAGAAACGTTTTAACATAAGGAAAAATCGTTTCATCAAACTGAAGCGTTTCGGCAGAAACTGTGGGAATAACTTGGAACGCAGTCAACATTCCAAAACAAAGAGAGAGCCGAATTGCAGCGCCAAAGAGGTTTTTTGTCATAACAATGAACAAATAAATCTCATTATTATAACATTTTTTTCTTTTGGGGAAAAGGTCGAAGAATCGAAAAACAAACTTTCGATGGAGCTTCAAACACGTAAAATCATTAAAAGAGAACCCCCACCCTTCTTAAAATCTCACGTTCAACAAACTCACGATCGCGACCGTATTTTAGTCGTGAAAGCTGTTTGAACGCCTCAGCGGCTTCATGATCACCTTTATCCAAGTAAGGATTTAATGGTGTAATACTAAAAGGTCGGCTCGGCTGAGTATCAATCGAAAGCTTCATAACCGCTTTAAATTTATCCAAATTAATAAGATCCTGATCAGAAAAAACAGGTGCCATCTCTTTCGCTAAATATTCTGCATCTTGAGCACCAATTTTATAACTCATCATCGAACCAACGTTACCAAAAACGGCATTTTTAACTTTTGACTTTCCATCATGACCTTCCAGCTGAGCAATGTACTGATGAGCCATATTCAAACCTAAACGGTATTTCCTCGCCTCGGACAAAATAACCTCAATACTATCCGTAATATAGTTTTGGAACTCATCAATATACAGGAAGAAATCTCGTCGAAGCTCTTTCGGCATTTTTTGCCGAGCCAAGGCGGCCATTTGGAGTTTGGAAACAATAATCAAACCCAAAAGTCGTGAGTTAATCTCACCCACATCACCCTTGGAAAGATTGATAAGTAAAATCTTCCCTTCATTCATAACCTGCGCAAAATCAAACGCTGATTTTGCTTGTCCAATAATATTACGCATCATCGTATTCGTCACAAACTGACCAAATTTTGCCGCAAAGTAAGGAATCATTTCCTGTTTTTCACGAGCACCTGTTTTCGCCATCTGATTCTCCCAGAATGAGCGGACAATCGGATTTTTTACATGTTCAACTTTGAGTTTTTGATAATCATCATCAGTAAACAAACGAACAATGTCAGTAAGTGCACCCCCTTCAGGGTCTGCCATTAAGGTAAGACAACCATTTCGGAAATAGTCCTGAATCCGGGGGCCAAAGATCTCCTCATTAAAGAGTTTGATCATAATATTCATCGCTTCCAGTGCCACATATTCATGCTCTTCAGGTGTGTTTCCTTCAAGTAAGTTCATTCCCATCGGGCGATCCATGTCTGCTGGATTAAAATAAATCACATCATCAGCCCGTTCACGAGGAATGAATGGCAAAATATCATCAATAAGAGATCCGTGGGGATCTATTACGGCAATCCCATCACCATTCTGTAAATCCTGACGAATCATGACCTGCATAATCGAAGATTTACCCGTACCCGTTTGTCCAATTACATAGAAATGACGAAAGCGATCTTCACGTTTCATACGAATCTCAGTAACGTCTCCACGATAATGATTATGTCCGAGGAGAATACCTTCTTTCGGGATGTTTGCTGGTGCCGGAGCTATTTTGAAGTTCTGCCAAGCGATGGTTGGAGCCTTATTGTAGCGAATGTTTGGGAAGTGAAATAAGCTCGCAAGTTCATCTGCTGAAAGAATATCTTTTTCTTGTCGTAAAACATATTTAAATGGACGAATAAAGCTTCGAAAAATGAAGCCGCGGACAATCTTTCGTTCCGAAACAAATTTTGGTACCAAAAAACCATTCGCATGTGGTGAACTATACTGTGCAAATGAACTTTTAATACTGCCCAAATGGCTTTGTGCTTCTCGTTCCGTTGGTGCAACAGCAATAATTCGAATAATTGTTTCATACCCAATCTTGGAGTTTTTTTCCTCCAATGCTTTCACCTCTTCATCTGCGAGGGGAGTTGTTCGTCCAGCAGGATCAGATGAACTACCTGCAACTTCACCCTTCCAAAGAATATGAAAAAGTGATGAAAGCCATTGGAGTGGATTAAGACTAAAACCATTACCACCTTTTTGGTTGATCATGTTTTTGGCCTGTTCACGGCCTTTGCTTTGCCATCCGTCCGGTACTGGTCTCATTAATATCTGTATTGCCGCTCCATCCTGTGGACCAAGTTTGGAAAGGACATTGGTAATATTATTAAAAGGGTCAGAATTTAAGTACTGATAACTCTTAAACGGAAACATATAATGTTTCGCCAGTTTCATATAACATGCCGCAACTTTTGAATCTTGTTGGAAAATATTATAGTCCTGAACCTGTTCAACGTAGGCATCCGAATAAAATGAAGTGATCTGTTTTTCAATTAAACTCTTAAGATCACGCGGAACAACAGCAAAAAAATAAATTTGATTATTCATGGCAGCATACTCAAACGAGAAAAAATCCTGACCAATAAAATAGTTTTTTATGCTCTTGGTATAAATGCTATGGAGTGATTCAAACAAGTGAACCATGACACCAATAATTTCCTTAAAATCTTTTCCCGAAGAAAAAGATGCTTGTTCATCTTCACGGTCCTCCTTTGATTCCTTTTTAGGAATGGTAATCCGAAGAAAAACCATATTGAGTGATCGTTCGAAATCAGCTTTTTTAAAAATAAAGTATCGCACCAATACAAAGAGACCATACAGTACAGCCGCCAGTACAAGAACGATCAAAATATTAAAAAAAACTTCAGGCATGAAAAAGTAAAATTATTTTTTTTCAGGTAAAGAAACCCGAATATGAAGTTCAGCCACCTGCTCAGCTGGCATTTCTGAAGGTGCTGATAACATGACATCCTTAGCTTTTTGATCTTTAGGGAAAGCAATAACTTCTCGAATATTCGGTTCGTCCTGGAAAATCATCACCAATCGATCGAGTCCCCAAGCAATTCCACCATGTGGCGGCGCTCCATACTCGAAGGCTTGAAGCATGTGCCCAAAACGTTTTTGAGCATCTTCTCGAGAAATTTTTAGATTATCAAAAATCTGACTTTGAAGTTCAGCATCATGAATACGAATACTCCCCCCTGCAACTTCAGAACCATTGAGTGCAAGATCATAAGCTTTTGCACGTACCGTTTCAGGTGCAGTTTTTAAAAGTTCAATATCTTCATCTTTTGGTGAAGTAAACGGATGATGCGCAGAATTTAAGCGTTGTTCTTCTGCACTCCACTCAAAAAGAGGGAAGTCGTAAATCCAAGCAAACGCAAATAAGTTAGGATCACGAAGTTGAAATCGATCTGCACATGCCAGACGAATCTGTCCTAAAGCCTGACATGCAGTTACATACTCATCTGCTGTGAAGAAAACAATATCACCCGTTTGAACTCCCAGTTGTTCCTGAAGTTTCCTAAGTTCATCCTCTTTCAAAAATTTCAAAATACTCGCTTTTGGACCTTCAGAGGTGTATTGAATATAAGCCAAACCTTTGGCCCCATGAATCTTAGCTAAATCAGTAAAATCATCAATTTCTTTGCGGGTAAACTCAGCACCTTTTTCAACACGTAAAGCTTTAATAACTCCACCCTTTTTTACGGCATCACGGAAAACACTAAATTCCGAATCTTTAAAAATTGCACTGACATCCATCATTTTCATTTCAAATCGTATATCCGGTTTATCTGAACCATAGAGATCCATAGCTTCTTTCCAAGTGAGACGTGGAAAAGGTTTTTGTTGGATTTTTTTATGCGGAACCAAAGTTTCAACGAGTTTGATCATCAATTTTTCGTTTACCTCCATAATGTCATTCATTTCAATAAAGGACATTTCCACATCAAGTTGGGTAAATTCTGGTTGGCGATCCCCACGCTGATCTTCATCTCGAAAGCATCGAGCAATTTGAAAATATCGATCCATTCCCGCCACCATGAGAAGCTGTTTCAATTGTTGTGGTGATTGTGGTAACACATAAAAAGTTCCGGGATAAAGTCGTGAAGGAACCAAATACTCGCGACTTCCCTCTGGTGTCCCCTTAATTAAAATCGGAGTTTCAATCTCAAGAAAACTCTCATTATCCATATAATCCCGAATCATTTTTATAACACGGTGACGCATAATAATATTACTTTTCATCTTGGTTCGACGGAGATCCAGATAACGATATTTCAACCGAAGCTCTTCAGAGACTTCTTTATCTTGATCAATTTCAAACGGTGTCGTTTTTGCTTTATTGAGAATTTTGAGTTGATCAACAGCAACTTCAATAGTCCCGGTTGTCATTTTTTCATTCACCATTCCTTCTGGTCGTGGACGAACTTTCCCAGAAATTTGAATCACAAATTCACTTCGTAAACTATCAGCAAGTTGATGAGCGTCACTATTAATATTCGGATCAAAAACTACTTGAGTAACTCCGTAACGATCACGTAAATCAATAAAAATAAGTCCACCATGATCCCTGCGTCGATTCACCCATCCACAAAGACTTACAGAATTATCCACATGAGCTTGAGAAAGTTCGTTACAAGTGTGGGATCTGAACATAGAGAAAAGTAAAAGAATGAACAGCAAAAAATTACACGGAAAAAGGCCGAAGTACAAGGTTCAAATCATCCAGTGATTTGCTTAAGTGAGAAGATTTTGCAAGGCTAACTCAAATTCCGGAGTTACCTGAATTTTCATAGGAGTTTTTACTTTTTTTACCTCATTTTTTTGCTGGACATGAAGCTCAACATAACGCTCACCAGGTGAGGAAATCAAAAGCTCTTTGAGTTTTGCAAGTTTTTCCGGAGGAAAACCAAGCGGTATTTCAATAACAAAATTGTTTTCAATGTTTGAGGATAAAGGGTCCAAAACCTTAGCTTCTGGAGCTTTTTTTTCAATAGGATCCAGACTGAAACTAACCTGTTTCCGTTGAATTTTTTCAGTTGGATCATAAGTATTCGCCTCTTTCGCGTTGGCAATCATACTATCGAGAGATATTGCTTTGGCGCTAAAACAAGAGAATTGAACGTTCCCACCTCGTTGCTCAATTTTTCCTTCCAGAATCAAGATCTGCTCGGGTTGGAAATACTGTTGATAGTCATTATAAACCTTTGGGAAAACCACAAACTCAATACGACCAGTAGGATCTTCAAGTTCACCGTACATCATGTTCTGACCAGCTTTGGTCATTACTTTTTTCATTTTGGTAATCAACCCACCAATTTTGATCGTTTTCCCAATATCCGTTTTCTTTAATCGTTCAACCAAATGAACCTTCCCGCCCAAATATCTTTTGAGACCCTTTAAGGGATGGGTAGAAACATACATACCCAAAATATTTTTTTCAGCGTTGAGCCTTTCCATAAGAGACGCCGGCTTGAGTGCCGGAAGTTTAAAAGGAGGCAACTGATCAAAATCCGCCCCATTATTGAGCGTACCAAAAATATCGGTTTGATCATCAAAAACAACTTCCTGAATATTTTTTGCATATTTCACCATTTCTTCATAACTCTCTGCAATCGCACGGCGTTCACCCATCGTATCAAGCGCTCCACTCCAGGCCAAGGCTTCAATCGTTTTTTTATTGAGTTGTTTGACCGGAACACGTTTCAAAATATCCTCAATACTTTCAAATTTACTCTGCGCCCGAACTTTTAAAATCTCCTCAATGGTTGTAACACCAAGCCCCTTAATCGCTCCCAAACCAAAACGAATCGTCTGATCGTTCACCACGGTAAAATCCACATAGGATTCTTCAATTGCCGGTGGTAAAACCGAAATTCCCATCTCTTCACACTCCATGATTTCTTGCACAATACGATCTGTATTATCAGAATCACAGGACATGAGTGCCGCCATAAATTCTGCAGGGTAATGAGCTTTCAAATACGCAGTACGATAAGATATCATGGCATAACAAGCTGCATGAGCTTTATTAAAACCATAACCTGCAAACGGTTCAATCACTTTTTCAAACACCTCTTCTGCCGCTTTTTTGGTGTGATTATTTTTAACTGCATCTTCAATAAACTTTGTTTTTTGTTCCTGTAAAAGTTTTGGATCTTTTTTTCCCACTGCTTTTCGTAAAAGATCTGCTTCTCCCAAACTAAATCCAGCATAAACTCGGGCAATCTGTAAAATCTGTTCCTGATAAATAGCAACACCATTGGTTTCCTTCAAAATATCTTCAAATGAAGGATCTAAAAATTTTACGGTTTCTGGAAAGTGTTTCCCTTTAATATAAGCAGGAATCCATTCCATTGGCCCCGGTCGATAAAGCGAAATCATCGCAATAATATCTTCAAATCTTGTGGGCTTAAGTTCGCGAATATATCTACGCATACCACCTGATTCTAATTGAAAGATCCCGGTAGTATCTCCCTTTTGGAGTAACTGAAAAGCTTTTTCATCATCCATCGGAACCTCTTCTAATCTGACATCCTGCCCTTTGGTTTGTTTAATAAGCTCGAGTGCTTGCTGCATAATCGTGAGATTCTTGAGCCCCAAAAAGTCCATTTTGAGCAAACCCAGATCTTCAGTGATCTTCATCGAATACTGAGTGATAATCTCTTCACTACCACCGGTTGAGCGTTGAAGGGGAGTGTAATTTACCAGTGGTTTTTCAGACATCACTACAGCCGAGGCATGAGTACCTGCATGGCGCACAGTTCCTTCAAGTTGAACGGCATTATCCAGAAGTTCTTTCACCCGTGGTTCATTTTTATAGGCCAAATTTAATGCAGGATCTTTCATTACCGAATCTTTCAATGGTGCATGCTTACCCAATACGGGCATCGGAATAAGTTTTGCAACCCGATCCACTTCAGCATAAGGATACCCCATGGCACGCCCCACATCTCGAACCGCAGCCTTAGCCGCCATTGTTCCAAAAGTAATAATCTGAGCAACATTTTCTCGGCCATACTTTTCTCTCACATAATTCAGTACCTCATCACGTCTATTATCAGCAAAATCGATATCAATATCGGGCATACTGATACGTTCAGGATTCAAGAACCGTTCGAAAATAAGTCCGTATCTTAACGGATCTAACTCCGTAATATTCATGGTATAGGTAATAATCGAACCAGCAGCTGAACCGCGTCCCGGCCCCACCGTTATACCTGAATCTTTTGCGAACCGGACAAAATCCCACACAATCAAAAAGTAATCATTAAAACCCATTCGATCCACGACCGAAAGCTCATAATCCAACTGCTTTTGTGCTTGTTCATGTTTTTCAGGTGGATACCTTCGCCTGAGACCTTCTTCACAAAGTTCTCGTAAATATTCACCCGCAGAAATACTATTCGGTGTCTTAAACTTTGGAATCAAATTTTGACCAAAATTAATCTGAATATCACACCTTCTCGCAATCTCCAAGGTATTTTGAATTGCCTGTGGGACCTCAGCAAAAGTTCGAATCATATCTTCAGGGGTCCGAAGAGAAAAATCACCATCAAACTTCATCCGGTTTTCTTGACCAATACTTGACTGAGTTTGGATACAAAGCAAAATATCCTGTGCCAACGCGTCCTCTTTTCGAATATAATGAGAATCATGAGTTGCCACCAGTGGTGCACCCGTAAGCTGAGAAAGTTCAACCAATCGTTTATTGAGAACCTTTTGTTCATCAATCATTGGATGATCTTGAAGTTCCAAAAAGAAATTATCTTTTCCAAAAATATCTTGATAACGTGCAATAACATCAAGTTGTTTTTTTTCATCACCTTCAGCAATTGAACGTGCCACCTCACCTGCTAAACAACTACTCAAAGCAATTAACCCCTTACTATGTGCCTGCAAAAGACCATGATCCATTCGGGGTTTATAATAAAACCCCTCTAAATTCGCCTTTGTAACCAGTAACATGAGATTCTCATAACCTTCTTTACTCGTGGCCAACAAAATCAAATGAAAGGGCTTATTCTCAGAACCCGGTGTCCGATCAAACCTGGAGCCGGGAGCAATATAAACCTCACATCCAATAATTGGATTTACTCCTTGCTCCTTTCCGGCATTATAAAAATCAATGGCACCATAAAGAACACCGTGATCAGTTAAAGCAATAGCAGGGGAGCCATGTTCTTTCGCCTGTTTAATTATATTTTTAGGTGTTCCAAAGCCATCCAGCAAACTAAAATGCGAATGAACATGGAGATGAACGAAATTGTCCGGCGTCAACATATCTCAAAGAAAAACAGATCAAATCTGGGTCGAGAATACCAGAGATTCTTCTGAATCCAAAGGAACCACTCCGACCTGATTTTTACAAATTGTAAAAATATGTTATAATTCAAAGATTCATATATTTTTCGTATGGCTCCAAATCCCGAACAACCACGAATTTTAGAGCGAACCAATTCAACAGAAGTAAAACAGAAAATTCTTGATGTCCGGGAAGCTTATCGAAAATCCCTTAAATTCGAGGAGGGAAGAGAAAGATATTCTCATTTAACAGAGCAAAATCAAAAAATCGAAAGAGAGGAGCAATCAAGTGCTGAAAAATATCTCAGTACCGATCTGAAACCTTTTTACGGTCCGAAAGAACAAGAAGCACACAAAAAATATATCAAAGAATCACTCCAAAACCCTCAAGATGAAGAAAAACGAGTACAAATTTACCGTGATCCCTTGAGTCGCAAAGGGTTCATCGGCTACCACAGCAGAATAGGCAAAGAGTATAAACCAGAAGAAACCGAAAAATTAACTCCCGAAGAACAAAAATTAAAAAGAAAAGAGTACATTAAAAGTCGCTTAAGCCTGTCATTTTATGAACTTCGTGACAGTTACATTACTGCCCGAATTGAAACTTTCCATGAAAATACCCTTACCAAAATAAAAAAAGGGCAGGGGACTGACACTCCACCTCCAACCGAAGAGAAAAAAACAGAAGAAAAGGGAACTTTGACCAAAAACATGATCATTTTTGTTCGAAGTTATGAAATGGATCTCATCAATCAGAACGAAAAAAATCAGCAACAAACCTACGAAAAATTCACTCAGATTTTTATAGATCAAGGCTACACAGCAGAAGATGTAAACAGCAATCCCGCCTTTCGTGAACTCTACGCCCAAATCGTTTCTGATGTTGTTTTAGCCAAATTATCCAGCCAGGATTTCGAAGCCACTTACGATGTGATGCACGAAATGGCTGAAGAGTCTCATGGTGATCCCAATAAAATTACCGATGAACTATGGGAAGAAAAAACCGCAGAAGCCAGAAAGCAGAATGCTAAAAAGGATGAAGATCTTGGGCAACTGTTAGCGGAAGCAACTCTCACTCCAACTTTAGCCCCCACGAGTACTCCAGGCAATACAACCAAACTTTCAGATAGCAGCATCCAAAACAGTGGATACAATTTTACTTTAGTAGATGCCAAAGAAGGTCTATTTACCGCAAAACACAACAACATTAAAGGCGAGTTTGAACCAACCGTAAGAGTCTTAAAGAATCCCAAAGGTCAGGTTACCGGTTACCTTATTCAATACCCAGGCAGTGACGAAATTCACGACGGAAAAGTTGCCAAACAGATCGAACCAGGGAAACTGCTTTACGGCTTAAACATCGCAGCTCTTGAATATTATCAACTCCGTCAACAACGAAAAGAGGTATCGAAAGGCATTAACATTATGCTGAAAGATTATCGCACCGCAAAAATTGCCGAAAAACTCTTCCCTTATATCAACGAACAAACGCTTGAGGAGAGGGAACTGAAGATGTACGCACACCTCATGTCAATCATGCTTCACCAAGATACCGTTGGGCCAACCGTCCGAAGCGAAATCATCAAAACCGAACTCAACGAACGAACCGCACCATACTTTAGAAAAATTCTTATCAATAAACCAGAAGAAAACTTTAATTTCACCAAACTCTTAGCCGAAGTAAAAAAACTTCAAGGCGGTCAAAAACAGTAGGATATTGAAAAAGATAAAAAATGTGTTCAACCATCTTTGAAACTCCATCTATTTTGCACAATATATCTTGTACACAATAAAGGGGAGTTTAAATACCAACAGATGAACCTCATCAACTTCAAGAAAAAACATACCCATTTATTTGGGCATATATCGAGTTTTGGTATTAAGTGTGAACGTTGGATCCTCCAAGTCTTTGGGGCGCTAAAATCACCTCGTATAACGTCCCTTTCCAATCGTTATAATTTTCTCCAACAACTGCAATGGGTTCAACGAGGGTTGCTCAGCTAAACCTTGATGATAAAGCACAGTTGATGGGGTAAGTCCTGGTAGGGTATTGGCTTCAATAACAACTAAATCCCCTGTTTTTCGGTGCATAAACGCGTCGATTCGGGAATAACCTTCAATGCCCAAACATTCGGCCACTTGTTTCATATTCTTTCGTGCATGTTCAATCGCTTCAACCGTAACAAACGGTTGCGGTGGTGGAGTCAAATTAATTCCCGTACCACCCATAAACTTCTCTTCCAAACTTAAAATTTCTTGGCTTGCAATCGTCTGACTTGGATTTAAAACGTGGAGCTGACCTTTTGGTCCGAGGACACCAATCGTAACTTCAACGTAATCAGTAACGGGACTCCAATCAATCTCCATATCTTTGAGCAGGACTTTATCGGTGACAATAAAATCTTCCACTAAAAGTTCCTGGATCTTTTCACTGGGTAAATCAATCTGACCATGCTGATCATGGATAGCCTTTTCTGGAATATATTTACTCCCATTGAGAAAAAACTCGATCGTTTTATGAAATTGCTCTTCGGTGTTAATTCGAACCACACCTGCCGAACAACCGTCTCCACGAGGTTTAATAATAAGCGGAAGTTGAATCTTATTTTGTACAATTTTATTCCACATTTCTTGAGCAGATGAACTCAGTTCAATAACGATTTTTTTGGCAACGGAAACGCCAGCAATTTGTGCTTCTAAAATTCTCTGCCCTGAAAGATATTTATCC
This sequence comes from uncultured Candidatus Peribacteria bacterium, assembly GCA_964624115.1. Taxonomy (GTDB): domain Bacteria; phylum Patescibacteriota; class Gracilibacteria; order UBA1369; family UBA1369; genus CAZUXI01. The sequence continues at coordinate 46,082 of CAZUXI010000007.1, forward strand.
ATACAAAGCTTTGAAGCCTCAGAACCAGGGCCATTAAACGGCAATCCCATATCTTCCAGTTTTTTCTGCAAAACACCATTTTCACCATCACCACCATGGAGTCCTAAAAAGAGAAACTTATACTTTCCTTTGATCTCATCCAAAGTCGTTTCTTGAGGAACAAAAAGATCTTCCTGCAAATCTTCACGAGAGATCCCTAAACGACCAAAAAGCTTCTCTTGAACTTGACGAAGCTGCGTTAAAAATTCCTCATTTTGAAAGAGATGAACCTTCTCTTCAATCTCTTCCACTGTGTGATGGAGGCATAAAAATTGTGGAATCTGATAAATTTTCCCTTGTGTGGAAAGGATCAACGGAACAGGTTTATAAACCAAAGATTTTTTAAGCTTCATCCAAACATTGGTCCCACTAATCACAGAAACTTGACGTTCAGCGGTACTTCCGCCAAAAATAATTGGAAGCGCTTCTCGTTCTTGCTGTTCTTTGGTTGGTGGATAAATCTTCTTTTCTAAGATGTAATCAAGAAGCTGTTGATGACTCAAACCAATCAACGCTGCCTGTTGGAACAAAAAGCTATTCTGTTCCATTCCACTAATTCCATTCACATCGCTCAGCCAGATATTGCCCTGTTCGTCAATCCAGCCATCTAAACGGGCAAAATCTCTCATTCCCAAAACTTCAAACGCTCGTTCAGCTTCACGTTCAATCTTCTCCATCATCTCTTGAGGAAAGCGAGCCGGCGTATGATAACGGGTCTCAGCCGTTGCCAAATATTTTTTTCGATAACTAAAGAATTTTTCTTCCGAATGGAACTCTACTTCAGTTGGAGGCAAAGCCACCGCTTCACCTTTTCCATTTTCGAGAACAATAATTGTAAATTCTGTACCCACAAAAAAGGGCTCAATAATCGCTTCAGGTTCATGATGAAACACTGACGCTAATTTTTCTTGAAATTCAGCATCATTCTCAATCGGCGCGTGAAAATACTCTACTCCTAAACTTGAACCGCCATGGAGCGGCTTGATCACATATTTTCCAGGTTTTAATTCCGGAAACTTTTCGCCTTTTTTATAAACATAATTCTCGAGAGTAAAAAATCCTTCATGTTTTAAAATTTCCTGGCAGAGATGTTTATCACTCGTATTTCGACAAGCCACTGGACCTGAACCAACATAACGTACCCCGTAAGCTTCAAGCACGGTTTGAAGTCCACCATCTTCACCATATGCCCCATGAATTGCCGGAAAAACAACATCCATACCCTGCAGTACTGTTTGGAGTTCATTTTCCGTAAGAGCTTTTCCACCGTGGCCCAGCTTATAATCAAAATCCGAAGGTGTATTGGAATAAATCTGCTGTTCAGTCAATAAATAAGGTTGGAGCTGGGTATTAAAGTATAAAAGAGTTATCGCATACTTATTCTTATCAATATTATCAAAAAGGGAACGAGCCGAGTTAAGTGAAATACCTCGTTCAGCCGATGGTCCACCACAGATAATTGCCAGTTTTTGCATAAAAATACCTAAGAAATTAAATCGATCAATCGTTCACATAAACCTCTTCCATCTCTGCAATTTTAGCCTTGAGCAAAGGGTAATTGTCAAGCTCTGGATCTTTCTCCAAAATTTTCTGGGCCGCATCTCGAGCTTTTTGAATTGTAAGTGAATCTGACAACGAAGCCATTTTAAGGTCAGGAATACCACTCTGACGTACTCCATACACCTCACCTGGCCCCCGTAACTCAAGATCAATTTCAGAAAGTTTAAAACCACTCGTATGATCCACCATTGCTTTTAATCTCTTTCGAGTTTCTTGTGACTCAGAAGTTGAAAACAAAAAGCAGTACGACTGATGCCCCCCTCGCCCCACCCGGCCTCGGAACTGATGAAGTTGAGAGAGTCCAAACCGTTCAGCACCTTCAATCATCATAATACTCGCATTCGGAACATCAATTCCCACTTCAATAACCGAAGTTGAAACCAAAATATTTAAACGATTCGCTGAAAATTCAGCCATAATCTCCTCTTTCTCCTTTGGCTTCATTTTCCCATGAAGCAGACCCAATTTCAGATCTTTAAAAATCTCATTTTGCAAATACTCAAACTCAGCCGTCGCTGACTTTACTTCTAAAGTATCGGATTCATCAATCAACGGACAAATCACAAACGCCTGTCGCCCTTTCAAAATTTGATTCTCAATCCAGCGATACGCATCAATCCGTTTCTTTTCGGGAACCATTCGTGTGATAATCGGTTGCCGTCCCTTTGGTAACTCATCAATCACAGAAAGATCCTGATCGCCATAAATAGTCATGGCCAAGGTACGGGGAATAGGCGTTGCGGAAAGGTTTAACAGATGAGGACTTTTTCCCTTATTTTTCAAAATCTCCCGCTGTTTCACTCCAAACCGGTGCTGCTCATCAATAACCGCCAAACCAAGGGAATTAAACTCAACATACTCCTGAATAAGCGCATGCGTTCCAATCACCAAATCCACCGTTCCCATTTTGAGCTGATCAACAATCCCCTCCTTCACCCCTTGCGGCGTACTTCCGGCAATAAACTGAAGATGAAAACCGTGCGGCTGTAAAAGCTTAAACAAAGTATTATAGTGCTGCTTTGCCAAAATTTCCGTTGGTGCCATAAGCACCGCTTGATACCCCGCTTTAATAACATTAAAAATCGCCGCTGCCGCCACCACCGTCTTTCCGGATCCCACATCCCCCTGGAGCAGACGTGACATAGGGTAACTTTTTTGTAAATCACTAAAAATTTCTTGAAGCGATTTTTCTTGCCCTTGCGTCAATTGAAACGGCAAACATTCTAAAAATTTAGGAAAATCAGAATGAATCTCAATTTTTTTTTGTTCCGGATGTTCGCTGTGTTGCCAGTGCCACTTTTTTTGAAGTGCTTTCAGTTGAAGAAGAAAAAGTTCATCAAAACTTAAGCGATTCTTTGCTTTAAGGAGATGCTCTTCATCGGTGGGAAAATGAGCTTCCTGAATAGCCTTTTTATAGGAGATAAGGTTCTGTTCCTGAAGAATTTCCGCTGGCATATAATCCTCAAACATTGATCCCCATTCCCGAATAATCGGTTGAAGTTTCTCTCGAATCCATTTGGAAGTGAGACCTTCCGTTTGATGATAAACCGGAACAATTCTTCCCGAATGAGTTTGTTCTTTTTTGACCTCCTCAAAAGTTGGACTCATTAAACTCATTTTCCCAAAAGCAAATTTTGGTTTCCCGGAAAGAATAATATCTTGGCCGTTTTTGAGCACCCGCTGAAGATATGGCTGGGAAAACCAAACGACCTCAATGCTCCCAGTTCCGTCCGATACCATTGCTCTGGTCATCTGCTTTCCTGTTTTCGTTCGAGTATGAAAAAGTTTAGAAATCGTACCAGAAATATTTTGAACCTCCAGCGTGGTCAATTCAGAAATCGGAGTGTAGGTAGTCTTGTCAACGTAAGTCCGCGGAAAAAACAACATAAAATCACGCACTGTTTTGACTCCAAAATGTTCGAGTCGCTGCAGATGGGCTTTGGTTGTTTGGATTACCTGAGCTAAAGGTCTTTGAAGAGACATTTGAGAAACTTGCGTTTACCAACTTGAACCAACCGTTCTTGTTTGAGAGATACAACTTCGTCCACATTCGTTAACTTTTCACCATCGATCTTCACAGCGCCTGAATCAATCATCCGTCGAGCTTCAGTTTTTGAAGCGGTAAGTCCTCCACTCACCAAAAGTTCAATAATGTGAATCTCAGCGGTCGGAAAAGTTTTTACTTCAATATCTGTTGGAATGCCTTTATTGGAAAATATTTCCAGAAATTCCCGCTCCGCACCCTGGGCCGCTGAAGCATCATGATAAATCGTCACAATTTCTCGAGCGAGACGCATTTTAAGATCACGTGGGTTTTCGCCGGCTGCAAGCTGTTTCTCAATACCTTGCACTTCCTCAGTATCCAGATTCGTTGCTAATTCAAAGTATTTTACAATCAAAGAGTCGGGAATTGACATCGTTTTCCCATACATATCTTTTGGTGACTCATTCACCCCAATATAGTTTCCGGTTGTTTTTCCCATTTTTAACTTTCCATCTGTTCCTTCCAAAATTGGAACCGTAAGAATGTCCTGAGGAACTTGTCCGTAAGCTTTTTGAAGAGTGCGACCCGCCAAAAGATTAAACGTTTGATCCGTTCCCCCCAGCTCCACATCTGCTTGTAAAGCCACCGAGTCATACCCCTGCATCAAAGGATACATAAATTCATGAACATAAATCGGGGCATTCTGCTTCACGCGATCCTGGAACATATCTCGTTCCATCATTTGTGAAACGGTAAACTGATTCGCAAGTTGCACCACATCAGCAAAAGTCAGCTTCGCCAGCCAGTCTGCATTCCAAACAATCTTAATATTCGTAATATCCAAAATCTTTTTCACCTGATCAAGATAATGCTGAGCATTTGCCTCAAGTTCCGCTTGGGTCTTCATCGGTCGTGCTTCATTTTTCCCGGTTGGATCACCAATTTGACCAGTAAAATTCCCAAACAATAAATAAATTTCATGCCCAAGTGCTTGAAACTCCTGAAGCTTTTTTACCACCACCATATGACCAATATGCAGATCAGCGCCCGAAGGATCGATCCCCAATTTTACCTTTAACTTTTTTCCGGAAAGCAGTTTTTTCTCCAGATCTTTTTTAATCAAAACATCCACCGTTCCATGATCAAGGAGTCGTTGAATCTTATGAAGCTTTTCTTTGTCAGACATAGAAAGAATAAACACAGAACTAAAATCACCCTGAGTTTACCATTCAGAAACAACCTTTTGCAAAAAGAACTCATGAAGCCGCGTTTCCCCATTTAACTCCGGATGAAAAGTGGCAGCAAGTAAATGCCCCTGTTGAACGAGTACGATTTGTTCTTCAAATCTTCCCAGAATTTGAGCAGGAAGAACACTCTTGTGATCGAGAACTTTCGCGATAATCGGTGCCCGAATAAATGTCGCCTGCAGATGAGAAATTCCCAATTCTGGCAATGGAAGCTCCGTCTGAAAACTATCAATTTGTTCACCATAAGCGTTTCGAAGGACTTGAATATCCATAAGTTCGAGCGTTTGAGGTAAACTCGCTTCAAATTTTTTGGGAATCGGTCGATCGTTGCGACCATCAGAATTTTTGACTTCCTTCGCAAGAAGAATTGCTCCAGCGCAAGTACCGAAAATCGAAAGCGGTTGAACACCTGCCTTTCGCTGAAAACTTGCCCGTTGCCGAATCTCTTGAAATAAGCCCGAATCCTGGAGTAATAAACTCAATGTGGTACTTTCACCTCCCGGCATAACGAGAGCATTCACCCCCTGAAGTTCTGAAACCGTTCGAACAAAAATTACTTCACTCCCAAGTTTTTTTAAAACATTGGCATGTTCGATCACACCTCCCTGGAGCGCTAAAACCCCGACTTTACGTTTCATACATCAAAGATTAATTTCCTCGATCCTGTAATCGATTTTCCACGTGTTGGGCTTGAATTCCAAACATGGCTTCGCCCAAATCTTCAGAAACTTCAGCAATAATTTTAGGATCCTGATAATGAGCAGTCGCCAGAACAATAGCACGAGCGCGCTTGAACGGATCTTTCGATTTAAAAATCCCTGATCCCACAAAAACACCTTCCGTTCCCATTTGCATAAGAAGAGCAGCATCAGCGGGTGTAGCGATGCCACCTGCCGCAAATTGAACCACCGGAAGTTTTTGATCATTTTTTACGCGTTCGACCAATTTTATATCAAGACGTTCTTGCTCAGCATACTTTTTTAAAGCTGATGCAGACAGTTCTTGCAAAGCCATAATTTCAAATAAAATCGTACGAAGATGTTTCACCGCTTCGACGACATCCCCTGTCCCCGCTTCACCTTTCGTTCGAATCATTGCAGCTCCTTCTTGAATACGTCGTAACGCTTCTCCCAAGTTAGTCGCACCGCAGACAAATGGGGTCAGGAACTTTGACTTGTTTACATGAATGGTATCTGCTGGAGTCAAAACTTCACTCTCATCAATAAAATCGACCTTTAATGCTTCCAAGATCTGAGCTTCAACAAAATGACCAATTCGAACTTTTGCCATCACAGGAATAGAAACAGCTGTCTGAATTTCTTTAATCAAACGTGGATCACTCATCCGCGCAACCCCTCCCTGCGCTCGAATATCGGAAGGAACGCGTTCCAAGGCCATAACAGCCACGGCACCCGCTTTTTCAGCAATATGCGCCTGTTCAGCATTGACGACATCCATAATCACTCCACCTTTCAGCATTTGAGCCAAGTTTTTCTTAATTTCCAGATTACCCTTCTGAATTTGCATAGAAGAAAGAAAACAATTTACCTTTGCCAAAAAGGTAACAATCCATCATCTTAAAATCAACAAAAAACTCTTTATTCGCCGAAAATTACCTCATGAACTTAGAAAAACAGACCTTTCAAGTCCCCCTTGAAGATGCAGCCAAACGCGTTGACAAATTCCTCATGGAAAAATTCCCCGAAAAATCCCGCGGCTACCTCCAAAAACTGCTCAAAGAGGAACATGTCATCATTAACAAGAAAAAAGGGAAACCATCTCAGCAACTTCGAGAAAACGATACCGTTGAAATCACCTTCCCGGAAGCCGTATCGCTTGAACTCAAACCCAAAGATCTCAACCTCGAAATTATCTTTGAAGATCAAGACCTTTTAGTCATCAATAAACCCTTTGATGTGGCAGTCCACCCCGGAAACAACGGAGCTCATATTGAAGACAGTATTGTGAATGGAATCCTTTTCCACTGCGGAAAAGATCTCCCAGGTCTCAACGGTGTTACCCGCCCAGGAATTGTTCATCGCCTTGATAAAGACACCTCTGGAC
>CAZUXI010000008.1:0-50372 GCA_964624115.1 uncultured Candidatus Peribacteria bacterium
CTTGTACACACCGCCCGTCAAGTCATTGAAGCCCGCAGTGCCCGAAGTCGCGCAATTTCATGCGTGCCCACGGTAGGGTTGGTGACTGGGACTAAGTCGTAACAAGGTAGCCGTAGGAGAACCTGCGGCTGGATCACCTCCTTTCTAGGAGACATAGATCGCCTACTTCGGTAGAGCTTTCTAGGTTGGGTCCTGACCTTGTGTCAGGATGGGACATTAACTCTCTATTGCATTCTGAATGTTAAAAAGCCGAGATAGAAATATCTCGGCTTTTTTGTTGGTTGATTTCTTTTTTGTTGGTTGATTTGAGGTATTTTCTTTTCTATTGTGGGGAATTGGTGTCGCAAAAAAAGTACTTTTCCATCGATCTTCATCCCTGTCTCAAAAGTTTTCAAAATTTAGTTTGCAAAGGAAAGTTTTTTGCTTATAATGACCACGTTTTGACAGGCAGTCGTTTATTTTTTGGGGTCTTAGCTCAGCTGGTAGAGCGCCTCGTTTGCACCGAGGAGGCCAGGAGTTCGAATCTCCTAGACTCCACCAAAAATAAACATTCTAAGAATGATATAGGGGCGTGTAGCTCAGTTGGTTAGAGCGCGTCACTGATAATGACGAGGTCGGAGGTTCGAGTCCTCCCATGCCCACCAGGATAAAAAGAATTAAGACTTCAGATTGAGAGTTGAGAATTCAGGGTGGTGCTTCGCTCTTTTTTTGGTGTGATTATTCTTGTTTAATTTGCGATTAAAGCCGAGAGATAGGTATTGGAGGTGAGTTGGGCGGAATAGGTGAGAAAGCCTGTTTCAGTAAGTTTAAATCCTTCTGGGTAAGCTTTGAGGATATCGATGCCGGTTTGAGTGAAGATGTTCTTTTCAAACCGTACCGGATTGAAGGAAGGGGTACTTTGGATGGAGAGTTTATACGTATCAGCAGGAAGGAGGTTGAGTTTAGCGGGGAGGTTATAGGTGAGGGTGACCTGACTTTCTGCCCCTGGAATTGTGAGTTGCTCAAATAAGAAGAAAGTAAGGCCGAGTTCTTTATCTTCGCCAACGGTAACTTTTTCTTTTTCAATACCAACAACTTTTTCCAGTGTACTGCCGAGTGGAACGTATATTTTCATATTTACTCGGTTGGGGCCAGCACCAAGAATTTCTTTAAGATGATCGGGTATTTCAGTGTAACCGAAGGGTTTGAGCATGTATTTCCAGTCTTCAAAGGTTCGCTCCGTCCAGGTGTGACGACGACGAATGGTAACTTCGTCGCTCAAACTTCCATCTTTACCAATAAGGGTATTATGCACCACTTGCTGTACCGTATAGGCATCGCTCTTATTTCCACCGATCGAAATAGGGGTAATGTTTATATAGTCTTCTTTTGTACCAAGTGGGTTAATTTTTCCCGAGAGTGCGTATTCATCAAAGAGTTTTTGAACCTCTTCTTTGCGTGAATAAAAGAGGATTTTTTTCTGTTTAGTTCCCTGAATAAAACTCAAGAGGGTTTCTTTGAAGTGGGTTGAAGAAAAGAGTTCGTGCTGGAAGGACTGGATAAATTTCTCGAGGATCCGTTTTGGTGTAGTTTCTCCGGTAAGTTTTGACTCAACAATATACGAAAGGAGGAGGTTGTAGTTTTCTGCGGTGAGAGGGGCTTGAAGTCCTTCCACATTCACGGGTCCCGTGACGTTCAGGAGGTTTTTGAGGAAGCTTTGATTTATGGCAATTACGGTATCAACACTCGGCCCTTTTTGTTTTTGGAGAAACCAGGCGGCTTTTTCAGCCGATATGCTGAAATCTGGAGAGTAGTTTGAGTCTCTTAATCTCCAATATTTTGTTAACTTACTAATTTCTTCTGGCGCGGGAATAGGATCTTTTAATTGACCGTCCGAGTCGTAGACGTCATTAAATTGAAATTTGGTAATGTAGCCGTCGTTGAGGTCGATGATGATATAACTCCCAATAAAACCACCGGTGGGGCGCGCTTCCGCATCATTTTGGAGGAGCACGAGGTAGCGATGTGGATATCGGTCACCCAGCAGATCGAGAAATACAGGAATTTTCTCTTCGGTTTTTTCCATAATCTGGATGAGTGCTTTGACGGTTTGTTTTCCGGTGATGAGTTTTGCTTTGAGTTCTTTTGGTAAAATATCTGGACTGACTTGTTTGAGATGTTCGTCGGCACTGATGAGATTTTCGTGGGCAGTTTCGAGGTATTTGAGATCAGATTTGAGCTTTTCAGTTAATGATTGGGGTTTTTGATCTGTGTTTAACTTGCTTCCTAATGCTACATTCGTTTGTAAAAAAAGTGTCGGAAGATTTTGCAGATTTTTTATTCCAAGAGTGAAATTTTCCCCAGCTGTAGAGATTTCTTGAGCAGCCATGAGGAGGTGATGGACGGAATTAATGTTTTGCTCACGAGTATAAAAGAGATCTTGATTGGTTTGGAGGAATCCGAGGGTATCTTGCGCGGATTCAAAGCTTAGTTTAGCGTTTTCAAAAGAATCACCTGCAGTATTAAAATTTGCCTTTTTTGCCAATTCACCGGCTTGAACGAGACTCTCTAAGCCATTTGATGCTTCGGCGACCACATCATTTTTGAGTACTACCCCACGTTGGTAGATGCTGAAAAGATTTAAAATAAAGAGAATTAGTACTCCGGTACCTGCCATTCTGATAAGTTCGAGTTTGCGTCGAAGAGGGAATTTTTTTTCTTCGACCTGAAAGTAGATAGTTTGGTAACTCGGGGCTTTGGTTGAAAAATTGGCGCTATCTTCTGATTTATAAATATCGTTGACCGATTTTGGTTTTGACTTTGCTTTGGCTTGAGTCAGGTCAAGATCGGATGGTTTTATTTTTCTGGTTTTGGGCGTGATGGTTTTCAATGAAATGGTTTTTTCCAAATTCATTGTTACATCGTTGACCACTTTTTTTCTTTTTTTTCTTTGATTTTCCTCCATAGTTTGAAGGTTAGATCTCTTCGCTTAGATCACTTCGACCGCGAAGAGGGTGGAGATTCCGTCGTTAAAATAGTTTTTACTGATGGTAAAATTAGTAAAGGGAACGGTGTAAGGCTTCATTTGTTCACTATTTAAGCCTAGGAGGTCAGTTACAGAACCGAGCTTCAGGTTAAAAAACTGGTCGCCATTCGCAAGCATTGGAGTGATGTTTTGTTTGTAAAGATTGGTGTCTTCGAGGGTTGGAAGATCAGGGTTTGTTCCACGGGAGATAAAGTTTTTAATTGCGTCTGAAGAGTTACTCAAGAAAATTTTATCTTCGTAAAATGCGTAGTTCACCGATGAACCGGTATTACCAATTTGTAATGTGTTGATGAGAATTCCTTGGTAGTTATCGGTGAGTCTGGTAATTTTTTCTGGGAATGCGGCTATTTCTTGACCTTTTGTTCCATCGGGAAGGGTAACATCTCTCACTTTGGGGGTAAAAATACCACCTACTTTCATAAATTGATCGATAAGTTTTTCGAATCGACCTTGATCTTGCGTCGGATTGTCGAACTTCAATAAAAGTGAGACGGTAGGGGTTTCAAAACTCCCCTCAACACTTATGAGATATTCTCCTTTTAACAGCGGATAAATATCTTCGGTGAGTGAAATATCTTTGCCAAAGTAAATATCTTTTTGGGCTTCAACAAGGCCATTGAATATTGCTGATGATGCTTTAGTACCGGTCTTGAATACTGTTTCTAAACGTGAGAGTTCGGTAACGAGATCATGTCCACCGACAAGGAGTACTGGTTCGGAAGTGATATATTTAAGAAGCTCACCACGGTATTTTTCTTGGAAACTCATAAAGCCCTGTTCGGTGATTTTTTCACGATTGAGTGACGTATAAATTTGGCCGTTAAGTTTCTTTTCCTGGGCAAAAACAGTAAATCCTTCTGCAGCAAACAAGTCAATAAATGGTCTTAAAGCTGCAATTTCTCGGCCATTTTTTGCTAAATATTCTGGATCTGAGAGGAGGGTTTCAATAATTTTTCCGGTATTGTAGTAACCAAAAACTAAACTTCCTTGTGGCAGGTTGTTGGCGATTCTGCGGTAGGTGTCTTCATCTGCGAGGCGTTTCTCTTCGCCTTTGCTTACTTTTATGAGGTTTTCAAGGGTAGACTGCTTTTCGGTCAGTACGAGATAGTTGTTGATAAAAGCGAATTTTTGATTCTGAAAAATGACATTTACCGTATCGACGCCACTGTAGATTTTGATTCCTTTGTATTCGGTACTTGTTATATTGGGGTTACTTCCGGTTAAAAAGCTCAGTGTTTGTTCATGATTGCGGCTTTCCACAAAGAGTACGGGTTCGAACGAGATTTGTTTTTGAGTGTCGCTCAAAAAAGCGAGTCCGATTTTTCTACCAAGCCAGGGCTCGATATTTTTTTCAAAGTTAAAGAGCGTTGAGGTATTTAAAAGCTGAATGAGATTTTCACGCTGATATACCGGGTATTTTTTGAGGAGATTACTTACCTGCTTCACTTGATCATCTGCGGAATCGGTGTTGATTTCTATCAAGGCAACGGTGTTTTTTTCCGGGAGGAGATCGGCGAGCGCTTGAGGTTTGAAGAATTTCCCAAAAAGAAAAGTGGCGACGAAGATCAGTACGAAGGCACCAATTGCCAGAAGTAGTATGGCAGCAAGCCGGTTTTTCCAGGTCAGCTTTTGAATTTGTTGTTCGGTTTGAGGTCGTGCTGAAGCTTCAATTTCTGCAAGAAGTGATTCAACTTCATCGTCGTGTTGATGTTTTTTACTGACTACCTCAGAAGGTTTGGGCTCAAATCTCTCGGTCTTTTGTTCCGGAGTAATGGTAATTTTTTGAGTCTTATTTTTCAGACTTTTCACTGCTTCTTTGAGCTTTTCGGTTCGTTTATTTTTTTTCCTCTGCTGAACATCCTCAGGCCTTTGAGTTGGCTTTCCTTCAGGTTTCCTTGTAGATGATGCGGTTTTTTTGGTTTTCTTTTTGGCCATGAGATGGGGATAAATTCATGTGGTAGTATCGCAAAATATGGCTCAAAACTCAAGAGGAGAGCGATTTTTTTATTGCATGGTATTGCTTTCGATTGGTCGAATTGGAAGATCCAACGGAAGCATTTTTAAAAACGCTTGATCTTTGCAAAAAAACTTACGAAAGTTCTTTGAATTTTTTTGGGATTTTTGCTAATCTTGGGCCTTGGAAATTATTCTTTATTTTTCTATGTATGCTTGCGAAAGAGATTCGACAGCGATTTATTGATTTTTTTGTTCAGAAACATGCGCATGCCCAGATTATGAGTGCACCGGTGATTCCAGAAAATGATCCAACGGTTTTGTTTACTACTGCGGGTATGCATCCCTTGGTACCTTATTTGATGGGGGAAGTTCATCCTCGTGGTAAACGGCTGGTAGACTTTCAAAAATGTATTCGAACTGATGATATTGATGAAGTTGGTGATGCAACTCACTGTACTTTCTTTGAAATGCTTGGGAACTGGTCTTTGGGGGATTATTTTAAGAAAGAAGCGATTGAGTGGAGTTTTGAGTTTCTTACGGGTTCACGAGAGGATGGTTGTTTGGGGTTAGATCCAAATCGCTTACGGGTGACCTGTTTTGAAGGTGATCAAGATGCTCCTCGAGATGATGAAGCTGCTAGTTTTTGGGAGAATCTTGGGTTCGTACGCGTGGAAAATTCTGCGGCCGATTCACGCAAATTGATTTACTTTTATGAAAAAAAGAAGAACTGGTGGGGGCCGGCAGGGCAAAGTGGTCCTTGCGGTCCTGATACTGAGATGTTTTATGATATGAATCATGAGCTGAATCCTCATGAGCATAAGCCTGGTGCTGCTGAAGCTTTGATCAATAAGTATCCGTTAAAAGATGGTAGTGGTCGATGCCATCCGAACTGTGAGTGTGGCCGGTATGTTGAGATTTGGAATGATGTTTTTATGCAGTACAATAAACATCAGAATGGTACTTTTGAGGTTTTGAAGCAACAAAATGTGGATACCGGAATGGGGCTTGAACGGGTTACGGCTATTATGCAGGAAAAACCCACCCACTATGAAACTGAGCTTTTTGCCCCCGTGAAAGAAAAAATTGCAGAGCTTGCTTCTGGTACAGAACTGCAAATTCCTCAAAATGACGCGGTCATTTCTGGTAGAATCATTGCTGATCATATTCGTGCTTCGGTGTTTATTATTGGTGATCCGTGGGGGGTTTCACCTTCCAATACGGATCAGGGATATATTCTGCGCCGGTTGATTCGTCGGGCGATTCGTCATGGACGGAAATTGGGTATTCAAGTGAATTTTACAGCTCAATTAGCTGAGATTTTTGTAGATATTTATGGGGACGTTTACCCCGAACTCATTAAGAATAAGCAAAAAATTGTGGATGAACTTCAACGTGAAGAGGAAAAATTCGAGAAAACTCTTGAGGTTGGTTTGCGTGAACTTCGAAAAATTTGGAATGAGGAGAACTGTAAAAAAGAGTTTACGGTGGTTGATGGGCAACAGGCTTTTTACATTTATGAAACCTATGGTTTTCCGCTCGAGATGATTATTGAAGAGCTGCAACGGATTGGTTACGAGGTTGATGTGAAGGCACTCACGGAAAGTTTTAATGCAGCGATGAAAGCCCATCAGGAGAAATCACGAGAAGGTTCGGAACAGAAGTTTTCTGGTGGTTTAGCAGATCATAGTTGGGAATGTACCATGCTTCATACGGCCACTCACCTCCTTCACAAGGCGCTTAAGACGGTTTTGGGTGATGAGGTTGAGCAAAAAGGTTCTAACATTACGAGTGACCGATTACGATTTGACTTTAATTATCCGCAAAAAATGACTCCTGAACAGGTGAAAGAAGTTGAAGAGATTGTGAATACTCAGATTCAACGTGATTTACCTGTTGGCTTCGAGATTGTGACCGTGGATGAAGCAAAAAAGAAAGGGGCAATCGGCCTATTTGATGAACGTTATGGTGATCAGGTGAAGGTGTACAAAATGGGTGATTTTTCGTATGAAATTTGTGGTGGTCCGCATGTGGAACATACAGGGCAACTTACGAAATTTAAGATTACGAAAGAGGAGGCTTGTTCGGCTGGGATTCGACGGATTAAGGCGGTGGTGGTGGGGGCTGGAATGTAAAAATTACGTGTATGAAAAAGGGTTCTATCTCATAGACACCCTTTTTTATTTTAGCTCTCCCTTGAGGAACCAAGATGAGGCTTGAGTGATTTTTACGGGGATGATTTGACCGATGAGGTCTTCTGAACCGGGGAATTGAACGACTTTGAATTCGCGCGAGCGGCCTTCGCATTCGTTGGTGTGGACATCGAATTTTTCGACGAGGACTTCGAGGGTTTTATCTAAACATTCTTCGTGTTTTTTCAGGGAATGCTTTTCAAGGGTTTTATTGAGGATATGCCAGCGGCGAGCTTTTTCTTCACGGGTAACATTGTCAGGAAAGGCTTTGTAGGCTACGGTTCCAGGACGCGGGCTGTAACGAGCAAGGTAACACATATCAAAACCCACTTCGTCGTAGAGTTTGCAGGTATTTTCGAACTGTTCGTTGGTTTCGTTGCTGTAGCCAACAATAATGTCGGTAGAAATAGCGCAGTTTGGTATTTTTTCGCGGATTTTTTTGATGATGCTTTGGTAGTGCTCAACGGTGTATTTGCGATTCATACGTTGGAGCATGGCATTGTCACCTGATTGTACGGGAAGGTGGATATAGGGACAGAGAGTTTTGAGGGTGGCTTGGGCTTCAATGAGCTCGTCGGACATGTCTCGGGGGTGTGGAGAGGTGTAGCGGAGGCGGTCGAGGCCGAGTTCGCTTAAGGCGTTGATTTCTTTCAGGAGTTTAATAAAGGGAAGTTCGTGGGCGTTAGCGAATTCTGGGTTTTGTTTATCTAAAGCACTTAAGCCGTAGGAGTTTACGGTTTGACCCACCAAGGTTATTTCTTTACATCCGTTTTCAACGAGTGCGCGACATTCTTGCAAAATGTCAGTGAGAGGACGGGATTTTTCACGACCACGAGAGTAAGGAACAATGCAGTAGGTACAGTATTTATCACATCCGATCTGAATGGGGACAAATGCCTGAAATTTTGAGGTGTAGTTGGGTTTAATTTTGAGATAATCGTTGAGTTCGACTTCATCGAGCTGAGGGATATCGAGTTGCGGTTCGGCTTCGGCCAGGACCTCAGGAATTTTATGTGTATCAATAATCTTAAAAACAAAATCAATGGAGTCGAGTTTCTTCAAGAGCTCATCTTTGATCTCTTTTTCTGAATTTCTTGAGCTAGTATTCCGAACCATACAACCGGTTAGCCCCACCAGAAGGCGTGGATTTGCTTTTTTTTGCTGAGAGAGTCGCTTGAGGGTTCCAAGTACACGATCTTCACCTTTTTGACGGATTGAGCAAGTGTTGAAGATGTAAAGATCGGTATCTTCAGGGGCTTCAGTTTTTTCGTAACCTGTCTTCTCCAGAACCGCACCAACTCTTTCGCTATCGGAGTAGTTCATTTGGCAGCCCAAAGTTTGGATGTAATATTTCATCTTTTTTCTGATTACGCAGAGCTATTTAAGGTGAATTTTGAGCGAAAGTAAAGGGATTTCAACTACCTTCGCGTCGGGTAACTTGGCAAAAATGGAAGCTTCCACAGGGGATGCTGCGCTACCAACGCAAGGTGAATAGCTTTATTATTACCGTTTGTCCAAAAAAACAGCGATTATTGACAATTTTAATTTTTAAGGGAAAATGCTGGCCAATTTGTATCCTAAAATATGGCAAAACACTTCGATACATTTTATTATCCGAATCTCCGTTCAGAGGTCGATCTGGCCTTGAGTGAGACTTTAGTGCCTCCTATCCATGAACTTGAAGTTATTAAAGCACGTCTTGGGCTTTCTGCAGATGAGCTTCGAAGACGCAAATTTGAACGAACCATCTTTGATTCAATTCAAGTTTGGCTTCAGAAGGTCTTGTGTGATGAACAAAATCAGACAGATTTTGCCGTTGATGCGCAGTATGCATATGAAAATTCATTGATTGAAAAAGCGTTCGAGAGGGCGAAAAAAATTAAGAAAAAGCAATCCATTGTTTTAGTCAAACAAGATGCAGATTCTGCTGATCAAATAGATGTATATGAAATTCCAAAAATAGAGATTGGGGTTACAGGGATCAAAAATTTAAGATTTTTTTTTGATGGTAATTTCGAAGCTTTTCGCGAATTATTCGACCAGGTAATTTTATTGCTGGACAGCTTGAATAACTTAATGTTTGTGGATGGGGAATTTGGCTGTCATCAAAAGTATCATCAGCAGAACTGTTTTGATTTGTATCAAAAGTATTTTTTGGAGATTTTAGATTCGTTAATTGTCTTGGCTCGAGGTACCAAAGAAGATCTTCAATTTTTGCTGAGTTATGTTTTTATTTTGGCCCAAATGAATGGTGGATTTATTGGAAAAACTGCGCACTGTATTCGCACGTTAAGAGATTTTGTTTACGAGCAACGAAATCAGGGCAATGATCTTCAGGGAACGGTTCGGAAACTAACCGAAACCGGTGAAAATATGGTGACGCTTTTGTCTTCATTCGACCGGCTCATGGCTCGTCACCCACGTGCTTATTCTTATCTTCATGATATTGCGAAGAGATTTGGTGCTCATGGGCTTGCTATTATGAGTCATTTTGAACCACTTTACTATTCGCGTGTTTTAGGGAATGAAGTAAGAAGTGAACGGCATTTTGATGAAGGTAGTTTTGTGGAACTTTGGACCTATCTTGATGATTTTTATAATGCGTATGGGGAATATGGTATTGCAGTTTTGCGCAAGCACTTACCTCAAGACAGGTATCGCCTGCAGGCACTGATTGATGCAATTTTTAATGCTAAACTGGAACTTGGTTCGAATCCTGAAAGAGGTGGTGTGGAAGTTTTTTCACCCCAGACTTCGGTAGTTATTGATGATGAATTTGAGTCCGACGATGGACTTCCGGTTTTGGGCGAAAGGGATATCGTGAAAGTTCTTAAGTAATTTGATTCAAAAATCAATGGTGCCCCCGGCGGGAATTGAACCTGCATCTAAGCCTTAGGAGTGCCTTGTTCTATCCAATTGAACTACGGGGACAAATGAATACCGCACATTGTGAATCCACTTTTAGACCTGTGCTTTGAGCAGAATACACTTAGTATTTTCCGAAGGGAGTTCACTTCGAGCAGCTACGGTAAATTTCTCTTTGATTTCTTCCGTTTTGAGATTTACAAGTTTGGCAAATGGCTCAATGCCATCAAGTTCAGGTTTAAGCCCTGTCTGTTCATCACTGGAAAATGTGCTGGGTATTACGATACGTGGTTCGATACTTTCAACGATTTCATGAGCACTTTTTGCGCTCATAGTTTCATGACCACCTATCGGAAGTATGAGAATGTCCGTATCACCAAGATTTTCAAGAAAACTACTTTCAACTTTTTGTGTATCTGTGCTCAGATAACATACTTTTATGCCATCCATATGAATGATAAAAGCCAAGGTTTCACCTGTCGGACTGGTGGTTGAAGGGACGGAATAGACGGTAAAAGCAACCCCTTTCACTTCATACTCGCCTGGCCAATTGAGGATAAATGGACCTTCATCTGTATTTTTATTTGCTAAATCTTCTTGGGTTGTCAGTAAGATTTGTGCGGTCACGGAAGGCATTTTTAGGCCTGACTTATCAGTGTTTGGTTCGATAAGTACGGTTGCCTGTTTTGATTTAAGTGAAAAGCAGGAGTAACCATGCCAAGTGATATCCATAAAAATAGGTCTAAGGTATACGCAATTGCTTGCTGATATTAGTCTAATTTCCCGGAAGTGTAAAATTGGATTTTTTGTTGTATAATGGAAGTATATTTTTTGTATTTTATTTGGCCTTCCTATGTCTCAAATCATCAATATTAAGGCACATGAGGTTTTGGACTCGCGGGGGAAACCGACGGTCGAGGTCATGGTATTTACAGAAAATACGGTAGGTTCTGCGATTGTTCCGAGTGGAGCTTCAACAGGGACCCATGAGGCTTTAGAGTTACGGGACAAAGATCAAAAAAGGTATTTAGGAAAAGGTGTTCTCAAAGCCTGTAATAACGTTAATACCGAGATACGATCTGCTCTATTAGGTATGTCGGTTTTTGACCAGGAGGCCATAGATCGTAAGATGATTCAACTTGATGGAACTGAAACAAAATCACGACTTGGCGCAAATGCGCTTTTAGGAGTTTCACTTGCCTGTGCCCGTGCTGCAACAAATCTTAACCGGATTACCCTTTTTCGCTCATTAAACCCGAACGCGAAAGTTATTCCGACGCCGCTCATGAATATTCTCAATGGGGGGCAACATGCTGATAGTGGTCTTGATATTCAGGAGTTTATGATTGTACCGGTCGGAGCACCGAACTTTCGTGAAGGACTCCGAATGGCGACCGAAGTTTTTCATACGTTAGGACAGATGCTTCATGCCAAAGGGTATACCACTTCGGTTGGTGACGAAGGAGGTTATGCTCCGCGTTTAGCCCACACTGAAGCGGCTTTAGACTTTTTGATCGAAGGTATTGAGGCGGCAGGTTTTCGAGTAGGGAAAGATTTTTCTTTTGCTCTCGATGCGGCAGCTTCTGAGTTTTATGATTCTGAAAAGAAAACTTATCAGTTCAAACTTGATGGAAAAAACCAAGAAATGAGTTCACAACAAATGAATGATTATTGGGTCAGTTTAGTGAGCAAGTATCCAATTATTTCACTCGAAGACCCACTTGCTGAAGATGATTGGAGTCACTGGGCTGATCTGCAGGAACGAATCGGGCACAAGATTCAAATTGTTGGAGATGATCTCTTGGTCACAAATCCACAACGTTTAAAGAAAGCAATTGACGAAAAAGCAGCAAATGCGATCTTGATTAAGCTCAACCAAATCGGGACACTCACTGAAACGATCGAAACGATACAACTTGCCAAAACGGCTGACTTTCATACAATTATCTCTCATAGGAGCGGTGAAACCGAAGATACCTTTATCGCCGATTTGGCGGTAGCTATGGAAACGGGTCAGATAAAAACCGGCTCGCTTTGTCGAGGAGAACGAATAGCAAAATATAACCGCCTACTCCGTCTGGAGGAAGAGCTTGGCGCTCAAGCGGCTTATCTTGGTGGTCGTTCAATAATGAAAAAAAACTAAAAGAATGCTATTCTCCGTTTGATCATGATTTTTTCTTAAAGATATGAATCTCCAAGAACTCAAAAGTGGTGATATAAAAAAGTTAATTCCCAAACGTGACCCGAATTCACACAAAGGAATGAATGGGCGGATTTTGATTGTTGGGGGTGATGAAACTTATCATGGAGCGCCTGTACTTTCAGGCATGGGAGCATTACGATCGGGCGCGGATTTGGTTACTCTTATTGTACCGACTCTTCATCTCAATGCAGTTAGAAGCCTTGCTCCTGATTTTATTGTTCAGGGGTTTAGTGATGGTCATTTGGATAGTCGAGATATTCAAAGTATTCTCGAAGCCGCAAAAAAAGCTGATGTTCTTTTGATGGGACCTGGACTTTCTGAGAATGAACATGTTCTTCAGGTTCTCAACGATATCGTTACCAATTTGGAGATTCCGACGGTTTTGGATGGTGGTGCAATTCAGGTCCTTCAAAAGATTAAATCCATGCCACTGCGTCAAAAAATTGTGATTACTCCCCATCATAATGAATTTGAGAATTTGACGGGAAAGGATATAAAAATTAATTCGACGCTTAGTCATAAAGTTGTACTTACACGAACACTGGCGACAGATTTACGCATCAATATTCTTTTAAAAGGCCCCCAGGACCTTATGGCTTCTGAAGAAGGGGTGGTTTTTCTCAATAAAACGGGGAATTCCGGAATGACGGTTGGTGGAAGTGGTGACGTTTTAGCCGGCTTTATTGCTGGGCTCATCGGACAGGGAGCAGCACCTTATGCCGCATGTCAGATTGCCACGTACGTTTTTGGAAAAGCAGGGGAAGAACTTTTTAAACAAAAAGGCTATGGCTATACCGCTTCAGATTTGGCTGAAGAAATCCCCTTTGTTTTGAAGGATTTTTCATGAAAAAGACTTACTTTCGTGGGCTTTTTGGCTTTCAGTTTCATCTGCTCCAAAAATTTTCGGATGATGTTGATCAGGCGGTTTTTCCACGTAAAGGTGGGGTGAGTTTAGCTCCGTATGAATCACTTAACGTTCGCTTTCAGATTGGGGATCGACCCGACGATGTCAAAAAGAATCGTGAACTCATTATGAAATCCCTCGGTTCAGATTTACCCGCTCTGATTTCTGCAGATCAAACCCACAGTTCAAATGTTCTTGTGATTGATGAGGAGTTTATACGTTATCGTCATCAGGAGGAAGAGGTTCAAGATACCGATGGTTTCATTACAGCTCTCCCTGAAGTTTTCCTTATGGTTCAGGTTGCGGATTGTCAGGGGATTTTGTTTTTTGATCCGGTGAGGCGGATCATTGCTGCTGTTCATGCGGGATGGAAAGGATTGGTAAAAAATATTATTCCGGAAACTCTTCGTATTATGCATGATCAATTTCAGGTTGATCCAGCACATGTTCTGGTTGGGATTTCACCATCACTTGGGCCATGTTGCAGTTTTTTTTCTGATCCAATCCAAGAGCTGCCATCAGCATTTCATCCCTTTATTTTATCAGATCGGCAAGTAGATCTTTGGGGGTACGCAATTCGACAGCTAGAAAAAGCCGGGGTGGGGAGTCAGAACATTGAGCTTGCCCGTATTTGTACTCAATGTGACCCAGGGAAAAGATTTTTTAGTTATCGTGGTGATCGAGGAATTACTGGACGATTTGGCTGTTTAATAGCTCTAAAGAGTCGCGATATGCGTTCCTGATTTCGAGTGCAATGTTAAGTGCATTACGAATATTTTCTTTGATTTCCGGCTGATTAACAAAGTTAGTTTTCAGAATGGCAAGGTAAGCTTTTGCGACTTGATAAGGGTAGAGTGGATTATTTACAGCGGTTTTGATGGATTTATCAAACTTCTGTTCGGCAATTCTCAGGTATTGATTGTTTTTCGTGAGAATGAAGAGGTCCAGTTCGGCAAGGCCATGATTGTACCAAGTACTTGGATGGTAGGGATTGATGTTTTCCGATTTCGTGTAGAGGTCTTGCGCTTTGGTGAGATAGTGTTCTTTTTCTTGAGGTGAATCTGTTTTTTTTGCGATCTTTAAGAGGTCATCGGCATAGTTTTGAAAGTATTCATATTCAAATGGCTGGTTTTGAATTACATGTTCATACTGATTTATTGCGTCACTTATTTGCCCCTGAACTATCAATCTTTTTGCTAATTGCTGAGCACGATTTGCTTCAGCTTCATGATAAGTCATAATGATCAGGACGATTGAACATAGAATTAAGAAGCTTACACCTAAGTACTTCCTGATGGTTTTTATTGGATAGTCAAAATTATTTTTTTGGCTATTTTCAGAAGCAAATGAGGCAAACAAATAAAAGAAAGGTATGGTTGAAATTACCCAAAAGTTGAAAGAACTTTGAAGGAGGTAGACCGCTATTGCTGCTTTGAAACTCGTGGTCATGATTTTATTTTGAGGCTTGGATTTACTAAAAAATATTTGGATAATCAAAAAGAGAAAAATAATGATTCCAGGGACTCCCTGATTTACCGCAATATTAATAAACTCGTTATGGGCAGCTTCTGGGGTTATGAGTTCATGCATATTTTCTGCACCATCGGGCTCCTGCTTAGGGATAAAGTAATCGGTCCGGCGGAAAAGGTTATAAGCGTCACGGAAAGTAGAAACTCCCCAACCGAAAATTGGTTTTTCTTTGATCATTTCAACTGAGCTTAACCACCAACTGAAGCGATCAGGAATAATTCCATTTTTCCAATTTTCAAATGTAACTTGTGATCTTTCGATCAAGGGTATTTTTTCAACGCTCCGCCATTGACTAAGACCAAGGAATAACACTCCCATGACGCTGAGGACAACGATGAGTTTTTGTATTTTTGAGACCTTAGATGTAAAAAAAGCACCCACACCCAAGAAAATCAAAACAAACAGTGTTGCCATTAATGCCGCTCTACTTCCGGTAAGAACAATTACACTTGCCTGGAGGATTAGTGCCAGTAAGAGAATGATTCGCTGCCAAACTTTACGCCAGTGAGTCCAGAGAAAAAATCCGAACATGAGATGCATGCCGAGATAGGCACCCAGATGGTTTCCATGACCGAGCGTAGCAAAAACACGATCAGCCGGATCTTGACTCCAACGAAAGCCATCCTGAAACAAACCGCAGGCTTGCCCCAAACTATACAAAGTCAGTAGTGTTGCTACAAAAAAGCTGAGGCTAATTACCCGAATTTGGTGTTTTTTTTCGAAAAAGTTGTACGCGGCAAGAGCAAGAATATGGAGTGAAAGTATCGTAATGAGGCCCAGATTCCTTCCCATGGTTCCGAAAAAACTGGTAAAGGGGGTGATAGATGTGAAGGTGGCTATGGTATACCAAATAGCAGAAATCAGAATTAGGATTGGAAACCATCCAGTTTTCAGTATGATTTTTTTTTCAATGAAAATTTTCCAGGCCCAGAAAAAAATTGTAGTGGCGGTAAAAAAGCGCAAAGCGATGAGCTTAGGAATCGTAAAAACTGCACTAAATTCCGGCGAGAACACTAAAGGAACCAGAACAATAATGGCTCCAATTGAGTATCTGATCATTCGCCCGAGAAATTCGGTATTTTCGTGATTAAGTTGTTTTTTAGTAGGCTCCTTTGCCATGAATGATGGTGATAAAGGTTCTCAAAATAATAAAAAGGTCGAGGAAAAATGAACGATGTTCAATGTAGTATAGATCTAATTCTACATTTTCATGAAGGGGAAGATCTTTTCTCCCGTAAATTTGCCAAAGGCCCGTGAGACCTGGCTTGACGAGTAGTCGTTGGCGTTCAATTTCATTGTATTTTTCACTAATAAAAGTCATTTCTGGTCTCGGGCCCACGACACTCATCTCTCCCGTCAGGATATTCCAGAGTTGAGGGAGTTCATCAAGGCTGGTTCTTCGAAGAATTTTCCCTATTCTTGTTACTCGAGGATCGTTGGGACCTGTCGGAGCAAAATCTTGATTTTTTACTCCGAGGTACATGGTGCGAAATTTATACATAGAAAAAAACTCTCCCGCATTTTTGCTTCTCTGTTGAGAAAAAATCACTCTTCCCGGTGAATCAATTCGTATCAGGAGAATCAGAATCAAAAAAAGTGGCCAAAGCAAAATTATTCCCATGATAGAGAACAAAAGATCGAAAAGTCGTTTTAAAAATTCATAAGATGCTGATGATCGGACCTTGATGTTTTTAAAGTTTTGCTTTTTGAGTTCAGTGATGTTCGGTATTCGTATTTTTTTGAGCATACGGTGTTTGTTTTTTATTGAACCACTGTTCGATTTTACCAAAAGAAGCACGTTTATGTTTCATGATAAAACGTCGTTTTTTGAGTGCTTTGGGCGTCAGTTTGATGAGATTCCACCAGGCTTTTAAAAGGAACGGTTCGCGAAAAATGATATAACCAGTGATAAGGATTTCTTTCCAGAGGATTGCGAAAAAATGTTTGAGGAAACTCAAGACCAGTTCATTTTTGATCTGCATCAGGCGCTGATTTGTGTAGGAATAAGATTTTTGAAATGCGTTGAGTTTGCTTCGATTTTTGTATACTTCCCAGTTGGAAAAACGTTTGAGCACCCCTGTTCCACGGCCATGATAAGCGATGGCACTGGGGACATACCAACAAGACCAACCGGCAAGTTGAAACCGCCAAGAAATGTCGACGTCTTCTTTATACATAAAAAAGTCTTCATCGAGGTACTCACTGGGGTGTATTGGGTCACCGTTAAAAGGCAACTTTATATCTTCGAGTGCCGTCCGACGATAGACCGGACATGCCCCAGAAACGCCAAATACCTCTTTCTCTGTTTGGAATTGGCCATTATCTTCCAGGCCCTGACCGTCATCAATAAAACGACGATTCGGGTAAGAAAAAAGACCTACAGTATCGATAAATTTAGTCGCTTGGTCGTTCGCAAAATCGTATTTATAGACTTTCCCACTTGTAGCTGCAGCTTTGTCGTTTTCTTCAAGCTTTTTGATGCAGTTTTCGAGGTATTTTGGACCTAACAAGACATCTGGATTGAGAATCATCACGTACTCCCCTTTTGCCATTTTAATCCCTTGGTTTGCCGCTTTAGCGTAGCCAAGATTATCTCGATTACCGACACAAATTTCGGTTGGAAATGTTTTCTGGAAAAACTCACACGATCCGTCCTTGGAGTCGTTATCAATAAAAATCACTTCCACTTTGTCCCAGGTCTGTTCCCGAATATGATCCATGCAACGAGAAAGGAGCTGCTTGGTGTTGTAGTTTATTATGATGATTGAGACATAACCCTTTTTCATAAGATTTCTTTCATGACATAGTGGTGTTTTCTCGAGTATAATACCTTTGTTTTATGAAAAAGATATGAAAATTACGCAACGAATTTTGGTTACGGGCGCGGCTGGTTTTTTAGGCAGTCATTTGTGTGAAAGACTTTTGAAAGAAGGATATGAGGTCGTGGGGGTCGATAATTTTTTAACGGGACAAAAAAGGAATATTTCTGAACTTGATCTATTTGAGAAATTCTCTTTTGTCGAGGGAGATATTTGTGATGGTTCGACTATTTTTGGAAAAATGGGTACTGGTTTTTCTTCGATTTTTCATTTGGCTTCTCCAGCTTCTCCCGTTGATTATACCGAATATCCGCTGGAGACTTTGTGGGTGAATGCTGCGGGGACTAAAAATATTTTGGAGTTTGCTCGTTTGAATTCAGCGCAGGTAATTTTTGCTTCTACCTCAGAAGTTTATGGCGATCCCCAAGTTCATCCACAGCGTGAAGATTATTTTGGTTATGTGAACTCAGTGGGCCCACGAAGTTGTTATGATGAAGGGAAAAGATTTGCTGAAAGTCTCTGCTGGAATTTTTCACAAAAAAATAGGGTTCCTATCAAAATTGCCAGGATTTTTAATACTTATGGTCCTCGAATGGCAGTTACCGATGGACGGGTGGTAAGTGAATTTTTTCGGTCGGCACTCACAGGAAAGAGTCTGGTTGTTTTTGGGGAAGGTCATCAAACCCGTTCTTTTTGTTATGTTTCTGATCTTGTTCAGGGTCTTTTTGATTTAGCGTTTTTTGATTCTCAAGATGATAAAAATCTTTTTACTCTCATGAATCTGGGTAATGATGAAGAGATTTCCGTGTTGGAGTTGGCAAAAAAAATACTCGAACTCACCGGAAGTGTGAGTAAAATTGAGTACATGCCCGTAAGAATTGATGAACCTTTTCAACGACGACCTGATCTTACCTATGCTAATAAAATCCTGGGGTATCGTCCAGTTGTGAATTTAGAGCAAGGCCTAAAACTTGCCTTGGAATATTTTCA
This sequence comes from uncultured Candidatus Peribacteria bacterium, assembly GCA_964624115.1. GTDB lineage: Bacteria > Patescibacteriota > Gracilibacteria > UBA1369 > UBA1369 > CAZUXI01. The sequence continues at coordinate 18,482 of CAZUXI010000008.1, forward strand.
GAGCAACGTATAATCGTTCTGTTTGTTTTTATTTTTTTTCTTTGAAGGTTATGGAACAACCGTCTTTTCAGGTGGAACAGGGAAGGTTACATTTGGCTCTTGCAGAACAGAATATGGCGGCGCTGATGCACTTGCGAGAACGGTTTACAAAAGAAAAAACATTTCAGGGGATCAAAATCGGTATGGCACTCCACCTCACCAAAGAAACAGGGGTGTTGGTTCGTACCTTGATTGATGGCGGCGCTGAGGTGGCCATTACTTCATGTAATCCGTTATCAACACAAGATGATGTTGCAGCAGCACTCAGAGCAGAGGGGGTGCTTGTTTATGGGTACAAAGGTGAAACGACAGAAGAGTATTATGAGTTTATTCGAAAAGTTGTTGATTTTAAGCCGCAGGTAACTATTGATGATGGTTGTGATTTGGTGACTGAAATTCATAAAAATCACCCGGAGCTTATTGAAGGTATTTTGGGTGGTTGTGAAGAAACAACTACAGGTGTTGTTCGTTTGCGGGCTATGGAAAGAGATAAAGTTTTGCGATACCCGGTGATTGCGGTGAACGATAATGATACTAAACATTTGACCGATAACTATTATGGGACCGGTCAATCTACATTGGATGGGATTTTACGGGCAACGAATATTTTATTTGCCGGTAAAACGGTGGTTGTTGCCGGATACGGTTCTTGTGGAAAAGGTGTTGCCATTCGAGCAAAAGGCATGGGAAGCCAAGTTGTGGTAACGGAGATTAATTATTTCCGAGCACTTCAGGCGAAACTTGATGGATTTGAGGTCATGCCCATGATGGAAGCGGCAAAAATTGGTGATATTTTTATTACGGTGACCGGAAACTGCGATGTCATTACTCCTGAACATGTAAAACTCATGAAAAGTGGTGCGATTTTGGCGAATTCTGGTCACTTCGATATCGAGATTGATGTGAAGGGTATTCAAGCATTGGGAACTCGTACTGAACTGATCCGTCCAAGTTTAGAAAAAATAAGTATGGCTAATGGTCGTGCTGTTTATCTGGTAAGTGAGGGACGTTTGGCGAATTTAGCTGCCGCTGAAGGTCATCCAAGTGAGGTTATGTCGATGTCGTTTTGTGGACAGGCACTTGCCGTTGAACATCTTTTGAAAAATAGAGGAAAACTTGCTCCAGGGGTCCATGTATTACCGCCTGAGATTGATCAGGAAATCTCACGACTTCAACTTGAATCGATGGGAATTGCAATTGATTCTCTTACCGAAAAACAGCAGAAATACATTGCCGGCTGGGAGGAAGGAACCTAGGAAAAATCCTAAACTCTAAGCATCAAACTTCCAAATAAATCAAAAATCCTAATATCTAAATTTTAAATATTGGGATTTTTATTTTGAATATTGTTTGGAAGTTTGATGCTAGATTATTTGAATTTGATGTTGGGCATGTTAAGTTATTGCTGATTTTTCTTTTTGTGCATGAAAATCTCCGTCTTCGGTTGTGGTTATGTGGGACTCACCGCAGCAGTATGCTTTGCTGAGCTTGGGCATGAGGTTATTGGAGTGGATATTTTGCCAGAGCGTGTGAGTACACTCCAAGAGGGAAGAGTTCCCTTTTATGAACCTGGGCTGGAAGGTTTCCTTCGTGCCAGCATTGATTCTCGTCGCTTACGGTTTACCACGAACTTCATTGAAGCAATCCAGGAGAGTGAAGTGATTATTTGTGCGGTTGGCACAGCTCTTTTGGAAGATAATAGTGCTGATCTCCAGGCAGTTTTACAGGTAGCAGAACAGTTTGCGCTGCATGGACGGGCAGGGCAATTTTTTGTTAATAAATCGACTATTCCTTTGGGTGCTAATGAAAGTATTTATCAAAGAATACAAGAGTTACAGCAGGAAAGTTTTGATTTTCAATACGTCTATAACCCAGAATTTTTACGCGAAGGGAGTGCGGTTCAAGACTTTCTTGAACCCGAGCGGATTGTCATTGGTAGTCGAAATGATAATGATATTATCCTCAGTTTTGTTCATGGTTTGTATGCGGTAATTTTGAAAAAAAATGTGCCCGTCATCTTTACAACCCACACGAATGCAGAGCTTATTAAGTATGCCGCTAACTCATTTTTAGCTTTAAAAGTTTCGTTTGCGAACGAATTAGCGGAGATTTGTGAGCACTATGATGGTGATATTCAACGGGTTGTTGAGGGGCTCTCTTTTGACCCACGCATTGGAGGCTATCTTCAGCCCGGTCTTGGCTTTGGGGGATCCTGTTTACCAAAAGATTTACGCGCTTTGGTGAACGACTGTGATAAGAAAAATATCCCAGCGCCACTTTTAAGAGCGGTTCAAGTGGTCAATGACTCTCTTCCTGAAAAAGTTCTCCAAGCCTTTCAAAACGAATTTAATGAGCTTAGAGGAGTATCCATAGGGGTTTGGGGGGTTGCTTTTAAAGCGAATACTGATGATGTGCGTGATACCCCTTTGGGACCCATCATGAAAAAACTCGTGAACGCTGGCGTAGAGGTCACCGTTTATGACCCTTTAGCGCTGCCTAATTTTCGGAAAATTTGGGGAGACCGCATCCGATATGCAGAAAACGCCCTTGATGCTGTTCGAGATCAAAATGCATTGCTCGTTGGGACGGCTGCAGAAGAGTTTCTCGCCATGGATCTTCGCCAAGTTTTAGCCCTTATGAAAGGGAATCTTTTGGTTGATGGACGAAATATTTTTACCCCTGCTTACGCAAAAGAGTGCGGTTTTATCTACCGAGGTATGGGAAGAAACTAGAAAAAGCTCGCTTCATCTTGTGGCTTTACACTAAAATCGGATTTTCGCAGTGTGAGGTTAGGATTATAGAATGGATCCCCTTTTTTGAGGATATTTTCGTATCTCTGCTGCATATATTTCACTTCGTTTTCACGAACCTGATGGCCACGGGTCAATCCTTCGTAGTGATAAAGTTCGGCAAAAGGGGTGTAGACAATGCGGAAGTTTTTTTCCCGAAGACGAAGGCATAAATCGATATCATTAAATCCGTCAGCGAGGTTTTTCTCATCAAGTCCACCAAGATCTTCATAGAGTTTTTTTCTCATCATTAAACAAGCTGCCGTCACGGCAGAAAAGTTTCGGACAACCATACTTAAGCCACAATATCCCGGATAATCTTTGGGGAGTCGTGAGAAAGCGTGTCCGGCAACACCGCCAAGACCTACAACAACGCCACCGTGCTGAATGGTGTTGTCCGGGTAGAGTAATCGGGCTCCAACCGCACCTACTTCAGGGCGAAGGGCATGTTTGAGCATATTCTCAATCCAGTTTGGGGTAATCACTTCGGTGTCATTGTTGAGCAGTAACAGCATTTCACCCTTTGCATGTTGAACGGCAAAGTTATTAATTGCCGGATAATTAAAGGGTTCGTTATATTTGAGGTGGGTAATTTTCTCGTGATTTTTTAAGGATTCGAGATACTTTGCTGTTTCTGGTTCGGTACTCTGATTGTCAACAAGTATGATTTCAAAGTTTTGGTAGGTGGATTTTTGGAGAACACTCTCAACACAAACTTTCAAAATTTCCGGTTTATCTTTGAATGGAATGATAATGCTTACCAATGGCTCGCTTTGGATCTTAAAATCAACTTCATAGGAGCCTTTCCAGAGCCCGTCACGCACCTCGTTGTGAGGAATATTTCGACGTTTTAGTGCTGATTCCAAAGCTTTTTTTGCTGCGGTGTAAGCGTAAGGTTTTGCGTCTACACTCTCAGCTGTTGAGCCAGGAATTTTTCTCCAATGGTAGAGAATTTTGGTGATGTGTTTAATTTTTTTGGTTTTTTCGGTGAACCTCAAGACGAGATCGTAGTCTTGTGAGCCGTCAAAACCTTCACGGAATCCACCAATTTCTTCAATTATTTTTCGACGATAAACACCAAAGTGACAAATATAATTACAGGAAAGTAAAAGATCGGGTGACCAATCCGGTTTAAAAAATGGTTCTGTACGGGTGCCATTCATTTCGAGTTTATCTTCATCGGAATAAATGAGGTCGTATTTTTCTTCCTGAAGCACAGAAACAACTTCAAAGAGCGCATCTGGGGAGAGTTCGTCATCATTATCCAAAAGGCCTATATATGCTCCTGAAGCGAGTTTAAGTGCATCATTTGAAGCCTTTACGATGCCTCCATTTTTTTCACGGTAGTGAACCTTGATACGTTTGTCTTCCGCTGCATACTTTTGCAGGAGAGGTTTTATATGCGATTGTGTGGATGCATCATCAGTCAAACAGATTTCCCAGTGGTCGTAGACCTGATTTTTTACCGATTCAATGGCCTTTACCAACCATTTTTCTTCTACATTGTAAACAGGAATAACAATACTGATCAGCGGGCGGTAGGTAAATTTTTCAGCACGATATTTTAAGTTTGCTAATTCAGAAGCAGAATAGCTTGTTTTTTTAATGTAGGCCTCATAATCGTTCAGCGCTTGCGCCTCTTCTGTACTGTTTTCAACTTTTTTTTGTACTTTTTTTGCAAGTGCGAACGGGCCTTGTTTTTTCAAGATATTCCAAGCTTTTTTGAGATTGCGAAATGGATGAATCAAAAGCCCCATTTTAATCTTTGAGTAGACCATAACGGCTTTCCATGCTCGTGAATTAAGCACTTCAAGAAGAGCTTTCTGATGGTTTTTAAATTCAGTTTCCAGAATAAAATGTTCACGAGATTTTTGTTCAAGAAAAAGCTCTTTTTCCCTTAATACTCCTTTTATTTTCTCAGACTCAGTCTTGAGCTGATCACGCTCATTGGCAATGGTTTCGTATTGTGTGTTGAGTTTTACTACAAACTCTTGTTGGCGTTTAAACTCTTGGAGAAGCTGTTCGTGGTTTTTGGAAAGGTCATTGACTCGTGCATCTTTTTCTACCAAAATGGCTTTCAAAAAATTTACGGTCGTTTCTTTTTCCTGAAGATATTTCCGAAGTTCATTAATAGCTTCTCGATGAGCTTCGAGGCTTTTTCTCGCTTTGGTGATGGTTTCTTCCGACTGTTTTTTAGAAGCAAGATAGCTTTGATTCAAAGCACTTAAGTCGTTTTGGAGAAGCTGGACTTGTCCGTGCAGGTCTTTGTTTGCTTCTTCAAAAAGGGTTTTAGTTTCCAGGGCACTTTGTTGGAGATCTGCAAAAGCAATCTTGAGCATTTCCATAAAAACTTCAGGTTTCCACTGATACTTTTCCTGAAGCTCGTTTTGAAGCAGTGCTTCTGACATCATTCCATCTTTGGCAATACAGTAGATGGTACGATATGTTGGTGCACGCAGGTTTCCCAGTTCAAAGAGGTGATCGTTGAAGAAGGTATAAAAACTTTCAGTATTAAGAGCAGGATTGGCTTGTCTGATACCTGCATAGAGTTGTTGAATATACCAATTCATCAAATTCCCCTCACGAATTTTTGCAAATCTGAGGCCTCGGTCAAGAAGATGTTGATCAAGTATTTCTTCTTCCGGGAGACCCAGTTCGCGGTGTTCGGATAAAAAGGGATGCTCTTTACCGGTCAGTTCTCGAAACTGTTCACAGAGATACTCTTCAGCTTTTTCGTTCATGGTTGAAGCAAAAGGTGCTCCTAAAATAACGAAATTTTTGGTTACCCGGAAAAGTTCACTCAGGATTTTTGATCTATCTTCAGCGGGAATATGTTCATAAATATCTGAAGCGATGACAATATCGAAGTTTTTGTCTGAAAAAGGAATTTTTCGCGCATCAGACTGACGGTATTCAACCGTACAAATCTTCTCATCCTCTGAATGAGAGTCTTTTTTGGGTGGGGCTTTGAGATCTAAAACAAAATATTTTGTATCAGCAGGGAAGAATTTGTGAAGTTCTCCTCCATAACCTCCAACATCTAGAACCCTCAAACCTCCACGACCCGTAAGTCTTTGTGCCAAAAGAGAGATTACGGAGTTTCGGGAGTATAAGTCAGGCGGCAGTGCGCGAATCGACATGCTAAAAAATAAAGTTGCTCCAAGGCAATATTTTTATCATTGATACATCTGAAACACCAGTTGATTTTTTGGGTTAATTGCTTTTTGCCATTATAAAGCGGCTAGCGCTCAACGTTCCAATGTGGTGAATATTTACTTGATCTGAGTATGGTAGTACTCCATTACCTCTTGTGGGCTTCCATCAAGGATAATTTTTCCTTCGTGAAGTAAAATGGCACGACTACAGAACTTGAGGATATGCTCAGCAGCGTGACTTACGAGAATAATGGTTTTTCCCTGATTTTTCCACTTGGTAAATACTTCGTAACATTTTTGTTGGAATTTTTCGTCACCAACTGCAAACACTTCGTCGCATAAGTAGATATCGGCATTGGCTTCTTTGGCGATAGCAAAAGCAAGGCGTGCCCGCATTCCTGATGAGAAGTTTTTCATTTTCAGGTCGAGAAATTTTTCGATTTCAGCAAAATCTACGATCGATCGAAACCTTTCTTGAACCTGTTTTCGGCTTAAACCAAGAATAATTCCGTTTACAAAAATATTTTCACGGGCGGTAAGTTCGTTTTGAAAACCAACACCTAGTTCCAAAAATGGTGCAATTGTCCCGTGAACTTCCACCGTTCCTGAATTAGGGCGGTAAATTTTGGACATAAGTCGAAGGAGGGTACTTTTACCGCTGCCATTTTTTCCTACAATCCCCAAGAAGTCACCGGAGTTTATGGTTAGATCTACACCGTTTAGTGCATGAAACTGTTCATAACTTTTTTGTTTTAAAAGATTTAGGAAGCCCTCTTTCAGGGTGTTCACCACTTGATGGGGCACAATAAAAGTTTTGGTGACATTTTTGACCTGGATACTAGGTAAATTCGAATGAGCGAGCATTTTTTAATATTTAATAATCAAGCATCAAACTTTCAAATAAATTCCAAATTCTAAAGTTTACATTCAAATATTCTTAATTTTTCTTTGATTTTAAGGGTTTTTAAAGTTTTTCTGCCACTTTATCTTCTTGGGTTTTAAAGACGAAATAACCTGCCGTAAATGTAACCACAGACATGATTAAAAGAACAAGGTTGAGGTTGAGAGCTGGGATGTGGTGATTCATAAAAAGGTCACGGGAATATTCAATGATTCGAGCGAGTGGATTCAGAAAGATGAGTTGATGGTATTGAAACGGGACAACAGTTACTGAATAAATAATGGGGGTAAGCCAAAATCCGATTTGTAAAAGAACCTCCCAGATATGTTGGAGGTCATGAAAACTCATGTAGAGGGAGGCAAGAATAAAGGTTACACCTGTGACAATGAGATAAAGTTCAATCAGGTAAATAATAAAAAAGAGTGATTCAATACTGATACCCGTTTGACTTATAAAAAGGAAAAGAAAAAAAATGACCAGATTGAGGAGAAGGGTAATAAAGCTTGAGATCGTAGAAGCAAAGACGAGGCTGGCACGAGGGAAATACACCTTGGTGATGAGTTCGCGTTTGGTGTGAAAAGTATTCATGCCAATGAGGGTAGCTTCCGAAAAGAAGTTCCAAATGAGGATACCCAGAAGAAGATATACGGGGTATTTTTCGATTGGAGAAGGCATGAAGAGCGTGAATACTATAAAGATAACAGAAAAGAGGAGGAGGGGTTTAATAAGCGTCCAGAAATAACCTAAGAGCGAGTTTTGATAACGGAGTTTAAACTCACTGAGCACGAGTTCTTGGATGAGATCGAAGTGGGGGGAAGTGTTTTTCACCGATGGCAATAAAGTGTTTGAATTATAACTGTTTTCAGAAGTGAAGGAAATTTTTGGCACAAAAAAACCCCACCTTTTGAGGGGTGGGGCTTTGATACCAGTTTTTAAGCGTGGTTGGCTTTCCTTTTTACAGGGACATTAACTCTTTCTAGATTTAGAAAGTGTTGAATGTTGTACCAGTAATTGGGAATTTGTCTTCGTACAAGGTTGTGTCCACATTGTTTAAAAGACTGTCATCACCGTAGTTCGCGTCAGTTAAAGAAAGTGTGAATGTTTGGTCAGCTGCAGCAGCAGATGTATTACATTCAACACGAAGAGTTACACCGTTTGTATCGCTTGCTGGAACAACGAGGTCTGAAGTAGCGAAGTCAAATACCATAAGATTAGCAACAGCAGTAGCTGTATCTAATGCCTGTCCGGTTTCGTCTTTCAATGTACAAGTAGCAGTTGCAGCACCAGTCATGGTACCTGCAGTATTGAAGGTAAGAGAGTTACCTTGTAAGTTCTTAAAGTTCACACCACCTGGACCTTTAGCAGAAAGAACGAATTCCATCACTTTCAAGTTCGCACTTCCAAGTGATCCGGTTGGTAATGTTACATTTGTGAACAGAGGAACGTTTTTACGGAGAGTACTTACTTTACCTCCAAATGGGAAGCGAGTAACTACTTGTGCATCAGCATGACTAGCTGCAGTTGTTCCGTAAAGACCACGTACAACTGTGAGGTTGTTACCTACAACAGCTGATACGAGCATATATTCTGGAGCAGTACCGTCGCCGTTTACAGCACCTGATGCAAGGAAGATAACATCACCAGCTTTGAAGCTAGTACCTGAAGTTACTGTTAATGTTGTATCAACAGCACCAAATGCACCACCTTCATTTACTGTAGATCCGAGAATGCCAAGAGTTGAAACGTAAGCTGCATCACCACTTGAGTGACCAGGAACGTCGTCATTGCCTTCAAGGAGAGTAAATCCACGCATCAATGTACCTGTAGCTGTAGTACCACCAGTAAGAACAAGCATTTGTTCGTTACCAACCACTACAACGTTACCATTTGCAGGTAAGTTTGCAGAGAAAGTAGTAGCAGCAGCGAGGCTGTATTTTGCAACACCACCAGCAAGTGCTGTATTAAGTGTTCCAAATGATGGGTTGGTTCCTACGAATTTTTCAGAAATGTTTGTTCCTGAACTCGATTCAACTTCAACTACATCGAGAAGTGCAAGACCGATAGCGTCACCAGAAGAAGCTTTTCCACTGGTTACTTCGTTTGTTGTACCACGTGCGATGAGAGTTACAGGAGTTGTATCAGTAACGGTGAGTTCAATATCATTGAATGATACGACACCATTCACAGAAGAAACACCTGAAGCTGGACCAAAGAGTTGGTTATCAGATTCTCGGTAAAGTTTTACCGCTGATAAACCTTTAGTTGAGAAAGCACCAAAAGTAAGATCTTGTACTTTCACGTCTTCGTCAGTTGCATCAAATTTGAATTTACCGAGAACTTTTTCCTCAGATTGAGCAAGAAGTTTAGCAGAAGATTCTGAACCAGATGAGTTTACAACTGTACCAGAACCACCACGAGTAATTTTAGCGAAAACATCACTAGCACCAGGAACACCAGCACCGCCGTTTGCAGCGTTAGAAATGCTAGAAGCACCAAGTGTTACCGTTTTGCCGTTTTGATCAATCGCGGTAATGTCTGCAGTTGCAGCAATAGCGAATTTGATGTAATCAGCAGCACCGTTAGGAGCCTGGCCATTAATGTCACCACGGAGTTTGAGTTTTACTTCACCACTCTTTGGAACTTTAATAGCGAGGTTTTGGAAGTTAACTTTACCAGTATCAGAGTTTACTGATTCTGGACTCAAAGAGACAACTTCGTCATTTACCAAGAGTTCGAGACTGTCGATGGTATCCCGGAGAACTGCAGCACCGTCAGCGGTTGCTACGTATCCTGTTGGAGCAGCACCATTTTCAGCATCGATATAACCTTGGAGGGAGAGTTTCTTGATGGTTGTATCCAAAGATGAACCACCTTTAACGCTCAAACCGAGAACAACTACGTCTTTAGCGTTCGTAACGTAAGAACGTGAGTCGTGGATTGACTGAGCAACAGTGAAGGTAAGGTTAGCAGCAGAGAGAGTAAGTTCTTTACCAACGATATTGCTTGATGGTGCGATTTCGTCTGAAGTAAGAGCGTCATCGTTTACATCGAGTACACGTTCACCACCACCTACAGCATCAGATGCAAGGGAGTAGAGTGTACATTTAATTTTATCTCCATTAAGAGATGTGTTGTTTTCAACATCGAAAACGAGTTGAGCTTTTACAGACTTGAGAGAATCAATTGCTTGAGTACCGTCGAGATCTACATCCTGTGTCTGGTCGCCAACAGATGCGAGTTGACCAGAAGAGAGGAGAGTTTTCACGATTTTACCGCTGTCATCAACCTGAACGAGTTTGAAGTCGTTGTAGTTTGGCTGACTTGTAGCGTTCAACAATCCGTTTGCACCATTTACAGCAACTGGATTTGGAGAAACAACTTCGATCTTCATTTTCCAGTCTTCAAGATACACTGGAGAGTTTGAAGAGTTGGTAAGGGTGAGGTTCAAACAGCTTACTTGGTCCTGACCTACAGCGATTTCGTTGTAAGAAGGGTTGTTAGAAGCTACGTTGAAGTTTGCACCTTTTACAGTTACTTCAGAAGCGTTAGCACTGCCGTAATTGTTGGTTACCATAACACCAACTTTGGTGTTTACACCTTTTGCGAGGAGATCAGTAGTTTCGTCAAGGTAAGATTTGATTGTTTCGCCGTTTTCACAGACAACATCAGCCCAAACTTCGAATACTGTATCGTTGTCGATAAGGTATGGGTTTTCAAGATCAAAAGTAGCGAGGTCTTTTGCACCTACACTGTCAGCAGTAGCGAGAACTTCGTCACTGTTGATTGCTTTGAGTTCAAGGTTTGTGATGCCATCAGCGTCACAAGTACCACGAATGTAAAGAGCAAGTCTTTCGAGATTTACATCTTCATTGCCGTTTACGTCGATTTTGAATTCAGCAATTTGACCATGTTGACCAATTGAAAGTTCATTGAGTGAACCGTTTTTGGTAATTGTAACGTCAGCAGCAGTGTTTCCAGAGATAGTGAAGAGTTCACCTTTCACAGGGAAGTCTCCATCTACTGAAGAAGCGTTGCCATCTACGTCAGCCATGTCAACGAGTTCGAAACCGTGTTGAGAAGCTGCGTCAGCTGGGTTTTCAATATCAGCAACTACCATGAATGATACGGTGTCATTTGCAGGTACTTTTTTGTTCACACCTGAGAATTCAACCATGTCATTTTCAGAGTTTACTGAACGTCCACTTGTCATACGTTGACCATCAGCATAGAGGTAAACGTCAGCGAGGTCAGATTCATCACCTGAACCAATGCGGTGGAAAGACATACCTGTAATAACTACATCGTCAGATGCAGCAGAACAGTTTACGATGAGCATTTCTACACCAGAAGAACCTTGTGGTACAGAAACACCTTTTGGTTGTTGACCAGCAGTACAAGTGAGATCCCCACCTGTTCCGAGAGCCATGTAACCAGTGAAAGACATAGAAGGTTCACCGTTGAGTTCATCACCTGCTTCAGACATTACGTCTGAAATCATGAGGTCATAAGATTCACCTTCTGTTTGTGTAGCAGTTTTGAGAGTAACACACATGTCATCATCAGATGCCATTACGTCTGAGATAGCGAGTTCATCGCCAGCTTCATTTGTAATCATGTAGTTATCCATCATCATTGCTGATTCACCTGGCATCTCGGTGTAGCACACCTCGATCATGTTATCAGCTGTTGCATACACGTCGTCAATTGCAAAACCTTCTACTGGGGTCCCATCGTCTGTTCGGAGAACAGGGCTGAGAGCTTTGTAGGTCATGTTTGCAATTTCAGCACGGTTGATTGGATTTGTTGGTTTGTAAGAACCATCAGAGTATCCATCAACTACTGACCAACGATAAGCGGTCAGAACGTATTTGTAAGACCACCAAGAGGTGTCTTTTACGTCGCTGAATGGACTTGTTCCATCAAACATGTAGGTAAGAGGAGCAGCGTCAACAACGATTTTCGCGTATTGTTCACGTGTAACTGCATCTGCAGGACCATATTTAGTGGTACCAGCATATCCACTTACTACACCTTTTGCTGCAAGAGCTTCAATGTAACCAAAAGCAAAGTGATCTTTTGGTACGTCAGTGAAGGTTGGAGTTGCAGGCATAACAGGGTCAATGTTGAAAGCCTTTGCAACCATTACAGCAGTTTCTGCACGGTTAGCGGTGTCAGACCAACGGAAAGTTGAAAAACTTTTGTTGAGTACACCTTTAGCAGCCAATGCTTCAATAGCATCGTATGGCGGCCAATTGCCTGGCGGTACATCGGTGAAAGTCTGAGCCTGTGCTGCGCCAACAGTAAAGAAGCTGGCAACAAGCATAGCGAGGCTAAAACTTGCGATATACCGACGGACTTTTCGCAAATTATTTGCTACGTCCATAGGGATATAAAAAAAAATAATAAAATTATTTTGATAGATACATAAAGAAAGACAAAAGAGTATTTCTTTATTTTCGATAGGTATAGTTGTGTCGCTTAGCGACCTTTTTTGATCTCACACAGCGCTAACGCAGGGTGATCAGTAGAGGAAATTTAGACGCTAGGTCTAAATAAATTATCAATGCCTTCCTAATATTGATTAAAGGCACTATTAAATTTAGTTTTAAATTTAAGTAAAAAATGAAAAGTCTTTGAAGACTTAGTGTATTGTCTTTTGTAACGAACAAGTTCGTTTCCCTAGATTTCAATGAACAAAGTTCCTAAAACAACTCGACTTCAACAGGTTTTTTTATAAGAAGGTCTCAACTCTTACTCTTTACTCAACACGGCTTTCTTGGCTTTCTATAGACGCAAATTGTCGACACACAACGGAACAATTCGGCAATTTGGTCCAGCAAGAAATTTATCAAAATGCGGTTACAGCGTCAAATCACTTGCATCAAAATAAACTGACGCGGGGTGACATTTGTTTCATACTTTTTATTTCTTTGGATTGACAAACGAAATAAATATTAGAAATTAATCTTTTAAAACTATCGATGAGCTAGAAAAGAGTTTGGGAGGAGATATATTTAAATTGAAATGGTGGGTCAAGCTGGAATCGAACCAGCGACCATCTGCTTAAAAGGCAGTTGCTCTACCGACTGAGCTATTGACCCAAAGATTTCCACCGCCATTTCAGTCAATCTGAAACAACGCGCTTCATATTAAGGGCAGCCGCCTTCTTTTTCAAGGTTATTTTTTACTAAAAACACTTACGAGAATCAGGCTTAGTCCCGGGACAAAGAACCAAAAATTAGAGAAATCGATCATAGCACGTACAAGATGCGATTGCTGATAAATCTGCCCAATAAGACTGTTCCCCACCCCACTACCACCAACGAGTGAACTCCCGGAGACAAAAATAAGAATAGCACTCAGCATTAAGCCTCCGCTCAGTATTCCAAGGAGTAGATTAATGGTAAAACGAAACATCAACGGTCTTTCATCGGACGCGTCGTAATCAAAAAGACCTTTTACCGCAATAATGACAATTGTTGAAATCAAAATGAGTACTTTGAAAAATGCGGTCGCCTGCTCAGCGTTTCCAATTGAGAAAAGGCGCAAAAAACGAAGAAACGCTGAAGAGGAAGCAAAGTATTTGGCAAAAAGATTCCCCAAAGCATCTGCACATAAAATCGCTATGTAAGATGCAGTAATTACCTTGAGAATTTGATTACGGCCAATAATAAAGCTGTAAGCAATAACAACCGCCAGGAAGGCAATAATGAAGAGATCCCAAGTAAGATTTAAATTCATTTTCGAGAATCTTTATTTTTATTTCTATGTCGAATTATATATGCCTCTTTCTCTTTTTACAAAAACTTACTAAAAAAACCTTCTTTTGACTTATTTTTTAGACCTGCTTCCTTCCCCAGTTCGTTGTAAAGTTCACGCTCTCGACGAGATACCTTGAGAGGGATATCTACAATCACCTTAACGTAATGATCTCCACGCCCCTGACTTTTGAGTTTCTGAATTCCGTACTCCTTCAGTTTAAACACTTTTCCGCTCTGGGTACCCGCAGGGATATTGAGCATCACTTTTCCAGAAAGAGTATCCACTTGAATATCATCACCAAGAATCGCCTGAAGTAAATGAATATGCATTTCAGAATGAGTATCATAACCATTGCGAACAAAGGTTTTACTTGGAGCTACCTTGATATGGACATAGAGATCACCGGGTTGCCCCCCCAGAGGTCCAGCTTCACCTTTTCCGGTTAATCTTACGGTCGAATCACTATCAACCCCTGCGGGAATTTTCACTTTTATCTTCTCGGTTTCACGTACTCGGGTTTGCCCCTGACAGATACTGCAACTTCGCTCGTGAATTTTCCCTTCACCAGAACATTTACTGCAAGGTCTTGAAGTTGCCATTTGCCCAAAAAGTGTCTGGCGAATTTGGCGAACTTCACCCGTTCCATGACATACATCACAAGTAATTGATTTTGAGCCCGGCTCAGCACCTGTTGCGTTGCAGTGCTTACAACTTACCCTTTTGGTAACTGCGAGCTCTTTTTCTACACCAAAAGCAGCTTCTTCAAAAGTTAACTGAATTTGAAACTCAATGTCGTTTCCCGGACGTGGACCTTTCTTTGCCTTTTGCCCCCCACCGCCCATTCCACCAAAAAAACTTTCAAAAATATCAGCAAATCCGCCTGCTCCACCAGAAAAATCAAATCCGGAAGCGTTAAAACCACTTGGATCAAAGCCGTTAAATCCTTGAGCACCCGCCTGACCAAAGCGGTCGTAATTTCCGCGTTTTTGTGGATCTGAAAGGGTTTCGTAGGCCTGGTTTATTTCTTTAAATTTCTCTTCTGCCGCTTTATCACCTTTATTTTTGTCAGGGTGATATTGTAATGCCATTTTACGGTAAGCCTTTTTAATATCCTGCTCAGAGGCATCTTTAGAAAGGCCGAGAAGTTCGTAATAATCTTTCATAATTCAGTAACTGTAACGAAAAAAAATGGTAGTCCTAACGGGAGTCGAACCCGTGTTTCCACCGTGAGAGGGTGGCGTCCTAGGCCACTAGACGATAGGACCAGTAAGCTTCGGTATTTTAGTCGTATTTTATATTTTTAGGCAATGGGTCTTTTTGATTATCAACTTGATTATCCAAACGGGTAATCAGTATAATCAGGTCGTACATTATTCATTTTGTTTTGCCTATGCCTGAGACCTTTTTAACTATCCAAGAAGCGGCTGAAGTCAGTGGCAAATCGATCCAAACTATTCGCCGCGCGTTGAAGACCAACAAGCTTGAACACAAGAGAAAAAGAACCCCACAAGGGTTTAATTATATGATCAGCCGCGAAAGTCTTATTGATGCTTTTAAACTCTCTGATTCTCTTTTTGATCGTGAACCTGCAGGAATTAAAGGGAAAAGTGCTCCCAAAGAGGTCGCCACAGAGTATGCAAAACTTGCTGATCTCAAACAGCTACAGGTTGACATGACAGCATTATTTGATGAACATCGTAAGGAAAAAGATAACTTTATGAGATTCATGAAAGCGTTTCAGGAAAAATTTGTTGTTTTAGAAAACCAAATGAAACTCTTGGAAGAGCCGCAGAGAAAAAGAAAATGGTATCAGTTTTGGGAATAAAATTCGAAAATTGCTGTGAGCTTCGTATAAACCAGTTCAATGAAAAAGACCTTTCTTAAAGAGTATACACACTTTTTTCGGAAGGTCTTTTTGGTGTTTGGGGTTTTATTTGTGGGACTTGGAGTTTTCTACCTTTATATTGCTTACTTTCTTCCCCTTCCTGATGTTTTGACTATTCGGCAAGATATTCCAACAACCAAAATATATGATCGGAACGGCATTCTTCTCTATGAACTTTTACGACCGGATGAAGGAAGAAGAACTTCGCTTTCACTCCGAGAGGTTCCTGAAAAATTTATTCAGGCCACTCTTTCAGCTGAAGATATTAATTTTTACCACCATTCTGGTGTTGATTTTGGAGCTATTTTTCGTGCACTCTCCTTAAACATTCAGGCGGAAAAAATTGTGAGTGGGGCGAGTACGATTCCCCAACAACTCATACGAAATCTTATGGGAACGGAGCGACGGAGAACCCTTGAAGGAAAAATACTTGAGGCTCTCTATGCTATTCGCATAAGCCATCAATATAGTAAGGATGAAATCCTGGAACAGTATTTGAATCGAATATATTACGGCAATTTATCTTACGGCGCTCAATCAGCTGCACAAAACTACTTTGGGAAAAATCTTCACGACCTTGATCTCGCAGAGTCCGCGCTTCTCGCAGGGCTTCCCCAATCACCAAGTGTTTATAACCCTTTGGTAAACTTTACTTCTGCTAAAAAACGTCAGATCTATGTTCTTGGACAAATGGTACAGAATGGCTTTATAACTGAGATTGATAAAGCTCAAAGCATTGAGGAAAAACTTACTTTTCGAAAACAAAAAACAGATATGAAGGCTCCGCACTTTGTGACTTATGTTTTGAATCAACTCGAAGAGCAGTATGGCGAAGATCAGCTTTACCTCGGAGGATTATCGATCCAGACGACTCTTGATTATCAACTCCAGCAGAAAGCTGAGGATATTATCAAAAGACAAGTTGAACGCCTGGCTGAACAAAAAGTTTCAAATGGGGCTTTAATAAGTATTGATGTTCAAACCGGACAAATCCTCGCTTGGGTTGGCAGTAAAGATTATTTTGATCCGGATATTCAGGGAGCGGTTGATGTCGTGACATCCTTTCGACAACCTGGCTCATCGATTAAGCCGTTCAATTATCTCTTAGCTTTTGAAAAGGGCTGGTCACCTGCAACGGTAATTTATGATATACCTACTCAATTTAAGACAAATAGTGGTGCTTATTCCCCCAAGAACTACGATTTGGATTACCATGGTCCGGTTCGGGCTCGTGTTGCTCTTGGAAGTTCTTATAATATTCCTGCCGTTAAAACCTTGGAATATGTCGGACCGGAAAATCTTCTCGCGTTTTTTCAACGTGTTGGACTTAAAACGCTTGAAGACTCACCGGAATTTTATGGACTTGCTCTTACTTTGGGAGGTGCTGAAGTTCGGTTGCTGGATCTGACCAATGCTTATCGAATGATTGCAAATTATGGCTTTTATTCGGATGAAAGTTCAATTCTTCAAGTACGTGACAGTGAAGGAAAGATACTTTTTTCTTGGCAACCAGTGGCTAAAAAATATGTTTTGGGTAATCAGGGCAAAGAACATGCGTATCAAATTATTAACATTTTGAGTGATCCCCTTGCACGACTGGAAGGCTTCGGAGAGGACAGTATTTTAGAAATATCCCGACCTGCTGCAGTCAAAACTGGTACAACCAGGAACTTTCGGGATAATCTTACGGTTGGCTTTACGCCCGAAATTGTTACCGGTGTTTGGGTTGGTAATGCCGATGCGACGACAATGGAGAACATTTCAGGCATTGATGGCGCTGCTCCGATTTGGGCAAATTTTATGGAAGAAGCACTTGAGTTTCAACCGCGGACCGACTTTTTTGTGCCACCAGGACTCCAAAATATTGAACTCTGTAGTATTTCCGGTTTTCTTCCAACACCTGAATGTCCGAATCTTATTTCTGAACTTCTTACCGCGCAACAAATTCCTCAAAAAATGGATAATTATTTTAAAAAATTCACACTCGAAAAGAGCTCTGGACGTATCATTGCTCAAGACTGCTTAAAAAACTATTTACCATTTCAATATAGCGAAAAAGTACTTATTGACTATCCAACTGAACTTCAACGCTGGGCAACTGAAAGAGAGCTTCAACTTCCTAACATTATCCCGTGTGATGCTCACCATGATTATTCAGGTAATTATACAGATGATCAGAATGCCTCGATCAAAATCGTTTCACCACGGGACTTGGATGAGTATCTTGTTGATTACTCAATGCCCATAGAGGGGCAAAAAATACCTTTTCGGATCGATGTCCCATCTGATACCAAACAGATTGATTATTTTCTGGATGGTAAATTTTTGGCAACCGCTGCTACTTCTCCTTATACTTATCTCTGGCCTCCGGTTCAGGGTGAGCATTTTGTTAGTGCAAGGCTCATTTTCAATTCGAATAAGGAAGTTATGGTTCCTGAAGTACGGTTTTTTGTAAGATAGGTAGAGTTTTTTGTAATACTTTTTTCTGGTGACGGTTTTTCACTGTGCATGGCAGTAGTATGTGAAACCAAGTGTTCTATGAATACCATCGTTTCCACATTTCCCATGACGGTTGGGTTTCCCAAAATTCAGCTTGAAAAAGATCTCAGTGTTGTCGATACTGATACCTGTATGGAAAATGTGGATGAATTACAACTTATTGAAGAGGCAAAAGAAAATACTCAAAGTTTCGGTAAGCTTTATGATCTCTATTTTCCTCGGGTTTATGCTTTTATAGCGGCAAAGGTCAATAATCGGCATGATGCTGAGGATTTAGTATCAGATATTTTCATCAAAATTTTGGAGAATCTCCCTCGTTATGAAGATCGCGGTTTCCCTTTTGCCGCATGGGTTTTCCGGATCGCACGTAATCGACTCAATGATTACTATTCTGAACATGGAAAACAACAAACTGATGATATTGATGCAGCCTTTGATTTAGCTGAAGATGAAGAAAAAACCTCTCCGGTCAAGAAAGCGCGACAAGAGGAATTGAGGTTTAAAGTAAAGGAAATTCTTGATACATTACCTGAGAAAGAATTGAATGTTGTTCAGTTGAAATTTTTTGGTCAGTTAAATAATCGTGAAATTACTCATGTTACCGGTTTATCTGAAAGTAATGTTGCCGTCATTCTCTATCGGACTCTCAAAAAAATAAAACCAGACTTAGCTTACTTCGCTTAATTTTACTTACCCAATGTTTTTTCAGAAGAAAAAAATTCGGGAACTCAATGACGCACTGGATACCCGTAAGGGAAAGCCGGAGGAACTCCAAAAAGTTCTTCAAGCCATTGATCTGAATTCACCTGAAGCGCCGAATAAGGCATTTCAGGCGCGACTTCGTGAAAAACTTTTGCTTCAGCATCAGGGTATGGTGCATGCTACCCAGCCAGAAAAAAAGGCCAAACGTGCATATAAAGAACGTTTGGCGTGGAAATTTAAACCCGCGTCTTTTGCTTTTGCTCTTATTCTCCTCTTATTCATTTCCGGGATTGCTTCTTATCCGCTTATTCCGGCACCACAAGTTGATGGATATGAACTTAAAAACAGTCTGAGAAAAGTTTCTTATAACGCTCCAATCCAGATCTCCTTTAGTCAACCTATGGATCGCGCATCGGTAGAAAAAGCTTTCCAAATTGAACCAAAGATTGATGGTACGTTTGGCTGGAATAATAATGTCCTTCTCTTTACTCCGGCACAACCGTTTGAGATTGGTGATAATTACAAGGTAAAAATTGACTCGTCAGCTAAGAGTTTATTTCAGAAGAACCTTCCGACCCAATATGAGGAAAACTATGCGATCACCATTGCCCCCAAAGTTGTTGTTACAACGCCTGCCGCTGATTTTGAGAATACGGTTGATGTGACCCAAGCAATCACCGTGGCTTTTGATCGACCAATGACGAGCTTAAAGAGCTTAGATGAAGCAAAACCTTTGGATGGCATGAAGATTGAACCATCTGCTCCCGGAAGATATAAGTGGCTGGGGACGAATACTATTTCTTTTATTCCTGATAAGTTTACTTACGGTACTTCTTATGTTCTCACGGTTCCAAAAGGAACAAAATCAGCCGATGGTGGGGCAACGGAAGAAGATTTTATTTTGCGATTTAATACCTTGGCCCCGGCAGTATTATCAACGGTTCCTCCTGATGCTGATAGCAATATTG
The DNA here is from genome assembly GCA_964624115.1 of uncultured Candidatus Peribacteria bacterium. Lineage (GTDB taxonomy): Bacteria > Patescibacteriota > Gracilibacteria > UBA1369 > UBA1369 > CAZUXI01. Next base: position 38,182 of record CAZUXI010000008.1, read on the forward strand.
GACCAAACACCAAGGTTCATTTGAATTTTAATCAGCCAATGAATTTGGCTATGGTTCAAGAAAAGGTTGAACTTTTGATTGTGAAAGCTGATGGGACTTTCGAAAAAGTCGATTATACCCCCGCTTACTATACCAAAGATGAGTGGATTGCCGATCAAAAAGCACTTTATACCACTTACGACCCGTATTTCCGAGTAGAGAATTTGGAGGCTCCAACGGAAGCTGACCTGGAAAAAACCCTCATACTTGCTCCTAAAAACCCCCTTCAGTTCAAGAGTAATTATCGAGTGATTGTGCATCAAGGATTTATGGGGAGGGAAGGAACCAAACCACTTGATACCGATTATCAGCTCAATTTCAGCACGGTGGGTGATTTGGTTATTCAGGATACTAATCCTGAACAAGGCTTTGATTTATCCGTGTGTGAAACTAATCCACCCGCAACTTATCCTCCTGCCGGATGTGATAGTCAAGAAACGGTGAATAATTATGTTGGAATTGTTTTTTCACAACCCATTGATCTTGAATCGCTTAAAACACGGATTGAAATTCTGCCGGCACATCAAGAAATAGATGGTAAAAGCGATGTAAAACCCAATATTGTACCCGGTGAAGCACCGAGTTCAGTTTTAGTATATTTTCCTTTTCAGCCTGCGACTGATTACACATTTACGATAAAAAGCGGTGTTAAAGATCAATTTGGTCAACTATTAGCAAATGATTTTGTTTTAAAGTTTAGAACCGGGCATTTGCCAAAAGATTTTTCTCTCTTAAATAATGGAGATTTAGCTATTTTGGACGCAAATAAGCCTCCAGTTTATTATATTAAATCTTCGAATTTGGAACGGGTTACCGTTGATTTAAAACCTTTAAGCCAACAAGAGTTTGAGTCGATTTATTCTTATGGTTATGTGAATAGTGGTGCTATGGAAAAAATTACAGGACCGTTTACCACCTGGACACAAGAGATTGAAAAGAAAACTGATCAGGTAGTCCATACCCAGCTTGATTTGGCAAAGGGTACTGGTCGCACTTTAGATCCAGGTTTTTATTATTTCCAAATAAGGAATATGGAAAAGCCGGATAAAGTTACTCGTCAGATTTTTGTACAGGCCAAGACTGCTCTTACTCTTAAAAACTCACAGGATGAGGTCCTGGTTTGGGCAACCGATTTGGGAGATGGATCGCCTCGAAGTGGGCTCAATCTTCAAGTATTTGATCGTGGGCGTTTGGTGGGTGAAATGATCACTGATAAGGATGGTGTTGGTACTCTTTCATTACCTAAACCTGAATCGGGAAATGATTATTTTGGTCAAGAGTATACGGTGATGGTGAATGCTGAAAAAAATCCTGGTGATTTCACTTTTGTTAACTCCAGCTGGAGCGAAGGTGTCGCACCATGGAATTTTAATATGTCTTATACACCAGTTGAAAGTAACTATTTTATTTACAGCTATACTGATCGACCAATTTATCGACCAGGACATACGGTTTATTTTAAAGGAATTGTTCGCAAGGATAATGATGCGAAGTTGAGTTTACCGAAAATTAAAAAAGTTTTGGTGAATATTAATGATAGTCAGGGGGAATCCGTTTCGAGTCAGGTGCTGGATTTACGAACGAATGGAACATTCAGCGGCAGTTTTGATATTGGTGAGCAGGCCAAGATTGGGACTTATTCAATTCAAACCGAACTTATGGATGTACCGGCATCAGAATATGCCAGTTATCAGACTTCTAGTTTTCGGGTAACTGAGTATCGAAAACCTGATTATGAACTCAATATCAAAGCTGATAAAGAAAACTATGTGAATGGTGAGACGGCAAATATTAATATTCAGGGTGGTTATTTCTTTGGTGCTCCACTTCAAAATGCTAAGTATCAATGGAGTTTGAGAGCACAAGATTACTATTTCTTCCTAAACCCTGATAGCGATTCTCCTTATGCTAATGATTGGTACAGCTTTTCAGATGATGGAAATTATTGTATGTACGGTTGTGAAGGGAATGCGACTTTCGTTACAAGCGGGAAAGGAGTGCTCAATGAAAAAGGTGAGTCTTTGTTACAACTTCCTTTTGATTTGAAAGATAAAAAAATGAGTCAATTCTATACCCTCGAAGCAACTGTTTTCGACGCGAATAATCAGAGTGTTTCAGATCGAGTTACTATCCCTGTCCATACGGGTGAGTATTACCTTGGTATTGCCAATGATGACTATGTTGTTCAAACAGGTGAGCCAATGAACTTTAAGGTTATTTCGGTGGGTTTTGATGGAAAACCGCTCAAAGGGAAAGCTTTTGAAACAACACTCTATGAACGAAAATGGAATACGGTACAAAAAAAGAATGTAGATGGTGGTTTTTATTATGAGAATAGTTATGAGGATATTGAAGTCCAGAAGAAAGACTCACAGACCGGAGAAGATGGCTTTACTCTCGTGAATTTTATTGCACCAAAAGGAGGAAATTATAAAGTAAAGGTGAGTGCAAAAGACTCCAAAAATAATATAATCTCCGCTTCAAGCACCATGTATGTTACCAGTGATGAGTATATTCAGTGGGGCAGAGAAAATAACGATAAAATTGAATTAGTGGCTGATAAACAGGAGTATAAGGTTGGTGACACAGCACATATCTTAGTGAAGTCTCCCTATAAAAATGTATGGGCATTGGTTACTCAAGAACGAAGAGGAATATTGATGCGCAAGGTCGTAAAAATTGATGACAACTCAACCACCCTCGACGTTGAGATTTCTGAAAGAACCGTCCCAAATGTTTTTGTTTCCGTGGTTTTAATGAAAGGAAGTAAAACTGATGCCTCATTGGTGGAACCTCCTTTGGGAAGTGCTGATGAGCGTGCTACCGCAGGGTTTAAAGTTGGCTATACCACTCTGCAGGTAAATACCAAGCAGAAACAGCTCGATATCGGTATTACAACTGATCGTGAGCAGTATAAACCAAGTGATGCTGTTAACTTAAAGTTCAAGGTAAAAGATGCAGCGGGGAACGCACAAAAGGCAGATCTTTCCGTTGCTGTTGTAGATAAGAGTGTCCTTTCACTCACTGAAAGTGTAACGGCAGATCTTCTGAATGAGTTTTATCGAAAACGTTCACTAGGGGTTGCTTCCGCTTATACTTTAACGAAGGCGATTGCGCGTGTGAATGTTCTTGTTGAAGCTGGGCTTAAAGGTGGTGGTGGTGGTGGTGGTGGCGTGCAAAAACGTGGGATTTTTAAGGATACAGCTTTCTGGCAGGCGAATGTGGAAACTGATGTCAATGGTGAAGCGAGTGTGAACTTCCAACTTCCTGATAATCTTACGACATGGCAGGTTTTCGTTATTGGTATTACTGATGATACGCTCGTTGGAAGTGGCAAGAAGGAGTTTTTGGTGAATAAAGATGTACTCGTTCGTCCGGTTCTTCCACGATTTTTAATTACAGGTGATAAGCTTATGATGGGGGCAATTGTTCATAATTATTCCAATGATAATCTGGATCTCAGGGTTAGCATTGAAGCTTCCCAACTTAAAGTTGAGGGTGACACTACACGAACTATCCGCTTAGGAAAAGGAGAACAGCAAAAAGTTGAATGGCCGGTTGAGGTGCTTTCAGCGGAAGAAGCAACGATCACTTTGAAGGCTTTGAGTAGTCAAAATGAAAATATTGGTGATATTCTCGAACAAAAACTACCGATCAAACCTTATAGTTTTCCTGAAGTCGTTGCGACTTCTTTGACGATTAGTGATGGTGATACTCATGTGGAAAATGTTTGGTTACCGCTGGGGATTGATCCAAATTATGGCGAACTTACCCTGAGTATGGCTCCTACTTTAGCGAATTCCATCTCGGAAGGTTTCCAATATTTGATAAGGTTCCCTTATGGCTGCAGTGAACAGACTGCAAGTGCGCTATTGCCTAATGTTCTCGTGAAGCAGTTTATGAAGATTCAAGTTTTTCAAAATATGGGTGTGGATGAGAAAACGATTGATAAGAATGTTGAGACTGGATTACAAAATCTTTATAAATATCAACAATTGAGTGGTGGTTGGGGTGTTTGGGAAACAAGCCAACCTTCGGCATATCTTACGGCATATGTTCTCAACACTCTCCATGAAACTGAAAAAGCAGGATACAAGATTGATGAAAAAGTGCTCAATAATGGTTTGGCCTTCTTGAGTCAGCAGCTTAATAATGCAACGAATACTCCTGATTCAAACAATATTGTTATTACCACTCTTGGATATAATAATTATTCTCCTCTTGGGCCCAATGAAAAGGCTTATGTGCTCAATGTACTCAGCGAGATGGGCAAGGGGGATTTAGGTCTTACGAATAACCTTTATGATACTCGTTCACGGTTAAATCTTACCGGAAAAATTTATCTCGCATTTACCTATGATAACTTAAAGAAGACTGCGGGAAATAGTTCTGAAAACGGCGTTCAAGCAAAGCTGGATACTTTGATGAAAGAGATTCTTATTTTTGCCAAAGAGACTCCACGAGGCTTACAGTTTGCTGAAGATGAGAAGGATTATCGTTTATTTGATACGGATAACCGAACAACGGCACTCGCGTTTCAACTTCTTCAAAGAGTTGAACCAGATCACATTTTTATTCCGAAAATTTTGAGATATCTCCTCATGAGTAAAGTAGAGGGCCGCTATGTTTCAACCCAAGAAACCGCCGTTGTTTTGCGTAGTCTCATTGAATATTTGGTCTCATCTCACGAACTTGAACCAAGTTTTGAAGGAACAATTCAGGTGAATGGAGCGACAAAAATTCAAAAATCTTATACGAATAAGAATCTTCAGGACCAAGATAAAGTGACGATTTCACTTCAGGAACTTCTTCCGGATAATCAAAATAATGAAATAACTGTTCAACGAAATGGTGAAGGAAAACTCTATTTCGATGTTCAGCTGAAATATTATTTACCAACTGAAAAGATTCAGGCTCGTGATGAAGGACTCCAGGTTTATCAACAGTATTTCCGTCCAGAAGATGTCAAAATGGAACATCCAGTTACTGATGTGCGTCTTGGTGAAAATCTTCGCTCGCATATAACTTTAGTTGTGCCTCAGGATAGCCATTATGTGATGCTTGAGGATTATCTTCCAGCTGGGCTGGAGGGAATTGATTTCAGTCTCAAAACGTCACAACAGGATTTACAAAATATGGAAACTCAAGGAAAAGGACCTGCGGTTTATTCAGATCAAAATTGGTACTTTCATCATAATGAAATTCGCGACGACCGGGTTATGTACTTTGCTGATTCACTTCCCAAAGGTGTGTATGAAATTGATTACTTTGTTCGTGCAACTGCACCTGGTGTTTTCCATGATTTGCCGGTTTTAGGTCAAGAAACATATTTCCCTGAGGTGTTTGGGAGATCTGAAGGCAGGATACTTACAGTTCAAGATCTTGCGGCAGGTTCTTCATAAGTTTGGGATGGAAATTTTTCTTGAGAAGATTTACACTCGTGAGGGTTATTTTTCTTTTCTATGGCGAAAAAGCATTCATTTCGGAAAGAAATCTTACGAAAACTTTTCCATCTTCTCGAGCTTCCTGTTCTTATGGTTTATACGCTTCTTCGATATTATTGGTCGGAACGTGTCGCGGTATTAACGCTTACCGCTCTTTTTCTTTTTTTGTTAGAATGTGAATATTTTCGGCTCGAGGTAAAACCAAAGATTCCTCAACACTTGGATATTTTACGGGATCGAGAAAGAAATAATATTGCTGGGTCGATTTTCTTTATTATTTCCACGATTATCGCATTTAGTGTTTTTGATTATCAGATTGCTTTATTGGCCTTATTGATGACAGTTTTTGGTGATCTTGTTTCAGCGCTCGTGGGAATTAAATTTGGAAAGCATAAGATTTTTCGAAAAAAAACCTTGGAAGGTTTTACGGCAGGATTCCTTATGAATATGCTGGTAGGCTGGCTCTTTATACCTGAGCAAATAGTTGTTTTTGTCCTCATGGCTTTTGTTGCGAGTTTGGTTGAGCTCTTTACCGGCAAATTGGATGATAATCTTACCGTGCCACTTTTTGCGGGATTTGTCGGACAGATGCTTGTTTATGTTTTAGGAATTCAGCTGGCTTCCTTCCCTGGACCTATGTCATGGTTGTTCCAAATGTTTGTTTAGGATTTGACGTTTGCATTTCTGAATTATGTCGATATAGTTGGGCTGATTGTTTTTGGCGTATTTTATGACAACGTCTTTTATGAAAAATATTTCTATTATCGTTGTGGGGGGATTAAATACTGACATTATTGGGTTAGGGGTTGATCGGATTGCTAAAAATGGGGAATTAGTTTTTGGTGATGAGTTAAAGATTGGTCCCGGAGGAAAATCCCGAAACATTGCCCAAATGATTGCTTCGTTTACTCAGGATGGAAGTGTCGCAATGGTGGGTAAAACCTCAAAAGATCCTTATAATCTTTGGAAGATTCCTTATGATGCTTTGGCTGAGGCCGGAGTTAATATGGATTACATTAAGGTTTTGGATTTTTCTCAAACCAATAAGTTGCCTGGTGTTGCACTCATTGCCGTGAATCAGCAGGGAGAGAATCAGATTTATGTTTTGCCTGGAATTAACAGTGACTTTGTTCCACATGACATTGATGAGGCGGAAGAGCTTTTTCAATCGGCATCTGGGAATAAGGGAATTTTGGTGCTTTCGCTGGAAACACCAATGCGTACTGCTACGTATGCTGCAGAAATGGCCAATAAATATGGCCTAAAGGTTTTAATCGATCCAGGTGGAATTTCCCAATATCAGGACTGTAGTGCGTTGTTTTCAAAAAATATTTTTTTGATGAAACCCAATGAACATGAAGCTCAAATTATTACTGGTATCGATATTGTAGACTTTAAAAGTGCACAATTGGCAGCAAATGCTATTCGAAGTCGTGGAATTCAAAATGTTTTGATTACCGTTGGTGCGAATGGGGCTTATTTTTTTAATGATAAGATACAAGAACATATTCCTAATCCTCCTCTCGACTTTGGTCCGATTCGTGATGTTACCGGGTGCGGTGATCAGGTTATGTCAGTTCTTTGTGCCTATATTTCTCAGGGGAAAGAGCTCATGACAAGCGTGAAAGCAGCTATTTGCGCCGGAGCGCTTCAATATGGTCGTGCTGGGATTGTGCCAGTGACCAAAGCAGAATTGGATGCCTATTTAAAGACCTTTTAATGACAGCACACGAAGGAAGTCAACTTTGGCTGCCTGGAATTGAATTCGGTCCATCCCCAAAAACTGAAAGTGCTTGTGATGCAATGCTCGATGTTTTGACTATCCAAGATGAGGTCGCTGAAGCGTGCATTGTGGTTATTGGTGGCTTGAATACGGATATTATTGGTAGTGGGGTTTCGAGAATTGCTGGACGGGGTGAGTTGGTTTTTGGGAAAGAGTTTCGGATTGCACCTGGTGGAAAATCGAGGAATATCGCTCAGATGATGGCAACCTATAACACGGATCGAAAAGTCGCTATGGTGGGTAGAACGGTTCGGGATCCGATGGGTCTTTGGAAGATTCCGCTTGAGGCACTTGAGGAAAGCGGGGTTTCGACTGCTCAGGTGAAAGTGCTAGATTTTAAAGAAAGTGGAGGAAAATTTCCAGGAATTGCGCTTATCCCTGTTGATACTGAGGGTGAGAACCAGATTTATGTGATTCCGGGGGTAAATGATGATTTTTCACCAAGTGATATAGATGATGCCAAGGGGGTTTTTGAGGAGGTTGCACGAAATAAGGGGATTTTGGCTCTTTCACTTGAATTGCCTCTTGAAACGGCTGCGTATGCTGTCAGGATGGCTCGTAGCATGGGGATTCAGACTATTTTGGATCCCGGAGGTATTCAAGAGGGGGTAAATTATTCTGAACTGGTCGGGAAAGACCTTTTTCTTTTGAAACCAAATGAACATGAGGCAAAAATTCTTACTGGGGTGAATGTTGTTGATTTTGAGAGTGCTCAAAAGGCAGCAATGATTTTGCAGGCACGGGGCGTTGAGAATGTGTTGATAACGGTTGGCGCAAAGGGTGCATATTTGTTTGAGGGTAAGGATGGTAACGGGTTGCATTTTCCTGTACCAAAGATAGTTTTTGAGGGACCAAAAGATGCTACCGGGTGTGGCGATCAAGTCATGGCGGTTCTCTGTGCTGAACTCAGTGAAGGAAAAAGCCTTAAAGAATCTACTCAAGCGGCTATTCTCTCAGGAACACTTCAATTTGGACGGCAGGGTGTGGTTCCGGTGAAAAAAGATGAAATCAAATCCCTCATCTTGCCCTCATTCAGGGCATAAAATAGACCTCAGAACTTATTAAGTTTACAATGCAATTTCCACTTATTTTCAACTTGTATTCTTTGTTTTTCTGTGATCCTAAAAAGTATTACGAAGTATGATAAATGATTGACTTTCTGGTATTTTTTGATAGAGTAATTTCACATTTATTCACCATTTTATGCATTATAAGCAGTATAAATTGGATTCTGACGGAGAAATGGGCGTACAAGGTCATGAGGTAAATCCTCAGACTGGTGTTGTTGAAGTTACTGATGATCAGGATTTTGTTTATTTGGTGCGAACTGATGGACCGGTTACGGCTCCAATCGCAGAGAATATTTCGCGCAGACTTGATCGTAATGAACGCGACACTCGTGTTTTGTTTGCAGAACAGTATGACAAATTCACAACTCGCCTCATGGAGGAATTGCTCCGTGGTTATGAGCACCGTGGAACCCCTGAAATTCACCTCTACGATTGGAAAGAGATTGAGGATGCAACACGTGAACGTGTTGGTGCAAGCGATGTTATTAGCCTTGATCCACTTTATAAGGAAGGTGCTACCAGTCTGCGTCTATCTCGGGGATACTACACTGGGGGACTTAAAAGTTTTGGACAAGTTCCTAAACCACAGGAACTCAACACTGCTGATCAACTCGGTGGGCTCAGTGCTTCTGGTGAACGACGTGCTTCTATTGTTGAAGATGATATTTTTACCGGCGGAAGCATTGGTAGAATTGTTGACCTTTTAAGAGATACTGGTATTGAGATTGATAAGGTTGTTCCGGGCATTCAAGTTGGTTCTCAAAAGACCCTACAGAAAAAAGGAATTATGCTTGATCCCGTGGTTTCATATGAATTTGACCAGGCAACTTCACAAAAAACTGCTGATCAACCTGAAGCTATTTATGACCGGGTTGACTTAGGTGATCCTCGTGATTTCTGTATTGGACTGAGTGGACTGGTGGTTCGATTACCCAATGGTGATTTGGGCCGGGCGCCTTACCTTCTTCCGTTTGTAAGTCCTCATGCACGGGCAACGATTCCTGCTGATCAAGAAAGAGAGTTTTCACAACGTATCCTCCAGCTTAATTATGACTTTTGGAGTGGAATTGACCAGAAGCTTGGTCGGAAGGTAATGCTTCGCGACATGGACCCAGCGTTTGTGGCTTTTATTAACGGATTCTACAATATTGACACCAATACTGGGATGGCTGATTTGTGTCAGTTCTTTGCTGAGAATATGGATGAACTTTGGGAAAAAACACGTAATATTGGTCAACGTGAACAACAACTTGATGAAATGGGTATTGGCAAAGATGTCGTGTTTATTGATGTGAATGGAACAATGATTTCTTCAGATGCAAAAGATACGAATCTTCCTCCTGAACAAGTGGCACGTTTTCAAGAACTTGTTCAACAGCTTGCAGAAAAAGGTGTTCAGGTGGGATTAAACTCAGACTCTCCGCTCGCTATGCTCCAACGTTTTGCTGCACAGGTAGGACTCGAAAATGGCCCTATTTTAGCTGAAAATGGTATGCTTCTGGTGAAAGGTAACAAAAAGATGGTTCTCGGATCAGTTGACCCACAAACGCTTCAGGAACGGATCACCAAATTTGCTACCGATCTTGGGTTCAAACGTGTTGATAATGTCATTGCTGTTGAGTTTGGAGGTCACCAACCTGATTTCCAGAAAGGCGAATGGGGATTTGGGTATGGACGTGAAGCAACTCTTTCCGTTTTTGCACCACCTGAGCTTATTACTGCTCTTGGAGAAAATATGAGTTCTTCTACTGGGATTACTATGGATGTGAGTCCGCAATACAATTTCTTTGCTGCCCATCCAGGGACTTCGTATCGTGAAAATAAAGGCAAAACTCTTGATATGCTCAGACAATTTGGAAGGAGAGTTTCAATGATCGGAGATAGTAAATCGGATTTTGTTCCGCCACAAACCGGTGTTGATTGTTATTTTGTATCAAACCACTCACTTCCTGCCGATTATCAAAGTCGAGTTCGGGGTATTGCTCAAAGACCAGAATTGGCTGGTACTAATGAAATTCTTGAATCTATCCTTTCACAATACGCTTCATGAATGCACCTTTTGTTTTAGTTTCAGATCCTGGCATTGATGATGTTGTTGCCCTCATGCTGTTTCGGAAGCTTCAAGGAAAAGGTGATCATGTTTTTCTTTCTACGTTTGGGAATGCTGCGCAGGATTATACTTTCCAAAATGCAAAAGAGATTGTTGCTTTATTTGATCATGAGTGGAAGGTTTTTCGAGGAAGTTCTGTTCCTTTGAATGGTGTTCTTGAGCGTCCATGGCCTGATTATTTTCATGGACCTAATGGGCTTTGGGGTATCCATCCAAACGTTACGACTGAACAAGTTCAGGTAATTGAAAAGCTTCCTGAATATGAACAGGTTATTTCGCTGGGACCACTTACTGATGTCGATCTTTTGATTAAAAACCAACAAAAACCGATTAAAAATCTCATGATTATGGGAGGGGTTTTTAATGAGCCAGGAAATGAAACTGATTATGCCGAAACGAACATTGCTTTTGACCCTGATGGAGCTGATGAAGTGTTTAAAAATTGTGAAGGAATTGAAACAAGAGTTGTTCCGCTTGATGTTACACGCCGTGCTTTCTGGGATAAGGAAATGGTTCAAAGTATTCCAGAAAATACGCCAGAACGTGCCTGGATTAAAAATATTCTTCTTACTTGGTACGAAAAATATAACCATGAACGCGAGGAGAGTTTTAATCTCCATGACCCCACTTCGGTTTATCTTCAATTTTTTCCGGAGGCTGCAGAATGGGAAAAAACTGGTGTTCGAGTTGTCCTTGATGGTGTTGAACGAGGAAGAACAGTTTTTGATTCAACCCGGCCAGAATGTCTTGTTGCCATGAAACTGAAGGATGCTCAGAAGGTGAAGGAGCATATTTTTGAGATTATATTTGGCTAAACAGTTTGCAATACGCACCTGTTTTGTTCATAATTGAAGGAGTATTTTTCACTCTTTTGTATGCAAGATCGTGTACGTATTTCGCTTACCTTGAGGCCAGAAATTGTGAGTTTGCTGGATAGTAAGGTGGATGGAACAAAATTACGAAATCGATCGCATGCCGTTGAACAGTTTCTGAAGCAATTATTAAGCGATACTGTGAAACAGGCGGTTATTTTTATTGGTGAAGAGGAAAAAATTCTTGCGGATATTTGTGGAATGAGCACCCTTGAACGTATTTTGGAAAAGCTTAAAAAGGCCGGTATATTGAAGATTGTGATGTATTGTGATGATGAAAGTAAGCAGTTGAAAAAAGTTCTTACGAACAAGAAGTATATGAAGTTCGACGTGAAGTTTGTGAAAAATAAGTTTCAGGGAACTGCTTCGGCTCTCTATGAATGTAAGCCTTACTTGAGCCCAGAACCGTTTTTGTTAATGTATGGTGATATTATTGCTGATATTGATTTGTTTGATCTTCAGGAGTTTCACAAGAGTCACGCCGGTATTGCAACGATGGTGATTACGAGTGTTGCTGACCCACTTCCTTGGGGGATTGTAAGGGTTAAACGGAATTTGATTACCCAGTTTTTTGAAAAGGGTACGCCAGAGTCGAATCGAGATATGCGTCTAACGAATCTTATTAATGCGGGTATTTATATTTTTAATCCGGATATTTTTTCTTTTCTGACCTCACAAACCAAGAGTCTTGAAGCAGATGTTTTCCCGAAACTCATTGAAGGACGCAAGCTTTATTCCTATCTATTAGATGGGATGTGGTTTAATATTGGGCGTGGAAACATGCTGGAAATGGCAAAAAAACATTGTACGCTTGATACTTAATTATGGCTCCAGAAATGGTTCAGAACGGCGTTACCGTCAGTATCACCGATA
>CAZUXI010000009.1:0-19695 GCA_964624115.1 uncultured Candidatus Peribacteria bacterium
AGGAATTTCGCTACCTTAGGACCGTTATAGTTACGGCCGCCGTTCACCAGGGCTTAGATTCAAAGCGTTAACCTCTCCTCGTGACCTTCTGGCACTGGGCAGGCGTCAGCCCCTATACGTATTCTTTCGAATTTGCAGAGACCTGTGTTTTTGGTAAACAGTCGCATGAAGTCGTTTACTGCGGGCTATAAATAAATATAGCCAAGGTTTATCCCGAAGTTACACCTGTTGTATTGCCGAGTTCCTTAACGTTAGTTATCTCGATCGTCTTAGTATTCTCTACTCACCCACCAGCGTTGGTTTGCGGTACGCTAACCTATATTTCTCGCTACCGAGAATTTTCTTGGCACCTGAAATCATGAGAATCGTCCTTCTTGCGAAGGGTAATTTACATCGTATCTTGCGAACTCTGACGGATTTGCCTACCAGAGCATAAGCTTGATACTTATACGAGAATTCATTAACTCGCTCTCATTATCCAAATGCGTCCCCCCTGAGCTAGCGCCACCTCAGCTTTACAGTTACTCTCAAATTAACCGAAGTCAATTATCGAACTTCCATATCACAAGAGATTTTGCTTGGGCGAAACATAGGTTGTACAGGAATATTAACCTGTTGTCCATCGATTACGACTTTCGTCCTCATCTTAGGCGCGACTAACCCCAAGTCGATTAACGTGGCTTGGGAAACCTTGGGTTTACGACGACTCGATTTTTCATCGAGTTTAAAACGCTACTCATACCATCATTTTCACTTGCTAGCACTCCACCTCGACTCACGTCTCGGCTTCGCTGCACTAGCAACGTTCCTCTACCGCTCGACCACAAATGTGGCGGAGCCCGTGTCTTCGGTTAAAATCTTAAGCCCCGTTGAATTTTCGGCGCAGAATCACATAGACCAGTGAGCTGTTACGCTTTCTTTAAAGGATGGCTGCTTCTAAGCCAACCTCCTGGTTGTATAAGTAACTCCACATCCTTTACCACTTAGATTTTATTAGGGACCTTAGACGGCGGTCTGGGCTGTTCCCCTTACGACTATGGCACTTAGCTGTCATAGTCCGACTCCCGTGGAACTCACGACAGTATTCGAAGTTTGTCTAGATTTGGTAGACTTATTTCGTCCCCTAGTCTAAACAGAGCTCTACCCCTGTCGTTATTAGCACGAGGCTAGTCCAAAAACTATATCGAGGAAAACCAGCTATCTCCGGGTTCGATAGAAATTTCATCTCTACTCACAGGTCATCACCAGATCTTGCAACATCCGTGTGTTCGGCCCTCCATTCATCTCTCGATGAACTTCAGCCTGCCCATAAGTAGCTCACCCGGTTTCGGGTCTAGTGCGCGACACTATGATCGCCCTATTCAGGCTCGCTTTCACTATGGCTCCGGGTATAAATCCCTTAACCTAAAACGCGCCGCACAGCTAACTCGATGGTCCGTTCTCCAATAAGTACGCGGTCACCCCACAAGGAGGCTCCCACTCGTTGTATGCATAAAATTTCAGAAACTATTTCATCCCCCTCACCGGGGTGCTTTTCACCTTTCCCTCGCGGTACTTGTTCACTATCGATCACTTAACCTATTTAGACTTGGAAGGTGGTCCTCCCGGATTCAAGCCGGATTTCACGTGTCCGACCCTACTCAAGAAAATATTACAACTTTATAAACTATTTTTGCATACGGGACTATTACCCTCTGTGGTAGTCCTTTCCAGGCTCTTTTTGCTAATAGATTATACGATTGCCGCAACTTACAGTTTACGGAAAATATTCCTTACAACCCTCTCAACACAACGGCTGTAACCTATCACGTGTTGAAAGTTTAGTCTGTTCCCATTTCGCTCGCCACTACTTTGGGAATCTCGTTTGATTTCTTGTCCCTTGGTACTAAGATGTTTCAGTTCCCAAGGTTGGCTTCCCGCAAGCGGGATTATCTGACATTACTCAGATAGGGTTTCCCCATTCGGATATCTCTCGAGTCAAAGCTTATTTAGCAGCTCGTCGAGGCTTTTCGCAGCTTATCGCGTCCTTCTTCGCAGTTAAGTGTCAAGGCATCCATTTTATGCACTTATAAGTAACTTAGTTTTAAACTCTTTCTTTTAACTAGCTGTGAATATCCATTCACAGCACTCAATTGAAATTACATTAATAAATCTTTACATTTATTATTAGGCCTAATTTTCAATGATCAGTGAGTGCTGATAAGCACTCTTCAATTCAAGTCCGCAACCACCAGGTTGTGAATTGAACTAAAAAATGCCGAGCAGTACGAATTTCATTGTTTTCAGTTGGAGAGAATTCTTGCGTTTCAAAACTGAAGCTTCCCGATTATATTGAAGGGGTATGTCTAAGTCAAGAAAAATAATGAGAAAAGATGTAATACATTATTATTGTTTATCCTCGGGGAAAAAACCCACCTAATCCTTACCAAAGAAAATAAAAACTACTAGCGAAAAAACTGACCTAATGTTCCAATAAACAATTCCTGAATGGTCCCAAGACCGTACATAAGTGAGACAAATGCCACCAAAAAGCCAATAAGCGTAAGGAGTGTGTAGGTACCTCCCGCACCCAGATACTGCTCGGCAAAGCCGATATCTCCAATATATTGCTTGATCTGAAAACGATAAATCATAATCAGAAAGCCGAGGGGTATACCAATAAGTACAACGAGGATCCTGTCCATACCATTAAAAATTATATCTTTACATTATAATACACTTTAAGAATAAATACAGTACCAACGTAAGTATTTTTTCGAATGAAAGACCTTTCCCACTATATTCATATCCCCTTTTGCCAGACGATTTGCACTTATTGCAACTTCACAACATTTGCGAATAAAGAAAAGCTGATCCCGCAATTTGTGGAAAAACTTGTGGAAGAGATAGAGCAACGAGCGTCGGATTATCAAGATTATGAAACCCAAACCATCTATTTTGGCGGAGGAACACCAAGCCTGCTCCCAACGGATGATATTGAAACGATTCTCAATACACTCCGAAATCATTATAAAATAAAAGATAATCCCGAGATTAGCATTGAATGCAATCCCGAAAGTCTTGATGAACAAAAAATTCAGAGATACGAAAAGCTGGGCATCAACCGAATATCACTCGGTGTCCAAAGTTTAAATCAAAAAACGCTCCAACGAATCGGCCGCCCCCATAATGCTGAAACAATTTTGGAAGCACTCGAGGCATTAAAAAAATGTGAAGTCAAAAACTTCGGACTCGATGTCATTATGGGATTACCCCATCAAACTCTGCACGAGTTTCAAGACCAGCTTGAAAAGATTCTACACTCCTCCCCTCCTCATCTTTCCGCTTACTTTTTATCGTATGATACCCGTCGCATTGACACCTTTTTGAAAGACTGTCCCGAGGAAGACGAACAAGTGGCTATGTACAACCACCTCACCAAGCGTTTAGCCGATGCAGGATTTATACATTATGAAGTTTCCAATTATGCCAAACCGGGATTTGAATGTGAACATAATCGGCGCTACTGGAATCAGAAAGATTATTTGGGCTTTGGATTGGGAGCCCATTCCGCTGTGGGTGGCGAGACCTGGGAAAACGCCAAAAGCTTTGAAAAATATTTTGCCGATCCAACCCAAAAGTTGAATAGTCAAAACCTGGATGAAGAGGAAAAAAAACTGGAATATATCATGCTCCACTTACGAACTCGTGAAGGGATTGATTTGGCAGAGTTTGAAAAAAAATGGAGTGAACAAAAAGAGTTGCTTGAACGAGCAGCTACCTATGTGGAAACTGGTCACTTAGTAAGAAAAGATCAACACTTGCGAGCAACGGAACAAGGGTGGCTAATTTTGAATAAGATTACCAAGGATCTCCTTTAAATTTTACGAGCAACCGTAACAACTGCGGCGGCTTCCTCGTAAGGACGAGGATCAAAAGTTGAAAAAGTTGGGGCATGGAGTGCAACATTCATAAAGTACCAGCGTGACATTTCTTGGGCAGGAAGTGGTTTCTTGACGGTTACCCAATGATTCATCAAAAGCTCCATGCCAGAATTTTTTTGAAGTGCGCGACCAATACCACGCCGAAACATTTCTCCCGCATTCACAAACCTCTGTTCTCCTTGAACGAAATACGTCAGCGGATCACTTTTTCCCATGACTTCAACAACCCAGGGATCCTTTTGCCCCATCTGAACCATTTCACGAATACCATAGCCCACCCCTGGACGAACATCCTGAACATGAAAAAGATAACCACCCGTTTTTAAACTTTCACGAATAGCTTCAATTGCATCTTCAGGGAAACAGGTCGCATCCAGTGATGAAAGTCCAGTCACAATGGGAAGCTGAAGGTTACCCAGTTGATGATAATTCCCTTCAACAATGGTGGAAGCGGGATGTCGACGTTTATTTTCAACAACAGATGCAGGATTAGCCTCAATCTGAACCCAATTTCTTCGAGCACTCGACGGAAGTAACTCCTCAACCATTTCACCTGTTGCACCGGAGCCAATATCAATTCCACCACTTTGAGGCAAAGAATAATCAGCAAACACCGAACCAATGATTGCCCGTAGCGCGTTGCGAAAAGGTTTACGGTTTTTCTCAAATACCTCCGAAGCAACCACATGATTCTGCTGACGAATTTTCATTAACTCTTCTGCAATTGTTGCAGGCATAGATTGCAACATCACCTCTCCGCGTTGCAAATATTCTTGATCACGAAGAAAATCAAAAATATCATTCTGGGGCTCACGAGTCACTCGACCTTCATACCCCTGAAATTGGAAGCGATCTTTCATATATCCCTGAGAAAATTTCAGGAACAGGAATATAATACTTTTCTGCAAAAAGTCAAGCTAGCGCAGAATAACTCAGTTCACATTTATCCAGTCAACGCTTTCAGAAAACCTTCAATACCGTCATTATCAGTCGCCCAAGAGGTCACTAACCGAATAGCCGAATTCTCGTCATCAATCTTTTGCCAAACATAAAACCCATAATCCTGCTGGAGTTTTTTGATGAGGTCGTTCGGTAAAATTGGAAAGATTTGATTGGTGGTTGAAGGAAGGAGAAACGAATACCCAAGTTTTTGAAGCCCATCCGTTAACTGCTCTCCCATCTCATTCGCATGCTTGGCTAACTCAAAATAGAGACCATTGGTAAACAGTCCCAAGAACTGAATCGCCAAGATTCTTCCTTTTGCCAGAAGTGCTCCCCTTTGTTTGAGATGATACCGAAAATTTTCTTTGAGGTTATCATTCACAATCACTAACGCTTCACCCAACAACGCTCCATTTTTTGTTCCACCAATATAAAACATATCCACCAGCGCAGTAATATCTTTGAGGGTAAGATCAGACTCCTTGCTCATAATTCCTGAACCGAGGCGTGCCCCATCCAGGTAGAGGTACAACTGATGCTTCCGACAATACTCAGAAATTTTTTGTAATTCCGGTTTATTATAAATGGTCCCAAGTTCCGTTGAATTGGAAATAAACACCACTCGAGGTTTCACCATATGTTCATCCGTATGGTGACTTACCACTCCTTGAATTGCTTCTACCGTAAGTTTCCCATCGGGAGTCGCAACGGTATTAATTTTATGTCCCGTTGCTTCAATCGCACCTGCTTCATGCACAGCAATATGACCACTCTCAGCCGCAATCACGGATTCATAAGGCTTCAGCATTGAAGCCAAAGCGATAAGATTCGTTTGGGTTCCACCGCTTAAAAAATGAATATCCACATTCTGATTTCCTAACTCATTTTTAATAAGTTCTTGAGCCTGATGTGAGTAATCATCTTTTCCATACCCGGGTTCTTGCTGCAGATTGGTTTTGGAAAGAAGTTCTAAGATGGAAGGATGGGCACCTTCAGAGTAGTCGTTGTAAAAAGAGTATTTCATGGTTTATTGAGTTATTGAGGTACCATTGCCAACCATCCGCGATTCTCCAACTCCTGTCGTAGACAAGGTGAGATACGCATTCATTTGCATGGACTCATCCTAACAAAATTTTCTGGGTTTCCAAACCTTTCGCGGGAACCAATATATCATCAGCTAAATTTCTAAAACCCGATAATGTCCCGTAATTGGCGCTGGCCATTGTAAAAGCATTTCATCCTCAACCACTCCTCGCCCATAATTATGGATTAACAAAGGAACTCCATTTTTCGTTTTATTCGAAAGAATGGCAATGTGCCATAAACTCCCAGGGATTTGGTCAAAAGTAACAATGTCTCCGGCTTTCCATAACCCTTCTTGAAAACAACTTCTTTCCGTACAAGTCGATAAACTTTTTGCATGAGAATCAAAAAAAATCTTTACATTCCTTACCCTGCGAAAATTAATATTCGGATCAGAATCATGCGGGTACCTTTCTGAATGAGCATCCATATCCTCATCAATTTTCGACTTAAGATCGTATCCATTATCTTTTAAGGCCTGAGCAACCACATCAGTACAAGCCCCACGATCTTCAGGCGGATAACCTCCTTGGTAATAGCTGGTATCATAACTGGTAACCACGCCAATCTGTTTTCGGGCAGAATCAACTAATGGATGGCTAGCTGTTTCACTATAAGAAGAATCAGATTGCTCTAATGATGAATTTTCCAAAACATCTGAAGTCGAGGTGCTCGAACAGGCAGCAAGAAGAAAAATAGCAGTTACAATAAAAAGAGATTTCAAATATTTCATGATCATTTTGAAAATCTGGTGGGGGCTCCTGTCCACGGATTGAACCTTTAATCAAAAGGTTAGAGATCGAACCGCGAGCCAAATGGTCAAAAGTGACTATTAGTGAAGTACAACAGGGTAAGTAATGATCAAAATTTATAACAGAGGCTGGAGAAAGTTTTAAATTAACCGACCTGGAGAACCCAATCTCTTAAGAACATATCGATTCTATCAATATCATGCTCAGACAGTACATTGCTATGTGCTAGTGCATTTCTTGACTGTTCCAAATCCCCTAAGCGCGTTTTGACCCATTCTTGAGTTGGGAATAAGTCCTCGAAATCAGACCAGCGAGTTAAAATTATATCATTGAGATCGCCAAAATCACAATAAGCAATTTCATTTGTAGCACGCGGCGCATGCCATTTATTTTTTTTATCTGTTGTTTTTCTTCCTTCAACGCGTTTTTTGATTTTATCTGAAACGCATTGATCCCACCATTTAGAGCCATGCTTTTCGAGCAGTCTATCCGCTACGAGTTTCCTTACTGAGTTTTCAAAGCAAAAAAATGCGATGTAAACATGTGATGTCTTCATTGCATCCATTCTTAAATCCATTGGAAAGTCATCAATGGAAATCCTGTTCTCTTCCTGTTTTTTTTCTGGCTTACCACGAACATCTAAGCCTGATTCAGCAAAAATTCCCAAACTGGAATCTAGCAACAGTCCTCGAAAAACAAAATTCTGAATTTTACTTGCATTGGACATACGGAGTTTTACATTAAGTGATCTTTTAAACTTTTAAAAATAGCATTGTAGACGAAAATATCTCTTGTGACTGGCAAATGTATCTGAATATTATAATGAAATTCAGTGGGCTTTATATTATTTTTTGAAGGTATAGAAGGAATGTGACTAGAGGTATTAACTGGTTGCTCTGATTCATCTTCGTCGGACTCCTCCGTATTATTTATCAACGAAAAATCAGCCAGAGAACATAAAGTTTTAAATGTACCAGCCATCTTTATTGCAACAGATTCACTTTTTCCGCTCAGACTCGCAAAAATGCCTTTTAATTGGTCTTGAGACAGCGTATTAGCATTTTCATTAGCCAAAAAAACGTCCGCATAGGTGATTTTAATTCTCTCAGCCATGACTTTTTTTGCTTTTGCTGAATCTTTGTAATCACGATATGCTTGAGTCGGCGCTCCACCCTGATTTAGAAACTCAAGAGATTTTAGAACTGCAACAATTGGACGGTCATTTGTACTTTTGAATCCTAAAGAATTAAGAAAGGCTAAAGTGAATTTATCGGGTACTCCAGCCTTCTGAATAGCTTCCATAATTGGCTTAAGCTTCGATTGGACTACAAAATAAGATGTCGGGACTTTAGACATACGTGTTTATTATAAAAGTTACATTATTATCACTCGTGATTATAGAGTGCCAATGAGCAATTCACAATACTTACTCCGACACCAATCAAAAAGCGCTTTATCTCTAATTAAAGCCACAAAATTCTCAAACTCGTTCAACGACCAAATGGTATAATCAAAGCTAGAACCACCTCAATCTCTACAAGGCCACTAAATTATGCAGTAAACAAGCCAACTTTTCAAAAAAACCCTCCGAATTGGAGAGATTCTTCTGGTGGGGGCTCATTAACGCGATTGGAACCGGAAACCAAAGGGTTGGTAAAGAAAAGGATGACTGTCGATGAATATTTGGAACATCAGCCGGAGGAAGAAAAGTCTGATTCTAAGCCAATTTTAAGCATTCTGGATTCCGAGGTGGAGGTATGGTCTCAGGTTTGGTGGCGACTTTTGGATGAGCAGTTTTTGGTCTGGTATATCTGGCTGAAGGATAATTTTGAGGAGATAAAGGAGTGGGGGGGAAGAGGTAAATCATGAAATCATTTTAAATCTTCCACGTCAGCCAAATCTATGTCGAGAGAATAATCAGGACGAACTAGAAGCTCTCTAACACCAACTGGCTGATTATCGATTTCTGCAGCCTTGTTCATTTCGTCTAAGTTTTCGAACTGTTTCCAGCCGTGTTGTAGCATATCTTCATCTCTGGAGTATATATCAATACCTAAATTAAATTGCTCTTTTTGATTTTCAATATTTTTCAAAAAAGAGGCAGGAAATAGTTTTAGAAAATATTTCTCGATGACATCGATTTTAATATACGCTTCGCAGTATTGCAGTCTGCTGGGATCATTTACATCACTAATTGTTACAGCATTGAAATCAGCAGTATGCTGACCAGCCTGATGAGGAATCATATTGTTATTCCACGCAAATAATACCATTTGTTTGGCATTTAAAAGTTTATTCCCGATATGAAATCTCCAACGAGTAACATCTTGAGTGATCTCGAATGGGCCCTGTGTGCGGTGGCGAATACCAAAGCCAAAACTCCTTATAACAGGTTCAACGTAGCGGAGGGGAATAAACAACTTACTATTGCCTAAAGTGGGGTCATATACTTCAAAGAGCTTAATCCCATTCGCAAAAGCTAAATTTTTTGCAGATTCATAAAAACCAAGCGGGCAAACCATAACGCCAAGGTTGGATCCAATGTCTTTAAGTTTTGTTATAAGACTCTCAACTTTTTCAACTCCAACTGGAGAGCTATAATTTTTAGCTTCGATCGCAATTTTCACTTCAAAGGCACCTACTTGCCCTTCTATTAAAACATCAACATCCCTGTTAACCTTGCTTTGCTCACCTAAGACTTTTGCATTTCTTGTAACCTTTATTCCTTTAATCCCAGAACACAATTGTTCAACGACATTTTCAAGTAAATCACCTTTTTTCTTAGTACTCATGTGTTTATTCGACATTTGATCTTCCTAAATTACAATTGGAGCATAAAGTTCTAAGATTATCTTCAACAGTTTCTCCGCCATGGCTCCAAGCGATGATGTGGTCAATGTGAAGTTCACAGCCAGGATTAGTTGATGGAGACGCGCCACATAAAACACACTTAAAACCATCTCTTTTCATTACGCGAAAGCGTTGTCTCAGATTTGCAATCCGATTAGTTCTTTTCGGTTGTTTAGCACTTTTTACTATTGAAATTGTCTCAATCTTATCGACAGGAGTTAGATTTTTTGTAACAAAAGTACTTTCTTCACTTTCCTTATCGACTTCACCTTTCGAATTTATATACTCGATAAACTTATTAAGCGCTTCTCTCCATGTTCCGAATTTCCTTTCATAAGATGAAATATGTAACTTCGAAAGAGGTGCAACCATTTCCTGATATTTGGGTTGTCTCCCAAGTGCCTGCCAGACATTGGATATGTTTTCAAAATAGTCTTCATCCGTCGAATTATATAATCTTCCTACCTTCAAACCAGCAATATCTTTAGCCTTATTCCATCCCCCAAAGCGTTTACAAATTGCTGAAGATCCAAACTTTCCTACCTTATCATAGTCTTCAATCGTGATATCACTTTTGTTGAGTTTGTCAGCTACATTATTCATATCAGCAATCAAGTCGTTTTCAGGTATTCTAGTTTCAGAAAGCTCACCTCCCCACGGTCTCTTAGCTTGATCAAGGCCTGCCAGATTCACTGCATTTACCCAAGTTCCAAATCTTTTCTTAAAAGTTTGATATGAGAAATTACCGTTAGCCTCATATTCTCTTTGTGAAATGCTGTTCTTACCCAATTTTTTCGCAACACTGGATAGATCCCGCAACAGTTCTGAGTTGGAATATTGCTTTTTCGGCTCTGTTAATTCAAATTTCATATTTATTACTTAACTTATCACGGTTTTTTCGTATTGATGATACGAGGATTAAGAAAGAACTTCAATAGAGTATACTTAAGTTCGAACCGCATCCCTATCAACAAAACCGCTAACAAATACAGTAAACAAGCGCATTCCGTGCAAAACAAAAATCCCTCCGTTCAGGAGAGATGTTTCCTGGTGGGCCATGCTGGATTTGAACCAGCGACCATCTCCTTAAGAGGGAGTTGCTCTACCAACTGAGCTAATGACCCACGTGTATTTGGTGCGGATGAAAATTACCATATCAGGACCTGCAGATTCAAGGAAATCTTGTCGTCAGGGCAAAACCGGGATACTCTCAAACCATGCCAACCACACCAAAAAAAATCCTCTTTTACACGGACACGCCCATCTACGGCGGCGCTGAAAAACAGCTCGGCCTCTTGTTAAAAGCCCTGCCAAAAACCAAATTCCACCCCATTCTCGCCTGCTCCAACTTCCCTGCCCTCGATGAACTCTGCAAAGAAGCAAAAGAAAACGGAGTGGAAGTGGTTCGCTTTTCCGTGATCCACAAACACGATCCTCGTCATTTCCTCCTCTTTCAAAAACTCCTCAACCAAAGCAAACCAGACCTCATCCACCTCCAACTTTGGAACCCTGGAGCTTGCCGTTATGCCTATTTCGCTTCCATCCTTGCCAAGAAAAAAATCATTGCCACGGAACACTGTCCTTTTACCCTCATCGGCAACAAACGCAAACTCAAAGAGTACTTCCTCAAACACACGGCACTCACCATTACCGTCTCCAAACAAAACGCCGAGTTTATCAAATCTGACTACGCGAATCTCAAACCCAACGTCCTCACCATTCCCAATAGCATCGACCTCAACAGTTTTCAAAAAAAACTGGCGGCGCTTTCTCCAAAGCAGGAATCTGAACTCCGCAACCAAATTTTAGGGGCCAAACCCGAGGAGTTTCTCATCT
Organism: uncultured Candidatus Peribacteria bacterium; assembly: GCA_964624115.1. Lineage (GTDB taxonomy): Bacteria > Patescibacteriota > Gracilibacteria > UBA1369 > UBA1369 > CAZUXI01. Next base: position 11,387 of record CAZUXI010000009.1, read on the forward strand.
TATCAGTCGCCGCTCTTCAACCGCACAAAGGCCTCCCAACACTCCTCAACGCATTTGCGGAACTCAACAAAACTCATCCACAAACACACTTGGCAATCGTAGGTGACGGACCTGAAGAACAAAATCTCAAAAATTTGATCACTTCTTTAAGTCTCGAAGGTAAAGTGACCACGCCAGGTTATCAACCCAACATTCCCCAAATCATGAAATGCGCCGATCTCTTTGTTCTCCCTTCTCTGCAAGAAGCTTTTGGCCTCGTCCTCATTGAAGCGCAAGCCGCCCATCTTCCCGTCATCAGTACAACCGTTGGTGGCATTCCTGAAGTAATTACTCATAACCTCAACGGACTCCTGGTGAAACCTGAACAACCAAAAGAGTTAGCACAAGCGATCACTCAAATAATTGAATCCGAAGAACTTCGAAAAAACCTTACAACTCAAGGCTTTGAAAACGCACAAAAATACAACCTCGACACCATGATAAACCTTTACACTGCCATGTATGAAAATCAAATCTGAGTTCATGTGTACCAACTGCAAGTACAGCTCCCCACGCTGGTTGGGTCGCTGCCCCGAATGTGACGCCTGGAACAGCTTTGAAGAACTCGATGTGATGACCAAAAACAAAGGTCCCAAACGAATCATCTCCTCGGTGAAACGTCCCATGCATGAAATCACCAATGTGAACAAACGCATCTCCAGTGGTTTTTCTGAACTTGATCAAGTCCTGGGTGGCGGGGTTCTTTTGAACAGCCTCATTCTTTTAAGTGGAGAACCTGGTATTGGCAAATCCACCCTTACCCTAAAAATCTGTGAAGCTTTTGGCAAACAAGATCAAAAAGTTCTTTATATCTCCGGTGAAGAATCAGCAGAACAGATCAGTTCCCGCGCCCAACGCATGCACCTCAAACATCAAGAACAACTCACCCTCCTCAACGAAACCAATCTCGAAGCCATCCTCAGCATTATCAAAGAAGAAAAATCTGATCTCATCATTGTCGATTCCATTCAAGTGGTCTCTTCAGAAAATTTTCCTTCCATCGCGGGCAGTATGAACCAGGTTCGTTACTGCACCGAAGAGCTCATGACCTACGCGAAACAAAACGCCTGCACCATTATCATCATTGGTCATGTCACGAAAGAAGGAACGCTCGCCGGACCAAAAGTTCTTGAACATCTCGTTGACACCGTCTTGCTCATTGAAGGCGAACGGTACCAAAACCTCCGCCTTGTCCGTTCCATTAAAAACCGTTTTGGATCCACCAACGAAGTGGGAATTTTTGAAATGACGGAAGAAGGACTCCAACAGGTGGATAACCCCTCCGAACTTTTTCTCGACGGCCACCGTGCTGAAAACTTTGGTTCCAGTATAACCACAACCATTGAAGGTACTCGCCCGATCCTCCTCGAAGTCCAGGCCCTCACCAATCCCACCGCTTTCGGTTACCCCAAACGCACCGTGAGTGGATTTGACCTCAATCGTCTCCAACTCCTTGCCGCCGTCATTCAAAAACACCTCAATCTCAACCTCAACAGCCAAGATATTTATGTGAACATTGTCGGCGGATACAAACTCAACGACCCTGCCGCAGACCTCGCGACCGTTGTGGCCATGATCTCTTCGTTCAAGAAAAAAGCTCTTCCATCTAAAACAATTTTCCTTGGGGAAGTTGGTCTCGGAAGTGAAATTCGTAACATTCAAGAGATCAACAAACGTCTCGCTGAGGCAGAAAAACTTGGGTTCACCACCGCCGTAATACCCCACACTAAAAAACTTCCGAAAACTTCTGGAACCTTGAAACTGATTCCCATCAAAAACCTTTCAGAGCTTTTGAATCTGTTTTTCTAGCATTCCAAACAACGAAAGAATTGGAGGCTCCACTGGAAGCATTTTTAACATCGCCAGATCTTTGCCCTAAATGCGAAAAAACTTCCTCACATTCTCTTCCGTCACACTACTCAGTTCTTCCATCGTAATTCCCCAAATTCCCGCCACAAATTCCGCCGTATGTGCAAGGTAAGCCGGCTCATTTCGTTGCCCCCTAAACTTTTGTGGTGGCAAATAAGGACAATCCGTCTCCATCACAATTTTGTCATAGGGCGCCGCTTTCACCACCTCTTGCAGGTACTTATTTTTCGGATACGTCACCACGCCAGAAATCGAAGTTAAATACCCGCGTTTCCAACATTCCTCCGCCACACTCACATCACCACTAAAACAGTGCATAAGCACTCGATCATTTCCCTCTTCCTGAAGAATTCGCAAAATATCTTCCCAGGCATCACGGGCATGAATCACTGCGGGAAGCTTAAACTCCCGCGCCAACGCAAGCTGTTTCCGAAATGCATCTTGTTGCATCATTACCGGCTGTAAATTTCGAAAATAATCCAACCCAATCTCTCCAATCCCAACAATTTTCCCAGGATTTGCCTTCATAATTTCACGAAACCGTGCTTCCACTTCTGGAGTATACAAATTCGCTTCATGCGGATGAACTCCAAGTGTCACAAAAAACTTTTCATCCGGATTTTTTTGCATCACCGCGAGCGCCATTTCCGAATCGTCCGGACTACAACCGACCAAAATTTGTCGATGTATCCCCGCTTCGCGAGCTCGTTGTATAACTTCAGAAATATCGGTAAATTCTTCCGCATGAATATGAGAATGCGTATCGGTAAAAAGCGTTTGAGAAATGCCATAAGACATATTTTTTTGACAACAAATAAAAGCTTCTGTATCTTACGACTTGGTTCACCATATATCAAATTGAAACCAAAAAAATGACCCCAACCAACCGCTCACAAAACTTCTTTTACTTTTACACAACTCCTTAATCGGTGGGGATTTTCTGTTTGTACGCTAAAACTCCTCACGACCTGAGGAGTTTTTTTTTACTTCCTACCAATCAAACCCTATGAACAAACTTTATTATTACTTCTTATCTCTTCATCCCTCTTCTTTATGATTATTATTATGAAACCCGCTGCAGAAACTTCACAAATTGAACACATCCTCTCGACCGTTCACAAATTCAACCTTAAACCGGTCAAACTCGAAGGAACCGAACGCACGGTCATTGCCGTCATCGGTGATGAACGTATTATGGATCAACATCACATCTCATCACTCCCCGGAGTCGACAAAGTGATGTCTGTCCTCGACCCATACAAACTCGCCAGCCGCGAAACCAAACACGAAACCACGGTCATCGACCTCGGTGACGGAGTAAAAATCGGCGGCAAAGAGATTGCCATCATGGCCGGACCTTGCGCCGTAGAAAACGAAGCTCAAATGGAAACCATTACCCGCGCCGTCAAAGCCGCCGGCGCCAAAATTCTTCGCGGAGGAGCATACAAACCACGCACCAGCCCATACGCATTTGAAGGCCTCGGTGAAGAAGGACTCATCCTTATGGATCGCGTGGCCAAAGCGCACGGAATGAAAACCATCACCGAAATCCTCGATATCCGCGATATTGAACTCGTGAGCAAATACACTGACGTCTTCCAAATCGGCGCCCGCAACATGCAGAACTTCAACCTCCTCAAAGAGATTGGAAAAACGCAAAAACCGGTCCTCCTCAAACGCGGTATGAGTGCAACCGTGAAAGAACTTCTCCTCGCCGCTGAGCACATCATGGTAAACGGAAACAACAAAGTCATGCTGTGTGAACGGGGAATTCGCACCTTTGAAACCGAAACCCGTAATACTCTTGCCCTCACCACCGTTCCTCTTATTAAAGAGATGAGTCACCTCCCCGTCATCGTTGACCCAAGTCACTCCACGGGAAAACCAGGGCTCGTAGGCCCTATGAGTAAAGCCGCTATTGCCTGTGGTGTGGACGGACTGCTCATCGACGTTCACCCAAATCCTGCTGAAGCCCTCTGCGACGGAGATCAAGCCATCAAACCCGAAGCCTTCGAACAGTTGATGAAAGATCTCGCCCGAGTTGCTGAAGCAGTCGACCGGTCTCTGTTATAATGGCAAAGGTCGAGCATTATTAAAAACACTTACGTTGGAGCTTCCAATTCTTAAACAAATTCCATGACGACGATCCAAGTCAGCATTCCACAACCTGCTCACATTCAATATCCTATCATCATCAAAGACGGCTTACTGAAAGAGCTTAATCCAATCCTTGAACAAATAAATTACTCAAAAACTATCGCCGTCATTTACGATAAAAACCTGGAAAAGTTTGCCCCAGAAAAGCTCTTGGAGATTCAAAAAACCCCGGTCTATCACTTTGAAATGATCCCCTTCACTTCGGGTGAAGAATCAAAAAATCTCAAAACCATCGAACTCCTCGTAAACCAACTTTCCAAACGGAAAATCAGCCGTGCAGATAGCATTATCACGCTCGGAGGTGGTGCTACCGGAGACATTGCGGGTTTTGCCGCCTCCATTTACCTTCGCGGGATTCCGTACCTCCACATTCCCACCAGTCTCCTCTCCATGATCGATTCAAGCATTGGCGGAAAAAATGGGGTAAATCTGGAAAACGGAAAAAACCTGGCCGGAACCATCTGCCAACCCAAAGCGGTACTTATTGATACCAGCTTCCTCAAAAGTTTACCCGAAAGTGAACTCCACAATGGCCTTGCGGAAATGGTCAAGAGTGCCCTCATCGCTGACGCTGACTTTTTTACCTATTTAGAAATCAATGCCGAAGCAATCCTCCAACGAGATCCCGAAGTCATGAACAAAATTATTACTCGAACTTGCGAAATTAAAAAGAGCATCATTGAACGTGATGAAAAAGAAAACGACTATCGACTTTATCTCAATTATGGCCACACCATCGGCCACGCCATCGAAAAACTCAGCAACTATACGGTCAGCCACGGACGAGCGATTACCGTCGGAATGAAAATGATCAATCAAATTACCAGAAATCTTGATCAAATGAGCAAAAAAGACGAAGAAAGAATAAATAATGTATTCAAAAAACTCGGACTCAATGACACCCTTAAAACCGTTTTACCAGAGCCAAGTACTTGGAAAAAAATCTGGGAAACTCTCCTCCACGATAAAAAAGCTAGCCGTGGCTTGATCAAATTTATTACTCTTCAAAAGCTGGGTGAGGCTCGAATCAACACCGAAATAACCGAACAACATCTCAACGATATCCTTGCGACCTATGAGTAAAAATGAGCTCCCACCACTCTTAGAAATTACCCCACTTGAACCAGGAAAAAAGTTCGTGCTCAACACCTTAAAAGTTCCCGGCTCAAAAAGCTACACCAATCGCGCGCTCCTTCTGGCTGCAGTAGCAAAAGGGAAAACTACCTTACGTAATCCCCTCTTCAGTGAAGATTCCGAAGTACTCATCACAGCCCTCCAACAGCTCGGTGTTGAAATCACTCTGAAAAAAAACACGATGACGATCGAAGGAACCGGCGGAATATTCAACACCCCAACCACTCCCATTTTCCTCCAAAACGCAGGCACTGCTGTCCGTTTCCTCACCGCCATCCTCTCCGCCACTGGTACCTTGGCCACCATCACCGGAAACGAACGTATGCAACTACGCCCCATTCAAGATCTCGTTGAAGCACTCAACCAACTTGGTGCCAATATTCAGTCTCCTACGGGCTGTCCTCCACTCACTATCCAAGGAAAACTTCACGGCGGAAAAACCACCATCGCCGCTCACACCAGTAGCCAGTTTCTTTCCGGCCTGCTGATGGCCGCTCCACTCGTCAACGAACCCATCACGATCGAAGTCGAAGACGTCATTACGTCCAAACCTTATATTGAGATGACCCTTTCGCTCATGGAAAGTTTTGGCGTTCAAGTCCAGCAACCTGCCCCAAATATTTTTGAAATAACTCCTCAGACATACCAAGCTATCGATCTCGAAATTGAAGGGGATGCCTCTTCAGCCACCTACCCCTTTGCCCTCGCCGCCCTTCACGGAAAAAAAATCTGTATCACCAATATCCCCCACACCACCAAACAAGCCGATATCAAATTTCTTGAAGTAATCGAAGCAATGGACGTCACCATCCATCAAGAACCATCCGGCTGGAGTGTCACGGGCCCGCAAGAACTCAAACCCCTCGGAGAAAAAGATCTCCGCGACCTCCCAGACGCTGCCATGACCGTCGCCATCCTCTGTGCCTTTGCTCACGGGCGAAGCAAACTCACCGGTCTCCACACCCTCCGTGACAAAGAGACCGACCGCCTCACTGCCCTCACCACCGAACTCCAAAAAATCGGCTGTGAAATTCAAAGTGGCCCCGACTTTTTAGAAATTAACGGAAAACCCGAAGACCTCCACGGCAACATTATCGAAACCTATAATGACCATCGCATGGCCATGTGTTTTGCAGTAGCAGGAAGCAAAATACCGCATATAAAGGTCAAAAATCCGATTTGTGTACAAAAAACTTATCCAATGTTCTGGGAAGACCTCAGCAGCATTGGCATACCTGCCAATTCACCCACCATTTCCAACATCATCCTCTGCGGAATGCGCGGAAGTGGAAAAAACACCATTGGAAAACTTCTTGCCGAAAAACTCAAATTTCACCATCTCGACACTGACACCCAAATTCAAGAAGAACAAAAAATTACCATTCCTCAACTCGTTAAAAAACACGGTTGGGAATATTTTCGCAATCTTGAAAAAAAATCTGCGGAACAAATCCCCTCTTTAAACCAATATGTTATCAGTGTTGGTGGTGGATATTTCCTCGATCCAGAAAATATCAGCACCGCTCAAAAAAACTCCCTCATCATTCTCCTCGTTGCACCTAGCAAAGTCCTCGCTCAACGAATTGGTGATGATCCCAACCGCCCCCGTTTCCACCAAAACCTCGAACTCGCTGAAGAACTCGAAACCGTTTGGCAGGAACGAAAAAAACTTTACTACACCGCTGCAGATCTTATGATAGACTCCTCGGGGGAATCTCCGGAAGAAGTGGTGCACACCATTCTCCACCAACTCCAGGAAATCACCCCTCATCTTTTGCCTTCACACTCGTGAACTCCAAAACAAAACCCATCTACGACGCCATTATCATCGGCAGCGGACTCGCCGGGCTCATTGCCAGCATCAATTTTGCCAAACAAGAAAAAAAAGTCCTCCTCCTTTGTAAAGGCGAGTTAGCGGAAAATAATACCTCATACGCTCAAGGAGGCATCGCCAGCGTCTGGAGCCCTCACGACTCGGCTTCCGCCCACATGCACGACACCCTCATTGCCGGCGCCCACCATAACAACCCGGAAGCAGTAAAATTTATAATCCAGGCGGGTCCAGAAACCATTCAAGAACTCATCAACCTTGGAGTTCATTTCACCCAACAAGAACACCCAATGCCAGGTGAACCACCCGAAGACCTCAGCCAAGAAGGTGGTCATCATCGTCGCCGTATCCTTCACGTGAAAGACCAAACCGGGAAAGCCCTCATCGAAACTCTTCTCACTCACGTCAAAAACCACCCCAATATCACCATCCAAACCCAAACCTACGCTACCCGACTCCTCACCCATCAAGAAAACGAAAAAAACATCTGCTATGGGGTCGAAACCATACACAAAGAAAAATTTGAACATTATTTTGCCAAAAAAACCATTCTTGCCACCGGCGGTATTGGCAACCTTTTTGCTAAAACCACCAATCCACCCAACGCCACCGGTGACGGCATCGCCCTTGCCCACAACGCTGGCGCTAAACTCCAGGACATCGAATTCATCCAGTTCCACCCCACCGCCCTCGACACCGACGAACACCCCCTCCTGCTCATCACCGAAGCCATTCGCGGCGAAGGCGCCTACCTCCTCAACGAAAAACATGAACGATTCATGAAAACCGTTCACCCTCAAGCCGAACTCGCCCCTCGTGACATCGTCGCCCGTGCTATTTACAACGAACGCCTCAGCGGCCAAGTCTACCTCGATATTCGCCATCTCGACGCCCAGGAGTTTTCAAAAAAATACCCCTACATCCTCGAACAACTCAACAAACGCGGTTTCAATCCCACTCAAGACCTTATCCCCATCACCCCCGCTGCCCACTACCTCTGCGGCGGAATCAAAACCAATCTCCTCGGCGAAACCAACATTCCCGGCCTTTACGCCATCGGTGAAGTCGGCGCCACCGGTCTTCACGGAGCCAATCGCCTCGCCTCCAACTCCCTCCTCGAAGCCGCCGTCATGGGAAAACAGGTCACCAAAAGCACCTTCGAAGCTCCACCTCCACCTGAGTTTCCTCTCCCCAATTTTATCAAAACCCAACCCGAACCCCGTGTACTCCTCGCCATCCAAAACGGCATGTGGGATCATCTAGGGCTTCGACGTGATAC
>CAZUXI010000010.1:0-15728 GCA_964624115.1 uncultured Candidatus Peribacteria bacterium
CCTCTGGACTCCTCATTGTCGCCAAAACCGAACGAGCTCAAAAATCCCTTTCTCAGCAATTCAAAGACCGAACCATCAAGAAAAACTACCTCACCTTAGTCGAAGGCCTGGTAACTCCCGACCAAGGAACCATCAAAGCCCCAATTCTCCGTGACCTCTACGACCGCAAAAAAATGTCCATCAGTAATGCTCCTCACGCCCGCATGGCCATCACAAAATTTAAAGTTTTAGAACACCACCATATCCAACATTACCCCGTCAGTCTGCTCGAAATTGACCTTTTAACCGGTCGTACCCACCAAATCCGGGTTCACCTCCGTTCGATTAACCACGCCATTGTAGGTGACCCCATCTACGGCCACGGAAAAACCAACGATTTCTACAAAAAAAAATACAGCCTCAGACGGCTTTTTCTCCACGCGTCGAAAGTCTCCTTTACGCACCCGGTAACCGGAGAAACCCTCACTCTTGAGGCTCCCCTCCCCGCTGAACTTCACAACGTTCTCGTAAAATTGAACCCGCATCGCTAAAGGAGCTCCAACGAAGAGCATCTCAATCGAATTTCAGAATCATTCAACAAAAAAAGCGACCCATAATGGAGTCGCTTTTTCTCTTTTAAATGTAGAAAACTAACCTTTAATTGCAACCACTTCCAGCATCGTATACTTCTGACGATGACCTTGAGTCTTTGCAAAGCGTTTTTTCGCCGTAAACTTAAAAACGCGGATTTTTTCACCTTTCACGTGATCCAAAACCTTAAAATCAACCGAAGCACCAGCTACATAAGGCTGACCAACATTGGCTTTCTCTTCATTTTCAGCAACCATAAGCACTTTATTCACCGTGAAGGCAGCGCCTGGTTCCTGTTCAAGGAGTTCTACTTCAAATTTTTGGTTGGGTTCAACACGATATTGGCGTCCCCCGATTTCAACAACAGCAAACATGATAAACTTTTTAAATGACTGGCGTATACTATGGCAAAATGCCGAGAAAAATCAAGTATAAAATAAAATTTACCCCTGAGATGGCAACTTAAAAGTATCTAAGGAAACAAAATCCGGAAACTCCTCTCCATCCCCCTCCAAATACACCGAAGCAATGGATTCGCCACCATTACTCCAAAAAACTTTTCCAAAAAAAAGATTGGTTCGAAAAGGTTCCAAGGTTCTTCGTTGCACAGCAATCTGAGGTGATTGATAGCTTTTCATCACAGTTGAATCAAAAAACTCATGTCCAGGATTGCACTCCTTTATTCTTTGAACGACCTCTTGATGAGACATGCGATCACCATCTTGATGAAAAACAAAACTATTCGCTGTATCCCAACCAGCAGAAAATTTATTGAAAAAAGCAATGCCACCATCACTCTTTAAATGATTACAAGTTGATGATAATGCCATCCAAGGCATGAGAAGATGAAAATACGTATGATCCGAATACACCAAATCAAGGTCAGTTGGTTTCGGAAGATAATGAAAAACATTATGAATATCACGTTCCGCCACAGTGAGATAACTTCTCTCACCAATCCGATAAAATTGATCGCCACCGAGTCGTTCCTTCAAAACGGAAAAACTATCATATTGAACAACCGAATGCCTATATAATGCGCGATCTAATGACCCTCGATTTGCAGTAACTCCATAACCAATAACTTCCCTTGTAGGATTGTTATGGTAAAGTTTCTTCAAAAGGAGTTTCCATGTAAAAGTAAGATCCCTGTGCTTGTGAGGCTAAAAAGAACCTTTCGAGTACTGGATCAATTTGCTCCCGTGGGCATGGGCCAATTCTATTCCGCTCTGACATAGATATTTCAAAAATAGAGGCGGATTCTAACAGAATAAAATTCAATGTAAAAAATCCTCTCGAAAGAAGATTCTGGTGGGCAAGGAGGGACTTGAACCCTCACATTATTGCTAATATGCGATTTTGAGTCGCACGCGTCTGCCAGTTCCGCCACTCGCCCACACGATATTGCTACCTTTGATTGCAACGGCAATACTACGAATTTTATCAAAGATAGTCAATTCGGTTTAACCTTGTATCATGTGACGTTTGATAGAAACCAAAAACAGCTTTGGGCAATATACGCTACCGATGTTGACAAAGGTATTAGTCGATGGTATTGTGACGCTCCATTTTTAAAGCACTCAAATGGAAGCTGCGCAAGAAAGAACAGATCAAATTCATCATCGCTCAAGAACTGAAACAGCAGGCTTTCTATCAGCACTTGGAAATATAAAAACTCTTCGCCAGGTCGTTCAACGACTCGTTTTCCTGGGCTTACCTTTAACTGGCTGTATTCCAGAAAAAACAACCAACCCAACCCCCGTTACCTATGAGCAAAAAAAGGAGCATGAATTAAAAGATACTGAGCCAACAAGTGAAGAGATCCAATATTTCTTAGATGTTTTTGAAAAACATCCAACAAAAGAGTTTGTGGAGGCACAAGAAGAAAAATGGGTTTCTGACAAAATAAAGAATCAACTTGCTCAAGGTTTTGCCCGTTTAAGTAAAACGCTTAAAATTGAACCAAAATTAATTGGTGAAGATCTCTCGTATGTTCTAGAAAATACCAAGATTGTTCTTCGAAAAGCGGAGGTACATGAGGATTTATATGCTGAAGTCGATAAGAACGGAAGCATTGAAATCTACCCCAAAGCAAAAAAAGATGCTGCTGAAATTATTTTTCATGAGTATCTTCACATGTTACTCATAACACATGAATCTATCGAATTTCAATTTGGCTTAAAAAACGTTTATTACCTTTTGGAAGAAGGTTCAACCCAACTCATGACGAAAATGGCTTTCCCCGAGAGTTGCGACACCGTTTATCCTTCGGCCACTTTACTTGTTGCAGCATTAGGACCAGACTTTTATAAAACACGAATCCTTGATATTCCTCAATATCTAAAAACCTCAACATCTTTGGGGGCAACTCAGTTAGAAAATCCAACGGAGATGAAAAAACTCTTGGAAGCTTTTATAAAACGTTGGAATTTAAAAGGTGAAAATATCTTGACTGAACTTGCCGATATTTTTGGAGTTCCAGAGGTGATATCACGTCAAAATAAACCTTCAAGTAAACTTCTTGATTTAGATGACAAAAAACAAGATTACCATCGTGCTTTGAGATTAAGAGCAGTTTTACAGAGACAAGGCCTTGATTGGTATGAGTTTTTAAAAGAAATCTCCCCACCTAATAACAACTTTGCCCGGGATTGGAAAATCATTATGGACATTGATTCTGATGACTGGAAACAGCAATGGAGGAAAGCAATTCAGTGCGAAGAAACGAAAAAATAGCGAAGGATAGTCAATTCGGTTTCTATCTGCTACACTCCCGGGTGTTATAAATCAACTATGTCTCATTTTTGCGATCAAACCAGTGTAGAGTTTAAAGCCGGAAAAGGTGGCGATGGTGCCATTAGTTTTCGTCGGGAAAAGTTTGTCTCCAAAGGTGGCCCAGATGGTGGAGATGGTGGAAAAGGTGCCGATATTGTGCTTGTAGCTGACCAAAACATCAATACTCTCACCGACTTTAATGCCCGAAAACATTACGTTGCTGAAGACGGTGGAAAAGGTGGAAAAAAGAACATGCATGGGAAAGATGGAGAGAATCTCCGCCTCCCTACTCCAGCCGGAACGCTTGTAAAAGATCTGATTACTGGCGAAGTGCTCTTTGACCTCAAATATCACGGTCAAGAATATATTGTTAGCCGTGGTGGAAAAGGTGGAATGGGAAACTATCAATTTAAAAGTAGTGTCCACCAGGTTCCGCGTTTTGCTGAGCAGGGTGAAGAAGGTGAACACAAAACGGTGATGCTTGAGCTTCAGCTTGTGGCAGATGTCGGAATTATTGGATATCCGTCCGTTGGAAAATCTACCCTCATCTCAAAAATCTCCAATGCTCGGCCAAAAATTGCTGCCTACCCTTTCACGACTCTCATTCCAAACCTTGGTGTGGTGGATATGCGCAGCTGGGATCGTGGTATTCAGGACTCTTTTGTGGTCGCTGATATTCCTGGTCTCATCGAGGGTGCTCACGAAGGCAAAGGCCTTGGTGACGAGTTCCTCCGCCATGTTTCCCGAACAGAAGTTTTAGTCCATGTGATTGATCCAACCCGTGGTGACATGGAAGATTACGCCGTTATTAACAACGAACTTACCGCCTATCACCCACGTCTTGCGAAGAAGCCCCAATTGGTTGTCATCAACAAAGCGGATTCCTACCAACAAGACGAAATCGAAATGTTCCGCGATGAACTTTGCAAAAAATATAAACTGAAAAAAGCTGAAGTCATGATTATTTCTGCAGTGACTGGCCAAGGCTTAAAAGAGCTCATTTTTGAACTTTACGAATCGGTCCTCAAACACCGGGCTTCACAAGAAAAAATCAGAGTTGAACAGGTAGCACTTGATGAAACAAACGCTGAAAATGCTGAAAAAATCTTTGAACCACATCTTAAAAAGGCTTCTAAGAGCACCGAAGTTACCCTTCTGAAGTCAAAATTCTACAAATCTACCAATAAACGTATCAAAACATTCTTGGTTGAAGGTGACCGTATTGAACAGGTCGTAAAAATGACCGACACCGAAAACCCTGAAGGACTTGAACGTATCTACCATTTTGTCCGTCGGATGAAACTGGATAAACAGATGAAAAAACTTGGCGCCGTCCTTGGTGACCAGTTTCAAATTGCCAATAAAACTTTCCCCTACCGCGATCAGCTATGAAGCTTATCATTGGACTTGGAAATCCCGGTCGTGAATACGAAGGAAACCGTCACAACGTCGGATTCCAAATTCTTGATGAACTCGTGAAAGAGCTTGAACTTGAAGATTTTAAAGCTGAAAAAAAGTTCCATGCCCTCGTAACTCAAGGAACTCACGAAGGTGAAAAGTTCATTTTTGCCAAACCCCAAACCTATATGAACCTCTCAGGGGAATCGGCAATAAAAATTGCTCAGTTTTATAAAATCCCTCTTCAAGACACCCTCGTTGTTTACGACGAACTCGATCTCCCCTTGGGAAAAATCCGTGTCCGTCCCAACGGCTCCGCCGGAACTCATAATGGTCTTAAATCACTCGTTCAGCATTTAGGCAGTTCTAACTTCCCTCGCCTGCGTTTTGGCATTGAGTCTCGCGGAACAACAGCCCCTCAACAACAAAACACCTCAGACTTTGTCCTCTCAGATTTCCGTCCAGAAGAGTTTGCGGAATACCAAAAAATAATGAAGCAAGCAAAACAAGCGACGCTCGATTTCCTCCATGAAGATATGGAAAAGCTGATGCAGAAGTACAATTAGAATTTATTTATATTCATTGGTCGGTTGATGCTTGATTATTTGAATTTTCCTTTCTATCCCAGCTTCTCCTTAATCCGCATCGCATTCTTCTTCCCCACCAACTGTGCAATCTCATTCATCGTCGCGGCCTTAAGTCCATCAATTGAGCCATAATTTTTCAAAAGCTTCATTTTACTTGCTTCACCAATTCCCTCAATCTCATCGAGTACTGATTGCGTCATACTATTGGCGCGTAAGTTTCGGTTATAAGTAATTGCAAATCGATGAGCTTCATCACGAATATGCTGAAACAAATGGATCATCGGATCACTTTTTTCTAACAATATCGGCGCAGAGTTTCCGGGAGTAAAAATCTCTTCTTCACGTTTTGCCAGTGAAACCATCGGGACATCAAGTTCATAACGATCACGCGCTTTTAAAGCAGAACTCAACTGTCCTTTTCCACCATCAATAATAATGAGATCAGGCCGAGACTGGAACGACTTATCGACCTTATATTTTCCTTTGTCAAAGCACATCAACGTTTCATTTTTTGCTAAAGAAATAGTGTCAGGAATTTTTCTTACTTGTTGAGCTCCCTGCTCCTCATAACCGGGAACCTCATCCTCTTTCGCAATAAAATAACATCGTGCAGTTTTCAATTTTTCCATAACTTTTTTCCATAAAAGAGCCATATCCACCTTTTCAGTAAGCTCCAAATGAGCAATCAACAACTTCTTTTCTTTCCATTCAACCCCCACGGTTCCAACAATATGTTCTCCATGAGATATATGGAAAAATTCTGGGAAGAGTGAAACTTTAGTTTCGGTGACTTCCTTTCGCTCAGTATTTTTTCCTGTTACGGCTTGCTGTTTTGCCAATACCAACTCTTTTCCAAAAGTTCGAATCAAAATCTCCTCCAGTTCTTTCTTTTTCGGCTTTATTAATTTTACTTCTTGGCGTGCAACCCCGGGTTTAAGATACTTTAATCGTCGAGAAAGCGCCTCATACATCGAAGCAAAATCATCCGGTGAACCTGCCGTTTCCTGGCTCAACTTAAACTTTCGATAATCCTCTTTTTTTGGAAACCCATTCTCAAATACTACCATCGAAGCCACCGTCTCCGTTCCGGAAATATGTGAAATATCGTAACACTCCAAACGTTTGGGCAATGTCGGGAGATTGAGAAGTTTTTGCAGTTCTTCCAACACCAAAACCCGATCATTTTTCATCTGTCCCTGCCATTTAATCTCACTTTGTTTCGCAAAACTCTGTGCATTTTCATACGAAAGATCAAGGAGCTTATCTTTTTTTCCATAGAGCGGTGTCACCAACTTTACTTTCCGAGTCGAAAGCTCCTGGAGCCAGTTTTCAATAATTTCGGGTTCATCAACTTCGTGAGGTAAAAACACCTCCCGTGGGAAGTCAGTCGCAGTTTCATAATACTGTTTCAGAAATGCCCCCAAAATCTCCTGTTCGTCTTTATACGATTCTGTAGGTGCTATTTGTTTCTCTCCACCCTGGAACTGAAACACAAAATTTTCCTGCTGAATAAGTTTCCCAAGACGTAACTGAAAAAGATTAAAGTAAATCTTTCCATCCTGAATCACATAATTCACTACATCCACATCCTCTTGCCGCGAATCGCTCACCCGTTGGGATTCAGACATATCCCGAATAGCCGTCACCCGATTACGAATATTCGCTGCTCGTTCAAACTTTTTTTCAGCGGCCGCTTGCCTCATCTCATTTTCCAGTTGAGACACAATATCATCATGTTTTCCTTCCAGAAATCGCAGAATTTGATCAACAAGCCCCTGATAATCTTCGGGTGAAGTATTCCCGATACAAGGCGCCGTACAACGCTTAATAAAGTAATCCAAACACGGATACTTAATCCCCGCATGAGTCACTTTCACCTTTCGCTTTTGTTGCGATTGCCCTTCTTCCATCGGTTCGGGTCCTAGATCTTCAATATCCAGCTGACAATGCCGATACGGGAAAATCTTTTTAAGCACCTTCAAAGTTTTAATCACATCTGCCCGAGAAGTTTTTGGGCCAAAGTAACGCGCCTTATCCTTAAAAACTTTTCGCACCACCGTAATTCGCGGATAAGTTTCCTGAGTTGTAACCCGAATATAAACGTAGTTCTTATCATCCTTCATCAAGATGTTGTACTTGGGCCGCACCTCTTTAATGAGATTGGTTTCCAACATCAAAGCCTCCAAATCAGAATCCACCACGGTATAATCAAAATCCGCCACCTGCGAAACCATCTTAAGCGTACGGGGAGATTTATCGAGCGAATTATTAAAATACGTGCTCACCCGATTCTTGAGATTTTTGGCTTTACCAATATAAATAATCTTCCCTTCAGAATCTTTCATTTTATAAACACCTGGATTCACCGGAAGGTTTTTGACCAGATGTTTTAAATATTCCTTGATTTCTTGATGATTTTTCTCCATAAAGATCGTATCTAGTATAAGTTTTTTTTATGTTTTTGAAAGGTGACTATTTCCAATCATTCCTCAAAAGCCCAGCGCTCTTCAACAGGCACTGAGTTTTCGAAAACATCAGCTCATTTTCCTCCGAAAAATCTGGAAGATCGCATCATTGCCACCTTAAGTTTTTTCGACCTCTTTGATCACCCACTCACCCTCCAAGAACTTGAAGAGTATCTCTTAGGAGAAAAAGCCACACTGGCAGAACTTATTGCCACCATCGAAAAATCTCCCTCCATTGAACACAGCCTCAACTACATTTACCTCCAAGGCCGCGAAGAGATGATGAACCATCGCTTCGAAAAACAACCCATTGCTGATAATCTTTGGAAAAAAGTAGACTTCTATCTCCCCTTCCTCGAAAAAATTCCGTTTATTGAAAACATTAGTGTTACCAATACGCTGGCTTTTGGAAACCCAAAACCTGAAAGTGATATTGATCTCTTTATTATCGCAAAGAAAAATCGCCTCTACACTGCACGTTTTTTCACGACAATCACCTGCACACTTCTTGGTGCTCGCAGATACGCAAAAAAAGTAAAAGGACGTTTTTGTCTTTGTTTTTTCTTAAGTCAGGAAGGTTTAAACCTCAACAGTATGCGCAAAAATCACCACGATATTTATCTCGCCTACTGGTTTAAAACACTTCAACCCATATTCGGTGCAGCCAGTTATATCGAATTCATTCAACAAAACCCCTGGCTCCAGGAATATTTTCCCCATTCTCCTTTTAAAACCCTCAACACAAAAATTCCCAAACAGAAAGTTCCCGGAAAACTACTCGAAAAATTTCTCAATGCAAAGCTCGGCGACCTCTTCGAATCATTCCTGGAAAAATACCAACAAAAACGACATCAGAGAAATCTCAAAAGACATCATGGCGGCGGAAATGAACTCGGAACCATGTCAGATATCGTCATTAACAAGCAGATGCTGAAATTCCACAATGTTGATCGACGGGAAAAATATCAAAAAGAGTACTTTGAGAAAATCGAAGGGTACTTGGAGAATAAATCCCAATAATCAAGCGCCAAACCATCAAATAAATTCTAATTTTAAATTGAGAATATTAAATATTCATTGATCGGTTGATGCTTGGAAAGTTTAGAATTTCTTTTTATTCTATCTTCCTCGCCTTCTTCCGAAAATGAAGTTTGATCGAAGTCCCAGTAAACCCATATTTTTTTCTCAACTCATTTTCCAAATACCTTCGATACGAGAAATGAATAATGTCGGAGTTGTTCACGGTGTACTCAAATCGCGGTGGATTTACTCCAACCTGCTTGAGGTCATAAAACTTCGGCAGTCTTCCAGACATCGCTGGTGGATGATGCTTAAACGTAACATCCTTCAAAAAGAAACCTAAGGACTCATCTGAAACCTGTCGCATTCTTTCCGCTTGAACTTGCTGTGCAATCGTTAAGATCATTTCAACATTTTTCTTTTCAAGTGCTGAGACAAAAATAACGGCAGCCCACGGAAGAAAGTCGAACTTATGGCGAAGAAGCCGAATCATTCGCGCTTCATCATGTTCAGGGTCATCCATTAAATCCACCTTATTAATAACCAAAATAATCCCCTTCCCGGCGTCCAAAGCATAAGAAGAAACACTCAGGTCCTGTTTTCGAATTCCCTCGCTGTAATCCATAATTAAACACACCACATCACTCCGTTCAATAGCTGCAAGTGATCGGAAAGTACTGAGTTTTTCCAAACCGGGTTCAATTTTCCCACGTCGGCGAAGACCGGCGGTATCAATAAGATTAAATTTCTGTCCTTTCCAGGTAATGCGAGTATCAATAGTGTCTCGGGTAGTTCCGGCAATTTCTGAAACAATCACTTTTTCCTTTCCGAAGAGCGCATTCACCAAAGAAGACTTTCCCACATTTGGTTTTCCAAGAAAGCAAAGCCGAATTTCACCATCGTACACTGGTTTTTCAGTTGTTTCCCATCCATGAGTTTTGAGATAAGCCACCGTCATTTCAATCAGTTCATCAATACCCGTATTGTGATAAGCCGAAATTAAATGAGCATCTCCAAAGCCAAGAGCATTGAGTTCATAAATATTATCTTCAGCCGCTTTAGTGTCAGCCTTATTTGCAATAAGAAAAATCGGCTTTTTTGACCTTCTTAAAATTCGAATCGCCGTTTCATCATGGGCCGTAAGTCCTTCTTTCCCATCAACCATAAAGTAAATGAGGTCAGCATCATCAATGGCCAATTGCGCCTGGGTTTGGACATCGGCTTCAATATTCTCTTTTTTCCCATGTTCAAGACCTCCAGTATCCACCAAAATGACCGTTAAATCATCAAACTCAGCATGATGATAAATTCGATCCCGGGTCGTCCCCGCAACTTCGGAAGTGATGGCCAACCTTCGTTGGATTAAACGGTTAAAAAGGCTTGATTTGCCCACATTTGGCCGTCCAACAATCGCAATAATGGGGGTAAGATTTTTCGTGCTCATGACAAAAATTAAGTTCTGCCAGAAACTAACACACTTTTCGGCTTAATAAAAGGCTGAATTCGTGATATAATAAACAGATTTGTTTCATTGGTAAAAAACACATGAAAATCGTCAAATTTCTCCTCAAAACCCTCTTCATTAACCTGTTGTTTGCACAGGTAGCAATGGCCCAATTTACCGTTTTACCAAATACCGAACTTGATGGTGTGGGCTGTAATAATCTCATTCAGCAGTTTATTATTTCTGGGAAAATACCAAAAATTGACTCTGCAAACCTTGAAAAAGCGAAGCAAGATGCAGCAAAAGCAGTCAAGGATTCGGAAAAAGCAGCACTAGACGCACAAAAAGCTCAAGATGCGAATAACAGTGCTTTTACTTCAGTAAACTCAAGCCTAGAAAGTAAGTATGGTGCAGGTGCAGCAGCAGCTCAATGTACTGGAAATGCTGCCGATCGAATAAGTATTTCAGAAAAAGAATGTCAATCTTGGCATGAAGGATTTCAAAAAATGCAAGATGGGAAAAAACAAGTTGAAGAAGCACAACAAAAAGCTGCTGATGCCGCTCAAAAAGCAAAAGATGCCGGTGCAAATGTCGACACTGCTGGAAAAACAACTACCTTTAACTGTGGGTCAAGTGGTTGTACCCAAATCGACGACCGTACCAACCTCCTCGCCTGTGGCATCAAAACCGGCCACATCACCTTCACCATGGTTCCGTTCTTCATCACCTATATTTCCAATTACCTCCTCAGTATGATCGGACTCATCGTGGTCCTCTTCATCGTGATTGGTGGTTATCAATACATCATGGGTGGGCTCACCGATCAAAAAGAAAAAGGGAAAAAAACCATTTTCCACGCGCTCCTCGGCATGTCACTTGCAGTTTTAGCCTGGGTAATAGTAAACTTGGTGTTAGGTGCACTCACCAGTTAAGAGTGACATAAAATAAACATCAATCATTATGAAAAAAACCCTCAAGAAACTGAGAAAAACTTACGATCAATTCCGGACCAGCCTTCAAACGAAAGAAAAAAATCAACAAAAAGAAAAGATAAGTCTCCAAACGAAGCCAAAAAAAGAGCACCTCGTTATCGAAATTTCAGCACCAAGCGTTGCAAAATCTACTGTTGCAGTACTTGCCATTTTGCTCCTCTGTTTTTTTCTCTATGCCATTAATGGTGTCCTTTTGATATTTTTTATTTCCTTCCTTTTTGCGGCGGCCCTCGATCCGGTGATCGATGTGATGCAAAAAAATCGTATTCCTCGGGCGCTTTCTGTCGTCTTGATCTACATAGCACTCATTTTCCTTAGCGGAATTTTTGTTACGAATGTTTTCACTCTCGTCTCCGAACAGATCATTGAAATCGGCGGCAATATTGGAAATCTCGTGAATAATCTTTCACCAGAAGCTTTTGCCAAACTCCCATTTTCAAGTCAACTTAAACCATTGATTGATCAGCTTTATCAAGCGGTAAATGTTCAATCAGCTGTTTCACAAATTCAAAACGCCCTGAACATCATCTCAACTCAGCTTGTTTCCATCTCTTTTGGACTCATGAACGTCCTCCTCATCCTGATCCTTACTTTCTTTATGACGGTTGAGGAAAAAGCAATCGAAGAGTTCTTTCTTTCACTTTTTCCATCAAAACACGCAAAGTATATCTCAACCCGACTCGAAGCTGTCAAAGACCAAATTGGACACTGGCTTCGCGGACAACTTCTCGTTTCGGTTGCGGCAGGTTTTCTGAGTTATATTGGACTTGCAATCATGGGGGCAGAATACGCCCTAACCCTTTCCTTAATCGCCGGTCTTTGTATGGTTGTACCTGTCATTGGTCGTGGATTTGCATGGGTCATTACCTTTCCAATTGTCTTCAATCAATCCCCTGTACTCGCCCTTTGGATGAGTATCTATTACTTCATTATTCAACAAGTTGAAAATAACGTTTTGGTACCATATATCATGAATAAAGCCGTGGGACTGAGTCCCATCATTATCATCTTTGCAATGATGGTTGGTGGACAATTCCTTGGCATACTTGGGCTGATCCTCTCAATCCCTATCGCGACCACTATTTCCATCTTTGTTCACGACTATACGACGAAACAAAAATAGAGTTTCCTCCGCACATTTTATCCAGCGGAATCTTTTTTTCCGTTCAGAAGCCTCAATAAGCGTTTTATTTCTCACCTCCGGATGAAGAATTTTCTCCATACCTTCGGCAATACTTTCACAATCCAAAGGATCAACCAAAACGGCACCACTACCAACAATTTCAGGCAAAGAGCTCAAATTTGAAGTCACCAGGGGGACATTTAAAGTCATCGCTTCTACCAGTGGTAATCCAAACCCTTCAAACAAAGAAACATAAACCAATGCTTCACACTGGGAAAGAAGCGCTCGTTTTTCTTCCTCTGAAACAAAGCCCGTAAAAATTACCCCTTCTACATGTTTTAAAGGGAATCGAGCAAACACGTTCGAATTTTGTGCTCCAATAATGACTAATTGGAAATTCCCACCACACCTGTTACGAAAAATCTGAAACGCCTGAAGTATTCGTTGAAGATTTTTTCGGGGTTCCAAAGTTGATAGCGAAACAAAATATTTCCCTTGAATATGAAATTTTTCTAAAGTTATTCGCCTGATTTTCTTATCAACAAAAGAAACATTTTCATCACCAAAACTTCCTGGTCCCTCATAAATGACCTGAATTTTTTGAGAATCAATCCCATAAGATAAAATGACATCCTTCTTGGTTGTCTCAGAAACCGCAATAATCGCATCCGCATGACGCAACTCAGACCGAGGATGCAATAAGAAGTACCACACTCTCGATTTCCATGAAAAAAACTGCGGAAAATGAATGAAAGCCAAATCATGAACCGTTACAACTTTTTTACATTTTTGCGATATCGGTGCTGGTCTTAAATCGGGAAAAAAGAAGAGATCAATTTTTTTTTGAATCCGTTTTTCTAGGAGAATATCAAGTTTTGGCCAGTGAAAAAAAATCAATAAAAGATTCAAGATTTTATTGGAAAAAGCCGTTTGAACGATCGTAACATTCGCACAATCTTCAATCCCAATTGTACGCAAATTTTCTTTATAGGAATTGGAAAATAACACAAAAGTATGTTCAGGAAACTGCTGAACCAAATTCCGAATAAGTTGCAAACAATAAATCTCCACCCCACTCAAGCGGTTGCCCAAGAGTGCACGAAGATCAACAGCAATAACCATTGTGAAACAAGATTACGAAAGGATAGCCACAAGAGCCTTCCCACGGGTAAGATGCCACAAATTCATAAAATCCTGCTGCCTTGAAGTTCCGAGTCGCAGAATAATAATGGCAATGGCCTGAGAGTCGTATTCAGAAACTTCCGTTGGAGCTTCCAAAACTTCCACTTTCTGCCCGGCTGAATATTCTTTTAAAGTATGAGGAAGCTTCACATCATGAAAATTAACTAACCAAACCTGGACACTCCCCTTTTTATTTTCCAAGCGTTCACGTGCACCCGCAAAAAGATAAGAAAGTTGCTCCGGTTTATTTTTTTGTAAAACAAAAATCTGCTCTTCAGGAACTACGTGTGACGCCTGCTGCCGAAAACTCATGATACCAAAGAGCTTATCGAAGAAAAAGACGACGAGAAAACCAAGAAAAAGACCAAAAAGTTTTCCAAAAATAATAACCACAAGCCAATTTTCCGTATGTGTTTCGCTGGTTAAATCAAATAAAGTCATTTCAAAACGACTATTGGTTTTTTCATTATAAGAAGTGATATCTTGGAGTAAAACATTGTGTAAGACTTCAGAATACTTTCCCCCATCTTCAAGGCTCGAAGTGGAAAATGAGAGAACTAAATTTTGTTTTTCTTGTTTGCGTGCAGAAACATTTGTAGGAACACCTGATTTTGTCGCAACTCTACGCTGAAACTCAGGGTTCTTAAACCAGCCTTGAACGGTTTCAGTAAAAAAATCAGCGGACTGAACTAATTCAAATGTGCTGGTAGTTGCCGCTTGTTGACTTGGAACTTCCGCTCCAATGCTGACAAAAACCGTATGATCAACAGAAGGGTGTGAATTCTTCATGAGGAAAACAAAAGCAATTACCCCACCAAGAACCATAAAAAGTAAAATTTTCCACCAATTTCTTAAAGCCAAAGATATATAATCGGTCATAATTTATTACGATAACATGTTAGTTTGCCAATTTTCCCACTCCGTGGAAATAAAATCTAAGAGTTTTTTTTCAAAAATTTTAATATCAAATTTTTCTGCTTGTTCACGGACTTTTTTGGGGTCAAAAACAGTACTTTCAAACTCCCTTAGACCTAGTTTAAGACCTTCAATACTCTGCTCATCAAAAAGAATTCCTGATTTCTTATGTACAACCGTTTCGAGTGCACCACCTTGTGCAAAAGCAATAACCGGACATCCAGTAGCCAT
This sequence comes from uncultured Candidatus Peribacteria bacterium, assembly GCA_964624115.1. Classification (GTDB taxonomy): domain Bacteria; phylum Patescibacteriota; class Gracilibacteria; order UBA1369; family UBA1369; genus CAZUXI01. Next base: position 14,703 of record CAZUXI010000010.1, read on the forward strand.
TGCTTCTAAAGGTGTAATTCCAAAATCTTCAATTTGAGGAAAAATTAACGCTTGAGCATGAGCGTAGAGTTTTTTGAGTTGTGGTTCGGAAACATAACCTAAAAACTCAATATTGGGGCCGGCAATCTGACGAAGATATTTTTCTGCAACCCCATTTCCAACAATTTTTAAACTCTTTCCTGAATCGTTAAAAGCTCTTACCACTAAATCAAACCTTTTATAGGGCGTAAGACGACCAACAGCCAAATAAAACGAGCTTCGCTGATGAGATACTTCATATTTTGAAGTGTCCACAAATGGATGAATTACTTCAGAGTCACGATGATAATACTTTAAAATTCGTTTACCGATAAACGAAGAATTGGCAACAAATTTATCAACACGATCAGCACTTAATCGATCCCACATTCGGATCTTATGCATTAAAAAATGAGCAATTTTTTTAGTAAAAAAATTAGTTTGATACTCATCAATATAACGCTGACCGTCATCCCATGCATAACGCATCGGCGAATGACAATAGCATACATGCAGTGTTTGCGGTTTGGTGATAATACCTTTTGCGCATGAATGGGAACTCGAAATGACAATATCAAAATCTCTTAGATCCATACTTTCAAAAGCGTAAGGCATGAAACTTAAAAACATCTGATGCTTATTTTTAGCAAAAGGGAATTTTTGCAAAAAACTTGGAATAACCGTGGCATTTTCAAAGCCTCGTACTTTTTGCGGATTATAAAGTGAAGTATAAATCGGAGCGTCAGGAAAAAGCTTATGAAGAGCCAAAATAACCTTTTCAGCCCCGCCCATATTGGTGAGCCAATCGCAGACGATTGCAATTTTCACATGTTGAAGTTTCATACATCAAACAACCTACCACAGAAAGGAAGAAATTTACACCTTATAAGTGAAAATTTATAGCTTGAGTTTAAAATAGTTTTCAGGTTCCTTGGGAGCATCATTTTGCTTTTCAGGAAGACTCTTTTTCATATTTTCCAAATCTTGCTGCGTCATTACCGGAACCTG
>CAZUXI010000011.1:0-6369 GCA_964624115.1 uncultured Candidatus Peribacteria bacterium
GTTCATTTCTTCAATTTGATTTTGACTACCCAAGAATGGTTTTGCACCTTCAAGTGGACGAAATCTCCCAACTCCTTTTGACGTAAATGTACAAAAATCATAGTTCCCTATTCTTCCAGCACCGGCCAGCTGCAGTACTTCTCTTATTGTCTCTGCGTGACTTTCAGGAACAAAAATAACTATTTTTACAAATTTGTATTTCATAACTCAAAATTTCTCAATGTGGCTGGATCATACCATGGTGCAAAAAAAATCTTAAATGTCTTTGATTCTATTTTCAATGGTGATACTGAAACGCGCTTACAGGTTAAAAAATTTACTATTTTAAAAAATCAATTCGTCAAATTAAAATTCTGTCTAGCACCATTGTAAAGCCTAAAAGTACTTACTTGACAAAACTATTGACATCTCAAGCATTCGTCAGTATAAGTCACCCAAATTGTCATCATTTTGTCATAATTAGAATTCAAATGACATTACATCCACCTGTAGTAAACGACTTAAATACTGAAGATACATCGGCTGACTCCGTGGTTGAAAGTGGTCGTTACGTCTGTGGCGAACCAGAGATCAATGATTTTTTTGATTTCATTGATCGAGCATTAGGTGATGATGACACTCACTTGCTTGAAAAAAAACTTGTTGATTTTCTTTTTTCTCCACACTATACCTTTTTTTACCGGAATCATACAGGGGAAGTTTTAATAACAAAACGTTCACTCCAAGATGTGCATAGCGGAGCTCAAATAAGCTGCAAAACTGTTACTGGAAAGATTTATCAGTTCCCCAAGCTCTCATACTTGATTGAAAAACTTCGTTTGAAGAAAAATTCAAATGAATTTCAAAATATCAGATCTATTGACAGAGAAAAGCTGGAGGAGGACAGAAAAATGTATGGTGCAAAAGGTGCACATTTGCTTCAACTCACACGTTCACTTAGTGATCCAGCACTTGTTAATTTCCAACAGATAACTTCACGTATAAACGTGCCACCTTTTCTTCTTATTTCTTGTGCGACATATGATCGTTGGATTGAAGGACAAGACGTCACAGACGAGCTTTTGAGTTATTACTTAAGTTTTTCAAACGAAACCGGCCTTTATGTTCGTAGTAGCGCTGCAAATTCTGAAGATGGGGATATCGTTACGGGGGCCGGTATTTATCACAGTCAGATGATTCCACCTTTTGCTCCCTTTGAAATATTTCGTGATGCTGTTTTTTCTGTTTACCGTTCTTGCAATACACCTGAGGCCCAAGATTATCGCGCACAATATGGTATAACCCATGAAACGATGGGGATCGTCTTGCAAGTGGCAGTAACTGGCGAAGTTGGCCATGTCAACAGCTCGCGACCGCCAGAAGGCAAGCTGTGCACACTTTATTATGGAGATTTAGGTTTTCCTGTTCATTACGAAGTCGACAAACTTCTGAGGGGTACATTTATCAATAGCGCTTCTTACCCTCTCGCCACCGAGAGTGTTCTTATTCAACCTGATTCGTTTTCTGTCCTTAAACTCACACATACGGGTGCTACTATAGGAGCGCTTCAGGCGAGTCAACTCCTCCAACAAGCATATGGTATTCCTGTTCAGGTTGAGTTTGTTCGTTCAGAAAATACTGCACATATTGTTCAAGTTCGCCCATTGCCACAAATGAATGGAGTTCAAAAGGTTGAATTCCCTGACCAAGCTCCACTTATGGAGTTTTATTCTGCAGAAATTTCTTGTGATAAAGTATTTGACGTTTTACGGTGTGACGAAGACAATCGTGAACGTGAAGGTGTCGTGATTTTCGATAGTAGTTTCTTTGGATCAAACGCTGTGAATCAATCTGCGATTGTTCGCGCATTCCCAAAACAAGGAGTTTTGATTTTGATGCATCCATCTCGAGTTAATGCAGGCCATATTGAAATGCTCGCTGTTTCCAGAAAAATTCCTCTCCTTGTACCAAAGCGTGAAAGTAATGATGTTCATGTGATTCAAAATGCCACCAAGGGCAATATTGAAGAAAATAATTATGGAGATGGTACATCAAAAATCTCTTTTGGCGAAGGAATGTTTGGGTATGATTCATTTTTTGGACATACTCGTTTGAGAATTGTCTCTGATGGGACGATAGGTAGAGTTTATACAGTTGATTAAAAACCATCATCTTGCATCTCGAACAGATGAAATGGTGCCGAGGGCGGGAATCGAACCCGCACGATATTGCTACCACGGGATTTTAAGTCCCGCGCGTCTACCAATTCCGCCACCCCGGCATGTTTCTTTGCTGACTTTTTGCTATTTGACTGATTTTTGCTATTTGACTCTAAATGATTTCAAAATTTCTTCAAGGGTTTTTATATTGTTCTCATTTTCAAGTGGCGAAACGGCGCCGAGAACTATATAGCCTGTCTTATCTTTCACTGCAAAGGTTTGAAGATATCGGACACTTTTTTCATCAAGACTCTTTTTTGCTTCAAAAACGACATAGGATGAACTTTCTTCTTTATCACCAATTTTCACTTTGTATTCGTCGCGTTTTAACTCTTTGTATTCATAGAGCCCATTTTTTTGTCGATTCATAACAAGCTTACTATATTCGAGTGAATTTACTGGTTCTAAAAGATTGTTTTTTTGGATAGCGACACTCGGGGTAAAGGTTTCATTCTTGACGTTGTTTCTGAAAACCACATCAGTTTCAGGAGGTATTTCAGCGGTAAAGGTATTTTTTTCAATAACATCCCATTCTTTCGGAATTTTTACGGTGTAGGTGGGAGACTCATAAGTTTTGAGTCGGGCATCATTGTCAGTGTTGGGGGTTGAACCAAAGTTAAAACATCCAGTGAGCACTGTGACACAGAGAATGCTGATAAAAAATTTAAAGTTTTTGGGGAAATTTAGTTTCATAATTTTTATTTCAAAGTAAACAATGACTGTTTAAATATTAACGGGATTTTTTTATTTGTACACTGGAAGAACTTGCTTCAAAAAAGGTTGGCGTGTATAAGATGAGCGCTATTTTCGTTTTTATGAAAAATAAACTAAGAATTGGCATTTTGGACTTTTACAATATTCAAAATGCTGAACGCACCAATATTCATTTTGGGCGGGAAAAGGGCAACTTTCTCAAAAATACACAGAAAGGCTCATTTTTGCTTTCGAAGGCGGTTCGGGAACTTGGGCATCAACCCGTACTCTATCTTCCTGAATTTTGTCAGTTGGGTTACGAACAGGGTAAATCGGAAATTCGTTATAAGGGGAAGCCGTTAAAAGGTTGCGATGTACTTATTCCCAGGATTAATGTTGTAAGAAAAATTGACCAAGAGATTTCGATCATTAAGGAGTTTGAGCTTCTTGGTATCCCATTGGTAAATCGATATCAACCGATTCTTAATGCGATGAATAAACTTCGTACTCTTCAACTGCTCACCAAAAATAAAATTCCCGTCCCAAAAACTATCGTTGTTCGATCTTTTGAATTTCTCGATAAAGCAATTGAAATGGTTGGCGGTTATCCGGTTATTCTCAAATCAATTTTTGGAACCCATGGAAAAGGTGTGGCGATTATTGAAAGTCGACGCTCACTCCTTTCGGCACTTGATATTATTTGGAAATTTAATGAGGGAAATTTAATTCTCATTCAAGAGTATGTTGCTGAATCCTTAGGGGAAGACTATCGCGCTTTTGTTATTGGCGAAAAGGTAGTGGCATCCATGAAACGAAGTGCCCCGGTGGGCGATTTTCGTTCAAACCTCATGCTCGGCGGAAATGCTGAAGCAGTCGAACTTACTGAAGAGGAAAAAAAGATTGCGATTCAGGCTTCAAAAGCACTTGGACTTGAAACATGCGGAGTCGATATTTTGCGAAGTAAAAATGGTCCGGTCATTATGGAAATGAACGCATGTGCTGGCCTGAGCGGGATTACGAAGAGCAGCTCGGTTGATGTTGCAAAAAAACTTATTGAATACGCCATTACACTTGTTTCATGAGTACCAATAAAAAGAAACTTACCATCGGCATTTTGGACTTCAATCCTATATTAATGAAGAAAGACGAAAGCCGGATCACCACACCAGAGATACAGATGCTCAAAAAAGCTATTGAAGATCGTGGTCATACGACCCAGATTATGCCGGTTGATCGCTATTTAATGTTTTACCACGATAACACCTTTGATGTTATTGATCATAACGCAAGCATTCAAAATTGTGACGTTATTATCCCAAGAGTCGAAATCGCCAACAGACTTGAAGCTGAACTTTCAATTCTAAAGCAGATTGAGCTCATGGGTGTGCCAGTGGTGAATAAATATGAGGCCATTATGGTTGCAAAAAACAAACTCCGAACAATTCAGGTCCTCAGTAAAAAAAATATTCCGGTACCTCAAACAGTTTTTTTAAGGAAGTTTGAGTATCTTGATCATGCCATTGAAAGCATTGGAGGATATCCTGTCATTCTTAAATCTGCTTTTGGCTCATTTGGATGTGGAGTTATTATTATGGAAAGTCGCCGCTCATTAAATTCAGCACTTGATTTTATCATCGAGCGAATTGGAACAAACTTCCTCATACTTCAAGAATTTATTGCTGAAGCCGAAGGTGCTGATCTGAGAGTTTTTGTTATTAACGGAAAAGTTGAAGGTTGCATGATGCGTCAGGCAAAGGAAGGGGAATTCCGCTCCAACTTAGAACTTGGCGGTGAAGCTCAAATTGTAGAAATGACGGAGGAAGAGAAAGATGTTGCCCTCCGCGCGGCTCATGCTGTTGGTTTACAAATTGCAGGTGTCGATATTCTTCGATCAAAAAAGGGTCCTCTTGTTATGGAGGTCAATTCAAATCCAGGTTTTAAGGGTCTTACTCAAATTACTGGAAAGGATATTGCAGGGAAGATTGTGGATTATGCGATTGAGTTTGCAGCAATTAAATAGGTAGAATTCAAACTACTCTCAACATCAACAAAGATACTTCAACAAAAAAATCCCAAGATTGAAAATTCAGACCTTGGGATTTTAGATTTATTTAAGTTTAGTACTAAGTATTGAGATTTTTATTTCTACGTTAATTTTTTGAACTTGGACGTTTAATTACGACTTTATCAACCAGACCGTATTTCATAGAATCTTCTGCTGACATAAAGTTATCTCGATCGGTATCTCGTTCGATAGTTTTGAGTGATTGACCAGTATGTTTTGCTAAAATCCCATTCAGCCGCTCTTTTGTTTTAATAATGTGTTGGGCATGAATATAGATATCACTTGCTTGTCCTTCCGTACCACCGAGGGGTTGATGAATCATCACCTCAGCATTAGGCAAACAAAAACGTTTCCCTTTTGCACCACCTGCCAAGAGTACTGCACCCATCGATGCTGCAAGTCCGATACATACGGTTGAAACATCCGGCTTGATATGTTGCATTGTATCATAGATGGCAAGACCAGCCGTTACATGCCCTCCTGGTGATTGAATATAGAGGGTGATATCTTTTTTAGGATCTTCGCTTTCCAAAAAAAGAAGTTGAGCAATAATTGAATTTGCTACGGAGTCGTTAATGGCAGATCCCAAAAAAATAATTCGATCCTTTAATAATCGAGAATATATATCGTAAGATCTTTCACCAAGATGTGTTTTTTCTACAACCATTGGAATAAGAACACTCCCAAGAGGTGATTTATGACTATTTTTTATACTCATATTTGAGTGGTCGTCTGAGTAAATACTTTGCAGCATGTGTATGCAGGTTAAATGAGATTTTATTTTGCAGTTACTATCTGTATTTTACCATGTTTTTTCTCCTCTGTCGGTATTTTATAGAAAATGTTCTTGACTCGTGCCGACCGATTTCATAGAATACACACGCTCTCAGGAAATATTGTGAGCGTTTTAAGTTCTGCCTAACACCACTTGTAACTCGTACTTGAGATTTCAATTGGGTCGCACAACAAAAAACTTTGACCTTTAACAACTTGGTTAATCCTATATAACATTTAGGATGCAGTAGAGACAAAATGTCCCCTTTTATTGAGAGTTTGAACTCAATGAAAAGTACTACATCAAACAATTAAAAATCTTTGCATACGTGCAAAGTAATCAAACTTTATATGAAGAGTTTGATCCTAGCTCAGGATTAACGCTGGCGGTGTGCATAACACATGCAAGTCGAGCGCCCGACACCCTGCTTACAAATTATCACGGTAAGGCAATTTGTAGATAGAGTGTCGGGAGCGGCGGACGGGTGAGTAACACGTTGGTATCTACCCCAAAGTCAGGGATAACCTCTAGAAATAGAGGCTAATACCGGATGGTCCCGAAAGGGTAAAGCAGCAATGCGCTATGGGAGGAGCCTGCGGCCTATCAGCTAGTTGGTGAGGTAAAGGCTCACCAAGGCT
>CAZUXI010000012.1:0-5900 GCA_964624115.1 uncultured Candidatus Peribacteria bacterium
GAGTTGGAGTAGAAGGTGTACTCGGACCTTTGAATCGATCTAACATAGGTATAAAAATTATGTGATGGAGTTAATAGAGTGTGAATGTATACATATTTTTATTTTTTGTCAATATATTTCTTCTGGCACAATAGACATAATGCAGTTACTTGAGTTTTATTACGGTTCCTAGAGACCAATTTACGGAAATATGAAAAAACAGGTGCTCATTTGTGGAAATTATGGTGCTTCAAACCTTGGGGATGAGGCCATTCTTCAGGGGATTTGGGAACTGCTTTCGGCTGCTTATCATTTGGATTATGAAGTAGCAGTATTAAGTAGTGACCCAATGGATACTCATAAACTTCATGGTGTTTCGAGTTATTTTTTAGTACCAGCAGGACTTCGGAGTTTTTTTCGGAATGTCAAAAATGGTGAACTTAAAAAAACATTAAAAAAAATAAAATCTTCTGATCTGTTTATTTTAGGTGGTGGTGGTTTATTTACCGATGAAAAGTTCCATGCCATTATTATTTGGTTCTTACAGGTATTCGTCGCACGGGTTTATCGAAAAAAGATTCTCATGATGGGGCAGAGTGTTGGGCCACTGAAAGGTCGAATCGCTCGCTGGCTGACAAAAGTTGCTTTTTCCTGGAGTGAAAAAATTATTGTACGTGATGAAATATCTGCGCAGTTACTTAGAAACTTAGGTCTTCCTGATTCAGTTTCAAAAGAGATGACTGTTTTACCTGATCCGGCTTTTTTCCTCCGAAAAGCGCTTTCTTCTTCAAGTATTTCTGAAACTGAAAGTGCTCAACCTTATGTTGTTTTGAGTTTGCGCCCTTGGATTGATGGAAATGATCTCAAACGCGCAAAAGTACTTGCTGAAATTATTGATTGGTTTGAACAGGAATATCAGATGCGAACCGTTTTATTACCAATGCAGTGGCAACAGGACGATGACTTTATGCTTTTGAAACAGGTCGCACAGCTCTGTAAAATCGCCAAAGCGACGGAAGTCATTAGTCGCGCTTATCAACTTCCTCAGATACTTTCCCACCTGCAAAAAGCAGAGTTGGTGGTTGGCATGCGCCTTCATTCTTTAATTCTCAGTGCACTCGTTTCAACGCCAATGGTTGCGTTGTGTTATAGCGATAAAGTGGATGGTGTCATGACGATGCTGGAAATGTCTGACCAGGTGATTCCGCTTGATGAGGTTTCAGTCTCAGTTTTGAAACAGAAAATTGACGATGTATTAAAGAGTAAATTGTCTCTTCGAAGCCATCTGCAAAAAAAGATGAAAAGTTTTCAGCAGGAGAAAAATAAATATATACAAATTCTGCAAAGTATTTGTTGATTTTTACGCAAAAAACTATTACAGTACGCAAGCATTTAAAGATTTCAGCCCTTCAATACCATGACTAACTTAAAAGTACAGGCGATCCAAAAACAGTTTATACATGCGAAAGTTCCAGTTGTCCGTCCAGGATACCGGGTCCGTGTGCATCAGAAAATCCGTGAAGGTGAAAAAGAACGTATCCAGATTTTTGAGGGACTTGTCATTGCCTTGAGTCCGGGTCATGGCCCAAATAAAACTATTACGGTTCGTAAAGTTGTGGAGGGTATTGGTGTTGAAAAGATTTTCCCGGTGTTTTCTCCAAATGTTGCTAAGATTGAGATCATGAAGACTTTCCGTGTTCGCCGGGCAAAATTAAATCATCTTCGTGAGTCTGATACGGCTGCAAATCGCCTCAAAACCAAACTGGGTTTGGTTGAAAAAGATGTTAAATACTCTGAAAAGAAAGGTTATAATGCTGCTCCGGTCGCAGTTGTTATGGAAGAAGTAGAGGCTTCCACTGAACCGGCAACTGAAGCAATGATTGAAGAAACGACCGTTATTACTCCAACAGAAGAGGTTATGGAATCAACACCTGCTGATCTTCAGACTGAAGCGGTTCAGGAAGAAACTCCAGTAACTTCTGAAGAACCTGTAAAAGAAGAAACAAAGGCCGATGAAGCTTCTGATGAAAAGGGCCAAACCTCTTTTCTCTAAAAGTTTGATGTGAGTTTTCGAGGCAGCTTCGTACGGAGCTGCCTTTTTTGTTTCCAAGCCAAATACATGATAACCAACAAAAATCAAAAGATGGCATTGCAAAAAGCCGAACAATGGATTCGAAAAAAGGGCAGTTTGGTGTTGGAGGGAAAATCACCGGTTTTGGTTGGAATGGATGAAGCAGGGAGAGGCCCCTGGGCGGGTCCTGTGGTCGCCTGCGCTTTATTTTTTCCTCAGATTTCTGCTGATGGGAAAAAATTACGGACTCGCATTTCCGGAATTCAGGATTCAAAAAAATTATCAAAAATTCACAGAAAAGTTTTGTTTGATCAGCTCAGTAAACGGGCAGTTTTTGGGCTTGGTGTTGCTGACAATGTCGAAATTGACGGGATGGGATTGATACCCGCGACGAATTTGGCTTTCAACCGGGCACTTAAAGATTTAGCGACCAAAAGTTCTTATTCAGAACCAACGCTTCTCCTGATCGACGGGCGTGATAAGTTTCAACTCCCCTTTCCCAGTCAGAGTATTATTCGGGGTGATGGCCTCGTGGTCGAGATTGCGGCAGCTTCAATCATGGCCAAAGTATTTCGGGATGAGTTGATGGAGCAGTTGGCGCGGGCGTATCCGGGGTATGGGTTTGAGCTTCATAAGGGGTATGGGACGGCACTGCATACTCAAAAATTGAAAGAACTGGGGGTAAGCAATATTCATCGGCAAAGTTATAGACCTGTGGCTGAGATAAACTCAGTGAAATAAATTCAAATAATCAAGCATCAACCGACCAAATAAATTTTAAGTTCAAATTTTAAAATCCTAATATTTGGTTATTTTACTTTTGGGATTTTGGATTTTATTGATGGTTTGATGCTTGGAAAGCTTTGAATTTATTTTGCGTCGGCATCTTCGCCAGCGGCCATGGTGAGGGCAGCGACGTTTTCCTTGGTAAAAAAGCCTTCGTAGTCGTCACAGCGCTGGATATACTCGGTTATGAGGTAGGAGAAATCGGAGGTTTTAGAGAAGATCTGTTTGAGACCTTCTTTGCAAGAACCGATCACGTGAAGCAGAAACTCTTTTTCTGCTTTTTTGAGTTGATCGACAACGAAATCAACGTTTTGGTAGTCGTCTTCGGCTTTCCCATAGAGACCGTCAACGACCGCATACGCAATGTGATGCATACGCCGCCCGTAATTGCGAACAAAATCTTCGGTGGGCGATGGAAGTTTCACGATGTGATTCACGTAGTAAGGGGTGTTGTTCGCGGTAAATACTTTGGCGGGACTGCGAGACTCTTTGACCCCGTGGGTGTTGCGCGTGATGTTGGTTGAAGAGTTTTGATCCTCAATGTCATAAGCACCCCAAAAGAAATAAGAGCTCATAGTGAGGTATTCCAGGATGGCATGCTCTCGGTCATGACAGTAGACGCGGGTCGCAAGGTGGTCGATGGGGAGGACGTATTTCATGATCTGCATTTCGCTTTGGATCTCTTTCATGCGTTTAAAAAGGTTGAGATCTTCTTCGGTGAATTGATAGTCACGGTCTTTGAGGTAGTCTCGTTCGCCTTGGTACTCTTGTACGTAGCCGATGTGGTTCCAGGTAAAAATGGAGTAGTTGGTCCAGTGGATGTAATTGGGTTCCGGGTTTTGTGGTAGATCGCCTTGAAATCTCACACCGCACTCTTTGAGTTTAGTGACTGCTTCGGGAAGATTTTTTACACTTACCACTTCTCCGATGTAGCGGGTGAAAGGTTTTTTCTGGGCTGTTGGGGAAAGGAAATTGAGAGCCCAGACCGTATCTTTGAGATCCTGGAGGGGTTCACGAATAATAAAATCTGGGTTTTCTGGGCTGATGCGCAGGAGGTGGTAGCGGAAACGTTCGTCTTCGAAAGAACGAACATATTCGTAGGGGGTCATGATGAGGAGTTCGCAGATGTATTTTTTGACGGCTTCCGGGTCAACTTCGACCATAACGGCTTCAATATAACGGAGGTTTTGGGTGAGACCCATTTTGTCACGGGTTTCGTAAATTTTCAGGAGGTATTCTTCAAAATAGTTGGAGTTTATTTTGTCGCCACTGCGCTCGTAGGGTTGGTTAGGGTGGACGTTGGACATGATTTGAATGTTATTTTCGGGAGTATTGTAATGGATATTTTTGGTACGCTCAATAACGTACCAATAAAAGCGCGGGTACTATCAACAAGGCTTTCCTATGAAAATTAAAATCATCAAGCATCAAACTTTCAAATAAATTCTAATTTAGAATATTTAATATTTATTGGTCGGTTGATGCTTGGAAAGCTTGGAATTTTACTCGTTGAGTTTATTCAGGATCACCACATTGTTTTTGTCGTCGCGGATGTCGTGGATGAATTTGTCGTTGAATTTGAGGCGGTAGAGGTATTCGTCTTTGTTCATGATACAAAAACGGACAGGGCGGGAGGTTTGAAGTTCACTCGTAAAAAACTCTTCGAGGCGTTTGCGGTCGATGTTGCCGACGAGGAGGAGGTCGATGGCGGACTCTTCTTGTTGAATAAAAATTCCGGAAAGAATGATGAGGTCGAGTTCACCGAAGGTTTGGATTTTTTGTGCAATACTACTGTGATCGGTGCCGGATTTAAGGATGATGCTCTTGAGTTCATTGTAGATAACAAAATTCTTGTTCACTACGTAGTATTTTTTGCGATTTTTGGACTTGGTTTTTAACAAGCCCATCATTTTGAGATTATCAAGTTCACGGCGAACGGAATTAATTTGTTCGTCGAGTTTACGGGTGAGTTCACGAATAAAGTACTCACTTTCCGGATTATTTAAGAAAATGGTGAGGAGTTTTACGCGGGTATTTGAGGTAAAAAGGTGCTTGAGCACAGTCAAAAATTACCGTGAGTAGAAAAGATACTTTGGTATCACATGCGAACCATACAGTGTATACATATTTTATTCAATAGAAATTTTTTTGAATAAAAAATGTGTACTTAAATCTTACCATTCGTTCCCTGGAGCCTCTTCTTCCTCGCTGTTACTTCGTAAGATATTGAGGATGAGGAGCGTAAAAAAGACACCGGTAATGATGCCCAAAAAACTGAGTCCCATGATGAGAAAGAAGGGTGTTTCAATTGGGGCAAAAAGGAAAAGGAATCCACTCGCTGTGGCACCAAGGTTTTCAAAACCCAAAATCAAAATCAGGACGGTACAGATGATTGATCCGGTGAGGAGAAATGGCCTCATGACAAGTCTTTAAGATATTTTTTGAGGATAGAGCTCGAAGGTAACTCCAGAGATATCCTCATATCTTATCATTTTGTCAAGAATCTTTCAAATAGTTTCTCAATACGGAGTTTGTTCTCCAGGCGACGGAGCATGTAAGAACCTTCTTCGTACTCCTTCTTGATTTTATCCTGTTCTGATGGCGGATAAAGGTGAATAAGGTGATCGACCTCTTTCTGAAGCTCTTCGGGTGTTACTTCGATTTTTTCAATTTCGAACACTTTTTGGAGACCAAAGCGGAGGCGGAGGCGTTTTTCGGCCTCTTTTCGACGATCTTCTTCGAGGTCTTTCATTTCTTTTTTAGCGTCTTCAAGGTATTTCTGGAAGTCGATACCGCGGTTTTCAAGTTCGTGTTTGAATTCGTCGATCATGCCGTGAATCTCCTCTTCCACAAGAATTGCTGGGAGTTCAAGTTGGGTGAGATCAGCAAGTTTATCGAGGAATTCGTTTTCACGTTTTACTTTGTTGTCCTGCTTTTTCTGAGTTTCAAGATTTTCTTTGATGTCTGCCTTCACTTGGTCGAGTGTTTTTTCTTCGCCAACAATCTTTTTGAAAAACTCAGTATTGAGTTCAGGATGTTCAATCTCTTCTACCAGGTTCATTTG